>NZ_JBDZDM010000001.1:0-1189875 GCF_040049175.1 Nocardioides asiaticus | reverse complement strand
GCCGACAGCGACGCTCCCGAACACACCAACTCGAACAACCGCGAACGGACCTCAGGCGAACACGCCCTCGTCATCTGCACCACTCCGTCTCACATCAGGAGCGTTGCTTCGACCGCTGGATTCCGCCGTCACCCGGGCGGCGAAGTGTCACGGTGACAGTTTGGCCGGCGGCGGACCGACAGGATCAGGCGCCGTCGTCCATCTTCTCGACGGCGTCCTTGGCCTTGTCGGCGCCGGAGTCGATCTGCTCGGTGTACTTGCCACCGGTCTTGTCGTCCGCGACGCTGGCAGCCTTGTCGATCCCGCCGCTGACCTTGTCGGCACCCACCTTGTCGACGCCGAGGTGGAGCATCTCCTTGGCCTTGTCGATGAAACTCATCTGCCTCTCCTCTGCAGACGGTGGCTCCGCAGCCGGAGCCGTATGACGACACACTAGTCACATGCCCACCGGATCCGACAGGTCGAGCACGGTGGCTCCGATCGTCGCCGTCGTCGGTGCCACGGCGGCCGGGAAGACGTCGTTGTCGCTGGACCTGGCGGAGGCGCTCGACGGTGAGATCGTCAACACCGACGCGATGCAGGTCTACCGCGGGATGGACATCGGTACGGCGAAGGTCCGCCCCGAGGAACGCCGCGGCATCCCGCACCACCTGCTCGACCTGCTCGACGTCACCGAGCCGGCCACGGTCGCGGAGTTCCAGCGCTGGGCGCGCGACGCGATCGCCGACCTGCGTGCCCTCGGCCGGCCGCCGGTGCTGGTGGGCGGCAGCGCGCTCTACACGCGCGCGGTCGTCGACCGGTTCGACTTCCCCGGAACCGACCCCGCCGTACGCACGCGGCTGGAGGCTGAGCTCGCCGAGCAGGGGGAGAAGGCGCTCCACGACCGTTTGCGCGAGCTCGATCCCGAGGCGGCGAGCCGGATCCTGGTGGAGAACGGCCGGCGTACGGTTCGTGCGCTCGAGGTCATCGAGCTCACCGGCCGACCGTTCAGCGCGAGCCTGCCGACGCTGGAGTACGCCGACCCGCACACCGTCCAGATCGGCGTCGACATCGACCGGCCCACGCTGGACGCGCGCATCGCGCAGCGGGTGGACGAGATGTTCGACGCCGGCTTCGTGGCCGAGGTGGCGCGGCTGATCGACCAGGGCCTCCTCGAGGGGCGTACGGCGAGCATGGCGATCGGCTACCGCGAGGTGGCCGCGCACCTGGCCGGCGAGCTCGACGAGGCCGGGGCGCGGGAGCGGACGATCCGGGCGACCCGGCGGTTCGCCCGCCGGCAGGACGCGTGGTTCAGGAAGGACCCACGGATCGTCTGGGTGGCGTACGACGCGCCTGACCGGCTCGAGAAGGCGCTGGCGGCGGTCGCGGCGGTCCGTTGAGCGCCGCGCGCACCGTCGCTGTGGCGGCTGTCGGCGGGGGCTGATAGGACGTTTGCGACACGATCCCGCGGGTCACCGCGGGGTATCCGTCTCTCGGAAGGTAGGCATGCCCCGTCGCATCCCGGCCGTGCTGGCCGCTGCCGCACTGGTCGCCACCACAGTCACCACTGCGGTCACCACGACGCTCACCGGCCCGGCGCAGGCAGCTCCGATGCGCCACGCGACGAACGCGTCGCTGTCGACGCCGTCGACGCGGTCCACGCAGCCGCAGGCAGCGCCGCCGAAGCAGGCGACGATGGTCGGCTACGGCGGCGGCATCGCCACCGTCGACGCCGACGCCAGTCGGATCGGGCTGCAGGTGCTGAAGCGGGGCGGCAACGCCGCCGACGCGGCGGTCGCGGCGGCGGCCGCTCTGGGGGTGACCGAGCCCTACAGCAGCGGTATCGGCGGCGGTGGCTACTTCGTCTACTACGACGCGCGCACCGGGAAGGTCTCCACGATCGACGGCCGCGAGACGGCGCCGGCCGCGATGCCCCACGACGCGTTCATCGACCCGAAGACCGGTCAGCCCTACCCGTTCACCCCCGAGCGCGTCACCAGCGGCATCTCGGTCGGCGTCCCCGGCTCCCTCGCCACGTGGCAGCGCGCGCTCGACCGGTGGGGCACCCGCCCGCTCGCCCGCGAGCTCGCGCCGGCGGCCGCCCTCGCGCGGCGCGGGTTCGTCGTCGACAAGACCTTCCACCAGCAGACCGAGGACAACGCCGAGCGGTTCAGCGCGTTCACCTCGACCAAGCGGCTCTTCCTCCCCGGCGGCAAGGCGCCCGCCGTTGGCAGCCGCTTCCGCAACCCCGAGCTCGCGAAGACCTACGACCTGATCGCTCGCAAGGGGCCGAAGGCGTTCTACGACGGTCCGCTCTCCGGCGAGATCGTCGACGCGGTCACCTCCCCGCCGAAGACCGACGACACCGACCTGCCGATCCCGCCCGGCGTGATGACCCGCAAGGACCTCGCGCGCTACACCACCGTCGACCGCAAGCCCACCCACGTGTCCTACCGCGGCAGCGACGTCTACTCCATCGCGCCCTCCTCGTCCGGCGGCGCGACCGTCGGCGAGGCGCTCAACATCCTGGGCCGCTACGACCTGCGCGACATGAGCGACACCGACGCGCTGCACCACTACCTCGAGGCGAGCGCACTGGCCTACGCCGACCGCAACGCCTACGACGGCGATCCTGCCTACGTCGATGTCCCGCTGAAGGACCTGCTCTCGAAGAAGTACGCCGCCGAGCGCGCCTGCGCCATCTCGCCGACCACGGCGATGAGCAAGCCGGCCGAGGCCGGTGACGTGACGTCGTACGACGGGCGCTGCGATGGCTCCTCGACCACCACCGAGGACCAGCGACCCGACACCGAGAACGTGGAGACCACCAACATGACGGTGGCCGACAAGTGGGGCAACGTCGTGGAGTACACCCTGACCATCGAGCAGACCGGTGGCTCCGGGATCGTCGTGCCCGGCCGCGGGTTCCTGCTCAACAACGAGCTGACCGACTTCACCGCGGCCTACGACCCCGACGACCCGAACCGGATCGACCCCGGCAAGCGCCCGCGCAGCTCGATCTCGCCGACGATCCTCCTCCAGGGCGGCAGCCCGTGGCTGGCGGTCGGCTCGCCCGGCGGCGCCACGATCATCACGACCGTGCTGCAGATCCTCTTCGACCGGATCGACCGGGGGATGACGCTGCCGGAGGCGATCGCCGCGCCGCGCGCGTCCAACCAGAACTCCGCGACCACGACGGCCGAGCAGTCGTTCATCGACGCCTACGGCGACGCGCTCGGCGCCTACGGCCACAAGTTCGCCGCGCCCGGTGACCCGGGCACGCTGGCGGCCGAGATCGGCGCGGCCACGGGCATCGAGTTCGACTCCGACGGCCGGCTCACCGTGGCGGCCGAGCCCACCCGGCGCGGTGGCGGGTCCGCGCTGGTGGTCAGCCCCGGAGGCTGAGCCGGCCGACGCCGTACCCTGGGGGCGTGAGCTGGACCGAGATCACCACCCTCGACGCCCTGGTCGACCTCGTCGGCACGCCTCACCCGCGCGTCGCCAACAAGGGCCACGACCACCTGCACGACGTCGACAAGGAGTGGTTGGCCGTCACGCCGTTCTGCGTCCTCGCGACGGCCGACGCGGAGGGCAGCTGCGACGCCAGCCCCAAGGGGGACCCGCCGGGCCAGCTCGTCCACGTCATCGACGACAAGACGATCGCGATCGCCGAGCGGCCGGGCAACCGCCGCGTCGACGGCTACAAGAACATCCTGAGCAACCCCCACGTCGGGCTGAACTTCTTCATCCCCGGCCGCGGCGACACCCTCCGCGTCAACGGCCGGGCGCGACTGGTCTCCGACGCGCCGTTCTTCGACGAGATGGCGGTCAAGGGCAAGCGCCCGCTCCTGGCGATCGTGGTCGAGATCGAGGACGTCTTCTTCCACTGCGCCAAGGCGTTCCTGCGCTCCGGGCTGTGGAAGCCGGAGACCTGGGAGCCGGAGGCGCACGTCCCGCGGCGCGCCGTGGTCGCCAAGCTGGAGGGCGACGACCGGTCCCCCGAGGAGCTCGAGCGCTACTACGGCGAGCAGTACGCCGCGGGGCTCTACTGATGGCCGGCCCGACGAGCTATGCGTTCCTCAAGGGCCACGGCACCGAGAACGACTTCGTCCTCCTGCCCGACCCCGACGGCACTGTCCACGGCGACCTCGCGGCGGAGCGCGTGCGCGCGCTCTGTGACCGGCGTGCCGGCATCGGGGGCGACGGCGTCCTGCGGGTGGTCCGTACGGCGGCGTACGCCCCGGAGTGGGCCGACCGGGCGGAGTGGTTCATGGACTACCGCAACGCGGACGGCTCCCTCTCGGAGATGTGCGGCAACGGCGTCCGCGTCTTCGCGCGCCACCTCCTCGAGGCCGGTCTCGTGGAGCCGTCCGGAGGCGGCGTCCCGGTCGCGACCCGGGCCGGTCTCAAGATCGTGTACGCCGACGGCGACTCGTTCACCGCCGACATGGGCCACCCGAAGCTGCTCGGCACCAGCCAGATCACCATCGCCCACCACTTCTGGTCCGCGCGCCACGTCGACATGGGCAACCCGCACGCGGTCGCGTTCGTCGAGAGCCTGGACGCGCACGGCCCGGTCGGGCCGCTGCTGGACCCGCCGGTCCACGACGAGGAGGAGTACCCCGACGGCGTCAACGTCGAGTTCGTCGTACGCCGCGGCGACCGCCACGTCGCGATGCGCGTCCACGAGCGCGGCAGCGGCGAGACCCGCTCCTGCGGCACCGGCGCCTGCGCCGTCATGGTCGCGGCCGCGGACGACGACGGCGTCGACCGCTCCGAGGACGTCACCTACACCGTCGACGTCCCGGGCGGCACGCTCCGGGTCACCTGGACCACCGACGACCGCGTCCTCCTCACCGGTCCCGCCGTCATCGTCGCCGAGGGCCAGACCGACCTCTGACCGCGGACCGGCGGACGCCCGACCGCCCTAGAGTGCTGCTCATGGATCTGAGTGGAGCTACCGCAATCGTGACGGGCGCGGCGAGCGGCATCGGCGCGGGCTGTGCCCGGGCGCTCGCGGCGAAGGGGGCGACGGTGATCGTCGCCGACCTGCAGAAGGACAAGGGCGAGGCGCTCGCCGAGGAGATCAAGGGACTGTACGTCGAGGTCGACGTGACCAGGACGGAGCAGATCACCGAGGCGGTCAACCGGGCGGCGGAGGTGGCGCCGCTGCGGGCACTGGTCAACTCCGCCGGCATCGGCTGGGCGCAGCGCACCATCGGCCGCGACGGCCAGATCGAGTCGGCCCACGACCTCGACGCCTACAAGCGGGTCATCGCGATCAACCTGATCGGCACCTTCGACATGGCCCGCCAGGCGGCCACGATGATGAGCCGCTGCGAGCCGGACGAGAACGGCCAGCGCGGCGCGATCGTCAACATCGCCAGCGTGGCGGCGTTCGACGGCCAGATCGGCCAGGCGGCGTACTCCTCCTCCAAGGGCGGCATCGTCGGCCTCACCCTGCCGCTCGCGCGCGACCTCGCCGCAGCCGGGATCAGGGTCAACACCGTCGCCCCGGGGCTCATCGACACCCCCATCTACGGCCAGGGGCCGGAGTCGGACGCGTTCAAGGCGAAGCTCGGCGAGAGCGTGCTGTTCCCGCACCGGCTCGGCGCGCCGGAGGAGCTCGCCAGCATGGTCGTCGAGTGCCTGACCAACGACTACATGAACGGCGAGACGATCCGCGTCGACGGCGGCATCCGGATGCCACCTAAGTAAATCGAGCGTTCCGCGACATGTCACCGCGGTGATCCCGGCCGGTCGGCCGGGATCGCTGCGCTTGAGGCGTGCCTCGGGTTGGACGCCGCACCGCCCTCGTCGCCGGACTCGCGCTCGGCGCGGCTCCGGGACTCACCGCAGCAGGGATCGCCTCGCGGCGCCGGCACAAGCCGGTGTACGTCGCCCGCGGTCGGATCGCCCAGCCCCACGCCGCACGCGCGGGGGACGTGACCACGGACTCGGCGGTCGTCTGGGCCCGCGGCACCGCCGAGGGCCGGCTGATGGTGCGGCTGGAGTCCAACGGCCGCCGGGTCGCCTACCTGCGCGGCGGCTGGGCGCACCCGGGCAACGACTTCACCGGCCGCGTCGTCCTCCGGGGCCTCGAGCCCGGCCGTGCCTACGTCGCCACCACCTGGTTCGCCGGCCCCGACGGCACCACCGGCGAGCCGCGTACGACCGCCTTCACGACCGCGTCGGCCGGGCACCGCCGGCAGAGCTTCGCCTGGTCGGCCGACACCTGCGGCCAGGGGTGGGGTATCAACGACGCGATCGGCGGGCTCACCGGCTACCGCGCCGTCCTCGACCTGCGGCCGGACTTCTTCCTCCACGTCGGCGACAACATCTACGCCGACGAGCCGATGCTGGAGCACACCCACGACGGCCACGGCAACGAGTGGACCAACCGGCTCGACGAGTCGGTCGTGAAGGTCGCCGAGACGCTCGCGGACTTCCGCGGGCGGCACCGCTACGTGCTCGACGACGTCAACGTGCAGGCGCTGTACGCCGACGTACCGACCGTGGCGATGTGGGACGACCACGAGACCCTCAACAACTGGTACCCGGGCGAGGTCCTCGACGACCCGCGCTACCGGATCGAGCGGCGCTGCGACGTCCTCGCCGCGCGCGGGCGGCGGGCGTGGCAGGAGTACATGCCGCTCGCGCCCGCCCACCTCGACAGGGCCGGCAGGACCGGCCGGATCTACCGTCGGATCCCGCGCGGGCCGCATCTCGACGTGTTCTGCCTCGACATGCGGAGCTACCGCGACGCCAACGGGTACGACGAGTCGATGGACCCCGAGCGCGGCATCCTCGGCCGCGAGCAGGCCGACTGGCTGCTGCGCGGGCTGACCCGGTCGCGGGCGACCTGGAAGGTGGTCGCCGCCGACATGCCGCTCTCGCTGGCGACCTCGCACGCGGAGGACCGCGACTCGGTCGCGCAGACCGATCCCGGCCTTCCCCTGGGCCGGGAGATCGAGATCGCGGGTCTCCTGTCGGGGCTCAAGCGGAACGGGGTCCGCAACGTGGTGTGGGTGACCGCCGACGTCCACTACACGGCGGCGCAGCACTACTCGCCCGAGCGGGCGGCCTACACCGACTTCGACCCGTTCTGGGAGTTCGTGTCCGGGCCGATCGCGGCGGGGACGTTCAAGCCGAAGGAGCCGGACGCCACGTTCGGCCCCGAGGTGGTCTTCGCGCACGGCAACACCGACGACGGGCTGACGTCGATGAGCCCGGCGGTGGGCAACCAGTACGTCGGCCAGGTCGAGGTCGAGGACGACGCCAGGCTCACGGTGACGCTCCACTCGGTCGGCCAGGGACGGCTGTGGAGCCGAACCCTCGAGCCCGTGCCCTACACTCCTCCCGCTCGGAGGGCTTGAGGGAGCCCCTCGGAGGGAGCACGAGAGGGAAGCCGGTGTCTGGAGCGTCTGGATCGTCGTCGGGGGAGGAGCGTCAGGGGAGCAGCAGCCACAGCCGCGGCCACCGGTCCGGGCGGCGCCGCGCAGCGGGCCTCGGCACGCTGGCGGGCGTGCTCGGCCTCGCCCTCCTTGCGGGGACGGCGGCCGCCGGCGCGACGTACGCCGTCATGCGCGGCTCGTCCGACCCGGCCGCGGCGGCCGACCGCTGCGCCGGCCGGCCGATCACCGTCGCGGTGGCCCCCGAGATCGTCACCGTCGTCAACCGGGCGGTCGAGGCGGCCGGCTGCACCCAGATCACCGTCACCCCGGCGTCGAGCGCGGCGGTCGCGGCGAAGGTCGCAGCCGGCAAGGGCCAGCCGGACGTGTGGATCCCGGAGTCCTCGCTGTGGCTGACCCAGGTGACCGCGGCGCCGCAGGCGCCGAAGACGCTGGTGCGGTCGGTGGCGGCGTCGCCGGTGGTGCTGGTGGCGGGCAGCGGTACGCCGCCGGCCGACTGGGCCACGGCGCTCGCCGACCCCGGGCTCGACCTCGGCGACCCCCTCACCTCGACCACGGCCGCGACGCCGCTCCTCGGCGCGCTCGGTGACGCGGGCGCGAAGCGGACCGCCGAGCTCGTCGTACCCCTCGCCCAGCGGGCCGCCGACCAGCTCGACCACCTGCCCGCCGACCGCACCCGGCTCGCGACGCTCGTCAGCAGCCGGCGCGGCCTCACCGCGGTGAGCGAGCAGGAGTGGCTGACCGGCGGCAGCGAGCTCGCCGCCGCGGCGCCGAAGTCCGGCACCGTGGTCCTCGACTACCCGGCGCTGGTGACCGCGCCCGCGGCCCGCCGTACCGTCGTCCGGCAGACCACCGGCGCCCTCGCCAGGGCGCTCACCGGCAGGGTGGCGCGCACGGCCGCCGCCTCCGCAGGGTTCCGCGACGCCGAGCTGAGCCCGATCAGCGGCGGCGTCGGCACGGTCCGGGCGCTCCACCCCGACGCCACCGTCACCGACTCCGCGCTGCGACAGTGGGCGACGCTGGTCCGGCCGAGCCGGTTCCTGGCGGTCTTCGACGTCTCCGGCTCGATGCTGTACGACGCCGGCGGCGGCAGCACCCGGATGCGGCTCACGATGCAGGCGGCCGAGGAAGGGCTCGGGCTGTTCCCCGACAGCGCCGCGATCGGCCTGTGGGCGTTCTCGCAGGCCGACGACGGCAAGCTCGGCGGCGACCACGAGGAGCTGGTGCCCATCCGCGCGCTGGGGGCGAAGGTCGACGGCGTGACGCAGAAGCAGCTCATCGGCCGGGCGATCGCGCGGATGCCCGGCCTGGCGGGCGGTGGCACGTCGCTCTACGACACGACGCTCGCCGCCTACAAGGCCGCGCAGGCGGCGTACGACCCGACGGCGTCGAACAGCATCATCCTGTTCACCGACGGCGCCAACGACGACCCCGGCTCGATCAGCGGCTCCGACCTGCTCAGCGAGCTGCACCGCCTCGCCGATCCCGAGCGTCCCGTCCGCGTCATCGCCATCGGCATCTCCGCCGACGCCGACAGCGCCGCTCTCGAGGCCATCGCCCGCGCCACCGGCGGCCAGGCCTACATCGCCCGCCGGCCCCAGGACATCGGCACCGTCTTCCGGGACGCCATCGCCGGGCGAGCGTCCTGAGCGTTAAGAAGAGGCGGCCGCTGGCGGGGCACCGTACTCTTGACCACGTATGACGAACGCACATGACTTCTCCGTCGAGACCGACCTCACCGAGGCGCTCGACGCCACCCGCGGCTGGGACGAGGCCGACGAGGCCCCCGACGCCGCGGACGACGGGTTCGAGTCCGGCTACAGCGACGACGACGACCCCGAAGAGACCATCGGCACGATGGAGCTCGCCGAGCGGCACGCGCTGCGGCGGATCGCGGGCCTGCGGACCGAGCTCGAAGACATCACCGAGGTCGAGTACCGCCAGCTGCGGCTCGAGCGGGTCGTGCTGGTCGGCGTCTGGACCGCCGGCACCCAGCAGGACGCCGAGAACTCCATGGCCGAGCTCGCGCTGCTCGCCGAGACCGCCGGCTCGGAGGTGCTCGAGGCCGTCTACCAGCGCCGCCAGGCGCCCGACCCGGCCACCTACATCGGCCGCGGCAAGGTCGAGGCGATCCGCGAGATCGTCCAGATCAGCGGCGCCGACACCGTGATCTGCGACGGCGAGCTCGCACCGAGCCAGCTGCGCAACCTGGAGGACCGGCTCAAGGTCAAGGTCGTCGACCGGACCGCGCTGATCCTCGACATCTTCGCCCAGCACGCGAAGTCCAAGGAGGGCCAGGCACAGGTCGAGCTCGCGCAGCTCAACTACATGAAGCAGCGCCTCCGCGGCTGGGGCGGCAACCTGTCCCGCCAGGCTGGCGGCCGGGTGGCCGGCGGTGCCGGTATCGGCGGCCGCGGCCCCGGCGAGACCAAGATCGAGACCGACCGGCGCCGGATCAACACCAAGATCGCCAAGCTCAACCGCGAGCTGAAGGACATGAAGGGGACGCGCGAGACCAAGCGCGCCGGCCGCCGTCGGCGGCAGATCCCGGCGGTCGCGATCGCCGGCTACACCAACGCCGGCAAGTCCAGCCTGCTCAACCGGCTGACCGATGCGGGCGTGCTCGTGGAGAACGCCCTGTTCGCGACGCTGGATCCCACCACGCGGCGTACGACGACGGCCGACGGCCGCGTCTACACCATGTCGGACACGGTCGGGTTCGTCCGTCACCTCCCGCACCAGCTCGTCGAGGCCTTCCGGAGCACCCTGGAGGAGGTCGCCGACGCCGACCTGATCCTGCACGTCGTCGACGGCTCCCACCCCGACCCCGAGGGGCAGCTGTCCGCCGTACGAGAGGTGTTCGCGGAGATCGGCGCCAGCGACGTCCCCGAGCTCGTCATCGTCAACAAGGCCGACGTCGCCGACCCGCTCGTCGTGCAGCGGATCCTGCGCGCGGAGCCGCACTCGGTCGCGGTGTCCGCGAAGACGGGTGAGGGCATCGCCGAGGCGCTCCGCGCCGTCGAGGCCGACCTGCCGCGGCCGTCGGTGGAGTTCCACGCGCTGCTGCCGTACGCCCGCGGCGACCTCGTCAACAAGCTCCATCAGCACGGCGAGATCGACAGCCTCGAGCACACCGGCGACGGCACCGTCGTCCACGGCCGCGCCAACGCCGACCTGGCCGGCGAGCTGGCGGCCTACGCGATTTCCTGAGGCGTTTCCCTCAATCCCGCTGCGGAGTCCGCCCGCACCGCTCATCATTGAGCCGTGCCTCGTCGGGCCCAACTCCTGGCCTCCCTGCCCGTCGTACTCCTCCTCGTGCTCGCGGGCGTCGTCACGCTGCGCGCGACCGCGTCCGACGCGGTCTCGGAGGCGGGCTGGTGCGAGCGGTACGCCGCCAGCCACGCAGCCGCCGCCGCCCTCCCGCTGACCGGCCAGGGCCGCCGCGTCGTGGTGATCGGCGACTCCTGGTCCTCCGGCTGGCGGCTGGACGACCCCGCCGCCGCCTGGCCCGCGCAGCTGCCCGGCCGGGTGAGCGTCGACGGGTTCCCGGGATCGGGCTTCAGCGAGACCGCCTCGCCGTGCGGGAAGGTCTCCTTCGCCGACCGCGCGGCGACGGCCGGCGCCGGTGCCGACGCGCTCGTGGTCGTCGAGGGCGGCCTCAACGACTTCGACCAGACCTACGACGCCGTACGCCGCGGGTTCGTGCGCCTGGTCGGCGAGCTGCAGGGCGCGGACCTGGTCGTCGTCGGCCCGGCTCCGGCCCCGGCGCGGCTGGCCGGCGCGCGTCGGGTGGACGGATGGCTGCGGTCGCTGAGCGAGGAGTACGCCGTCCGCTACGTCTCGGCGATCTCCCTCGACCTGCCCTACCTGCCCGACGGGCTGCACCCGACCCGGGCCGGGCACCGCGAGTTCGGCGACTTCGTGGCGGCCGCCCTGGCGGGGTGACCGCCCCCGGATTGAGCGCCGGGACGCGCCGGGGACCCCCGTATCCGGCGCTGGCGCGGCGTACCCGTCATCATTGCCTGTCGTGAGGGTGAGGGACGTCGTCGGCTGCGGACTCGCCCTCGTCCTGGCGCTCGGGGCGGTGGCGTGCGACGAGCAGACCCCCGAGTCCCACCTCCAGAAGGCGCTCGGCAGGTGCGCTACCTATCGCCAGCTCTCCTTCGACCGGACCCGGATGGTCACCGGCTCCGGGAGGCGGACCGTCGTCATCGGCGACTCGTGGTCGGTCGGCCGCCACCTGCCCGACCCGTCCCGGTCCTGGCCGAGCGTCCTGCCCGGGCAGGTCCACGTCTACGGCTACTCCGGCAGCGGGTTCTCGGAGAGCGCGATGCGGCGCTGTGGCCACGTCTCCTTCGCCGACCGCGCGCCCGCGGCGGTCGCCGGCGGTGCCGGTCTCGTCGTGGTGGAGGGCGGCATCAACGACGTACGCCGCCCCCGCAAGGCGGTCAGGAGCGGCTTCGACCGGCTGATGCACATCCTCACGCCGTACGACGTCGTGGTGGTCGGTCCTCCGGTCACCCCGATGCGCGGCACGCGCTCGGACCGCATCGACCGGCTCCTGCGCCGCTGGTGCAGCCGCATCGGGGTGCCCTACATCAGCACCCTCGACGTCAAGCTCTCCTACATGTCCGACGGGCTGCACCCGACCGAGGAGGGGCACCAGAAGTTCGGCCGGATCGTCGCCCGGCGGATCGCCGCGGTCGTCCCGAGCAGGCCGTCCTTCACCCGGACCCGGGAGCAACGGCATCCGGCGGATACCGCATTGGGCTGACACCGCTCAGCTCGACGAGCTCGTCGAGGAGCGCGTCGAGCTGCGGGAGCCACGAGAAGTGACCGTCGTCGCCGAGGTGGGCCACGGCGGTCGGGATCGTGGCCGCCAGCCACTCCCCATGCGCGATCGGCACGTTGCGGTCCTCGCGGCCGTGCCACACGATCACAGGGACGGCCACGGCGGCCGGGTCGAAGCCCCACGGCCGGACCTCCGTCATGTTGTCCCGCACGTAGCCGCCGACGCCCTGACGGACGGCGCCGCGGAAGGTCGCGGCGACCCAGTCGGCGTACTCGAGTGTCAGCGCCGCCCGGTCCGCGGCGCAGCCCCGGTCCCCGAACCGCGTCAGGACCTGCTCCCCGGTGATGTCGCGGAACGCCTCCGCCTCCGGCCTGAGCCGGGCGGCGAAGGCATCGTCGCCCGCCCGGGCCTCTCGCCACTCCTCACGCTCGTCGGCGTCCATCCCGGTGAACCAGTCCAGCCCGTCGGCGTCGTACGGCGCGAGGCCGGCCAGGTCGACCGCGCCCAGGCAGCGGCCGCCAAGGAGCGCGGCGCACGCGAGCGCGCGCGAGCCGCCTCCCGACCAGCCCATCGTGACGAACTCGTCGATCCCGAGATGGTCGAGCAGGGCGACGACGTCCTCGACGTCGGCGGTGAGTCGCGGGTCGCGGGCGTCGGAGAGGCGTGGGGTCGAGCCGCCGTACCCCGGGCGGGAGTAGCCGATCAACCGCAGCCCGTGGCGTCGGACGGCCTCGTCGAGCGGCGCGAACGGACACGCGGCGGACGGCGTGCCGTAGTGGAAGAGGAGTGGGGGGCCCGCCGGGTCGCCGCCGGTCAGGACCTCGAGACGGCGGCCGTCGGGGAGTGGCACGTCGAGCATGCCCATGGCCGGGAGAGTACGCCGTCGGGCGACCGCTGTGGAGAGCCTCCGCGGTCTGTCGGTCGCCGCGGATAGGGTGCTCGGGTGTCTGTCGAGACCAGTGCCGGAGCCGACCCCGGGACCAGCCGCGTCTCGGCGGCGCTCGAGGCCGCCGTCGAGGCGCTGGGCGGGGAGCGGCGCGAGGGCCAGATCGCGATGGCCGAGGCGGTCGCGGAGGCGCTCGCGAGCGAGGAGCACCTGCTCGTGCAGGCCGGCACCGGCACCGGCAAGTCGCTGGCCTACCTCGTGCCCGCGCTGATGCACGACTCCCGGGTCGTGGTCGCCACCGCGATGCTCGCGCTGCAGCACCAGCTCGTCGAGCGCGACATCCCGCGCCTCGTCGAGGCGGTCGGCGAGCGGCCGGGCTTCGACACGTCGTACGCCGTGCTGAAGGGGCGCTCCAACTACGCCTGCCTCCACCGGATCCGCGAGGGCGTGCCCGACGACCAGGGCACGCTCGTCGACGTGCCGCTCGGGCCGATGGCGTCGACGGTGATGGAGCTGCGCGAGTGGGCCGAGAAGCAGGCCGAGGACGGCGGCAGCGGCGAGCGCGACAAGGCGCCGCGCCACACCGACCGCGAGTGGCGGCAGGTGAGCGTCACCCACCGCGACTGCCTGGGCGCCGCGAAGTGCCCGTTCGGCGCGGAGTGCTTCGCCGAGCTCGCCCGCGAGAAGGCGCAGCGCAGCCACCTGATCGTCACCAACCACTCCCTGCTCGCCATCGACGCGATCGAGGGAGTGCCGATGATCCCTGACTACGCCGCCGTGGTGATCGACGAGGCCCACGAGCTCGTCGCCCGGGTGACCCAGGCGGCCACCGACGAGCTCTCCGCGGCCGACGTCGAGCGCGCCGCGCGCCGCTCCCAGCGTCACGTCGACGGCGGCGAGGCCGACGACCTCGCCGACGCCGCCGACGCACTGCGGGTCGCCGTGCTCGACAACGACCCGGGCCGGATCGCGACCCTGCCGAGCGACCTCAGCGACGCGCTGGTGCTCGTCCGTGACGCCGCGCGGGCGTGTCTGTCGGCGTACCCCAAGGGCGGTGACGACGACGCCCCCGATGCCGGTCTGCAGCAGGCCCGCGGCAGCGTGCAGGAGGTCTTCCAGGTCGCCGACCGGATGGCGGCCAACGCCGAGTCCGACGTCCTGTGGATCTCCGAGGGCACCGATCGAATCCCTCCGCGGCTGTGCGTCGCGCCGCTCCAGGTCTGGGCGCAGATGCGTGACAAGCTCCTCGCCGACAAGACCGTCGTCTTCACCAGCGCCACGCTCAAGCTGGGCGGCGACTTCGGAGCCGTCGCCGGCTCGCTCGGGCTCAAGGCCTCCGAGCGGGTCGAGACGGGCCCCGACGGCATGGAGCGCACCGAGGACGTGCTGCCGTGGATCGGCCTCGACGTCGGCAGCCCGTTCGACTACGCCCGCCAGGGGATCCTCTACGTCGCCCGCCACCTGCCACCGCCCGGACGCGACGGGCTCGGCGCGGCCCAGCTCGACGAGATCGTGGAGCTGGTCGACGCGGCCGACGGCCGCGCCCTCGGCCTGTTCTCGAGCCGCCGGGCCGCCGAGGCCGCGGCCGAGGTGGTGCGCCAGCGGCTGCCGCACCTGACCACGCTCGCCCAGGGCGACGCCCAGCTCCCCGAGCTCGCCGGCCAGTTCGTCGGCGACCCCCACACGGTGCTGTTCGGCACCCTCAGCCTGTGGCAGGGACTCGACGTGCCCGGTGACACCTGCCAGCTGGTGCTCATCGACCGGATCCCGTTCCCGCGGCCCGACGACCCGCTGATGTCAGCGCGGCAGCAGGCCGTCGACAAGGCCGGCGGCAACGGCTTCATGCAGGTCGCCGCCACTCACGCCGCCCTGTTGCTCGCCCAGGGCGCCGGCCGGCTGATCCGCACCACCACCGACCGCGGCGTGGTCGCGATCCTCGACCCGCGGCTCGCGACCGCCCGTTACGGCTCGTTCCTCAAGGCCAGCCTGCCGCCGATGTGGGCGACGACCGACCCCGGCGTCGTACGCCAGGCGCTCGCCCGGCTGGCCAAGGCCGCCGGCGACTGAGCCGGCGCCAGCCCAAGTCCGGTCTCAGACGCGGCGCGCCGTGTGGACCACGATGTCCGCCTCGACGGCCACCTCGTCGGGCAGGGCGGCCCGCAGCTCGTCGAAGAGCGCCCGTCGGTCACCGCCCGACATCAGGCGGTACGCCGACACGGTGCGCAGATAGCCCAGATGGTCCTCGCGCGCGACGGTGTAGCGGCGCTGGATGACCCGCTGGCGGACGTCCTCGAAGCGTCGGTCGGCGAGCAGATCGTCGCCGGGCCAGTCGAGCCCACCCGTCCCGGTCGTCGGCGGTGGGATCGAGGCACCGCCCGGGAGGTAGCGGGCGGTCAGCTCCGCCTCGGTCGTCGCGAGGCGCTCGTCGGCGATCTCGGCCGGCCCACCGAGCAGCGCGACCGCTCCACCCGGCCGGACTAGGGCCGCCGCGCGGTCCATCCGGGTGGCGGGGTCGGTCCAGTGCCACGCCGCCGCGGCGTACAGCAGGTCGAACGTCCCGAGCCGCGCCGGGTCGAGGTCCTCGAACCTTGCCGACATCGGCCGAACCGGAAGGCCGGCGCACACCCGCGTGAGGACCGCGAGCATGGCCTCGTCGGGCTCTGTCGCGGTGATCTCGATGCCGGCTCGGGCGAACACCCGGGTCGCCTTGCCGGTTCCGGCGCCGACCTCCACAGCCGTGATCACCGCGCCCTCGGCGGCGTCGGCGGCGAGCGTCACGATGGCGTACGGGTAGTCGGGCCGGAAGCGCTCGTACGCCTCGGCGACGGCACCGAAGCTGAGCGCCCGCTCCATCTCGGCCCCGGAAGGGCTACTTCCTGACCAGCCGGCCGACCCAGTGGTCCTTGAGCCCGTTGTACTGCGGGTTGCCGCGGCAGGAGAACGAGGTCCCCTTCCAGCACTTGTAGATGTGCGCGGCGTTGACCATCGTCAGCTCGGCCTTCGTGACGTGGGTGTTGTCGAACGGGACCGACACCGACCCCCAGCCTCGCCGGCCCAGCTTGACCGGGAACCTCTGCAGCTTCCCGCTCTTGCGGTAGACCGTGACGGTCGCCGCCTGCAGGCCCGGGTGGGGCAGGTGGACGGTGACGTGCAGCCGGTAGGCCGGTCGGACGTTCTGCGGCACGAACCGGGTCGAGGCCGATGTCAGGTGGTTGAGGGAGTAGGTCGCCGTCGCCTTCTTGTGGGCCGGCCGCAGTCGCACGGCCTTCGTGACCGGCGCGACCGGGTAGTGCTGCGCCCTCCCCTCGCTGTAACTGCGCTGCGAGTGGTGGTTGGCCTCGGAGAACTGCAGATAGAGCTTGCGCAGGCCGCCGCGCTTCTTCAGCGCCCGGGTGACCGCCTGGATGGAGTAGGCGTTCTTCTTCTTGCCGTGCGTGCTGTCGGCCTGCTGCCAGATGTAGCGGATGAGCACGGGCAGCGGTCCGCTCTTCTTCGGGAACCGCTCGGTGAGGTAGCGGAAGAAGATCCAGTTGCCGTAGACGTTGTAGGTCCCCGCCTTGTCGAGCGCCGTCCGCGGGTGCCGTAGCTGGCCGTAGGGAAGGTACTGCACGTTGTCGTTGATGCCGTCGTAGATCGCGTCCTCGGCCCAGACCGCCGTGCCCTCCATGAGCCAGACGTCCTCGCCGGCGTCGTACCCGAACTGGATGGCGTGGAAGAACTCGTGGGCCGCGGTCACCTTGAGGTTCTCGACCGGGGTGTGCCGGGTGCCGTACTGGCTCCGGGCGTAGTCGTTGTCCAGGACGCAGTACGCCTTCGCGATCGTCGAGCCCTTCGGCGCACCCGCCGGGCTGCCGTCGGGGGAGCAGTACCCGTAGTAGCCCTGGTCGTAGACATCGCGCAGGTAGATGTCGATGTAGTTCTTCTTCCCGCCGGCGTACCCGTCACCGACCGGGCGGCGGTAGCCGGCCTTCTTGTACGTCGTGTAGACGTGCTCCATCACGCCACGGACCGTCTTGACCCAGCTCCAGCTCGACTTGTCGTCGCCGCTGGAGACGTAGTGGATGCAGACCGGCACCTTGGTGCTGCACAGGCGCTTGCCGGCGGTCGGCCGGGCGAGCATCCGGGCGGCCTCGGTCTGGTCGCTCGAGGCCATCTCGTCGCGGTGGACGAAGAGGTTGGTGAGGGCCATGGTGGCGTCCCGGCCGGAGGCGAGCGTCTTCTTCGCCTTGTCCGGCGACTTCTGGGTGAGGACGTTGCGGGCGTGCTCGAGCGCCCGCCTGGCCGCCACGGTCGAGACCGTCCGGCCGTTCCGCGACGCGCCGTGGGTGCCGTCCGGCGCGCTCGGGATCAGCGCCTGGGCGGGCAGCGCCGAGACCGCGGTGCCGGTCGCGAGGAGCAGGGTGAGGAGGGACAGCAGGACGGGGAAGCGATTGAAACGCATCGAGTACCAGACGGTCGGCAACAGGTCCGGCCGACCCTGGACGCCTACCGCGAGGGCTCGCCGGCTCGGCGTCCCGAGAGGTCCTCGTCCGCAGGTGCGGCCTCCAGCAGTGTAGGACGCTGCCCGAAGGCGGAGACGCCCACGACACCCGCGATGATCACGATCCACCCCACGATCACGTCGAGCGTCCAGTGGTTGCCGGTGCCGATGACGGCCAGCGCGGTGAGCAGCGCACCGAGGCAGGCGAGGATCCTGATCACCCAGCTGCGCACGTTGCGCCACACCACGATCGCCACCCACAGCGACCAGCCGCAGTGCAGCGAGGGGAACGCCGCGAGCTCGTTCGTGAGGTCGCCGAGCCCCTTGGGTGCCGACGCGTCGGCACCCCACCAGCCCCGGTCGGTGTGGAGCAGCAGCACGTCGTCGTACAGGTGCGGGAAGAAGCGCGGCGGCGCGGTCGGGAGCATGAGGTAGAGCGCCAGGGCGAGGACCGTGCCGACCAGGAGGGCCCGCCGCGCGGGGAGGTAGCGCTCGCGCCCGCGCGCGTAGAGCCAGATCAGCACCGTGAGGGTGAGGATGTAGTGGGCCGTGGAGTACCAGTAGCAGCTGAGCAGCCCGATGACCTCGTGGTGGACGAAGAACTGGTTGAGGCTGCGCTCGAAGTCGAGGTCGACGACCTTCTCGATCTGCAGCAGCTGTCGGGCACGGCTCTTCGCCTCGGCGATGTTGTCGCTCGCCAGCAGCCGCGACGAGGTGTAGGCGATGTAGAGCACGGTCACGAAGACCAGCTCCCGCACCCCGGCGCGTACGCCGGCGAGCCGCTCCCATAGGGTGCGGTTCACCCTCTGTTCCATGGTGGCGACGGTCGCCTCGACGATCTCCAGGGGAGGCGTACGAGCGTCAGCCCGCTCGCCGCTGGTCCCCTGGTCCCGCACTGTGCCCCCGCTGAAGTCGCTCGATCCTGCACAGACTAGCCGGTGGGCAGCGGGAGGTTGGGAGCCTTTCGGCCCTGGTGTCGGCGGGTTCAGCGGACGGGCGCGTCGACCCGGTGGACCCGCCCACTGCCGCGGGTGGTCGCCCACGACGTCGACCAGCTGACGCCGGCGTTCTTGTCGGCCCGGTCGCCGATGACGTACCAGTCCATCTGCGCCCGCTGTCTGGTCACGTCGAGGATCGAGTAGCCGTGGTCGTCGAAGTCGAGGTAGCGCACGTGCCGGTTGGCACCCATGATGGCTGTCTCCACGGCCCGGCTCGTCGTGTGCGCCGGGGTGCCGGTGATGTCCTTGAGGTTGCTCGAGGTGACCGAGGTGCCGACGAACTCGACCCCGGCGGTGCCGCCCAGCGGATAGATCGCGGAGTCGTAGGGCAGGTCGCACGCCCACCCCGAGTGGATGTCGCCGGTGATGAAGACGACGTCCTCGATCCTGTGGGTGCGGATGTGGTCGAAGAGCTCGGTCCGGTCGGCGGTGTAGCCGTCCCACTGGTCGACGTTGTAGGCGACCCCGTTGTCGGGGAGCAGGCCGGTGACGTCGTTGACCGGACCGATCACGTCCTTCGGCAGCGCGGCGAACGTGACCGGAGCGATCATGACCGGGTTGCCGACCACCTTCCAGGTCGTGGGCGCGTTCCTGAGGCCGGACTTGAGCCAGCTCAGCTGGTCGGTGCCGGTGATCGTGCGGTCCGGGTCGTCGACGGCGGCCAGCCCGTCGGTCGTCTGGTCGACCTGCTTGGAGCGGTAGGAGCGCAGGTCGAGCATGCTCAGCTCGAGCACCGTGCCGAACCTGAAGCGCCGGTAGATCCGGTCGTTCAGGTGGCTCTGGTCGAGGGCGGCGGTCCCGTCGAGGCGCACCGGCATCCATTCGTCGTACGCCTTGTGGGCGTGGGTCTTGCGCGCCTTCCAGTCGTACTCGCCCGGGCTGTTGTTCTCCGCCCCGTTGCGCCACTGGTCGTTGGCGACCTCGTGGTCGTCCCAGGTGACGATCCACGGGAAGCGGGCGTGGAGATCGGCGAGGTCGGGGTCGCGCTTGTACTGCGCGTGCCGGATCCGGTAGTCGGCCAGGGTGTGGACCTCGTGGGCCGGCTGGTGCTTGCGGATGTCGATGTCGTCGGGCCCGTAGCCGTACTCGCCCGGGCCGTACTCGTAGAAGTAGTCGCCGAGGTGGACGATCGCGTGCAGGTCGGTGCGCTTCGCGAGGTGGCGGTACGCCGAGAACCAGCCGGCCTGCAGGTTGGCGCAGGACACGACGCCGAACCGGATCCGGCCGGGGGTCGCCGTCGGTGCGGGCGCGGTGCGGGTGCGGCCGACCCGGCTGTGCTGGCCGGCGTACGAGAAGCGGTAGTTGTACGCCGTCGCGGGCCTCAGCCCGGTGACGTCGAGCTTGACCGTGTGGTCGCGCCACGGGCCGGTCGTGAACGTGCCGTGCTTCACGACGGTCTTGAAGGTCGGCGAGGTGGAGACCTGCCAGCCGACCTTGACGTGCGGGCCCCTGCCCGAGCCCGGCCTGCTGGCGGCGGTCGGCGTCACCCGGGTCCAGATGACGACGGCGTGGGGGAGCGGGTCGCCAGAGGCGACGCCGTGCTGGAAGTGTCGGAGCGCGGCTGCGGCGTCGGCGTACGGCGCCGGGAGGACGGCCGCCCCGACGCCCGCCAGGCCCGCGCCGAGGCCGCCGGCGAGCAGGCGGCGGCGGTCGAGGGGAGTGTGGGTCACGCTCGGAGAACGACGCAGCCGCCGGCGCGTGACGCGCCGGCGGCTGTTGTTCACCCATCGTTGGTCGAGCCCGGACACGAAGTGGCCGGTGTCGAGACCAAGAGAGTCGTCAGAGGCTCCGCAGGACCGCGGTGACCTTGCCGAGGATGGTGGCGTGCGTGCCGTCGATCGGGTCGTAGGCCGGGTTGTGCGGCAGCAGCCAGACCTTGCCGTCCTTGCGCTGAAGGGTCTTGACCGTCGCCTCGCCGTCGATCATCGCGGCGACGATCTCGCCGTTCTCCGCCGTCGGCTGCTGGCGCACGACCACGAAGTCGCCGTCGCAGATCGCCGCGTCGACCATGGAGTCGCCGGAGACGTGCAGGAGGTAGAGCGTGCCGTCGCCGACGAGCTGCTTCGGCAGCGGGAAGACGTCCTCGACCCGCTCCTCGGCGAGGATCGGGCCGCCGGCGGCGATCCGGCCGACGACCGGGACGAGGGTCGCCTCCGGGTTGGCGTCGCCGATGCCGGTCTCGTCGTAGGCCGTCTCCTCGGCCGCCGAGATCGACTTGCGGGCCGCGAGGACCTCGGGCAGGAACACCTCGAGTGCCCGCGGCCGGTGCGGGTCGCGCTTGATGAAGCCCTTCTGCTCGAGCACCTTCAGCTGGTGGGCGACGCTGCTGGTGCTCGTCAGGCCCACCGCCGAGCCGATCTCGCGCATGCTCGGCGGGTAGCCCCGCTTCTCGATGCAGTCGCGCAGGTGAGCCAGGATGCGCTGCTGGCGCGGGGTCAGCCCGGTGGCGTCGGGCGGGCCGTCGGGAAGCTCGCTCACGGCGGTCGTGGACCGCTTGGCGGAGGTGGACGCCGGGGTCGGCTCCTTGGTCGGCTTGGTCATGTGCCCACGGTAGACCGGGCCGTTGCCGACTTCAAACATCTGTTCGAAGCGTGTCGCGATCTGTGGACAACGGGCGGTTCGAACATTTTTTCGGCCCGGGCCCTTGATCTCGTTCGAACAGGTGATCTACTCTCGATCACGTGTTCGATCGAATGCGTGATCGAACGGACGCGATCCGGCGCTCGTCCCGAACTGTCGGTGGCCGTCTGTAGACATCTCGTCGAGCGCACCAGCCACCCCACTTCCCCAGGAGACCGGCGATGACCACGACCACCCTCGACCAGTTCATGGCCCCGGCCCGGCCCGTGGATCGGGCGCCGCGGCGCGGCTCGAGCGTGCGGCTGACCCGCCGCGGCCGCGTGGTGGTGTTCCTCGTCGCCCTCGGTCTGCTGCTCGCGGCGGGGTTCCTCGGCGCCGGCCTCTCCGGCGCCGCCCAGGAGAAGGGCAACGCTGTCCCGACCCACACCGTCGTCGTCGAGCCCGGCGACACGCTCTGGGATCTCGCCTCCGACGCCGCCGACGGCGGCAGCGTCCGCGACATGGAGCAGCAGATCAAGGACCTCAACGGGCTCGACTCCGGCATGCTCGCCGCCGGCCAGTCGCTGCGCATCCCGAACTGACCACACCGCCGGGCTGCCTCCGTCGCCGCTCGGCCACAGACGGCCGTCAGCTGATTCGACCCCGGCTGGCGGCACCTACAGGGGAAGAGAAAGAGGGGCGGGGCGGGAGGACCAGCGTCCGACCGCCCCGCCCCGGCTTTGCAGACGTCATACGTCCCGCGGCGCGCAGTGTCCCCGTCCGTATGACGTTGTTCCTACGTCATACGGGCGGCCACCGCACCGCGAGCCATGCGTCGTCCACACCAGGGGCTCGCGTCGCTGCCCTCCACAGACCGGGTCGACGCAGGCGCGGGCGGTCGGTGGAGTCTTCGATCGTCGTACGCATGACCAAGCCACTCAGCACGCAGAAGCAGGTCGAGCTCGAGCTCGGGATGCTCAAGGAGCGACAGTCGTACGTCGTGTCGCGGCCCCAGCTCTATGCCGCCGGTGTGACTCGCGGCGAGATTCGGCATCACGTGCGGATGGGTCGCTGGCAGCTCATCGGCGACCAGAGCGTGTGCCTCCACAACGGTCCGATCTCCTGGGAGGGCCATTGCTGGGCGGCTGTGTTCCAGGGCGGGCCGCGGGCCTGCCTCGATGGGGCGGCTGCGCTGATCGCCAGCGGCCTGGAGCGGTACGACGAGGAGCGGATCCGTGTCTCGGTGCCGCGCGGCACACGGATCCGGCGTACGCCGCTCTACGACATCCGGCAGACACGCCGCTGGTCGGCCGACGACGTCGTGGAGATCGGGATACCTCGCACCAGACCCGCCATCGCGGCCGTGCGGGCAGCGCTGTGGGCACGGAGCGATCGGCAGGCGGCGTACGTCGTGAGCATCGCCGTCCAACAGGGACTCACCCGGCCCGAGGACATCGGCCGCGAGCTCCTGCGGGTCCGACGCGACAAGCGCCGCTTGTTCCTCCACGTCGTCGTCGGCGACCTGCTCGGTGGTGCTCGGGCCGCGTGACCGGCGAGGGCGCCGGGTCGCGGGACGTCATACGCGCCGCGCGGGCGCAGGTCCCCATCCGTATGACGCTGCATGCCGCGGAAGAGAGAGAGGGGCGGGCCGCCAGCTGGGCGGCCCGCCCCTCGCGCACGGTGTCTGCTCCCACCGTGCCCGGTCGCCGCACGGGCGGCTGGACAGGCCCACCGCCCACAGGAGTTCGGCATCCTGCGGACGGAGCGTGCGACGACGGATCCGGCTACAGCGCGTGGATGCAGCCCCCACCTGCACCGTGCTGAGGAGACAAGCCTGACGCCCGCGGGTCGGCGCGGCTATACGCGAATGCGCGTACGCCCAACGGCCCAGGTCAGTCGGCCCGGTGCCGGTGCGACCCGCTCGGAGAAGGGGCGTCCGTGGGGCGTCCGGCGCCGTCGGAGCCGGTGGACGAGCGACCGTCGGAGCGGCCGGTCTCGGTGTGGATCCGGCCGAGGTGCAGCCCGCCGGTGCCGGTGTGGTGGCCGGCGTAGTGGGCGTCCTGGCCGCTCGGCGCCTCGCCGGCCCGCGGCCGCGGCGGCGTGGGCGAGGCGGAGGTGATGCCGAGCGCTCGTCCCAGGCGGGCCACGAGCATCAGCCCGGCGAAGAGGCAGGCGACCGCACCGACGGCGCAGATGCCGAGGAACCCCCACGCTCGCGAGTCGCCTCCGCGGGCGTCGGCCCCGAAGTCGATCGCGGCGTACACGAGGTAGCCCCAGGCGATCACCAGCAGCGTGATCCCGAGCGCGAGCAGGAGCACCGAGGGCCGGAACGTCCGCCTCTGGCGCGGACCCCGGCGCGTCCCCGCTCGCTTGCCACCCGAGTTCCCCCTCGCTGCCACGGGCGACATTCTTCCCGATCCCGTCCGGGACCGCGGCAGGACACCACGACCGCGGCGAACGAACGCCTCACCCGCCGAGCCGCGGCTGCACGATCGCGAGCGCCGTCGCCTGCTGTACGGCGAGCAGCCGATCGTGCCTACCGAGCTTCTCGTAGGCGTTCTCGAGGTGCTTCGCGACCGTGCGCGGGCTGATCCCGAGCCGGTGGCCGATGGCGGCAGCGGTGAGCCCCTGCGCGAGCAGTTCCAGGGTCTCCACCTCCCGCGGCGTGAGCGAGCGCTCGGGGACGCGGCGCACGGGCGGCCGGTAGATCCGGTCGTACGCCGTCAGGGCCGGCAGCAGCCAGCAGGCCACCGTGATCTCGTCATCGGTGAAGTCGCGGTGGTCCCGCCCGATGACCCAGCCGCGACCGGTGAGGCCCTGGACGGAGACGATGAGGCTCAGCTGGTGCGCGCCGAGCGCGTCAGTGGCGGCGTCGGCAACCCGGCCGTCCGTCGTACGCCGGTAGCGGCCCACGTCGGAGAGCCGCCGCGGGGTGAGGTCGGGCGGGTCGGCGACGTAGCTCGCGACCACGGGGTGCTCGGGGCCGGCCGCGGCGACCCGGTCGGAGAGCCGCTCGTCGGGGACCATCCGGCCGTCGACGAGGACCGTCGACCCGCCGCCGGCGTAGTCGCTCTCGACCCACGCCGTCCGGTCGCCGGGGAGGTAGCGGCCGAGGAGCTCGAGGCATGCCTCGACGTACTCGCGCGCCGTCGCTGCCTCGCCCAGCGCGCGGGTCTCCCGGAGCATCGCCGCGTAGTGCATCCACACCCCTCCCGTGCAGATGAGCCGATCCTTCACTGTGACACCCCTGTGAGGGCCACGTCATGGGCTTTTCGGCCAGGGCCGACCAGGGCCCCGATCCGGGACCGCGACACGCCGGGCCGCGCCGGGTGCCCTTGCGTACGCCGAGGACCCGGCGTACGGTTGCCACAACATCTAGTAGTTACACCGGTGTAGTTCTCCACATCTAGTTCCACAGCCGAGTGCATCTGATGCACAGCGCAGCGGGAATTGCACACAGGTGGCTGCTGGTTCTCCACAAATGGACATGCTTCGTCCACAGCCCGCGCGACGAGACGGCTGTATCGATGGGAAAGGGGGAAATCGTCGTCATGCACTGCCCGTTCTGCCGGCACACCGACACGAAGGTCCTCGACTCCCGCGTCGCCGAGGACGGCGGCTCGATCCGCCGTCGTCGCCTCTGCCAGGCCTGTGACAAGCGGTTCTCGACCGTGGAGCTGATGCAGCTCACCGTCCTCAAGCGCTCCGGCGCCACCGAGCCGTTCGACCGCGCGAAGGCGATCGCCGGTGCCCGCAAGGCATGCAAGGGCCGGCCGGTCACCGAGGACCAGCTCGCCTGCCTCGGCCAGCAGGTGGAGGACGCGCTCCGCAGCGAGGGGTACGCCGAGGTTCCGAGCCACGAGGTCGGGATGGCGATCCTCGCGCCGCTGCGCGAGCTCGACGAGGTGGCCTACCTCCGGTTCGCCTCCGTCTACCGCGCGTTCGAGTCCGCCGAGGACTTCGAGGACGAGATCGCGATGCTCCGCACCGAGCGGGAGCTGCACGCGGTCCGGCCGGACGGCCCCGCCGACGGGCCCGCCGGACCGACCGTCGACCCCGGCGTCGACCCAGCCGTCAGCGGCTGACACAGACCGCCCGGGCAGGCCGTGGGGAAGCGAGCCTGCCCGGGCTTCCAACCTCTCTTCTCCAACTGTGTGTTCTGTTAGGCAAGTCGACAACCGATCAGGGAAAGACAAGGGGAAGTCAATGACCGAGACGGTGAGCGGCGCAGACCAGAAGAGCGGTCTGTCCGGGCGGGGGCTCCACGTCGAGCGGGTGTTCAGCACCGACGGTGTTCACCCCTATGACGAGATCACCTGGGAGCGTCGGGACGTCGTCCAGACGAACTGGAAGACCGGTGAGACCGTCTTCGAGCAGCGGGGCGTCGAGTTCCCCGACTTCTGGTCGGTCAACGCGTCCACCATCGTCACGACCAAGTACTTCCGCGGCGCTCTTGGCACCGACGCCCGCGAGTGGAGCCTCAAGCAGCTCGTCGACCGCGTGGTGAAGAGCTACACCGCGTCCGGCGTCGAGAACGGCTACTTCGCGACCGCGAAGGACGCCCAGGTCTTCGAGGAGGAGATCACCTGGCTCCTCGTGCACCAGTACTTCGCGTTCAACTCCCCGGTCTGGTTCAACGTCGGGACGAGCTCCCCGCAGCAGGTCTCGGCCTGCTTCATCCTGTCGGTCGACGACTCGATGGACTCGATCCTGAACTGGTACAAGGAGGAGGGCTTCATCTTCAAGGGCGGCTCCGGCGCGGGTCTCAACCTGTCCCGCATCCGCTCGTCCAAGGAGCTCCTCTCCAGCGGTGGTACGGCGTCGGGGCCGGTGTCCTTCATGCGCGGCGCCGACGCCTCGGCCGGCACGATCAAGTCCGGTGGCGCGACCCGCCGCGCCGCCAAGATGGTCGTGCTCGACGTGGACCACCCCGACATCGAGGAGTTCGTCGAGACCAAGGCGCGCGAGGAGGACAAGATCCGTGCGCTGCGCGACGCCGGCTTCGACATGGACCTCGGCGGCCGCGACATCACGAGCGTCCAGTACCAGAACGCCAACAACTCCGTCCGCGTCACCGACGAGTTCATGCGCGCGGTCGAGGAGGGCAAGAAGTTCGGCCTGCGCGCCCGCAAGACCGGCGAGGTGATCGAGGAGGTCGACGCCCGCGAGCTGTTCCACAAGATCGCGGTCGCCGCATGGGAGTGCGCCGACCCCGGGCTGCAGTACGACGACACCATCAACGACTGGCACACCAACCCGGAGACCGGCCGCATCACCGGCTCCAACCCGTGCTCTGAATACATGTCGCTCGACAACTCCTCGTGCAACCTGGCCTCGCTCAACCTGCTGAAGTTCCTCAAGGGCGACGACACCTTCGACGCCGAGCGGTTCCAGCAGGCGTGCGAGCTCGTGTTCACCGCGATGGACATCTCGATCTGCTTTGCCGACTTCCCGACCGAGAAGATCGGCGAGACTACCCGCGACTACCGCCAGCTCGGCATCGGCTACGCCAACCTCGGCGCCCTGCTGATGGCGATGGGCCTCGGCTACGACAGCGAGGGCGGCCGCACCATGGCCGCCGCCATCACCTCGCTGATGACCGGCGCCGGCTACAAGCGGTCCGCCGAGCTCGCCGGGGTCGTCGGCCCGTACGCCGGCTACGCCCGCAACGCCGAGGCGCACCAGCGGGTGATGAGGAAGCACCAGGCCGCGAACGACGCCGTACGCTCGATCAACCCGGTCGACCGCAACGTCCTCGCCGCCGCCACGAAGGCCTGGCAGGACGTCGTCGAGCTCGGCAAGACCAACGGCTTCCGCAACGCGCAGGCCTCGCTGCTCGCGCCGACCGGCACGATCGGCTTCATGATGGACTGCGACACGACCGGCATCGAGCCGGACTTCTCGCTGGTCAAGTTCAAGAAGCTGGTCGGCGGCGGCTCGCTGCAGATCGTCAACCAGACCGTCCCGCGGGCGCTGAAGAAGCTCGGCTACCAGCCGGAGCAGATCGAGGCGATCGTCGACTACATCGCCGAGCACGGCCACGTCGTCGACGCCCCCGGGCTGAAGCCGGAGCACTACGAGGTCTTCGACTGCGCGATGGGCAAGCGCGCCCTCAAGCCGATGGGCCACGTCCGGATGATGGCGGCCACCCAGCCGTTCCTCTCCGGCGCGATCTCGAAGACGGTCAACCTGCCGGAGACGGCGACCGTCGAGGACATCGAGAACGTCTACCTCGAGTCCTGGAAGCTCGGCCTCAAGGCGACGGCGATCTACCGCGACAACTGCAAGGTCGGCCAGCCGCTGTCGGGCGGCAAGGGCGACAACAAGGGCAAGGACGCCAACGTCTCGGCCGCGGCCGAGGCGGAGCCCGAGGTCGTCGAGAAGGTCGTGGAGAAGGTCGTCTACGCGCCGACCCGCAAGCGGCTGCCGAAGTCCCGCGTCTCGCGCACCACATCCTTCACCGTGGGCGGTGCCGAGGGCTACATGACCTCCGGTGCCCACGAGGACGGCGAGCTCGGCGAGATCTTCCTCAAGCTCGGCAAGCAGGGCTCGACCCTGGCCGGTGTCATGGACGCGTTCTCGATCGCCGTCTCCATCGGTCTCCAGTACGGCGTCCCGCTGGAGACCTACGTCTCGAAGTTCACCAACCTGCGCTTCGAGCCGGCCGGTCTCACCGACGACCCGGACATCCGGATGGCGCAGTCGCTGATGGACTACGTCTTCCGTCGGCTCGCGCTCGACTACCTCTCGTTCGAGAAGCGCGCCGCCCTGGGCATCTACTCCGCCGAGGAGCGCCAGCGCTACCTCGAGACCGGCTCCTACGAGCCCCTCGAGGAGACCGGCTCCGCCTCGGAGCTGATCGCCCCGGAGCCGTCGGCGCCGTCCCCGTCGATGAAGGTCGAGCAGGTCGACACGACCGAGGCCGAGATCTCCGCCCCGGCGGAGCTGCTCACCCACGAGCAGCTCGACGAGGTCGAGAC
The DNA here is from genome assembly GCF_040049175.1 of Nocardioides asiaticus. Taxonomy (NCBI): domain Bacteria; kingdom Bacillati; phylum Actinomycetota; class Actinomycetes; order Propionibacteriales; family Nocardioidaceae; genus Nocardioides; species Nocardioides asiaticus. Next base: position 1,161,789 of record NZ_JBDZDM010000001.1, on the reverse strand, counting down.
CCCCGCCGAGGAGGAGACCACCGCGGCCGCCGCACAGGCCCCCAAGTCGGCCCACACCACCGCCGAGCTGCTCGAGCAGATCAGCGGCATGGCCGTCGACAGCCCGCTCTGCTTCACCTGCGGCACCAAGATGCGCCCCGCCGGCTCCTGCTACGTCTGCGAGGGCTGCGGCTCCACCAGCGGCTGCAGCTGAAGACCAGCATCGCCAGTGGCTCACGAGGGCCCGCCCGGTTCGCCGGGTGGGCCCTCGTCGCCTCTGTGCCCGGGTGGCGGTGAGTGAGCAACCGTTCTGGCCATATGGACGGTTGCTCACTCACCGCCGCCCTGATTTCGCCTAGCCCCCCAGGGCATTGGGAGACTGGGGTCGTGGAACCAACGCTTCGAGGTCCGGCGGACGACGGGGTGCGGCGGGTGTACCTACACGTCGGCGCACCCAAGTCGGGCACCACCTACATCCAGGACCGGCTCAGCCGGAACGCCCGGATCCTGCGGCGGCACGGCCTGCACGTGCCGAACCTGTTCCCCTCGCTGACCCCGGCGCGGGCGCAGTTCCGGGCGGCGCTGGACCTGCTGGGGCAGGACTGGGGCGGACCGGAGGGTCACGCGGCGGGGCACTGGGACCGCCTGGTCGAGAAGGTACGCCGTACGCAGGGCGCGGTGCTGATCAGCCACGAGATCTTCGCGCCGGCGCCTGCCGAGGTGATCGACAAGGCAGTGAGCGACCTGGGGCGCGACGCGGAGCTCCACATCGTCTACACCGCGCGCGACTACGGGCGGGCGCTGACCTCGGCGTGGCAGGAGAGCGTCAAGGCGGGGCGCCGGTGGCGGCTGCGGAAGTTCCTCGACCTCGCCCACGAGCACCGCAACTGGTTCGCGAAGGCGCTCGAGCTGCCCGACGTGCTCGAGGCGTGGGGCAGGGACCTGCCGCCGGAGCACGTCCACGTCGTCACCGCGCCGTCCGGCGACGGCGACAGCCCGGCGCTGTGGGAGCGGTTCTGCGAGGTCCTCGGCGTACCCCCGGGCCTCGCCCGACACCGGGCGAGGCGGAGCAATCCGTCCCTGGACGCCGTCGCCACCGAGATCATCCGCCAGCTCAACGTCCGCCATCGGGCGGGACCGAACGCGGACCCGAACCGGGACCGGTACGTCGACGCGCTCATCGACCTGCTGCAGTCACGCAAGTCCGAGCGGATCCCGATCGAGCTGCCGCCGCAGGACCGGCCCTGGGTCACCGAGCGCGCCCGGAGCTGGATCGACTGGCTCGAGGACCACAAGGTCGTCGTCCACGGCGACGTCGAGGACCTGATCCCGTCCGGGTTCCGCCCCGAGGACGCCTGGGTGAACCCCGACCGTCTGCCCCGCAAGGCCGTCCGCGGCCTCGCGCTCGACGCGCTGCACCACGTCGCCGCCAGGAAGCGCGACCTCGCGGCCGTGCCGGACCAGATCGTCACCGGCGTACGCAGCCGGTTCTTCTGACCCCGCACCCCCGAGGAGCGCGCGCGGCGAACGGGCGCTGAGGCGTTCTTGAGTCATTTCCGACCTCTCGGGACCGTCGTGCCGTCCTAGCGTCGAGACATCGCCCGCGGACGACAGCCACGGGCCGACACACTCAGGAGGCGCACATGGGCACGCTCGCGCACAGGCCGGCGGCGGTGACGACGGGGTGGTACGACGCCGAGGACTGCAGCCTCGCCGACTTCCGGGAGGTCGTCGAGGAGAGCATCCGGCTGGAGGACTACCCGTACGCCGACGCGGTCGTCGACAACGTCCTGGTCTACGGTCCCGGCCTCGCCGACCGCGTCGAGGACCCCGCAGCGCGTCGTACGGCGCAGGCGGAGCTGGCCGCGGCGCTGCTCGACGGCCCCGGTGTCGTGGTGGTCAAGCAGGCCTTCGCCCCGCCCGTCGTCGACGCGGCGACCGCCGCCTTCGAGCGGCTCATCGCCGACCAGAAGGCGCGCGGGGGCGCCGTCGGCGACCACTTCGCGAAGCCGGGCACGAACGACCGGGTCTGGGGAGCGCTGGACAAGCTGGCGCTGGCCGACCCGGAGATCTTCGTGTCCTACTACGGCAACGACGTGCTGGCGCTGGTGAGCGAGGCGTGGCTGGGACCCGGCTACCAGGTCACCTCCCAGGTCAACGTCGTCAACCCGGGGGGCCAGGCGCAGCTGGCGCACCGCGACTACCACCTCGGCTTCATGGACCGGGCGCAGGCGGAGGCCTACCCGGCGCAGGTCCACGCCCTCTCGCCGGCCCTCACGCTGCAGGGCGCGGTGGCCCACTGCGACATGCCCGTGGAGTCGGGGCCGACGATGTTCCTCCCGCACTCGCAGAAGTACGGGCCCGGGTACGTCGCCTACCACGACCCCGCCTTCACCGAGTACTTCGAGCGGCATCACGTGCAGCTCCCGCTGGACAAGGGCGACGCGGTCTTCTTCAACCCCGCGCTCTTCCATGGCGCCGGCACCAACCGCACGGCCGACGTACGCCGGATGGCGAACCTGCTCCAGGTCTCCTCCGCGTTCGGCCGGGCGATGGAGGCGGTCGACACGGCCGCCATCTGCAGCGCCGTCTTCCCGATCCTGCGCAAGCGCAGGGCCGACGGGACCGACGTACGCCAGATCAACAACGCGATCGCCGCCGCGGCCGAGGGCTACGCGTTCCCGACGAACCTCGACCTGGACCAGCCGGTGGGCTCCCTGGCGCCGCCGAGCCAGGCCGACCTGCTGCGACAGGCGGTTGAGGAGGACTGGCAGCCTGCCCGGCTCGCCGCGGCGCTGGCCGCCCAGCAGGACCGGCGGCGCGTGCGCGCCTGACGGCCGGGGAGGTCACTCCGGGTCGTCGGGAAGGAGCGACGAGGGCTCGTTGTACGGCGTCACGACCTGGATCTGCGAGGGCAGCGTGGCCGGTCGCCCCGGCAGGATGCCGCGGGCCTGCAGCAGGAGCCGGCAGGCCCGTCGCAGGTCTGCCCGGAGGTCGTGGTGGAGCACGGCCGAGACCTGTCGTGTCCGCAGCAGCCGGCGGTTGTCGCCGTCGAGGTCGTGGGCGATGAAGACCGACGCGGTCCGGCCCAGCTCCGCGAAGGCGGCCAGGGTGGCGACGTTGCCGCCGCCGGGGGAGTAGACCGCGTCGACCGTCGGGTGCGACCGCAGCGCGGCCCGCACCTCCTCCAGCATCGTCTCGTCGAGTCCGTCAGTGTCGGTGACCTCGACGACCCGGCGCTCGGGGGCCAGCTCGCCGAGGGTGCTGCGGAAGCCGACCTCGCGCTCCTCCTCGCCGTGGAAGTCCGAGTGGCTGAGTGTCAGGAGGACCGAGCCGCGTACGCCGGCCCAGTGGGTGACCAGGTAGGCCGCCGTGGACCCTGCCGCGCGGTTGTCCACGCCGGCGTACGCCACCCGCCGGCTGGTCGGCAGGTCGGTGACGAAGGTGACCGTCGGGATGGCCGCGTCCGCCAGTCGTCCCACGGCGGCCGCCACCTCCGGGTGGTCGGGCGCCTTCAGGATCACGCCGTCCGAGCCCTGCCGCCCGACACGGCCGAGCACCTCGGCGGCGGCCGCCGGGTCGCTGTGCTCGGCGAGGTGGGACCGCGCCCGCAGCACCGCCGGCCTCATCAGCCTGAGCTCGGCCTCCAGCGCCGTACGCGAGGCGGAGGCGAACCTGTCGGGCGCCTGCATCACCAGATCGAGGATCACCGGCCGGCTCGACAGGTGGACCTGCGCCCGCTGCCGGTCGAGCTCGGCGATGGCGCGCTCGACCTGGGCCACGGTCTCGGGGCGTACGCCGTCGCGGCCGTGCAGCACGCGGTCGACGGTCGCCCGGCTCAGCCCGGACTGGGCGGCGATGTCGACGACCCGGTTCGGGCGGCGGGGACGACGCACGGTGCTCCCTCGGTGACGGCCCGGCGGTCGGCCGCCGGCCGGGCGATCGGAGATCACAGTGTGGCACGGGATGGGCTAGGTTGTGAGCGCCGTCACAGTGTGGTGTCAGGTCATGGAGGGAGCGGGCCGTGCGTCGTGCGTCGAGATGGTCCATCACCGTCGCCTCGGGAGCGGTCGTGCTCGCCGGGCTCGCAGCGCCGGCGGGGGCGGCGCAGCCGTCGGCATCCCCCGCGGCACCGCCAGCGGCATCACCAGCAGCGGAGGCGACAGCCCCGGGCGCCCCGGGCGCGAGCTCGACGTGGACCACCGGCGCGAAGGACGGCATCGGGACGAGTACGACGACGTCCTCGAAGGTGTGGTTCAGCCTCACCCAGGGCGTGCTGAGCGAGGTGTACTACCCGCGCGTCGACGTCGCCGACAGCCAGGGGCTGCAGCTCGTGGTGACCGACGGGCGGACCTTCACCGACCGCGAGGACACGGACACGACGCACCGGATCCGGCTGCTGGACCCGCACAGCCTCAGCTATCAGCAGGTCAACACCGACAAGCAGCGCCGCTACCGGATCACCAAGACCTACGTGACCGACCCGGCCCGCGACAGCGTGGTCGTGAGCGTGCGCGTCACGAGCCTCGACGGCGGCCGCTATTCGGCGTACGTCCTCTACGACCCCTCGCTCGCCAACTCGGGCAAGCACGACTCGGCGACCACCCACGGCGGCGCGCTGCTGGCCTCGGACACCACCGGCGACACGCCGGTCGCGAGCGCGCTGGTGGCGAGGCCGGCGTTCACCGCCACCTCCAGCGGGTACGCCGGCAGCAGCGACGGCTGGACCGACCTGGCCGACGACCACACTCTCGACCACCGCTACACCAACGCGCCGGACGGCAACGTCGTCCAGCTCGGCCGGCTGGCGAGCACCGGAAGGACCACCAGCGCCACCGTCGTCCTCGGCTTCGGCGCCGACACCGCCACGGCGGAGAGGACCGCCCGGACGACGCTCAGGAGCCCGTTCGGCAGGACCAGCGCGGCCTACCGCAGCGGCTGGTCGTCGTACCTCCGCTCGCTCAAGCGGCCACCGCGCAGCGTCAGCCGGGACCGGTCGCTCGAGACGCAGTACGACGTCGCGGTGATGACCCTCAAAGCGCACGAGGACAAGACCTACCGCGGCGCCAACATCGCGTCGCTGACGGTGCCGTGGGGCGAGGCGGTCAACGCCGACGAGCCGGGCGTGGGCGGCTACCACCTGGTGTGGGCGCGCGACCTCTACCAGGTCGCGACCGCGCAGCTCGCGGCCGGCGACAGCGCTGCGGCCAACCGCAGCCTCGACTACCTCTTCGACGTGCAGCAGAAGCCCGACGGCAGCTTCCCGCAGAACAGCCTGCTGGACGGCACGCCGTACTGGGGCAGCCTGCAGCTCGACGAGGTCGCCTTCCCGATCGTGCTCGCGCAGCAGCTCGGCCGCTCGGACGCGGCGACGTGGGGCCACGTGAAGCGGGCCGCCGACTTCCTCGTCGGGCGCGGGCCCTCGACGCCGCAGGAGCGCTGGGAGGAGGAGGGCGGCTACTCGCCGTCGACGATCGCCGCGGAGATCGCCGGGCTGGTCTGCGCCGCGTCGATCGCGCGGGCCAACGGCGACGACGCCTCGGCCGGGCTCTACCTCGCGACCGCCGACGACTGGCGCCGCCACGTCGCCGACTGGACGTTCACCACCACCGGGCCGCTGGGCGACCACCGCTACTTCGAGCGGATCGACGACAACGGCGACCCGAACGACGGGCACTCGCTCGAGATCAACAACGGCGGCGGGACGTACGACGAGCGTGGGATCGTCGACGCCGGCTTCCTCGACCTCGTCCGCCTCGGCGTACTGCCGGCCGACGACCCCGACGTCCTCGCGTCCCTGCCCGAGGTCGACTCCACGATCCGGGTGGTCACCCCGGACGGGCCGATGTGGTACCGCTACAACCACGACGGCTACGGCGAGAAGCCCGACGGGTCGCCGTACGACGGCACCGGCCAGGGCCGGCTGTGGCCGCTGCTGTCGGGGGAGCGCGGGGAGTACGCGCTCGCGTCCGGGCAGTCCGCCGGCTCCTACCTGCGCACGATGGCGGGCGCCGCGAACGACGGCTACATGATCCCCGAGCAGGTGTGGGACGAGCCGTCCACCTCGGACTTCACGTTCGGCGAGGGGACCGGCTCGGCGACGCCGTTGGCCTGGTCGATGGCGCAGTACGTCCGGCTCGCGCAGTCCATCGACGCCGGCAAGCCCGTGGAGACGCCGTCGGTCGTGGCGCAGCGGTACGCCGGCGTACAGCCCGCCGGGCCGAGCGTCGAGCTCACCAGTCCCGACGACGGGCTCCAGACCGACGCCGCGACCGTCGAGGTCGCCGGGACGACCGACGCCGCGTCGGTGTCGGTCAACGGCGGCGGGTCGACCGTCGACGCACCGGTCGACTCCGTCGGCCACTTCTCGGTGTCGGTGCCGCTCTCGCTGGGCAGCAACGTCATCACGGTCGCCGCGGTCGGCTCCGACGGAGGGACGACGCTAGTCCGACGTACGGTCGTCTCCACCAGCCTCGGCACCCGCCTCGGCACTGTGTCCGATCCTTCCGGCGACGACGACGGCCCGGGCACCTACGTCTACCCGACCTCCGCCGACTTCGTGCCGGGCGCGTTCGACGTCACCGGCTTCGGGGTCTACGAGGACCCCGAGCAGGTGAACTTCGCGATCACCATCCGCGGCGACCTCACCAGCCCGTGGGGCGGCAACCAGATCTCGGTGCAGCGCTTCGACATCTATCTGCGCACCGGTTCCGGCAGTGGCGCCGTGGCGGCCCTGCCGGGCACCAACGCCGAGCTCGAGGCGCCGTACGACCGCGTGATCACGGCCGACGGCTGGGGCCCCGCCGTACGCGACGGGAGCGGTGCGACGCTCGGTACGCCGACGCTCACCGGCATCGCGGAGACCCACACGCTGGTCGTCTCCGTCCCGCGCGACCTGCTGCCCTCGGACCTGTCGTCCGCGTCGTACGCCCTCACCTCGATGAGCCACGCCGACGAGGCCGGCGGCGAGGGCGTCGGCGGCATCCGGCCGGTCTACGCGCTCGACTACTGGCAGAACCCGCCCGCGGGGATGGAGTGGATCCAGCAGTACCGCTTCGGCGGCGGCGCCGGCCAGTGGACCGGCGACAACGCCGCCAAGGACACCGACACCCCCGACCCGAACGTCCTCGACATCCTCGTCCCCTCCGGTTCCTCCCAGGCTGACGTGCTCGACTGGACCTCGCGCTCGCCCGTCGTGCTGCCCTACGTGCCGCTGGGGTAGCCGCACGAAGCGTTGGTCGAGCCCGGACCGCTGGTCGAGCCGGGCCGTTGGTCGAGCCCGCATCGTTGGTCGAGCCCGGACACGAAGTGGCCGGTGTCGAGACCAACACAGCCGCCCTCGACCCGATGTGCCCAACCCCACGCGGCATTCCCTGACATACCCGAGCGGCTGCTCCGTCTCCTCATCGAGACGACCGCTCCGAACACCGAGGAGGAACGGCCAGACCATCAAGGAGCTGCATCACCATGACCCACCACAACCCCGACCACACCCACCTCGAAGAGGTCTGGGAGTACGACGGCGACCACCTGCTCGAGCACTGGGAGGTCGTTCCCGACGAGGACGTGGATGTCGAGGAAATCATTACCGGCACCCCTACCGCGCCGCCTCTCACGCCGCCTGATTCTTGATTGGCCACGTGACCCCGACATCGGGGCGGCGCCGGCAAATGGCAGGGGGACGTTCTAACCAGCAGCGATTGTCGCCTGTGTGAAGAAGTCCATCGGCATTGGCCGTTCCAGTTCCCAGGTGATGGCGATCGGACGCTCCCCGCTATGCGACACATATCGGGCCGGTCCGAGGAACAGGTACGGCGAGGTGCCGTACTCGTCCTTCTCCTGCTCGCGCACAAACAGAAGAACGGTGCTGGTGCCGTTGATGTAGCGCTGACCGGTGGGCGAGGCCACGGTCGTCGTGGATTGCGACTCCCAATGGAAGAGCGTGGGACTGATCGGGTAGTCGCGGTACATCGTGGTCGGCGAGTAGTCCGCCTCAGACTTCTTCAGAGTGACGAAGAAGATGTCAGTATTCGTCGCGGGCGAGTACGCGACGCCTTGCATGACGCTCGTCGGTTTGCGTTCGAGCGTGGCATAGCCAAGAGCACTGAGGATCTCTTCTCGCTGGTAGCGCGCGTGAACGCGCAGTGGGACATCGGCGAGAGAGCCAACGAGCTCGAGCGACTGGTGCCGTGCCTCGTCGAACGAGATGTCGACCACCGCCGCGAGCTCGGCGCGCGCCGCCGGCTCTGCTTGCAGGGCAGCGAGACCGGCCTCGTACGACGGGTGCCCGCCGCCGTCAGGCCACAGTGAGAAGAAGAGCATCTGCGCAAGCCGCTGTTGTTCAGCAGGTAGTTGGTGATGAGTCCGACCGGTGTCGGCGAGCAAGTGGCGATACGCGCGAGCGCGCAGAGGATCGTCTACGTGCGCAAGCGCTCGAACTCGCTTCAGGAGTTGAGACTCGTACGCGGCACCGCCGGGCGTGGGCAGTCCGGCGTCGCGGCGAAGCTTCGTCCATGAGTACCTGCCCTGCCGGATGATGTCTGGCAACTCGACGCCGGATTCGTGAAGAAACGTACGCAGGTCCATGTCCCCGTATGACCGAAGCTCAGCAACAATCTGCGACCATCGACTTGCCACCTGCGAACGGATGTTTTCCAGAATCGTGGCCTGCGCCTCACGGTCCATCAGGATTTGGGAACCCGCGGGAAGGAACGGGAAGTCGCGCCTGATCTCGCGTTCCAGGCCGGCGCGCGTGAGCCCTGTCAGCGCGCGCAGCTTGCGATCCCAGCGGAACTGCTTGTGTTGCAAGCCGACGAAGTCGAGCACCGTCAGAACTGCCTTGTCGAGCGTGCGACGAAGGCCGCGACCGAGTTGCTGTAGGAAGACCGTGGCGCTCTCAGTTGGTCTGAGGAAGAGCACGGTATCCACTGCCGGGATATCGAGTCCCTCGTTGAAGACGTCGACCGTGAAGATGGCGTTGATTCGCCGTTCGCGGAGGTCGCTCAGCGCCTGCTCGCGCTCGGTTGCCTGCGTTCTGCCGGTGACCGTTCGAGAGGGAATGCCGGCGTCGTTGAACACCTGCGCCATGTATTCGGCGTGCGCGACGGTCACGCAGAAGCCAAGCGCACGCATCGCGCCCGGGTCGATGACTTTGTCCCGAACTGTTTCCAGAATGATGCGGGATCGCACGTCGTCGCCGATGTAGCGGTTGGTGAGCTCGTCGATGTCGTACCGCCCGTTCGCCCACGTCAGGCTGCTGAGATCGGTCCCGTCGGCGACTGCGAAGTAGTGGAAGGGGCAGAGCAGGTCGGCGCCGAGTGCATCCCAAAGTCGGAGCTCGGTGGCAATACGGCCATCGAAGAAGGCGTCCTGGACGTTGACGCCGTCTGCTCGCTCCGGTGTCGCCGTCAGACCGAGCAGCTCGTGGGGCCGAAGCTGGTCGATCAGTCGGCGATAGCTCGATGCCGCTGCGTGGTGGAACTCGTCGATCACCACGATCTCGAACGCATCGCTAGGGATGTTCGCTATGCCGTACGACGACAGGGACTGAATGCTCGCGAAGACATGGTCCCAACGTTCCGGCCGCGTCCCATCGACGTACATCTCGCCGAAGGCGCCGTCACCGAGGACTTCGCGATAGGTGCGAAGCGACTGCGCGAGGATCTCCTTTCGGTGAGCCACGAAGAGAAGGCGCGGTCGCTTTCCGCTGGCGGGGTCCCAAAGGTGCCGATAGTCGAGCGCGGCGATGACAGTCTTGCCAGTGCCCGTCGCGGCTACGACCAGGTTGCGATGACGGTCATGAACGGTTCGCTCTGCATCGATCTCGTCAAGCATTTCCTGCTGGTAGGGGTACGGCGTGACCTCGAGCCCTGAAAGCGAGATTGTCACTCGGTCGGTGCTCCGGCCGCCGGCTTCCGCGAGAGCGTCGTCGAGTCGATCTCCATCGCGGTCCGGGTCGTACAGCTCGTAGCTCGGGTCGCTCCAGTAGGTGTCGAAGGTGGCGGCAAACTTCTGCAGGAGCGACGGCGTCCCGATAGTCGACAGCCGTACGTTCCACTCGACACCATCGAGCAGCGCTGTCTTGGAGAGATTCGACGAGCCGACGTAGGCGGTGTCGTATCCCGTCGCACGACGGAAGAGCCAGGCCTTCGCGTGGAGACGGGTGCGCTGGGCGTCGTACTGGATCTTCACCTCGGCGCCGAACTCGCGCACCAGGCGATCAAGAGCGCGCCGCTCGGTAGCGCCGACGTACGTCGTGGTGATAACACGAAGCGGAGTGTCGCGGAGCTGCGCGTTTCGCAACTGCGGTTCGAGGAGCCGCAAGCCGTGCCACTTCACGAACGCGCACAGCAAGTCGACCTCGTCGGCGGTGTCCATCTCGGCGCGAAGCTCGCCGCCAAGGTTTGGCTCGCCCTTTGTATTAGTCAGCAATGCCGCTTCGCTGAGAGGGGTGCTCGGCCGGCTCTCGAAGGTGCGCACGCCGGGACCTGCCGATGGGGCGATTCGCAGGAGCTGTGAGGCGGGCGGTACGACGGACTCTCCCGCCTCGGCGAGGTCGGCAAGGATGCGATTCACAAGGATGAGGCGCTTTTTCGCGTCACGCTCGCTCGCGAGGGCGCGCTGCGTGATGTCGTAGACATGCCGCGCCAGCACGTGTGGTGCATCCGCGTCGTCGACGGTGCCGGTCAGGAAATGGTCTGGATCGACCTCGGTGAGCAGCTCGCCCAGGCGCTCGGTGATCAACGCTTCGTGCAGCCCGACCTGCAGTGGCTCATGAGTCACGGGTGCAAGCTTTACCGATCCCTCCTCGACCTGCCCAGGAATCGACAAGTTCAGTCGAGGTATCCGAGCCAGAGCCCGTCGCGCGCACGCGTCATTCCGACGTACAGCTCTCGGCGAATCCGTTCGCAGCGTTCGGCGTAGGAGTCGGCGGTCTCGCCGGCCCACGCTGGTGGGTCTGCGCGGCGGAGATTTGGCATGAGGACGTACTTGAACTCGAGGCCTTTCGATCGCTTGATCGTGCCGATCTTGACTCGGTCCGTTGTGACTCCGTCGTACTCCGTCAGCTCTACGTGTGGAATGCCGGCCCTCGTTAGTACTGCCCGGTATCGGTCGACGTCGCGTCGGTGCAGGAGGAGAACTGCAAGGTCGCCCCAGTGTGACGCCCCCGATGCAATGGTCTGACGAAGTTGCCAGACCAGCGCTGTATCGAGCTCGGCTCTGTGACGAGCATCGATCACGATGGGGCGGTTGCCTCGTCGCGCAACTTCAGCATCGCGTGCCCCAGGAACGAGCTCGCCATCAAGGTCGTCGAACGGGGCGCCGGCGACGTGGCGCGTGGCTGCTTGGACGATCTCGTGGGTGTTTCGATAATTGACGCGCAGGACGCTGGCTCGTCCCGCGACGCTGATCCCGGCCTCAGAGAGGTTGAAGCCACCGGGATAGACGGATTGCTGTCCATCTCCCACGAGGAGCAGTGAGTGGGGCACGCCGTCTGCCAACGTTGCGAGAAACTTCAGTCCGACCAGGTTGAGATCCTGGACCTCGTCAACGATCACTGCGCTGTAACGGAAGAGATCGGGGAACTCGTTGACCACGTCGTGAGCCTGAATGAGCAAGTCGTTGAAGTCGTGGATGCCGCATTCCTTGAGGTTGGCCTGGTAGCGCGCGTAGAGATCCCAAACCACTTCTCGATCGTTGGTCGCGAGACGGGTTTTTCGCCCAACCCTCCGCAGGTTCTTGTAGTCGTCGAACGACGTCAGGCCACGTCCCTTGATGACGTGATCGATCTCTTCTCGCCAGTAGGCGGGACGCTCGTCGATGCGTCCCAGCGCCTGTGCCGCGTTGACTAGTCGCCACGCATCGCGAAAGGCGGCATCCGCGCCCTTGGCGTCGATCCTGAGCTTTCGACCAGCAGCATCGAGGACCCTTAGTGCGAGCTGGTGGATGCCAGTGAACTCGATGTTGTCCGCGGCCCGGTCTGACATTCGACGAGCGAGCCCGGAGAGGACGATCGGCAGGGTACGAACGTAGCTGACGAAGAGGACAGGGTTCGATGACCGTTCGGCGATATGGACTGCTCGGTGCAATCCGACGACGGTCTTGCCCGTGCCAGCGGGTCCACGTACTCGCGCCGGTCCACTCCATTGTGATCGGACGAGCTTGTTCTGATCCGGATGCAGGAACGTCATCCATCCCTCGATCGGCTGCTTCATCGCTGCGTCCATGAGTTCTTCCGCGAGCGCCTCCACATCGATGAGGGCGTCTTGCCCTGCGTCAGGGGCGGCAGGCTGGCGCAGCGTCTTGACCTTCAACATCGTCGGCTCAGCCTTCGAGGGCATTTCAGGACAGGCAATCTCGACTTCGGCCGCCATGATGGTCACCTGCTGCGGCTCGAGCCGAGGCCGAAGACTTGCAAGCCACTTCGCGAAGTGCTCATCCCCGACGATTGTCACGCCGTTGAGCGTCACCGGATGCAGCTGGCGGCTCGTAAAGACCATGACCGTTGTGATTGCCGCGAGAGTAAGTCCTGTGTGGTCGACGGCTTCGGCGATGCGCTCGGCGAGAGTGTTGAGCTTCGCGATCTCGTCGTCTTCGCGAGAGTCGCCTCGGTAGATCGAGCCGTCCCGAATCGCTGGCTCGTCCCAATGCTTAGCGTCGACGATGACGATGCCGGCAGGGCCGACCAGAAGAAAGTCGATGTTCGCACGCTTGGAGCCTGGCCAGCGACGATCCTCGAGCACGGTCCACCCGAGCTCGGACAACGGACGCAAGATCCCCGCGAGCCCCTGTTCAGACGAACAGGCGATGGCGTAGTTCCGCGCCTCGCGTCTCTTCAATCGGGCAAGCTCGAATAGTGCGTCGGCGTCATGACTCAGTTGAGTGCTACGTCGTCCCGCTGATGCTCCCGCGGTCATCGATCTCTTGACCTCCCAAGGAGAAGTTAAAGGCGAGGAATGACCGCGTGCAGACAAGTCGCCAAACTCATCCAGTTGCGCGACGGCGCTGTATGTCCAGATGTCCAGCCCTCGGCAACGCACCATCCGACTGGATGGGAGTTGTCCGACGAGACCTCGTCCGTTCGGTCGGGTGTGGATAGTCAGGTCGGGTCATTTCTCTGGGTTCTGCGTACCTCGGGGACGGTCGCAGCCGAGGATCTGAATGGCGCGCCGACGATGGCACGACGCGCTGCTCGAGACAGCCCGGGACAGCATCAGACACGGCGCTCTCGTACGTCTCGTTCTCGGAAGCAATGACCGACCAGCGACAGCGAGGACGTCGTCGCCTGGTCACTCTGGAGACAAGACAAAGTGAGCAAGACGAAGAAGCTGACCGGAGTCGCGGCTGCACTGTTCGCAGTGGCGCTCATCGCCCCGAACGCGCCGGCCGAGGCGGCATCGAAGCCCGCCTGGACGAAGAACTGCACCGCGCTGCACAAGAAGTACCCGCACGGCGTTGGCAGGGTGAACGCGAAGGACAAGACGAGCGGTACGCCGGTCAAGACCTTCAAGAAGTCGAACAAGTTGTTCGCTGCGGCCATGAAGTACAACAAGGGCCTGGACCGCGACAAGGACAAGATCGCCTGCGAGCAGAAGTGACGCAGCCGTCGCTTGACCAGTACCCCGGCTACTTCCCTCCGGCGAAGAAGCCGTTCTGGACCAGAACCAAGACCTCGACCGTGACCGGCATCGCGGCTCTCCTGATCGGCATCGGGATCGGCGCCGCAGGCGGCGAGGACTCCTCAGACACGTCGGCGGCCCCTGACACCGCGACGGTCCAGCAGCAGGTCGACACGGCGGTCGCCGAGAAGACCGCCAGCCTTCAGCAGAAGGTGACGGATCTGCAGACCCGGAACTCCGACCTTCGCGACACCAAGGCGGACCTGCAGCAGCGACTCAAGGACCAGAAGCAGGCCGCTGCGGACAGGCTCCGGACAGTGCGCCAGAACCTGAAGGCCCAGCAGAAGCAGGCGGTCCAGCAGGCTCGCGAAGAGGAGCGCGCGAAGGTCGCGCAGAGCGCGCCGCAGCAGTTCGCCGGCACCGGCAGCTCGACCTCCTCCGGGTCGGCCGGCGGATCGAGTACCGGCGCGACGGACCCACAGTTCGGCACGTGCGGTGAGGCCAACGACGCCGGCTACGGGCCGTACTACGAGGGCACGGACCCGGAGTACGCCTGGTACGAGGACCGCGACGGCGACGGCATCGTCTGCGAGCGGTGAGCGTCTGATGGCTCGGTTCTTCTCGATGCGGATCGCCCCCGGCATCCGGCTGTCCGCCAGCTCGCGTGGGCTCCGCGCCCACGTCGGACCACGGGCCGCCCGGCTCCACGTCGGGGGTGGTCGGACCGGTGTCTCGACCGGTGCCGGTCCGTTCACCTGGTACGAGCCGGTCGGTGGCAGTAGTCGCCGCCGGACGAGCTCAACGCCGGGGTCGGCAACGAGCCGGACGCAGCCGGCGGTTGACCCGACGGCTGAGGTCGCCAAGGCGTTCCGGACGCTGCAGCAGCTTCACAAGACTGCGTTCATCGCGGCGCCGGTCGAGAAGGCTGCCGAACCGCAGCTCCCGAAGTTCGGGCTCCTGGTCGCCACCGCCGAGAAGCAGGAGCTACGAGGCGTCTCGCTGTGGGATCGCCTGGGACGTCGTACCGCGAAGGACCGTGCCCGCGTCGTCGCCGAAGGATGGGCGCGGGACCTGATGACCATCACCGCCAACGCGCGGACTGCCCGTGAGCAGGCGGTCGAGGAGCGGCATCGCAAGCTTGCCTCGAACGAGCCCGCGACGGTCGGCGAGGTCGTGAGCCAGGCGGCGACACGCAATCGGCTCCCGCTCACCGTGAGAGGCGTCGCGGGCAGCACCATCCGGCTCACGGTCCAGGTCCCCGATGCGGAGACGATCCCGGACCGCAAGCCCGCGCGTACGCCGGCCGGCAACCCGACGCTCGCGAGACTCAGCAAGACGGAGGCCAACGAGTGGCACGCACGGCTCGTCGCCGCTCATGCGATTCTCGCCGCCCGGTTGGCGCTGGGGGAGGCGCCGTCGTTGGAGCGGGCCGCGATCGTCGTACGAGATCCTCATGGTGACGCGCTCCTTGCGGTGACGCTGTCTCCGCTCGGTGCCAGTGCAGCCGGGGCCGCGGCCGACGCGTGGCAGGGCATCACGGAGCACGGCGAGGAGCTGCGCTACCAGGTTCGCGGGCGGGTGCGTGAGCTCCAGCCGCTCGACCTGGCGGGGGATGCGCTCTACGCCTGAGACTCCGATGTCGGTGGCGGCCCCTAAGGTCCGCGGCATGGATCTGAGAGACGCGTGGAGCCTCGCGCACGAGCTGCTCGAGCGACATGGCCTGGTGGGATGGACGATCGAGCTGGACCAGGCGAAGCGGCGTGCGGGCGTGTGCAGGCACGGGCGGAAGGTGATCGGGCTGTCGGCGCCGATCACGCGCCTCCATCCGGAGGCGGAGGTGCGCGACACGATCCTCCACGAGATCGCCCACGCGCTGGTCGGTCCCGAGGCGGGGCACGGTCCGGTCTGGGCCGAGACGGCGCGGCGGATCGGCTGCTCGGGGGAGCGGTGCGTCCCCGAGGACGCGCCGCGCGTGCCCGGCGCCTGGGTCGGCGTGTGCCGCGAGGGCCACATGGTCGAGCGGCACCGGCGGCCGGAGCGGGTGCTGATGTGTGGCCGTTGCGACGCTCCCAACGACGTCGACCGCGTCTTCGAGTGGGTCCATCACGGGCGCCCGGCGGCGATGCATCCCAACTACGTCGCCGAGCTGGCCGCGATGCGCGACGGCCGCCGGATGACGATCCTTCCGCCCGGGGCGACGGCGCGGGTCGTTGCGCCCGGTGAGTTCAGCGGGCGGGTCGGGACCGTCGCGAAGGTGGGGCGTACGAGCTATCACCTGCGACTGCCCGAGGGGCTTCTGCGGGTCGTGTTCGCGGCGGTCGAGCCGGCGTGACGAGGACTCGAGGAGGGCCGAGCGGGCCACGGCGCGCCAGTCATTCCGCTTCGCGGGCCGATTGGTCGTCCACCGGCGGCCGCGTCAGTAGGCGATCCGCATCGTCCAGTCGGCGGTGCTGGGGCCGTCGCCGGAGTTGTCGCCCTCCCGGATGACGGCGAAGCCACGGACGTGGCGATAGGTGCCGGTGCCGCCGAGGACGGTGGCGCGGATGGGACCCGGCTTCGTGGTGGCGGTCCAGCCGACGACCACGAGGCCGCCCTTGAACGCGATGGCCGCCTCGCAGGCGGCGGTGGTCGCCGTCGGGCTGCTCCCGCGGCAGGTGGTGACGTCGGAGGCGATCTTCTTCCCGGCCACGGAGTAGTCGTCGTCCAGCGAGACGTAGCCGGTCGGCCAACCCCACGACGACGACTCGATGAGGTGGCCGCTGACCGTGTGATAGCGAGCCGCGGGATGGCCGGCGTCTGCGGCGCCGCCGGTGAGGGCGAGGCCGACGGCGGTGGCGGCTGCGACGGGTACGGCGGCAAGCGCGAGCTTGTTCATCGTCGTACTCCTCTCAGTGCGAGCGCCGGGCGTGCGTACGCCGTACGGAGCCGACGAGCAGGCCGACGGCCATCACGATGGCGACCAGGGTGAGCCCGAGGAACCCGAACCAGCCGATGCCGCCGACGATCTCGCCGGCGCCCTCGTCGGCGTTGCGGAAGATCCCGGAGACGAGGAAGCAGACGACGTCGAGCGCGACGATCGCGCCGAGGATCCTGGGAGCGGTGAGCTTCATGACTGTGCACCTTCTTCTGAGCGGGTGTCCCGGCCCTTCCGGGACTGCGTCGAATCTCCCCGCCAAGCACGGCCGCGGGCATCGGCCCGAGGGTGGCTCTCGCACCGGCGCGGGTCGGTCCGCCGACGGCGTACGTCCACCCACGGGTGGTCAAGACCGCCACCTCTGGGTGGAGGCCGCGGCGGCGGATCGCGACTAGCGTCGGCCCATGCGCGGGTGGCTCGTGCGGTGGATCGACGTCGTATTGGCGGTGGTCGTGCTCGTCCTGAGCGAGGTCGAGCTGTTCGTCGACGACCTCCACCCGCTGGGTGCGGCCGTACCGGCGTCGGCGGTGGCGGCGGCGTCGATCGCCGTACGACGTCGCTGGCCGCTCGTGACCGTGGTCTGCTGCTTCGGCGGGCTGGTCGCCGACACGTGGGCGGGCGTGCCGCTGTCGGACCCGGTGATGCCGATCTTCTGGGTCCTGGCCGCGGAGTACTCCGCGGCTCGTCATCTCCCGTGGCGCGGCGCGATCGTCGGCCTGCTCGTGGGGCTTGCGTTCTTCGCGAGCACGCTTCCGAAGGACAGCTCCGACCTCGGCTTCGGCACCGTACTCGTCACCGCGCCGTGGCTGGTCGGGCTCGCGATGCGTACCCGGGTCGCGGAGACCGAGACCCTGGCCGACCGGGCGGAGGAGCTTGAGCGGCGGCGGGAGGAGGAGGTACGCGCCGCCGGGGCGGCCGAGCGCGCCCGCATCGCACGTGACCTGCACGACGTGATCGCCCACTCGGTCAGCGTGATGGTGCTGCAGGCGGCCGGCGCCGAGCAGGTGATCGCCCGCGACCCGGCCCGGGCGACCGACGCGCTGCAGCGCATCCAGGACCTCGGGCGCGGCGCGCTGACCGAGATCGGTGCCCTGCTCGGCCTGCTCCGGGAGCACGGTGAGGAGATCGGGATGGCCTCGCACCCGGGGGTCGGCGACCTGGACGCGCTGGTCGACGAGGCGCGCTCGGCGGGGCTCCCGGTGGAGCTGCGGATCGAGGGCGTACGCCGCGAGCTGCCGCCCGGGGTGTCGCTCAGCGTCTACCGGGTCGTCCAGGAGGCGCTCACCAACATCCGCAAGCACGCCGGCTCGGCGCCTGCGGTCGTGACGCTCTGCTTCCTGCCGGACGAGGTGCGGGTGCTCGTCGTCGACAGCGGCTCCGGCGCGGCCGCGCCCGGCCCGGGCGGGCGGCAGGGGATCGTCGGGATGCGCGAGCGGGTCGCGGTGTACGGCGGCAGGCTCGACGCGGGGCCGGAGCCGTCGGGCGGGTACGCCGTACGGGCGCGGATCCCGGTGGTGCAGCCGTGATCCGGATCCTCATCGCCGACGACCAGGACCTCGTCCGCGGCGGCATCCGGATGATCCTCGAGTCGCAGCCGGACCTCGAGGTCGTCGCCGAGGCCGCCGACGGCGCCGAGGCGGTCGCGCTCGCCCTGGAGCAGCGGCCCGACGTCGTACTCATGGACATCCACATGCCCGGCACGGACGGGCTCGCGGCGACCCGGGAGCTGGGGCAGCGGGCGCCGCAGGTGCGCGTGCTGATCCTGACGACGTTCGACGATGACGAGTACGTCTATCGCGCGCTGCGCGACGGCGCCGCCGGCTTCCTGCTCAAGACCGCGCCGCCCGCCCGGCTCGTCGACGGCGTACGCACCGTGGTCGCCGGCGAGGCCCTGCTCGCGCCGGCGATCACGCGGCGGCTCATCGAGCAGCACCTGCGCGTGCCGTCGCCGCGGGCGGCGGAGGCGGCGCGGATCGAGTCGCTCACCGACCGCGAGCGCGAGGTGCTCACCCTCATCGCGCGCGGGCTGTCGAACCAGGAGATCGCCGGCGAGCTGTTCCTCTCCGAGACGACCGTCAAGTCGCACATCAACCGGATCCTGCAGAAGGCCGCGCTGCGCGATCGGGCGCAGGCGGTCGTGCTGGCGTACGAGAGCGGGCTGGTGCGGGCGGGGGACTGACCTGGTGTCTCACAGGCCGGCGCCGGACGGGGATACGAGGATCTTGACGGCGGTCTCGTTGCGGTTGATGAGGGTGTCGTAGCCCTCGTCGACCAGGCCGTCGAGGCCGATCCGACCGGTGATAAACGGCGCGAGGTCGACCTTGCCCTGCTCGATGAGGGCGATGGTGGCCGGGTGGCTGTTGACGTAGGCGATGGTGCCGCGTACGTCGATCTCCTTGAGCACCACCTTCTGCATGTCGACCGAGGCGGGGTGGCCCCAGATGGAGACGACGACCAGCTTGCCGGTCGGGCGCAGGCCGTCGAGGAGGGTGTCGAGCGCGGGCTGGACGGACGTGCACTCGAAGCCGACATCGGCGCCGCGACCGTCCGTCAGCGCGCGAACCTCGGCGACGACGTCGGTGGTAGTGGGGTCGAGTACGTGGTCGCCGACGCCGGACTCGGTCGCCTTCTGCCGCCGCAGCGGGCTCGGCTCGCTGATGACGGTCGTGAGGCCGCGAGCCTTGCAGATCGCGGCGGTGAGCAGGCCGATGGGCCCGGCGCCGGTGATGAGCGCGGTGTCGCCGGCGGAGGCGCCGCTGCGCTCGACGGCGTGGTAGCCCACCGACAGTGGCTCGATGAGTGCGGCCTGGTCGAGCGGGACGCTCGGATCGACCTTGTGCACCCAGCGGCGCTTGACCGCGATCTTCTCCGCCAGCCCGCCGCCGTAGCCGCCCAGGCCGATGAAGTTCATGTCAGGCGACAGGTGGTAGTCGCGGCTGTCCGGGCCGGTGTCGACGTCGTCGTGGAGGATGTAGGGCTCCACGACCACGTGGTCACCGATCTTCACGTCGTCGACGCCCTCGCCCACGGCGTACACCACGCCCGACATCTCGTGGCCGATCGTGACCGGCGCGCTCTCCTTGCTGATCGGCTGCGGATGGCCGGCCGGCGGGATGAAGATCGGGCCCTCGGCGTACTCGTGAAGATCCGTGCCGCAGATCCCGCACCAGGCGATGTCGATCCCGACCTGCCCCGGGCCGACGGTCGGCTCGTCGACGTCCTCGATCCGGATGTCGCCGCGGTCGTAGTAGCGAGCTGCGCGCATGGGAGCTCCTTTGCTCGGCCCTGTCTTTCGTGCGAGCCCACTGCGTGCTGGAGTGGTGGTCAAGCGTTGCAGGGCGTTGCAGCGCTGGGCCGTGGATCGCGGGCGGTGCTCCTGCCGAGGGGTCGGGTCGGTTTTGAGCGAACGTTCGCTCAACCGACGAGGACGGGGGTGGCGGTGACGGCTGTGATGTTCTGGGTGGGTCCTTGGATGGTGACGGTGCCGTTGACGTCGCGCCATGCGCCGCCGTCGACGCGGAAGTCGGCGGTGTAGGTGGTGTCGAGGCTGGGCTGGAAGGTGTCCCTGCTCAGGTACTTGTGGCTGATGTCGTGGACGTGGGCGGCCTGGGTGGTGAAGGGCTTGCCGGGGTTGTCGGTGACGGTCCAGTGGCCGTCGCCGAAGTGCCAGGTGTACTGGGAGGCTCTGATGCGGAAGTCGATCCGGTGGCCGAGCAGGTGGATCGTCCTCGTGAACGGCTTCTGGGTGGTGTAGAAGACGGTGTCGAGGTTGACCAGCGTCTTGCCGTGGGGTGGGTCGATCTTCAGCGGCGCCGCCGGAAGCGGCAGGCGCTGGAACGCCTCGAGTATGCGTGTAGTTGTGAGTTGCGGTTGCGGTTGCTGGAGAGTGGGTGACTCGGCTGTGGGGCACCACGTGTGCCTGCCATCAATGCCACTTTCGGTCAGGAACCACGACTGCTGAAGGGTCTGGCCGTCGCCACACGCTTGATACTCATGGCAGATGACATTGCCCAGTGCACAGACAGGGACCTGGTGGTACTCGCCCTCGTGATGCGTCACCGTCTCCGCCCCGGCTGCATCACCTTGTCCGTCCGAAGGGTGCTGATGTTGGCGGTCCTCGGCTGCGCCCCACAGTCCTCCCTTAGCGGTGCCGGCGCACTGGTGCTGGTGGTCTGTGCACGCTTTTGCGGCCTGGTTGTCGACACAGACCAGAAATCCCGCAAGGAGCAGAAGGAGCACTGCGCGCCTCATCGGATCTCCCAGTAGTCAACGACCCACGCCTGGGACGTCGGCTTCAGGACCACGTACGACCTACCAGAACTGGCGCGATAGGAGCGGTCGTTCTTGGTCCCCGGGTAGTCCTCGCGCAACGACGCCAGGTGATACCGGAAGTTGACCGTCATCCACGTCTCCCCGCCGACCGTGGTGGGACCGGCGGTCAGGGCGGAGATCGTGGTCTTACCACCGACGATGCGGCCGCCCTTTTTAGCTGTCGTGCGTAGGCCGTCGGTGCCGCCATCGCATGTGTCGCAGTTGTCATCTGCCAGCGCGACGAGGGGCGCGACGTCTAGGGTCGCTTGGGCGTAGTCGGCGACCTCGAAGTAGTACTTGGTGAATGCCTTCGCCCCCGCGACCGTGTGCCGCTTGGCCGCATCGGGCATCTCCGGCGGCTGCGGCTCGGTGGCAGCGCTAGACGACGCGGACGGCGAGGGATCGGAGGAGTCGGTGAACTTCGGCTTCGGGTCGCCGCCGCCACAGCCGCCGAGCGCGAACGCGGCGCAGAGCGCGAGGGCAGCGCAGAGTGCGAGGGTGGCGAGCGGCGTACGCCTCATCTGCGGTCCGTCCTTCCCGAGCTCGCCGGCGCCCGCGCGCGGCGACGGAGGCAACCTACCCATGACGAAGGCGGACGAACCACCACCGACGCCGAGCCTGTGGACAACGCCGAAGACGCGGCAGCTCGCGGCGCATCAGGAGACCGCCGGCGGGCTACCCTGCCACACATGCCCAGCAGCACGGACTCCACCATCGACGTCGGCCGCCCGACCACCGGCGACGTACTCGATCTCATCCTCGACGACCACCGCCGCTTCGAGCGGCTGCTGCGGCAGCTGCGAGACACGACGCAGGACCGCGATGCCGTACGCCGGGCGTTCGCCGACGTGCACATCGCCCACAGCATCGCCGAGGAGGAGCTGGTCTACCCCGTCCTGCGCTACAAGGCGGAGGACGTCGGCGAGCACGAGGTCCACCACGGGCACGAGGAGCACGCGGAGGGCAACGAGGCGCTGCTCGCGGTCCTCGAGCTGAAGGGCACCGACACGCAGGCGTTCACCGACGCCGTCGAGGAGCTCAGCAACCTGGTCGCCCACCACCTCGCCGAGGAGGAGCTGACGATCAGGACTCGCGAGCGCGCAGGGCGGCGGCGGTGCGGTCGGGGACCTGGAGCTTGCCGAGCACGGCGGAGACGTGGTTGCGGACGGTCTTCTCCGACATCCCCAGGCGCCGCGCGATCTCGTGGTTGCGGCAGCCGACGGCGATGAGCTCGAGCACCTCGCGCTCGCGGACGGTGAGGTCGGGGAAGGCCCGCTCGGCGGGCGAGACCGAGTCCTCCCCGGCGTAGAACGCGGTGATCCGCCGTGCGATCGGTCCGGCGTAGACGGCGTCACCGGCGGCGACGGAGCGTACGGCGGCGAGGATCTGCTCCCCGTCCGACCCCTTCACCAGGTAGCCCCGCGCGCCGGCCCGCAGCGCGGCGAAGACGTGGTCGTCGTCCTCGTGCATGGTGAGGACGAGTACGCCGAGACCCGGGTGGGCGGCGAGCAGCCGCCGGGTGGCGGCGACCCCGTCGAGGTCGGGCATCGAGAGGTCGGTGACGACGACGTCGGGGGAGTGCGCGGCGACCGCGGACCCGCACGGAGCAGTGCTCCGCGTCGGCATGGCGTACGACGTTGGTGAGCGACTCGGCCACGATGCGGTAGGCGGCCTCCTCGGTGCGCGGGGCGAGCAGCGGCAGCGGGTCGGTCGAGAGGCTGAAGGACGGCAGCCCCGGCCGACCCAGGCCGAGGGCGGACGCGGTGTCGCGCACGGCTCCCGCGAGCCCGTGCAGGTCGAGGGCCGAGGGACGCAGGCCGTCGATGACGCGGCGCACCTCGCGTACGGCGACCTCGGCCTCGGCCCGCGTGCGCGCGAGGATCTCGGCCGCCGCGTCGGGTTCGGACCCCACGAGGCCGCCGGCTGCCTCGAGGCCGAGCGCGATCCCCGACAGCGAGGGGCCGAGCCCGTCGTGCAGGTCGCGGCGCAGCCGGTCGCGCTCGGCGAGGGTCGCGTTGGTCACCCGCCGTCGGGCCCGGTCGAGCTCGGCGGTGAGCAGCTGGGAGCGGAGTACGACGGCGAGGTGCGGCGCGAGGGCGGCGACGACGCGCAGGTCGCCGGCGCCGGCGACGACGAGGGCGCCGAGCTCCTGGCCGCCGTGGCGGAGCGGGATCGTGGTGGTGGTGAGGGTGGGTAGGCCGACGGACGCCAGCTCGCGGGAGGAGAGGTCCCGCACGGCGGCGTACGACGCGCCGGCGGCCGACGAGACCGCCTCCAGCATCGACGCGACCGGGTCGTCCGAGGCGACCTCGAGGCCGGCGCCGACGTCGCCGACGAGCGCGAGCGGATCGCGTACGCCGAGGACCAGCCGGTCGACCTGTACCTGCAGCCAGCGCGCCACCGGCAGGACCAGCACCGCGACGACGGCCGAGGCGATGACCAGCGACAGCCGCCGCCCGGGCAGGAGGCCGGCGAGGGCGGTCGTCAGCCCGCCGACGACGAGCGCGACGAGGAGCGTCAGCCCGACGTACACCAGCCCGCGCCGCAGCGCCATCTGGATCCCGAGCAGCCCGTAGCGGAGCACCCCGATCGCGATCGCCACCGGCACGAGCGCGTACGCCGTCACGAAGACCGTCTCCCACGGGCTGAGCACGGTCGCGAGCATCACCGCGATCACGACGAGCAGCCAGAGCAGCTGCTGCCGCTCGGGGTACCGCGCGCGGACGACCCGCACCATCGTCCCCACGAGCACGGTCACCGCCGACAGTGCCAGCATGACGGTGAAGGTCCCGACCAGGGCTACCTCGAGCCAGTCCGGGGCGGTCCAGGGCAGCCGGGTCCCGCGGACGGTGTCGTCGATGGTGCCCTCGATCACCGCCAGCGAGATGGAGCCGAGCAGGGTCGTGGCGAGCGCGAACGACACGTACGCCCGCCAGAACCTCGACGGCGCGCGGCCGGTGGGGTAGAGCGCGGGGAGCACCAGGACCGGCAGCAGCAGCGAGGGCAGCCAGGTCCACGACATCAGCCAGGCGGCGGGAAGCCCGAGCGGGAGCGAGTGGTCGGGGTCGGTGAGGGCGCGGGCCGAGTAGGCGTCCATCGACACGTTGGTGACCTGGAGCAGCGCGGAGACGACCAGGATCCAGCCGATCCAGTTGCGCGGCCGCAGGTGGATCAGCAGCGCGCCGGACAGCGCGAAGCCGACCACTACCAGCGTGGCCGCGACCGTGTCGCCCGTACCGGACTCGAAGGAGACCCGCGGCCGGTCCACGACGCCGCCCGCGAGCGAGAACGGCACCGACGCGAGCAGCAGGATCGCGAGCGCAGCGAGGCCCCACCCGAGAGCCCGGCGGCCGCGGTCGGCGCTCATAGGGGCAGTGTGCGCCGCTTTGCGCGCCGTGTCCCGGGACCGGAGTCCCGGTACGTGCCGGAGGATCTCCCGGCCCGGGCATGGTCCGCGGTCGATCCGTCCCGGCGCGGTGGGGTGGTGCGCTCTGCTCACTGTCGATGAAAGGAGCTCACCGATGAGCACCACCACCACGCCGGCCCGGCCGGCGTTCGTCCACCACCTCGGCGGCCCCCTGGCCGCCTCCCTCGGGGCCTGGATCGCCTGGGCCGTCGCGATGATCGGCAACTGGCAGTCCGGCGACGACAAGGAAGACACCCTCAGCACGCTCGAGCTGCTGGCGTACGTCGGCCTCGGCGTCGCCGTCATCGCCCTCGCCACCTTCCTCGGCGCCCGTGCGCTCGCCGGCGGTCCCGGTCGCGTGGCCGGGACGTCCCTGGGGCTGGCGATCGCCTCGGCCGTCACCTGGATCGGCTTCTGGTCGAGCTGGCCGGTCGTGTTCGCGGGCGTCGCGATCCTGCTGGCGGTCGAGTATCGCCGCCGCGTCGGCGCGTTCTCCGGCCCGGCCGCCTTCGGGCTCGGGCTCGGGATCCTCGCCGGTGCCGCCGCGCTCGTCGTCTGCGTGATCGGGTGATCGTGATGAGGCCGGTCCTGGCCGCCTCGGCGGTGGCGGCCCTCGCCGTACCTCTCGTGGGTACGGCGGCGCCTGTCGCGGCCGCCGCGCAGCACGACGTGATCACCGAGGAGTACGACGAGACCGAGCCCTTCGCCGCCGGGGAGGGGCCATGCGTGGCCTGGGCGGGCACGTTCCACGAGGTCCGCCACGGCGCCTACAAGCTCGTGTCGCCTCCCAACGGACGCGGGGAGACGCACGTCAACGGCAGCGTCGACGGGGCGGTCGAGGTCGTCCCCGACGACAGCCGGCAGCCGTCGTACGCCGGCACCTATCGGGAGAAGGTCGACGCAGTCGTCAGCGGCATCACCGACGACGGGTTCGGGTTCGAGCGGGTCTCGCAGTACCACCTGAAGCCGCGCCTGCACGGCAGCGACGGCAGCCAGATCGTCCTCACGCTGCGCGGCAAGGTGACGGTCAACGGCCGCGGTGTCGTCACGGTCCAGCGGGACGTGATGGAGTGTCGATGAGGAGGGACGTCAAGGAGGCGCGCCGGGCCGTCAACCGAAATTGTCGGTGGCCGTCCCTACCTTGATGACTGCGCCGCTCGGGGGCGCAGTCCCGTCCCTCTTCCCCGCAGGAGTCCTCCTTGAAGCTCAACGCTCTGCTCGACGTGGGCGTCGTGGCCCACGAGGCGGCCGACGAGGTCGCCGTCCTCCTCGACCTCGAGGCGCCCGCGGCGCCGAAGGTCGACGTCCAGCGCCCGCCCGCGACGCTGCAGGTCGTGCTCGACCGCAGCGGGTCGATGTGGGGCGCCCCGCTCGAGGGCGCCAAGGCGGCGCTGAGCGCGCTGGTCCAGCGCCTCGACCCGACCGACAACTTCGGTCTGGTGGCGTTCGACCACCAGGCGCAGGTGGTCGTGCCGACCGGCCCGCTGACCGACAAGGAGGGCGCCGTCGAGCGGATCTCTTCTGTGACCCCGGGCGGGAGCACCGACCTCAGCGCCGGCTATCTCCGCGCCCTGCGCGAGATCAAGCGGGTCGGTGCCGCCGGGGCCACCGTGCTCGTCATCTCCGACGGCCACGTCAACGCCGGGATCGAGGACGCCGACGAGTTCGCCGCCCTCGCCGGCCGTGCCCACGGCAGGGGGGTGGTGACCGCGACGCTGGGCTACGGCGAGGGCTACGACGAGACGCTGCTCGCTGCGATCGCCCGCAGCGGCAACGGCAACCACGTGTTCGCCGCCGACCCCGACGCGGCCGGCGCCGCGATCGCGAAGGAGGTCGACGGGCTGCTCGAGAAGGTCGTCCAGGCGGCGACCCTGACGGTCCGGATGGAGCCCTCGGCCGAGCTGCTGAGGCTCTACAACGACCTGCCGGCCACCCACCTGGGCGAGGGTGTCGTGATGGTCGAGCTCGGCGACCTGTACGCCGGGGAGCGGCGCAAGCTGCTGCTCAAGCTGTCGGTGCCGGCGATGGCCGCGCTCGGCCTGGCGCAGGTGGCGACCATCGAGGTGGGCTACGTCGCCCTGGCGCGGCTCGCGGAGGAGACCGTCGTGGTCCCGATCCACGTCAACGTGGTCCCGGGCGACGAGGCCGCGCAGCGGATCGCCGACCCGGTCGTCCGCAGCGAGGTCCTCTTCCAGGACGCCCAGGAGCACAAGCGCCTCGCGTCCGAGGCGTTCGAGGGCGGCGACGTCGACGCCGGCGAGCGGATGCTCGACCAGACGATGGGGCTGCTCGGCGACGCCTTCGACGTCGCCCCCGACTCGGCCAAGCCCGGGATCGAGCGGGAGCTCGACGAGGTCGCCGGGCTGCGCCGGATGACCCGTTCCCTCGGCTCGTCGTCGATCTCCAAGATCACCCGCGCCTCGTTCCACGAGCAGAACCGCAAGCGCGGCCGGGAGAGCTGACCACCGGCCAGCCGGTCACCAGAGGCGAGCCACACTGGGAAGATGGCGAACCTGTTCGGGACGGACCTGCCGATCGTCGCCGCGCCGATGGCCGGCGGCGCCACCACTACCGCGCTGGTGGAGGCGGTGACGCGGGCAGGCGGGTTCGCGTTCCTTCCGGCCGGCTACAAGTCGCCTGACGACGTCCGTAAGCAGATGGCGGAGCTGGGGGCCGCCGGCCTGGTGTTCGGGGTCAACCTGTTCGTCCCCGACGACGACCCGGTCGACCCCGACGCGTTCGCCGCCTACGCCGAGGAGCTCAGGCCGGAGGCCGAGGCCCTCGGCGTCGTACTCCCTGCCGAGCCGGTCACCGACGACGACCACTGGAGCGAGAAGGTCGACCTGCTGGTGAGCGAGCCGGCGGCGTACGTCTCCTTCACCTTCGGTCTCCCCTCGGCGAGAGAGGTCGCCGCGCTCCGCCGGGCGGGGAGCACGCTGCTGGCGACGGTGACGACGGTGGAGGAGGCGTACGCCGCGAAGGAGCTCGGCCTCGACGGGCTGGTCGCGCAGGGCACGGATGCCGGCGGCCACAGCGGCACCCACGACCCGCGCCGCAAGCTGGTCCCGACCGACACCGGCGAGCTGGTCCGCGCGGTCGCCGAGACCGGGCTGCCGATCGTCGCGGCCGGCGGCGTCCAGGACTCCGTCACGGTGACCTCGCTGCTCCACGCCGGCGCCGACACCGTCGCGGTCGGCACCATGCTGCTGCGCACCGAGGAGTCCGGCGCCTCGTCCACCCACAAGGCGGCCCTGGCCGACCCGCGGTTCACCTCCACCACGATCACCCACGCGTTCACGGGGCGTCCGGCCCGCGGGCTGCTCAACGGCTTCATCGAGCGCCACGAGGAGACCGCGCCCTACGGTTACCCCGCCATCCACCACCTCACCCGCGCCCTGCGCGCCGAGGCCGCCTCCGCGGGTGACCCCGAGCGGCTGCACCTGTGGGCCGGCACCGGCTACCGCTCCGCGCCGACCGGGCCGGCGGCGGACGTCGTACGCCACCTCGGGTCGCTGCTGTGAACCCCGCCGTCGCCCGGATCGTCGCGGGCGGGCAGAGCGGCGTCGACCGGGCGGCGCTCGACGTCGCCGTCGAGCTCGGCATCCCGTACGCCGGCTGGTGCCCCGCGGGCGGCTGGGCCGAGGACCTGACCGAGCCGCCGGGGCTGCTCGCGCGCTACCCCGCGCTGGTGGAGACCGAGACGGCCGACCCCGCGGAGCGGACCGAGCTCAACGTGCGCGACAGCGACGCCACCCTCGTCGTCCGCGCGGCCGACGCGGCGTCGCCCGGCACCGACCTGACGATCGAGCTCGCCGAGAAGCTCGGCCGTCCGTGGCTGGTCACCGAGGGCCGCGCCGACGACGTACGCCTCGTCGAGGTCGCCCTCGCCTGGGTGCGCGGCCTGGCCGCAGACGTCGGTGTCGACCTCGAGACCGGCATCGCCCTCAACGTCGCCGGCCCGCGGGAGAGCGAGCAGCCGGGCGTCTACGACGAGGCTCGGAGGTTCCTGCGCGCGGTCCTCCACCTGCCCTGACCCACGCTGGGGTCGGTGAGGGCGCCCGGGGCGGTCCGTACTGGTCAGGGCGGACCATCCGGATCCGTCTCTTTACCTGCTGACGTCGGGCGCGGCCCGAGGGAGGGTGGGCCGTCCCGGAGGGAGGACCATGGCGGGGGAGTCGGCGGACGAGGTGGCGCGGCGGCAGCGCGAGAAGGCGGAGCGGCTGGTGCGCTCGGCCGAGCGCTACGAGCGCGGGGCCGAGGGCGAGCGGGCGACCGCCGCTGCGCTCGCGTGCCTTCCGTCGGGGTGGACCGCGTTCCACGACGTGCGCTGGCCCGAGCGGAGGCTCGCCAACGTCGACCACGTCGTCGTCGGGCCGGGCGGGGTCTTCGTCATCGACTCCAAGAACTGGTCGGGCACGGTCGCGGTCCGCGCCGGCGTGCTCCGGCACAACGGCTACCGCCGGGAGAGGACGGTCGACGCTGCGGGCGAGGCGGCGCTCGCCGTCGCCCGGCTGGTGGCCGACGTGCCGCCCGAGGCCGTCTACGCGGTCCTCTGCTTCGCCGGGTCCGGCCCGGAGGCGGGATGGGTCGGAGGCGTCGCGGTGTGTACGCCGGCCACGCTGGTCGAGCTGCTCACCACCCGCCCGGTCGCGCTGGCGGAGGAGCAGGTCGCGTGGGCGGCCACCCGCCTCGACGTACTCCTCCAGGGCGCCACCCAGACCTCCCGTCGCCCGCCCGACGTCGTCCGCGGGTCGACCACCTGCGACGGCGCCGGGCCGGCGCCGGGTCGAGCCGCGCCACCACCGACCCCGGCGCCCCGCGAGGCACCCCGCGGGGGGCGGCGCAGGCACCGCGCGCGCCGGAAGCCCCGCCTCGGCCGGCTCGTCGCGGTGGTGGTCGTGACGCTCGTCGCGGTCGGCCTCGTGCGCGAGACCGACGTGGTCCACCGGATCAGCGACGAGGTCGTGCGGATCGGGAACCCCGAGCCGTCGCCCACGCCGCGCTGAGAGCACCGAACCCCCGACTCGACGGGGCAGAACCCCCGACTCAACAGGGCACAACCCCCGACTCGACGGACGGGCCGGGCCCCATGAGAGAGACCCGGCCCGCGACGCGGCGTACGACTCAGAAGCCGTACTTGATCAGCTTGCCGTTGATCGGCGTCGGGTTCTCCTCCTCCGTGCCCGTCAGGGCATCGGTGGTGGCGACGACGCCCCACGGCGTCCACTCGACCGCAGCCGGTGTGTCGGCCTTGGCGAGCGTCGTGATCTTGGCTCCCCACGGCCTCACGAAGATGCGGTCGATCTTGCCGCCGAACATCTCGGTGGCGTAGAGCGTGCCGTTCGGCGCGACCGCGACGCCGGTGGCGCCGAGGAGGCCCGTGACGATCTGCTTGGAGGTGTGCGTGAACGCGTTGACCGCGAAGATGCTGCCGCGCGGCCCGAGCACCGGACCCTCGGGTCCGCCCGGCAGGCTGCTGACGTACAGCTTGCCGAACCTGCCGAGCTCGACGTCGGTCGGGACCGGCTCGAAGTTGAACGTCAGACCGACGAAGCACGGGTCGAGCCCGAGGTTGGTCGCCTCGTCGGCGGTGAGGGTGTGCGGGATCGGCGGCAGCACGGCGACCGTGCTGACGCGACCGAACGGGCTGACCTTGAGGATCGCGTTGGCACCGGCGTCGGCGATGTAGGTCGATCCGCCGACCTGGGCCGTGCCGTAGGCGTGCGAGTCGACCATCCCGGTGTAGCTCGCCGGACCGAAGTCCGCCGTGGGCCACTTCGCCAAGCAGGCCGGGTCGACGGTCGTCGTGAATCCGTAGGTGTTGACCTGGTCGGGGTTCGCGCTGCTCTCGTACGCGTAGATGTCGGCGATCATCCGGGCCCTGCCGCCAGGCAGCAGCTGCATCAGCTGGGTGTCGGACGGCTCACCGGTGGTGGGGTCGCTGTAGGTCAACGTGAACCGGACCGAGAAGCCGCTCACCGAGACGCCGCCGACCTCGACGCCCTGCTCGGGTGCCGTGTAGACGACGGTCGGTGCCTTGCCGGGCCTGATCCGGAGCAGCTGGCCGCCGAAGTTCGAGGTGACGTACGCCGTCCCGTCGTTGGCCACGGCCGTGGTCAGCGGGGTGAACAGGCCTTTCGCGACCACCCACGGCTTGGCGTACCTCTTCTTGAAGGCGTTCTTGACGACCTTCTTGTGGGCCTTGGGCTTGTGGGCCTTGGCCTTCGCCTTCGCATGCGCGCCGGCCTTCTGGGCCTCCGCACCGGGGCTCGTCGCGGCGATGCCGGCACCGGCCAGAGCCAGTACGGCGGCGGACGCCACGAGCCGATGGAACCTGGACATGTCCTTGCCTCCTCATGAGCGACCCGCGACGCCGTCGTCGCCGGTCCCAGCCAGTCTCAGGAGACTCACAGGAACGCCGGAATCCCCTCATCTGGGGAAAAGCCGCCCGCCGTCTCCCATCTTGGGGAGAGGTGTGCTCAGACCGGGGACAGGGTCCCAGGACCGTCGACCCTGGCGAACACGCCGAAGCACGGCTCGCCGGCGCGGTTGAGCGGCCGGTAGGAGGCGAGGGCCTTCAGCACGGGCAGGTCGCGAACTCCGCTGGCAGGGTCCAGGTCGATCACCGCGCAGCGCGGGATGGGCACGCCGACCCGCAGGCGTACGCCGCCGACGCGGAGCTCCTGGCCGAGCCAGCGCTCCTCGGCGTACGGCTCGTCGGTCTCGACGACCAGGGTCGGCCGGAAGCGCGCTGCCTGGGCGACCAGGCCGGGATCGCCGGCGCGCTTGGCGAGGTCGCGGAGCGAGGCGGTGCCCAGGACGGTGACGGCGTCGCCGAAGATCACCCCTCCGCGCGGTGCGGCGGCGAGCCGGACGTCCCGGCCGAGGTGCTGCGAGAAGAGCGCTCCGTGCGGCCCGTCGAGCAGCGCGAGCTCCACGGCGCGGCCCCAGTAGTCGCACGTCACCGTCTCCCCGGTCGGCGACGGCTCGGCGGAGGCGGCCACGCCGTCGGGGAGCACGACGTCGAGCCGTCGTCCCTCGAGCATCGCGGTGACGGCGATGAGCGTCGGGTTCTGGACGGTCTTGAGGACGCGCCGGCGCTCGACGTCGACCAGGCAGAAGCCCCGGTCGCCGACCGCGCCGTCCTCGTCCAGCTCCACGGCGTCGTACGTCTGGTGGCGGGTGCCCTTCACCGGCGCGAACCCGGCGGCGACCGGCGTCGCCTCGATGCTCACGCGATCCGCTCCCGCCGCTCGACCAGCCACTGCGCGCGGGCCTGCGCCTCCTCGAGCGTCGTGCCGTCCGAGACGAGCACCGTCTCGCCGTACTCGTCCAGCACCGGGACCCGGTTGTCCGAGACCCCGACGTAGGCGATCACGTCGTCGGGCTCGCGGCCGTCCTCGCGTACGACGCTGCCGGGGTCGAGCCGTCGGCGCTCGTAGCGCAGCGGGTGGCCCTCCACGCTGTCGAGCAGGTGGAGGTCGTCGGGGAGGACGTAGCCGATCATGTGCGCCTCCCGGTGGTCCTCCCGCGGCGCGAGCGTCGCCGGGATCGCCCCGTCGAGGTGGCGCGGCCCCGCGCACCACACCGCCGCCAGGTCGACCAGGTCGGCCCGCAGGTTGACCGCCGGCAGGCTCGTGCTGTTGCGGAGAACCTTCTGCGGGCTGGCGTTGGAGCCGTAGCCCAGCACCGCCAGCCGCTCCTGCAGCGGCGGGCCGCCCCGCTCTGCCAGCCACGCGTCGAGGCACCCCGCTCCCTCCACCGCCCAGCCCGACGGCGCCTCGTCGTCGGGGGTCACGGTGAGTACGACGCCGTCCCGGTCGAGCACGTAGCACGTAGGACGTCTCCGGTCTCGCGCCGGGGTAGGGCTGCTCCGGGTAGTCGGTCGCGTGCGTCGGCATGTCGTCAAGCATGGCGGATCGGTCCGTTCGGTTTCAGGCGGCCTGGCCAGCGTCGCTGTCAGGGTCTTTACTTTCAGTCGGGGAGACGGTGCGAAAGGAGACCAACATGGCCGCGAACTCACGACGCTTCACCTTCGACGGCGGCGCCGCGACGTATGTCGGGACGTTCCTTCTTGGGCTGCTGATCACGGTGTGCACACTCGGCTTCTGCTATCCGTTCGCGCTCGTGTTGAAGGAGCGTTGGCGCGCCAAGCACTCCTACATCGATGGGCGGCGGCTGGTCTTCACAGGATCGGCGTGGGGTCTGTTCGGCAACTGGATCAAGTGGTTCCTGCTCTGCATCATCACGATCGGGATCTACTGCTTCTGGGTCGGTCCGAGGATCGCGAGGTGGAAATGGGAGCACACCGATTTCGATCCGGCCTGGGCGAGCCAATCGACGACGTACGTCGACTGAAGGTCTGATTCGTAGCAGGCTCATGGCTGCGTCAGGTGACCTGGGCCCACATCCTCAGGTTGGTGGCGACCGCGTCGTCGTACAGCCCATGCGCGTGGGACGCGGCCCGGCGCAGGCGGCGTACGGCGCAGCGGAGGTCGCCCAGGCTGCTGTCCCAGCGCTGGTGGGCGACCAGCTGGGAGGCCGCGGCGTACCCCTCCCACGTCTCGTGCAGGCGACCGATCTGGCGCCACAGGTCGGTGCCGAGCTGCTCGAGGGCGGTGTCGGCGGCGCCGAGCTCGGCGACGAAGTCGAGCAGCTCCTCGAGGTCGACGGTGTAGGTCGGCAGCCGCAGGCGAGTCATCGCGACGCCGCCTGCAGCCGGCCGATGAGCTCCGTGAGCGCGGCGGCCGCGCCCGCGTCGGCGTCGTCGAGCCGGGACTGCGCCGCGAGCAGCTGCTCGGCCATCGTGAGCAGCGCTGTGCGGCAGTCGTCGGCCGCGGCGTGCCAGTCGCCGAAGGCGACCGCGAACGAGTCGGCGGCCGCGCCGGTCCAGCCGACGAGGAGCGAGTCGCAGCGGCGTACGGCGCGGCGGGTGGTGTGGTCGAGCAGGTCGGCCGCGGCGCCGACGTCGGCGACCCCCTGGCGGAAGGCTTCGTGCGCGAGAGCGAGCGTCATGTCCGCCATCTAGCCACATGCAAACGCAGCCGAACAACAGCAAGAGCGGTGCCTGTGGATAGCCTCAGCGCTCCCAGGGCGGCTCGTCGCCCATCTTCTCGTAGTACTTCGCGAGGTGGCTCCGCACCCGGGGGATGTCGCCCTTCGGCAGGTCGATGCCGCCGCGGGAGCCCTCGATGACGTTGCCGGCCGTCATGAGGCCGCGGGGGACGACCTTGAGGTCGCCGCCGACGACGTCGGCGATGAGCAGCTTGTAGGACGTGAAGCGGTCGGCCCGGTCGCCGTCGTACCAGACGTGTGCCTTGCGGTACGCCGCGTTCGGCTTCTCCTGGGCGTCGGCCCACCTCCGGACGCGCTTCTCGGCGGCGGCCCCGTCCCACTCGCGCGAGCGGTCGGCCATCGGCAGGTTCGCGAATCGGGTGACAGTCATGGTCGAAACACCTCCGCGACCCCGGTACCCGCGTCGTCCGGCGTCCCAACAGTGGGTGAAGGGTCTTGGTGCCCTGTTTCGCACCCCGCATCGGCGACCTAGAGTGGAAAGGAGGGAGGATGCCCTCCGTCCACATCGGCGGGGGACGAGCGAGAAGCGAGTCGGCAGTTGCGTTGGAGCAGGGCTTGTGCAGCGGTCTCGGCGGCCGTCGTAGTGCTGGTCATCGGGCCGATCGGAGGCGCGCGCGCGGACACCGTGCCGGTCCACGGCCTGAAGTTCCCGATGGGCAGCCCGCTCCAGCTGTCGTACGTCGCCTGCAGTGACCTCTACGCCTCCCGGGACAAGCCGAAGACGCTGCGCCCGGTGATGACCTACGACGCCGGCCTCGGCACGCGCAGCGTGGACTACACGCTCCCGAAGGGGTACGCCGTCGGCACGCTGGCCTACGTCTCCAGCGTCCGCGACACGACCGACGTCGGGCTCGAGGTGCGCGACGGCGGCACCGGCGTGGCGTACGTCGTCTACCAGACCAAGGCGCAGCGTGACACGACCCGGCTCTGGGTCGGCCGGGCGTCGCTCACGGCCGGCTCCGGCTGGCAGACCGTCCAGGCCGCCGACGAGACCTACACCTGGAGGCTGTACGACGGCGCCACCGGCACCGTCGTGCCCGGGAGCAGCACCGTCACGAAGACGGTCTCGGACTTCACGGCGGCGCAGGGCGACGGGGCCGGACTGTTCACCGTCGGCTTCGGCTGCGACGGGAACACCTTCGGCATCGACGGGCTGCGGCTCGGTGACACCGTCGAGGACCTCGAGGGGCTGGTGGCGGATGTCGGCATCAGCGCCAGCCGCGACACCGTGGCGAAGGGGAAGCCGGTCTTCATCAGCGGATCCCTCCAGGACAGCACCGGGGCGCCGATCTCGCGCGGTGTGCTCGTCCTCGAGCAGAGCACGGACGGCGGCGCGACGTGGACCCCGGCGCGGGTCGTCGACGCCAGCTCGGGCTCGGTGTCCGCGACCGTGACACCGACCCAGGACACGGAGTACCGCTTCCACTTCGCCGACCGCGACCTCGCTCCCGGCGCCTACTCCGGCACGGTCAGCGTCACCGTGCGCGGCGCCGGCGCGAGCCACAGCGCGAGTCCCAGCGCCACCCCGTCGCCGTCCGCGAGCGACACGCCGAGCCCCTCGCCGAGCGAGAAGACGACCGAGCCCAGCGCGACGGCCAGCAGCACGCCGAGCCCGACGCCCAGCAGCACCTCCAGCAGCACGTCCAGCACGAAGTCCAGCCCGTCGGCGACGTCGTCGCCCAGCCCGCAGAAGTCGACCACGCCGAGCAGCAAGCCCTCGCCGACGACGAGCCCGTCGCCGAGCGGGACGAGCTCGTCGAGCCCGGATGCGAGCCCGGATGCGAGCACCGGCGCCAGCCCCGACGCGAGCGCGGACGCCGACACCACTCGGTCGGGCGGATCGAGCATGCTGCCCGACCTGACCGCGCCGCAGTCGCTCGAGTGACGGTCAGATCACCCCGGCGGCCCGCGCCGGCTCGGCGTACGCCGCCGCCAGCGACGCGACCGTCTCGTGCGCGTTGAGGCCGCTCGGGTTCGGCACGACCCACAGCTGGGCCGGGCCGAGCGGCTCGGGCTGGAGACCGAGGACGGCCTTGGGGAGGCCGAAGGCGGTGCGGTACGCCGTGATCCCGGCGACCGCGACCACGCGCGGCCGGCGCTCCTCGACCAGCCGGGCCAGCGCGGCGCCGCCCTCACGCAGCTCGGCCGTCGTCAGCTCGGACGCGCGAGCGGTGGCGCGGTGGACGAGATTGGTGATGCCCAGGCCGCGCTCGCGGAGGTGGTCGCGATCGGGGTCGGTCATGCCGGCGGCCGCGTCGACCGGATGGGTGATGATCCCGGCCTGCAACAGCGCCGGGTAGAACCGGTTGACCGGGTGCGCGAAATGCGTCTGCGTCGCGGCCGTCCACAGCCCCGGGTTGATGCCGACGAAGAGCAGCCGCAGCTCCTGGTCCTCGCGGGGGAGCAGGTCCGGGACGGAGACGCCGTAGTAGCTGAGCAGCTCGGCCTTCGTGAAGCGGGGCACGGCGGGCATCCTGCCATCACCGCCGGCGCGGCCCCGGCCGGGTGCAACGAAGCGCCCGCCTGCTGCGTTGGTGGGGGTGTGACACGGATGATTCTCGGACTCCTCTCCGTCGTGCTGCCCGGCCTCGTGCTCGCCGGCTGTGGGACCGACACGGCCGACGACGGCTCGACCGGCGGCCCGTCGACGAGCCCGTCCAGCCCGGGCAGCCCGTCCAGCCCGTCCAGCCCGTCCAGCCCGTCCAGCGGCCCGATCGACGCCCGGGTGCTCGTCGTCTCCCAGGCCGGGCCGGGCGTGAGCCGGTCGGAGACGACGGCGACCGCGCTGCCGGACGAGCAGGCGCTGACGGCGTACGCCGGGAGGCTCCGGTCGGCGCTCCAGGACAAGATCCGGCAGGCGGCGAAGCGCCTCGAGCAGACCGGTGCGACGGTCTACGCGCAGGTCGTGCACATCGGCTGCCAGGCCGTGCCCGCGAAGGCCGTCACGGTCCTGAGGCAGGGCGACGCCGTCGTACTCTCCAGCCACTTCAAGGAGCCGAAGAACGTCAACTGCTTCGCGCCGGTCACCAGCGTCGCGCTCGCGGCGGTGCCCGACTGAGCGGGTCGTGCCTGACCGTCCCGGACGCCGTGTGCGCCTAGAGTGACGGCTGTGGCGGCGCAGAACACGTTCGTCGAGGGCGACAACCTCGACGTGCTCCGCGCGCTC
Source organism: Nocardioides asiaticus (assembly GCF_040049175.1). NCBI lineage: Bacteria > Bacillati > Actinomycetota > Actinomycetes > Propionibacteriales > Nocardioidaceae > Nocardioides > Nocardioides asiaticus. The sequence goes on along the minus strand of NZ_JBDZDM010000001.1, from coordinate 1,125,319 downwards.
GCGGCCGCGGGGGAGCGGTTCGACCTCGTCTACATCGACCCGCCCTACAACACCGGCAGCGCGTTCGCCTACCACGACGACGTCCGCGGCGCCGACGGACGGCGGTCCGGCCGGCACCACGCCTGGGTGGCGATGATGCGGCCGCGGCTGGAGGCGGCGCGCGCGGTGATGAGCCGCCGCGGTGCCATCTACGTCTCGATCGACGACAACGAGGCGGCGTACCTCCGGCTCCTCCTCGACGAGGTCTTCGGCGAGCGCAACCTGCTCGCCCAGATCGTGGTCAACCTCAACCCCAAGGGGCGTCAGCTGGGCGCGGGGTTCGCGACGTCGCACGAGTACCTCCTGGTCTATGCGTACGACGCCCGCGACTGCGTCCTGGACGCCTCGACGCCCGACGCGGTCGACGAGCGCGACTTCCCGCTGGTCGCGGCGGACGGGCGGCGCTACCGCCACCTGCCGCTGCGCAACACCAACAAGAAGTTCAACCCGCGCACCGCGCGGACGCTCCACTTCGCGGTCTGGGGCGACCCGGACACCGGGGCGGTGAGGACCCGGCCGTTCGAGGGCGCGGTCGAGATCGAGCCGGTCTTCGGCGACGGCACCCCGGCGGTGTGGCGCTGGAGCGCGCCACTCATCGAGCAGCGGCCCGGCGACCTGGTCTGCCGCCGGATCCGGGGCCGGCTGGGCGAGCGGGTCGACGTCTTCCAGCGGGACTGGCTCGACACCGCCGGCGGGCGCGCGCGGCGCAAGAAGCTGCGGACGATCTGGCTGGCCGAGGAGATCGGCTCGACCGACGTGGCCGTCGCGGAGGTGAAGGCGCTCGTCGGGAAGGTCTTCGAGTCCCCGAAGCCGACCGGCCTGCTGCGGCGGATCCTCGCCACCATGCCCGACGACGCGCGGGTGCTCGACTTCTTCGCCGGCTCCGGCACGACGGGGCACGCCGTCGCCCTCGCCAACGCGGAGGACGGCGGCTCGCGGACGTGCCTGTCCGTCAACGCCGCGGAGCCGGTGCGGGCCGGCTCGGCGGCCGCACGGGCCGGGCTGCGTACGGTCGCGGACATCACGCGTGCGCGGCTGGCGGCGGTCGCCGAGACGGTCGGCGGCGGGTTCGAGGAGCGAAGCCTCGGTGAACTCCTCGCCGACGCCGCGGCCGGGTCGTTGCCGGAGGCCGCCTCCTGAGGTGAGGCTGGGCGGCGTCCGCATCGGTCTATCCCGGGGGAAACATCATGATGCTGCGACGTCTCCTGCTGGCCACTCGCCGTCCACAGGCTGTGCTGCCGGCGCCTGCTTCCACAGCCGGACTCGCCGCCGCAGCCGGCCGTCGGCGTACGTGCCTAGCGTCGCCAGCGCGTGCCGGACCCGCCGGCACCCGACCCCTGGAGACGCCATGGTCTCGTCGCTCTCGTCCCTCCTCCGGTCCATCTCGCTGCGGCCGCTGCGGACGCTGCGGCCGCTCGCCCTCGTCCTGCCCGCGCTGCTCGCGTTCGGGCCGCTCGCGCCCGGTGCCGCCGATGCGCCCCGCCGGATCGTGGCGGCGCCGCCGCCCGCCACGATCGTGAGGATCACCGGCACCGCAGCGGACGGCTTCGGGATCAAGCACTACGACGGGTCGTGGGACTACCCGCCGACGACGTCGGAGGCGCTCGCCGAGTGCGAGGGCTACGACACCCGGGTCGACACGGTGAGGTGCCGGGTCCAGACCCGGGTCTGGTATCGCGATCTCGGCCGGACCAAGCGCGCGATCGACTGGGCCAGGCACCGCCCGTGAGGTGGTCCGTCCCGGCGGTGTGGCTCTGGCAGGATCGGAGCCATGCTCCCGGCCGCAGTCGCTCGCGCGCGCAACCGCGTCCGGAACACCGCGCGGAGGCAGTACCGACGCCGGTTCGCCCGCTGGCGGTCGAAGCGGTGGCACGTCGTCCAGGCGGCGCTCTCGGCCGGGGTGGCGTGGTTCATCGCCTCCGACGTGCTCCACCACAGCCAGCCGGTCTTCGCCCCGATCGCGGCCGTGGTCTCGCTCGGGACCTCCTACGGACAGCGGCTGAGGCGGATCACCGAGATCGCGATCGGCGTGGCCATCGGGGTGCTCGTCGGGGACGTGCTCGTCCACTGGCTGGGCTCCGGAGCGTGGCAGTTGGCGCTGATCGTGGCGCTGGCGATCTCGGCGGCGCTGCTGTTCGACTTCGGTCAGCTCTTCATCAACCAGGCGGCGGTCCAGTCGATCTTCGTGGCGACCGTGCTGCCCAACAGCGGCGGGGCGTTCACCCGCTGGACCGACGCGCTCATCGGCGGCGGGGTCGCGCTCGCGGCGGCGACCGTGGTGCCGGCCGCGCCGCTGCGCCGCCCGCGGGAGCAGGCCGCCGTGGTGGTCCGCAAGATCTCCTCGCTGCTGCGCGCTGCGGCGCAGGTGATGCTGGGGGCGCCGGGCGACCACGGCTACTCCGTGCTCGCGGACGCCCGGGCGACCGACGGCCTCATCCGCGAGCTGCAGGCCGCCGCCGACGAGGGCATGGCCGTCGTGGCCAGCTCGCCGTTCCGGGTGCGCCACAAGGAGCACGTCCGCCGGATGGCCGAGCTCGTCGAGCCCCTCGACCGCGCGTTGCGGACGACGCGGGTGCTGGTCCGCCAGGTGGCCGTCACCGCCCACCTGGGGCGCCCCGTGCCGGCGTCGTACGCCTCGCTCGCGCTCGACCTCGCCGAGGCCGCCGACCAGGTCGCGGAGGAGCTGGCCGCCAACCGGCTCGCCGAGGAGGCCCGGCCCGCGCTGCTCGCTCTCGGTGAGGCGACGGGGGCGGTCGAGCGCGCCGACAACATGAACGCGGAGGTGATCCTGATCCAGCTGCGGTCGCTGGTCGTCGACCTGCTCGTCATGACCGGGGTCGACCAGTTCGAGGCGGTCGACGGGCTGCCCGCGCCGCCCAGCGGCGACTGAGCCCGACGGGCTACTGCTGCGTCCGGGCGAGGCTGTTGCGCAGCTCGGCCACCACCGAGTCGACGACCGCGACGAGATCGCCGTCGGTGGCCGCGGCGACCGCACGCTGACGCTGGTATGACGCGCCCCGGGTGACGATGTCGTCCACGGCGGCGAGCTCGGCTGCACAGCCCAGCCGCTCGGCGGTCGGGGCGAGCCGGGCCAGGAGGTCCGCGAGGTCCTCGGTCACCAGCCGCTCGTGGGACTCGGCGTCGAGGATGACGATCGCGTCGAGCCCGTAGCGCGCCGCGCGCCACTTGTTCTCCTGGACGTGCCACGGCGGCATCGTCGTCAGCGTCTCGCCGGCGGCGGCCCGGGTGTCGAGGTCGACCACGAGGGAGTGGACCAGCGCGACCAGCGCGCCGAGCTCCTCGAGCGTGGAGACGCCGTCGCAGATCCGGGTCTCGAGGGTGCCGAGCTTCGGCGAGGGCCGGACGTCCCAGCGGATCTCGCTGAGCTCCTCGATGACGCCGGTGACGAGCTGGTCCTCGGCGAAGGCCTCGAACTGCTCCCAGGTCTCGAACTGGAACGGCAGCCCCGCGGTCGGCAGCTGCTGGAACATCAGCGCCCGGTTGCTGGCGTAGCCCGTGTCGACGCCCGCCCAGATCGGCGAGGAGGCGGACAGCGCCTGGAGGTGCGGGTAGTAGGTGAGCAGGCCCGACAGCACCGGCATCACCCGCTCCCTCTCCGGCAGCCCCACGTGCATGTGGACGCCCCAGATCAGCATCTGCCGGCCCCACCACTGGGTGCGGTTGATGAGCTCCTCGTAGCGATGGCCGGGAGTGAGCTGCTGCCTGGTCCAGGAGGCGAACGGGTGCGTCCCGCCGCCGTACAGGTCGACGCCGAGCTCGTCGCAGGCCGGCACGACCGCGGCGAGCGTGCCGGTCAGGTCGGCCATCGCCTCGCCGACGGTGTCGCACACGCCGGTGACCAGCTCGACGGTGTTGCGGAGGAGCTCCTTGTGGAGCCTCTCCGGATCGCCCATCCGGGGCTTGGCCTGCGCGAAGAGCGCCTCCGCCTCGTTGACCAGGTCGCGCGTCCCGCGGTCGACCAGCGCGAGCTCCCACTCCACCCCCAGGGTCGGGGTCGGCGAGGGATGGAAGTCGATCCGCATGTCTGAAGCCTTCCCGACGTACTCGTGCCTGTCGAGGCGTGGTTTCGACAGGCCCGACCACCGACGTGCACCATCGGACGCGTGGACGCACGCGAGGTCAACCTCACGCTGGACTTCTGCCTCCGGGTCGGGGAGCTACTGCTCTCATCGGGCGCCGGCGCGGCCGACGTGACCGCGACGATGCGGTCGCTCTCGCGCCATCTCGGCCTGCGCGGGGCCGAGATCGATGTGACGTTCATCAACCTCTCGATGCAGTGGCAGGCCAGCCCCGAGGAGGTCCCCGCGCTCGCGACCCGGCAAGTCAAGCTCCGCGCCATCGACTACGAGCACCTCACCCAGGTGGACCACCTCATCCGCGCAGTGCTCCGCGACGACGTCGACCTGAGGGAGGCGCGTGCGGAGCTCGGCCGGATCGTGTCCGGTGGCCACGGCCGGCCGCGGTGGGCGGTCACCGTCGGGCTCGCCGTGATGGCGGCCGCGGTGGCGATGCAGCTCGGCGGCGACATACGCGTCGCGCTGCTGGCGTCGATCTCCGCGGCAGCGATCGACCGGCTCCAGCTGATCATGATCCGGCGGCGGATGCCGGTCTTCTACCAACAGGTCGCCGGCGCAGGGGTCGCCTCGTTGCTCGCCGTCGGTGCCGCCGCACTGCCGATCGACGTCGACGTGTCGTCGTCGATCACCGCGAACATCATCGTGCTGCTGGCCGGCATCAGCTTCATGGGCGCGCTCCAGGATGCGCTCAGCGGGTTCTACATCACCGGGAGCGCCCGTCTCCTCGAGGCGCTGATGGCGACCGCAGGCATCATCGCGGGCGTGAGCGGCGGCCTCGGGGTCGCGGCGGCGGCCGGCGTGGCCATCCCGCCCGTCATCCCGGGTGCGTCCGACCTGCAGTCGGTCGGCCTGACCGTGCTCGGCGCTGCGCTCGGCGCCGGGGCGTTCGCGTACTCGTCGTACGCCCCCCGACGGATCATCGCGCCCGTCGCGGTCATCGCAGGGCTCGCGACGGCGATGGTCGTCTCGGTCCCCGACGACGTCAGCCGGACGTGGAAGGTGGCGGTCGCGGCCTTCTTCGTCGGTCTGGTGAGCTACTCGGTGTCGGGTCGGATGCGGGTGCCGCCGCTCATCGTCGTCGTCTCGGCAGTGGTCCCGCTGCTGCCCGGTCTGTCGATCTACCGCGGCCTCACCCTGCTCGCCGACGAGTCCGGTCGCGACACCTCCGAGGGGCTGCTCGCGATGTTCACCGCCGCCTCGATCGCGATGGCGCTGGCATCGGGCGTGATCCTCGGTGAGTACGTCGCGCAGCCGCTCAAGCGGCCCGCCCGCCGGCTGGAGGTCAGGCTCGCCGGGCCGCGCCTCGTCGGCCCGGTCAAGCCGCCGAAGCCACGCCGCGAGCGCCGGGAGCGGCGGGAGCGGGAGCGCCGCGACAACCACGAGCGCCGCCAACGCCGGCCACGGGCGCGGGAGGAGTCCGCTTCCTAGCGGCTACTGCGTCGGCAGGTCGGGGAGGTCGCTGGGCAGGTCGCTGGGCAGGTCGGTCGGCAGGTCGCTGGGCAGGTCGGTCGGCAGGTCGCTGGGGATGCTGCTGGGCAGCAGGTCGGTGGGCAGGCCCGTCGGACCGGTAGGCGTCGAACCGGGCTCGCCCCACTGGCCGGGTCCGAGCCAGCGCGGGCAGTGGTCGTCCAGGAACTTCACCTCGGTGCTGATGAACGGGACCAGCCGCCGCAGTGCGGCGATGCCGCCCTGGAGGTCCCGCTTCTGCAGCGCCGTCTGCGCACTGTCGATGTCGTCGGCGGCGTGCTGCAGGGCAGTCCCGAACGACTCGTCGGTCATCTGCCCGCCGAGCTTCCGCAACCGGTCGGCGGTGCGCGGCAGCTGCGCGAGGCGCTCGTCCGCTCCGGCGCCGGTCTGGTTCAGGCTCACCAGCGTCGCCAGGTCGTTGCCGAAATCGGGTGCCGCTCTCTCGATCGCCGCGCAGTCGGCCGCGTAGTCGGGACCCTCGCCGCGGCCCAGCCACGCCCACAGGGCGATGCCGACCGCGATGAGCAGCAGCACGACCCCCGCTGCGACGAGAGGGACCACCGACCTGCGCCGTCTCTCCTGCTCCGGGCGTTCCGGGCCGTTGCCCGGACGATTGGTCTCTGGCCCGTTGCTCTCCTCGGACATCGCTCTCCTCCCGTCCGGGGCTCATCCGCGCAGCCGGCGTCGTACGGCGACCCCGATCGTCGCCAGCCCGGCGAGCAGCAGCCCGCCGACGGCGTACGGCGCCAGGTCGCGCAACCGATCGCTCGACGTCATGCTCTTCGACGGCCCGCTCGGCTCGCGGGCCGGCGGGAATGCGCGGGCCAGTGCGGTCGGGTCGACGTGCGACTTGCCGCCGACCCAGCCCGTGCCGGAGCGTGTGACGGTCCCGCCGTGCAGGCTCCGGTCGACGGCCGGGCCCAGTCCGGTGCGCTTGAAGGCGGCCTGTCCGACGGCATTCCGGGGCACCGCGCTGAAGTCGACGCCCCCGGTGACGACGGTCATGGTGTAGACCCGGTTGCCCTCGCGCCAGGTCTTCGTGAAGCGGAACTGACCGTGCGAGAACGCCTTGACGTACCGCCTGAAGGTCAGCTTCGGCCGCCAGGTCCCGTGCTCGACCCAGCGGCCGATCCGCCCGCTGTCGACGATGTTGCCGAACGTGGTCTGCTGCTGGGCGCTGCGGTCGCGGTACCACTGCGCGGCGACCCGGCTCAGGTAGATCCGGCGCAGCGCGGCGTACGCCGGCGCGGTGTTCACGGCGTGCACGACCTTGGGCAGGATGATCCGGCGGTAGGCGGCGATGATCCGCCCGTTCACCGAGTCGGGCTGCTGCGGACAGGACCGCCCCAGCGACGGCGGCAGCGGGTCGCCCTGGCGCGGGTGGTAGTCGAACTGCTCGATGCGTACGTCGAGCGGCGCGTCGACGATGTAGAGCTGGTTGCCGTCCTCGCGCACCTTGGCGACGCCGGGCGTGATCCACAGCCGCAGCCCCGGCATGCAGCGCCGGCCGATGACCGCCCACAGCCTCGCCCCGGCCGCTGTGTTGGGGTCGACCAGTGCCGATGATGTTCTCTTCAGCGAGAAGTCGGCCTCGAGCATGATCCGACCGACCGCCGTACGCCCCAGCTTCGGGTCGATGATCGTGTCCGGTTCGTTCGGCTTGAGGTTGACCCAGAAGGTCGAGGGCCGGAGCGCGAGCCACACGAAGAAGGCGTCGGAGGCCTGCAGGGCATTGGCCACCCCGTCACCCACCGTCGTGCCGTGCGCCCCGGGATCGGCGCTGAACGCGTAGCCCACGCCCTCGTCCTTCGACTCGCCGAGCGAGAGGTAGCGCAGCGACAGGGACGAGAAGTCGATCCCGCCCGGCGCGTTCGACGCCGCCTGCTCCAGTGAGCCCACCACGTCGTTCGAGACCGGCGCGGGGTTGAGCGGGCAGCTCCCCATGAGGCCGGTGCACCTCGTGCGAGCCGACGCAGACCCACTCGGCTCCGCGGATTCCGTCGTCGACACGGACTTTGCCGGCTGTTCGGGCGCGAGGACCGCGGGACCAGAGCCGCTCGGAGCAGGACGCTTCTCCCACCCCGAGCTGGTGAGCTCGAGCCGAGTGGCGACTCGTAGATCGCTGGTCATGTAGACGAGCCCGGTCCCCGGACGCGTACCGTACTTCGCCGCGTTGGCGAGCGAGAACGGGGCGTACTTGCGAGCTTCGTCGACGTACTCCGCGAGGAGGTTGGTCGCCGACGTGTCGCCTGTCGCCGCGTCGAGCCCGAAGAGGTTGACGACGATGTAGTAGTCCCCCTCCTTCGGTACGGGCTCCCAGGTGCCAGGCACCCAGAGCTGACTGGTGAGCTGCGACGCACGCCTGCCGCCGGAGCCGTCCGGGTCTGTTCGCAACGCGTTCTTGGTGGTTGTCACCAGGTCGTCGACCGACAGTTCGCGCAGCCTCCACGAGTCGTTGATGCCGTTGGGCGTGAGGGTGACGGTCTTCTCCTCCGCCCGTCGCCAGGTTGTCTTGCCGCTCGAAAGGAGCCGCTGCACGATGGCGTCGGGTGTCCTTCGCTTGTCCGGATCGGCTCTCCTTCCGGGCGGGAGAGGCTTGACGGCCGGCATCGGCTGCACGACGAGGTTGTCAGGGTCAGACAGGAGCTTCTTGTAGAACACGAGCTGGTTGAGCGCTGAACGCTGCTTCGACGGCTCGCGAGTACGCCGCATGTCCCGGAACAACTCGAGAAGCGCCTCTGAGGTCCAGCGATTGTCGGGCACGCGACCGCGATGCTTGTCGACGAACTCCTGGGCGCGCAGAGCGTCTTCGTGGAGCTCGTCTGGCGGTATCGCCGTCTTCGGCCTGCGCGACCGCCTTTTCTTGGGCGAGGCCTTCTTCTTGGGGCTGGGCTTCTGTGTCCGTACGTCGGGTGCCTGCCCAGAACCGGCGCCGGAGGCGGCGTCTGCGGTCACAAAGAGACGAGGAGACGGGGTCCTGACAGCAGCCGCCGGTGCGAGCTGCCCGACGGAAGCCATCCCTGCCAGCAGGCAGGCAACGACCGAGAGGACAAGCAGCCTGGCTATTGCGGCCATCCGGACCCCCGAGAACACGGGTGTCGGCGCAGGTCGTGCGTCGGCACGAAGTAAAGAGCGCCGACCACGCTAAGCCCGCGGGCGGGCGAAGTCTCGGGACCTATGACCCTATCTGGGGTGGAGGGTCCGACGGGTGCGCGCTACTCGAGGTAGTTCTCGACGACGCCCTCGGGTCGCACCGAGGCGGACGACGGGTCCTCGCCGGCGTTGCGGAGCGCGTCCCGCTGGCGGAGCAGGTCCCAGCACTGGTCGAGCTCGGTCTCGACGGCCTTGAGCCGCTCATGCTCGTCGGACACGCTGATCTCGCCCTCGGAGAGCTGATCGCGCAGCTCCCTCTCCTCGCTCACCAGTGCGCTGATCCGATGCCGGATGTCCAGATCCTCGGTCATGCCCCCAACCTAGGCGCCTGTCGTACGACGGGGAAGGATGCCGTCATGGACATCACCGTCGGCGAGGGCGACGCCGAGCTCGACCGGCGCCTCTCGGACGAGCTGGACAACGTCAACGCTGCGCGTACGCCGGGAGTGCAGTCCGCCCGCGAGCTCACTGTGCAGGTCAGCGACGCCGACGGGCTGGTCGGTGGGGTGAGCGGGTGGACGTGGGGCATCGCTGCCGGGATCGGGATGACCTGGGTCCGCGAGGACGCCAGGGGGACGGGCGTCGGGACGCGACTGCTTGATGCGTTCGAGACCGAGGCGCGCGCCCGCGGCGCCGGTCGGGTTTTCGTCACGTCGTTCACGTTCCAGGCGCCGGGCTTCTACCAGCGGCACGGCTACCGCGAACTGTTCCGCTGGGACGGCGTACCCGCCGAGGGCTTTGCGGATATCCATCTCCGCAAGGACCTGCTCTGAGCGATCCCCGGGCCCACAGACGTACCGGATACGTCTGAGGGCCCAAGCTCGGGCGCCGTTGGTCCGGACAGTCGCCTCGGGGACGGACGGTCGCCCGTACGGGACCTAACGGTTGGTGGCGGCGACCAGCGGTCGGGGAGAATGGAGGCGACATGCCTGAGACCCCGACGATCGCGATCACGTATCCGCCCCAGCTGCCGGTCACGCAGCGGCGCGACGACATCGCGAAGGCCATCCGCGACCACCAGGTCGTGATCGTCGCCGGCGAGACCGGCTCGGGCAAGACCACCCAGCTGCCCAAGATCTGTCTCGAGCTCGGCCGCGGCGGCACGGGCCGGATGATCGGGCACACCCAGCCGCGCCGGATCGCCGCGAGGTCGGTGGCGGAGCGGATCGCGGAGGAGCTGGACACCGAGCTCGGCGACCTGGTCGGCTACCAGGTGCGGTTCACCGACAAGACGTCGAAGGACAGCCGCATCAAGCTGATGACCGACGGCATCCTGCTGGCCGAGCTGCAGCGGGACCGGGAGCTGAAGCGCTACGACACGATCATCATCGACGAGGCCCACGAGCGCAGCCTCAACATCGACTTCCTGCTCGGCTACCTCAAGCGGCTGCTGCCGCGGCGCCCGGACCTCAAGGTCATCATCACCAGCGCCACGATCGACCCCGAGCGCTTCGCTGCCCACTTCAACGACCCTCGCACCGGCGAGCCGGCGCCGATCATCGAGGTGTCCGGACGCACCTACCCGGTCGAGCTGCGCTACCGCCCGCTCATGCAGCTGCCCGGCGATCCTGACCTCGACGACGTCGACGAGGAGGGCGAGCCCGTCGTACGCGACCAGACGGAGGCGATCGTCGACGCCGTCAAGGAACTCTCCGCGGAGGGCCCGGGCGACATCCTCGTCTTCCTGCCGGGCGAGCGGGAGATCCGCGACGCGCAGGACGCGCTCACGGACGCGCTGGGTCTCGGCCGCGATCGTCGGGCGGACCTGGTCGAGATCGTCCCGCTCTTCTCCCGCCTGTCCGCCGCCGACCAGCACAGGGTCTTCTCGCCGCACACCGGCCGCCGGATCGTCCTCGCCACCAACGTGGCCGAGACGTCGCTGACCGTCCCCGGGATCACGTACGTCGTCGACACCGGCGTCGCGCGGATCAGCCGCTACAGCGCTCGAACGAAGGTGCAGCGGCTCCCGATCGAGCCGATCAGCCAGGCCTCGGCCAACCAGCGGTCCGGGCGCACCGGCCGGGTCCGGGCCGGCATCGCGATCAGGCTCTACAGCGAGGAGGACTACGAGAGCCGCCCGGAGTTCACCGACCCCGAGATCCTGCGCACCAACCTGGCCAGCGTCATCCTGCAGATGGCCTCGCTCGGTCTGGGCGACATCGAGCGGTTCCCGTTCGTCGAGCCGCCGGACCGGCGCAACATCGCCGCCGGCGTACAGCTCCTCGAAGAGCTCGGCGCCTTGCGAGACCATCGCCTCACCAAGCTCGGGCGGCGGCTGGCGCGGCTGCCGATCGACCCGCGGCTGGCCCGGATGATCCTGGAGGCCGAGCGGCTCGGCTGTGTCCGGGAGGTCATCGTGATCGCCGCCGCGCTGAGCCTGCAGGACCCGCGGGAGCGGCCCGGTCCCGACCACCCCAAGGAGCAGGCCCAGGCCGACCAGCTGCACGCCCGCTACAAGCACGAGACCTCCGACTTCGTGACCTGGCTCAACCTGTGGCGCTACGTCCGAGAGCAGCAGCGCGAGCTCTCCAGCAGCGCGTTCCGGCGGATGTGCCGGCGGGAGTTCCTCAACTACCTGCGCGTCCGGGAGTGGCAGGACTTCGAGTCCCAGCTGCGTCAGGTCTGCAAGGAGATGGGCGTCCGGCTCGGCAAGGGTGGTTTCGAGACGGTTGCTAGCGCAACCTCCTCAACCACCGCGACCTCCTCAACCACCGCGATCGATGAGGACGGCATCCACCAGGCGCTGCTGTCGGGGCTGCTGTCCCACATCGGGATGCTGGAGGAGCGCGACGCGAAGCAGAAGGGCCGCCGCCCCGGCCCGCGGGAGTACCTCGGCGCCCGCGGCACCAGGTTCGCCATCTTCCCCGGAAGCGTGCTGCACCGCCGCAACCCGCAGTTCGTGATGGCGGGCGAGCTGGTCGAGACCTCGCGCCTGTGGGCCCGGCAGAACGCCGCGATCAGGCCCGAGTGGGCGGAGCGGCTGGCCGGCGATCTCGCCAAGCGGAGCTGGTCGGAACCGCACTGGTCGCAGAAGCGCGCCGCCGTGATGGCGTACGAGAAGGTGACGCTGTACGGCGTACCCCTCGTCGCCGACCGGCTCGTGTCGTACGCCAAGGTCGACCCGGAGCTCTCCCGCGAGCTCTTCATCAGGCACGCGCTGGTGTACGGCGAGTGGCGCACCCAGCATCGCTTCCTCCGGGACAACAGCGCGCTGATCGAGCAAGCCGAGGAGCTCGAGCACCGCGCCCGCCGGCGCGACATCGTGGTCGACGAGGAGACCCTGTTCGCGTTCTACGACCGGCGGCTGCCCGAGACGATCGTGAGCGGCGCCCACTTCGACCGGTGGTGGAAGGACGAGCGTCGGAAGCACCCCGACCTGCTCACCTTCGACCTCGACATGCTGACCAACGAGGCCGCCGAGGAGGTGACCGAGACCGACTACCCCGAGACCTGGGACGCAGGCCCGCTGACGTTCGACCTCAGCTACCACTTCGAGCCGGGGGCCGCCGACGACGGCCTCACCATCGACGTCCCGGTCGCGACGCTCAACCGGGTCGGCGGCGACGACTTCTCCTGGAACGTCCCCGGTCTGCGCGAGGAGCTCGTCACCGCGCTGATCCGCAGCCTGCCCAAGCAGCTCCGGGTCAGCTTCGTCCCGGCGCCCGACAAGGCCAGGCAGTTCCTCGCGCAGACGCCGCCGGGGGAGGAGCCGCTGCTCGATGCGCTGGAGCGCTGGGCGCGCTCGACGGCCGGCGTCCACATCCCGCGCGAGGCGTGGGACTGGTCGAAGGTGCCCGAGCACCTGCGCCCGACCTACCGCATCCTCGGCGAGGACGGCGCCGAGCAGGCCCGCGGGAAGGACCTCGACGCGCTCAAGGCGCCGCTGCAGCCGCAGTTCGACCGGGCCATCGCCGACGTCGCCTCGGACGCCGGGATCACCCGCACCGGCGAGACGTCGTGGGCCTTCGGCGAGCTCCCCGCGACCGTCACCGAGAAGCGGGCCGGTCACGAGGTGACCGTTCACCCGTGCCTGCAGGACGAGGGCAAGACAGTGGGCCTGATGGTGGTCGGCAGCGCCGACGAGGCAGCCGCGAGGCACCGGCTCGGCGTCGCCCGGCTGCTCCTGATCGAGCTGCCCGACGTCACCAGGACTGTTGTCGACGGGCTGTCCAACCTGGAGAAGCTCGGTCTCGCCGGCTCGCCGTACGCCTCCGTCGCCGACCTGGTCGAGGATTGCCGCGCCGCCGTCGTCCAGCAGGTCGTCGACGTCCGCGAGCCCGCCCGCACGAAGGAGGCGTACGACGCCCTGCGGACCGCCGTGGGCAGCGAGGCGGACCTCGTGGCCGCCGTCCGTGCCGTCCTCGGCGACGTGCTGAAGGCGCTCGACGGCTGGCGCGAGGCCGACAAGCTGCTGTCGGGCCGGGCCGACATGTACCAGCTGCCGGCCCTCACCGACATGCGCGACCAGCTCGGCCGGCTGATGGCGCGCGGGTTCGTCCGCGACGCCGGCACCGCCCAGCTGCGCCGCTACCCGACGTACCTCCGCGCCATCGTCGAGCGCCGCCGCAAGCTCGACGCAGACGTCACCGGCGACCGCGCGCTGATGGACCGGGTCTCGGAGCTGCAGGCGGCCTACCTCCACCAGCTCGCCGCGCTCCCCGAGGGTCGACCGCCCGGCGAGCGGCTGCGCGAGGTGAGGTGGATGCTCGAGGAGTACCGCGTCCAGCTCTGGGCCCAGCAGCTCGGCACAGCCCGCACCGTCAGCGACGCGCGGATCCGCAAAGCCCTCGGGTGACCACCGTGGTCCCGCTAGCCTGATCGGGATGACCAGGCAGTTCCACTCGCCGATGACACCGGGCGACGGCTTCTTCGACCAGCTGCTGGGCGGCACCGACCCAGCGGTGGTGCAGGAGGCCGCCGACCGGGCAGCGACCGCGCTCGTCCGGGGCGCGCGCGAGAGCGACGACCCGGAGGTGGCGGAGCGGATCCTCCACCTCGCCGAGGAAGAGGGGATCGAGACGATCGCCGAGGTCTGGTCGGGCTCGCCGGCCGACACCCTCGCCGGCTGCCTGTGGCGGCTGTTCCTGCTGCGCAGCTGGGTGTACGCTGACCCGGCCGGTGTCGCCCGGGAGTACGACGCGGGCCGCGCGCACGCCCAGGTCGCCCGCGTCGTCGCGGGGGTCGCCGACCCGCCCGGGCCCGACGAGCTCAAGACGATGATCGACGAGGTCCTGCGCGGGATCGCGGGCGGCGACTTCGCCGACGTACTCCTCCGGGCCGCCGCCTTCGCGCGCGTCGTCGCCACCGGCCGGGCGGCGCTCGAGCCGGCCGCCGGCGGCCCCGACGTACGCCACATGCTCCAGCTCTCCGAGCAGCTCGAGTCCGCCGGCCATGCCGAGCTCGACCACCGGCTCGGGTGACGGGCCGATACCCGAAAACGAGACCGCGTTGGGGGTGCGTCGTTAAAATGGTCAGTGAGTACGCCGGGCCGCGGCAGCCCCGGGTCCCAACATCAGCCGCTACGAGCGGCCACGCGCCGTGAGGCGCTCCCGGTCCGGCGTGCTCCCTTCTCTGCTGAGGCGGGGTCTCGACAGGCTCGACCGACGGACGGGCAGGGTCGGACGACGGCTGCCCTTCCCCGCCCGCTGGCGGGCGTCGTACGCCCCCGAGCGCGACGGGTTGCCCGACCCGGGCGAGGTCTGCTGGGCATGGGTGCCCTACGAGGACGACCCGAGCCAGGGCAAGGACCGGCCGGTGCTGATCATCGCCCGCCGCGAGGCCGGTGCCGGCGCCGAGCGGCTGCTCGCGCTGATGCTCACCAGCAAGGACCACGACCGCGACGCGGCCGACGAGGCGCGCTGGGGCCGCTACTGGATGGACGTCGGCAGCGGGGGCTGGGACCGCGAGCGGCGCCCGTCCGAAGTGCGGCTGGACCGGCTGATCGAGCTCACCGCGACCGGCGTACGCCGGGAGGGGACCGCGCTCGACAAGGGCATGTTCGAGCGGGTCATCGCCGAGGCGCGCCGCTTCCACGACCTCTGACGACCGGGCAGCCACGTCCCCGGTGAACGGGTTGTGAACAAGGTCGGGATCGGTCGGTACAGTGGGGCGGCCCGGCGATGCCGGAGCGTGAGTGAGTCGTAGCTGGAAGGCGGGGGTCGTCGGTGGGATCGCACGTGCGGTCGGTCGCCGGTCTCGTCGCCGCAGCCGTCGTCCTGACCGGGACGCTCGCGGGCTGCGGTGACGACGAGCCGGGCGCGAGCGGGACACCCTCGGCGACGCCGAGCAGCGCATCCTCCGCCTCCTCCGCATCCTCCGCCTCCTCCGCAGAGCCGGTCACCCTGACCTTCGGCGTCTACGGCAAGTCGCCGGTGGTGAAGGCCTACAGCGCAGCCGCGAAGGCCTACCACCAGGTCGACCCGAGCGTCACGATCAAGATCAAGTCGTGGCCGGACGAGTACTCCATGACGAGCAGCCTCACCGGCAGCGGCGAGGCGCCGGACGTCTTCCTCACCCCGCGCGCCGACGTCTCGCGGCTCAGCGCCGCCGGCGTCGTACAGCCCGTCGACACCTACCTCGAGGCCCGCAACATCGACCTCGGGGACAGCTACTCGCGGGCCGCGGTCAACGACTTCTCGCTGGACAAGCACCTCGTCTGCATGCCGTACGCCGTCTCGCCCGACGTGCTCTACGTCAACACCGACCTGGTCGACTTCGACGCGATGAAGAAGCGCGGGCTCGACGTCCCGGACGCGCCCGAGACCGGCACCTGGGACCTCGACGACTTCGCCGCAGCGATGAAGTTCGCAACCAGGCCGCGCAAGCACATCGCGGGGATGTACGCCGCGCCGAACCTCCGCGGACTCGCACCGTGGCTGACCGCAGCGGGCGGGTCGTTGGTGGACGACCCGAAGAACCCGACCCGGCTCGCGCTCGAGGACAGCACCGATGCGATCAAGGCGCTGTGGCCGACCGTGCTCAACCAGCGCTTCCGACTCAGCGCGACGCAGCTGGAGCAGGCCACGCCGCTGCGATGGTTCGAGCGCGGACAGCTGGCGGTGCTGCCCGGCGACCGGTCGCTCGTCCCGCACCTACGCGGCGTGCCCGGGCTGCACTGGAACGTCATGGCGATCCCGAGCACCGGCGACCCGGCGACCGTCGGCGACTACAGCGGCCTGTGCCTGAGCGAGCAGACCGAGGACCCGGACGTCGCCGCCGACTTCCTCGCCTACCTCGTCTCGGCGAAGGCCGTCGCCGAGGTGGCCAGGACCGGCTACGTCGTCCCCGTCAACCAGCAGGTGGCGTACGCCGACGCGTTCGTCCAGCCCAACCGCGCACCCGCGAACGCTGCGGTGTTCACGTCCGCGATCAAGGGGATGACCGCGATCCCCGCGCCGCACACCTTCGACCAGCTCCAGATCGTCGCCGGACCGCAGATCAGCAAGCTGCTGCATCCGGGGATCGACGTCGAGTCCGTCACGCAGACGATCGACGACCTGAGCACCAACGTGCTGCGCCCCGTGACGCCGTCGGCCAGCCCGACCGGCTGAGCCTCACTCCTCCGACTCCGCCCGCAGGATCGCGTCGGTGAGCAGCGGGGCGGTGAGGGCGATCTGCCAGCCGCGGGCGCCGTACCCGTCCAGCAGGCCGATGACGGCGTCGAGCAGGGCGCCGGGATCGCGGGTGCGCGGGGGCGCCCACAGCACCCGCCGCAGGTGGTCGGGGGTGAGGAGGTTCTCGACCGGCAGGTTGCGCTCCTCGGCGAGCCCGCCGAGCGCCGTACGCGCGAGGGTGAGCCGCCGGGCGGCGACGGGGTCCTTGTCGGCCCAGGCCCGGGGCGCCGGCGGCCCGTCGCCGCGCGGGGTGCGTGCGGGCAGCTCCTCGTCGGACATCGCCAGCACGCGCTGGATCGTCTCGACCCAGACCCGCGAGTAGCGCTCGGCGCCGCGTCCGTGGAAGCCCTTGAGGGAGAGCAGCCTCTGGCGGTCCGTCGGCAGCTCCTGGGCGGCGACGACGATGGCGGAGTCGGGGATGATCCGCCCGGGCGTCACGTCGCGCTGCCGGGCGAGCTCGTCGCGCGCCTCCCAGAGCGCCTTCACCGCTCCGAGGCCGCGGCGGCCGCGGACCCGGTGCATCCCCGACGTACGCCGCCACGCGTCGATCCGCGGAGGGGGCTGGAAGCCGCGCAGGTGGTCGAACTCCTGCCGGGCCCACTCGTCCTTGCCGGTCTCCCGCAGCTCGCGGGCCAGCGCGTCGCGCAGCTCGACGAGGACCTCGACGTCGAGCGCGGCGTACTCCAGCCACGGCGTCGGCAGCGGCCGGGTCGACCAGTCGGCGGCGGAGTGCTCCTTGAGGAGCTGGTAGCCGAGGACCGTCTCGACGAGCGTGGCCAGCCCCACCCGCGGGTAGCCGAGCAGCCGGCCGGCGAGCTCGGTGTCGAACAGCTCGCTCGGGTGCAGGCCGAGGTCGGCGAGGCACGGCAGGTCCTGGGTGGCGGCGTGCAGGATCCACTCGGTGCCCTCGAGCGCCTCGACCAGCGGCGCCATCGTCGAGAGCGGGATCGGGTCGATCAGCCACGTGCCGGATCCCTCGCGACGCAGCTGGACGAGGTAGGCGCGGTTGGAGTAGCGGTAGCCGGACGCGCGCTCGGCGTCGATCGCGACCGGGCCGGCGCCGCGCTTGATCGCGGCCGCGGCGGTGGCGAGGCCGTCGTCGGTCTCGGTGACGCTCGGGAGCCCGTCTCGCAGCGTCAGCAGGGGGGCGGGCGGCGCCTCCGTCTCGGGGACGTCGGCCCCGGCGGCCCCCGTCCCCGTCTCCTCCGTCACGAGCCGCGCTGTCCTCGCCGGCTGGGGATGACCGTGACGCCGTCCGGCACGGGCGGAAGCCCGGCCGCCGTGCACAGCAGCTCGCCCCAGGCCTCCGCATGCGGACGTACGTCGACCGGCCCGGCGTCGTCCCCGGCGGCCACCGGCGTCCACGAGGCGCGGATCTCGATCTGGGCCGAGCCCTCCTCGTCGGACATCCCGCCGAAGCTCTCGGTCGCGACCCGGGTGACGGTGCCCGAGACAGCGGCGTACGACGCGCCGTGCGCCTCGAGCGCCTCGGTCAGCCACGACCAGCCCACCTCGCCGAGCATCTGGTCGGTGATCAGCTCGACGTCGATCTCGGCCCGCGCGTACGCGACGAGACGGAAGGTGCCCCCCGCCCAGGCGTCGTTGCCGTCCGGGTCGTGGAGCAGGATCAGGCGCCCGGTCGCGACGTCGGTGTCGGTGCCGTCGACGGGGACGGTGACGTCGGCGGAGAGGGCCGTGGCGTACGGCGCGATCCGCTGCGGCGCCGGCATCTCCTCGCAGAAGACCTCCGGGCGCAGGGTGGCGGCGCGCAAGGCTGCCACCGCGGCCCTGAACTCAGCAGGGCCGCGCGCACCCGCGTCCGGGCGCGTCTCCTCGCGCACGACCATGCCGCCAGCGTAGGTCGCTTTGCCTTCCGGCGATGTGCGCACACGCCGCACCAGGTGGGACCATCGTCCCGTGACGACCCCCCGAGCGGACGAGCAGGACCACGGCACCCCGGGGCGGGGCGCCCTGACGCAGAGCGCGTTCCTCCGGGCGGTC
Organism: Nocardioides asiaticus; assembly: GCF_040049175.1. NCBI lineage: Bacteria > Bacillati > Actinomycetota > Actinomycetes > Propionibacteriales > Nocardioidaceae > Nocardioides > Nocardioides asiaticus. The sequence continues at coordinate 1,106,949 of NZ_JBDZDM010000001.1, read as the reverse complement.
CGTGGCGAGAAGCCGTCCCACACGCCGGTGTGGTTCATGCGCCAGGCGGGCCGGGCGCTGCCGGAGTACCTCGCCGTACGCGAGGGCATCGGCATGCTCGAGTCCTGCATGGATCCGGACCTGGTCACCGAGATCACGCTCCAGCCGGTGAGGCGGTACGGCGTCGACGCGGCGATCTTCTTCAGCGACATCGTGCTGCCGCTCAAGGCGGTCGGTGTCGACCTGGACATCAAGCCGGGCGTCGGTCCGGTCGTCGCGCAGCCCGTGCGCACCCTCGCCGACGTCGAGGCGATCCCCGACCTCACCCCCGAGCACGTCCCGTTCGTCACCGCAGCCGTCCGGTCCCTGATCGCCGAGCTGGCGGGGATCGGCGAGCACGGCACCCCGCTGATCGGGTTCGCCGGCGCGCCGTTCACCGTCGCCTCGTACCTCGTCGAGGGCGGTCCCTCGAAGGACCACGCCCGCACCAAGGCGCTCATGTACGGCGCCCCCGACGTCTGGGACGCGCTGATGGCGAAGATCGCCGACATCTCTGCGGCGTTCCTCGAGGTGCAGGTGGCCGCCGGTGCCAGCGCCGTCCAGCTCTTCGACTCCTGGGCCGGCGCGCTGACGCCGCAGGACTACGAGCGCTTCGTCATGCCGCACTCCGCGCGCGTCCTCGCACGCGTGGGCGAGCTCGGCGTCCCGCGCATCCACTTCGGGGTCAACTCCGGCTTCCTCCTCCCGCTCATGGGCGAGGCTGGCGCCGACGTCGTCGGCGTCGACTGGCGTACGCCCCTCGACTGGGCGATCGGGCAGGTCGGCGGTCGCGTGGTCCAGGGCAACCTCGACCCCACGCTCGTCTTCGCGCCCACCGAGGTCCTGCTCGAGCGCGCCGCCCAGGTCATCGAGGCCGGCCGCGCCGCGCCCGGCCACGTCTTCAACCTCGGCCACGGTGTCATCCCCAGCACCGACCCCGACCAGCTCGCGCGGCTCACCGAGTTCGTGCAGGCCTACCCGCTGGACTGAGCGCCGGCCTCACGACGCCGAGCGCTGCTCGGCGGAGCCGTCGGACTGCGCGAGGAGCGCGCGGAGGAGCGCCTCGGTGCTCCCGCCCGACCTCGCCGTACGTGCCTGGAGGGCGACCATCGTCACCGCGGTCTGGTCACCGGCGATCGGCCGCGCGGCGATCAGCCCGGCGCGCTCGAGCGTGTCGCCTACGACCGAGAAGTCCGGCAGCAGCGTCACGCCGAGGCCCTCGGCGACCATCATCTTCCCCATCTCCGCGCCGTCGGTGATGTGCCAGCCGCGGGGCAGCGAACGACCGAAGACGCGGTGCGCGAACCGGTGCATGAGGTAGCCGGCGCGCATCGCCACGAACGGCTCCGCGCGCAGGTCGTCGATCCGGATCTCGCTCTCCTCCGCGAGCCGATGGTCGGCCGGGAGCACGACCACGGGCCTTCCCCTCCGCAGTGGCGTCGCGAGCAGGTCCGGGGACAGGTCGTCGCCGTCGAGGAGGTTCACCAGCCCCAGGTCGAGGGCACCCTCGATGAGGCCGACCCTGATCTCGTCCTGCTGCAGGTTGCGGATCTCGACCGGCGTACCGGTCTGCTCCCGCTGGAACTCCCGCAGGGCGGGGAAGAGCAGCGACGTCGTACCGGCGTTGACGGTCCCCACGCGTACGACGCGCCCGCGCGTCTCCTGGGACCCGGCCGCGACCCGGAGCCGGTCGACCGCCTCGAGGACCTCCGTCATGCTGCCGAGCAGCTCGCGCCCCTCGCGGCTGATCCGCGCGCCGGACCGGCGTCGGTCGAGGAGCGTCACGCCCAGCTCGCGCTCGAGCTTCGTCACCGCCTCGCTCAGCGCGGGTTGCGAGATGTGCAGCTGCTCGCTCGCGCGGCGCAGCGAGCCGTAGTGCGTCACTGCGGCGATGTACTCCAGTTGTTCGATGCGCATCGCGGGCTCCTGTAATAGTCATGTAACTTAATGCAGTTAATGGTTTTGCCGATCTCGCTATCGGTGCTTCCGATCGTCGAATCGGCTCGGCGCCCGTGGCCCGAGGGGCGACAACGTGTGATTATCCACCATGTCACTCGACTTTGATGGGGACTGAGGTCAGGTGCCGGGCAGCCACGGGGCGATGGGGCCCTGTCGCGCTCGAGGGCGCCACCGCAGGCGGACACGAGAAGGAACGTGCATATGAACGCGATGGTCCCATCCGGTCACCCGGGGCCGACATCGGTCGGACGGCTCGCGGCCAGTCGTCGCCAGATCCTGCGAGGTGCCCTCGTGGGCACCTCGGCCCTGGCGGCCGGCAGGCTCCTGACGGCGTGCGGCGGCTCGTCGGCGAGTGCTCAGGTCGATGCCGGCGCAAAGGCGTCGCTCAAGGGCAAGACGATCAGCCTGCTGGTGAACCAGCCGCATGTGATCGCCTTCAAGGACGTCCTCGCGAAGCAGTTCGAGAAGGAGTTCGGCGGCACGTTGAAGGTGACCGCCGCACCGTACGACCAGCTCACGTCGAAGCAGATCCTGGACGTGCAGAGCGGGGCGGGCCAGTTCGACGTCTTCGACTACTTCTACTTCGGCCTCGGCTCACTGGTGGCCGCGGACGCGCTGGTCGACCTGACCGCGTGGATCAAGTCGCAGTCCGACATCGACACAGGGGACTTCCTGCGATCGATCTGGGACCCGTACACGCTGTACGACGGCAAGCGGTACGGGCTGCCGTTCGACGGCGACACGCACATCCTCTTCTACAACGCCAAGGTCTTCGACACCTACAAGCTCGACCCTCCCAAGACCTGGGACGACTACGACGCCGCCGTCGAGAAGATCACGAAGGACAGCCACGGCAAGGTCTACGGCGCGGTCATCGAGGGACAGCAGGTGCCGATGATCCTCGGCTGCACCTTCATCAACCGGCTGGCCGGCTACGGCGGCTCGCTGGTGGACAGCGACGGGAAGCCGGACCTCAACACCGACGAGGCGGTCCAGGCCCTGACCGGGCTCATCAACGTCTCGAAGTACGCCCTGCCGACGCCCCTCCAGATCGGCTTCGACCAGGCGAACTCCGCCTTCCTGTCCGGGCAGGGCGCGATGATCGACACCTGGACGGACATGGCCCTGAAGGCGAGCGACCCGTCGATGTCCAAGGTCGTCGACGCGTGGGATGCCGTACCCCTCCCCGTCGGCGGCAGCAACACCAAGCCGCGGACCGCGCTGGACGCCGGCTTCGGGCTCGGCGTCTCCGCGGGATCGCAGCAGCAGGTCGAGGCGGCCGAGTTCGTGAAGTGGGCGACGTCGAAGGCCAACAACCTCGCGGTGGCGTCGAAGGCGGGCACCGGGATCGACCCGGCCCGCACCAGCGTGCTGAACGACGCGGCGTACAAGAAGTCGCTGCCCAGGGCGTACGACACGATCAGGACCGGTCTGGTCGGTGACCCGCTCGCGTGGCCGGCCGGACCGGACGACCCGGCCGGGCTCCAGGCCATGTGCGACGAGATCGCGCTGGCGATCCAGGGCAAGAAGTCGGCGGAGCAGGCGCTCTCGGACGCGACGGACCAGTGGCGCAAGGGAGCCTCGGGATGACCGTCGCCGAGACGACAGGTGCGCAGCGACGTCCGGCCCTCGCGCAGGGATCGACCTCCGGCCGGCGGCGGGTCAGGCGCAGCTCGCCGCGGGTGCCCTTCCTCTTCGCCGTGCCGTCGATCGCCGGGCTGCTGCTCCTCATGGTCTACCCGACCGTCTACCTGCTCGGCCTCGCGTTCACCGAGTCGAACCTCGCCCTCCCGCTGCAGCGCTGGACCGGGCTCACGAACTTCACCGACGCCCTCCAGTCGACGGCGTTTCCCGGCTCGATCAGCCGCTCCGTCGTCTTCGCAGCGGCCTCGACCGTCCTCGTCGTCGTCACCGGGACGGCGCTCGCGCTTCTCCTGCGAGCACGAGGGGACCGGCTGGGTGTCCTCGGCGTCCTGCTGCTGCTTCCGCTGGTGACCCCGCCGGTGATGGTGGGCGTGGCCTGGAAGCTGATGCTCGCGCCGGTCGGAGGCGCCTTCACCGGCATCTGGTCACATGTCGGCCTGGACGGATTCAACCCGCTGGGGTCGAGCACCGGTGCGTTCCTCACCCTCCTACTCATCTACACGTGGCAGTGGATGCCCCTGGTGACGATCCTCGTGTTCGCGGCCCTCCTGGATGTGCCGCGCGACCTGGTGGAGGCCGCCCAGCTCGACGGGGCCGGGAGGATCGCCGTCTTCCACCACGTCGTCTGGCCCTCGATCCGGACCACCGTCTGGGCAGCGCTCCTGCTCGCGCTGGTCCTCGGCTTCAAGGTCTTCGACCTCGTCGTGGTCGTCACCAGCGGCGGGCCGGGATTCTCGACCATGCTCAGCTCGTTCTTCATCTACCGCACCGGCCTGCAGAACAGCTACGAGATCGGCGTCGCCTCGGCCGCGACCGTCATCTTCGTGGCCGTGGTCTCGGCCGTGATGGCGATCGTCGGCATCGCCCGGAAGAGGGCGGTGGCGGAGGCATGAGCCGACTGTCGACGATCGCGCGGCCCCTGGGTCTCAGGCTGGCCCTGCTGGTGATCGGGCTGGTGGTGAGCCTGCCCCTGCTGTTCCTCGTCTCGCTGTCGCTCCGCTCGCCCGACGACGTGCAGAACGGTGGGTGGATCCCGAGCAGGTTCGTGTGGGCGAACTTCAGCAACGCGTTCGACACGATCCCGCTGGCGACGATGGCCAGGAACTCGTGGATCGTCGCCCTCGGAGCGGCGCTGCTCACCGTCGTGATCGCTGTGCCAGCCGCCTACTTCGCGGCGCGCGCACGGTCCGGTCAGCGATTGTCGGGCGTGTTGCTGGGCAGCTACTGCGCGCCGCCGGTGGCGGCCCTGCTGCCGCTCTACTACCTGTTCAAGGACGCCGGCCTCACCAACAACGTGCTCGGGCTGATCCTGGTCGACGGCCTGGCGAACGTCCCGGTCGCCGTCTGGCTCCTCGAGGGCTTCGTGCGTCGGATTCCCGAGGAGATCGAGGAGGCGGCATGGCTGGACGGTCTCTCGGCGGGGGCGACGCTCCGGCGGATCGTCGTACCACTGATCGCTCCCGGCATCGTCGCGGTCGGGCTGATCAGCCTCTTCCTCTCCTACAACGAGTTCCTCTTCGCGGTCTCGTTCTCGCAGCGCACCGACAGCCAGACCCTGACGGTCGGCCTGTCCCTGTTCCAGGGCGACCACACGGTCCAGTACGGACAGCAGGCCGCCGCCTCCCTGATCGGTGTCGTCCCCATGTACGTCCTCGCCGTGCTCGCCCAGCGCTGGCTGGTCGCCGGTCTGACGGCGGGCGGCGTGAAGTGAGCCCGCTCCCTGGAGGTCGGCGTTGAACCGCAAGCGAATCCACCTGAACGCGTTCGACATGACGTGCGTCGGGCACCAGGCCCCGGGGCTCTGGCGCCATCCCGAGGACCAGTCGTGGCGCTACAAGAGCCTCGGGTACTGGACCGAGCTCGCGAGGCTGCTGGAACGCGGCCGCTTCGACAGCCTCTTCATCGCCGACGTGCTCGGCCTGTACGACGTCTACAGGGACGGCCCCGAGGACGCGGTTCGCAGCGCGGCCCAGGTGCCCAACAACGACCCGACCGGCGCCGTCTCGGCCATGGCCGCGGTGACCGAACACCTCGGGTTCGGGATCACGGTCTCCCTCACCTACGAGCAGCCGTACTCGTTCGCGCGCCGGATGAGCACCCTCGACCACCTCACCGAGGGTCGCGTGGCGTGGAACATCGTCACGTCCTACCTCGAGTCGGCTGCGCGGAATCTCGGCCTCGTCCGCCAGGTGCCGCACGAGGAGCGCTACGCCGTCGGCGAGGAGTTCCTCGAGGTCTGCTACAAGCTCTGGGAGGGTTCCTGGGAGGACGACGCCGTCGTACGGGACGCGGCGAGAGGCACCTTCGCCGACCCGGCGAAGGTGCATCCCATCGAGCACAAGGGCACCTACTTCGAGGTCCCGGGCATCTTCCTCTCCGAGCCGTCGCCGCAACGTACGCCGGTCCTGTTCCAGGCCGGAGCCTCGCCGACGGGTCGCGCCTTCGCCGCCGGCCACGCCGAGGCTGTCTTCGTCACGGCCACCAGGCCCGAGCTGCTCCGGACCTACGTGGACGACGTCAGACGGCTGGCCGGGGAGAGCGGCCGCGACCCCGAGAGCGTCAAGATCTTCACCCTCGTGACGATCGTGACCGCACCTACGGACGAGGAGGCGGAGGCGAAGCACGCCGACTACCGACGGTACGTCGACCTCGACGGTGCGCTCACGCTGTACGGCGGCTGGAGCGGGCTCGACCTCTCGGGGTATGACCCCGACGAGCCGCTGGAGTACGTCGAGACCGAGGCGGTGCGCAGCGCGGTCGAGGCCTTCTCTCGAGCCGACCCCGATCGCACCTGGACGCCTCGTGAGATCGCGGAGTGGGTCGGGATCGGCGGGATGGGGCCGGTGATCGTCGGCGGCCCGGAGCGCGTCGCCGACGAGCTGGAGCGATGGATCGACGAGTCTGGGGCCGACGGCTTCAACGTCGCCTACGCCGTCACGCCCGGGTCGTTCGTCGACCTCGTCGACCTCGTCGTCCCCGAGCTCCAGAGACGCGGCCGGGTGCGCACGGACTACGACGGCGACACGCTGCGCGAGAGCCTCTACGGCCCAGGTCAGCAGCGGCTGCGCAGCGACCACCCCGGCATCCAGTACAGACGAAAGGCGACGAAGTGAGCGGCGTACACGACGAGTGGCTGAGCCAGGCGGAGGACGTAGCCGCTGACCTGGCCAAGGATGCACTCGAGCGCGACCGCGTCGGAGCCCAGCCCCACGCGGAGGTCGAGAAGCTGCGGGCGGCTGGCCTGCCAGCGCTCCTGGTCCCCTCGGAGCTGGGTGGCGGCGGCGGGGACTGGGCGACGGCGCTCGGGGTCGTCCGAAGCCTGGCGGCCGCCGACGGCTCGATCGCGCAGATCCTCGGCTACCACTACGTGAACCTCGCGCAACTGTGGTTCAGCGGCACCGCCGAGCAGCAGAAGCGGTGGGGAAGCGCGACGGCGGAGGGCCAGCTCATGTGGGGCGACGCGGTAAACCCGCTCGACCCGGAGCTCGTGCTGCGTGCCGACGCGGGTGGGCTCCGGCTGTTCGGCACGAAGTCGTTCGCCACCGGCTCGTCGGTGGGTGACGTGATCGTCGTGTCGGCCGAGCGCGAGAGCGATGGCGAGCCGGTGCTGGCGCTGGTGCGCGCCGATGCCACCGGGATCGACTTCGACACGACGTGGGACAACCTCGGTCAGCGGCTCTCCGCCAGTGGGGGCGTCACCTTCGACGGAACACCGGTCGACCCTGCAGACGTCCTCGGGTCCCTCAGGCCCGACCGCGTCACGCCGTACGCGTCGCTGGTCACGCCGGCCATCCAGGCGGTCTTCGGGCATCTCTATCTCGGCATCGCCGAGGGTGCCCTGCGCGCTGCGAGGGACTACACGCGCACGACGAGCCGCCCGTGGGCTCTGTCCGGCGTCGCCACCGCGGTCGCTGATCCGTACGTCCTCGGCACGTACGGCGAGCTCGTCGCGCGCGCCCGGTCGGTCGCAGCGCTCGGAGGCGAGGCGGCGGCCGCCCTCGACGAGGCGTACGCCGCCGGCGACCGACTCACGTGGGACGAGCGCGGCGAGGTCGCCGTCCTGATCGCGGCGCTGAAGGTCGTCTCGACCGAGCTCGGCACCGAGGCGACGAACCGGATCTTCGAGGTGACCGGCGCGCGGGCGACGAACAACCGCCACGGCTTCGACCTGTTCTGGCGCAACGTGCGCACGCACACGCTTCACGACCCGGTGGCCTACAAGCGGCGCGAGGTCGGTGACCACTTCCTGACCGGTGCCTACCCCGACTTCACGCTCTACACCTGACCACCCGACGCCGACCATCCACCGCGCTCTCGGAGGAGACAACCCGTGACGACGTCCCTGGGACCCTCGCTCGACACGCCCGCCTACCGGGCCCTGCGCTCCCGGTTCCAGCCGCTCCTCGAGCAGATCGCGGCCGGAGCCCTGGCGCGCGAGCGGGCCGGGGAGCTACCGGCGGAGCCGATGGAGGCACTCAAGCGCACCGGCTTCGGGGCGCTCCGGGTGCCGGAGCCCTACGGCGGCGGGGGAGTGGACCTGGTGGAGCTGACGGCCCTGTGGATCGACCTGGCGGCCGCCGACAGCAACCTCTCCCAGGCGCTCCGCGGACACTTCGCGCTGGCCGAGGACCGCGCCTGGCAGCATGCCCGCGGGATGGACCAGAAGGTCTGGTTCGATCGCTTCGTCGCGGGCGAGATCGCGGGGAACGCCTGGACCGAGGTCGGAGCGACGCCCATGGGTGGACTCAACACCGTCGCAGCCGCCGCCGACGACGGATACGCCGTGACCGGGCAGAAGTACTACACGACAGGCTCGATCTTCGCCGAGTGGGCCGACGTCTATGCACGCCGGGTGACGCCCGACGGCGCCGAGGACCTCGTCATCGCACTCGTCGACCTCCGACACCCGGGGGCGAGCGTCAGCGACGACTGGGACGGCTTCGGTCAGCGGGGCACCGGCAGCGGCACCACGACCTTCGACGCCGTCCCGGCTGTGGAGGTCATCCCGTTCACCGACCGGTTCCCGTACCAGACGGCGTTCTACCAGCTCAACCTCCTCGCGACGCTCGCCGGCATCGGCCGCGCCGCTCTCACCGAGACCGTCGGCCAGGTGCGCGGACGATCCCGCAACTACTCCCACGCCAACGCGGCTCGGGTCCGGGACGACCCGCAGGTACTGGCCCGTGTTGGCCAGGTCCAGGCGAAGGCGTACGCCGCGGAGGCGACCGCCCTGCGGGTCGCCTCCGCCCTGCAGCGCGTGTTCGACGGCGCCGCGGGCTCCGACCAGGAGATCGAGCGGCTCAACGAGGCGGCGGAGCTGGAGTCGGCCGCCGCCCAGGTGGTGGTCACCGACCTCGTCCTCGACGCCACGACGGTGCTCTTCGACACGCTCGGCGCCTCCGCGACCTCCGTCTCGCTCGGGCTGGACAGGCACTGGCGGAACGCGCGAACGGTGGCATCCCACAATCCGCGGATCCTCAAGGAGCGGGTGGTCGGGGACTTCCTCGTCAACGGCACGCCGCCGCCGTACGCCTGGGCCATCGGGACCACCGTGCGCGAGGCGGGCGGCGGAGCCAGCAGGGACGCGGCCTCCACCAGGGGTGAAAGGCCCTGCCTATCACCCCCTCGTCCGAAACACGCGTGACACAGGCCTCTCCAACTTGATCCGGGGCCTAATGTCGATCAATCTGATCCACATAAACCAGTTGGGAGGAGTCAGCATGACGGCAGCCGAAGACCTGAAGCTCGCCTACTGGGTGCCCAACGTCAGTGGCGGCCTGGTAGTCAGCAAGATCGAGCAGCGCACCGACTGGGGCTACGACTACAACAAGAAGCTGGCACAGCTCGCGGAGAACAACGGCTTCGAGTACGCCCTGTCGCAGGTCCGCTACATGGCGTCCTACGGCGCGGCGTATCAGCACGAGTCCACCAGCTTCTCCCTGGCGCTGCTGCTGGCCACCGAGCGGCTCAAGGTCATCGCCGCGGTCCATCCGGGCCTGTGGCAGCCGGGCGTGCTGGCGAAGTGGCTGGCCACGGCCGACCACCTCTCCAACGGCCGGGCCGCGGTCAACGTCGTCTCCGGCTGGTTCAAGGACGAGTTCACGAAGCTCGGCGAGCCCTGGTTGGAGCACGGCGAGCGCTACCGCCGGTCGGAGGAGTTCATCCGCTACCTGCGCGAGATCTGGACCTCCGACCACGCGGAGCTCAACGGCGACTTCTACCGGCTGCACGACTTCGACCTGAAGCCGAAGCCGCTCGCGTCGGAGGGCCGCCCGCACCCCGAGATCTTCCAGGGCGGCAACTCCAGCGACGCTCGCGGCATGGCCGGCCGGGTCTCCGACTGGTACTTCGCCAACGGCAACACCCCCGAGGGGATCGCCGAGCAGATCCGCGACGTCAGCGACGTCGCCCAGGTCCACGGCCGCCGGGTCAGGTTCGGCGTCAACGGCTTCGTCATCGCCCGTGACACCGAGGCCGAGGCGCGCGAGGTGCTGCGGGAGATCGTCGCGAAGGCCGACCACGAGGCGGTCGAGGGCTTCGGCTCCGCGGTCAAGCAGGCGGGCCAGTCGACCGGCGACAAGAAGGGCATGTGGCAGGACTCCGAGTTCGCCGACCTGGTGCAGTACAACGACGGCTTCCGGACCGGCCTCATCGGGACCCCGGAGCAGGTCGCCCGCCGGATGCTGGAGTACAAGAAGGTCGGCGCGGACCTGATCCTGTGCGGCTTCCTCCACTACCACGAGGACGTCGAGTACTTCGGGCAGAACGTGCTGCCGATCCTGCGCGAGCTCGAGGCGCAGGAGCTGGAGACGGTCGGATGACCGCGACACAGTCCGACGTACGGGTCCCGGTGCTGACCGCCGACGAGGCGGTGGCGACGGCGCGCGAGCTCGGCGAGCGGTTCGCCGAGGGGGCGGCCGAGCGCGACCGCAGCCGCACCCTGCCGTACGACGAGGTGAAGGCGCTCGCGGCGTCCGGGCTGCTCGCCATCACGGTCCCCGCGGCGTACGGCGGTCCGCAGCTGCCGGTGAGCGCCGTGGCGGAGGTCTTCCGGCTGCTCGCGTGGGGCGACCCCAACATCGCGCAGATCCCGCACAGCCACTTCGTCTACGTCAACCAGCTGAAGCTGCGCGGAACGCCGCAGCAGCAGGCCCTCATCCTCGGCGAGGTGCTCGCCGGGAAGACGGTCGCCAACGCGCAGTCGGAGTTCGGCACCAAGCACGTGCGCGACTTCCGTACGACGCTGACGGAGGCGGGCGACGGCCGCTGGCTGCTGTCGGGGGAGAAGTTCTACTGCACCGGGTCGCTGTTCGCCGACTACCTCGCGGTCCTGGGCCATCGCCGCCGAGCCGGAGGCGATGAGAACGGCGCGGACGGCCCGCTGGCCGTGGCCTGGGTGCCGTCGGACGCGCCGGGCGTGGAGCGGATCGACGACTGGGACGCCGTCGGCCAGCGCACCACCGGCAGCGGCACCGTCAGGCTCGACGAGGTCGTCGTGACCGACGAGTGGATCACCGAGTTCTCGCCGACGTTCGAGGGCCCGACGACATACGGCGCGTTCGCCCAGGTCCTGCACGCGGCACTCGACGCCGGCATCGCCCGCCGGGCGCTCGAGGAGGCCGCGGCGTTCGTGCGCGAGCGGAGCCGCCCCTACCCCGACGCCCGGGCGACGTACGGCGTCGAGCGGGCCGCCGAGGACCCGCTGGTGGTCCAGGCCCTCGGCGAGATGGAGCTCGCCGTCCGCGGCGCCGAGGCGCTCGTCGCCGAGGCCGCCCGCGCGATCGACGCCGCCGACGCGGATCTCACCGACGAGTCCGCCGGCGCGGCCAGCCTGGCCGTCGCCGCCGCCCGGGCCGCCACCACCGCGGCCTCGGTCGACGTCGCCTCGCGCCTGTTCGAGGTGGCCGGCACCCGCTCCGCGCTCGCCGGCCTCGACCTCGACCGGCACTGGCGCAACGCCCGTACGCACACGCTTCACGACCCCGCCGCCTGGAAGGTCCAGCACCTCGGGCGGTGGGCCGTCGACGGCACGCTGCCCCCGCGGCACGGCCAGCTCTGACCGACGTACTTCCCCTTTGGAGAGGACACCATGACCGACCTGAAGTTCCACTGGTTCCTGCCGACCAACGGCGGCGACGGCCGCTCCGTCGTCGGCGGCGGCCACGGCGTGAGCGCCGGCGACGGCGTGCACGGCCGGGCCGCGACGGTGCCGTACCTCGGCCAGATCGCCCGCAGCGCCGAGCAGCTCGGCTTCGACGCCGCGCTCACCCCGACCGGTGCCTGGTGCGAGGACGCGTGGATCACCACCGCGATGCTGAGCTCGGTCTCGGAGCGGCTGCGGTTCCTGGTCGCCTTCCGGCCGGGGCTGATCGAGCCCTTCCTCGCCGCGCAGATGGCCGGGACCTTCCAGAACCTCTCCGGCGGGCGGCTGCTGCTCAACGTGGTGACCGGGGGCGAGAGCGCCGAGCAGCGGATGTTCGGCGACTTCCTCGACAAGGACGGCCGCTACGACCGCTGCGGCGAGTTCCTCCACCTCGTGAAGGCGCTGTGGAGCGGGGAGACGGTGACCCACGAGGGCCCGCACTACAAGGTCGAGAAGGCCACCCTCTCCCAGATCCCCGACCCGTTGCCGGAGATCTACTTCGGCGGCTCGTCGCCGAAGGCGCTGGACGTCGCCGCCAAGTACGCCGACGTCTACCTCACCTGGGGCGAGCCGCCCGAGGCGGTCGCCGAGAAGATCGAGCGGGTCCGCAAGCTCGCCGCCGAGGAGGGCCGCGAGCTGAAGTTCGGCATCCGGCTCCACACCATCGCCCGGGAGACCTCCGAGGACGCCTGGGCCGAGGCCGACCGGCTGCTCCAGCACATCTCGCCCGAGGACATCGAGCGGGTCCAGAGCGGCCTCAAGAGGAGCGAGTCCGAGGGCCAGAAGCGGATGCTCGCCCTCAACCAGGGCTCGAAGGACGGCCTCGAGATCTACCCCAACCTGTGGGCCGGCGTCGGCCTCGTCCGCGGCGGCGCCGGCACCGCGATGGTCGGCAGCTTCACCGAGATCGCCGACCTGGTCGAGAAGTACGCCGAGGTCGGCATCGAGGAGTTCGTCCTCTCCGGCTACCCGCACCTCGAGGAGTCGTACTGGTTCGGCGAGGGCGTCCTCCCCGAGCTCAGTCGCCGCGGCCGCTGGCAGCACCCGCACCCGGTCGTCGGCCGGGCGGCGGTGCCGTTCGGCGCCCACTTCGGCGGCGACAGCCCCGGCAAGGCGGCCGCCTCGTGACCACGACCCATCCCGACGCCCAGCCTGCGACCCCCGACGCGAAGGACGTGCCCGTGACCCAGCCCGCGCTCGCCACCAACCAGGACCTCGACCCCCAGCGCCTGCGGCAGGCCTTCGGGATCTTCCCGACCGGCGTCGTCGCCGTCGCCGCGGAGGTCGACGGCAGGCTGACCGGTCTGGCCGCCAGCTCGTTCACCTCGGTCAGCCTCGACCCGCCGCTGGTGTCCTTCTCGGTCGCCAACAGCTCCAAGACCTGGCCCCAGCTGCGCCGCGCCGCGCACCTGGGGGTCACGATCCTCTCCGGCGACCAGGGCGCCGTCTGCCGCCAGCTGGCCGGCCCGGTGGGGCAGCGGTTCGACGGCGTACGCCTCAGCGCGAGCGACGACGGCGCCGTCACGCTCGACGAGGGGCTCGCCCGGTTCGACTGCACGATCTACCGCGAGGTGGAGGCCGGCGACCACGTCATCGTCCTGCTGCGGCTGCACGCCGTCGAGCACTCCGACGAGGGCGCCACCGGCAACCCGCTCGTCTTCCATCGCTCCGGCTTCGGCCGGCTCGCCGAGTCCGCCTGACGGCTCGCCTCACGATCCCCTCGCGGGGTGGTGGTCTGCACCCGGCCACCGCCCCGCGAGGTTCTCTGGCGACGCGCTCAGTCAGCGGTGAGTCAGCAACCGTTCGCGCAGCCGATTCGGTTGCTCAGCCACCGCTGCGGGGCGACCGGGTCGCAGGTGCGACACTGTGGGCGTGCGGGTGGTCGTCGTAGGAGCAGGCATCGGCGGGCTGACCGCCGCGCACGACCTCGCCGCGGCGGGCCATGACGTCGTCGTGCTCGAGGCCTCCGACCGGGTCGGCGGCAAGCTGCTGACCGCGTCGGTCGCGGGCGTCGCCGTCGACGTCGGCGCGGAGGCGATGCTCGCCCGCCGCCCCGAGGGCACGGCGCTCGCCGAGGCGCTCGGCCTGCCCGTCGTACACCCCACCGCCGCCACGTCCCGGATCTGGACCCGCGGCGCACTCCGGCCGCTGCCGCGCTCGCTCATGGGCGTGCCGATGGACCTGCCCGGGCTCGAGGCGTCCGGGGTGCTCTCGCCCGAGGGACTCGCGCGGGTGCGCGAGGAGCCGTCGCTGCCGCCGGTGACGATCGAGGGCGACGTCTCCGTCGGCGACCTGGTCGCCGAGCGGTTCGGTGACGAGGTGACCGACCGGCTGGTGGAGCCCCTCCTGGGCGGGGTGTACGCCGGCCGCGCCCGCGAGATCTCCGCCCGTGCCGCGGTGCCGCAGCTGGTGGCGCTCGCGGAGCGCGGCCCGCTGCTCGAGCAGGCGGCCGCGCTGCCGTCCACGCCCGGCGTCCCCGTCTTCGGCGGGCTCGCGGGCGGCATGGGCCAGCTCCCGCTGGTGCTCGCCGAGAAGCTCGACGTCCGGACCGGCTCGCCGGTGACGGCGGTGGTCGCCACAGGCCCGACCGACGGCATCGACGGCTCCTGCGGCTACCGCGTGCTCTCGACCGGCGCGACCGACGGGGCGATCGACTGCGACGCCGTCGTACTCGCGACCCCGGCCGGCCCGACCGGCGCCCTCCTCCGCGACCTCGCGCCGGCGGTGGCGACCGCGCTGGCGGAGGTGGAGTACGCCTCGATGGCCGTCGTCACCCTCGCCTGCCGGGCCGCCGACCTCGCCAGCCTCGATGAGCTGGACGGGTCGCGCTCGGGCTTCCTGGTGCCGCCCGTCGACGGGCGCCGGATCAAGGCCTCGACGTTCTCCTTCGCGAAGTGGGACTGGGTGCGTGAGGCGGGCGCCCCGCACGGCGTCGTCCACCTGCGCACCTCCATCGGCCGCGTCCACGAGGAGGCCTCGCTGGACTTCACGGACGACGAGCTCGTCGCCCAGTCGCTCGCCGACCTCAGTGCGGCGACCGGGCTGACCGCGACGCCGGTCGACAGCCACGTGCAGCGGTGGGGCGACGGCCTGCCGCAGTACGCCGTCGGTCACCTCGACCGGGTGGCCAGGATCCGGTCGGCCGTGGAGCGGCTGCCCGGGCTGGAGCTCTGCGGTGCGGCGTACGACGGCGTGGGGATCCCGGCGGTGATCGCGTCCGCCCACCGGGCGGCCGCCGCGATCGACACCCTCCCCGCCACGAGGAAGGGCGACCGATGAGCGTCGAGGTCAGACCCGCACAGGCGAGCGACGCGGAGTGGCTCGCGTCGGCGTACGACGCCGACTGGGAGGGCCCGTCGATGACCCTCGACGGCGTCGACATCCCGCTGCTCGGCCTGCCGACGCTGGTGGCCGAGGACGACGGCGAGCTGTGCGGCTACCTCGTCCACGACGTCAGCGACACCCCCGATGAGCCGACCACGCTGCTCGCCATGGCCGCCCACCCGCAGCGCCAGGGCACCGGCCGCGCCCTGATCGAGGCGTTCCTCGAGCGTCATCCCGGACCGGTGCGCGTCGTCACCACCAACGACAACCTCGCCGCGGTCGCGTTCTACCAGAAGTGCGGCTTCCGCATCACCGGCGTACGCTCCGGCGCGGTCGACCGCTCCCGCGAGGTCAAGCCCGCCATCCCGCTCGTCGGGGAGGGCGGCATCCCGATCCACGACGAGCTCGTCCTGGAGCGCCACCCCGAGGCCTGAGTCCGGCCGGCGCAGGCGCACAATGGAGCCATGTCCGAGCAGACCAACGCCGCCAAGATCAACGAGCTCAACGCCTCGATCCGCTACACGATGTGGTCGGTGTTCAGGCTCGAGTCGGCCCTCGGTGACGCCGACCGGAAGGGTGAGGCGGTCGAGGTCGAGGACCTGTTCACGGAGCTCGCCGCCGAGGACGTCGTCGTACGCGGTGTCTACGACGTCGCCGGGCTCCGCGCCGACGCCGACCTCATGATCTGGTGGCACGCCTCGTCCAGTGACGCTCTGCAGCGCGCCTACCACCGCTTCCGGCGTACGTCGTTCGGGTCGCGGCTCGCCCCGGTCTGGTCGCAGATGGCGCTGCACCGGCCGGCGGAGTTCAACCGCTCCCACATCCCGGCGTTCCTCGCCGACGAGACGCCGCGCGCCTACGTCTGCGTCTACCCGTTCGTGCGCTCCTACGAGTGGTACCTCCTCGAGGACGCCGAGCGCCGCCGCCTCCTCGCCGAGCACGGCCGCATGGCGCGCGACTACCCCGACGTACGCGCCAACACGGTCTCCTCCTTCGCCCTCGGTGACTACGAGTGGATGCTCGCCTTCGAGGCCGACGAGCTGCACCGCATCGTCGACCTCATGCGCCATCTGCGCGGCAGCGAGACCCGCCGCCACGTGCGCGAGGAGGTCCCGTTCTACACCGGCTCCCGGGCCGAGGTCGCCGACCTGCTCGACCGGCTACCCTGACCTCGCGTGAGCGGGAGAGTGACCGATGGGTCACTCTCCCGCTCACACGGCCTCTTTGTGGAGAGGCGTTCGCGTCGGCCCGACGATTCCGCCACGCTCTGACTCGTGGCCCAGAAGAGACGACCCCCGACGTGGCGTGAGGTGGCGAGAGCGCAACGCGGCCTGATCACGCGCGGCCAGCTGGCTGCCACCGGGGTCGACCGCTGGGCGGTCGCGCATCGTGTCGATACCCAGCGCTGGGTGCTGCGCTCGCCAACCGTGGTCGCTACGACGACCGGCGAGCTGACCCGGGAGCAGATGATGTGGCTGGGCGTCCTGCACGCCGGGCCGGGCGCGCTGATCGGCGGCCTCAGTGCCGGCGAGGTGCACGGCCTCAAGAACTGGCATCGCGATGAAGTCACGGTACTCGTCCCCTACGCCGACGCTGTGCCGACGCCGATCGAGGGCATCGCCTATATCCGCACCAGGCGTGACCTCGCACGGATGAGGGCGCGGGGCCGGGATCTCCCGACGGCGCAGCTCGAGCCGGCGATTCTGCTCTTCGCCGCCGCGGAGCGCTCAGACCGCACTGCCCAGGGCGTCCTGGCTGCGTGCGTGCAGCAGCAGCTCACGAGCCCGGAACTCCTCAAGGACTGGCTCGGCAGACTGCCCCGGCTCCGGCGGGCACCGGTGCTCCGCCGAGCAATCGCTGACATGGTGGGTGGGGCGCAGTCGCTTGCCGAGATGGACGTCAAGCGGATGTGCCGGACCTATCGCCTGGCCCAGCCGGACCGACAAGTGAAGCGCCGGGACGCCGGCGGGCGGCTGCGATACACCGACTGCGAGTGGCGACTCCCGGACGGCCGGACCCTCATCCTCGAGATCGATGGTGGCTTCCACATGGACGTCGAGCAGTGGGAGGACGACCTTGCCCGGCAGCGGGCGCTCAGTTCGACCGACCGGCTCATCGTCCGCTGCACCTCCCGCGAGGTGCGTGACGAGCCGGAGCGGGTCGCCCGGGATCTCCGGCTGCTCGGGGTGCCTCGGGCCGCTTAGAGCCCTGGTGTGAGTGCGAGAGTGACCTCTGGGTCCCTGTGGCGCTCACGCGGCGTCGGCCTACTAGCGGAGGTGGGTCAGCGCCTCGTCCAGCATGGCGCCGAACCAGTTCACCTGCAGGGAGATGTGCCCCTCGCCGGGCTGCAGGTGCATGACCGAGCCGGGGACCCGCTCGGCCTGCCACGGCATGTGGGACTGCGGCACCATCAGGTCCTCGCTGCCCTGCCAGAACGACACCGGGACGCGGATGTCCTCCAGCTCGAAGCCCCACGGCTTGATGAAGGCGAGGTCGTCGTCGAGCCAGCCGTAGATCTCCTCCACGCCGCCGGCGAGGTTGGCGAGCAGGTCGGCGCCGAGCTCGCCGGTGAGCACCGCGCGGTCGGGCGGCGGGAGCAGCGAGGACATCGTCGCGACGACCGTCTCCGGGTCGGCGGTGCTGATCCCCTTGCGCTCCTCGAGGAGGTACGGCGTCAGGGCCTCCTCGCCCTCGAGGGCGAGCCCGAACTCGACGTGGTTGTCCTCGCCCATGCCGTCGAGGAAGCCGGGGCCGTACGGCCGTACGCCGCAGACCACGATCACCGCGGCGACCCGGTCGGGGAGCAGCGCGCCGGTGGCCAGCGTGTGCGGGCCGCCGCCGGACTGGCCGCCGGTGATGCAGCGCTCGGCACCGAGGTCGTCGAGGATCACGGCGACGTCCTCGGCCACGTCGGCGACCGAGCGGCCCGGGCGCCGCGTCGACGTGCGCGCGCCGGCGCGCGAGTAGCTCACCAGCCGCAGGCCGCGCTCGGCGGCGGTCGCGATCTTGCTCGCCGACTGGTAGGCGCAGCCCGGGGTGCCGTGGTGCCAGACGAGGGGTATGCCGTCGGGCGGACCGCTCACCCAGACCTCGAGCTCGCGCCCGTCCGGGAGCGAGAGCTGCTTCTTCTCCGTCGTCACGCCTGGTCGGCCGGCTGGTCCGCGGGCCGGTCCGCGGGCTCGAGCGTCAGCGAGATGGAGTTGATGCAGTAGCGATCGCCGGTCGGCGTGCCGTAGCCGTCGGGGAAGACGTGGCCGAGGTGGGAGCCGCAGTTGGCGCAGCGGACCTCGACGCGGCGCATGCCGAGGGAGTTGTCCTCGAGGTACTCGATCGTGTCGGTGATCGGCTGGTAGAAGCTCGGCCAGCCGCAGCCGGAGTGGAACTTCGTGTCCGACTCGAACAGCTTCGCGCCGCATGCCTTGCAGCTGTAGACGCCCTTGGTCTCGGTGTCGGTGTAGTCACCGGTGAACGCGCGCTCGGTCCCGGCCTGGCGCAGGACGGCGTACTCCTCCGGCGACAGCTGCTCGCGCCACTCGGCGTCGCTCTTCTCCACGTTGTAGGCCATGGTCCAAGCCTACGTCGGCGGTCAGAACCCCGTGATGCAGTACGGCGTCGGGCCGACGTCGCACAGCGCTGCCCACCGCGCCACGGCGTCGGCCGAGCCGCCGATCCGGCCGGCCGCGGCGAGCGTCGCCACCGGTACGCCGCCGAGGTAGAGCGACCCGAGCGTGTCGGCAGCCAGGGTGACGTCCGGCCCGGCGTCCGTGGGCGTCACCTCCGCCCGGCCGCCGGAGACGGTGACGCGGAACCGTCCGGCGGCGTGGCCGAGCGGGTCGTCGACCTCGATGACGACCGTACCGTCGGCGCCCCACGGGCGCGTCTCGAGCGCGGTCACGACGTCGAGCACCCGGACCCAGAGGAACTCCTCGACCGCCACCGTCTTCGCAGCGAACGGCTCCACCAGCGCCCAGAACAG
The DNA here is from genome assembly GCF_040049175.1 of Nocardioides asiaticus. NCBI lineage: Bacteria > Bacillati > Actinomycetota > Actinomycetes > Propionibacteriales > Nocardioidaceae > Nocardioides > Nocardioides asiaticus. Next base: position 1,087,885 of record NZ_JBDZDM010000001.1, on the reverse strand, counting down.
CGGGTCCTCGACCGGCGCCTTCCGCCAGGTGACCTGGTGGACGAGGTCGAGGTCGGCGAGGAACTGCCACAGCCGCAGGTACGCCGCCGGCGTGGTCGCCACCAGGTCGCCGACCGTCACGCTCTGCCGGCCGTCCTTGGGCTCCTCGGCCTGGTAGACGGCGTACCCGTCCGGCCGGCCGCCGGCGTCGAGGTGGAGCGCCGTGTGCAGCTTCGTGTCGGGAGCGTGGGTCTGGTAGTTCCAGACCCCGGTGAGCCGCTGCTCGTGGGAGAGCGTCCGGTCGACCGAGCCGCGGGTGGAGGCGTGGAAGTCGGCGAAGACGGTGGCGATCTCCTTCGCCGCCTCGGCGGGCTCGACGAGCACCATCGAGCCGTCGTCGTCGAGTCCGCGCAGCCGGAACCGCGCGGTGGTGTCGACCTCGAGCTTGCGGACGAACGTCGCGGCGCCGAAGCCGAACCGGCCGTAGATCGACCCCTCCGAGACGAGCAGCGCGACGAGCGGGATCCGCGCCGCCACCGCGTCGGCGAGGTCGATGCCCATGAGCGCGCGCAGCAGCCCCTGGCGCCGATGGGTGGGGCTGACGGTGACGTCGGAGATCTTGCGCACCGGCAGCGTCCGCCCGCCGCCCACGTTGATCGTCTTGTCCCAGCTCGAGAACGTCGCGACCGGCAACGTCCCGGCGCCGACCACCGGGTGCTCCTGCCAGACGCCGCGCAGCGTCACCCGGTCCGCACGGACGTGCTCGAGCCAGCGGTTCCGCGACGACTCGGGGTCGCGGGGCTCGTGGAAGCCGCGCGCCACCGCGGCGTACCACCCCGCGACCAGGTCGGGCTCGTCGTCGGCGTCGAGCGTGCGGAAGGTGAGGCCGGGGTGCTCGGGGTCGCTCGTCACGCTCCGGAACCTACGCCGCCGCCATCCGATGTCGCAGGCGGTTTTCCTCCGGCCTCGGTACCTTGTCGCCATGGCGAAGACAGCCGCGGCGACGGTGTTGGCCGGCGGCCGCGAGGTCCGCATCTCGAGCCCGGACCGGGTGGTCTACGAGGCCACCGACCGCACGCCCGAGGTGACGAAGCTGATGGTGGCGGAGTACTTCGCCGCGGTCGACGACCCGCTGATGCGGGCGCTGCGCGAGCGGCCCACCGCGCTCGAGCGCTGGCCGGACGGCTGGCGGGAGGGGATGCGGCTCGCCACCGGCCCGACCGACCGGGAGGGGGACGGCTTCTACCAGAAGCGGGTGCCGAAGGGCGCGCCCGACTACGTCGAGACGGTCGAGGTCACCTTCCCGAGCGGCCGGACGGCGTACGAGATCTGCCCGACGGAGGTGGCGGTCCCGGTCTGGTGCGCGCAGATGGGCGCGCTGACCTTCCACCCCTGGCCGGTACGCCGGGCCGATGTGGACCACCCCGACGAGCTGCGCATCGACCTGGACCCGCAGCCGGGGACGACCTTCGCCGACGCGGTCAGGGTCGCCGGCGCCGCGAGGGAGCTGCTCGAGGAGCTCGGGCTGCGCGGGTTCCCGAAGACCAGCGGCAACCGTGGCGTCCACATCTACGTGCGGATCCGCCCGGAGTGGACCTTCGAGGAGCTGCGGCACGCCGCGATCGGGTTCGGCCGCGAGCTCGAGCGCCGCGACGAAGGCGTCACCACCGCGTGGTGGAAGGAGGAGCGCGGGATGAGGATCTTCATCGACTACAACCAGAACAACCGTGATCGGACGATCGCCTCGGCGTACTCCCTGCGCCCGCGCCCCGGCGCGCCCGTGTCGACGCCGCTCACCTGGGCCGAGCTCGCCGAGCTCGACGACCCGCGGAGGCTCAACCTCTTCACCGTCCCCGACAAGGTGAAGGACGGCGACGCGTGGGCCGGGATCGACGACGTCGCGCACTCGTTAGAGCCGCTGCTGGCGCTGTGGGACACGCTGCCGGGCGGCGAGCTGAACTTCCCGCCCGACTATCCCAAGATGCCGGGCGAGCCGCCGCGGGTGCAGCCGAGCAAGAAGGTCGCCGCCCACTGGGACGAGGAGGGGAACCGGATTGGCTGAGGAGCCCGAGCGGATCGAGGGCGGCGAGACGGCGTACGCCGCGGCGTACCTCCGCTTCTACCGCGACACCATCGTCGCCAAGTGCCGGGCGCTGCCCGACCCGGAGCTGCGGCGTCCGCGGCTGCCGTCGGGCTGGACGCCGCTGGAGCTGCTGGTGCACGTGACCTATGTCGAGCGGCGGTGGTTCGTGTGGGGCTTCCTCGGCGAGCAGGTGCCGGACCCGTGGGGCGACCACGTCGGCGGCGAGCCGGACGGGCGGTGGCTCGTCCCGGCCGGCACCGCGCTCGACGACGTCGTCGCGATGCTGGAGGCGACGGCCGCGCGCACCGAGACGGTGCTCGCCGAGCACGGACCGGAGGAGCTCGCAGCGCTCGGTGGACGGTTCGAGAGCGACCCGCCCACGCTGCGCTGGATCTGCTTCCACGTGCTGCAGGAGTACGCCCGCCACGCCGGTCACCTCGACGTCGTGGTCGAGCTCGCCGGCGGGCCGACGGGGGAGTGACCCCGCGTCACATCCCGGTGATGCCCTCGCCCTCGCCGGCCTGCTCGTCGAAGGTCTCGTGCTCAAGCAGGTGCAGCACCGGCACCTTCAGGTGGCGGCGCGCCTGCGCCGCCCAGTCGACGTGGAAGAACTCCGCGATCACGTGCGGCCGGGTGAGGATGATCGCCTCCCGGCCGTCGACCTCTGCCACCTTCGCCTGCAGCGCCCGGACGGCGTCGTCGACGAGCTGGCCCTCCGCGGTGGCACCGGCGTCACGCAGCGCCCGCAGCGTGGCGGCGAGGTCCTCCTGGGAGCGGTCGCGCGCGTCGCGGCGTACGGCGTCGAGGTCCACCTCGTTCATCGTCAGCGACGGCGACCCCAGGAACTCGTTGGAGCTCAGTGACCCCATCGCGCTCTCGATCCGCGCGGCCGCGTCCTCCACGGGCAGCAGCACGTAGTAGGTCACCGGTTCCTCGATCGCCTCGTGGAGCGAGCGCACCCGGGCGGCGTCGTCGGCGGACAGGGCCTGCTCGACGAGCAGGACCACGGGATAGCCGGTTTCACCCATGTTCAGACCCTACCCATCCGAGGAGCCGCTGAGGATGTGTTCGAGGTCGTATGACACGACCTCCTCGAGCTGGTCGTAGCGGCACGACTCCGGGTCCCGGTCCGGCCGCCACCGCTTGAACGGCGCGGTGTGGCGGAACCGCCGCCCCTCCATGTGGTCGTAGCCGACCTCCAGAACTCGCTCGGGGCGCAGGGGCACGAAGGAGAGGTCCTTCCCCTGCGACCAGCGCGACTGGGTGCCGGGGACGCGGTCCGGGTTGGCGGTGAGGAACTCGGCCCAGTGGCCCCATGGATGCTCCTCGAGGGGTACGACGAGCGGCTGGAGCTCCTCCCAGAGCTCGGCGCGCCGCTTCGCGGTGAACGAGGCGGAGACGCCCACGTGCTGCAACTGTGCCCCACCTTCTGGTCGATCGTCGTACAGCCCCAGGAGCAGGCTGCCGAGCAGCGGCTTGTCGGGCGTGGAGGTCTTGTGCTCCCGGTAGCCGGCGAGCACGACGTCGGCGGTCCGCTCGTGCTTGACCTTGAACATCGTCCGCTTGTCGGGGGAGTACGCCGCGTCGAGCGGCTTCGCGACGACGCCGTCGAGTCCGGCGCCCTCGAACCGGACGAACCAGTCCTCCGCCACCGCGGGATCGGTCGTCGTCGTGCACAGTCGGATCGAGGTCGACTCCACCGCGTCGAAGAGCCGCTCGAGGGCGGCGCGCCGGTCGGAGAACGGCGCCTCGAGGTAGGAGTCGTCGCCGAGCGCGAGCAGGTCGAAGGCCACGTACGACGCCGGCGTCTCCTCGCTGAGCTTCGTGACCCGGGAGACGGCGGGGTGGATGCGCTCCTGGAGCACCTCGAACTCCAGCCGCGGCCCGATGGCCACGAACAGCTCGCCGTCGAGGACGCAGCGGTCGGGGAGGACCGCCCGCATCTCGGCGACGACCTCGGGGAAGTAGCGGGTCAGCGGCTTGGTGTTGCGCGACGCGAGCTCGATCTCGTCGCCGTCCTTGAAGACGAGACAGCGGAAGCCGTCCCACTTCGGCTCGTAGCTCAGCCCGGATGTCGTCGGCACCCCCTTCACCGACTTGGCGAGCATCGGGAGAACCGGCGGCATCACGGGAAGGTCCACGGATGCAGCGTAATGGGGGGCACATCCTGTAAAGTCGAGTAAACCAATGCACAAACGAACCTAAAAATGACAGGCAGGACCCATGGGCCCGATCGTCGGCTACGTCCCCGGCGTGTTCGACCTCTTCCACGTCGGCCACCTCAACGCGTTGCGGCAGGCCCGCGCTCTCTGCGACGTCCTCGTCGCCGGCGTCGTCTCCGACGAGGTGTGCGAGGCGACGAAGGGGATCCGCCCCACGGTCCCGCTCGAGGAGCGGATCGAGATCGTCGACGCGATCGGCGTCGTGGACGCGACCTACGCCGAGCAGACCACCGACAAGATCGACGCCTGGCGCGAGGTCGGCTTCCACAAGATCTTCAAGGGCGACGACTGGCAGGGCACCGCGAAGGGCCGCGCGCTCGAGGAGAAGATGGCCGCGCTCGGCGTCGAGGTCGTCTACTTCCCCTACACGCTGCAGACCTCCAGCACCGCGCTGCGCGCGGCGATCGCCCGCGGCGAGGTCCACGTCTCGTGACCCTGCTGTCCAACGCCGTCGCGGAGGTGACCGACGACGGCGTGCTCGTCCGGGGCGTCGACGTACCCCTGGTCCTCTCCGTCGACGGGCACTACGTGTGGTCGCTCACCCCCGCGCGCGACGGGCGGCCGGCGCGCGGCGGGCTGCTCGTGCCCTGGCCGGCGGTGCTGCGCCCGTTCCTCGAGGGGCGGGCGCGGGTCCGGATCGCCGACGTACGCGGCGAGGTCGTGCTCCACGACGCCGATGTCGTCCTCGGCTCCGGCCGTGGCCGGATCGAGATCGTCGACCGCTCCGGCCATCCGCTGTGCATCGACAAGGTGGGCCACCTGACCCGCTCGTTCGAGGCGACCGGCGAGGAGGTGCGAGACGAGATCCTCGCCGGGACCCAGCGGGCGTTGCGCGACCTTCGGGAGTTCGCCGGCGTCGAGGCCTACCTCAACTACGGCGCCCTCCTCGGGGCGGTCCGTGAGGGCCGGATGCTCGCGCACGACTCCGACACCGACGTCTGCTACCTGTCGCGGCACTCCTCGCCGGCCGACGTCATCACCGAGTCGTACGCCGTCGAGCGCGTCATGCGCGAGCGCGGCTGGAGCCTGCTGCGGATGTCGGGCGGCGACATCAAGCTGCTTCTGCCGCTCTCGGACGGCCGGGTGTGCCACATCGACGTCTTCGTGGCGTTCTTCGCGCCGACGGTCGGGGCCGGACCGTTCTTCCAGCTCGGCAACCGCAGCGGCGACCTCGCCCGTGAGGCGATCGTGCCGGTCTCGACGATCACGCTGCACGGCTATGAGTTCCCGGCGCCCGCGGACCCGGAGGCGATGCTCGCGTTCGTCTACGGGCCGCACTGGCGCGTGCCCGACCCGTCCTTCCGTTACGCGGACCCGCCCGCCGGCGTACGCCGCCTCGACGGGTGGCTGCGCGGCTTCCGCACCCACATGGGCGGCTGGACGGGCTGGTACCAGGGACCGGCCAGGAAGGTCCCGCGCAAGGGCTCGCCGTTCGCGCGCTGGGTGCACCGCCAGCTGCCGAAGGGCGAGAAGATCGTCGACCTCGGCACCGGCACCGGACGGGACGCGCTCTTCCTCGCCCGCCGCGGCCGCGACGTGCGCGCCGTGGACTTCTCCCGCGCGTCCGTGGCCACGGTCCGTCGGCGGGCGGCGCGCAGCGGCCTCTCCGACCGCGTCGTCGCCGACCAGCTCATCCTCGGCGAGCTCCGCTCCACGCTCCTGCTCGCCGCGCGGCTGGCCCGGGACCCGCACCACCTTTACGCCCGGCACCTGCTCGGCGCCCTCGACACCGCCGCCACCGACCAGCTCTGGCTGCTCGCGCGGACGGCGCTGCGGTGGGGCGGGCGGCTCTTCCTCGAGTTCGCGGCCGCCGGCGACGGAGTGCCCGAGCCGGAGCCGGCCGGCCTCCTCCGCCGCCTCGATCCCGAGATCGTCGCCGACCGGATCCGCGCCGCCGGCGGCGTGGTCGAGCACCTCACCGTCGGGGAGGGGACCGACCTGCGCGGCCGCCCCGATCCGCGGACCGCCCGGATGCGGGTCGCGTGGCCCGTCGTACCTGTCCCCGTCGAGAGGAACCCCGCCCATGCCCGCCCGTGACCTCACTGCCCGCGCCCTCGTCGGCTACCGCCGCCTGCGCGAGCGCACCGACGTCTACAGCCGTCTCGCGGCCCTCGAGGCCGAGGTCCAGGAGCAGCGCCAGCTCAACCGGCGGATCGCCGAGCTCACCGACGTCGTCGCCGAGCTCCTCATCCCGCTCCAGGACCGCGACCCTGGCCGCGCGGAGGAGCTCCTGGACGCCTACCGCGCCAGGATCTGAGGCGTACGCCGGGTGCCTGCCGCGGGACGTCATACGGGCGGCGACCACTCCACGCGGAGGCCGTATGACGTCCGCCCGTGCCTTAGGGTTTCGGGTGTCCGATGGGACGTTCCCCAGTTGGTCTGCCGGCAGGGCCCGCCTGACTTTGAATCAGGACTAGCGACGGTGGTTCGACTCCACCCTGGGGAGCCAGAGGATCGGCCGGGGCGGCTCAGGTCGCCGACGCGGGCAGGACGGTGAGGGCGCAGGCGCGGGCCCAGTCGAGCGGCCGGGAGAAGAGGTAGCCCTGGACGTAGTCGTAGCCGAGCCGGCGGAGGACCTCGACCTGGTGGGGGGTGTCGACGTGCTCGGCGACGAGGCGTACGCCGAGGGATCGGCCCATGGTGGCGACAGCCTCGAGGATCGGGGCGTCGTCGCGGTCGTCGTCGATGGCCTGCACGAGCGAGCCGTCGACCTTGATGACGTCGAGCGGGAGCCGCTCGATGCGCTGCAGCGATGAGTAGCCGGCACCGAAGTCGTCCATGGCGATGCGTACGCCGCGGGAGCGGAGGGTCTGCAGCGAGCGGACGACCTGCGGGTCGTCGTCGTCGAAGCCGCGCTCGAGGACCTCGACGAGCAGCAGCTCACCGGGGACCGACCAGAGATCGAGCAGCCCGACGACCATGGGCGCGTAGTCGGGATTGCGCAGCTCGGCGACGGAGGCGTTCACGCTCACGTACCGGCGCGGCTCCGGGGCGGTCATCACGGTCTGGCAGACCTGCTTCACGAGCTAGGCGCCGAGCGAGTGCACCGCGCCCGTCTCCTCGGCCTGGGGGACGAACTCCAGCGGCTCGATCTCGCCCTTCTCGGGGTCGTTCCATCGCACCAGCGCCTCGAAGCCGACCACCTCGTGGGTCGAGAGCTGCACGATCGGCTGGAAGACCAGCCGCAGCTCGTCGTGGGAGATGGCGGCCTCCAGCCGGCTGGCCGAGCGTCCCGGGTCGCCGAAGACGACCGTCCGGCCGCCGCCGGCGGTCTTGGCGTCGAGGAGCGCCGCGTCGGCGCGGCCCATCAGGACGGACCCGGAGTCGCCGTGCTCCCAGGTGGCCACGCCCGCCGAGAGGGTGAGGCCGCCGGGCGCGAGCCGGCGCAGGTCGTCAACGAGGTCGGCCGCACGTCCGAGCGGCGTCTCGGGCATGAGCACGGCGAACTCGTCGCCGCCGTACCGGCCGACGCGGATGCCGTCGGGGACCCACGCCAGCCAGCGCCGGCCGAGCTCGGCGAGGAGCGCCTCGGCGGCGTCGACACCGAGCCTGTCGTTGATGCCGTGGAAGCCGTCGATGTCGAGGACGGCGACGGACAGCTGCGGGTTGCCGGCACCGCTCGCGGCGACCGCCTCGTGGAGGCGCCGGTCGAAGCCGCGCCGGTTGATGAGCCGGGTGACCTGGTCCTCCTCGACGGCGTTGCCCATGCGGGCGAGCCAGGCGACGAGCACAGCGGTCGCCGTCGAGGTGCCGAGAAGGAGTACGACGGTGCCCGCCGGGGCGTCGGTCCGCGAGTTCACCACGGCCGAGCAGAGATCGGCGAGAACGACGTGGGCGAGCGCTGCCCGCAGGGAGAAGAGGGCGGCGGCGCCCATGACGACGAAGAGGTACGGCCGGGTCAGGGCGATCGTGGTCGAGTCCCGCGACGCCGGCAGCGCCAGGAGCGTGACCAGGGCGGTGCCGACGACGATGAGGACGTGGTGGACCCAGGGCGGGTAGTGCAGGCCGGTGGCGATCACGACGCCGCCCACGACCACCGCGCAGACGGCGACGGCGGTGGCGGTCACGGTCGCCACCCGCGACAGGTCGAGGAACGGGCTGGCGACGAGGACGACCAGGCCCGCCACGACGTACAACAGTCCGGTCGTCCAGCGCAGCAGGCCGGGGCCGGCGACCCAGGGCGCGTCCCGCCACGCCCGGGCGAGCTCGAGGCGCCAGACGGCGAACGTCTCGCGGTCGAGCACCATGTCTGCTCCCGTCTCCTGGCGGCCTTCCTCCCATGATGCCGTCTCGGGCGCCGTGGCCGCGCGAGCCTAGACTCCCGGCCATGAGCGAGCTGACGGTGATCGTGCTGGCCGCGGGTGGCGGGACACGGATGAAGTCGAAGACGCCGAAGGTGCTCCACACCCTGGCCGGTCGGAGCATGGTCGGTCACGTCCTGACCGCCGTACGCGACACCGGTGCGGCGCGGGTGGTCGCGGTCGTCGGCCACGGCCGCGAGCAGGTCGGGCCGCACATCGCCGAGCTGATGCCCGAGGCGGTCATCGCGGTCCAGGAGGAGCAGCTCGGGACCGGCCACGCCGTACGCGTCGCCCTGGAGGCGGCGGGCCTCGACACGTCCACCGGTGCCGGGACCGTGCTGGTGGCGTACGCCGACACCCCGCTGCTCCAGGGCGAGTCGCTGCGCGCGCTGGCGGCCGACCACGAGGCCTCGGGGTGCGCCGCGACGATCCTGACGGGGCGGGTCGCGAACCCGTTCGGCTACGGCAGGATCCTGCGCGACGCGACCGGCGCGGTCGCGGCGATCGTCGAGGAGAAGGACGCGACCGACGAGCAGCGCGCGATCACCGAGATCAACTCCGGGATCCTCGCCTTCGACGCTCGGTTCCTCGCCGACGTGCTCCCGAAGATCGGCAACGACAACGCGAAGGGGGAGTACTACCTGACCGACGCCGTCGCCCTCGCCCGGGACGCCGGCCTGGAGGTGGGGGCCTACGTCCTCGACGACGTCATGCAGACCGAGGGCGCCAACGACCGCGCCCAGCTCGCGGCGCTCGGCCGGGAGCTCAACGCCCGCATCCTCACCCGCTGGATGAGGGACGGCGTGACCGTGATGGACCCCGCCACGACCTGGATCGAGGCGGACGTCGAGCTCGCCCCCGACGTGACGATCCTGCCCGGCGTGCAGCTGCTCGGCGCGACCAAGGTCGACGAGGACGCCGTCATCGGGCCCGACTGCACGCTCAAGGACTGCGAGATCGGGGCCGGCGCCCGCGTCGTGCGCGCGCACGGCGAGCTCGCCGTCATCGGCCCGAAGGCCGACGTCGGGCCGTTCTCCTACCTGCGTCCGGGCGCGCGGCTCGGCGAGGGCGGGAAGATCGGCGCGTTCGTCGAGGTGAAGAACTCCGAGATCGGCGCCGGCGCCAAGGTCCCGCACCTGTCGTACGTCGGCGACGCCACCATCGGCGAGGGCAGCAACATCGGCGCCGGGACGATCTTCGCCAACTACGACGGCGTGAAGAAGCACCGCACCACGATCGGCACGCACGTGAAGTCCGGCTCGAACGTCACCTTCGTCGCTCCGGTGGACGTCGGCGACGGGGCGGGGACCGGCGCCGGCGCCGTCGTACGCCAGGACGTGCCGCCGGGCGGCCTGGCGCTCAGCGCGGGCCCGCAGCGGGTGATCGAGAGCTGGGCGCAGGCGAAGCGGGCCGGTACGCCGCAGGCCGCTGCCGCCGAGGCGGCGACCGAGGCTGCCGCCGACGGAACATCAGATGAACGAGAGGCGACTCACACGCCGGACCCCGGGGTTGGGGATCCGCGCGGTGGTGCGCGAGAATCCTGACGTATCACCAACTGACTCCCCCGGGGCAGGAGTGCGCGCGTGACCGGAATGAAGCGGACCACCGAGAAGAACCTCATGGTCTTCAGCGGCCGGGCACACCCGGTCCTCGCCGAGGAGGTGGCCGAGCTTCTGGGGACCCAGCTCGTCCCGACGTCGGCGTACGACTTCGCCAACTCCGAGATCTACGTCCGCTACGAGGAGTCGGTCCGCGGCTGCGACGCGTTCGTGATCCAGAGCCACACCGCGCCGATCAACCAGTGGATCATGGAGCACCTGATCATGGTCGACGCGCTGAAGCGGGCCTCGGCCAAGCGGATCACCGTCGTGATGCCGTTCTGGGGCTACAGCCGGCAGGACAAGAAGCACCGCGGTCGCGAGCCGATCTCGGCGCGGCTCGTCGCCGACATGTTCAAGACCGCCGGCGCCGACCGGATCATCACCGTCGACATGCACGCCGACCAGCTCCAGGGCTTCTTCGACGGTCCCGTGGACCACCTGTTCGCGCTGCCGCTGCTGGCCGACCACATCCTCGAGAAGTACGGCTCCGAGAAGCTCGCCGTCGTCTCCCCGGACGCCGGCCGCATCAAGGTCGCCGAGCGCTGGTCCGCCCGGCTGGGCGGCGTCCCGCTGGCGTTCATCCACAAGACCCGCAACATCGACCGGCCCAACGAGACCGTCGCCAACCGCGTCGTCGGCGACGTCAAGGACCGGGTCTGCGTGCTGACCGACGACATCGTCGACACCGGCGGCACCATCGTGAAGGCAGCCGAGGCGATCATGGCCGCGGGCGCCGCGGGCGTGATCATCGCCGCCACCCACGCGATCCTCTCCGACCCTGCCGTCGACCGGCTCAAGAACAGCCCGGCCGTCGAGGTGGTCATCACCAACACGCTGCCGCTGCCCGAGGACAAGCGGTTCGACAAGCTCACCACGCTCTCCATCGCGCCCATCCTCGCGCGTGCCATCCGCGAGGTCTTCGAGGACGGCTCGGTCACCTCGATGTTCGACGGCCACGCCTGATCCGAGGCTCGTCCGCCCTACGCCCGATCGTCGAGCCTGTCCTCCCACGCCCGCCGCAGAGTGACGGGTACGTCGCCGGCGAGCGCCGCACGGACGTCGTCGAGCTGCCCGGGGTCGAGGTGGAGGGCCGGGAAGGCGCGGCCGACGACGCCCTCGAAGGCCTGGCCGCGCTTGGCGAGGCGCGGGGCCTCGGCGAGGTAGGCGGCGACGTACGGGCGGAGAAGGTCGGCCTGCTCCGGTGACCACAGGCCGTCGGCGATCGCGCTGAAGTGCCGGTTCGAGACGTCCGGGTCCTCGGCGAGCGACGCCCAGGCGGCGGCCTTCGCCTCCTCGGTCGGTCGGGCGGCCAGCGCCCGGGCGGCACCGAGATCCGCCTCGAACGAGCCGTCCCGCTCCCGCTCGGCGGCGACCAGCCCGGCGCCGGCCTCGCCCAGCTCGGCGAGCCGGGCGACCGTGCGCCAGCGGACGCTGGGCAGCAGCGGGACCCGGGCGGAGCCGCCGGTGCGCACCTCGCCGTCCGCGAGCCACCGCCGCAGCAGCCCGGAGTCGGGGCTGGTCGCCGCGAGCAGGGCCACGTGCGCAAGGGCCCGCTGGTCATCGGCGGCGGCGTCGGCGAGTCCGGCGGCGGCCGCACCGGCGATCCGCGCCACCGCGCCGGCGGCCTCGGCCGCGGGCACTCGAGCGGGCACGACGGCGTACCTCGCCCGCGCCAGCACCGCCTCCACGATCGACGGCTCGGGCTCGGCGGGCAGCTGCGACCCGACCAGCGCGAGGAAGGCGTCGGCGGAGAGCTCCCGGTCGCGGACGAGGCGGAAGGCCGTCGACCACAGCACCGCCCGCACCAGCGGGTCCTCGAGCCGGGACAGCCCGCCGGAGAGGACCGACCAGGAGTGCTCGTCGAGCGCGAGCGCGGCGAAGGTCTCACCATGGGCGTTCGGTACGACGGCCAGGCCGGCGTACTCCGGGAGGGCGACCGGGTCCTCGTCCAGCTCGAGCGGCCGGGTCCCGACCAGCCGCAGCGAGTCGTCGTACGCCGCGACCGTGACGGCGTGGGGCCGCAGACCGTCCCGGGCGAGGACGGGTACGTCCCCGTCGCGACCGACGCGGATCGTGTCGTGGCCGCTGCGGCGCAGCCAGAGCTCGACCCAGCGGCGTACGTCGCGGCCGGAGACGGAGTCGAGCGAGTCGACGAAGTCGGCGAGGGTGGCGTTGCCGAGGTGGAAGCGGGTCAGGTGCGCGTTGATGCCGGCGAGGAACTCCTCGTCGCCGAGCCAGGTGGCGAGCTGGCGGAGGCAGGCGTTGCCCTTCGCGTACGAGATCGCGTCGAAGATCGCCGCCGCCGCGTCGACGTCGGGGACCTCCTCTGCCAGCGGTGCGACCGGATGCGTCGAGCGGCGCCGGTCGCCGTCGTACCCCCACGGCTTGCGGCCGATCTCGAGGTCGACGAGCGTCCCCTCGAAGCCGGCGCCGTCGGCTGCGACGCGGTAGCCCATGTAGTCCGCGAACGACTCCTGCAGCCAGGTGTCCTCCCACCAGGTCATCGTCATGTCGTCGCCGAACCACATGTGGGCCATCTCGTGCGCGATCACCATCGCCCGCTGGCGGCGGTGCCGATCGGTGATCGCACCGCGCGGGAGCAACTCGTCGCGGTAGGTGACACAGCCCGGCATCTCCTGCGCGCCCCAGTTCAGCCCGGGGACGAAGGCCTGGTCGTAGGAGTCGAAGACGTACGGCTCGGTGAAGAGCTCCGCGTAGTGGTCGAAGCAGGCCTCGGTCGTGGTGCGCAGCTCGGCCGCGTCCCGGTCGAGCTCGGCGGCGAGCGAGCGGCGGGCGTGCCAGCCGAACGGGAGCCCGCGGTGCTCCCACCGCACCGAGTGCCACGGGCCGGCGCAGACGACGACCAGCGACGGCGGGATCGGGGGCGTACGCGCGAACTCCCACCGGCCCCCGCCGGACGACGCGACGCTGCCGTTGGACAGCACCGTCCATGCCGGGTCGGCGGTCACCGACACCGCGACGGTCGCCTTGAGGTCGTTCTGGTCGAAGCAGGCGAAGACCCGCTGGGCCACGTCGAGGCCGAGGTAGGCCGAGACGTACCGCTCGCCGTCGGCGGGGTCGGTGAACGTGTGCATCCCGTCGCCGTCGGTGACATAGGGGATCCGCGCGTCGACGACGACCTCGTTGGTCCGGTCGGTCAGCAGGCCGGCGAGGGGCAGCCGGCGGCCGTCGTACGCCGCCTCGGCGGGCTCGCCGTTGACCGTCATCGCCACCGAGGTGGCGCCCCTGAGCTCGAGGAACGCCTCCGGCACCGCGCTGTCGAAGCGGACGGTGGTGACGCTGCGGAAGTCGTCGCGACCGGTGAGGTCGAGGTCGAGGTCGTAGGAGAGCCGAGAGAGTACGCCGGCGCGCTGCCGCGCCTCGGTGAGGGTGAGGGGCACGCGGCCACCGTAGGGCCGCGCCACAACTGTGGGAGGCCACGGCGGCGGCGTCGCGGGTCGCGGCGAGATTTCGCCGCACCGTGAGTCCCGGCCTAGACTTGCGTGGTTGCCTCGGCGAGGGAGCGCGTCCCGGACGCGGACTCCGTGATCGACAGGGCTGGCGTCGGTGTCACCGACATGTGCCGCGCGTCCTGTCGGGCGCGCGGTTTCTTCGTCTCCAGCCGCCGGGCAGCCACCGACGTCAGCACCGTTCAGCATCACTGTGGGACCACCGAGGAGCACCATGGCCACCGAGAAGATCACCGCCGAGACCCGCACGGAGTTCGGCAAGGGCGCCGCCCGCCGCATCCGCCGCGAGGACAAGATCCCCGCCGTCGTCTACGGCCACGGAGGGGACCCGATCCACGTCACCCTGCCCGGCCACGAGACCATGATGGCGCTCAAGCACCACGGCCCGAACGCCCTGCTCGAGCTCTCCATCGACGGCAAGACCCAGCTCGCGCTGACCAAGCAGGTCCAGCTCGACAGCGTCCGCCGCCTCATCGAGCACGTCGACTTCATCGCCGTGAAGGCCGGCGAGAAGGTCACTGTCGAGGTTCCGATCGTCATCGTCGGCGAGGCCGCCCCGGAGACCCTCGTCACCACCGAGCGCGACGTCGTCGCCCTCGAGGCCGAGGCGACCCACGTGCCGGAGTCCGTCGAGGTCTCCGTCGAGGGCGCCGAGGCCGGCACCCAGATCACCGCGGGCGAGCTCACCCTGCCGGAGGGCACCACCCTCGCCGCCGACCCGGAGCTCCTGGTCGTCCACATCTCGCAGGCCCAGACCGCCGCGCAGCTCGAGGCCGAGCTCGAGGCCGCCGAGGCCGAGGCCGGCATCACCCACGAGGAGCACGAGGAGGCCGAGGCCGCCGAGGCTGCTCCCGCCGAGGAGCCCGAGGCCGCCGCGGCCCCCGAGGCCGAGTGACCCTCCGGTCACGTCCTCGCTGATCGGAAACGGACACAGCGTTGAACGACGCTGACGGCGTGTGGCTGGTCGTCGGCCTGGGCAACCCCGGGCCGACGTACGCCGGCCACCGCCACAACATCGGCTACCTCGTCAACGACGAGCTGGCCCGGCGGCTGGGCGGCTCCTTCAGGAGCCACAAGTCCGGCCGCGCCGACGTGCTGGAGGGGAGGCTCGGGTCCGTGGGCTCGGGCCTCCCCGGCCCGCGCGTCGTGCTCGTCCGCCCTCGCTCGTACATGAACGAGCTCGGCGGCCCCACCAAGGCGCTCGCCAACTTCTACAAGGTGCGGCCCGACCATCTCGTCGCGATCCACGACGAGCTCGACATCCCCTTCGACACGATGCGGGTCAAGCTCGGCGGCGGCGACAACGGCCACAACGGGCTCCGGTCGCTGCGCGGCTCCCTCGGCACCGGCGACTTCTACCGCGTCCGGGTCGGCATCGGCCGGCCGCCGGGGCGGCAGGACGTCGCCGACTACGTGCTGTCGAACTTCAACGCGACCGAGCGCAAGGAGCTCCCGTTCGTGGTCGACCAGGCCGCCGACGCGGTCGAGTCGCTCGTCCTCGACGGCCTGGAGAAGACCCAGCAGCGGTTCAACTCCTGACCCGCACGGCTCAGCGTTGGCCCACCGTCGGCGGCGGGTGGTGGATCTGGGTCTCCAGCTCCATCAGGTGGCCGAACGCCGCGACCGCCGCGAGCTGCGAGTTCACGTCCAGCTTGCGCAGCACCGCCTTCACCTGGCTGCGCACCGTCGTCGGCGACACCTCGAAGATCGCCGCGATCCGGGCGACCGAGTCGCCGTCGTACAGCAGGCGGAGCACCTCCCGCTCCCGCGGGGTGAGCGAGCGGACGCGCTCCTGGAGCTCCTGGCGCTCGGCGTACACCCTCCGCCACGACGCGCGCAGCTCCTCGGCGTCCTCCGGCGGCTCGACCTCGCCGCGGGCGGCGGCCGCCAGCACCTCGTGTACGACGGCCAGCGGGGTGTCGCTGGTGAGGACCGTCCGCGCGCCGAACTCGAGCGCCGCCCCCCACAGGGGGCCGCGCGCCGCACCGGTGAGCATCACCCACGGCACGCGTAGCGAGCTCATCACCGAGGCGACGCCGCGGACGCGCGGCCAGCGGTCGAGGTCGCTGATCATCAGGCCGACGTCGAACCGACGGGCCCCTGAGACACGGGGGCCGGGGACCTGGTCCCCGGCCCAGCGCAGGATCGACACCGAGAGTCCGCGGTCGTTCAGTGCGGCCCGGACCGCCTCACAGACCAGCGACTGGTCCGAGGCCACGGCGACGCGCAGCCGAGCGGATTCCACCGCCATCTCCCTCTCCCGACTCCGCAGGATCGCGGTCCCCAGGCCAACCCCACCGACATGCTCCCTACGCCGGAGCGGGCTCGTCTTCACACCGCAGATCTTCGATTGGGGCGCCATTCGGTGATCTGGTAGGACGTCCAACCTCACCGAATTCGGGGAGGGCAGCCGGCGCCGGTCACGCCCGATCGTGTGGACTAGATCAGGGACCTCCGGCCCGTGATGCTCATCAAGTTTCGGTATACGGTCCCCAGCATTCGGTAACGGTTCTCGGGTGCTTAATACGTTCCCGATCACTGATAACCGACGCGATCAGGGGACGGTCCAACGGGCCGTTTTCGGGGGGAAACGGGGCTTTCGGGGAGCCTCGCAGGCAGGGAAGCTGCCCCTGGTCGCCTCGTCCTGGGAGCACGAGTGACAACTCCATCTTCATCACGCCTGCGCTGGAGCTGGAAAGGCGCAGCGCTGGCACTACTGGTCTCTGTCTCACCCACGATCTTTCAGGTGGTGACGGGGCACAACGACGTGCAGGCCGCCACCACCGCGTCGGACGGTCTCACGATCGCCCCGGCCTCCATCGTGGTCGCAGTCTGCCTCTACACGGTGTGGCGGATCTCCTCCGCCACGTCCCCCACCTGGATCGTCGCCGGCGGCGCCCTTCTCGGCGTCCAGTCGGTCAGCATCGCGGCGCTCCAGGTCGCCCATCCGCACCACACCGCCGCCCAGCACGCCTGGATGGCGCTGGCCGACCTGCTGGTGCTCGCCACCATCCTCGGTCTGCGCTGGCTGGTGTGCCGACCGGCTCTCCGACACCGCAACGCCTTCGCGATCGGCGCCGCCGCAGGACTCGCCGTCGGGACGCTGCGGGTCGTCGCGGTCTCCCGCCTGCCGCATCTCGAGCCGACCCTCCCCTACCGGGTGCTCGTCGCGGTCGTCGGGATCTCGCTGGCCGGCACGCTGTGCTGGCTGCTGCTCCGGGCGGCGCCGCTCCCGCTCGTCGTACGCGAACGGCTCGTCGCCGGAGTCCTGCTCCTCACCGCGAGCCACACGGTCACCAACCTCGACGGCGCGGTGCGCGACCCGCTCAACTCCTCGGTCGCGCTGGCCTGCTCCGTGGTCGGCTCGATGGCGTTCCTCGGGGCAGGCATCGGCCTGCTGCGTCGCTCGCTCACCGCCGAGGTCCGGCTCACCCGTTCGCTCCGGACGCGGCTGGAGCTGGTCGAGGAGGACCAGCGCCGCCACCGGGCGCGCATGCACGAGATCGAGTCGATGATGGCCGGGATCATCTCGGCCAGCGAGCTCCTCAGGGATCCGGCGCGGGTACCCGCCGACCGGCGCGCTCACCTCGAGGAGATGATCCACGACGAGCTCGGCCGGCTGGAGCGGCTGCTGCGCCGGCAGCGCGCCGCGCAGCCGACGGTGCCGCTGCCGCGGATGCCGGAAGAGGCCACGGTCGACCTCGACCGTACGCTCCGTCACCTCGCGCTGGCCCACGAGGCCAAGGGGACGACGGTGCGGTGGCTGCCGAGCGGGCGCCGCGTGAGCGGCCATCCCGACGACATCACCGAGGTGCTCAACATCCTGCTGGACAACGCCGCCAGGCACGGTGACGCGGCCGCCTCCGTGTCGGTGCAGGAGGCGCCGCACGCCGTCGAGATCCTGGTCTCCGACAACGGGCCGGGCATCGCGCCGGAGATCCGTGAGCAGCTCTTCCAGTGGGGCGCCCGCGGCCCGTCGTCGCCGGGCCAGGGGATCGGCCTGCACATCGCCAAGGACCTCGTCACGAAGGCCGGCGGCTACCTGAACGTTCGCGACCCGGAACCCGACACGACCGAGCGGCCCGCGGGCGCGACGTTCGTGATCGGCCTGCCGAGACCGGAGGCCGGCGATGGCGTCCTCGCGTAGCCAGGTCAGGGTCGTCATCGTCGAGGACCACGTCCTCTTCGCGGAGTCGCTCGAGCTGGCGCTCTCCGTCGAGGGGTACGACGTCCGGCGGCTGACCCTGCCGACGGAGCCCTGCTCCCCGGGGACGCTGGTCGCGGGCATCCTGCGCCAGCACCCGCGGATCGTGCTGCTCGACTTCGACCTGGGACGGTTCGGCGACGGCGTACGCCTCGTCGAGCCGCTGGCCAAGGTCGGCACCGACGTCGTCGTCGTGACGGCGGCGACCGACGAGGCCCGGTGGGGTCAGGCGCTGCGGCACGGCGCACGGACCGTGCTCTCCAAGTCGCAGCCGCTCAACGACATCCTCGGCACGGTGCGCCGCCTCAACCAGGGGCTCAGCGTGCTCGACGTCCACGAGCGGGAGAAGCTCATCCGCCTGTGGCACCAGCGACGTCATGAGATCGCCGACCTCCAGACCAAGATCGACCTGCTCACCGCGCGCGAGTCGCAGGTGCTCGGCCATCTCATGCGCGGCCGGACCGTGCACGAGATCGCCACCTCGAGCGTCGTCTCGGAGGCGACCGTGCGCACCCAGGTCAAGGCCATCCTCGCCAAGCTCGAGGTGTCGTCGCAGATCGCCGCCGTCGGTCTCGCGCACCGGCTCGGCTGGAAGTCACCGGTCGCCTGAAGGCTTCCCCTGGGGCCCGGACCAGCTCGGCTGGTCCGGGCCCCTCCGTCGTCTCCCGGTGATCCGATCCGTCTGGTCCACTCGTCGCGCTGTTTAGCCGATTTGCGGCATGCCGTCGGGCGCCGTCTCCAGCACCCTTGAGGGGGCGTCGGCCGGGGGGCATGACGCGAAGGCCCGAGCAGATCGGAGGGCCGCTCATGACGACGGTCGCGGTCCGGACCGGCTCGGGTCCCGCACGCACGGTCCTCACGGGCTGGCGGAGCGGGCGCGGTGTCGTCGCGCTGACCGCCCTGCTCGACGTCGGCGCGGTCATGCTCCTGGCGCTGTACCTCGTCGACATCTCCCCGCTCCGCTCGGTCACGGCTGCGCTGCTGTGGGCGGCGGTGCTGCAGGCCACGGTGCCGAGCAGGGTCGGCGACGTCCACACCGCGGTGACCGGCGTCGGCCGGGGCATCGCCGTCGCCGGCCTGGGCTGCTGGGTCGGCGGGGCGATGTTCCACCTCCCGATCCCGGAACGGCGGCTCGTGTTGCTGCTCGCCTGTGCGGCGGTCGCCTCGCTGCTCGTCCGGCTCACCGTCGGCCGGGCGGCCGCGCCGCTCGGCGTCCTCGTCGTCGGGGGCGCGGAGGACCGCGAGCTGCTCGCCGAGGAGCTCGCGCTGCTGAGCGGCGGCCGGCTCGTCCCGCTCGGGCACTGCGAGCCCGTCGACGCCGCCGGCGCCCTGGCCGACCTGCGGCCCGACGCCGTCCTCGTCGTACCCGGGCCCACGCTCGGCGGCCGGCTCGTCCAGCGGCTCACCTGGGAGCTCGAGGCCCACGGCGTACCCCTGCTCGTCGGGACGCGGCTCCACGACGTCGCCCCCGCGCGTACGGCGGCGCTGCGACTCGGGCAGCTCGGCCTGCTCCACGTCGCCCATCCCCGGCACGCCGGCGTGCGACGGGCCGTGAAGTCGCTCTGGGAGCGTACGGCGGCCGCGCTCGCGCTCCTCCTGCTCACCCCGCTCCTGCTCGTGGTCGCCGTCGCGATCCGGCTCGACTCGCCCGGCCCGTCCCTCTTCCGGCAGACCCGGGTCGGCCGCGCCGGGCAGCCGTTCACGATGCTGAAGTTCCGCACCATGTGCGCCGACGCCGAGGCCCGGCTGGCCGAGCTCCAGGCCCGCCCGGACCACGTCCTCTTCAAGCTCGAGCGGGACCCGCGGGTGACCCGGGTGGGGCGGCTGCTGCGGCGGTACTCCCTTGACGAGCTGCCCCAGCTCGTCAACGTCGTACGCGGCGAGATGGCGCTCGTCGGCCCGCGTCCCGCACTGCCGCTCGAGCTCGACAAGTACGACGAGGACCCGCTCCGCCGGCTCGCCGTCACCCCCGGCCTCACCGGCCTGTGGCAGGTCTCCGGCCGCTCCGACCTCTCCTGGGAGGACTCGGTCAGGCTCGACCTCGACTACGTCGACAACTGGTCACTGGGCCTCGACCTCGCCATCCTGCTCCGCACCGTCGGCGCCGTACTCCGCCACCACGGCGCCTACTGACGTTGATTCGGGGGTTCGGACCCGTCGAGTCGGGGGTTCGGACCCGTCGAGTCGGGGATTCTGGTCGGGTCGACCCGACCACAACCCCGGACTGGACCGGTCACAACCCCGGACTCGACCGGTCACAACCCCGGACTCAACGGGCGAGGAGGCCGGCAGCGGCGAGGTCGTCGGCGGCGCGACGGATCGCGGAGAACGGCAGCCCGGCGCGGTCGGCGATGTCGAGCAGCGCGGTGCGGCCGTCGGAGTAGGCGAGCGTCCACAGCATCGCCATGACGGCGTCGGAGGCGGACTTCCCGCCGGTGGTGGGGTAGAGCCCGTAGGCGCCGAGCCGCGGCTCGCCGTACGGCTTGAGGTTGGTGTACGCCGCGTCGTGCTCGAGCACCTCGACGATCTCCTGCAGCGCCGTGAGCGCCTCGAGGAGGTGGTCGTCGGTGACGAGGGTGAGGTCGTCGGCTGAGGTGTGGTACTCCGGGTACTCCCCGTGCGGCGTCCGCGACAGCCGCCCCGCCGGCAGGTCGAAGCCGAGGGCGTTGAACTGCCGCTCGTCGTAGCCGTACGGCGAGTAGTCGCGCAGCTCGCCGCCGTGCGCGCGGACGACGTGGGCGGCCGCGCGGTCGACGGGCCGGTCCCCGTGGCGGGTGCGCTTGTAGACGAGCGGCCCCGGTCCCCCGAGGCCGGTGAGGACGAGCACGTGGTCGAGCCGCGGGAGGACGTCCGCGCTCTGCGAGAGCCAGGTGATCGAGCCGATCGTGCCGGGTGCGAAGAGGAGCCGGAACGCGTGCCGGCGGGGCTGCTCGGCGAGCCATCCGGCCAGCTCGATCGCCACGGTCAGGCCGGCGAGGTTGTCGTTGGCGAGCGAGGGGTGGCAGACGTGGCTCGTCACCAGGATCTCCCGGTCGCCGGGGCCGTCGGTGGCGGGCAGCACGAGCTCGCCGTACGTCAGCTCGCCGGGCTCCAGCGTCGTGTCGACGACGACGTCGAACGGTCCGTCGCCGAGGTCGTCGTACGCCCGCTGGGAGAGGCTGAAGCCCCAGTCGCGGCTGTAGTACGACGTCCGGTAGGGGATCCAGTCCGGGTGCTCCGGCAGGGTGTGGAGGTGCGGCTCCAGCTCCCCGCGCGTCAGCCGGCCCCTGAACGGCACGCTGTAGCTCACCAGGTGGAGGGTGTGGTCGGCGAGGTCGACGACCCGCCTCCCCGACGGGTCGGTGATGTGGGCCTCGCGGACGTTCCACTCCTCCGGCACCGTCCAGTCGTACGCCGGGGTGCCGGAGGGCACGCCCTTCACCTCGAGCGGCAGCGGGACGGGCGCGGTCTCGGCGAGGATCGCGAGGGTCTCGCGTACGCCGTCGCCGGTGATGCTGCGGCAGATCGGGTAGAGCCGCTCCATCCGCTCCCGCAGGCGCTCGGCGAGGTCGCTCATCGCCGCTCAGCGCATCCGGAGCAGGTCGTCCATCCGGCCGGACGTCTGCAGCTCGTTGATCCGCTCGAGCCGGACGAAGGTGTGCTCGAACTCCGCGGTGGTGAGGCCACGCTCGGCCATGTGGCCGGCGAGCTCGTCGATGCCCCGCGGCACCGTCCAGGCCGGCCGGAAGTCCGGCAGCACGCGGTGGATCTTCTCGAACGAGACCTGGTAGTTCCGGGTGTCCGCCGACGCGCCCGGCGCGAACGTGACCGGGCAGCCGAACTTCGCAGCCACCGCCTCCGCGATCGTCCGGATCTGGACGACGTCCTCGTCCCGCCCGACGTTGAACGCCTGGTCGTGGACCGCCTCGCGCGGCGCGGCCAGCACGCACTCCATGGCGAGCGAGATGTCGGCGATGTGGACCAGCGGCCGCCACGGGGTGCCGTCGCTCTGCAGCCGCACCTCGCCCTGCGTGTGGGCGACTCCCGACAGGTTGTTGACCACGATGTCGGCGCGCAGGCGCGGGCTGGAGCCGTACGCCGTCGCGTTGCGCATGTACGTCGGCGAGAACGAGTCGTCGGCGAGCTTGGAGAGCAGCTTCTCGGCGAGGATCTTGGACTCGCCGTACGGCGTCACCGGGTTGGTCTCCCCGGTCTCGTCGACCGGCTCGTCGCCCGCGGCGCCGTACAGCGAGCAGGACGACGCGAAGACGAACCTGCCCACGCCTGCGGCCTTCGCCATCTGGGCGACGTGCTCGGCGCCGTACGCGTTGACGGAGTAGGTCGCCTCCGGGTTCAGGTGGCCGACCGGGTCGTTGGAGATGGCGGCGAGCTGTACGACGGCGTCGAAGCCGCGCAGGTCGTCGACCGTCACGTCGCGCACGTCGCCCGTGCGCGAGTCGTAGTCGGGTGCGTAGCGGCCGAAGTCGCAGCCGTCGTACCAGCCGGCATCGAGCCCGACCACCTCGTGGCCGGCCGCGAGCAGGCGGGGGACGAAGACGGCGCCGATGTAGCCGCGGTCGCCGGTGACGAGGATCTTCATCTGGTTCTCCTAGAGGGCGACGAGCACCTTGCTCGCGTAGTAGGCCTCGGCGTACCGGCTGCGGCACTCCATGCCGCGCACCCGCATGAGGCCGAGGAACAGCTCGTCGTCCCACCAGTCGTGGGCGTGCTGGCTCGGGAAGCTCCGGTTGAGCAGGTCGACCTTGGCGTTCGCGGTGTCGGCGTCGAGCGGGACGTAGTGCGTGGGCGCGGCCATGTCGCCGTCCCACTTCGGGATCTCGTAGTGCAGTACCAGCGCGTCCCGCCAGACCGTCGGCACGAGCGTGCCGACGAGGCGGTGGTCCTGGTGCGCGTCGTCGACCCGCGGCGCGAGGACGAGACCCGGGCGGCACTCGGCGGCGAGCGCCTCGAGGGTGTCCTTGACCTCGTTCCAGTGGTCGGGGAGCCGGCCGTCGGGAAGGCCCGCGAAGTGGGTCTTCACGCCGGTGTGGATCTCCTCCAGCGCGGTGGTCGACTCGGCCACCCGGTCGGGCGTGCCGGTGAGCACCATGGTGGTCAGCCTGAGCTCCGGACGGGTCGCGAGGCGCAACAAGGTGCCGCCGCACCCGATCTCGATGTCGTCGGGGTGGGCGCCGAGGCACAGCACGTCGAGCGGGCCGTCCGGGAGCTGCAGGCCGAGCATGGTCATGACGCTACGAAGCGGACCGGGCCGGGTGGGCGGTACGCCGGCGGCGTACCCAACCTTGGGGAGTCGGCCCCCACCCGGGATCAATGGCCCTAGCCTCCGCGCGCGCACGGGGCGACAGTGCAGGTCATGCGTCCTGCCGATGCCGTACGCCGAGCCCGCGCCGCCGCGACCGCGGCGGCCGTGGGCGCGCTCGCCGTGGCCCTGGCCGGCTGCGGCGCGGACGCCGACTCCGCCCCCGGCACCCCGTCGCCGGGGGCGCCGGTCAGCACCGGCGCCGCGACCACGGCCGGCTCGGGAGGAGGCGGCGGCGCGCCGGCGTACGGCGCCGGGAAGCCCGCCAAGGTGTGCGGCTCGGCGCTCACCCGCGGGCCCGCCACGGCGCCCGCGGGTGCGGTCGTGGTCGGCACCGGGCAGCGGCTCGACGAGGTCGTGGACGCGCACCCGGCGGGGACGACGTACTACCTCACCGGCGGGCGCCACACCCTCGCCGCCGGCGCCTACCGGCAGGTGCAGCCGAAGGACGGCGACGTCTTCGTCGGGGCGCCCGGGGCGGTGCTCGACGGGCGGCAGGACAACCTCTACGCGTTCGGAGGGCAGGCGAGCGGGGTCACGATCCGGACGCTGACGGTGCAGGGGTTCGGCGGCAAGCTGGACAACCGGGACGAGGGGGTCGTCAACCACGACACCGCGCCCGGGTGGCGCCTCGAGGGCGTGACGCTGCGGCGCAACGGCGGTGCCGGCGTCATGCTCGGCTCGCACAGCGTGGTGAGGGACAGCTGCCTGGTGCGCAACGGGCAGTACGGCTTCAGCGCCTACGCGCCCGGCGGCGTCCGCGACGTCACGCTGGTGCACAACGAGATCGCCTTCAACGACACCGCCGACTGGGAGAGGCGGATCGAGGGCTGCGGCTGCACGGGTGGCGGGAAGTTCTGGGCCACCGCCGGCGCCGTCGTACGCGACAACTACGTCCACGACAACCGCGGCGCCGGGCTGTGGGCCGACACCAACGACACCGGGTTCCTCGTCACCGGCAACACGATCACCGACAACGCCGGCTCCGGGATGATGTACGAGACGTCGTACAACGCCCGCATCACCCGCAACACCTTCGCCCGCAACGCGCTCGTCGCCGGGCCGGGCGCGAGCTTCCCGCAGCCGGCGCTCTACCTCTCCGAGTCGGGCGCCGACCCGCGCGCTGGGCGCCGGTTCGGCTCCGAGCTGCTGGTGTCCGGCAACCTCTTCGAGGACAACTGGTCCGGCGTGATCCTGTGGGAGAACGCCGACCGCTTCGCCGGCTCGCCCGCCAACACCTCCTCCGGCGCGACGACGCTGGTCAACCCGAAGGTCGCGACCGAGGCGGCCTGCTCGACGCCGGCGACGGTCAAGACGAAGCCGTACGTCGACGACTGTCGCTGGAAGACCCAGCACGTCCGCGTCACCGGCAACCGCTTCGTCCTGCACCGCGCGAAGATCGAGGGCTGTACGACGAGGTCGCTGTGCGGCATCAACGGCGTCTTCTCGCAGTGGGGCACCTACCCCGCCTGGTCACCGTTCAAGGGCGACATTGTCGAGGACGCCATCACCTTCAAGCAGGGCAACCGCTTCACGAGGAACGCGTACGTCGGCCCGTGGCGCTTCATGGCCCACGAGCTCGGCCAGCAGGTCAGCTGGGCGCAGTGGCGCGCCGCGCCGTACGGCCAGGACAGCGGCAGCAGCCTGAAGCGGTGACGCCGCCCAGGGCCCGGGCGGCGGTGGATCTGCAACCGTTGTCCGCTCGGGATCGGTTGCTGAGGCACCGCTGCAGGCGCCGGAGCCGGGACAGCGGTGAGCCTGCAACCATCCTCGCCCGAGGTTCGGTTGCAGGCTCACCGCTGCCGGGTCGGGCGGCTCAGCAGGGTGCCGGCGACGGCACGTCGATCGGGACGATCGGGCGACCCTTGTCGACCGGCTTGTCGCGCCAGAGCGCCCAGGGGGAGATGCCGCGGCGGTAGAGGCTCTCCAGCTCGGTGCGCTCCTTGAGGGTGTCCATGGGGGCCCAGAAGCCGGCGTACGGGAAGGCGCGCATGCGCCCGTCGCGGGCGGCCTTGATGCAGCCGTCCATGACGAGGTCGTCGCCCTCCTCGAGGTAGTCGAAGATGCCCTGGCGGAGGACGAAGTAGCCGCCGTTGATGGAGTACGGCATGTCGGCCGCCGGGATGAGGCCGCGGACGTTGCCGGAGTCGTCCATGTCGACGACGTGGAAGGAGTCCTGCGGCTTGACCGCGAGGAACTGACCGACCGCGTCGGTCGACTCCAGCGCGTCGACGAGCTGGTCCATGGGAGCGTCGGTGAGGACGTCGCCGTAGTTGGCGAGGAAGACCTCGTCGCCCTCGAGGTAGGGCCGGACGCGGCGCAGCCGTTCGCCGATGGCGGTGTCCATGCCGGTGTCGATGAACGTGATCGTCCAGTCGCTGATGTCGGTGTCCAGCATGTCGACGTGCTGTCCGCCCTTGGTGAGGACGAAGTCGTTGGACGCGGTCTCGCGGTAGGTCAGGAAGTAGTCCTTCACCGCCTGGGCGCCGTAGCCGAGGCAGAGGATGAACTCGGTGTGCCCGAAGTGGGCGTAGTAGCGCATGATGTGCCACAGCACCGGGCGGGTGCCGATCGGCATCATCGGCTTGGGCAGCGTGCTGTTGTCGGCACGCATCCGCATGCCGAGGCCGCCGCAGAAGAGAACGACCTTCATGTCAGGCTCCTTGGATGATCTCGAGGTGCGGCAGGGCGACGACGAGCTTGCCGCCCCACTCGCTGACGTAGGACAGCTGCGCGGTGATCTCCTTGCGGAGGTTCCACGGCAGGATCAGGACGTAGTCGGGGCGCGCCGAGACGAGCGCGCTCTCGTCGTGGATCGGGATGTGCGTGCCGGGCAGGAACTTCCCGTGCTTGATCGGGTTCCGGTCGACGGTGAAGAGCAGCAGGTCGCTGCGGATGCCGCAGTAGTTGAGGAGCGTGTTGCCCTTGCCCGGGGCGCCGTACGCCGCGACCAGGCTGCCCTCGCGGTCGCACTGGATCAGGAAGTCGACGAGCGCGTTGCGGACCTGCTCGACGCTGTGGGCGAACCCGGCGTGGCCGGCGAGCGTGTGCAGCCCCGCCCGGGCCTCGTCGTCGAGCACCTTCTCGACCCGCGCGGACGGCTCCGGCGCGTGCTCGGTCGGCACCGACCAGGTGCGCAGCGAGCCGCCGTGGGAGGCGAGCTCGTCGACGTCGACCACCGTCAGCCCGGCGGCGGCGAGGACCCGCTGGGTGGTGAGCAGGCTCAGGTAGGAGTAGTGC
The DNA here is from genome assembly GCF_040049175.1 of Nocardioides asiaticus. NCBI lineage: Bacteria > Bacillati > Actinomycetota > Actinomycetes > Propionibacteriales > Nocardioidaceae > Nocardioides > Nocardioides asiaticus. The sequence goes on along the minus strand of NZ_JBDZDM010000001.1, from coordinate 1,061,486 downwards.
TCGTGGTAGATCGTGTCGAACTCGTTGCCCTCGATCAGCCGCAGCAGGTGCGGGATCTCGATCGAGACCACGCCGTGCTTCCCGGGGGCGTCCGCGACCAGCGCCCGCAGCCCCTTGGCGAAGTCGACGATGTCCGGCACGTGCGCGAAGACGTTGTTGGCGACGACGAGATCGGCCTTGCCGTACTTCTCCGCGATCTTCGTCCCGGTCTCCTCGCCGAGGAACATCACCTCGGTGTCGATGCCCTTCGCGATCGCCGCGGCGGCCACGTTGCCCGCCGGCTCGATGCCGAGGCTGCGGATGCCCCGCCTGACCGTGTGCTGGAGGAGGTAGCCGTCGTTGCTCGCCACCTCGACCACGAAGCTGTCCTGGTCGAGGCCGCGCTTCTCGATCGCCTTCTCCACGAACGCCTCGGCGTGCTTGACCCAGGAGTCGGAGTAGGAGCTGAAGTAGGCGTAGTCGCTGAAGATGTCCTCCGCCGCGATGTACGACGGCAGCTGGACCAGCAGGCACTGCGGGCACACCCGCACGTGCAGCGGGTAGAACGTCTCGCCCTGGTCGAGCTGGTCCGCCGCGAGGTAGCTCTCGCACGGCGGCGACATCCCCAGGTCCACGAAGGTGTGGGTGAGCTCGGCGCCGCACAGGCGGCACAGCGGGTACGACGGATTGGTCGTCGGGTTGGACACGGTTCCCCCTCGTTCGGTCGACACCACGAGGGTCCGCGTCGTACGCCGGGGGGCGGTGCCGCGCCGGGGCCTTTTGCCCCATTTGGGTGAGCGGCCTCTCCGGGCGCCCCATCGGGGTCCGGACTCGGCAACGGTGGACCCATGCACGTCGCCACCACCGCGATCCCGGGCCTGCTCACCTTCGAGCCGGAGCCGCACCACGACGTCCGCGGGTTCTTCAGCAGGACCTTCGACGCGGACGTGGCGAGGGCGGTCGGCATCGTCCCCGAGCGGTTCGTCCAGGACAGCCTGTCGCGCTCCGCGCGGGGCGTCGTACGCGGGCTGCACCTGCGGGTCGGCCGCGGCGAGGCGAAGCTGGTGCGGTGCTCGTCGGGCGCCGTGTACGACGTGGTCGTCGACCTGCGGCCCGGCTCGCCGGCGTACCGCACGTGGGTCTCGTTCGAGCTCTCCGGCGACCGGCAGAACTCGATCTACGTGCCGCCGGGCTGCGCGCACGGGTTCCAGGCGCTGACCGACCCGGCCGACACGTCGTACCGCATCGACCGGCCGCACGACCCGAGCGAGGACCTGACGATCGCGTACGACGACCCGGCGCTGGCCATCCCGTGGCCGCTGGAGGTCAGCGCGATGTCGGAGAACGACCGCGCCGCGCGGCCGCTCGCCGAGCTGGAGGACCGGCTCGCCGGGGTGCTGGCGCCGACGCCCGTCGCGGGCTGACCGGGGCTGCCGGGACCGTGCTGCGGATCGGGGGAGTCGTCGCGCTGGGCGCGGTCGACGTCGTGCTCGGCGCTGCGCTGCTGGTCGCCGACGGCACGCTGGACCGGCCCGACCGGGCGGTTCTCGACGCCCTCGACCCTCACCTGGAGTGGACCTGGCGGCAGATCACCGGCGACGTGGTCGTCGAGCTGCTGCAGCCGGTCGTGACCGGCGGGCTGCTGGTGCTGCTGGCCGTGCTCGCGACCCGACGTACGGGCCGCCGGGCGGGGCTCCTGCACGCGCTCGGGATGGTCGCTGCCGTGACGGTCCCGCTGTTCGTGCTCAAGACGGTGATCGACCGGCCGCCGGTGAGCGGCCACGGCAGCAGCTTCCCGTCAGGCCACGAGGCGTCGCTGATCGCCTACCTCGGGACGCTCGCCCGCAGCCGTACGACGCGGGCCGGCCGCCTGGCCGCCGCGCGGCTCGTCGCCGTGCTCGCGGCGGCCATGGCGGTCGCGCTGGTGGTCACCGGCACTCACTGGCTCAGCGACGTCATCGGCGGAGCCGCACTGGGGTCGGCAGCTCTTCTCGCGGTGCCGGCGCCGCCGGTCCCGCTGCTGCCGGAGCGGCTGCGCCGTCCCCGCCGGCGGCGTGCAGGTGGAGCAGGTCCGGACGAGGGTGCGCCTTCGCCGCGACGCCGTACACGATCGAGTACGGCGGAACGTCCTTCGTGACGACCGAGTTGGCGCCGACGAGGCTGCCACGGCCGATGCGTACGCCGGACCCGACGAAGACGTTCATCCCGAGCCAGACGTGGTCCTCGATGATCGTCGGCCCCTTCACCCGCATGCCCTGCTCGAGCGACGGCTTGTCGGGGTCGCTGACCACGTGGTCGGCGTCGGTGATGTAGCTGCCCTGGCCGATGATCGTGTGGTCGCCGATGACGACGAGCTGCTCGGCGCCGACGGTGACGTTGCGGTTCATCCCGACGCCCTCGCCCAGCAGGATGCGGGCGCCCGCGTTGCCGCGGACGGTGATGCGGCCGTCGAAGATGCAGTCCCTGCCGATGACGAGGCTGCCGTCGCGGAGCATGTCGAGGACGTTGCCGTCGAGCGCGTAGCGCATGTGCACGCCGCGGCGGAACATCGCCCAGTGCAGCCTCAGCTTCCGCCACGGCAGGGTGTCGCGGTGGCGGAGCCGGTGGTGGGCCATCCGGCGGAGGGTGGTCTTGCCGGGCCAGATCTTGCCGGTCGGCGTGACGTACGGCGAGTACTCACCGACGTCGGGTGTCTTGTCATTCATGAGGGCTTCCTCCTCGGCGGGTCAGGAGCGCGTCGGAGAGTCGCGCCCACTGGTCGTCCAGCGCCTCCTGGAGGCGCCGGCACGTCTCTTTCATCCGGGGTTCGTCCGCTTCCTCGACGACACGCTCGATCTGCGTGCGGAGGAGCGCGGGGTCGACGGCGTCGAGCCGCTGGCTCACCCCGGTCAGCCCGAACCTGGCGAGCAGGTCGGCGGCCTTCGGCGCGTAGCCGAGCGACACGGTCGGGCGGCAGGTCGCCAGCCCGGCGACGAGGGTGTGGAAGCGCGCGGCCACGACCACCTCGGCCTGGGCCGTCTCCGCCATCACCCCGGCGAGCGTGGTCGCGGGGGAGACGGTCGGTCGTGGGACGTCATGCATGTGGGGACCACCCGCCGTGCGGGTCGCATGACGTCCCACGAGTCCAGCGACCCGCTCGGCCACGGGTCGGTCGGCGTCGTCACCGGTGACCAGGGTGACCGTGCGGCCCTCCTCGAGCAGGCCTCGGCAGAAGTCGGCCATCGCGGCCTCGAACCGGGCGAGCACCGCCGGGCCGCGGTCGGGGGTGTCCGGCCCGCCGTAGTACGCCATCACCCCGACCACCACGTGGCCGGGACGGACCGGGCCCGCCGCCGGGGTCGGCAGGCCGAACACCAGGTCTGCGGCGACGTCCACCCGGCGTCGTACGCCGAGGGTGCGGACGGCCTGCCGCGAGCGCTCGTCGCGCACGCTCACGACGTGGGCGAGCCGGGCGGTCCAGCGGTGGAAGAACCGGGTGACCGGCTCCTTCGCGACCTCCGCGCCGATGTTGAGCAGGGCGAGCCTGCGGCCGCGCAGGCGGCAGCAGACGGCGAGGACGAAGAGCCAGTACGGCAGCCCCCAGGGCGGCAGCTGCAGTCCGGACTCCAGCGTGCCCGAGCCGGGCACGACGACCGCGTCGGTGCGGCCGACGGCCCGGAAGATGCGCGGGATGTCGAGCAGCCGGCCGCCTGCCTTCATGGCCGTCACCAGCAGGCTGCCCGAGGCGAGGTCGCGGCGGTAGCTCATGATCCTCGTCGCCGGGATGCCGTGGGTCCGGGTGACCTCCGCGGGGTCCACGCACAGGGCGCTGAGCGCGACGCCGTTGCGGTCCGCCCAGGCGTGCAGCGCCTCCAGCGATGCCTCGTTGCCCTGGTTGCCGATGCCCAGGTAGCCGAAGGCCGTCACCCGGACGGCTCGACCAGCATCCCGGGCGCGGACTGCGGGATCGATGCTCTGGGCGGCGCGCGCCCGGCGGCCGCGAGGGTCGACGCGGGAGAGGAGCCAGCCGGCGAGGGCACGGAGGCAGCGGGCCTTCTCGAGCGGGCCGATGGGGGCGTCGCGTACGGCGAGCAGCAGGCCGCCGACGTACTCCGCGTAGAGCCGGGGCATCGGGTGGAGCCACCGGTTGGCGCGGCGCGGGTCGAGGCCGGCGGCGCGAGCGCGACGGCTGGTGGCCCGCTCGCCGCGGCCGGGGTGGTCGCGGCGGTGGTAGAGCACCTCGGGCAGGTGCTGGAAGCGGCCCTGCAGGGCGAGCGAGGCGACCATCACCCGGTCGGGCTGGTGGTAGCCGCCGAGCGGACGGATCCGACGGAACGTCTCGGTCCGGCCGACGGCGTAGAAGTCGTTGCCGCCCGACTCGAGCAGCACGCTGCGGAAGCGGTCGGAGGGACGCGACGCGGCGGTGTCGAGGAGGTACGCCGGCTCGGCGATGACCCGCCCCTCCTCGTCGATGAACCCGTCAGCGGAGTGGACGAGCGCGAGCCCCGGGTCCGCCTCGAGCACGTCGAGGCAGCGCTCGTAGAGCGTCGGGGCGTAGCGGTCGTCGTCGGAGGCATACGCGAAGTAGCGGCCGCGCGCGAGCGCGAGCACGGCGTTGTGGTTGCCGGCCGCGCCGAGGTTGACCGGCTGCCGGACGTACCTGACCCGCGGGTCCCTGGCGGCGTACGACTGCGCGATCTCACCGGTCCGGTCGGTCGAGGCGTTGTCGGAGACGATCACCTCGAGGTCGGTGAAGGTCTGGGCGAGCAGGTCGTCGAGCGCCTGGGCGAGGAACCGCTCGCCGTTGTACGTCGGCAGGCCGATGCTCAGGGTGGGCGCAGGAGTGGGTGCCGTGGTGGCTGTGCTCATGACGCCACCCCCGCGGGCTCGGGCGCGGGAGCGGGTACGACGGCGGGCCGCTCCCGGATCGCACGCCGCAGCTGCCACCACCAGACCGCTACCGCGATGGCGGACCCGACGGCGTAGCCCCAGGCCGACCCCTGGGCACCGCCCGCCCAGGCGCCGAGGCCGCCGCCGACGACGTACAGCGCCGAGCCGGTGAGCTGGGCGAGGAGGCTGCGCTTGGCGACGCCCATGGCGCGCAGGCCGGTCGTCGCGCCGCCCGAGAGACAGCCGAGGCAGACCACGATCGTGCCGGGCAGGATGAGGGCGGCGACGCCGTGCCAGGTGTCGCCGAGGGCGAGCCGGCCGAGACCGAGCGGCAGCACGATCAGCATCGCGATGCCCCACACGGCCGCCAGGGCGGCCTGCCCGGCGCCGAGCAGGAGGCAGAACCGGGCCATCAGCCCGGGCCTCTTGGTGAGGACGTGGTTGGCCTCGGGGACCGCCACCTGCGAGATGCCCATGAGCACCACGAGGAAGGGGCCCATCAGGATCTCGGCGGCCCTGAGCTGGCCGACCGCGACGACCCCGGCGGCGACGCCGACGAAGACGAGCCGCAGCTGCCGCGAGGAGCCGATCGCGAGGTTCTCGACCAGGTAGCGCCCGCCGAGGTGGAGGTGGTCGCGCAGCCACGGTCCGGCAGCGCGCGGCTGCGGCACGATCCCGGTCAGCGCCAGCCCGACGCCGGCGGCGACCGCCGCCGAGGCCCCGAAGACCCCGAGGCAGGTCGCGTCGGTCTCGGTGCCCGTGGCGACGAGGGCGAGGAGGCCGCCGATCAGCAGCCCGGTCCACACCAGGTCCACGAGGATCGCCCGGTCGCCGCGGCCGATGCAGAAGAACGCGAACCGCCAGGCGTCCTGCAGCATCAGCAGCGGCAGGCCGACCCCGAGCACCATGAAGCCGGTACCGAGCGGGCCGGGCAGGGCGAGCCCCGCGACGACGCAGACCAAGCCGGCCACGCAGCCGACCGCCGCCGCGGTCGCCGTCGCGGCGGCGACCGCCGGCCGCCACTGCTCGCGCGGCGCGTTGCTGAACCGCACCATCAGGGTGTCGGTCGCCAGACCCCGTGAGGCGTTCAGCACGACGGCGTACGTCACGAAGGCGAGGCTGAAGACGCCGAAGTCGTGCGGGCCGAGCTCCCGCGCCACCACGAGGCTGACGGCGAAGTTGCTGATGCTGGAGACGGCCTGGTCGGCCACGCCCCAGCCGAGGCGGCGTACGAGTCGCATCCTCATCGGGCGGCACCTGCCCTTTCCCTGAGCTGGTTGTCGAGACCTGTGTGGAGGCGGATCGCCGTGTCGTACGCCGCCAGGAGCTGCTCGAGGTGGGCGGCAGGGGCGAACCGCTCGGCGTGGGTGGCACGGGCGCGGTGGCCGAGGTCGAGGTAGCGCTGCGGCGTGCTGTCGACCTCGGCGAGCACCCGGGCGAGGTCGCGGTGGTCCTCGGCGCGGTAGAGCGTCCCGTCGACGCCGTCGGTGACGATCTCGGGGAAGGACCCCCGCGCGGGCGCGATCGGAGCGACGCCGGCGGCCATCGCCTCGATCGCGACCAGGCCGAAGGTCTCCTCCCACTGCGAGGGCACCACGGCGGCGGTGGCCCGGGCGAGCAGTGTGTGGGCCTCCTCGGGGCGGACGGTCCCCAGCAGCTGGACCGAGTCATGGCGGCGCGCCCAGCGGCGTACGGCGGGCTCGAGCGGGCCGCTGCCCGCGATGACCAGCCGCAGCCGGGACGCCGGGTGGACCGCCCGGAACGCGTCCCACGCGTGGGTGAGGAACCGGGCGCCCTTGGGGGCGTCGAGGCGGCTCAGGCTGACCACGGTGTGGTCCCGCTCGACCGGCACCGACTGCAGCGGAGCGGCCACGAAGTTGTGCACCACCCGCACACGCTCCGGCGGGAGCCGCAGCCCCGCGAGCAGGTCGCGCTGGGAGGCCGAGATGCAGAGGTACGCCGCCACGTGGGTGCGCCACAGCTCCCGGTTGGCCAGCAGACCGGCGGCGATCGGCAGGGTGGCCGCGCGCGAGCCGCGGTAGCAGCCGTGGGAGACCGCGGGGGCGACGCTGCCGTCGGCGCAGTCGTGGCAGGGCCGGCCGTCGCGGAAGAAGTCCCCCGATGCGCACAGCAGCTTGTAGTTGTGCAGCGTCGCCACGACCGGTACGCCGGCGTCACGGCAGGCCAGCAGGACCGACGGGCTGAGCAGCGGGAAGGTGTTGTGGACGTGCACCACGTCGGGGCGCCTGGCCCGCAGCACACCGGCGAGCTCCAGGCGCACGGACGGGTCGTGCACGCTCGTCAGCGGCAGCACCGCCTTGCGGGCCGCGGAGAAGCCGGCGATGTCGTCGCTGTGCCGCTCGAAGGCCGCCACGTGGTGACCGGCCTCCCGCAGCAGGGCCGCCTCGCGGTCGACGACCTGGTTCTCCCCGCTGGGCGCCTGCGACCGGTAGCGCCCGTGGACCTGCAGGATCCGCAACGACCTCATGACACGGCCTCCCGTGGTGGTGCGCTGCTGAGCAGCGAAGCGGCGATGGTGAGCTCGAGGAGGTACGACGACGGTGCGGACAGTCCGGTCTCGGTGATCGACGAGACGATCACGAAGACGACGAGGAACGCGCCGATCGCGCGCTGCGGGCCGCGGACGTGGGTCGCCACCATGAGCATCAGGACCAGCAGGAACGTCCCCTCCACGACCATCCCGAACCAGCCGGCGTCGAGGTAGGTGGCCACCCAGTTGCTGTCGATCGGGAGCCCGTTGAAGGACATGTTCGACATCCCGGAGCCGAACAGGTCGTGCAGGGCCGTGCGCTGCTGCGCGAACACCATGTCCCAGACCTTGGTGCGGCCGGTGAGCTGCCCGATGTTCTGCTCCGACTGGCCGCGCAGCAGCCAGTCGGTGATCCGGGACGCGAAGACGGTGGCGCCGAGGACGCCGATCAGCAGCCCGGTCGCGGAGACCTTCCTCATCCGCGCCTGCGACAGGAACACCGTGGCACCCGCGACCAGCAGGGCGACGAGCAGCGCGAGCAGCGCCGTACGCGTGTGGCTGAGCAGGAGCACCGGCCCGGCCACGACGACCGTGACCAGCGCCGTCCGGGTCGACGTCAGCCGGCAGGCCCAGCCGAGGAAGGTCACCCCGAGGAGGACCGCCGAGTAGTGCCCGACCTGGGTGGCCGGGATCGGCCAGATCACGCCCGACAGCCGTCCGTCGAACGAGCGAGCCGTGCCGGGCGCGGCCACGAGCCCGAGGACGACGCTGCCGACGATCACGCGCAGCGCGAGAAGGTGGCCGCGCAGCAGCGTCAGGTCGCGCCGGCCGAACCAGGGCGTCAGCAGCCAGAGCGTCGCGACGAAGACCGCGAACCGGCAGGCCCGGAAGATCGCACCGGAGACGTACGTCGCCGAGAACGCCCCCGCCAGTCCCGCGATCGGCAGCAGCGAGAGCAGCATCAGGAACAGGCTGGTCCGCACCGTACCCCGGTGGTTGGCGAGCAGCGCGAGCCCGAACCCCGCGACCAGCGCCCCCTGGTTGACCAGCTGGGCCGCCGGCCGCGGGATCGGCAGGATCGTCGTCGCGCCGAGGAACGGCAGGACGTTGAGGAACAGCATCCCCCAGGCCAGCAGGACGAGCACCGGCACCCGGTCGGGGCGTACGCCGGCGGCGGACCGGCCAGGGAGGACCCGGTCGACCAGCCAGCGGCTGACGGCGCCGGGCGCGGTGCCGATCGCCGAGCCGGTTGCCGGGCCGGTTGCCGGGCCGACCGCGGTGTCGGCCCGACGGCGCTCGGGGACGAGGGTGCTCATGTCGTCTCCGAGGCGACTTCCCGAACGCGCCCGTCCGCGGACGCCTCGTCATCCTCCGGCTCGCCCTCGGCCGACTCCTCGGACGACTTCTCGGCAGTTGGCTGCGGCGCGGACTCGACCATCGGCTCGGACTCCGGCTCGGACTCCGGCTCGGACTCCGGCTCGGACTCCGCGGCAGGGTGCTCACCCTCGGGCTCCCCGGCCGCTGCGTCGGCCGTGTCGTGGCGCCGGCGGGCGCCCTCGACCCCCCGTCGCCCGGTCGTCTCGTCGGTGCCGTCGGTGCCGGCGAGCAGTGCGCCGACCAGCGTGAGGCCGGCGGACTGGAGCAGCTCGGCGGACGACCGCAGCCGCTCGGCGCTGGTGCGCCCGGCGGTCACGAGCAGCAGCGCCCGCTCGCCCCAGGAGCCGAGCTCGTCCACCCCGGCGTCGAGGCCGAGCTGCCCCACGGTGAGGACCACGTCGGCGTCGTCCCAGCCCTCCGGCGGCGGGGCGTCGAGCAGGTCCGGGTCGAGCGGGCCGCGGGCGAGGACTCCCTCGGGCCTGACGACCTTCACCGCCGACTCCGTGAGCCGGCGGCCGAGCCGCCCCCGCTGGGTGAGGTCGACGACGAGCACCGACTTGCCGGCGCCGGCCATGGCGGTCGCCGCGGCAGCGGCGACCCGGTCAGCCGCCCGCGCCGTACGCCGGTCGCCGACCGGCGTGAGGAGGGTCAGCAGCCTCGAGGCACCGGGCTCGCTGAGCGTGGCGACCACGCCGCGGGCCAGAACCTCGTCGGCCCGCTGCTGCGAGCCGCGCCTGAGCAGCGAGGCGCCGCCGGCGGCGTACGACACCGGGGCGTCGAGGGCGAGCGCGATCTCCTCGCGGCGGCGGAGCCTGGTCGTCGTCAGCGCGTGCAGCAGCACGAGGCCGACCCCGAGGAACCCGCCGGCCACCAGCCCGGTCGCCGCGGTGAGCAGCACCTGCTTCGGCCGGGACTGCTCCACCAGGCCGGCCGGGTCGACCGCCTTGCTCGCGGCGAGCACCGACTCGATGCTGTCCTCGGTGTCGTTGATCTTCCCCTGCACGTCGCTGACCTGCGCCTGCGCCGACTCACGCTGCTGGAGGATGCCGCTGGCTCGCTCCTGCTGGCTGGCGCTGTCGCTGTTCTTGATCAGGTCGTACTCGTGGGTGTAGCCGTCGATGTTCTCCTGCAGCGCGGCGATCTGCTCCTTGTAGTTGGCGATCAGGTAGTCGGGCTGCTGGCGCATCGTCTCGGCGCGGAAGTCCAGGAACACCTTCGCCACCACCGTGGCCCGGTTGACGGCAGCCTCCTCGGTGGGCCCGGTCACCCGGACCCGGAGCAGGTCGGGGGTGAGGATCGTCCCGGAGACACCGGCCTGCAGGTCCTGCCACTTCAGTCCGAGCTGGGAGGCTGCGCGCTGGGCGACGGTGTTGCTGTCGAGGATGCCCAGGTCGGTCTGCATGGCCGAGGACGGGTCCTGACCCTCGGTGTGGTCGAGGTGCAGCACCGCGGCGGCGACCGGCTCGGGCGGCGAGGCGACGGCGTACCCGCCGCCGAGCAGGAGCCCGGCGATCCCGAAGCCGATCCAGGTACGCCGCCGGCGGCGCAGGGCGCCACGGAGGTACTGCAGGCTCGCGAAGACCGCCGGCGAGCTGTTCGCCTCGGTCGACGCGTCCACCGGGGTCTCGTCCAGTCTCCAGCTCATCGGCCGTGCCTTCCGTGCGTCGTGCCGAACCCGATCGAGGTGACGCCCGTGAGACGGGCCGGCAGCGCGAGCTGCTCGGACCGGTCCTGCTGGGTGATCCGTCCGGTGGTGTGGTCGAGGTCGTCGGGGTCGGCGACAACGACGCCGTCGATCCGCAGCCCGGCGTCGTCGGCGGCCATGGCCGTGCGGGCCAGCTCCTCGGCGGTCGCGGCACCGGCCGAGAGCACGAGCAGCGTGGCGTCCGTCGGCGGTGGTGCGCCCAGCGTCGGTGCCTCCCGGTCGAGCACGACGAGCGAGACGTTCAGGTCGCCGTGGCCGGGCTCGCCGACGTCGAGGCCGCGGCGCAGCTCGGCGCCGTCGCTCTGCCGCAGCGCCGCCCACAGCGCGGTGGCCGACGGCTGCCGCTGGGCGGGCACGATCCTGGTGTGCAGCCCCGTGCTGGCGGCGTACGACGCCGTCTGCGCCGCCACCGCGAGCGCACCCGGGTCGTCGGCGAGGGTCAGCAGGGTGAGGTCGAGCGGTCCGTCCGACGACGACGTCTCCAGGGCCCGCCGCAGCACCTGCCGCAGCGCCCAGGCGTCGGTCGCCTCCGGCTTGTAGTTCGTGAGCAGCCCGGTCCAGCCGGTCACCGTGTGAGGCACCCGGCTGCGCACCGAGGCGACGACGGTGCTGCCGGTCGCGTCGGCGATCGCGTCGCGCGGCCGGAGCCGCTTGTCGCGCCCGGCGAGCAGGGCCACGAGCAGCGCGGCGACGATCAGCGCGAAGCCGGCTCCGCCGAGCCCGTACAGCGCGTTCTGGGTCACCTCGTCGGGCTCGGTCGCGGCGGAGGCGGGCTGGATCAGCTGCGCCGTCGCGTTCTCGCCGGCGAGGTCGGTGAGCTCCTGGTCGATCTCGTTGAGCCGCGAAACCGAGTCGGCCATGTCCGTGGCGAGCGTGCCGCGAAGGGTGGAGTCCCGGAGCTGCTGTGCGCCTGTCTCGCCCCTGATCCGGGTCGCCACGCTCTGCCGCTCCTTGGACAGCTGGTCGTAGTTCGCCTGCTCCCGCTGCTTGCGCTCGAGGATCCGCTTCTGCTTGTTGGCGATCGTCGAGCTGCTGCCCTTCTGGATGTAGTCGATCTCGGCCTGGGCGGCCGCCTTGGCGACGGCGCGGGCGAGATCGGGATCCTCGGAGTGGGCGGTGTACTCGATGATGTTGTCGCCCGGCGTGCTCACCGAGACCAGCCCGCCGACCTGGCCGGCGGTCATGGTGGGGCTGAGCTGCGCGCCCGCCGCGCCGAGGACGATGTCGCTGCCGGCGACGCGGGCCTCGGTCGCCGGGTCGCGGTTCACGAGCTGGCCGCCCGCGTCCTGCTGCGGCAGGAGCACCTGGCTGCTGCTGCTGTAGGTCGTCGGCTGGACCGACGACGCGTACGTGACCCCGGCGGCCGCGCCGAGCAGCGCGGCGCCGACCAGGGCCAGACGATAACGACGCAGAGCCCCGATGCTCTGGCGTACGTCGATGACTTGCTCACCCATGGACGGGTCCCCTTCCCTCCTTGGTGGTGTGCCGACCGTGCCGCCGGCGCATGGTCTGTGCGTTCCCGTCGGCCCCGTCCTCCGTGTCCGGGAGGAACGTGAGCGCCGTGGTGATCTCGCGCGGGCCGGTGATCAGGCCCGTGCCGACGAGGACGGTGGTCGGTACGCGGGTGCCGAAGCGGGGCGAGTACCACCCCAGGACCGGGTCGGTCTCGCCGCGCCGGGTGGACCAGGCGAGGTCGGCGTCGAGCCGCACGGTCGCGCGGCCGCCGGGCCAGGCGAGGACCGCGAGGTCGCCCGAGAGCGTCGCGCGCACGGTCGGGCCGAGGTGCAGGAGCAGGCGTACGGCGTGCTGCCGGCCGTCCTCGGGCGTCAGCAGGTCCACCAGCCTGACCCGCTCCTCCTCGGCGCACAGCGACACCATCCGGTCGTGGCGTACGCCGGCGTACCCCTCGTGGTGGGCGACCCAGGTCCGGATCCCGCCGGTCCTCTCGTCGGCGAGCAGCGCGTCGACCGCCGACCGCGCGGACCGGGTCCACAGGAAGGGCCCGCCGGAGGTCGACTGGTCGAGGCCGTCGACCTCGACGGTGCTGTGCGCGGCGGTGGAGCGGAAGTACGACCGCCACTCCGGCTCGCCGTGGTAGCAGTAGGTGCCCGGGTCGGCGAGCACGTCGACCCCGTCGTACCTCACCTCGACCGACAGCGCGTCAGCGTGGGCGTGCGCCGCCATCGAGCCGAAGCCGTGCGGCCCGCCGTCGCAGCGCACCCAGATCTCCGGGCGCTCACCGCGCGGGGTCCTCAGGATCGCGGCGCCCGCCTCGGCGAACAGGTCCGGTCGGGTCGCCGGGCGGCCGCACCGCGGTCCGCCGTCGGTGAGCGCGCCGACGGCGACGGAGAGGACCGTCGGGGCGGTCGGCGGCCACCAGTCCAGCGCGCCGACGTACGCCGCGCCGGCGGCCAGCAGCTGCGCCCAGGCCTCCTCGGGACCGTCGTCGTCGATCTCACCGTCGACGACGAGCGCCCGGCCCTCGTCGCCGTCGCCCTGGCGCGGCGGCCGGCCGGTGGCGTCCGGGAGGGCGGCGGCGATGTCGAGCATGGTGGTGAGCAGCGCGACGGTCTCCTCGTCGAGCGGGTGGCCGGAGGCCTCGGCCTCGACGGCGGCGACGAGCCCGAGCTCGGCGACGAAGCGGTGGTAGTCGGTCGCGAGTTCGCGGTTCAGTCCGCACTCGAACGTGTTGGCGCGCAGGGCCGCGGACAGCCGCTCGGCGGCGTCGGCGCGCCACTCCTCGCTCTCGGCGAACCACGGGAACGCGCAGGCCGCGGCCAGCCGTCCGGCCTGCTCGGCGACGAGGTGGTTGTTGGCGGAGGAGCCGGTGCTGCGGAAGGACGACAGCCAGCGCTGGTGCCACCACAGCTGCCGCAGGGTCAGCTCGTCGTCCTCGAAGAAGAGGCTCACGCCGGGCCAGTCGTCGAGCAGCCGGCGCACCCACGCCCAGCTGATCAGCCGTACGCCGAGCTCGATCCCGCTGGTCCAGTGGATCCCCGAGAGGTAGGGGTTGGCGCGCATCCAGCTGCGCAGTTGCGTGGCCGCCGCGGCGGCGTACGCCGGTTCGCGGGTGACCCACCACGCGGCCGCGAGGACGGTGAGCTGGTGGTGCCGGGAGAGCTCCCAGACCTGCTTGACGTTGCCGGTGACCGACTCGTCGCGGTGGTCGATGCGGAAGCAGTAGGTGTCCTGCGGCGCGCGCCGGCCCGTCACCGGGTCGAGGAACCAGTCGGGGACTGCGCTGTCCTCGCGTACGACGCCGAGCACCTCCCACTCGCCGGCGAGGACCCGGTCGGCGGCGGTGACCACCGCGGCCCGGGCCTCGGGCGGCACCAGGTCGGCGGTGCCGGGGGGCAGCGGCCGTGGCGCGGGGCGCTCCTGGCGGGTGCCGCGCGGACGGGCCGGCAGGACGGTCCGCAGCGGGTCGCCGTCGGCGAGCGGGCGCACCCGGGCGCCCTGCCACGCGACCTTGCGGCCCGCGTCGGCGGTCCGGGCGGCGACCTCGGCCGGGCTCATCCGGCCGAGGCGGCGCAGGTACCACCCCGCGCCGCGGCTCACGACCGTCCGCCCCTCAGCTCGGTCCTGCCCGGGCGGTCCCCGGCGAGGGTGGCCCGCGTGGTCGCGACCAGCGAGTCGAGGGAGACCGGCATGGCTCCGCCGCCGCGGACCGCCTCCACGAAGGCCACGAGCTCGGCGCGCTGACCCTTGTCCTGGCCGCGCAGGCTGCGGTGTGCGTCCTTCTTGCGGCCGTTCCAGATGGTGACCCGGGTGAAGTTGTCCAGCCTCGCGTTGCCGCCCCCGCCGGTGACGTCGATCGTCTCCTTCGGGAACCGGCTGCTGCCGCCCTCGAGGTAGCTGACCAGCCCGACCGAGCCGTCGGCGTACTCCAGCGTGACGTGCCGGTCGCCGGCGCCCTCCGCACCGACCAGCCCGGTCACGGCGACGGGGTCGGCGCCCACCAGCGCGCTGACGGTGTCGACGAAGTGGCCGCCCTCGCCGGCCCAGCGGCTACCCTCGCGGTCGGCGTCGCGGTACCAGCTGTCGGCACCGAGGGTGCCGGCGTTGACGAGGTAGCGCACGTGCTTCGGCCCGCGGCCGAGACCGTCCCGCAGCTGCCGGACGAGCGGCGCGAACCGCCGGTTGAAGCCGACCATCACCCGGTCGTTGCCGGTCGCCGCGACGGTCTCCAGGATCGCGGCCACCTCGTCCTCGCTGAGCGCGAGCGGCTTCTCGACGAAGACCGCCTTGCCGGCCTCGAGCGCCCGGCGTACGAACGCGGCGTGCGAGTGGTGCCTGGTGACGACGAAGACCGCGTCGATCTCCGGGCTCGCGAGCACCTCCTCCGCGTCGGTCGTGGTGTGCGCGAAGCCGAAGCTGCGCTGGGCGTTCGCGGCCGAGAGCGAGCGGGTGGTCGCGACCGTGTGGAGGTACGCCGCGTCGCCCAGCTGCGCCAGGTGCGGCAGCAGCATCGAGCTCGCGTAGCTGCCCGCGCCGACGAAGCCGATCCGGACGGCGCCCTCGGCGCGACCACCCGGGGAGGGGTGACCGGTCGGGATGGTCGAGCCCCGCCTGGTCTCGACGATCCCGACCGGTTGCTGGCCGTCCGGGTCACCGGTGTGGGGGAGGTCGGTGACCCGGACGAGTTCGGAGGTGCTGGGGTAGTCGAAGAGGAATCCGACCCCCCTCAGGTCGCCCGTGCGCAGCCGCTCGTAAACCTCGGCGGCGTCGGCGACCGGGTGGACGCCGTCGACGAGGCTGGCGACCTCGAGCGACTCGGCGGCGATCAGGTCGAGGAAGCAGGCCAGGTTGCGGCGCTCGGTCCAGCGCACGTAGCCGGCGGGGTAGTCGACCCCGTCGAGCTCGTAGCGGTCGTCGTACCGGCCGGGGCCGTAGGACCGCGAGAACCTGACGTCGAGCTCCTTCTCGTAGTAGTCGTTCCACGGCAGGTCGAGCCGGGTCTTGCCGATGTCGACGACCTTGGCGCGGTCGCGGGCCAGCTTGACGGCCAGCTCGACGGGTCCGTTGGTGTGGCCGCCGGCGGCGAGGAAGACGGCATCGGCGCCGGCGGTTCCGGGCGCGGCGAGGCCGGCGAGGGCCTCCTCGAGCCGTGCGACGCCCTCCTCGTCCGGTCCGGCGGCGAGTACGGCGCCGGCCTTCTCGGCCAGCCGGCAGCGGTCGGGGACGGTGTCGACGCCGACGACGCGTACGCCGGCGGCGACGAGCAGCCGGACGACCAGCTGGCCGACCAGGCCCAGCCCGATGACGCACGCGGTCTCGCCGAGCTGGGGCTCGCCCCGGCGTACGCCCTGCATCGCGATGGCACCGACGGTGGCGAAGGCGGCGTGCTCGGGGGCGACCCCGGCCGGCACCTTGACGCACAGGTTGGTCGGGACCCAGTTGACCTCGGCGTGCAGCGCGAACTCGTTGCCGGCGCAGGCGACCAGGTCGCCGACCGCGAACTCCTCGGCGCCCGCCCCGACCTCGACGACCACCCCGGAGAGCGAGTAGCCGAGCGGAGTGTAGGAGTCGAGCTTGCCCATCGCCTTGCGGTACGCCGCCATCGGGCCCTGCTGGGCGACCGAGTCGAGCACCTTGCGGACCTGGTCCGGGCGGGCCTTGGCCTTGCCGATCAGGGAGAGCCTGGCCTCGGAGACCTTCATCAGCTCGGTGCCCGTGGAGATCAGCGAATAGAGCGAGCGGACGAGGACGCCGCCGGGGCGGCAGGCCGGCTCGGGGACGTCGAGGACGCTGAGCTCGCCGGTCTTGTAGTTCTGCGCGACATGCTTCACGAGGAGACTCCTGCGGTGCGGATCTGGCGGTACCAGAGCTCGAGCGACAGCAGCTGCCACAGCTGCTTGCTGGTGTCGCGGCGGCTGGTGCGCTGGTCGGTGACGAGCCGGTGGACGGCGTCCGCCCTCAGGAATCCGGAGCTCACCAACTCACCCCCGACCAGCACGTCGTCGAGCTGCTCGCGCAGGTCGTGGGTGACCCAGGCGCGCAGCGGGGCGCCGAAGGACGCCTTGGGACGGTCGATGATCTCGGCGGGGATCCAGGCGCGGGCGGCGTCCTTGAGCGCCGCCTTCTGCGTCCGGCCCCGGACCTTGTCGCGACCCTTCATCGCGAAGGCGGCGGCGAAGACCTCGCGGTCGACGAACGGCACCCGCACCTCGGTGGAGGCGGCCATGCTCGCGCGGTCGGTGTAGGTCAGGTTGAGCCCCTGCATGAACAGCCGCGCGTCGGCGAGGCACATCCGGTTGACCGCCTCGTCGTCGCCGTCGAAGGCGGCCGGGTGGTCGGCGTACGTCGCGGCGTGCTCGTCGAGCAGGGCATCGACGCTCGCGCCGAGGTCGGGGTCGACCAGTCCGCGCAGCTCGCTGCCGTCGTACAGCGTGTAAGAGCGGCGGAAGGCCTCCTCCTCGGCGAGGTCGGCGAAGCTGCAGAACCGCTGCGCCCAGCGGACGGTGCGCAGGCCGCGACCGCCGGCGGCGACGGGGAGCGCGTCGACCGTACGGCGTACGCCGCGGCGCAACGGCGCTGGCGCGCGACGGTAGCGGGCGGCGATCAGGCAGGCGAGGTGCTTGCGGTAGCCGCCGAAGAGCTCGTCGGCGCCCATCCCGGAGAGGAGCACCTTGACGCCGGCGTCGCGGGCGGCCTCGCACATGAGGAAGGTGTTGATCGCGGCCGGGTCGCCGATCGGCTCGTCGAGGACCTCCACCATCCGCGGCAGCATCTGGGTGACGTCGGGGTGGAGCTCGATCTCGTGCAGCCTGATGCCGAGGTGGTCGGCGAGCCGGCGGGCGTAGAAGGCGTCGTCGGGCATCGCCTCGAGCCGCTGGTCGGCGGCGCGGAACGCGATCGTCCAGGCCTCGATCGAGGGGTCCTGGTCGTGCGCGAGCGCGGTCACGATGCTCGAGTCGAGGCCGCCGGAGAGGAACGAGGCGACGGGTACGTCGGCGACGAGGTGCGCGATCACCGACTCCTCGATCACGGCGCGCAGGTCGGGCGTGGCGGAGGCCGCCGCCCTCGCCGCCTCCTCGACCGGGTCCCAGAAGACGCCGCGCTCGGTGCGGCCGTCGGCGTGGTGGGTCTCCCAGGTGCCGGCGGGCAGCTGGCTGACGCCCTGCAGCGAGCAGTGCTGCGGCGGCACCCAGTAGTAGAGGATCGAGGCGACCATCGACGCGGGGTCGACGCGCAGCTCCTCGCCGACGGCGGTGGCGAGCGCCTTCAGCTCGGAGGCGAAGACCACGCCCTCGCCGCGCGGGAGCACGTAGAGCGGCTTGATCCCGAGGCCGTCGCGGGCGAGCGTGACCGAGCCGGCCCGCTCGTCGTACACCGCGAGCGCGAACATCCCGCGGAAGCGCGCCAGCGCCGCCGGGCCCCAGGCCCGCCAGGCCTCGAGCACGACCTCCGTGTCGGAGGTCGTCGTGAAGGCGACACCGCGGCCCTCGAGCTCGGCGCGCAGCGCGCGGAAGTTGTAGAGCTCGCCGTTGTAGACCAGCGCCAGCCCGTCCCGGCAGAACGGCTGGTCGGCGCCCGCGGTCGGGTCGATGATCGAGAGCCGCCGGTGGCCGAGCACCATCGCCGCGCGCGGCGTCACCAGCTCGACGACGCCGCCCGCGTCCGGCCCGCGGTGGGCCAGCCGCTCGGTCATGGCCGTCACCAGCTGCTTGCCGTCCTGCTGCTGGAACGCCCCCGCCACTCCGCACATCGGTCAGCCCACCGACCGCTCGCTGGTCGAGCGCCCATCGCTGGTCGAGCGCCCATCGTTGGCCGAGCCGCGAGCGCCAGCGAGCGCGTCGAGACCAACACAGTCGGCTCTCTTGGTCTCGACACCGGTGACTTCGTCCCCGGGCTCGACCAACGTAGGCCGCCGTACGACGCCGCAGAGCTCGTCGAAGACCCGGACGTACGCCGGCGCCTGGTGCTCCCAGGCCAGCTCGTCCTCCACCCTCTGCCGGCCGCGCTTGCCCATCAGGGCGCGCTGCTCGGGGTCGTCGACGAGCGCGACGAGCGCCTCGGCGTACGCCGCGACCGGGTCGGCGGCGCGCGGGTCCGCGTAGACGGCGGAGCAGCCGGCCGAGACCCGGGTCTCCACGAGGTCGAAGGCGACGACCGGGAGGCCGAAGGCGAGGTACTCCATCGTCTTGTTCATCGTCGAGACATCGTTGAGCGGGTTGAGCGGGTCGGGGGAGAGGCCGACGTCGGCGGTGGAGAGCGCGGTGGCGAGATACTCGTCGCTGACCCGCCCCGGCAGGTGCACGAAGTCGGCGAGGCCGCGCCGGTCGCGCTCCGCGACCAGCTCGTCGTGGCAGTCGCCGGAGCCCATCAGCTCGAAGGAGATGTCGTTGCGTCCCATCGTGCGGACGATGTGGTCGACCGCCCGGATGACGACGTCGACGCCGTCCTGCGGTCCCATGACGCCGACGTACGCCGCGAGGTGGGCGCGCCCGCGCCGCAGCGCCGGGTCGGGGTCGACCGCCTTGAGCTTGTCGGGGTCGGGACCGGTGCGTACGACGGTGACCTCCGAGGCCTTCTTTCCGCCGCGCTCGCGGGCGACGGCGGCGTACGACTCGTTGGTGGAGACCACCCGGTCGGCCGTGCGGAAGGTCGCCCGCTCCAGCGCCTCGAGGCCGCGCAAGGGAAGGGCGGGGCCGTCGGGGAAGCGGGAGCGGTAGAGCTCGGGGCACAGGTCGTGGTGGTCGAACACGAACCGGGTGCCGTCGCGGCGCCACAGCCGCCGCGCGATGGGTGCGAAGATGTCCGGCGGGTTGCAGGCCTGCATCACGGAGAACCGGCCGCCGCGGCGGGCCCGGCGGACCATCTGGTCGGTGGCGAGGAAGGACCAGGCGTACTCCAGCGCGTAGCCGGCCGCGCCGCCGCCGGGTGCGTAGCCGGGGTAGGCGAGGACGGTGATGCCGTCGAGGTCGGTGCGGCCGGTGCGGGTGCCGTGGCCGGCGGGGCAGACGACGGTCACGTCGTAGCCGTGGTCGCGGAGCGTCTGCGCCTCGAGCCAGACCCGGCGGTCGAAGGGGACCGGCAGGTTCTGGACGATCAGCAGGACCCGGTTGGCGTGCCTGGTCACCAGCCCACCCCCGCGTAGCCGGCCAGCCGCTCGACGTCGCGGCCGAGACGGCCGACGAGGTCGATGACGTACGGCGGCGCGCCGGCCAGCAGGGCGCTGACCGCGACCGGGTCGGTCGAGGAGACGAGCGCGACCTCGCTGCAGCCCAGCGCCTCCTCCGGCGTGGCGGCGAGGATCCGGGACAGGTGCGGCAGCCGCTGCTGGACGTGCAGCAGGTTGGCGCCGACCAGCCGGTCGGGGTTGATGATCGGGTCCCAGATGCGGACCTCGAAGCCCTTGCCGATGAGCCGCTCGGCGACCTCGACGTACGGGCTCTCGCGCAGGTCGTCGGTGTCGGGCTTGAAGCTGAGCCCGAGCAGCGCCACCGACCGCGCGCCGGTGTCGATCACCCGCTCGACGACGTCCCGGATCACCAGGTCGTTGGTCAGCGCGGTCCCGGCCAGCAGCGGCGCGTCCACGCCGCTGGTGCGGGCGAGGTGCTGGAGCGAGCGGAGGTCCTTGGGGAGGCAGCTGCCGCCGTACGCGAAGCCGGGGCGGAGGTACGTCGGCGCGATGTTCAGCTTGGTGTCGTGGACGAAGACCTCCATCACCTCGCGGCTGTCGACGCCGTAGCCGCGGAAGACCCGGGCCAGCTCGTTCGCGAAGGAGACCTTGGTGGCGTGGAAGGCGTTGCAGGCGTACTTCAGGGCCTCCGCGGTCGGGACGCTCACGTGGTGGATGTCGGTGACCGGGTTCTCGACGGCGAACGCGAAGAGCTCGTCGAGCTGGCCGCGGGTGCGGGCGGAGTCGGTGCCGACCACGACGTACGGCGGCTCGAAGAAGTCGTTCACCGCGCAGCCCTCGCGGAGGAACTCCGGCACCATCGCGGTGCCGACGCTCCAGCCGGAGATCTCGGCGGCGAAGACCGGTGCGACGCGCTCGGAGCCGGTGCCCGGCGGGACGGTCGACCGGATGACGACCGAGTGGTGGCCGGCCCGCGGTGGACTGACGGTCCACATCACCGCGCGGATGTCGGCGAGGACCCGGTCGAGGTGGGCGAGCTCGGTCTGCCCGTGGGCGCCGGACGGCGTACCCACGCAGATGAGCGAGACATCGGCCTGGTGCAGCGCCGCGGCGGCCGAGGTCGTCGCCCACAGTCGGCCGGCGGCGAGGCCGTCGGCGATGAGCTGCTCGATGCCCGGCTCGACGACGGGACTGCGCCCCTCGGTCAGCGCGGTCACCTTGTCGCGGTCGACATCGACCCCGACGACCTCGTGACCACAGCTCGCGAGCCCCGCGGCCGTCACCGTGCCGACGTAGCCGAGACCGAAGACAGCGACCTTCATCTGGTCCTCCCCCACAGTGTTCCGTTTGAGTTGCGAGCACCAAGGTCGCGTGCCGGGAGGGGCGATCCCGGGCGCTGCCCGGAGCGATCCCCCAAAGTGGGGAGCGGCGTCGGTGACCTAGGGTGTGCGCCGTGACCTTCGAGCCCGGGACCCCCACGGACGACGTCCTCGCCGACGACCACCTGCTCGCCGCCTGGCTGGCCGAGACCGCCGGGTGGCGGCTGCTCGAGGTGCGCGGCGAGGGGCTCGAGGGGAAGGCGCTCAAGGACGCCGGCGACCTGGCGGCCCACACGCTGCTGATGGAGCTCGTGGCGGCGTACCGCCCCGACGACGGCGTGCTCTCCGAGGAGGGCAAGGACTCCAAGGAGCGGCTCGGCAAGGACCGGGTCTGGATCATCGACCCGCTCGACGGCACCCGGGAGTTCTCCGAGCCGCCGCGCGATGACTGGGCGGTCCACGTGGCGCTGTGGGAGTCGGTCGACGGCGGCCGGCTCACCGCCGGCGCTGTCGCCCAGCCGGCGCTGGCCGGGACCGACCAGCAGAGCACCTTCCACACCGGCAACCCGCCGGTCGTCCCCGGCCTCGACGGTCTCGAGCACCGGGCCGGCCTGCCGCCGCGGATCGCCGTCTCCCGCAGCCGCCCGCCCGCCTTCGTCGCGTCGCTCGCCGAGGAGCTCGGCGCCGAGCTGGTGCCGATGGGCTCGGCCGGCGTCAAGATGATCTCGGTGGTCCGCGACATCACCGACGCCTACGTGCACGCGGGCGGTCAGTACGAGTGGGACTCCGCCGCCCCCGTGGCCGTCGCCGCGGCCGCCGGCCTCTTCACCTCACGCATCGACGGCTCGCCGCTGCGCTACAACCAGGACGACGTCTACCTGCCCGACGTCGTCGTCTGCCGCCCCGAGCTCGCCGAGCCGATCCTCAGCTTCATCTCCGAGCACGGCATCGAGTGATCCAGGCTGTGTGATCCGGGACGGGGCCGGGTCCGGCCGCGGTCAGGCGCGGCCGATGACGCCCCGCTCGGCGAGGCCGGCGAGCGCGGAGGAGTCGTAGCCGAGCTCGCCGAGGACGAGGTCGGTGTGCTCCCCGAGGGCGGGCACGGGACCCATCGGCAGCTCGACGTCGTGGAAGATCATCGGCGGCAGCAGCGCGTCGAGCGGGCCGACGGGGCTGTCGACGCTGCGCCAGCGGTCGCGGGTGGAGAGCTGCTCGTGGGCCACGACGCCGGCCATCTCGTTGACCTGGGCGGCGGGTACGCCGGCCGCGGCGAGCCGCTCCTCGAGCTCGGCGGTCGCGAACCGCTGGGTCTCGGTGCCGATCAGCTCGTCGCACTCTGCGCGGTTCGCGACCCGCAGGACGTTGGTGGCCAGCCGCGGGTGGTCGGCGAGGTCGGGCCGATCGAGCACGTCGGTGACCAGGGCCCGCCAGCCGCGGTCGTTCTGGACGCCGATCAGGATCTGGCCGTCCTTGGTCGGGTAGGCGTCGTACGGCGCGATCGAGGCGTGCGACAGCCCCATCCGGGCGACCTGCTTGCCGCCGTACAGCCGCATGTAGAGCTGGTGGCCGAGCCACTCGACGGTGGCGTCGAACATCGACACGTCGATCGCGCCGCCACGCCCGGTGCGCTCCCGGCGGAAGAGCGCCGCGAGCACCGCCTGCGAGACGTAGACGCCGGCGGCGATGTCGGAGGTCGGGATGCCGGTCTTCGTGGGCGTCTCGGGCGTGCCGGTGACGGAGATGAGGCCCGACTCGGCCTGGATGAGCATGTCGTACGCCTTGCGGTCGCGCAGCGGGCCCGAGGTGCCGTAGCCGGTGATGCTCGCGACGACGAGGCTGGGGTGCTCGGCGACGAGGTCGTCGGGGCCGAGGCCGAGCCGCTCGGCGGCGCCGGGTGCGGCGTTCTGGACGAAGACGTCGGCGGAGGCGACCAGCCGGCGGGCCGCCTCGCGGCCCTCGGCCGACTTGAGGTCGAGGGCGACCGACTGCTTGCCCCGGTTGAGCCACACGAAGTGGCTCGCCATCCCGCGCACCTCGCCGTCGTAGTGCCGGGCGAAGTCCCCCTCGCCGACGCGCTCGAGCTTGATCACCCGGGCCCCGAGGTCGGCGAGGTGGCGGGTGGCGAGCGGCGCCGCGACCGCCTGCTCCAGCGCGACCACCGTGATGCCGTCGAGGGGGAGCGATGTGAGGGCGGTCATACCGAGCAGCATCGCGGCCCAGTGGCCGGGCCGTCCAATAGCAACGCCCGCAGAGACCGTTCGGCGGTGCCTATCCGAGATTCACAGCCCCGTCACAGCCGCTGGTTCGGTGGTGAGGTTAGGCTCGCCTTCGTGACCCAGACCGAACCTGCCGCCAGGCGTACGAAGCCACAGACCCACCTCGTCGTGACCGCCACTGAGCGGCTCACCCCCGGGATGGTCCGGGTGCGGTTCCGCTCGGAGGACCTGAGCGCCTTCGCGGACAGCGTCTTCACCGACCGCTACGTGAAGCTGGTCTTCGAGACCCCCGACGGGCCGGTCGTGCGCACCTACACCGCGCTGGAGCCCGACGTCGAGCAGGGGACGCTCGCGATCGACTTCGTCGTCCACGGTGACGGCGACGGCATCGCAGCGCCCTGGGCGGCGCAGGCGACGCCCGGTGACACGCTCGCAGCGCGCGGTCCGGGCGGCGCCTACGCTCCCGACCCCTCCGCCGACTGGCACCTCTTCGCCGGCGACGAGTCCGGGCTGCCCGCGATCCGCGCCGCCCTCGCCGCACTGCCGCCGGAAGCGGCGGGGTACGCCGTCCTGGACGTCCCCGGACCCGACCACGAGCAGGAGCTCGCGGCGCCCGCGGGCGTCGAGGTGCGCTGGGTCCACACCGGCACCGACAGCCACCACGCCATGGAGACGGCCACGGGCGCGGAGCCGGAGCTCCTCGCCGTCGTACGCTCCCTCCCGTGGCGCGACGGCCGGGTCCACGCGTTCGTCCACGGCGAGGCGCAGGTCGTCATGCACGGCATCAGGCCCTACCTGCTCAAGGAGCGCGGCCTCCCGCGTGAGGACGTCTCCATCTCCGGATACTGGCGCCGGGGCCGAACCGAGGAGGGCTTCCGGAACTGGAAGCGGGAGCTCGCCGCCGCGGAGGGGTGAGCCTCAGGTCCCGTTCACGGAGAAGTGCTCCCAGTCCTTCTTCGTGTGCCAGTCGCCGCCCCAGCCCCAGCCGACGCTCGCGAACGCGCGCGTGACAGCGTCGCCCGGATGGATCATGCCCGGCTTGTCCTGGTCGCGGTCGACGTACGCCGACGCCAGCTCCGGCAGGACCCGGTCGCCGTCGACGTACGGGTTCTGGAAGGGGTCGACGTCGATCGCGAGCCCGTAGGCGTGCTGGGAGTACGACGTCGTGCCGATCGCAGGCCGGCAGTTGAAGGCGCCGGTGTTGTTGCCGTCGCCGGTCGGCGGCGCGTCCCGCTCGGCCTTCGTGGTGATGTGCATCTGCTCGAGCGGGAAGCGGGCGGCGTACAGCTGCCGGAAGACCTCGACCACGTCGTCGGCCACGCTGCTGTTGACCAGCAGCTCACCGGTGTGGCGGCGGTCGTCGAAGCCCCAGAACGTCAGCCGGATCCAGGACAGCTGCGACGCCTTCACCGGGCAGCCCTCCGCCCAGGTCGAGCGGGCGATCACGTCGGCCGGCGCCCGCTCGACGCGGCTCGCGAAGCCTGACCCGGGCAGCTCCGCGATCTGGTCGGGCAGGGTGAACCGGCGGTTGCGCAGCGCCGCTGGCGTCGGCTCGACCCTGCCGTAGCCGTCGGCGTCCCTCGGGAGCACCCGGGTTCCGAGCCAGTCCGGCGGGTAGGTGCCCAGCGCCGGCGTACCGCTGCTCGACGGGGCGCTCGACGGGCTCTCGCTCGGCGTGCTGCTGGGTGTCGTGCTCGGGCTCGTCGGGCTCGTCGGGCTCGTCGGGCTCCCGGTCGCCGTCCCGGTGATCGTCGCGCTGCTGCTCGGGCCGGCTGACGGCTCGCCTCCGCAGGCGGCGAGGAGGCTGAGCGCGAGGGGTACGACGAGCAGCGGCCTGAGCACGCCCCCATTGAACCCGCCGGATCGAGCACCGACACCCGGCCGTGTCACTCACGGCGGGAGTCGGCGTCGACCTCCAGGACGCCGCTCAGGCCGGCGAGCGACGCCGCCAGCTCCGCGAGCGAGCCGCGGCCCTGCACCTCCATCCACAGGCGTACGACGCCGGGGACGTCGCCCTCCTCCGTGCGGGCGTGCTTCGTGGTGAGGTGGCTGACGGCGAACCCCCGCGTCGTGCACTCCGCGATCACCTCGCGCAGGACGCCGCGACCGTCCTCGTAGCCGAGCGCCAGCCCGGCTGGGGCCAGCCGCGAGCCGGGGAGCCGGCGTACGAGCGCCGTGTAGCCGGGTACGGCGACGAAGTAGAGCGCCGTCGTCGCGACGGCGAGCACCGGCAGCCCACCGCCTGCCGCGGACCCGACCGCCGCCGTGAGCCAGACCGAGGCCGCGGTCGTCAGCCCCGAGACGACGTCGCGGCGTACGAAGATCAGGCCGCCGCCGATGAACCCGATCCCGCTCACGATCTGCGCGGCGACCCGGGACGGGTCGAGCACGACCCCGTCGCCGAGGACGTCGGTGAACGCGTACTTCGACACGAGCATGAACAGCGCCGCCCCCACGCCCACCAGCGTGTGCGTGCGGAGCCCGGCGGCCTTCTGGCGCAGCTCGCGCTCCAGGCCGATGCAGGTCGACAGCACCAGCGCCAGGCCGAGCTCGCCGAGCTGCAGCCAGCCCTGGCCGGTGGGCTCGCCGATCGTCAACAGCTCCATCCCGCTCACCCTAGTCCGGCGGCCAGTCGCCCCCGTCCCAGTCGGGGTAGCGGTCCTGGCCGACAACACTCCGCGACGACGATCTGTGGATGACTCCGGCAGACGGCCGGGCTGTCCGCGGTCGGTCGTAGAATCGAGGTCGCCACCCCCGGTTCGTTCCCGAACGGGGGCTCTCGTGTTGCGTCCACCCCTCATCTTCCGGAGTCACCCGTGCAGCTCTCCGCCCTCGCCGACCACGTCCTCGCCGAGCCCACGCTCGCGGGTGTGCTCACCGATGCCGAAGGCGGGCGGGTGCTCGCCCTCGACGTCACCGGCCCCGAGGCGCTGCGTCCCTTTCTGGTCACCGGGCTCGTGCGCAAGCAGCGCACCGTCCTGGCGGTCACCGCGACCAGCCGCGAGGCCGAGGACCTGGTCAGCGACCTGACCGACCTGGTCGGCGCCGACACCGTCGCCTACTACCCGAGCTGGGAGACGCTGCCCCACGAGCGGCTGAGCCCGCGCAGCGACACCGTCGGCCGCCGGCTCGCCGTCCTCCGCCGGCTGCGCCACCCCGACGCTCACGGTCACGGCGAGCTGAAGGTCGTCGTCGCACCGGTCCGCAGCGTGCTCCAACCGCAGGTGAAGGGGCTCGGCGACCTCGAGCCCGTGGAGCTCGTCCCCCGCCAGGAGGCCCGCCTCGACGACGTCGTACGCCGGCTGGCGGATGCCGCCTACAGCCGGGTCGACCTCGTGGAGAAGCGCGGTGAGTTCGCCGTCCGCGGCGGCATCGTCGACGTCTTCCCACCGACGGAGGAGCACCCGCTGCGGGTGGAGTTCTGGGGCGACGAGGTCGACGAGATCCGCCGGTTCGCGGTGGCCGACCAGCGCGCGATCACCGGCGAGCACGGCGCCGTCGAACGGCTCTGGGCGCCGCCGTGCCGCGAGCTGCTGCTCACCGACGAGGTCCGCGCCCGCGCCAAGAAGCTCGGCGAGGACCACCCCACGCTGATCGAGCTGACCGACAAGATCGCCGCCGGCATCGCGGTGGAGGGGATGGAGTCGCTCTCGCCGGTGCTCGTCGACGAGATGGAGCTCCTGCTCGACCTGATGCCCGAGGACACCCACGTCCTGGTCCTCGACCCCGAGCGCGTGCGCCGGCGTGCCCACGACCTGGTCGCGACGAGCGAGGAGTTCCTGGGTGCGAGCTGGGCGGCGGCCGCGGGCGGCGGCGAGGCCCCGATCGACCTCGGCGCGGCGTCCTACCGCGAGCTCGCCGACGTCCGCGCCCATGCCATCGCTGCCGGGCTGCCGTGGTGGTCGGTGAGCCCGTTCGGCCTCGACGAGGAGGAGCAGGCCGCCCGCTCGCCGTACGACGAGCCGGAGCCGGCGACCGCCGAGGTCGACGTGGCGGGCGTGCCGACCCGCAAGGTGCCCATGCAGCCGGCCACCGCCTACCGCGGTGACGTCGACCGGGCGATCAAGGAGCTCGCGCAGTGGCGCGAGGACGGCTACCGCGTGGTCATCGTCCAGCCCGCGCACGGCCCCGCGCAGCGCAGCGTCGAGGCGCTCGGCGAGCACGACGTCCCGGCCAGGCTGGCGCCGACGGGCGCGACCGACGACGGCTCGGAGCCGTGGGCCCCGGAGGTCAACGTCGTCACGGTCGTGCAGGCGTGCCTGATCCACGGCTTCGTCGACGACTCCACCCGGCTCGCCGTACTCACCGGCGAGGACATCTCCTCCTCAGTTGTCTCCACCCGCGACATGGTCCGTATGCCCGCGCGGCGCAAAAGGCAAGTCGACCCGCTGGAGCTGAAGCCGGGCGACTACGTCGTCCACGAGCAGCACGGCGTCGGTCGGTTCGTGGAGATGCGCCAGCGCGAGGTGCAGGGCGCGACTCGCGAATATCTGGTGCTCGAGTACGGCGCCTCGAAGCGCGGCGCGCCGCCCGACCGGCTCTACGTACCGGCCGACGCGCTCGACCAGGTCACCCGCTACGTCGGCGGCGAGCAGCCCAGCCTCGACCGGCTCGGCGGCTCCGACTGGCAGAAGCGGAAGTCCCGCGCCCGGAAGGCGGTCCGCGAGATCGCCGCCGAGCTGATCAAGCTGTACGCCGCGCGCCAGGCGACCAAGGGCTACCAGTTCGGTCCGGACACCCCGTGGCAGCGCGAGCTCGAGGACGCCTTCCCCTACCAGGAGACCGCCGACCAGCTCACCACCGTCGACGAGGTGAAGGTCGACATGATGCAGCCGGTGCCGATGGACCGGCTGATCTGCGGCGACGTCGGTTACGGCAAGACCGAGATCGCCGTCCGCGCGGCGTTCAAGGCGGTCCAGGACGGCAAGCAGGTCGCGGTCCTCGTGCCGACGACGCTCCTCGTCACCCAGCACCTCTCCACCTTCGTCGAGCGGATGTCCGGCTTCCCGGTCACGCTCCGGGGACTCTCGCGGTTCCAGACCGACAAGGAGGCCCGCGAGGTCATGGAGGGCCTCGCCGACGGCTCGATCGACATCGTGGTCGGCACCCACCGGCTGCTCAACCACGACATCCGCTTCAAGGACCTCGGCCTGATCATCGTCGACGAGGAGCAGCGCTTCGGCGTCGAGCACAAGGAGGCGATGAAGCGGCTGCGCACCTCCGTCGACGTCCTCGCCATGTCGGCGACGCCGATCCCGCGCACGCTCGAGATGGCGATCACCGGCATCCGCGAGATGTCGACGATCACGACCCCACCGGAGGAGCGCCACCCCGTGCTGACCTACGTCGGGGCCTACGAGGACCGCCAGGTCGTCGCCGCGATCCGGCGCGAGCTCCTGCGCGAGGGCCAGGTCTTCTACATCCACAACCGGGTGCAGTCCATCGAGAAGGCCGCCGCCCGCATCCGCGAGCTGGTCCCGGAGGCGCGGGTCGCGACGGCCCACGGGCAGATGCACGAGCGCCAGCTCGAGCAGGTCATGCTCGACTTCTGGGAGAAGCGCTTCGACGTCCTCGTCTGCACCACGCTGGTCGAGTCCGGCCTCGACGTCTCCAACGCCAACACCATGATCATCGAGCGGGCCGACACGCTCGGCCTCTCCCAGCTCCACCAGCTGCGCGGCCGGGTCGGCCGCTCGCGCGAGCGGGCCTATGGCTACTTCCTCTATCCGGCCGAGAAGCCGCTCACCGAGACCGCCCACGAGCGGCTCGCCACCCTCGCCCAGCACTCCGACCTCGGGGGCGGCATGGCGATCGCGATGAAGGACCTCGAGATCCGCGGCGCCGGCAACCTGCTCGGCGGCGAGCAGTCCGGCCACATCGCCGACGTCGGCTTCGACCTCTACGTCAGGCTCGTCGGCGAGGCGGTCAACGACTTCAAGGCAGGTCCGGACGGCGCCGAGCCGGAGCTCGGCGAAGTCCGCATCGAGCTCCCCGTCGACGCCCACCTGCCGCACGACTACATCCCCTCGGAGCGGCTGCGGCTCGAGATCTACAAGCGGCTCGCCGAGGTCCGCTCCGACGATGACGTCGACGCGATCAACGAGGAGCTCATCGACCGCTACGGCGAGCCGCCGCAGGAGGTCTCCTCCCTGCTGCTCGTCGCCCGGTTCCGCGCCCGTGCCCGCCAGGCCGGGGTGAGCGAGGTGACGCTCGCCGGCAAGAACGTCAGGTTCTACCCGGTGCAGCTGCCCGACTCCCGCGTCGTACGCCTCCAGCGGCTCTACCCCAAGTCGCTGGTCAAGACGCAGCTCGACTCGATCCTCGTGCCGCGGCCGGTGTCCTCCGGCTTCCCCGCCAAGCCGCTGGACGGCGTCGCCCTGCTCGAGTGGGCGCGCCAGGTCCTCGACGCGGTCGTCGACCCGAAGGAGGCGACGGTCTGAGGCTGCCGCCGGACCGCCTCTGACAGGATCGGAGCATGACGATGGAGGCCTTCGGTGAGGAGTCGTTCGGCGAGGACCCGTCCAGCGACGACCTGGCGCGCTGGGACACCCAGCCGGGCTGGCTGTCGGACGGCGAGCTCGCGGAGACCCGGGGACGGGTGCCGATCCTGTACGTCGAGGCGGTCCCCGTCCGGATGGACCCCGACGGCCAGGTGAGCGAGGTCGGGCTGCTGCTGCGCGGATCGCCGACGACCGGCACCATCACCCGCTCGCTGGTGTCCGGCCGGGTGCTCCACGGCGAGCGTCTCCGCGACGCGCTCATGCGCAACCTCGAGAAGGACCTCGGCCCGACGGCGTTCCCGGTCCTCCCGCTGTCGACCGTGCCGGCGGCGGTCGCGGAGTACTTCCCCTGGCCCGGCGAGCGCCTCCACGACCCGCGGCAGCACGCCGTGTCGCTGGCCTACGTCGTACCCGTCTCCGGGGAGTGCCAGCCGCGGCAGGACGCCCTCGAGCTGACCTGGATGACACCGGCCGAGGCCGTGTCCGACGGTGTCGCCGCGGAGATGGAGGGCGGCCGTGGCGCGCTCCTGCGTCAGCTGCTCCACCATGTCGGGGCGCTGGACTGATGGCGGACGACCGGGCGGACGACCGGGCTGACGCGGGCCGCGCGTCGGGGGAGGGGCTCGTCGACTTCCTGGCGATGATGCGCCTCATGCGCGAGCGGTGCGCGTGGAAGGCGTCGCAGACCCACGGAACGCTGGCCCGCTTCCTCCGCGAGGAGTCCGAGGAGGTCCTCGAGGCGATCGACGAGGGCGAGGCCACCGGCGACTGGGCGCACCTCGAGGAGGAGCTCGGCGACCTGCTGCTGCAGATCTACTTCCACGCCGCGATCGCCGAGGAGGCCGACGAGTTCACCATGGACGACGTCATCGCAGGCCTGGCCGCGAAGATGCGCCGCCGCAACCCGCACGTCTTCGGCCCCGGGGCCGACGCGGCCTACGAGTCCGGCCGCCGCTACACCATCGAGGAGGTCGAGGAGCTCTGGCAGGCCGCGAAGGCCGCCGAGCGGGAGTGACCGCCGGTCGGCGCATGTGCATGCTCGGACCGCTCCGAGCCGGGTTGTGACAGCGTCGGACGCCGCCTCCGACACGCGCAGCGGAGGTGGCGGAACGTCCTTCGTCGTCGCGTTTGCGCAGGTCAGCGCAGCCTCCGGCAATTAGTTGGTGGCGTTGCTCTGCGCCTCTTCGCTTAAGTGGAGCAGATAAGTACGGTTAGCGCTGTGATCGACACTTCCCGCTCGGAGCAGGCGCTCGTCCCCGGCCCGTGCACTGAGCCCGAGGCCCCCTCCCGCAGGCGTGCCGACCGGGCGCGTCAGGTGGCCGACGTGCTCCGCCTGCAGATCATCCACGGACTGGTCCCCGACCAGACCCTGCCCAGCGAGACCGAGCTCGCGGCGGACTTCGGCGTATCGCGCAACACGGTCCGCGAGGCGCTCGACCTGCTGCGCAGCGACGGGCTCGTCGCGCGGACCCCAGGCGTCGGCACCGTCGTGGTCGGCACCAGGTACCTGCACGGGCTGGACCGTCTCCAGGGACTGGCCGAGACCCTGCGCGGCCACGGCACGGTGATGAACGAGGTGCGTGTCGCCGGCGTCGTCCCGGCGCCCGCGGCGGTGGCGGCCCGCCTCCGCCTGGCGGCCGGGTCGCAGGTCGTCTACCTCGAGCGCCGCCGGTTCGCCGACGGACTGCCGATCTCGCTCGACCTGACGTATCTCGTCCCCGATCTCGGCGAGCCCCTCCTCGACTGCGATCTCGCCGGGCAGGACGTGTTCGCCCTGCTGGAGACGACCGCAGGCGTGCCGCTCGGCCACGCCGAGATGACGCTGGAGGCGACCAGTGCCGACCGTCACTCGGCCGCGTTGCTGCAGGTCCCGAGCGGCGCTCCGCTGCTGCTGCTCGAGCGGCTCACCCATCTCGCCGACGGCCGACCGGTCGATCTCGAGTACGTCCGCCTCCGGGGCGACCGCATCTCGATGCGTGGGTCGCTCGCCCGCGGCCCGGCCGACGCGCCCTGTCCCGTCACCTTCCACCGAACCGACCAGGAGCTCTCATGACCCAGCCCGCCTCGCGCAAGGCCCTCTGCCACGACGGCGCCCCGCCCGCGCATCCGCCCATGGTCATGACGCGCATGGAGGTGCCGGTCGCCATCGACGAGGCGCTCTGCATCGAGGGCTGCAACCTCTGCGTCGAGGTGTGTCCGCTCGACGCGCTCGCGATCGATCCGGAGACCAACAAGGCCTACATGCAGGTCGACGAGTGCTGGTACTGCGGCCCCTGCGCCGACCGCTGTCCGACCGGTGCGGTCACGGTCAACATCCCCTACCTCCTGCGCTGAGCCCAACAGCCCGCGCCGTACACACCCGACAGGAGATCAACGCATGACGACGACGCAGAGCCCGCAGACCACGACGGGGGTGCCGGACCTCCGCGAGCGTCGTGAGCTGCGTTGCGACGTCCTGGTCATCGGCGGGGGAACGGCCGGGACGATGGCCGCCATCACGGCGGCCGAGTCGGGCGCCGACGTACTCCTCATGGAGAAGGCACACGTCCGTCACTCCGGCGCCCTCGCGATGGGGATGGACGGCGTCAACAACGCGGTGATCCCCGGCAAGGCGGAGCCGGACGACTACGTCGCCGAGATCACCCGGGCCAACGACGGCATCGTCAACCAGGGGACCGTCCGGCAGACCGCGACCCGCGGGTTCGACATGGTGCAACGCCTGGAGAAGTACGGCGTCAAGTTCGAGAAGGACGAGTACGGCGACTACCACGTACGCCGCGTGCACCGCTCGGGCAGCTACGTGCTGCCCATGCCGGAGGGCAAGGACGTCAAGAAGGTCCTCTACCGGGTGATGCGCCGGCGCGAGATCCGGGAGCGGCTGACGATCCTCAACCGGGTCATGCCCGTCCGCGTGCTCACCCAGAACGGCCGTGCGGTGGGCGCGGCGGGGTTCGACACCCGGTCGGGCGACTTCGTGGTCGTCCGGGCGGGCGCCGTCATCCTCGCCACGGGCGCGTGCGGCCGGCTCGGGCTGCCGGCCAGCGGCTACCTCTACGGCACCTATGAGAATCCGACGAACGCCGGCGACGGCTACGCGATGGCCTACCACGCCGGCGCCGAGCTGAGCGGGATCGAGTGCTTCCAGATCAACCCGCTGATCAAGGACTACAACGGCCCCGCGTGCGCCTACGTGGCCAACCCGTTCGGGGGCTACCAGGTCAACGCCGAGGGCGACCGCTTCGTCGACTGCGACTACTGGTCGGGGCAGATGATGGCGGAGGTCAAGAACGAGATCGAGTCGGCCCGGGGGCCGATCTACCTCAAGCTCACCCACCTGCCCGACGAGACGATCTCCGAGCTCGAGGGCATCCTGCACCACACCGAGCGACCCACCCGGGGCACCTTCCACGCCGGGCGCGGTCATGACTACCGCACCCACGACGTCGAGATGCACATCTCCGAGATCGGCCTCTGCGGCGGCCACTCCTCCTCGGGGGTGTGGGTGGACGAGAACGCCCAGACCACGGTCCCCGGCCTGTACGCCGCCGGCGACCTCGCCTGCGTGCCGCACAACTACATGATCGGGGCGTTCGTCTTCGGCGACCTGGCCGGAGCCCACGCCAGCGCCCACCTGGTCGAGCCGCCGGAGGAGCTGCCCGAGGAGCAGCTGCGGGCGGCCCACGAGCTGGTCTACCGTCCGCTCCGCAACCCGGATGGGCCGACCCAGGCGCAGGTGGAGTACAAGCTGCGCCGGTTCGTCAACGACTACGTCGCGCCGCCGAAGACGGCGCGGAAGCTCGAGCTCGCGGTCGAGACGTTCACCCGCATGGCGGCCGAGCTCGGCCGGATGAGTGCCCGCACGCCCCACGAGCTGATGCGCTGCGCGGAGGTCTCCTTCATCCGCGACTGTGCCGAGCTCGCCGCGCGCAGCTCGCTGGTCCGGGAGGAGAGCCGGTGGGGCCTCTACCACGCCCGCGCCGACCTGCCGGCCCGCAACGACGAGGAGTGGTTCTTCCACCTCAACGTCCGCCGTCGCGAGGACGGTCGGATGGAGTTCCTGCGCCGTCCCGTGGCGGCCTACGTCGTCCCGGTGGACGACGTCGCGATCCCGGCGGGAGCCCCGAGTGACGTCGCGGTGCTGGCCGTGATCGACGCGAGCACGGAGACCGCCATCGCGGCGCGGGCGGACGCGGCGCCGAGCGCGGCGCGGGTGAGCTCCCCGCGGATGCTCGAGCTGCTCACGCTGGCGGAGAGCGCGCCGGGTCTCGACGAGATGCAGCCCTTCCTGGCCGATGAGGACGCCGACGTACGGCGGGCGGCGGTGGCCACCTTGACCGAGGTCGTTCCTGCTGGTGTCGGCCCGGCGCTGGTGGCGCTGCTCGAGGACACTGACGAGAAGGTCCGTGCCGCGGCGGCAGCGGCGGTACGCGAGCTGGTGGAGGTGCTGCCGGCCGACGACGCGATGCGCACGGCGCTCGTGGGGAGGGCGACGGCGGACGACCCGCGCTCGCGCGTCGCGGTGCTCGACGTCCTGCGGTCACTGCGGCTCGGCGGCCGCGCGGTCTTCGTCGCGGGCGCCGCGGATCCGCACTCCGACGTACGCCGCCAAGCAGTGGCCGGACTCGTGTCGCTGGACGACGTGTCGGGTGTCGCCACGCTGGCCGCCGACCCTGCCCGCGAGGTGAGGGTCGCGGTCGCCCACGGGCTCGGCACCATCGGCCTCGACGACGCGCGGGCCCATCTCGTGGGTCTCGCCGGAGACGCCGAACCCCTGGTCCGGGCCGCGGCGCTGGAGGCGGCGGCCGGCCTGGGCTCCCCTGGAGAGCTGGTCGACCTGTGTCTCGCGGCCCTGGCGTCGCCACACTGGCAAGAGCGCGTCGGCGCCGTACGCGGCCTTGCCGGCTCGACCGCGCCCAGCGCCACCGACGGCCTGATCTCCGCCGTCGAGGACCACCATGCGGACGTGCGCAAGGCGGCGGTGATCGGCCTGGAGAGCCGCGGGGGATCCGCGGTCCGGGAGGCGCTCGAGCGCGCGCTCAAGGACACCGACGCCGACGTGCGCGGCTATGCCCGCCGCGCGCTGCGCTCCTGAGGGGCCGCTACATGCGCCGAGTCGGCGCTACTGCGCACGCTCGGGTGTGCAGTAGCGCCGACTCAGGTGCCTGGGCGGCGCCGTGGCGCCGACTCGGCGTCTCAGGCTCAGGCGAACTTGACGGCGGTCTCGGCGTCGACGCGCGGGAGCCGGTCGAACCAGGGGTTCTCGCCCGGGTGGCCGATGTTGACGACCATGAGGGTCGTCCAGTCGCCCTCGGGGAAGAACTCCTTGTCGATGCCGTCCTTGTCGTAGCCGGCCATCGGGCCGGCGGCGAGGCCCGCGGCGCGGGTCGCCAGGATGAAGGCACCGGCCTGCAGCGCGGCGGAGAAGTTGCCGGCGCCGTGGCGGGCGTCCTCGTCGGCGGCGAAGTAGTCCTTCATCTCCGGACGGATCGGGAAAACGGTGGGGATCTGCTCGTGCCAGTTCTTGTCGTACGCGACGATGGCGGTCACCGGAGCGGCGGCGGTCTTGTCGCGGTTGCCCTCGGCCATGTGGGGGAGCAGGCGCTCCTTGCCCTCCTGGGTGCGCACGAAGACGACACGCATCGGCTGGGTGTTGGCCATGGTCGGCGTCCAGCGGGTGAGCTCCCAGATGTCGCGGAGCTCGTCGTCGGAGACCGGGGTGTCGGCGAACGTGTTGGACGTGCGGGCACCGGTGAAGACGATCTGGCGGCCGCGCTCGTCGAGCTTCTCGAGGGTGATGGTGTCGGTCATGCCGCTGCTAACTCCTGGGCGACTAGGGATATTCCGGCTACTTCGGAAATAAAAGTAACACCAGGAAACGATGGCGACCAAGGTACGATCGGCGCATGGCCAGCAGCAGTGACACCCGTCACGAGCCCACCACTTGCAACGCCGCGCTGACCCGGGCCTTCGGCTTCCTGGGCAAGCGGTGGAACGGCGTGCTGCTCGCCACCCTGACCGGCGGGCCCCTCGGGTTCGCCGAGCTCAAGCGCGGCGTGCACGGGATCAGCGACTCGATGCTCTCCGAGCGGCTCACCGAGCTGTCGCTGGCCGGCCTGGTGGAGCGTACGGTCGACCCCGGCCCGCCCGTCGCCGTGCACTACGAGCTCACCGCGGCCGGCAAGGCGCTGATGCCTGCGCTCGAGGCGATCGGCGAGTGGGCCGACCAGAACCTCCCTGCCGCCGAGTGCCCGGCGGACTGACATCGGCCCACCCCCGTGCGGGAGCGGGCCGATGTCGTACGCCGGGCACCGGACTCGTCAGCGACCGAAGATCCGCCCTGCCGGCCCGAGCCGCAGGAAGACGGTCTCGCCGGTGGCGTCGGAGAGCCCGTCGTTGTCGGTCACGGCGTACACCTTCTTGTCCGCGCCGATCGTGAGCCCCTCGAGCTTCTCCTGGGTCCAGCCGTGCGGAGCCCGGAGCGCCGGGAGCACGTCGTACGCCAGGTGCTTGGTGAGCGGAGCCGTGATCGGGTCGGAGCCGGTGACGCCGTGCTTCGGTACGTCGACGGTGTAGACCCGCTTGATGCGGGCGGTGGTGCCGTTCTGCTTGTCACGCTCGATCACCGCGAGCGTGTCGGTGTCGACCGCGGTGATCTCGGACAGCCCGAGCCAGTCACCGCTGACCGAGGTCGACTCGAGCGGGTAGCCGAACCACTCCCACTGGCCGGTCGCCGGGGTGTAGCGGCCGATCCGGGCGACGTGGCCCTCGAGCTCCTGCAGCTGGGAGTTGGAGACCGTCGGGTCGACCCACAGCGGCCGCTGCGCGGCGACGTACACCTGCTCGTTCCGTCCGCTCCCGACCGCCGTGACGCCCTCGAGGCCCCAGCTCTTGATGTGCGACGAGATCTCGGCAGGCAGCGGGACGCTCTGCAGGATCCGCCCGGTCGAGGAGAGACGCAGCAGGGCGTTCTCGGCCCCCGTGGCGCCCTCGTCGGCGGCCCAGAACCCACCCTGCGGGCGAGCGAAGATGCCCTCGATGTCGATCGAGCCGTCGTCGATCACGGCGCCGTCCGCGTCCTTCACCTCGAGTACGTCCGTGATCCGCGCCGGCGTCCTCGACGTCTCGACGGTGTAGATCCGTCCGGTGGCGTACGCGACGTCGCTGGCGGCGTACAGCTCGTGCGGCCTGCCCGGCACCGCGCTGAGCGCGCCTAGGGCGCCCCAGCCGATCGGGAACCCGTCCTTGCCGGTCGCCGACTCGATCGTCGGGAAGCTCGCCGCGGACGTGCCGAGCCGGTAGACGCTCACCGACGCCCGCACGAGCGCGTCCGCGTCGTCCTCCTCGGAGGAGACGACGAAGAGGTTCCGCTTCGGGATCGGCAGCAGCCCCTCCGGCCCGTTGGTCGCGGGCAGCACCTGCTCGAAGGCCGGCTTGCGCGGGTTCGTCATGTCGTACACCGCGACGAAGTTGCTGCGCTCGGACCCGACGAAGGCGTACGGCGTCCCGCCGATCACGTCGTAGGCCAGGCCCTCCGGCTCGGTGCCCTTGTTGTCCGCCCGGTCGTTGTTGAACAGGCCGTACTTCACGGCCAGCTTCTCGTAGCTGTTCCCGGCGTCCCAGACGACCTTGCCGGTGGCCGCGTCGAAGACCGTCCAGCCACGGGTGCCGCCCTTCCAGTCGCCCTCGTTCGCGGTGGCGACCAGCCCGTTGCCGACCCACTGGATCGCGTCCGGCTCCCGCGGCAGGTCGATCGTGTCGTCCGGGTCGAAGAGGCCGTCGTCGGTGGTGTCGATGCCGGGTACGACGTCGTTGCCGGCGCTCCACACGTGCTGGATCTTCTTCGACCGAAGGTCGATGACGACCACGCCGTTGTTCTCCTGCAGGGTCAGCGCGAGCTGGTCCCGGTCGTTGATGTCGACGTACTCCGGCTCGGCGTCCTCCGGGGTGTCGAGGCCGGCGAGCGTGTCGGCGTCGAGCGTGACCGGGCTCGCGGTCCAGTCGGCCGGGTCGGCGCTGGCGAGGTCGATGACCTGCACGAAGCCGGAGGGCGCCTGCGGAAGGTCGCCCAGGTCGCCGTCGCTGCAGTCGCTGTCCTCGACGTCGTCGGGGTCGACGGTGATCGTCGCGCCGTCCTTGCAGGCGAGCTCGTTGCGCTGGTTCTCCATCGCGATCGCGGCGTACTTCCCGTCCGGGCTGATCGCGATCGAGTCCGGCTGGCCGCCGAGGTCGATCGAGGCGACCTCGGTGTGCGGGGAGGCGAGCGTGACGACGTCGAGGCGGCCCGCGCGGGTCCCGCTGCCGGAGCCGTCGTCGGGGTACGTGCTGTCGTCCACCACGACCAGTGCGACGTCGCCCGCGCTCGACGGGACGATCGACACCGACGTGGGGGAGCCGCCCTTGCCGCCCGAGACGTCGAAGGTACCGAGACCCTTCGGGTCGCCCGGGTCGCTGATGTCGAGGAAGCCGATCCGGCCACCGGCTGCGTCGGTGTAGGCCACGGTCTTCCCGTCGGGCGAGGCAGCGGAGATCTCGGCGACCGTCGGGTCGGCCGGGTCCACGCCGTCGGGGACGTTCTGGAAGACCGGGTACGTCGCCAGCCGGCTGAAGACGGAGGCCGGGCCGTGGGCCTGGCTGCTCGTCCCGTGCTGGGCGGTGGGGTGGTGCGGCGCCTGCTGGGCGGCCGCCGAGGGGAGCGGGAGTCCGAGCCCGCCGTACGAGATCGCACCCGCGGCGATGACCGCGAGCGTCGGACGAAGGTGCATGGGTGTTCCTCTCGGGGTGGAACTGCATCGGGGTGGCGTGGTCGCCGCCGAAACCCTCTTGATCCCGGGCGACGTCGGGGTGACCGGCAGGGGAGCCGTCGGTGAACGTCGGGTGCGCCCAAGGCCCCGGGATCCGGTGCGGCCGGGCGGGACTAGGCTGGCTCGCGCATCCGTCGACCAGCGCAAGGAGCACACAGTGGCAGCGATCGAAGCCGTCGGAGCCCGCGAGATCCTCGACTCGCGAGGCAACCCCACCGTCGAGGTCGAGGTCGTCCTGGAGGACGGCACCTTCGCCCGCGCGGCCGTCCCCAGCGGCGCGTCCACCGGCGCCTTCGAGGCCGTCGAGCTCCGCGACGGCGGCGACCGCTACGGCGGCAAGGGCGTCCACACCGCCGTCGACGCCGCCGAGCAGACCCTCGGCCCGGCGGTCGAGGGCATCGACGCCGACGACCAGCGCGCGGTCGACCAGGCGCTGCTCGAGGCCGACGGCACGCCCAACAAGGCCCAGCTCGGCGCCAACGCGATCCTCGGCATCTCCCTGGCCGTGGCGAAGGCCGCTGCCGCCAGCGCCGGCCTCCCGCTCTACCGGTACGTCGGCGGGCCGAACGCCCACCTGCTGCCGGTGCCGATGATGAACATCCTCAACGGCGGGGCGCACGCCGACACCAACGTCGACATCCAGGAGTTCATGATCGCGCCGGTGGGGGCGCCGACGTTCAAGGACGCGCTCCGCTCGGGGGCCGAGGTCTACCACGCCCTGAAGGCGGTGCTGAAGGCCCGCGGCCTCTCCACGGGCGTCGGCGACGAGGGCGGCTTCGCCCCCGACCTCGAGCACAACCGCGCCGCGCTCGACCTGATCGGCGAGGCCGTCGGCAAGGCCGGCTACGAGCTCGGCAAGGACGTCGTCCTCGCCCTCGACGTCGCCGCGAGCGAGTTCTTCGGCGACGGCGTCTACACCTTCGAGGGAAGCAAGAAGAGCGCCGCCGAGATGACCGCCTACTACGAGGAGCTCGTCTCGGCGTACCCCATCGTCTCCATCGAGGACCCGCTCGACGAGGAGGACTGGGACGGCTGGAAGACCGTCACCGACCAGCTCGGCGGCAAGATCCAGATCGTCGGCGACGACCTCTTCGTCACCAACGTCGAGCGGCTCTCCCGCGGCATCGCGGGCGGTCAGGCCAACGCCCTGCTCGTCAAGGTCAACCAGATCGGCTCGCTCACCGAGACCCTCGACTCCGTCGACCTCGCCCACCGCAGCGGCTTCCGGTGCATGATGAGCCACCGCTCCGGCGAGACCGAGGACACCACGATCGCCGACCTCGCTGTGGCCACCAACTGCGGCCAGATCAAGACCGGTGCGCCGGCGCGGTCGGAGCGGGTCGCGAAGTACAACCAGCTCCTCCGCATCGAGGACGAGCTCGCCGAGTCCGCGCGGTACGCCGGGCTGGGCGCGTTCCCCCGCTACCAGGGCTGACGGCGATCGCAGCCCG
This sequence comes from Nocardioides asiaticus, assembly GCF_040049175.1. Classification (NCBI taxonomy): domain Bacteria; kingdom Bacillati; phylum Actinomycetota; class Actinomycetes; order Propionibacteriales; family Nocardioidaceae; genus Nocardioides; species Nocardioides asiaticus. Next base: position 1,021,693 of record NZ_JBDZDM010000001.1, on the reverse strand, counting down.
CGGTGGGTGGGCAGGCGACTCGCGTGCGCATTAGCGCCGAGTCGGCGGGCCCGTCGGCGAGAATCGGGCACGTGGCTGACCAGCGTCGTACCTCCTCCCGGCTCGGCCGGCTCGCCCGGCGCGGACCCCGCGGCCGCCGCGGCCCGGGTCGGGTCGGGCGGCTCGGCAGGGTCCAGCGCACCGACACCGCCGAGCGGGCCGCCGTCGCCGCCCCGCGGCTGCGGCAGCGGCCGACCGGGCGGCTCGCGATCCTGGTCGTCGTGCTCGCGGTGCTGGTGGTGTCGTACGCCTCCTCGCTCAAGGCCTACCTGCAGCAGCGGCACGACATGGACGCCCTCCAGCAGGAGATCGCCCAGCGGCAGAAGTCGATCGACGACCTGCAGGAGCAGAAGGACCGCTGGAAGGACCCGGCCTACGTCGAGCAGCAGGCCCGCGAGCGGTTCGGCTACGTCATGCCCGGCGACATCTCCTACGTCGCCCTCGACGCGAACGGCAACCGGATCCAGCCCACCTCGAAGCTCGGGAAGCCGTCGGCCGTGGGCGAGCCGACCAAGCCGACCGCCTGGTGGACCGACGCCTGGGGCTCCGTCGAGCTCGCCGGCAACCCGCCGAAGCAGGGCACCGGTCCGGCGACGACGATCAAACCCGACCAGAAGGAGTAAGCGTGATCGATCCCGCTGACGAGGCGGCGATCGCGGCACAGCTGGGACGGCCCCCGCGCGGCATCGCGGGCATCGGTCACCGGTGCCCGTGCTCCCTGCCCGACGTGGTCACCACCGAGCCGCGGCTCCCCGACGGCACGCCGTTCCCGACCACCTTCTATCTCACCTGCCCGCGCGCCGCCTCGCGGATCGGCACGCTCGAGGGGTCGGGCGTGATGCGGGAGATGCAGGACCGGCTCGCCCAGGACCCCGAGCTCGCCGCCGCCTACCGGCGCGCCCACGACGCCTACCTCGGGGCCCGCTACGAGCTGGGCGACGTCCCGGAGATCCACGGCGTCTCGGCCGGAGGCATGCCCGACCGGGTGAAGTGCCTCCACGTGCTCGCGGCCCAGGCGCTCGCCCAGGGCCACGGCGCCAACCCGCTGGGCGATGAGGTGCTCGAGCGGCTCGGCGAGTGGTGGAGCAGCGGCCCGTGCGTCGACCTCGAGCTCGAGGACGAAGAGCAGTGACCCTTCGAGACGGGCGCGGGGCGCCCTCCTCGGGGACCGGCCGGAAGGTCGCGTCGATCGACTGCGGCACCAACACCATCAAGCTCCTCATCGGCGAGCGGACCGAGGACGGGCTCGACGTCGAGGCCCGCGAGATGCGCTACGTCCGGCTCGGCCAGGGCGTCGACCGCACCGGGGTCCTCGCCGACGAGGCGCTGGCGCGGACGTTCGACGCGATCGACGAGTACGCCGCGATGATCCGCGACCACGGCGTCGAGAGGGTCCGCTTCGTCGCGACCTCCGCGTCGCGGGATGCGCGCAACGCCGACGTGTTCGTCGCCGGCGTACGCGACCGGCTCGGGCTGGAGCCCGAGGTCGTCTCCGGTGCCGAGGAGGCCGCGCTGGCGTACGCCGGCTCCGTGCGCAACCTCCGCGCCGCGCCCGACCTGCCCGTGCTGGTCGTCGACGTCGGCGGCGGGTCCACCGAGCTCATCGAGGGGAACGCCCTCGACGCCGGACCCGACGTGGCCGACTCGATGGACATCGGCTCGGTCCGGCTCCACGAGCGCCACCTGCGCTCCGACCCGCCGACGATGGCCGAGGTGGACGCCTGCGTGCGCGACATCGAGGAGCACCTCAGCGCCTCGCCGGTGACGGTGGAGTCGGCCGCGACGGTGGTCGGCGTCGCCGGCACCGTGACGCAGCTGGCGGCCGGGCTGCTCGAGCTGACGGCGTACTCCCGCGAGGCCATCGACCAGGCCGAGTTCCCCGTCGCCGACGTCAACGCGCTCGTCGACCGGCTGGTCCGGATGACCGTCGACGAGCGTCGCGCGCTGCCGTGGATGCACCCCGGTCGAGCCGACGTCATCGCCGCCGGGGGACTGATACTGTCGCGCATCCTGAGGCGCGCCAGCGTCGACCGCCTCATCGTGTCGGAGTCCGACATCCTCGACGGAATCGCCTGGTCCATAACAGACTGAGGCCCACCAACGTCTCTGGGAAAGGCTCAACGTGAAGAAGCTGATCCTCCTTGCCCTCGCCGCCGCCGGCATCGGCGTCCTGGTCAAGAACAAGTCCGAGCAGCTCAAGTCGGGCGCCGCGAGGGTGACGAGCGACCCGCGCGTGCAGTCGGCGCTCGCCACCGCCTCGGAGAAGACCGCCCCGCTGAAGGAGAAGGCCGCGCCGTACGCCGAGGCGGTCAAGGAGAAGGCCGGCCCGTACGCCGAGACGCTGAAGGAGAAGGCCGCCCCGGTCGCCGACACGCTGAAGGAGAAGGCGGGCCCGTACGCCGACACGGTCAAGGAGAAGGTCGGCGCCGCCACGACCGCTGCCCAGGAGAAGCTCCACAAGACCGAGGACCTCACCCCGCCCGACGTGCCGACGGAGGCCGCCGAGGAGGTCAAGGCGGAGGACCCCGTCTCCGCTCCGGAGTACTCCGGCGACCCGCTCACCGACCCGCTGCCGGAGGAGCCGACCGAGGAGAAGCCGGCCGAGAACTGAGCCCACAGCCGGGCCGCGGACCGGGCAGGAGTACGCCGGCGCGGCGCCCGGACCTCACAATGTCCGGGTGACGACCCACGCCATCACCGTCCTGGGCCACGACCGGCCCGGCATCATCGCCGAGACCACCGGACGCCTCGCCGACCTCGGGCTCAACCTCGAGGACTCCTCGATGACGCGGCTGCGCGGACACTTCGCGATGACGCTGGTCTGCGCCGGCGAGGCCGACAGCGAGACGATCGCGGAGACGCTCGCCCCGCTCTCCGCCGACGGCACGCTCACCGTCAGCGTCTTCGGGCTCCCCGACGAGGAGGCGGCCGAGGAGCAGGGGTCGCCGTACGTCCTCGCGGTCCACGGCGGCGACCGCCCCGGCATCGTCGCGTCGGTCGTCGGCGAGGTCGCGGCGGTGGGCGGCAACATCACCGACCTGACCACCCGGCTGTCGGGCGGGCTCTACGTCCTCGTGGCCGAGATCGACCTGCCGGCCGGCACCGACGTCCCCGTGCTCGAGGAGGCGATCGGCCGCGTCGCGCGCTCGCTCGGCGTCGACGCCACGCTGCGCCCCGCCGACAGCGACGAGCTGTGACGCTGAACGAGCGGGTCGCCGCCTGGACCGAGGCGGAGCTGGGCGTCGAGGGGCGGGTCCTCGACGTCGTACGCGCGCCCGACCCGGTCCTCTCCGAGCCCGGGGCCGAGGTCGACCCGACCGCGGCGGAGACCGTCCGGCTGGCGGCCGACCTGGTGGCCACGATGCGGGTCTCGCCCGGCTGCGTCGGGCTGGCCGCCGGTCAGGTCGGGGTCTCGGCGCGGGTCTTCTGCGTCGACGTCTCCGACCACCCGAAGGCGCGCACGCAGCACGGCACCTTCGTCCTCTGCAACGCGGAGGTGGTGGCCGCGTCACGCAACGAGCGGGCCCGCGAGGGCTGCATGAGCGTCCCCGACCTCACCGGCGACGTGAAGCGGGCCGGCCGGCTGACGGTCCGCGGCTACCTCCCGGGCACGGGGGAGGAGGTCACGATCGCCACCGACGCGTTCGAGGCGCGCTGTCTCCAGCACGAGATCGACCACACCGACGGCCTGCTCTTCCTCGACCGGGTCGCCGGTGCCCACGCGGTCTACCAGCGCAAGACCTATCGGTAGCGTCAGAGCCCAGCCCCGGTATCCCAATCGGCAGAGGAAGGCGCCTTAAAAGCGCCGCAGTGTGGGTTCGAGTCCCACCCGGGGCACTCATCAGCCGATCGAACAGGCTTTTGCATCGGCTCCCTCTGCAACTCACAGCGAGTCTTCAGCCACGTCGGGAACGTCTGTGGATGAGGTGTCGTTGACTCGGGTGAGCGGTGCCTAAGATGGCGCCGTCCGGCGAACCGTCAGAGCGACGGTGCCATTCGGCCTTTGAGGGCAAGGCCTCCAAGGAGGAGACCACCATGCAGAGCAACAACCCGGTGTTCCGCAACTCCGAGGGTTTCAGCAAGGCGTCCTACAACGCCTACGGCAACCCGACGTACGCCGGCAACGGCACTGCCTACCCGGGCTACGGCCAGGCGGGCTACACCGACCCGAGCTCCTGGTCTGTCGGCGGTCCCGCCGCGCCCGGCTACGCGCCGGCGCAGGAGCGGATGACGATCGACTCGGTCGTGCAGAAGGGTGCCATCAGCATCGTGCTGGTGGTCCTCGCCGCGGCCGCGACCTGGCTGCTCACCCCCGACGTCCGCAGCGGCGTCGACCTCGGCCCGCTCTCCAGCGCGCTGGTGCTCGGCGGCGGCGTCGCCTTCGTCCTGTCGCTGGTCAACTCGTTCAAGCGATCGGTCAGCCCGGCGCTGGTGGTGCTCTTCGCGATCGCCGAGGGCGTCTCGATCGGCGCGTTCAGCAAGCTGATCGACGGCTACTACGGCGGCGGGCTGGTCGTGCAGGCCGTGCTCGGCACGTTCGCCGCGTTCGCGGGCACGCTCGCGGCCTACAAGTTCCTCGACATCAAGGTCGGCAACAAGTTCCGCACCTTCGTCGTGGCCGCCGTCTTCGGCATGGTCGGGCTGAGCCTGCTCGAGCTGGTGCTCGGGCTGTTCGGCGCCAGCTTCGGGCTCTTCGGTCTCGGCGGCATCGGGATCTTCACCGCGATCGCCGGCCTCGTGCTCGGCGTCTTCATGCTGATCCTCGACTTCGACATGGTCGAGAACGGCGTCGCCAACGGGCTCCCCGAGCAGGAGTCCTGGCGGGCGGCGTTCGCGATCACCGTCAGCCTGGTCTGGATCTACACCAACCTGCTCCGCCTGCTGGCCATCCTGCAGCAGGACTAGCTGCTGCCTGTCTCCGACGGCGGTGGCTCAGCACCCGTCCTGTCCTCCGACGCGGTTGCCGGCGCACCGCTGGGGGCCTCGACCTCGCCGTGCTCCTGGCTGCGGAAGTGGCGCACGCTGACCCAGAGGCGGCGCAGTCGGCCGCGCGGGCGTGGGGCCGGGTCGAGCTCGGTGCCCGGCCGGTTGACCGCGTGCAGCGCGGCGGCGGCGATCGGGATGATCCGACGACCGCGGTAGGTCTCGAGGACGGCCTCCTCGTCGCCGATCACGCCGAGGACGGCAAGCGTGGGCGGGAGCAGGACCTCGGCCAGCGCGGCGTAGCCGGCCGCGGAGGGGTGGAACTTGTCGGCGCCGAAGAAGAACGCCGGCTCGGCCTTGAACTCGTCGCCGAGGATGTCGGCCAGCGACACGGTGTGACCGCCGGCGCGGACGACGTGGAAGGTCTGGCCGGCCGCGATCCGGCGGGACCAGGCGCGGACGACCTGGCGCAGCGGCGGCAGCACCGGCTTGACGGTGCCGAGGTCGGGGCAGGTGCCGACGAGGGCGCGTACGCCGTTGTCCTGCAGCCGCCTGACCGCCTCCACGAGGTGGCTGACCGAGACGCTCGGCCGGACCCGGTTGATCACGTCGTTGGCGCCGACCAGGATCACCGCGACGTCGGCCTCGGCGGCGATCGCCTGCTCGACCTGCGGGTGCAGGTCGGCCGAGCGCGCGCCGACGACCGAGAGGTCGTGCAGCCGCACCGGGCGGCCGGCCTTCTCCGAGACGCCGGTGGCCAGGATCGCGCCCGGGGTGTCCTCGACCCGCTCCATGCCGTAGCCGGCCGCACTCGAGTCGCCGAGCAGCGCGAGCTGCACCGGTCGGCCGGGATGCCGGGCGCCGTACCACCCCGACGGGTTAGGGGCGTGGTCGAGCTGGACCGCGTGCACCGCCCGGTCGGCGAGGAGGCCCTCCGCAACCAGCACGCCGAGCAGACCCGCGCCGCCGAGGACGATCCCGCCGCCGGCGTACACCCCACTTCGAAACGCGTCTGCCTTCCTCACGCGACCACTCTACGGAGCCGCTCACGGGCGGCTCGCAGGCCCTAGTCTGGCCCTGTGGAGTATGTGAATTCGCTCATCGACCTGATCGGCGACACCCCGCTACTGAGGCTGCGGCGCTCGCTCGACGAGCTCGGTGCGGCGGAGGGGCCGCTGGTGCTCGCGAAGATCGAGTACCTCAACCCGGGCGGGTCGGTGAAGGACCGGATCGCGACCCGGATGGTCGAGGCCGCCGAGGCCTCCGGCGAGCTCCGGCCCGGCGGCACGATCGTCGAGCCGACCTCGGGCAACACTGGCGTCGGGCTCGCGATGGTGGCGCAGGAGAAGGGCTACCGCTGCATCTTCGTCTGCCCCGACAAGGTGAGCGAGGACAAGCGCAACGTCCTGAAGGCGTACGGCGCCGAGGTGGTCGTCTGCCCGACGGCCGTCCCCCCGGAGCACCCGGACAGCTACTACAACGTCTCCGACCGGCTGGCGAGCGAGCCCGGCGCATGGAAGCCGGACCAGTACTCCAACCCGGAGAACCCCCGCTCCCACTACGAGACCACCGGCCCCGAGATCTGGCGGCAGACCGAGGGCCGGGTCACCCACGTCGTCGCCGGCGTCGGCACCGGCGGCACGATCAGCGGCATCGGCCGCTACCTGAAGGAACAGAACTCCGAGGTCCAGATCATCGGCGCCGACCCCGAGGGATCCGTCTACTCCGGCGGCAGCGGGCGGCCCTACCTCGTCGAGGGGGTCGGTGAGGACTTCTGGCCGACGACGTACGACCGCGGCATCGCCGACCGCATCATCGCCGTCTCCGACGCCGACTCGTTCACGTTCACCCGCCGGCTCGCGCGCGAGGAGGCGCTCCTCGTCGGCGGCTCGAGCGGCATGGCGGCGTACGCCGCGAAGCAGCTCGCGCAGGAGCTGGCCGCCGAGGGCCGCACGGACGCCGTCATCGTCGTCCTGCTCCCGGACTCCGGGCGCGGCTACCTGACCAAGGTGTTCAACGACGCGTGGCTGGCGCAGTACGGCTTCGCCACCGGCCAGGCCTCGACCCAGACCGTCGGCGACGTGCTTCGCGGCAAGCGCGGCACGATCCCGGACCTGGTCCACACCCACCCCGGCGAGACGATCGCGGAGGCGGTCCACATCCTGCGGGAGTACGGCGTCAGCCAGATGCCCGTGGTGAGGGCGGAGCCGCCCATCGTGGCCGCCGAGGTGGCCGGCTCGGTCTCCGAGCGCACCCTCCTCGACGCGCTGTTCACCGGCAAGGCGCGGCTGACCGACTCGGTCGAGCAGCACATGTCGCCGCCGCTGCCGACGATCGGCGCGACCGAGGACGCGAGTGCGGCGGCGGGCGTGCTGGAGAGCTCCGACGCGCTGCTCGTCCACGAGGACGGCAAGCCGGTCGGGGTGCTGACCCGGCAGGACCTGCTGGGCTACCTGACCGGGGCCTGAGCCGAGCCCCTCCACCGAAGGGAGAGACCGCGCATGAGCGCTGCGACCGAGACCGCACTGGGCATCCTCGACGAGGGCGAGGACGCTCTGCACGGCACCGTCCTCGTCGGCGTCGACGGGTCGAGCGCCGGCGACGCCGCGATCAGGTACGCCGCCGACGTCTGCACCCGCAACGACGCCGAGCTCTGGCTCGCCCACGTCGTGACCGGCTACAGCACGCTGGTGCCCACGGCCGTCGAGGGGCTCGAGGAGGCCGGGCAGGCGGTGCTGGCCCAGGCGATGGCGCTCGCCACCAGCCTCCTCGACCCGTCCCGGGTGCGCGGCGACCTGCTCCACGGCCAGCGCCAGGCGGCGCTGCTGGAGGCGGCCAAGGGGGCGCGGCTCGTCGTCCTCGGCTTCCAGCCGCACTCGAGCCTGGAGCGGCTCGTCACCGGCTCGACCACCACAGCGCTCGCCGCGGGCGCGCGCTGCCCGGTCGCCGTCGTCCCCGACGGCTGGACCGGCAACGACCACCACGTCGTCGGGGTGGGGGTCAAGACCATCGAGACGGCCGCCCCGCTGCTCCGGACCGCTCTCGGCATCGCCCGCAAGCGCGGCGCGACGCTGCGCGTCCTGCACACCTGGCACCTCTCCACGACGGCGTACGACGCGCTCCTGCTGCCCGACCAGCTCGACACCGAGGGGTGGAGCGCCGACATGCGCGCGGCGCTGGAGGAGTCGATCGCGCCGGTGCTCGCCGACTACCCCGACGTGAAGACCGAGCTCACCGTCATCGAGCGGCATCCGGCGGTCGGGCTGGAGGTCCTCGCCGAGGGTGCCGACCTGCTCGTCATCGCCCGCCGCGCGCGGCTCTTCCCCCGCGGCCACTTGGGCGGTACGGCGCGCGCGATGCTGCGCGAGGTGCCGTGCCCGGTGCTCGTCGTACCCCCGTCGGCGGACGCCGAACCGGACCCGCTGGTCTGAGTCCGGGGCGGTCCGCGGGACCTCGGTCCTGTGACCAAAGAGACCAAAGTGCCCCCTGCGAAGGCCCTCGGGCCTGGCACCCGGTTTTACATCACGAGATAGTGGCTGTCGTGGACAGCGTTCTGGACCTCGCACGGTGGCAGTTCGGGATCACCACCGTCTACCACTTCTTCTTCGTCCCGCTCACGATCGGGCTCAGCCTCCTAGTCGCCATCATGGAGACCATCTGGCTCCGCACCCGCAAGCAGGAGTGGCTGCGGCTGACGAAGTTCTTCGGGAAGCTCTTCCTGATCAACATCGCCATGGGCGTGGTCACCGGCATCGTGCAGGAGTTCCAGTTCGGGATGAACTGGTCGGACTACTCCCGCTTCGTCGGCGACATCTTCGGCGCCCCGCTCGCGGTGGAGGCGCTGCTCGCGTTCTTCCTCGAGTCGACCTTCCTCGGGCTGTGGATCTTCGGCTGGGACAAGCTGCCGAGGTCGCTGCACGCGGGCTGCATGTGGATCGTCCACATCGGGACGCTGGCGTCGTCGTGGTTCATCCTCGCGGCGAACTCCTGGATGCAGCACCCGGTCGGCTACCACTTCGACAAGGCCACCGGTCGCGCGGAGCTCGACGACTTCTGGGCCGTCATGTTCAACAAGGTCCAGCTCGGCACCTTCCCGCACGTCATCCTCGCGGCGTACATGACCGGGGCGGCGTTCATCCTCGGCATCTCCGCGGTCCTCTACGTGAAGAAGGCGGAGGCCGACCGGTCGATGTACCGCGGCGGCATGCGCTTCGCGGCCTGGGTGATGGTCGTCGCCGGGATCGGCGTCGGCATCTCCGGCGACGTGCAGGGCAAGATCATGACCGACGTACAGCCGATGAAGATGGCCGCGGCCGAGGCGCTCTGGGACACCTCCGACACCTGCGCGCCGTTCTCGATCCTGACCATCGGCACCCGCGACGGGAAGCACAAGAAGTGGGCCCTCGAGGTGCCCTGCGTCCTGTCCTTCCTCGCGACCGGCCACACCGACCAGCGGGTGCAGGGGATCTACAACCTGCAGAAGGAGTACCGCGAGAGGTACGGCGCCGACACCTCCTCCACGACGTTCTCCTCCGGCGACTACACGCCGATCATCCCGATCACCTACTGGAGCTTCCGCTGGATGATGGGCCTCGGCGTGGTCGGCGCCCTCGTCGGGCTGGGGCTGCTGTGGCTCACCCGCAAGAACAAGGCCCCGACCGCCCGCTGGTTCGCGGTGGTCGCGATCGCCTCGCCGGTGATGGTCCTGCTCGGAAACTCGGTGGGCTGGATCTTCACCGAGATGGGCCGGCAGCCGTGGGTGGTCTTCGGGCTGCTGACGACGAGCCAGGGCGTCTCGCCGGGAGTCAGCGCGGCCGAGGTCTGGATCTCGCTGGTCGGCTTCACACTCGTCTACCTCGTCCTCGCGGTCGTCGAGGTCGGCCTGCTCGTCCGCTTCGTCAAGAAGGGCGCCGACCCGTTCGTCGAGCCGCCCACCCCGAAGTGGCGCGAGTCCGACGAGGACCGCGACAAGCCGCTCACCTTCGCGTACTGAGGAGACCGCCATGGAGCTCACCACCGTCTGGTTCTGCCTCATCGCGATCCTCTGGATGGGCTACTTCGTCCTCGAGGGGTTCGACTTCGGCGTCGGCATGCTGCTGCCGATCCTGGCCCGCGACGAGCGCGAGCGGCGGGTCATGATCAACACCATCGGCCCGGTCTGGGACGGCAACGAGGTGTGGGTGCTGACCGCCGGCGGCGCGACGTTCGCCGCCTTCCCGGAGTGGTACGCCACCCTCTTCTCGGGCTTCTACCTGCCGCTGTTCCTGATCCTGATCGCCCTCATCGTGCGGGGCGTGTCGTTCGAGTACCGCCACCAGCGGCCGGGCGCCACCTGGGCCGGCTGGTGGGACCGCGCGGTCATCGTCGGGTCGTTCGTGCCGGCGCTGCTGTGGGGCGTGGCCTTCGCCAACATCGTGTACGGCGTGCCGATCGACGGTGACAAGGAGTTCACCGGCAACCTGCTGACCCTCCTGCACCCGTTCGGCCTGCTCGGCGGGCTCGTGACGCTCGGCCTCTTCCTCACCCACGGCGCGATGTTCGTGGCGCTCAAGACCGATGGCGACATCCGCCACCGGGCCCGGGCGCTCGCCGTGCGTGTCGGCGTCGTGGCCGCCGTACTCGCCGTGGTCTTCCTGGTCTGGACACAGGTGCACACCGGTGACCTGGCCACGGCGATCATCTTCGCCGTCGCGGCGGTCGCCCTCGTGGCCGGCCTGGGGGCGGCGCTCAAGGCGCGCGAGGGCTGGGCGTTCCTCGGGACCTTCTTCGCGATCGCGCTCGCCGTGGCGGGGCTTTTCGTGGCGCTCTTCCCCGACGTGATGCCCTCGACCACGTCACCCGACTTCTCGCTGACGACGGAGAGCGCCTCGGCCACCGGCTACACGCTGACGGTGATGACGATCATCGCGGCGATCTTCACCCCGTGCGTGCTGGCCTACCAGGCGTGGACGTACTGGGTCTTCCGCAAGCGGATCGCCGTCCACCACATCCCGACCGAGGAGCTCGAGGAGGAGGGCCACAAGGACCACACCGGGATCGACCCCGACCCCGGCGGCGTGGTGGCCTGAGGCCCGCGGATGAGACCGACCGACCCACGGCTGCGGCGTCAGCTGGCGCCGGCGCGGCGGCCGCTCGCCGTCACCGTGGCCGCCGGTCTGGCCGGCAGCCTGCTCCTCATCGCGCAGGCGTACGCCGTCACCGAGCTCCTGCTCGCCGCGCTCGGCGGCTCGGGGCGCGGGGCGGTGGGGGCCTGGGCGCTCGTCGTGGTCGCCGTGTTCGCGGGCCGCGGGATCGCCGGGTGGGTCGGCGACGTCGCCGCCGCGCGCGCCGCGGGGCTGGTGGGCGCGGACCTGCGGCGGCGGGTCGTGGGGGCGCTGCTGCGCGGACGGGGTGCGTCGGGCCCGTCGGGGTCTCTCTCGGTCCTCGCGACCCGCGGCGTCACGGCGGCCGAGCCGTACCTGACGCGCTACGTGCCGGCGCTGGTGCTCGCCGGCGTACTCCCGTTCCTGGTGCTCGTCGCCATCGCGGTCCTCGACCCGATGAGCGGGCTGATCGTGCTCGCCACGCTGCCGCTGATCCCCGTCTTCGGGATCCTCGTCGGCCTCGCGACGCGCGACCGGGCGGAGTCCCAGTGGCGGGCGATGTCGACGCTCTCCGGGCACTTCCTCGACGTCGTACGCGGCCTGCCGACCCTCGTCGCCTTCCGGCGTGCGGAGGCGCAGTCCGCGACGATCCGGGCGGTCACCGAGCGCTACCGCGTGCGCACGCTCCAGACCCTGCGGATCGCGTTCGCCTCCTCGGCGATCCTCGAGCTCGTCGCGACCATCTCCGTCGCCCTGGTCGCCGTCACCGTCGGCATCCGGCTCGCCGACGGCCATCTCTCGCTCGAGAAGGCGCTGATCGTCCTGCTGCTCGCCCCGGAGGCGTACTGGCCGCTGCGCCGTGTCGGTACCGAGTTCCACGCCGCCGCCGAGGGCGTCGCCACCTTCGAGGCCGCCGCCGACCTGGAGATCCCGTCGAGTCGGGAGTCGTGGCCCGTCGAGTCGGGGGTTGTGACCCCTCTCGTCGTCAGCGACCTCTCCGTGACGTACGCCGGCCGGACCTGGCCCGCGCTCGCGCCGGTGTCCGCGGAGATCCCGGCCCGCGGCGTCACCGCGATCACCGGCCCGAGCGGCTGCGGGAAGTCGACGCTGCTCGCCGCGGTCGCCGGGCTCGTCGAGCCGACCGAGGGCTCGGTGCGCATCGGCGCGCGGAAGGCCGCCGACGACGCCGCCTGGCAGTCGGCGTTCGCCTGGGTGCCGCAGCGGCCGGTGTTCGTCCGCGGCACCGTCGCGGACAACCTCCGCCTCGCCGCGCCCGACGCCACCGACGAGAGGCTCTGGGCGGCGCTCGGCGAGGTGGCGCTGGCGCGTCGCGTCTCCGAGCTGCCCGCAGGGCTGGACACCGACCTCGCCGAGGACGGCGCCTCGCTCTCGGCGGGCGAGCGGGCCCGGCTCGCGCTCGCCCGGGCCGTGCTCGCCGACCGTCCGTGGGTGCTTCTCGACGAGCCGACCGCCCACCTCGACGCGGTCACCGAACAGGTCATCGCGGACACGGTCGTCGCCCTGGGGCGGTCGCGTGGCGTCGTACTCGTCGCCCACAAGCAGGCCCTCGTCGCGCTCGCCGACCGGGTGCTCGGGCTGGAGCCGCCGGAGGTGGTCGACGAGCCACAACCCCCGACTCGACGAGCCACAACCCCCGACTCGACGAGCCACAAGCCCCGACTCGACGAGCCACAAGCCCCGACTCGACGGGGGCGGCTGTGGTGGGCGGCGGTGCTCGGCGGGCTCGCGACGGCGAGCGGGGTGGCGCTGACGGCGCTGGCCGGGTGGCTGATCGTGAAGGCGTCGTACCACCCGGTGATCCTCACGCTGCTCGTCGCGATGGTCGGGGTGCGGACGTTCGGGCTGGCGCGGCCGGGTCTGCGGTACGTCGAGCGGCTGCGGTCCCACGACGCGGCGCTACGGCTGCTGGCCGAGGCGCGGGTGAAGGTGTACGACGCGCTGGTGCCGCTCGTCCCCGGGGCGCTGCCGCGGCGGCGCGGGGACCTGCTGGCCAGCGTGGTGGACGACGTCGACTGCGTCCTCGACGAGGAGCTCCGGGTGCGGCTGCCGGTCCGCAGCTTCGCGATCGCGGCGGCGATGGCGACGGTGGTCGCGGCGCTGCTGGCACCGGTCGCCGGGGCCGTCGTGGGCGGCTGCTGCGTGGTCGGCGGCGCGGCCGCCTTCGTGCTCGCCCGGCGCGGTGCCACGCGCGCGGAGGGCACGCTCGTCGCGACCCGGGCCGAGATCTCCGACGCCGTCGTGGAGGCCGCGCAGGCCGCGACGGAGCTGCGGATGTGGCAGGCGGACACGGGGGTACTGGTGAGGATGGACCAGCTCAGCCTCCGCTCCGCCGCCGCGGCCACGACGGCCGCCCGCTGGCTCGGCGCGGCCCGCGCCGTCGTACTCCTGACTGCCGGGCTCGGCGTCGCCGCGGTCGTCTGGCTGCTCCGCGACGACGTCGCGGCGGGGACGCTCTCGGGGCCGCTGCTGGCGCTGCTCGCGCTCCTCCCGCTCGCGCTCGCCGAGGGGGCCGCCACCGTCGCCGACGCCGGCGGCACCCGAGCGCGCACCGTGGCCGCGGCCGGCCGGCTCGCCGATCTGACCGGGCGCGAGCCCGCCGTCAGGGAGCCGCACGCCGCGGGCCCGGCACCCGTCGACACGACCGTCGCCGCGACGGCCCTGAGCGCCGACCGGGGCGGCCGCGAGGTGCTCGACGGCCTCGACCTCACGCTCGTCCGCGGCGAGCGGGTCGCGGTGGTCGGCGCGTCGGGCTCGGGCAAGAGCACGCTCGCGGCGCTGCTGCTGCGCTTCCTCGACCCCGCCCGCGGTGCGGTGACGCTCGGCGGCCGGCCGCTGGACGAGCTCGCCCTCGCCGACGTACGCCGCCGGGTCGGCCTCGTCGACGACGACCCGCACGTCTTCGCCTCCACCCTGGTCGAGAACGTCCGCCTCGCCCGCCCGGAGGCCACCGACCCCGAGGTCGAGGCGGTCCTGCGCCGCGCCCACCTCGGCGACTGGCTCGACGCCCTGCCCGACGGTCTGCACACCCGTCTCGGTGACGGCGCTGCCGGCGTCTCCGGCGGCGAGCGGGCGCGGCTGGCCGTCGCGCGGTCGCTGCTCGCCGACCAGCCGGTGCTCGTACTCGACGAGCCGGTCGCGCATCTCGACACGAGTACCGCCGAACAGGTGGCGAGGGAGGTCCTGACCGGCGAGGATGGGCGCAGCATCGTCTGGATGTCCCATGCCGAGACCGGCCTGGAGCTAGCAGATCGGGTGGTGAGCCTCGACAGGAGGGGGGTCTCACAGTGAGTACCGCCGTCACTGTCTACCTGCTCGACGACCACGAGGTCGTGCGCGCGGGGCTCCGCACCCTGCTCGACACCCATGACGGCCTCCACGTCGTGGGTGAGGGCGGCACCGCCGCCGAGGCGCTCGTCGACCTGCCGAGGCTGCAGCCGGACGTCGCCGTACTCGACGCCCGTCTGCCCGACGGCTCGGGCATCGAGGTGTGCCGCGAGGTGCGGGCCAACCACCCGAAGATCGCCGCGCTCATCCTCACCTCGTACGACGACGACGAGGCGCTCTTCTCGGCGATCATGGCCGGCGCGGCGGGCTACGTGCTCAAGGACATCCGCGGCAACGACCTCGTCTCCGCGATCCGGGTGGTCGCCTCCGGCAGCTCGCTGATCGACCCCTCGCTCACGACGCGCGTCCTGGAGCGGGTCCGCAACCCGCAGTCGGTCGCGCCCGAGCTGGCCGCCCTGACGCCCCAGGAGCAGCGGCTGCTCGCGCTCATCGCCGAGGGCCTGACCAACCGCCAGATCGCCGACCGGATGTTCCTGGCGGAGAAGACGGTCAAGAACTACGTCTCCAGCATCCTGTCCAAGCTCGGGGTGGAGAGGCGGACGCAGGCGGCGCTGCTCGCCGACAAGCTCCTCCGCCGGCCGGACCGCCCCGACTAGTCGCCGCGGTCAGACGAGCGGCACCCGCCACACGAACGAGGTGCCGTGCGGCTCCCGCGCGGAGACGGTGAAGGACCCGGAGAGCTGCTGGGCGCGGCAGCGGACGTTGCGCAGCCCGCTCTCCGGCACCGTGCCGTCGATCCCGACGCCGTCGTCGCGCACCGTCAGCACCACCTCCCCCTCGTCGACGCACAGCTCGATCTCGGCCGCGCGCGCCATCGCGTGTCGGGCGAGGTTCGACACGCCCTCGCGCAGGACCGGCAGCAGGTGGGCGCGGACGTGCTCGGGCACGACCGTGTCGACCGGCCCGAGCATGCGTACGACGGGCGTGAAGCCCAGTCCGCCGACGTACTCCCGCACGACGCCGCGCACCTCCGCCCGCAGTGAGCCCTCGGCGTGGGTGTGGAGCTCGAAGATCGAGCTGCGGATGTCCTTGATGGTGAGGTCGAGGGCGTCGACCGCCTCCGTGAGCCGTTCCCCGACCTCGGGGTCGGTCGTGCGCTGCCCGAGGGCCTGGAGCTGCAGGCCGGTCGCGAAGAGTCGCTGGATGACCACGTCGTGCAGGTCGCGCGCGATCCGCTCGCGGTCCGTGAGCACCGCCAGGTCGGCGCGGTCCTCGACCGCATGGACGCGGTCGAGCACGAGCGCCGCCTGGTCGGCGAAGCGGATCCACAGCGCGCGCTCGTCCTCGCCGGAGAACACCATCGGCCGGTCGAGGAACACGCAGATGGCCGCCCGTCCGGCCAGTGCCGACCTGAGGGGTACGACGTCGGCGTACAGCCCCTCGACCTCGTGCTCGCACACGCCGTCGAGGACCAGCGGCAGCAGATCGTCGAGGGCGAGGGTGCCGGCCCGCACGCGCTCCTCGTCGACAGGCTCGGCCGCCATCGCGGCGACCGGGCCGTGCTCGTCCCGGCTGAGGACGGAGACGGCGCGGGCGCGGGTGACGTCGCGGACCGCGGTGCAGATCCGGGCCAGCGCGGTCCGGTGGTCGAGCGGCGGGCGTAGTGCCTCGTTGATCTCGGCGGTGGCCTCGAGCCACTGCCGGCGACGCTCGCTGAGGCCGTAGGCGCGGGCGCTCTCGATCATGTGGCCGGCCGCGGCGGCGAGCGCCGTCACCAGGGTCTCGTCGAGGTCGCCGAACTCCGCGCCGCCGGCCTTCTCGGTGAGGTAGAGGTTGCCGAAGACCGTGTCCCGCACCCGCACCGGGACCCCGAGGAACGAGCGCATCGGCGGGTGCCCCGCCGGGAAGCCGTGGACGGCGGGATGCTCACTCAGGTCGGCGAGCCGCAGCGGGCGCGGGTCGTCGATGACGAGGCGCAGGATCCCGCGGCCGAGCGCACGCTCCGCGATGCCGGCGTGCACGTCGGCGTCGATCCCGTGGGTGATCAGGTCGCCGAGACTGCCGTCCTTGCCGATCACCCCGAGCGCGCCGTACCTCGCCCCGGTGAGCTCGCACGCGGACCTGGTGATGCGGTGCAGCACGCTCCGCAGGTCGAGGTCGCCGGACATCGCGATCACGGCGTCCAAGAGCGCCTGCGAGTGCGGGTCGAGCGGCAGGTTCCGGGTGGTCACGATCCGAGTGTGGACCCAAACCAGTGAGATCGGGGAACGCGGACGCACGGAGGCGTAACGCGCCCGTCACCCACGGGTTGGGTCGCGGCGTAGCGTGAAGGACGTGACAGAAGCCTCCAACGCTCCCATCACCAGATCTGCCACCGGGGGCACTCCCGGATCCGCTCCCACCATCACCACCGTCGGAGAGCTGCGCGCCTCCGGCCACGTCCAGAAGCCGCTGCGCACCGAGCTGCGCGACAACCTCCTCGCGAGGCTCGCGGCCGGCGAGGATCCCTGGCCGGGGCTCCACGGATTCGAGAACACCGTCGTCCCGCAGCTCGAGCGCGCCCTGATCGCCGGCCACGACGTCGTACTCCTCGGCGAGCGCGGCCAGGGCAAGACCCGGCTCCTCCGCACGCTCGTCGGGCTGCTCGACGAGTGGACCCCGGTGATCGCCGGCTCCGAGCTCGGCGAGCACCCGTATGACCCGATCACCCACGAGTCCCGCCGCCGCGCCGTCGAGCTCGGCGACAACCTGCCGGTGGCGTGGAAGCACCGCTCGGAGAGGTACGCCGAGAAGCTCGCCACGCCTGACACCAGCGTTGCCGACCTCATCGGCGACGTCGACCCGATGAAGGTGGCGGAGGGCCGCTCGCTGGGCGACCCGGAGACGATCCACTTCGGCCTCATCCCGCGCTCGCACCGCGGGATCGTCGCGATCAACGAGCTGCCCGACCTGGCCGAGCGGATCCAGGTCGCGATGCTCAACGTGATGGAGGAGCGCGACATCCAGATCCGCGGCTACGTGCTGCGGCTGCCGCTCGACGTGCTCGTCGTCGCCTCCGCCAACCCGGAGGACTACACCAACCGCGGCCGGATCATCACCCCGCTCAAGGACCGGTTCGGCGCCGAGATCCGCACCCACTACCCGCTCGAGCTCGAGGCCGAGATGGCGGTCATCCGGCAGGAGGCGCACCTCGTCGCCGACGTACCCGACCACCTTCTCGAGGTCCTCGCCCGATTCACCCGCAACCTGCGCGACTCCTCCGCCGTCGACCAGCGCTCCGGGGTCTCCGCGCGCTTCTCGATCGCGGGCGCGGAGACGGTCGCCGCGGCTGCGCTGCACCGCGCCACGGTCCAGGGGGAGGACGCCGCGGTCGCCCGCGTCGTCGACCTCGAGACCGCCGTCGACGTGCTCGGCGGAAAGATCGAGTTCGAGTCCGGGGAGGAGGGCCGCGAGCAGGAGATCCTCACCCACCTGCTGCGGACCGCGCTCGCGGAGACGGTGCGGAGCCACTTCCGCGGCCTCGACTTCGCCCTCCTCGTCGACGCGATCGAGGACGGCCGGATGATCACGACCGGCTCGCAGATGGCCGCGCGCGACTTCCTCGCCGGCCTGCCGGTGCTCGGCGAGTCGGAGCTGTACGACGAGGTCTGTGACCGGCTGGGCGCGAGCAACGACGGCCAGCGGGCCGGTGCCATCGAGCTCGCGCTCGAGGGGCTCTACCTCGCGCGCAGGATCGGCAAGGACTCCGCCGGCGGCGAGACGGTCTACGGATGAGGTCGACACCATGAGCAGGTACAAGCGCTACGAGGGCGGCGACCCGCTCGCCCCGCCCGTGGACCTGGCCGAGGCGCTCGACGCCATCGGCGAGGACGTCATGGCCGGCTACAGCCCCGAGCGGGCGATGCGGGAGTTCCTGCGCCGCGGAGGGCGCGAACAGACGGGTCTCGACGACCTCGCCCGCCGGGTCGCCGAGCGTCGCCGCGACCTGCTCCAGCGGCACAACCTGGACGGCACGATGCAGCAGGTCCGCGAGCTGCTCGACAAGGCCGTCCTCGAGGAGCGCAAGCAGCTCGCCCGCGACGTCGAGATGGACGACTCCGACCGCGCCTTCCGGGAGATGCGGCTCGACGCCGCATGGCCTCTTGGGGGCGCGCCCAACACCGCCGCGGCGGTGACCGAGCTGTCGTCGTACGACTGGCAGAGCCGGGAGGCCCGCGAGGCCTACGAGGAGATCAAGGACCTGCTCGGTCGCGAGCTGCTCGACCAGCGCTTCGCCGGGATGAAGGACGCCCTCGAGAACGCCACCGACGAGGACCGCGCCCGCGTCCAGGACATGCTCTCCGACCTCAACCAGCTGCTCGAGAAGCACCGGCTGGGCGAAGACACCCCGGAGGACTTCCAGGAGTTCATGGACAAGCACGGGGACTTCTTCCCGGAGAACCCCCAGGACGTCGACGAGCTGCTCGACTCGCTCGCCCAGCGGTCCGCGGCGGCCCAGCGGATGCTCAACTCGATGTCACCGGAGCAGCGCGAGGAGCTCATGCAGCTCTCCGCGCAGGCGTTCGGGTCGCCGGAGCTCATGGACCAGCTCGCCCAGCTCGACTCCAACCTGCAGGCGCTGCGCCCCGGGGAGGACTGGGGCGGGTCCGAGCAGTTCGAGGGCCAGGAGGGGCTCGGCCTCGGTGACGGCACCGGCGTGCTCCAGGACCTCTCCGAGCTCGACCAGCTCTCCGAGCAGCTCCAGCAGTCGTACGCCGGCAGCCGGCTCGACGACGTCGACCTCGACGCCCTCGCCCGGCAGCTGGGCGAGCAGGCCGCGGTCGACGCCCGCACCCTCCAGCGGATCGAGCAGGCGCTGCGCGAGTCCGGCACGCTCAAGCGCGGCTCGGACGGCGACCTGCGGCTCACCCCGAAGGCGATGCGGCAGCTCGGCAGGTCGCTCCTGCGCGACGTCGCCGAGCGCCTCTCGGGGCGCCAGGGGCAGCGCGAGCTGCGCCGCGCCGGCGCCGCCGGCGACCTGTCCGGCGCGAGCCGGCCCTGGGCGTTCGGCGACACGGAGCCGTGGGACGTGCCGCGGACCATCACCAACGCGGTCGTCCGCGAGGTCGGCGAGGGCTCGGGGGTCGTACGCGGGGTCGGAGAGCGTTCGGTGGTTGAGGAGGGCGCCCCGCGCCCGTCTCGAAACCACGGCGTCCGCCTCACCGTCGACGACATCGAGGTCCAGGAGACCGAGGCGCGCACCCAGGCCGCCGTGGCGCTGCTCGTCGACACGTCGTTCTCGATGGCGATGGACGGCCGCTGGGTCCCGATGAAGCGGACGGCGCTGGCGCTCCACACGCTGATCAAGAGCCGGTTCCGCGGCGACCACCTGCAGCTCATCGGCTTCGGCCGGCACGCCGAGGTGATGGAGATCGAGCAGCTCACCGCGCTCGACGCGATGTGGGACAAGGGCACCAACCTCCACCACGCGCTGCTGCTCGCCAACCGGCACTTCCGCAAGCACCCCAACGCCCAGCCGGTGCTGCTCATCGTCACCGACGGCGAGCCGACCGCCCACCTCGAGCCGGACGGCGAGGTGTGGTTCTCCTATCCGCCGCACCCGCTCACCATCGCCAACGCCGTCCAGGAGCTCGACAACGCCCGTCGGATCGGCGCCCAGACCACGTTCTTCCGGCTCGGCGAGGACCCCGGGCTGGCCCGCTTCGTGGACTCGATGGCGCGCCGGGTCGAGGGTCGCGTCGTTGCGCCGGAGCTCGACGATCTCGGCGCCGCCGTCGTCGGGTCCTACCTCGGCGATCGCGCTCCCTGGGGCGGTGGCGGGTCGTCGTACGGCGACTTCTTCGGCACCCGTGGCTGGTGGGCGGGGTAGGTCGTCGCGTCGGGGTAGTCCGGGACGTTCCGGTCGGTTACTCGCGAGTAGACCGACCGTTTCGTCCCGGACTACCCCGCCGGGCGCGCGGCACACGGCGCGCCCTCAGAACTCGGCGGTGATCTGCGCCAGCCGGAACTGGTTGCCCGAGGGGTCGCGGAAGCCGCAGTCGATGCCGTACGGGCGCTGCTCGGGCTTCTCGACGAACTCGACGCCGCGGGCGGAAAGCTCCTCGTAGTCGCGCTGCACGTCGTCGGTCACGAAGAAGGCGGAGCCGGCGATGCCCTGCGCCATGACCTTCTCGATCAGGTCGTGCTGCTCCTGGCTGAAGACCGGGGCTCCCGGGATCTCCATGAGGACCATCTCGATGTCGGGCTGGTCCTTGGGGCCCACGGTCAGCCAGCGGAAGCCGGGCATCTCGGGGAAGGAGGCGTCCGAGCGGAGCTCGAAGCCGACCTTGTCGGTCCAGAAGGCCAGCGCCTCGGCCTGGTCGTGGACCCAGAGGTGGATGGTGGAGATGGTGATGCTCATGGTGATGCTCCTTCGGGTGGTCCGGTGTGTTCCGGTGTCGAAGGAGACGCTAGGGACGGCGCCGGGGCCGCGTCTTCTCGAAAAGTGCGGTGCTCCGGTCGCGCGTACTTCCGTACGACGCAGCTCGGCAGCGGGAAGCGGCCGGGCACCGGAGGGAAGGCGGCGCGGTAGTCGGCCGGCGTACGACCGAACATCCGCTTGAAGCTGGTCGTGAAGCTGCCGACGCTGGCGAGGCCGACCTCCATGCAGATGTCGGCGACGGAGTGGTCGGTGTTGCGCAGCAGCGCCGCCGCTCGCTCGAGCCGGCGGGTGAGCAGGTAGCCGTGCGGTGTCACCCCGAACGCGGCGCGGAAGGCGCGGGTGAAGTGTGCCTGGCTCAGCCCCGCCGCGGCGGCCAGGTCCGTGACGCCGATCTGCTCGGTGTAGCGAGCGTCGGCGAGGTCCCTGGCACGGAGGAGGTGGCGCTCGATCGGCAGGCTGGCCACGGGCCGAGTATCGCGCACCTCGAGCCCGTCAGGGCGTCTCGACCGGCCCGACGTACGGTTCTCCGGTGAGCGATCCGTCCCTGGGCATCTTCGCGTTGCTCGGGCTGGCGGGGCTGGCGGCCGGGTTCGTGGACGCGGTGGTCGGGGGCGGCGGGCTGGTCCAGCTGCCGGCGCTGCTGCTCGGACTGCCGGGCGCGACGCCGGTCAACGTGCTCGCGACCAACAAGCTGGCGGGCATCTGCGGGACCTCGACGAGCGCGGTGACCTACTACCGCCGGGTCGGCCCGGACCCGCGTACCTTCGTCCCGCTCACCGTGCTCGCGTTCGGCGGCAGCGCGCTGGGCGCGGTCGCGGCCTCCCACCTGCCGTCGTCGGCGTTCTCGCCGATCATCCTCGCCGCGCTCGTCCTGGTCGGCGGCTGGGTGCTCCTCCGGCCGACCCTCGGCGCGGCGACGGCGCTCCGCTTCTCCGGCCACCGGCACACGCTCGCCGCGATGGGGGTCGGCGTCGTGGTCGGCTTCTACGACGGCGCGCTCGGCCCGGGCACTGGGTCGTTCCTGGTCATCGGACTGGTCGGCCTGCTCGGCTACAGCTTCCTGGAGGCCTCCGCGAAGGCCCGGATCGCCAACGTCGCCACCAACCTCGCTGCGCTCGTCGTCTTCGTGCCGCAGGGCGCCGTCGTCTGGAAGGTCGGCGTGGTGATGGGCTTCTGCAACCTGGTCGGCGGCTACCTCGGTGCACGTACGGCGGTCGCCCGCGGCACTCGCTTCGTCAGGATCTTCTTCATCCTGGTCGTGTCCGGGTTCGTCGTCAGGATCGGCGGAGAGGTGGCCGGGCTGTGGTGACGGCGGCGGACGGGACGAGCTACCTCACGATCGCGCGCGACGGCGAGGTCGAGATCGAGGACCGGCGGTCCCGGTTCCGCTGCACCCTCGAGCGGGTCGAGGACGAGGACGCCGCCCGGGCGCTGGTCGAGCGGCTCCGCAAGCAGCACTGGGACGCCCGCCACCACTGCTCCGCGTTCGTCATCGGCCCGCCGCCACAGCCGGTCGAGCGCTCCAACGACGACGGCGAGCCGGCCGGCACCGCCGGCGCACCGATGCTCGAGGTGCTGCGAGGCTACGACGGCGCCGGCGTCTCCGACGTCGCGGCGGTCGTGACCCGCTGGTTCGGCGGCACGCTGCTCGGCGCCGGGGGCCTCGTGCGCGCCTACTCCGACGCCGTACGCACGGCGCTCGACGAGGTCGGCACCCTTCGCCGCGAACTGGTCCGCGAGCACACCCTCACCGTCGCCTACGACGTCGCCGGCCGCCTCGAGACCGACCTGCGGTCCGCCGGCGTCGCCGTCCTCCACCGGACGTACGCCGCCGGGGCGACCTTCCTCCTCGGGACGCCGCCCGCCGCCGAGCCACGGCTGCGCTCGCTCGTCGCGGAGCTCACGGCCGGCGCCGCGCAGCTCGTCCCGGTCGGGGAGCGCTGGGTCGACCGTCCGTGACCGGACTCCGGCGTACGCTCGCCCCATGAGCATCCCGGTGGACCTGAGCGGACTCGACGCGGCGGTGAAGGAGTACGCCGCCGGCTACCTCGTCACCGTCTCCGACGAGGGCACCGCCAAGATCGTGACCGTCGAGCCGAGCGTGACCGACGGCGTCGTCCGCGTCGCGGACCCCGGCAACGGGTCGCGCCGCAACGCCGCCGCCAACCCGAGGGTCACGCTGGTCTTCCCGCCGCGCGAGGAGAAGGGCTTCACCCTGCTCGTCGACGGCACCGCCGCGGTCGAGGGCGACGACGTCACCGTCGTGCCCACCTGGGCGGTCCTGCACCGGCCGGCGATGCACGCCGACGGCCCGCCCCCGCCGCTGCCGGTCTCCGGCGGCACCGCCTGCGGCAACGACTGCCGGCCGGTGGGGTGAGACGGCTCTTGCCCGCCCGTTGCGCTGGGTAGCGTGAGGTCCGTGGCGGAGACACGGACAGAGGAGACGAAGGAACAGACCGAGCGAGCCACGCTGACCCAGCGCTACCGGGCGGCGTACGCCAAGCTGCCGCCGGGGCTCCAGCTGACCGGGCTGATGCTGTGGATGCCGGTCTTCTTCATCTGTCTGTTCTGCTTCTGCTACATCAACGCCTTCCACGCGCCCACCATCAAGGACGCCCCGGTGGCGGTCGTCGGCGAGCCGAGCACGGTCACCCAGCTCGAGCGGACGACCGGGACGATGTTCGCCTACCACGAGGTCCCCGACCGCGCGGCCGCCGACGAGCTGGTCCGCGACGGCGACGACATCGGCGCGCTCGACCTCAGCGACCCCGCCAGGCCGGCCCTGGTCGTCGCCAGCGCGCACTCCTACCAGGCCGCCAACGTCGCCAAGCAGATCCTCACGCCGGTCTACGCCGCCCAGAAGCAGACCCTCACCGTCGAGGACCTCGCCCCGCTGCCGGCGCACGACTCCTACGGCATGACGACGATGTACATGACGCTGTCCTGGTGCATGGGCGGCTACATGCTCGCGATGTTCATCGGCCTGATGGGGGCGCCGCTGAGGCACCGCACCCGGGTCGCGGTCATCCTCATCGGCGCCGCCGGGCTCTCCTTCCTCGCCAACCTGCTGGCCGGACCGGTGATCGGCGCTGTCCACGGCCACTTCCTCCAGCTCTGGGGGATCGCCTACCTCTGGATGGTCGCGATCGGGCTCGCCGTCAACGGGCTGTCGTACTTCTTCGGCCGCTTCATCGCCGCCCCCGCGGTCCTGGTCTTCCTGTTCCTCTCCATCCCGTCCTCGGGGGCGGCGTACCCGGCGTTCATGCTGCCGACGTTCTTCGAGAGGCTGCAGCCGTACGTGGTCGGCTTCGGCATGACCGAGATGATCAAGCGCACGCTGTACGACGTCGGCGAGGGCTACGGGAAGGGCTTCCTGCTCCTCGGCTGCTACGCCGTCGCCGGCGTCGTGCTGATGCTCGTCGGCAAGCCGTGGCGCCAGCGCCGCGAGATCGGTCGCATCCTCGCCGGCCGTACGACGATGTTCATGGACGCCCAGGGCGCCGCCCGGGAGGCGGGCATCGAGGAGCGCGAGCGGGTGCTGGCGAAGTACGGCGAGCGGGCCCACGAGCTGGCCGTCGCCGCGGAGGACGAGGACCGGCTCGCCACCGACGTGATGGTCACCGGAGGTCGGCCGATCGACGGAATCGAGCGCGACGAGAACGGCCCCCGGCATTAGGTTGACGGTCATGACGGAGGAGACCCGGACCGACCCGCCCCTGCGTGCCGACGAGGCCACGACGCTGCGGGCGTTCCTCGACTACCACCGCGACACGTTCCGGTGGAAGTGCGACGGCCTCACCCAGGAGCAGCTCAACACTCCGCTGCCGCCCTCCGACATGACCCTCGGCGGGATGATGAAGCACCTCGCCGTGGTCGAGTCCGACTGGCTCTCGGTGATGCTGCTCGGTGGCCACCTGATCGCCCCGTTCGACACCGTCGACTGGGAGGCCGACGACGACTGGGAGTGGCACTCCGCCGCGCACGACACCCCCGAGGAGCTGCGGGAGATCTTCGACCGGTCCGTCGCCGCCTCGGACCGGATCATCGAGGACGCGCTCGACTCGGCCCACGGCCTCGACCTGCTGTCGGTGAGGGAGTCGCGCCGGGGAGAGGGCAGGTTCGGCCTGCGCTGGATCCTGGTCCACCTGATCGAGGAGTACGCCCGCCACAACGGCCACGCCGACCTGATCCGGGAGTCGATCGACGGCCTCACCGGGGAGTGAGCCGGGGCCGGCGAAGGCCGGTTCCGTGGGCGGGTTTGGGAGACTGGGTGCGTGACCGACGTACGCCAGACGCCTGTGAACCTCCCCGACGGCTGGACCGCCCGGGGGCCCGAGCTCGAGGATCTGCCCCGGCTCGTCGCCCTGCGAGCAGCCGACAAGCAACCCTTCACCGGGTCGTCCTCGGTCGACGAGGAGGCGGTCGAGTCGGAGATCGCGGGGCTCAAGTCGTGGACCAGGCGGCAGCAGGTCGCGGTCGACCCCGACGGCGTCGTACGCGCCTGGGCGACGGTGCACGACCGCGCCGCCGGCCGGACGATGGTGCACCTGTACGTCGACCGCTCGGCCGACCGCGCCGGCCAGGTCGCAGCCGGGCTCTACGACTGGATGGAGGACCGTGCGAAGGCGATCGCCCGGATGCGCGGGCTGAAGGGCACCCAGCTCGACGCCAGCCCGTTCGCCGAGGACACCGTTCAGCGCGACTGGCTGACCGCCGCGGGCTACACGAAGGTGCGGACCTGGCTGCAGATGACCCGGCCGGTCTCCCCCGACGAGGGGACGCCGGGGGTGCTGCCCGAGCCGCGGGCCGGTGTCACCGTCCGCCAGGTCGGGACCCACGAGAACGGCCTGCCGGTCGCCGCCGACCTGCGGATGGTCCACCAGATGCTCGAGGAGTCGTTCGCCGACCACTTCAACTCCTACCGGGAGAGCTTCCCCGAGTTCGTGCAGCGGCTGCGTGAGGACCCCGGCCACCGCTGGGACCACTGGTGGCTCGCGTTCGTCGACGACCCCGAGACGGGCGCAGCGCTGCCCGCCGGTGCGCTGGTGGCCTCGATGCTGCAGCCCGGCGCGGCCGGCAAGGAGGGCAGCTACGTCGAGTACATCGGCGTCAACCGCCGTGCCCGTGGCCGCGGCGTCGCCAAGTCGCTCCTCTTCGCCGTCATCAAGGACGTCGCCGAGCGCGGCGGCGACCGGGTCGGCCTCGAGGTGGACGCCGACAGCCCCACCGGTGCCGACGGGCTCTACACCTCGCTCGGCTGGGCGACCGACTACGTGACCGAGTCCTGGCACAGGGACATCACCACCGGCTGACGGGCCGTCCGGATGGACCTGCGCTACCAGCTCGCGATCGTGACCGGCGCCGGCTCCGGTCTCGGCCGGGAGATCGCCGTCGCGCTGTCCCGCCTCGGCGTCGCTGTGCTCGCGGCGGACCGGGACGCCGACGCGGCCGACGACACCGCGCGGATGGCGCGCGAGGCCCGCGTCGCGGCATGGGCGATGCGCGTCGACCTCACCGACGACGTGGAGCTGCGGCTGCTCGCCGGGCGCGCCCGCGACCTCGGCGGCGCCGACCTGCTCGTCAACAACGCCGGCGGCTGGACGCCCGGCCCGGCCCAGTATCCCGACGCCCCGGCCGAGGCCTGGTCACGCACCCTCGACCTCAACCTGCGTACGCCGATGCTGCTCACCCAGCTCTTCCTGGAGGGGCTGGCCGAGCGTCGGGGACGGCGTACGACGGCGGCGGTGGTCAACATCGCCTCCGACGCCGCGCTGCGGGAGGGGGCCTACGGCTCGCCGGAGTACGCCGCGGCGAAGGCCGGGCTGATCAGGTTCACCACCGCGATGGCCGGTGAGCGAGCCGCCCGCGTCACCGCCGTCGTCCCGGGCTGGATCGGGCTGCCCCGCGCCCACGAGCAGTGGGCGGCGCTCGACGCGCAGGAGCGCGCCGGCCTGCCCCCGCTGATCCCGCCCGCCGAGGTGGTCCGGGCGGTCGTGGACCTGCTGGCCCACGGCCCCGGCGGCCGGGTCGTCGAGCTCGTCGGAGGCTGCCAGCCGCGGGTCCTGGCCTGAGGCCCGTGACCTCTTTAAGGGATTCCTTGATGAGGTCGGCCCGATCCGGGCTCGGGTCGCCGGAACGGGCGTATGGTGCAGTGACCGGCGCCACATGGGGGGTGCCGTGAGTCCCGGAGGCAGACGTGCAGGTGCCCGCGCCGATCGAGTATGCGCGTGCGACGAGCCTCGACCACGCGCTCGGTCTGCTGGAGCGCCTCGGCGGCGAGGCCCGCGTCATCGCCGGCGGCCACAGCCTGCTGCCGATGATGAAGCTGCGGCTCGCCAACCCGGAGTACCTCGTCGACCTCAACGACCTCCACGACGAGCTCGGCTACATCCGCGACGAACCGGGCAACGGCGGCGGCGTCGTCCGGATCGGCGCGCTGACCCGCCACCGCGAGCTGCTCGAGTCCGACCTGCTCGCCGCGCTCTTCCCGATCTTCCGCGACGCCGAGTCCGTCATCGCCGACCCGCCCGTCCGCAACCGCGGGACGCTCGGCGGCTCGCTGTGCCAGGCCGACCCGTCCGAGGACCTCTCCTCGGTGTGCACCGTGCTCGGCGCGAGCTGCGTCGTCCGCGGCCGCAGCGGGAGACGGGTGGTCACGATGGAGGAGTTCTACCGGGGCCCGTACGAGACGGCCGTCGGTCCGGCCGAGATCCTCACCGAGATCCGCATCCCCGTACGCCCCGGCGGTGGCAGCGCCTACGCCAAGGTCCACCGCCGGGCCGGCGACTGGGCGGTCGTCGCCGCCGGCGCCGCGGTCTGGCTGACCGGGCCGCCCGAGGAGCCGGTCATCGTCGACGCCCGCAGCGGCCTGGCCGCCGTCGGGCCGAACACCACCGGGATCGCCGAGATCTCCGCGACGCTCACCGGCCGGCCGCCCGACGAGGAGGCGTTCGCGCTCGCTGCCGAGATCGCCGCCCGGTCCTGCGCGCCGGTCACCGACGCACGCGGCAGCGCCGACTACAAGCGGCACCTCGCCGCGGAGCTCACCCGGCGTACGCTCCGGACCGCCACCGAACGGGCCCGCCTCGCCGCGGCGGCCGACCGCCCCGGCGCGAGCGGTGACCGGGGGTGAGCGGCGTGGAGGTGGCCCTGACCGTCAACGGCGAGTACGTCGTCCGCGACGTCGAGGCGCGGCTGCTGCTCGTCCACCTCCTGCGTGACGTGCTCGGGCTGACCGGCACCCACTGGGGCTGCGACACCTCCAACTGCGGGTCCTGCGTCGTGCTCATGGACGACGAGCCGGTGAAGTCCTGCACCGTCCTCGCCGCCATGGCCTCCGGCCACGACGTACGCACCGTCGAGAGCCTCGAGGTCGACGGCGTCCTCGACCCGGTGCAGCGCGGGTTCATCGAGTGCCACGGGCTGCAGTGCGGCTTCTGCACACCCGGGATGCTGATGTCCGCCCGCGCCCTCCTGGATCGCAACCCCGACCCCACCGACCACGAGATCCGCGAGGCGATCTCCGGCCAGATCTGCCGGTGCACCGGCTACGCCAGCATCGTCCGCGCGGTCCGGTGGGCCGCCGAGCACCGGTCCGCGGGTCAGGAGGCGCTGCGGTGACCGTCATGGAGACGCGCGGCCCGATGGGTCACGGCCGGATGCTGCGCAAGGAGGACCGCCGGTTCGTGCGCGGTCTGGGCCGCTACGTCGACGACCTGCAGCTGCCTGGGATGCTCCACTGCGCGGTGCTCCGCAGCCCGGTGGCACATGCCCGGATCGTCTCGATCGACACCACCGCCGCCGAGATGCACCCGAAGGTGAAGGCGGTCGTGACCGGGGCGGACCTCGAGGAGCGCGGGCTGGCGTGGATGCCGACGCTGTCCGGCGACTACCAGGCGGTGCTGGCCACCGACAAGGTGCGGTTCCAGGGCCAGGAGGTCGCGTTCGTCGTGGCCGAGGACCGCTACGCGGCCCGGGACGCGCTCGAGCTCATCGAGGTGGAGTACGACGTGCTCGAGCCGGTCGTCGACGTACGGCGTGCGCTCGATCCGGACGCGCCGCTCGTCCGCGACGACGTGCCCGGCAGGTCCGACAACCACTGCTTCGACTGGGAGACCGGCGACGCCGCCGCGACCGAGGCCGTCTTCGAGCGCGCCGAGGTCACCATCGAGCAGGAGATCGTCTTCCCGCGGGTCCATCCCGCGCCGCTGGAGACCTGCGGCGCGGTCGCGGACTACGACCGGGTCGAGGAGCGGCTCACGCTGTGGGCCACCACCCAGGCGCCGCACGCCCACCGCACCCTGTACGCGATGTCCACCGGGCTGCCCGAGCACAAGATCCGGGTGATCTCGCCCGACATCGGCGGCGGCTTCGGCAACAAGGTGCCGATCTACCCCGGCTACATCTGCGCCATCGTCGGCTCGATGGTCACCGGCCGGCCGGTGAAGTGGGTCGAGGACCGCACCGAGAACCTCACGGCGGGCTGCTTCGCCCGCGACTACGTCATGACCGGCGAGATCGCCGCCACCCGCGAGGGACGGATCCTCGCGATCCGCAGCCACGTGCTCGCCGACCACGGCGCGTTCAACGGTGCGGCTGCGCCGCGGAAGTTCCCCGGCGGCTTCTTCGGCGTCTTCACCGGCTCCTACGACCTCGAGGCGGCGTACTGCCGGATGACCGCCGTCCACACCACCAAGGCGCCCGGCGGCGTGGCGTACTCCTGCTCCTTCCGGATCGCTGAGGCGGTCTACCTCGTCGAGCGGATGGTCGACCTGCTCGCCGACGAGCTCGGCATCGACCCGGTCGAGCTGCGGCTGCGCAACTTCATCAGGCCCGACCAGTTCCCGTACCAGTCGAAGACCGGTTGGCTCTACGACTCCGGCGACTACGCCGCCGCCATGAACGAGGCCCTCCGGATCGCCGGGTACGACGACCTGCGACGCGAGCAGGCCGAGCGGCGCGCCCGCGCCGGGGAGATCGGGCAGAGCCTGATGGGGATCGGGGTGAGCTTCTTCACCGAGGCGGTCGGCGCCGGCCCGCGCAAGGACATGGACATGGCCGGGATCGGGATGGCCGACGGCTGCGAGCTCACCGTCCACCCGACCGGCAAGGCGGTCGTCCGGCTCGCCGTCCAGACCCAGGGACAGGGACACGAGACCACGTTCGCCCAGATGGTCGCCGAGGAGATCGGCATCCATCCCGACGACATCGAGGTCGTGCACGGTGACACCGAGCTGACGCCGTACGGCCTCGGGACCTACGGCTCCCGCTCGACGCCGGTCTCCGGCGCCGCCGCCGTGCTCGTCACCCGGAAGGTCCGCGAGAAGGCCAGGCTCATCGCCGCGCACCTGCTCGAGGTGGACCCCGACGAGCTGGAGTGGACCAAGGGCCGCTTCGACGTCCGCGGCATCCCCGGCGCCGGGCTGACGATCCAGGAGGTCGCGAAGGCGGCGTACGGCGCCGACGAGCTGCCGCAGGGCGTCGAGAGCGGCCTCGCGGCGCAGCTGACCTACAACCCGGAGAACCTGACCTACCCGTTCGGGGCCTACATCTGCGTCGTCGACGTGGACCCGGGCACCGCGCAGGTGAAGGTACGCCGCTTCGTCGCCGTCGACGACTGCGGCACCCGGATCAACGAGATGATCGTGGAGGGGCAGATCCACGGCGGACTGACCGACGGTGTCGGGATGGCGCTGATGGAGCACATCGGCTTCGACTCCGACGGGAACTGCCTCGGCGGCTCCCTGATGGACTACCTGATCCCCACGGCGCTGGAGGTGCCCGACTGGGAGACCGGCACGACGGTCACCCCGTCGCCCCACCACCCGATCGGCGCGAAGGGCGTGGGGGAGTCGGCGACCGTCGGGTCGCCGCCCGCGGTGGTCAACGCGGTCATCGACGCGCTCGAGCCCTTCGGGGTGAGGCACGCCGACATGCCGCTGACCCCGTCTCGGGTGTGGGAGGCGATGCAGGGGAGGGCGGTGCCGCCGTTCTGATGACCCCCAGCCCCGAGGAGCACCCTGCATGACACCCACCCAGCTGCGCGCCTTCGCGACCGTCGTACGCCTCGGCTCCGTGAAGGCCGCCGCGCGCAGCCTCGGCGTCTCCGAGGCGGCCGTCTCCCTTCACGTGGGCCAGCTGCGCAAGGAGCTCGGCGACCAGCTCTTCACGCGTACGTCGGCCGGGCTGGCCTTCACGCCCGGCGGGCTCCGCCTCGCCAGCCGGGCGGTCGAGCTCCTCGGCCTGCAGGACCGCACCGTCCTCGAGGTCCGCGAGGCCGGCATCGGCCGCCGTCTGCTGCGGCTCGGCGCCGGCAGCCTCTTCGCGGAGCATGCCGCCCCGGGCCTGATCGGCCTCTTCGCCGACCGGGCCGAGGATCTCGACGTGGAGCTCAGCATCCACCGCGCCGGCGACTTCGAGCAGCTGCTCCTCACCCGCACCCTCGACGCCACGATCGGCCCCCGGCCGCCGAGCAGCGACCCCGGCATCCGCACCGTCCACTTCCTCAACTACCAGGTCTGGGCGCTGGCGGCCCCCGGCCACCCGGTGCTCCGCGGCGTACCCGGTGTGGCCGCGCTCCGCGACCAGACCTGGCTGCTCGGCCCGTCCGCCGCCGAGGACTCCGGCGTCGTCCCCGCGATGCTGCACCGTCTCGGCGTACCCGAGGAGCGGCAGCAGATCTTCCAGTCCCACGCCGCCGCGCTCGAGGAGGCCAAGCGCGGCCGCGGCGTCACCCTCGCTCTCTCCTTCGCCGCCCAGCCCGACGTCGTCGCCGGCGCGCTCGTCCGGATCCCCGGCCGCCTCGGCGGCGCCCAGGGCGCCTGGAACCTCTCCCTCCTCGCCGGGCAGCAGGCCACCCCCGCCGCCGAGGAGATGGCCCGCTTCATCACCACCCCCCGCGCCACCCAGGC
This sequence comes from Nocardioides asiaticus, assembly GCF_040049175.1. NCBI lineage: Bacteria > Bacillati > Actinomycetota > Actinomycetes > Propionibacteriales > Nocardioidaceae > Nocardioides > Nocardioides asiaticus. Next base: position 990,011 of record NZ_JBDZDM010000001.1, on the reverse strand, counting down.
CATGCTCCGCGGCCGTGCCGTCATCCACGGCCGATTCAAGCCTGCCGTCCACGTGACGCTGTGGTCCTGACCGCCGACCCGGCGGTCGACGTCGGCGGTCGATAAGGGATCTATTGACCGGCCGTTGTCGACGCTTGTGATCGGGAGCACAGTCACGAGCATGGGCAACCCGCGCATGGCCGAGCTGTTCGCTCACGCACCCAAGGAGGGGAAGAGCCCGACGGTCTTCGCCTTCCCCCAGCTCGTGGAGTTCCTCGGAGTCGCCGGCCAGCCGGTGCGGGGCCCGTGGCCGCCGCACCAGCAGGCCCGGCCGGATCCCGACGAGATCGAGTCGCTGCCGGTCGCCGTACCGGATCCGGAAGGCAGGTGAGGGCCCGGTGTATCCCGCTCGCTTCCGCTACGAGGCGCCGCCCACGCTCGACGAGGCGATCGAGCTTCTCCACGACGGCGCGGGCGAGGCGAAGGTGCTCGCCGGGGGACAGAGCCTGGTGCCGCTGCTGAAGCTCCGCTTCGCCGCACCCGAGCTGCTCGTCGACATCAACAGCCTGGCCGAGCTCTCCTACCACCGGATCGAGCCCGACGGCACCATCCGCGTGGGCGCGCTCTGCCGGCACGCCGACCTCGAGCGGTCGAGCGACCTCGCGGCCCGGCAGCCCACGATGGCCGCCGCGGCACCGCTCATCGCCGACCCCGTGGTTCGCACCCGCGGCACGCTCGTCGGCTCGCTCTGCCACGCGGACCCGCAGGGCGACTGGGCGGCGGTGGCGACAGCGCTCGGCGGCCGCGTCGTCGCCCAGGGGCCCGCCGGCCGGCGGGAGATCCCGGTGACCGAGTTCGTGACGGGCCCGTTCCAGACCACCCTCGCGTACGACGAGGTGGCGGTCGAGGCGGTGATGCCGGCTCCCGCCCCCGGGGCGGAGGTGCGGGGCGGGTTCCTCAAGCTGGAGCGCCGGGTCGGCGACTTCGCCACGGCCGGCGCAGCCGTGTCGGTGGAGCTCGCCGGCGGCCGGGTGGTCCGGGCCGGGGTCGCGCTCACCGGTGTCGGCAGCCGCACGCTGCACGCGGCCGATGCCGAGGCGGCGCTCGTCGGCACCGAGCTCGACGAGCGTGCCATCGAGCACGCCGCCGACCTCGCCGCCGGGATCGCCGAGCCGAGCTCGGACCACCGCGGCAGCGCCGACTACAAGCGCCACGTCGTCCACACGTTCGTCACCCGGATCCTGACCCGGGTCGCCCACCAGGGGCCGGAGCAGCTGCAGAGGAGCGTCGCCTGATGACCAGTCTCTTCGAGGAGGTCACCGAGTCCGAGGGGCCGGAGGTACCCGTTCGCCGCGTCACCATCACCGTCAACGGCGGGAGGCGGACCGCCGACATCGAGCCCCGGCTGCTGCTGGCCCACCTGCTCCGCCAGGGGCTGCGGCTGACCGGCACCCACACCGGCTGCGACACCACCAACTGCGGTGCGTGCACGGTCCTGTTCGACGGCCGGCCGGTCAAGAGCTGCACCATGCTGGCCGTCCAGGCCGACGGCCACGAGGTCACCACGGTCGAGGGGCTCTCCAGCTCCGAGCAGCTCAGCCCGGTCCAGGAGGGCTTCAAGCAGGAGCACGGCCTGCAGTGCGGCTTCTGCACCCCGGGGATGATGATCGCCGCCACCGCCCTGCTGGCCGAGAACCCCGATCCGACCGAGGACGAGATCCGGTTCGCCCTCTCCGGCAACCTGTGCCGCTGCACCGGCTACCAGAACATCGTGAAGTCGGTCCTGTGGGCGGCGAGGAGGACGCGAGGTGAGCAGGCGTGACCACGACCGCGGAGCCGACACCCACCCCGGGCGCGGCCGGGCCTAACCGGCCGGACCCGCTCGACGAGATCAAGATCGGCGGCATGGGCGCCAGCCGGCGCCGGGTCGAGGACAACCGGTTCGTCCGGGGCAGGGGCAACTACATCGACGACATCGTGCTGCCCGGGATGCTCCACATGGAGATCCTGCGCAGCCCGCTGGCGCACGCCCGGATCCGCAGCATCGACACCTCGAAGGCGTGGGACATCCCCGGCGTACGCCTCGTGCTGACCGGCGAGATGATGGCCAGCCGCAACCTGGCCTGGATGCCGACGCTGTCGTACGACACCCAGGCCGTCCTCGCCACCGACAAGGTGCGGTTCCAGGGGCAGGAGGTCGCGGCGGTCATCGCCGACGACCCCTACATCGCGAAGGACGCGTGCGAGGCGATCATCGTGGACTACGAGCCGCTGCCGGTCATCGTGAACCCCGAGCAGGCGCAGGCGCCCGACGCGCCGGTCATCCGCGACGACAAGCTCAACCAGCACGACAACACCTGCTTCACCTGGGAGGTCGGGGACAGGGCCGGCACCGAGGCGGCGTTCGCGCAGGCCGACGTGGTGTCGCGGATCACGATGCACTACCCGCGCAGCCACCCCAGCCCGCTCGAGTGCTGCGGCTCCGTCGCCGACTTCGACCGGGCGACCGGGAAGCTGACCGTCTACATGACGACCCAGGCACCGCACATCGTGCGGGCCGCGGTCGCGCTCATCGCCGAGCTGCCCGAGCACATGATCCGGATCGTCTCGCCGGACCTCGGTGGCGGCTTCGGCAACAAGGTGCCGGTCTATCCGGGCTACGTCGTCTCGATCCTGGCCTCCATCCTGCTCGAGCGGCCGGTCAAGTGGATCGAGGACCGGACCGGCAACCTGTCGAGCACCGGCTTCGGCCGCGACATCTACCTCGACGGTGAGATGGCGCTGCGACGGGACGGCCGCATCCTCGGCGTACGCATGCGGACCACGTCCGACCACGGCGCCTTCTTCGCCGACGCCCAGCCGAGCAAGTTCAAGATCGGACTGATGCACTCGGCGTTCGCGGCGTACGACATCCCCTACGCGCACCTCGAGGCCACGGGCGTCTACACGAACAAGGCCCCCGGCGGGGTCGCCTACCGGTGCTCGTTCCGGGTCACCGAGGCGATGTTCTTCCAGGAGCGGATGGTGCAGGCCGCCGCCGACGACCTCGGGATGGACCAGGCGGAGTTCCGCCGGATCAACCTGGTGAAGGACGACGACTTCCCGCACCGGACGCCGTACGGCTTCCTCACCGACTCCGGCCAGTACGAGAAGTGCCTGCAGACAGCCCTCGACGCGATCGGGTACGACGACTTCCGGCGCGAGCAGGAGGAGGCGCGCAAGCACGGCCGGCTCCTCGGGCTGGGGATCTCGACGATGACCGAGCCGCTCGGGGCCGGCAACAGCCGGGAGTACGACATCCTCGGGATCAAGATGTTCGACTCCGCCGAGCTGCGGGTCCACCTGACCGGCAAGGCGATCCTGCGCACCGGCGCGCGCTCGCAGGGTCAGGGCCACGAGACGACCTGGGCGCAGATCGTCGCCCACGAGCTCGGCCTGCCCGCCGACGACGTCGTGGTGGAGGAGGGCGACACCGACACCGCGCCGTTCGGGATGGGCACCTACGCCTCCCGGTCGACCCCGGTCGCGGGCGCCGCCGTCGCGATGGCGGCGCGCAAGGTGCGCGCGAAGGCGCGCAAGATCGCCGCCTACCTGCTGGAGGTCTCCGAGGAGGACGTCGAGTGGGAGCTCGGCCGCTTCCACGTGCGGTCGGCGCCGGAGCGCGGGGTCACCATCCAGGAGTGCGCGATGGCGGCGTACGCCAACATGCCCGACGGCCTCGAGCCGGGTCTGGAGGCCAACGCCTACTACGACCCGCCCAACCTGACGTGGCCGTTCGCCGCGTACGTCTGCACGGTCGAGGTCGACCCCGCCACCGGCGTGTGGGACGTGCTGCGGTTCGTGGCCGTCGACGACTGCGGGGTGCGGATCAACCCGATGGTCGTCGAGGGACAGATCATGGGCGGCCTGACCGAGGCGTACGCGATGGCCTCGATGCAGTTCATCACCTTCGACGCCGACGGCAACTGCATCGGCTCGAACTTCATGGACTACCTGCTGCCGACCGCGTGGGAGACCCCGGGCTTCGAGCTGCACGAGGTCGTCACGCCCTGCCCGCACCACCCGCTCGGCGCCAAGGGGATCGGCGAGTGCGCGACGGTCGGCGGCCCGGCGGCCTACGTCAACGCGGTCATGGACGCCCTGAAGCCGTACGGCGTACGCAACATCGACATGCCGCTGCTGCCCGACCGTGTCTACGGGGCGATCACGCAGCGGCACGACGTGTCCGGGGCGCCGCCGGTGAGGAGCGACGCGTGAGCGGGGAGTCGCGATGAGCGCGTACGACGCCGAGGGCTGGAGCGTCCTGGAGCGGGCCCGCGAGCTGGCGGAGGCGGGCGAGGCGGTCGCGCTCGCGACGGTCGTGTGGCGGCAGGGTCCCTCGTCGGGCCACCAGGGCTCGCGCGCGATCGTCACCGCCGAGGGTCGAGTCGAGGGCTGGATCGGTGGCGCCTGCGCCGAGCCGGTGGTGCTCCGCGAGGCACGCGACGTGATCGGGTCGGGCGAGCCGCGGCTGCTCTACCTCGGGACCGGGTCCGGCGACGAGCCGACGGTCCCCGAGGGCGCGACGTACGTCTCGATGTCGTGCCAGAGCGAGGGCGCGCTGCAGATCTTCGTCGAGCCGGTGCTGCCGGTGACCGACCTGGTCGTGGTGGGGCGGACGCCGATGGTGGCGACGCTGGCCGACCTCGCCGCGGCGATCGGGTGGCGGGCGCGGGCCGTCGACACGCCCGACCTGCCCTCGACGCCGCTCGCCAGACACTCGATCGTCGTCGTGGCCACGCAGGGCCACGACGACGAGGACGCCGTCCGCTGGGCGCTGGAGTCCCTGCCCGACGGGCCGGCGTTCGTGGGTCTGGTCGCCTCCCGGAAGCGCGGCGACGCCGTCCTCGGCTACCTCGCCGACCGCGGCGTCGACCCGGAGCTGCTCCGGCGGGTGCACAACCCGGTCGGTCTCGACCTCGGCCACACCACCCACGCCGAGATCGCCGTCGCCGTCCTCGCCCAGCTCGTCCAGCTGAGGGCCGCGGGCGCCCTGCGGCCGGCCACCGGGCCGTCGCGGACGGAGGAGGCCCTCGACCCCGTCTGCCACATGAGCGTCCCCGCCGACGACAGCCACTGGCCCCTCGAGCGGGACGGGTCGACGTACTACTTCTGCTGCCCCGGCTGCCACGACCGCTTCGCCGAGGACCCGACGGCGTACCTGGTCCCGACGGGCTCGACCACGGAGGAGTGACGATGCTGATCCGGAACACCATCGAGGTCCGCCAGCCGGTGGAGAGGGTGTGGGAGTTCTTCGGCGACGTGCCGCAGGTCGCCGCCTGTCTGCCGGGGGCGACGCTCGACCAGGACCTCGGCGACGACACGTACGCCGGCAAGGTCGGCATCCGGATGGGACCGGTGAGGCTGTCCTTCGACGGCAAGGCCCACATCCTCTCCCGCGACGACGCGACCAAGACGATGGTGATCGACGGCGCCGGCTCCGCGGAGGGCGGCCGTGGCAACGCCGCGATGCAGCTGACCGCTGCGCTGGCGCCGGTCGGCAGCAGCGACACCCGGGTCGGGCTCGACATGGACCTGCAGCTCTCGGGCGCCGCCGCGCAGTACGGCCGCGGGATGGTCAACGACGTCACCAAGGTGCTGATGGGCCAGTTCGCGACCAACATGCAGCGCCGGCTCGATGCCCTCGCGCGCGGCGAGGACGTGTCCGCGCTCGGCGCGGAGTCCGCTGGCGGCCTCGGCATCGCTCTCCAGGCGACGCGGATGGCGCTCGCCCGGGTCTTCCGCCGCTTCTTCCTGCCCTACCAGCCCGCCGCCTGAGGAGGCCCGCGATGACACAGACCGAAGCGAAGCGGAGGTCGCGATGACGCTGTGGTGGATAGGTAATGCGCTCCTTCTGGTTGCCGTCGTACCCGTCCTCGTCGCCCTGCTCAACCGCGTCCTCGCGGCGCTGGAGCGGATCCGCGGCGCGGCCGACGAGATCCTCGCCGGCGGAGGCAGGCTGGCCGGCGAGCTGGAGCACACGCCCGACCTGCTGGCGACCACCGGCAGGACCGTTCACGACGTCTCCGCCGGCGCCGTCCGGTACGCCGGCTCCGTCGCGAAGCTGCTGGACTAGAGGAGGTACGCCATGCCTGCTGCCGCCATCGTCACGATCGTCCTCGGGGCGCTGATCGTCGCCGCCGCCGCGCTCGGCCTGGTCCGGGTCATCGGCCACCTGATGGCCGTGACGCGGACCCTCGACGGGGTGATCGGCGGCGTACGCGCCGTCGCCGCCCGGACCGCGCCGGTCCCGGCCTCGGTGGCGTACGTCAACGACGAGCTGAAGCCGGTCCGCGACTTCTGCGAGGGGATATAGACCATGTCGACCGGATGGATCATCGGCTTCGTCGTCTTCGCCGTGGTCGTGCTCGCGGTCGTCGCGCTCGTCCTGCCGATCCTGCGGCTGGCCCATCGCATCGGCGACCAGGCGGCGGCGATCGACGACTCGCTGCAGGACTCGGTCGCCAACACCGCCGGCCTCGCCGGCCTGCGCACCACCATCGACCACGCCGGGGTGATCGTCGCGGGGCTGGCCCGCGGCCGGGCCCGGCTCGGAGGCTGACATGCAGTCCCACGTCGTACCCCTTGCCCTCTCCCACGCCGACAGGACCGCCTGGTGGGTCGCGATCGTCGTCGGCTTCGTGGTCGTGCTCGCCGTGGCCGGGCTGCTGACGGTGCTGGTCCTCGAGGTCCGCACCATCGAGCGCCGGGTCACCGCGGTCCGCGACACCCTGGCCCAGGCGAAGGCGAACACCGCCGACACGGCGCTCATCGGCCGGACCGCGGCCGGTGTCGAGGCGGTGCTCGCCGAGGGGCTCCAGCACCACCTGTTCCTCGGCCGCGTCCTGGGGAAGGTCCGCTCATGACACTCCTCGTCGTCCTCACCGTCGTCGACATCGCGCTGCTCGTGGCCGGGCTCGCGGCGTACCTGTGGATCGTCGGCGGCCAGCTCACCCGCGTCGCCGACCTCCTCGAGGAGTGCCGCGACATCGTCGACGGCATCGCCGCCGACGCCGAGGCGGTCGAGCCCGGCCTCGAGCACATCAACCGCACCGGCGGCGTCGTCGCCGGCGCGCTGCCGCTGCTCTACGGCATGGCCGAGGGAATCGTCACCGGCGTCACGTACGACGCCGCCGCCGCGCACGCTCCGCGCCAGCCCGCGACCCCGGCGATGGGCCGGCGCCGCTCCCGCCTGCACGACGGCGTCGGCTACGCCCCGGACGGCGAGACGCTCGCGGGCACCCACCGGGCCTGAGGCCGACCGAGCTGCTCACGGATCCCGCCTGGTCGTGAGCGGGCCGGTGGTCGGCGCGGAGTAGGAGCCGATCCACTCCTCCTTCCACGCCGGGCCGTAGCGCTCGTCGTTGCAGCCCGGGCGATAGACGGAGAGCAGCTCGCGGACGACCTCCTCGCGGTAGCGCGGCGTGGCGCCGGGTGGATCGTGGACGGCGACGTGGACGGCCCACTTCGAGCCGGCGCGCCGGACCCAGCAGGGCGCGGCGGGGTGGCGCAGTCCGAGCCCGGACAGGTCCTCGGAGGCACCCGCGTAGATGACGGCGTACCTCTCCGGGTGCCGCTCGGCTTCGGGCCTGATGAGGATCGCGAAGACCCCCGGGCCGGCGGGTGGTGTCCAGCCGGCGAGGATCCGCGGCCCCTCGAACGAGTAGCCCGCGAGCGACCCGAGCCGGATCACGCGCGTCTCATCCCAGCCCCGAGACGGCGCCGGCGAACACCGTGAGGTCGGCCAGGTCCCGCGCCGGCAGCACCGCGTCGACGTACGGCGCGGCGACCTGCAGCCCGAGCGCCCGCGGCTCGCCGGTGTGGGGCGTCAGCCAGATGATCCGGTGGCACTGCCGCGACAGCCGCTGCATCGCGTGCTCGAGGAGCTCCGGGTCGCCGCGGTCGAGCCCGTCGGAGCAGATGACGACGATCCCGCCGCGGGCGATGCCGCGCCGGCCCCAGTCGCTGACGAAGGTCTCGAGCGAGTCCCCGATCCGGGTGCCGCCGTCGAAGTCCAGGACCGCGTGCGCGGCGCGGTCCAGGGCGTCATCGGTACGGCGGTGGCGCAGCTCCCGGGTGATCCGGGTGAGCCGGGTGCCGAAGCAGAACGCCTCCACCCGCGCCGTCGAGCGGTACGCCACGTGGGCGAACTGCAGCAGCGCACGGGAGTGGTCGGCCATCGACCCGGACACGTCGAGCAGCAGCGTCAGCGGCCGCTGCCGGAGCCGGCGGTGGCGGAGGTAGAGCCGGGCCGGCTCGCCGTGCGCGCGCATCGTCTCGCGGACCGTCCGGCGCAGGTCGGGCCGCCGGCCACGGCCGGGCTCGGTGCGCCGGGTGCGTCGCCGCGGGGGAGCGAGCCGGATGGTGCGCATGATCCTGCGCAGCGCGACCACCTCCTCCGGCGTGCACGCCGAGAACGACTTGTGCTTGAGCGTGTCCGCGTCCGAGGCGACCAGGCCGAGGAGCGCCTCGCGGCCCTGCTCGTCGCGCGCGGGTCCGGGCTCGGTCTCGGGCATGGCGAGCGTCGCGCGCGCCTCCGCGCGCTGCCGGCGGGTGTAGGGCGCCCGCTCGTCCGGCGGGAGGTCCTCGTCGAGGAAGTAGCGCAGGAAGGTGTCGTGGTACGCCGGCAGCTGCTCCCGGCGGGTCACCAGCGTCGACCGGCCGGCCCAGTACATGTCGAGCAGGTCCGCCGGGTCGAGCTCGCCGGCCGCCGCGCAGAAGGTCACCACGTCACCCGTGCCGACCGGAAGCCCCGCGTCGCGCAGCGCGTGGCCGAAGCCGACGAGCGTCGGGGTGAGCATCAGCCGCCCGCCACGAGCCGGTCGAGGTCGCTCCGGACGGCCTCCAGGTCGTCGTACTCCTTGATCACCGCGCCCAGCGTGTCCTCGACCGTCTCGGGGTCGAGCTCGGTGGCCCCGACCACGTCGAGGCTGCGCACCCAGTCGATCGTCTCGGCGACACCGGGCGGCTTGGCGAGCTCCATCTCCCGCAGTCGCTGGACCGCTGCCACCACCTTCCGGGCCAGCGTCTCGTCGACCCCAGGCACCCGCGCGCGGACGATCTCGAGCTCGCGCTCGGCCGAGGGGTAGCCGACCCAGTGGTAGAGACACCGCCGCTTGAGGGCGTCGTGGAGCTCGCGGGTCCGGTTGGAGGTGAGTACGACGAGCGGCGGGCGCTCCGCTGCGACCGTGCCGATCTCGGGGATGGTGATCGCGAAGTCGGAGAGCAGCTCGAGGAGGAAGGCCTCGAACTCGTCGTCCGCGCGGTCGACCTCGTCGACGAGCAGGACGGCGCAATCGCCGGCGCGGACCGCCTGCAGCAGTGGCCGCTCGACGAGGAAGCGCGGCCCGAAGAGCGCGTCGACGGAGGTCTCGTCGGCGAGGTCGGCCTCGGAGAGCGCGCGGATCTGCAGCATCTGCCTGGCGTAGTCCCACTCGTAGAGCGCCTGGCTGGTGTCGATGCCCTCGTAGCACTGCAGCCGCACGAGCCGCCGACCGAGGACCCGGGCGAGCGCCTTGGCGACCTCGGTCTTCCCGACGCCCACCTCGCCCTCGAGCAGCACCGGCCGGTCGAGCGTGAGGCCGATGTAGAGGGCTGTCGCGAGCCCTCGGTCGGCGAGGTAGCCACCGCGTCGCAGGGTCTCGGTCAGCTCCGGGACCGAGCCGACCGCCGGTGTGCTCACCCCGGCGCGTCCGGCCCGAGCACGAGGTCGCGGATGGTCTCGGCGTCGCCGGCGAGCTTGCCCTCCTCGGCGAGGCGCTCGCGCCACGCCGCGCGCAGGTCGGTGCCGGGCTCGGCCATGCCGTCGAAGCTGACGTGGCGCATGTTGCGGCAGGTCTTCCCCGGTCCGCAGTCGTCGAGCGCCGTACGGCCTCCGGCCTGGTCGGGGTCCACCTGCCAGACCTTGCGGAGCACGCCCTTGGTCTCGTCGCTCATCGCACGCACCTCCTCACCGTCGACTGTAGGCGCGCTCGGGCGCCGCCGACGCCGCCGGTTAAGGGATGTGTTGACGAGACCTCACCGCGATCGCCTCGGCCACGACGGAGACCGCGACCTCACCCGGGCTCGCGGCGCCGATGTCGAGACCCGCCGGACCGTGAACGCGGGAGAGGTCGGTGAAGCCGCGGTCGGCGAGCCAGCGGGCGCGGGCCTCCTGCATCCGACGCGACCCGAGTGCGCCGATGTAGCCGGCGTCGCTGTCGAGCGCCTCGGCGAGCACGGTGCCGGCCGCGTCGAGGTCGTGGCTCATCACGACGACCAGGTCGTCGGGCGTGAGTCCGGCGGCGAGCCCGGCGACGGTGGCGACATCGCCGCGCTGCACGCTCCAGCCGACGGCGCCGGCCACCGCAGCGACTGCGTCCGCGATCGGGCCGGAGCCGAGCAGCGCCAGCCGCGGCACGGGGCAGAGCACCGTGATGACGCCCTCGTCCGTGCGGAGGCTCGCGCTGGCGCCCCGGGCGATCAGGTCCATCGCGGCCCGCCCGCCGCGCTCGTCCGGCCCGGCGTCGTACGCCGTCACGCCGACCGCGCGCTCGCCGTCCAGCCGGGTCAGGAGGCAGACGGGCTCCCGGGCCACGAGCCGCTTCCAGAGGTCGTCGGGGAGGGTGTCGGCGGGTACGACGAGGCAGCTCACGCTGCTGCCCCGACGGCCCATGGCCCTCGTGTCGAGGGGAGTCAGGTCGAGGGTGGTGAGCCGCGCGCCACCCGCCTCGGCCAGCCGGTCGTCGAGCGCGCCGCCGAGCAGGCTGCCCAGCCGTCCGCCGCCCGGGGTCAGCCCGACCGCCTCGGTCGGGCCGGGAGCGGGCTCGAGGTCGGAGTCGACCACCCAGGCGACGTCGACCCGGGTTCCTGCTCTCAGGCAGGCAGCGACGGCGACGGCGATGTCATACATCCCACCCAGCGTAGGCGGCAGCGCCGGCCCGGGCCGGGCCGATCAAGGGATCCCTTGACCGGCTCCTCGTGACGCTCACGTGACATTCGATGTCGGGCGGATGTCGCATTCGGCCCCCGTGAGACCAGCCCCTTGACCGGCCTCCGGAGCCGCACGAGACTCCGGACATGGGCGACCCCGGCACCGTGGTCGCGGCGGCACTCACCGCCGTCGCGACGGGCTACTGCGTGGTGCGGTGCCTGCTGCCACGGATCCGGTGCAGCGACGCGGCCCACGACGGCCCCTGGGTCGACCTGTGGCACGTCGTCATGGGTGCAGCAATGGTCGTGATGCTGCTGTGGCCGGTCCGCGGGCACGCCGCGCTGGTGCAGGTGGCGGCGTTCGCGCTCGGCGCCCTGTGGTTCGCCTGCTCGGCGCTCGCGCTGCGGTGGGCCGGCGGCCGGGTGAGGCTGGCCGCGACCTCCGCGGTGATGGCGCTCATGCTCGTCCCCGCCGCCTGGGCCGGTCCGGCATCGGCCGCCGAGCCGATGGGCGAGATGGCCGGGATGGCCGGGATGGACATGCCCGGCATGGCGCACTCGGGTGGCGACGCCGCGATGGTGATGCCGCCCGCATGGCTCGGCCTCGTCCTGCTCGGCGTCACGACCGCCGTGATCGTCGAGGCGGTCCTCGCCGGGCTGCGCGACCGGCGGCCCGGGGCGCGACTGGGCGCCGCCTGCGAGGTCGTGATGACCGGCTCGATGGCCTACATGGCGCTGCTCGCGCTCTGAGATCGCGGACATCGCCCGGATATCGCCTCGCAGTCCGGCGTCGGCGTCGCTAGTGTCGCCGCTCGTGCACATCCGCGAGGCGACGGCCGAGGACTGGCCGCAGATCTTCCCGTTCTTCTCCGAGATCGTGGCCGCGGGTGAGACCTACGCCTATCCCGACGGGCTCTCCTCCGACGGGGCGCGCGAGCTGTGGATGCAGGACCACGTGGTCGTCGCCGTGGACGGCGACACCGTCCTCGGCAGCGCCAAGATGGGCCCGAACCGGCCCGGCCGGGGGAGCCACGTCGGCACGGCGTCGTTCATGGTCTCGCCGACCGCGCGAGGACGCGGGGTCGGCCGCGCGCTCGGCGAGCACTGCATCGCCTGGCACCGCGAGCAGGGCTTCCGGGCGATCCAGTTCAACGCCGTCGTGGAGACCAACACCGGAGCCGTACGCCTGTGGCGCTCGCTCGGGTTCGAGATCGTCGGGACCGTCCCCGAGGCGTTCCTGTCACGCGAGCACGGGTACGTCGGGCTGCACGTGATGCACCTGCCGCTCGGCTGAGAGAGTCAGGCGGCGGTCTCCGGGAACGGGATGCCGGTGTTCGCGTGGCAGCGGTACCCGTTGGGGACCCGGTCGAGGTACTGCTGGTGGTAGGGCTCGGCCGGATAGAAGGTCGGCACCGGGCGGATCTCGGTGGTGATCTCCCCGTAGCCGCGCCGGGCGATCTCCTCGCCGTACACCTTCGTCAGCTCGCGGGCGACCTGCTCCTGCTCGGGGCTGGCGTAGTAGATCGCCGAGCGGTACTGCGTGCCGACGTCGTTTCCCTGCCGCATGCCCTGCGTCGGGTCGTGGACCTCGAAGAACCGCTTGACGAGCTCGGCGTACGACACCTTGCTCGGGTCGAAGACGACGCGCACGGCCTCGGTGTGGTTGGTGAGACCGCTGCAGACCTCCTCGTACGTCGGGTTCGGGGTGGTGCCGCCCTGGTAGCCGACCGCCGTCGCGTAGACGCCGGGCACCTGCCAGAACATCTCCTCGGCGCCCCAGAAGCAGCCGAGCCCGAAGTAGGCGACCTCGAAGCCCTCCGGCGCGGTGCCGTCGGCGGGGTCGGCGAGCAGCGGCGTGCCCAGCACGCGGTGCTTGGCGGGCAGGTCGAAGAGGACGTCGTCGCGACCGGGCAGGGTGCGGTCGTCGGGGAAGAGTTGGTTGGGTCGGCCGAACATGAGTACCTCCTGGATGCCGTGGCACCAGTCTGCAACAACACTGGTGACTCGGACGTTCCCGGCGGGGCCGGTCCGGGCCGATCTGGGGCCGATCCGAAGCGGAGCGATTGGACGTTCCGGTTCGAGCGCGGTTGGGTAAAGAAGTCGCCTGTCGTCTACCTGGAGTTCACCTGATGTTGTCCTTGCCCTTCGTCCTCGCGGATCTCGTCGCCGTCGTCGCGCTGGTCGCGGTGTTCTGGTGGCGCAACGGGCGCCGCGAGCTCGTCGTGGCGTACCTGACCGTCAACATCGGCGTGCTCGCCGTCACCGGGGCACTCGCCAACAGCACCATCGGCGCCGGGCTCGGACTGGGCCTGTTCGGCATCCTCTCGATCATCAGGCTCCGGTCGGAGGAGCTGTCCCAGCGCGAGGTCGCGTACTACTTCGCCAACCTCGCCCTCGGGCTCGTCGCCGGGCTCGACGTCTCCCCGGCGTGGCTGGGCATCGCGCTCATGGCGCTGGTCGTCGTGGCGGTCGTCGTCGGCGACCACCCCCGGGTCTCACCGCGCTCCGCGAGCCAGGAGATCCTCCTCGACCGGGCCCAGCTCGACCGCCGCAGGCTCGTGCCCCAGCTGGAGACGATGCTCGGTGCCCGGGTGGTCTCCGTCGACGTCCTGCGCGTGGACATCGTCAACGACACCACGCTGGTCCGGGTCCGCGTCGCCCCCCAGCAGGGCACGCCGGCGAGGGCGGCGCGGGAGACTCCGACGGACGTGGCCGGGAGCGGGGCGGAGCGGGCCGTCGACGCGCAGGCGGGGCCGGTACGTTGACCGCGACCGTCGCCGAGCTCCCGGTCGAGCACCTCGGCGCGGTCGGTCTCGAGGAGCTGGTCGACGAGGCGGCACTGCTCACCCGCGTCGACCGGAAGTACGTCGTCCCGGCGCGCGACGTGCCCGGCCTCGTCGAGGGGCTGCCGGCGGGGACGAGGGTGCTGGAGATCGGGCCGCTGCGGTCGTTCCGCTACTCCTCGACCTACCTGGACACGCCCGAGCTGGCGAGCTTCCATGCCGCCGGCCGCGGCCGGCGGCGCCGGTGGAAGGTCCGGACCCGCACCTACGTCGACACCGACGCCACCTTCCTCGAGGTGAAGACCCAGGGCGGCCGCGGCACGACCGTCAAGGAGCGCATCCCCCACGTCGACCCGGCCGGGAGACGGTCCGGTCCGGTGCTGACGCCCGAGGGAGCGGCGTACGTCGGCGACCAGCTCGGCCCGGAGCTGACGGCGCGGCTGCGGCCCACGCTCGTGACGACGTACGACCGAACGACCTTCCTCGCCGCGAGCGGTGCGCGGGCGACGGTCGATCTCCGGCTCGGCTTCTGGTCGCTCCTCCACGGCGGCCGGCGGGAGTTCCCCGAGATCGCAGTCGTGGAGACCAAGTCGGGCTCGCGGCCCTCCGAGGTCGACCGGCTGCTGTGGCGTCGTGGGCACCGGCCGGCGTCGATCTCGAAGTACGGCGTCGGGCTCGCCGCACTCCACCCCGAGCTGCCCCGGCTGAAGTGGCACCGCGTCCTCCAGCGTCACCTCGGCGTCCCGCGCCGTAGGCTCGCCACGTGAGCGAGCAGGAGCAGACGCAGAAGTCGGGCTTCGAGACCCGGGCGATCCACGCGGGCTACGAGCCGGACCCGACGACGGGGGCGGTGATCCCGCCGATCTTCGCCACCAGCACCTACAAGCAGGACGGCGTGGGCGGGCTGCGCGGGGGCTATGAGTACAGCCGCTCCGGCAACCCCACCCGCACCGCGCTCGAGGGGGCGTTGGCCGCGGTGGAGGAGGGCGAGCGCGCGTTCGCGTTCGCGTCCGGGCTGGCGGCGGAGGACACGCTGATCCGCAGCCTGCTGACGCCGGGCGACCACGTGGTCATCCCGGACGACGCCTACGGCGGCACCTTCCGCCTCGTCGACAAGGTCGAGCAGCCGTGGGGGATCGACTACAGCGCGGCGCCCGTCGACGACGCCGAGCGGATCGCCGCGGCCATCCGGCCCGGGCAGACGAAGCTGATCTGGCTGGAGACCCCCACCAACCCGCTGCTCAACGTCGGCGACATCGCCGCGATCGCCCGACTGGCCCACGACGCCGGGGCGCTGCTCGTCGTCGACAACACCTTCGCCAGCCCGTACCTGCAGCGCCCGCTGACCCTCGGCGCCGATGTGGTGGTGCACTCCACCACCAAGTACGTCGGCGGCCACTCCGACGTGGTCGGCGGGGCGCTCGTCTGCCGTGACCTCGACGTCGCCGAGCGGCTTGCCTTCCACCAGAACGCCATCGGCGGGGTGGCCGGGCCGTTCGACGCCTGGCTGACGCTGCGCGGGCTCAAGACGCTCGCCGTACGCATGGACAGGCACTGCGACAACGCCGAGCGGGTCGTCGACTTCCTCACCAGTCACCCGGGTGTCGGCGACGTGATCTACCCCGGCCTCGAGACCCATCCGGGCCACGAGGTGGCCCAGCGCCAGATGCACCGGTACGGCGGCATGGTCTCCTTCCGGGTCCACGGCGGCGAGGCCAAGGCGCTCGAGGTGTGCTCGCGGACCGAGGTCTTCACGCTCGGCGAGTCGCTCGGCGGCGTCGAGAGCCTCATCGAGCATCCCGGCCGGATGACCCACGCCTCCGTGGCCGGCACCGACCTCGAGGTGCCCGACGACCTCATCCGCCTCTCGGTCGGCATCGAGACCGCCGACGACCTGGTCGCCGACCTCGAGCGCGCCCTTGACTGACGCCTCCTCGGTGGTGTGCGTGGACTTCGGCTCCACCTGGACCAAGGCGCTCCACGTCGAGCCGGCCACCGGCGACGTCCTCGGCGTCGCGAGCGCGCCGACGACGCTGCCCGAGGTCATGGCGGCGTACGACGCCTGCCTGGCCTCCCTCGTCGAGCAGGACGGGCGGGCGGCGACCGCGCGGACCCTCGCCTGCTCCTCGGCCGGGGGCGGCCTGCGGATCGCCGTGGTCGGCAACGAGGAGCTGGTGACGGCCGAGGCCGGGCGCCGCGTCGCGCAGTCGAGCGGCGGCAAGGTGGTGGCCGTCGTCGCGATGGCCGGGGCCGACGGCTCCCGCGACCTGGCGAGGACGCTGGCGCAGACCCGCCCAGACGTCGTGCTCCTCACCGGCGGCACCGACGGCGGCAACAGCGAGGTGCTGCTGTCCGCGGCGAGGGCACTCGCCGACGTCGCGGCGGCCGGGGCCTGGGCCGGTCCCGTCGTGGTCGCCGGCAACGTCGAGGCGCAGGGCCAGGTGAGCGAGCTCCTCGACGGGCTCCCCCACGTGCTCGCCGACAACGTCGTGCCCAGGATCGGTGTCCTCGCTCCCGGGAGCGCCCGGGCGGCGGTCCGGGAGATGTTCCTCGAGCACGTGATCGGCGGGAAGGGGCTGAGCGCCCGGCCGGAGTTCGCCGAGATCGTCCGGGGAGCGACCCCCGACGTCGTACTCACCGGCGTGGAGGTGCTCGCAGAGCTGGTCGGCGACGTGGTCGTCGTGGACGTCGGCGGCGCGACGACCGACGTGCACAGCGTCGTACGACCGGATCCGGAGGAGCGTCGCGAGGAGGTCGTCGCGGTGACCCCGGTGACGCGCACGGTCGAGGCGGACCTCGGGATGCGGTGGTCGGCACCGACGACCGTCGAGGCCGCCGGGCTCGCCGACCTCGCATCGGCGGCGCAGCGGCGGCACGACGAGCCGGGCTGGCTCCCTGCCACCGAGGCCGAGCGCGACGACGAGGAGGCGCTCGCGCGGGCCGCCGTCGGCCTGGCGCTCCGGCGTCACGCCGGACGCTCCCAGGTCGTGGTCAGCCCCCACGGCCGGGTGGTCGAGCGCACCGGGGTCGACCTGCGCCGGGTCGGCCTGGTCGTCGGCTCCGGCGGTGTGCTCCGCCACGGCCGCGCCGGCGTCGCCGAGCGCGTCCTCGTCTGGCCGGACGAGCCGGGGTGGCAGCTCCCGCCGAGGGAGGGCGGCCTGCGCGTCGCGGTCGACGATCAGTACATCCTGGCCGCCGCCGGCCTGCTCGCCACGACACACCCGACCGCTGCGCGGGCGCTGGCGGGGCGGCTCGCCGCGCCGCCGGTAGCCTCGACCTCGTGAGCGAGGACGCTGCCGGACGCGCCGCGGCCGAGCCGCCCGAGGAGGAGCCGCGCGAGGACCACGGGGCCGACGACGAGTCCCGGGCCGACGACGAGCGGGTGACCGGGGAGCCGGTCGACGAGACCGACACCGCCGGTGCCGCTGGCGCCGACGGGCGGGACGGCCGCCGGACCGCGGGCCGGCCGCGCCGTGACCCGGCGCGGGCCGCCGCCGGCGAGAGCCTCGCGGTCCGGCTGTTCCAGCAGTGGAACCAGCTGCGCGAGGAGCGCCAGGAGCAGCTCGCCTCGCCGGTGCCGCTGAGCACGTCGCAGCCGCGCCGCTCGACCATCCCGTACGGCGTCGACCTGGCCGCCTCGTGGGCGTGGCGGTTCCTCGTCATCGTGGCCGCGGGCTACGTCCTGGTGCGCGCCCTCGGCTACCTCGAGCTGATCGTCGTACCGGTCGTGGTGGCGCTGCTCATCGCGGCGCTCGTCGTGCCCATCGTCGACGCCCTCCAGAGGATCGGGGTCCGCCGCAGCATCTCCGCACTCATCGTCGTGATCGGGGTGATCGCGGTGGTCGGCGCGATGCTCACCTTCGCCGGCCAGCAGGTGGCCTCGGGGGCGAGCGACCTCGCCCAGCAGGCCTCCCAGGGACTCGGAGAGATCCGCGACTGGCTGAAGACCGGCCCGCTGCACGCGAGCGAGAACCAGATCGACGACTGGATCAACCGGGCCCAGCAGTCGCTCGCCGACTGGGGCAGCGAGCAGGGCAAGAACCCCGTCTCCAAGGTGACCGAGGTCGGCGGCGTCGCCGC
The DNA here is from genome assembly GCF_040049175.1 of Nocardioides asiaticus. NCBI lineage: Bacteria > Bacillati > Actinomycetota > Actinomycetes > Propionibacteriales > Nocardioidaceae > Nocardioides > Nocardioides asiaticus. Next base: position 972,219 of record NZ_JBDZDM010000001.1, on the reverse strand, counting down.
CGACGTCCTGGCCGGGATGTTCATCGTGCTGTTCTCGACGTACTTCTTCCTCGCCGAGGGCGCCGAGATCTGGTCCTGGGTCGTCCGGCTCACCCCGCGCGTGGCGCGTGACCGCGTCGACAGCTCCGGCCGCGTCGCCTGGATCTCGCTGACGCAGTTCACCCGGGCGACGGTGATCGTCGCCGCCGTCGACTCGGTCGGCATCATGATCGTGGCCGCGGTCCTCGGGGTCCCGTTCGTGGCGGCCATCGGTGTGCTGGTCTTCCTCGGCGCCTTCGTGCCGCTCATCGGCGCGACGATCGCCGGCACCGTCGCGGTCCTCGTCGCGCTCGTCGACCAAGGGCTGGTGACCGCGCTCATCATGCTGGGTGGTGTGATCCTCGTACAGCAGCTCGAGGCCCACGGGCTCCAGCCCTTCCTGATGGGACGCTGGGTCCGGGTCCATCCGCTGGCCGTGATCCTCGCGATCGCGACCGGTGTGCTGGTGGCCGGGGTCGCGGGCGCGCTGGTGGCGGTGCCGCTCGCGGCGGCGCTCAACGCCGTCGTCCAGCATCTGGCAGCCGAGGACGAGCTGCGCGAGGAAGAGGCCGAGCAGGTGACCGAGGAGGGACTCGAGAGTGGTTGAGGAAGTGCGTACGCCGGTGGAGCCGCTCTCGCCGGAGGACCTCGACGACGCCCGTGAGCTGCTGCGCGGCAACGCGGTGGTGACGCCGATCCAGACGTCGCGGTGGCTGACCGACCTGGTCGGCGCCCCGGTCGTCATGAAGTGCGAGAACCTCCAGCGCACCGGCTCGTTCAAGGCGCGCGGGGCGTACGTCCGCATCGCCCGCCTGCCCGACGAGCAGCGGGCGAAGGGCGTCGTCGCTGCCTCCGCCGGCAACCACGCGCAGGGCGTCGCGCTGGCCGCCCGCACGCTCGGCATCCACGCGACCGTCTTCATGCCGGAGGGCGCGCCGATCCCGAAGGAGAACGCCACCCGCGGCTACGGCGCCGACGTCGTCTTCGAGGGGCAGTACGTCGACCAGTGCCTCGACGGCGCGCGGGCGTACTCCGAGCGGACCGGCGCGGTGCTCATCCACCCCTTCGACCACCCCGACATCGTCGCCGGGCAGGGGACGCTGGGTCTCGAGGTGCTCGACCAGGTCCCCGACGTACGCACCATCGTCGTGCCGCTCGGCGGCGGTGGGCTGCTCGCGGGCGTCGCCCTCGCCGTCAAGCAGCGCCGTCCCGACGTGACGGTCGTCGGCGTCCAGGCCGAGGAGGCAGCGGCGTATCCGCCCTCGCTCGCCGCCGGCGAGCCGGTCCAGCTCGACAGCATGCCGACGATGGCCGACGGCATCGCCGTCGGCCGTCCGGGCGACGTCAACTTCCCGCTCATCCGCAGGTACGTCGACGAGATCAGGACCGTCTCGGAGGAGTCGATCTCCCGCGCGCTGCTCGCCCTCGTCGAGCGGGCCAAGCTGGTCGTGGAGCCCGCGGGCGTGGTCGGCGTCGCGGCGGTCCTCGACGAGCCCGGCTCCTTCCAGGGACCCGTCGCCGTCGTCCTCTCCGGCGGCAACATCGACCCGCTCCTGCTCGGCAAGGTCATCGGCCACGGGATGGCCGCCGCGGGCCGCTACCTGCCGCTCTCGGTCACCATCCCCGACCGGCCGGGCTCGCTGGCCCGGATGCTCGCCGAGATCGGGGAGCTCGGCGCCAACGTCGTCGAGGTCGTCCACGGGCGCACCAACCCGGCGCTCCGCCTCGACGAGGTCGAGGTCAAGCTCCAGCTCGAGACCCGCGGTGAGCCGCACGCGCAGAAGGTGCTCGAGCGGCTCCGCAGCAAGGGGTACGCCGCGGTCGGCCCCTGACGCCCGTCTGCTGCCGTCAGTCGCAGGTCAGCAGCGGTCCTGCCCAGTCGCCGTGGTCGCTGTTGTTGTCGCCTCCCGAGTCCTCGACGAGGGTGAGCCAGCGGGCTCCGGTCAGGTCGGCGGCGAGATGGGCGGCGGGGTCGTCGACCGTGACGACGCCGGAGTCGGCCGCCACGTCGTCGTCGGCGAGGATCCGGAAGGTGACCGAGCCGTTGGTGGTCTTCTCGTCGTCGATCCCGACGTCTGTCGTGAGCCGGGTGCAGCCTCCGCCGAGGAACCACCGGATCTCGCTGTCGGCGTGCGCCCCGATCCCCTTGTCGTAGACCACCCCGCCGATCGTGATCGGCCCGCCGTCGTGGGCGCCCTGCTCGCCGTTGCTGCGGTCGATCTCGGGCGGCCCCCAGCCGTTGGTCTCGCTGACCCACGCGACGTCCGACAGCGGTGTCGTCCCCGACGGCGGCAGCGTGGGAACGGTGACGGTCAGCGTCGTCCGGAGCGTCTCCCGCTGGTCCGGCTCGTCGCCCCAGCGGTACGCCGCCGTCACGGCGAGGTCGTAGTCGCCCGGCGCCGTGTCAGCCGGAGGCGTGACCGACCAGGTGGCGTCGAACGTGTCACCGGAGGAGACCTTGCCGGCCGTCCGCGGTCCCGGCGGTGCGACGGTCCAGCCATCGGGGGCGGTCACGCCGAGCGTGGCGTCGTGCAGCGAGTGCCGGCCCGCGTCCTCGAGCCTCGCCCGGACGGTCGTGGGGGACCCGGGCTCGGCGACGCCGTCGGCCGGGTCCGTGTCGGCGCTCAGCGCCGTCATCGGGGCGTACCGCCCGTGCCCCTTCAGCGACGAGACGCGGTACATCGCCGTCCCGTGCGCCGGCACGTGCGCGACGATCGTGCCCGCCGACTCCCGCTCGTCGCCGGACCACAGGTCGCGGGCGAGGAACGAGCGGCCCGACAGGCCGACGTCCTGTGCGGTGGTGCGGATCGTCTGCGCGCGGTCGCTCTCGTTGTAGAGCGCGACGGCCTCGTCGCCGTCGGCGAGCGGCTTGGCGAACACCATCGCACCGTCGGCGTCGCTCACGACGTCGGCCTGGACGCCGAGCGGGTCCTGGTCGACCGCGATCACGTCGCGGTTGCCGAGGATCCGCATCGTGGCGTCGTCGGCCTCGCGCAGGTCGGTGCCGATGATCAGCGGGGCGGCCATCATCGCCCAGAGCCCGAAGTGGGTGCGGTACTCAGTGTCCGTCATCCCGCCGTTGCCGACCTCGAGCATGTCCGGGTCGTTCCAGCCGCCCGGCCCGGCGTACGACGCCAACGGCGCGTTCTGGCGGATGATGCTCTTCAGGCTCGACCAGTTGTCCTGGATGTCGCCCGTCGTACGCCACAGGTGGCCGACGTCGGCGCCCCAGGTCCAGGGCTGGAGGTTGCCCCACTCGCACAGCGAGTAGACGATGTCGCGTCCGGTGGCCTCGAGTGCGTCGCGCATCGCCGAGTAGCGGGCGATGTAGCCCTGCTGTGTGTCGGGGTACTGCCCGTGGCTGCCGCAGTTGTCGTACTTCAGGTAGTCCACGCCCCAGTCGGCGAACGTCTGCGCGTCGACCGTCTCGTGGCCGAGGCTGCCCGGGTAGCCCGCGCAGGTGGTGCTGCCGGCGCTCTCGTAGATGCCGAGCCTCAGCCCGCGTGCGTGGACGTAGTCGGCGACCGCCGCGATCCCGTCCGGGAACTTCCCGGGGTCGGGCACGAGCCGCCCGGTCTCCGGGTCGCGCTCGTGGGTCATCCAGCAGTCGTCGATGTTGACGTACTCGTAGCCGGCGTCCTTCAGGCCGCTGCTGACGAACAGGTCGGCGGTCTGCTCGATGAGCTGCGCGTCGACGTTGCAGCCGAACGCGTTCCAGTCGTTGAAGCCCATCGGCGGCGTACGCGCCAGGCCGTCGTCGAGGGCGGCGGCCGGGGCCGCCGTGGCGAGGTCGACCGTGACGCCGCCGGCCAGCATCGCGGCGGCGAGCGACCCGGCGCCGAGGATCGAGGTGAGAACCCGCAGGACGCGCATCGCGACCTCCCGAGAAGGTAAAGAATGTGACGCCCGTCACATTAGAGAGCGGGCGACGGCGAGGGCAAGGCGTCCGCGCTTCTCGACGGTTCTCGTTCACCGACTCCGCGAGTTGTGGTTACCTTGTTAGACTGATCGTTCTGACGTCTCCACGAGGCCGTCGGCCCGAAGACGGGCAAGCCCGCGTGAGCGTCCATGGCGTCGGCCCACACGCTGAATCCATCCGGATTCCGGCCCGGGTACCCACCCCGCCGGCGTCCCGCACCATCCAGACACCAGGAGTTATCTCGCTATGACGCAGTCGACCGAGTCCAGCGCAGCCACCATCTGGCTCAGCAGGGGTGCCCTCGACAAGCTCACGGCCGAGCTCGAGTACCTCAAGGGGCCGCGCCGGCAGGAGATCGTCGGCGCCATCAGCGCTGCCCGCGACGAGGGTGACCTCAAGGAGAACGGCGGCTACCACGCCGCCCGCGAGGAGCAGGGCAAGCTCGAGGGCGAGATCGCCAAGCTGGAGCAGGTGCTGACCAAGGCCGACAGCACCGTCCCGGCGGACGACGGCGTCGTCGCCCCGGGCAAGGTCGTGACCTACAAGTTCGACGGCGATGACGACGACGAGGCCGAGACCTTCCTGCTCGCCTCCATCGAGATGAAGCCGTACGCCGGCGACCTCGACGTCTTCTCCCCGCAGGCGCCGGTCGGCGCCGCGCTGACCGGCGCGAAGGTCGGCGACACCGTCGAGTTCGAGGGCCCGACCGGCCGCACCATCAAGGTCCAGGTCCTCAAGGCGGTCCCGTTCGAGGACTGACCCACCGACCTGCACGACGCGACGACGTCGTACGAACTCCGGGCCCCGGCCGATCGGTCGGGGCCCGGAGTCGTCTCCGGTCCCTCTCCGGTCGGCTCCTGTCAGCGCGCGTCGTCCTGGCCCGGCGCGGTGCAGCCGTCCCAGTTCACTCGCGCGGCCTCGCGCTCGGTCTTGAACCTCACCGTCTGCCGGCCTGGCTCGGCCTCGAACTCCAGCCGTCCCACGACCAGGCTGTTGGCGTCGGTGGCCTCGACCGAGCAGGTCGGCGTGACCCCGTCGTCGTGGACCTTCACGACGACCGTCACGGACACCTCGTTCTGGCTCGTCGCCCGCCAGGTCTCCAGGCCCGAGGTCACCTTCGGGTGCAGGTTGACCCACAGCGCCCAGCCGAACCACGCGACGATCACGACGATCGCAAGGCCCAGGCCGACGAGCAGGAGCCGGGTGCTGCGCCGCGGCCCCCGGCCGTAGCGGTCGGCCAGCCGACGGGCGGCGACGGGGTCCTGCGAACTCACCCGCGAATCCTCGCACCTAGGATTGCGCCCATGCCGAACCACCCCCGCAAGGGCATGCGACTCATGCACGTCCACGCCCATCCCGACGACGAGTCCAGCAAGGGGGCGGCCACGACGGCGAAGTACGTCGCGGAGGGGGTCGACGTCCACGTCGTGACCTGCACGGGCGGCGAGCGGGGCTCGATCCTCAACCCGAAGATGGACCGCCCCGGGATCCTCGACAACATCCACGAGATCCGCCGCGAGGAGATGGCCCGCGCCCGTGACATCCTCGGCGTCACCCAGGACTGGCTCGGCTTCGTCGACTCCGGCTGGCCGGAGGGCGACCCGAAGCCGCCGCTGCCCGAGGGCTCGTTCGGGCTGGTGCCGCTGGACGAGGCGATCAAGCCGCTCGTCGCGCTGATCCGGAGCTTCCGGCCGCACGTGATGACGACGTACGACGAGCGCGGCGGCTATCCGCACCCCGACCACATCATGTGCCACCGGGTCAGCGTCGCCGCCTTCGAGGCGGCCGCCGACCCGGAGCGGCTCCCCGAGCTCGGCGAGCCGTGGCAGGTGCTCAAGCTCTACTACCACCACGCCTTCAACCGGCCGAAGACGCAGGCGCTCCACGACGCGATGCTGGAGCACGGCCTCGAGTCGCCGTACGCCGAGCGGCTGGAGAAGTGGAAGCCCGAGCCGGACTGGGACGCGCGGATCACCACCCGGGTGCCGTGCGCCGACTACTTCGGCGTACGCGACCAGGCGCTACTCGCCCACGCCACCCAGATCGACCCCGACGGAGCGTGGTTCGCGATCCCGCGGGAGATCCAGGAGCGGGTCTGGCCGACGGAGGACTACGAGCTGGTGACGAGCTTCGTGGACACCACCCTGCCGGAGGACGACCTGTTCGCGGGGATCGACGAGAGCGAGGCCGCCGGGGTCACCGTCGCCGGCGGGTGAGAGACTGGCGCCATGCAGTTCCCCGCGTTCCTCTGGCCGCTGGTCCTCCGGCTCGACGGCGTCAACCAGCAGCCCCCCAAGGACGACGACGTCGTCGCCGGGTGGATGGCCTTCGCGGTGTTCATCCTGCTCTGCGCCGCTGTCGCCTTCCTCGGCTGGAGCCTCACCCGGCAGTTCAAGAAGGTGCGGCGCGCCCAGGAGGAGGGGGTCTTCGGGGACGACGACAGGCCCGAGGCGCAGGAGCCGGGCACGGACTCCGACGGCGGGTCCGACGGCGGCTCGTCCGAGTCCGAGGAGCAGACCCAGCCGTAGCCGCTAGCGCTGCCGGACGACCCGGACGAGGCAGTCCCACGCGGTCCGGGTTCCCTCGTGGCCGTGCCCGTGGCCCGGGTTGTCGGCCACCGTGCGCTCGACCCGACCGGCGCGCACCACGCCGTACGTCGCGCCGAGGTGGTCCAGGTCGTCGAGCACGTCCTCGGCGGTCATGAGGACGGCCGGGTCCTGCGGCCCACCGGTGCCCTCGGCGAGGTTCGTGGAGTCGTGCGCGACCCAGAGCAGCGTGCCGCCGATCTCGAGGCTGTTCCAGGCACCGCTCACCGCGGCGCGCCGGGCCTCGGGGTCGAGCTGGAGATAGGCGACCAGGACCAGCCCGACCGGGAGCGGCGAGACCCAGCGGGTCGCGTCGGCGCAGACCCAGGTGATCGGCAGCCCGTCGGCCATGGCGGCGCCCTTGTCGAGGCCGACCTGCGCGAAGTCCACGGCGGTGACCCGCCACCCTCGCTTCGCCAGCCAGATGGCGTTGCGTCCCTCGCCGGTGGCCAGGTCGACGGCGGTGCCCGGCGACATGTGGGCGAGCTCGCGCTCGACGAACACGTTGGGCGTCAGCGACCAGACCGGGTCGCTGCCGGCGTACCTCTCGTTCCAGGCCTCGGCGTCCACGACGCACAGTGTGCACCGGCGGGACCTCGCTCCGGCGCCGGGTGCCCGGATGGCCGCGCTGTCGGTGGCGTCCGGCACGATGACGGGCTGTGTCGAGAACTGTGTCGCGGGGAGTACGCCGCCGGGCGGCCGCCACCGTCATCGGGCTCGTCCTCGGACTGCTGCTCGTCATCGCGGGGTGCGAGCAGGCCGGGCCGGGCTCGGAGTGGAGCCCACGGCCGGGCAGGTCGAGTGAGCCCGCGAGCCCGTCGAGCCCGGCCGCGGCGCGCCCGCCGGCGCTGAGGGCGCTCCAGCGGCTCCCGGCGAAGGGCCGGGCACCGATGACCGGCTACGACCGGGACCTGTTCGGCCAGGCGTGGTCGGACGACAACGACCAGCGGTGGGGCCACAACGGCTGCGACACCCGCAACGACGTGCTGCGGCGCGACCTGACCGACACGGTCATCGACCCCGACACCCACGGCTGCGTCGTGCTGAGCGGCGTCCTGCACGACCCCTACACCGGCCGGACGATCCGGTTCACCCGCGGCGTCACCACCAGCATCGAGGTGCAGGTCGACCACGCGGTCGCCCTGGCCGACGCCTGGGAGACCGGCGCGCAGCGCTGGTCCGCGGCGCGGCGCCAGGAGTTCGCCAACGACCCGCTCGAGCTCCTCGCCGTCGACGGCCCGACCAACGAGTCGAAGGGCGCCGGCGACGCCGCCACCTGGCTCCCGCCGAACAAGAGCTTCCGGTGCGCCTACGTCGCCCGCCAGATCGCCGTGAAGCGGAAATGGGGGCTCTGGGTCAAACCGGCAGAGCGGGACGCGATGACCCGGATCCTGCAGCGCTGCCCCGGCCAGCGCCTGCCCACTGCGGGCCAGCGTCCCTGACCCGCATGCCATTCGGCCCGATCGGATAACGCCGGCCTGTCAGCCGGCTGGGGAGGAACGACGCGATGGGTCTTCGCACCGTCATCGAGAACCGGCAGGGTGGTGCCCCGTGACAGAGACGCTCCTCCGAGCCGACGACGGCGGCTCGCGCGACCGACGGATCCGGCTGGGCCTGGCCGGGGTGGCGGTCCTCGCCGTCCTCCTGGTCGTCGGTCTGTCGTGGGCCAAGTGGCTGCCCTACGCCGAGAAGGTGCGCGACCTGGCGGCGAGCCGCTCCTGGTCCGGCTCGGCGCTCTTCCTCTCCGCGGGGCAGCCGGGCGACCTACCGTCGCTGGCGGGGGCCTGGGACTTCACCACCGACTACTTCACGGCCGTGTGGAAGGCGGCGGTGGTCGCGCTCGTCGTGGCCGCGGCGCTGGACAGCCTCGTGCCCCGACAGTGGACGACGCGGATGCTGACCCGGCGCACCATCCTCGGCCAGAGCTCCGTCGGCGCCCTGCTGTCCCTGCCGTGCATGATGTGCACCTGTTGCACCGCGCCGGTCGCGGTCGGCCTGCGTCGTCGCGGCGCACCGCTCGGAGCGACCCTCGCCTACTGGCTCGGCAATCCACTGCTGAACCCGGCCGTGATCGTCTTCCTGGCCCTCGTCCTCCCCTGGCAGTACGCCGCCGTGCGCGTGCTCCTCGGCGCGCTGCTGGTCGTAGGCGCGTCGGCGTACGTCGCCGGCCGTCTCGACGGCAGGTCGGTGGCGCCCGCCGACCCGGACGCCGTGACGGTTGAGGGCGACGCCCCGGTCACCTGGCGGGCGCTGCCGGTCCGGTTCCTGCGCTCGCTGGCCCGGTTCGCGCTGGTGCTCGTGCCTGAGTACGTCGTCGTGGTGCTGCTGACCGGGTGGCTCAGCGGCTGGCTCTCGGACTTCTCCGGCGCAGCGGCCCGGCTCGGCGTGGTGGCGGTGCTGACCGCGGCGGTCGTCGGCGCGCTCCTGGTGATCCCCACCGGCGGCGAGATCCCGGTCGTCGTCGCCGCGGTGGCCGCCGGCGCCGGCAGCGGAGTCGCCGGCGCCCTGCTCGTCACGCTGCCGGCGCTCAGCCTGCCGTCGATCGTGATGGTCGGCCGTGCCCTGTCGTGGAAGGCGACGGCGGCGATGGCCGGGACCGTGGTCGCCGGCGGCGTTCTCGCGGGCGGGCTGCTCGCCGTCCTGGTCTGACGCGGCGGCCGCTTGCCCCGGCGGCTGGCCGGGTACATCCCGAAGCACACAGGGCACACGCCGGGGACGACGAACACGGCAAGCACAGGAGCACACTGAGAACACCAGAGAGCACCCGGACGGAGGCGAGGCGATGGGAACCCGGTTACTGGAGGGGCTGGTGTGGTGGGCGGCGCTGCTCGCGGCGTACATCTTCCTCGTCTCGCCGCTCACCTGGGACGAGTGGGTTCTCGGTGCCGTGCTGTCAGCCGTGGTGAGCGCCGCGGCGATCGTCGCGACGGAGGGGTTCCGGCCGCCGGCGCCGCCGCGGCTGCGCTGGTGGCACCTGGTCCGGCTGCCGGTCGACCTCGTGAGGGACACCGGAGTGCTCGCGCGCGGCCTCGTCGCCCGCCGGCGCCACGTCGGCCGCAGCGGCACCGTCACGCTGCCCGAGGGCGACTCGCGCGGGGTGCGGGCCTACGCCGACCTGCTGCTGTCGTCGACGCCGGGCAGCTACGTCTTCGACGTGCGGCCGGGGGAGGGCCGCCCGGGCAGCGTGCGGGTGCACCGGATCGGCGGGCGCGCCGGTGTCGAGCGCGTCGTGGAGGACTGAGCGATGGTCGCCGCCGTCGCCCTCGTGCTCGTCGCCGTCGTCGTGCCGCTGTGCCTCGTCGAGGTCTTCCACGGCGACCCGCTGAGCCGCCTCGTAGCCCTCGAGGCGCTCGCCGTCGCCGCCACCCTGGAGCTGCTGCTCATGTCGCGCACCGCCGGCCGGAGCCCGTACGTCGACGTCGCGCTCGTCCTCGCCGTGCTGACCTTCGCCGGGTCGCTGGTGTTCGCGCGGTTCTGGGGGCGGGAGCTGTGAGCGCGCTGACCGTCGCCTCCGACGTGCTGCTCGTGGCCGGGGCGGCCGTCCTGCTGCTGGCCGCGGTCGGCCTGGTCGTACGCCGGGACACCCGCGACCGGATCCACTACGCAGCCCTGGCGGCGGTGGTCGGGGCGCCGATGATGGTCGTCGCCCTCGCGCTGACCGCCGGCGGAGTGCGCTCGGCCGTGAAGCTGCTGATCATCGGCGCGCTGCTCGCCGGCACCGGCCCGGCGCTCTCCACCGCCACGGGTCACGCGGTCGAGCGCGCCCGCGGCGACCGCGGGGAGGGGGCGGGCGGGTGAACGCCTGGATCCTCGGTGTGCTCCTCGTCCTGACGGCGGTCACCGCAACCGCCGTGGTACTGACCCGCGACCCGGGGCGGCAGGCGGCGGTGCTCTCGGCGTACGGCCTCGTGCTCGGGATGACGATGCTCGCGCTGGCCGCCCCCGACGTCGCGCTCTCGCAGATCGGGGTCGGCACCGCCGCCGTACCCCTCATCGTGGTCCTGGCCATCGCCCGCTGCGAGCGGGCGACGAACCGGAGCCGGGAACGCGGCGACAGGAGCGAGCCGCGATGAGGCGACAGCTGCCGCTCGTGCTCGGCGTGCTCGGCGGCGCCGCGCTCGCCGTGACGGGGTTCCGCGCCCTCGCCGCGCTGCCGGGCGCCGGGCACGTCCCGCACCCGTACGGCGAGCGCGCGGTCGCCGACGCCTTCCACCACGACACCGCGAACGCGGTCGTCGCGGTGACGCTGGACCAGCGCGGCTTCGACACCCTCGGCGAGGAGCTCATCCTGCTCGCCGCGGCGATCGGCACGGTGCTGCTGCTGCGCCGACTCACCGCGGAGGCGGAGGAGGACGCGCCGCACGAGTACGGCCCGGGGGAGATCTTCGAGGGGGTCCGGCTGGTGGGCTACGTGCTCCTGCCGGTGACCCTGCTCGTCGGGGGGTACGTCGTCCTGCACGGCCACCTCTCGCCGGGTGGCGGCTTCCAGGGCGGCACGGTGCTCGCCTCCGCGCTCTACCTCGCCTACCTCGCCGCCGACCATCGCACCCTCGAGCGGCTGCGGACCGCCGGGCTGCTGGACACCGCGGAGGGCCTCGGGGCCTTCGGCTACGTCGCGATCGGCCTGGCCGGCCTGGTCGCCGGGTCGGGCTTCCTCGCCGACTGGCTCCCGACCGGCACGGTCCGCGACCTGCGCTCGTCGGGGACGCTCCCGCTGCTCAACGTCAGCATCGCCGTCGAGGTCGGGGCGGCGTTCGTGCTCGTCGTCGCGAAGTTCCTCGAGCAGGCGATCCTGGTGCCGCGGGAGGAGGCGTCGTGACGCTCGACTGGCTGCCGTACGCCGTCGCCGGCTGGGTCTTCCTGGCCGGCTGCTACGGCCTGGTCACGAGCCGCCACCTCGTGCACACCGTCGTCTGCCTGAGCATCGTGCAGTCCTCGACGTACCTGCTGCTGCTCGCGATCGGCTGGACCCGCGGCGGCACGGCGCCGGTGTACGCCGACATCGGCCGGCACCGCAAGGTCGCCGACCCGGTCGTCCAGGCGATGACGCTGACCGACATCGTCGTCGGCGCCGCGGTCACCGCGCTGCTGCTGGCGCTCACGGTCCAGGTCGCCAAGCGGCGCGGCAGCGTCGACCCGCGCGAGCTGCGCTCGCTGGAGGAGGAGAGCCGGGAGGAGCGGGCCGGGTGAGCGGGCCCGCCGAGCAGCTGCCCGTCCTCCTGGTCGTCGTACCGCTCGCCGGCGGTGCGCTCCTGGCGGCGTTCGGCCACTGGCTGCCGCGGGTCGTGGCCGATGCCGCCGCGGCGGTCGTCGCCGCGGCCTGTGCGGGCGGCGCCGGCTGGCTCGCGGTCGCCGTGGGCGGTGGTCGGGCGGTGCAGTGGCTGGGCGGCTGGACGCCGACGACCGGTGGCGCCGGCCCGGCCGGGATCGCGCTGGTGGCCGACCGTACGGCGGCCGCGCTCGTGCTCGCGGCGGCCGTGCTCGTGCTCGCGGGACTGGTGTTCTCGTGGCGCTTCCTGGAGGAGGTCTCGGCGACGTACCACGCGCTGATGCTCGTCTTCCTCGCGGCCATGTCCGGCTTCGCCGTCGCCGGCGACCTCTTCGACGCGTTCGTGTGGTTCGAGCTGATGGGTGCGGCGGCGTACGCCCTCGCGGGGATGCGCGTCGAGGAGCCGCGCAGCGTCCACGCGGCACTGGAGTTCGGCGTCGTCAACACCCTCGGCGGCTCCCTCGCCCTGGTGGGCATCGCGCTCCTCTACGCCCGCACCGGCGAGCTCAACCTCGCGCTCGTCGGCGAGCGCCTCCGGGAGCAGCCGGCCGACGCGCTTGTCGGGCTGGCGTTCGCGCTGCTGCTGGTCGGGGCGCTGGTGAAGGCGGCCGCCGTGCCCTTCCACTTCTGGACCGCCGACGCCGAGGCCACCGCCCCGACGCCGGTCTGCGCCGTGCTGTCCGGGGCGATGGTCGGGATGGGGGTGTACGCCGTGGCCCGCTGGTGGCGGGTCGTCTTCGACGGCGTCCTGCCGCACGACCTCGTCGAGCACCTGCTGCTCACCCTCGGCGCCGTCACCGCGCTGCTCGGGGCGGTGATGTGCGTGTGGCAGCGGCACGTGAAGCGGCTGCTGGCGTACTCCACCATCAGCCACGTCGGAGTCGCCCTCCTCGGGGTCGGCCTCCTCGACGAGCACGGCACCGCCGCGGCGATCGCCTACCTCCTCGGGCACGCGTGCACGAAGGGCCCGCTCTTCCTCGGCTCCGGGGTGCTGCTCAACCAGGACGGCACGGTCGACGAGCACGCCCTCTTCGGCCGCGGCCGCGGTCGCTGGTTCACCTTCTCCGTCTTCCTGGTCGGCGGGCTCGGCCTCGCCGGCCTGCCCGGGCTCGGCCTGTGGTGGGGGAAGGAGGCGGTGGAGCACTCGCTCTCGACGGCCGGCCTGCCCTGGCTGGTCGCCGTCGTCGTGGCGGCCGGCGCGCTGACCTCCGGAGCGGTCCTCCGGGTGACCGCCCGTGTCTTCCTCGGCCTCGGCGTCGACCCGCGCCAGCGGCGCGAGCCCAGACCCGAGGAGGAGCCCGAGGAGCGGGCGCCGGTCGGCTACCGGATCGCGGCGCTCATGGTCACCCCGGCCTGGGTCCTGCTCGGCCTCGGCGTCGTCCTCGCGACCGCCCCGGTCCTGCACCGCGCCGGCGGGACCGCGGCCGCGGTCTTCGCCGACGGGAAGGGGTACGCCGAGGCGGTCCTCCACCCCGAAAGCCCGCCGGCAGCCGTGGTCGCCCACGAGCCACCGGTCTGGACGATGACCTCGCTCGCGCTCGCCGCGCTGACGGTGGTCCTCGGACTGGCGGTCGCCGCCGTCGCGCTGTGGGGCCCGCTGCTGCGGGCCGGGCGCTGGCCGGGCCGCGTCCGCGCCGTCGTACGCGGCCTGCACGAGCTGCACCGTGCCGACCTCACCGAGCAGGTCGGCTGGCTTCTCCTCGGCGCCGGCGCGCTCGCGGTCGTCCTCGCCCGCTGAATCGGACGCACGCCGAGTCGCCCCGATCGGGGCGCGCGTGTGCCGCGCGCCCCGATCGGGAACCGTACGGACTGAACCTGAGTACGGCTGACCTGACTACCGGGAGGAGACAGTCGTGGAGTATCTGCTCGGAGGCATCGTCTTCGTAGTGATCCCGCTGGTGATCGTCGTGGGAGTCGTCTGGCTGGCCGTGCACTGGTTCCGCCAGAACGAGCTCCGCAAGCGCGAGGAGGCCGTCGGCGGGGTCGTCGACTCGCTGCGCTACCACGTGCCGCGCGGACAGGACCCGGCAGCGATCCTCGCTGCGCTCCAGGTGGAGGGCTACGAGGCCGTCCGCGACGACCAGTCGCCCCAGCCGGACATCCTGATCCTGACGCCGCACGGCTCCGACCGGGAGCGGGCGAAGGTGCGTGCCGTGCTCCTGCACGAGGCGCCGCTCAACCTCGAGGGCGACCCCATGCCCAGCGACCACCAGGTGCGTTTCGCGGACGAGTGAGTCCCGCGGCGTACCACCCGAGATCCTCGACCACTGAAGGGCGGCGCCGGTGATCCCGTGCCCGCCCGAGCCGTTGCGGCGCTACGCGCTCGTCGCCGACGGCGAGCGCGGCGCCGTCACGGGGCCCCACGGGGAGATCGCGTTCCTGTGCATTCCCCGGTGGCACGACGATGCCGTCTTCTCGTCCCTGCTGGGCGGGGAGGGCGGGTACGTCGTCGCGCCGGTCGGGGCCCTCGCCGTCCACGGCGGCAGCTACCTCCCGGGCACGCTCGTCTGGACGGACCGCTGGGTCACCGCCGACGGGGTCGTCGAGTGTCAACAGGCGCTCGCCATGCCCGCCGATCCGCACCGGGTCGTCCTGCTGCGCCGGATCCGCTCGGTCGATGCCGGCGTACGGGTGGCCGCGACACTCGAGTGCCGCGCCGGCTTCGGCGCCGAGCCGATGGTGCTCTCCGGCCGGGTCGCAGAGTCCTGGGAGGCGACCACCGGCGGCCTCCACCTGCGGTGGTCGGGTGCCGCGGACGCGAGGCCCGACGGCGGCGCGCTCCGGCTCGAGCTCGGACTGCGCCCCGGTGAGGAGCACGACCTGGTCCTCGAGATCGCCGACCACCCCCTCGACGCGCCACCGCCGGATCCCGAGCCCGCGTGGGAGCGGACCCTGCAGGTCTGGCGCGACGAGGTTCCGGCCCTCACCGACTCCGTCGCTCCCGCCGAGTCCCGGCACTCCTACGCCGTCCTGCGCGGGCTCACCGCCGGGACCGGGGCGATGGTCGCCGCCGCGACCACGTCGCTCCCGGAGCAGGTCGAGCAGGGACGCAACTACGACTACCGGTTCGCCTGGGTGCGCGACCAGTGCCTCGTCGGGCAGGCGCTCGCCGCCGTCGGGGGAAACCCGCTGCTGGACGGTGCGGTCCGCGTCGTCGCCGACCGGCTCCTCGAGGACGGCGACCACCTGTACCCGGCCTACACCGTCGACGGCGACCCCGTCCCGCGGCCGCGGTCGCTGGACCTCCCGGGCTATCCGGGGGGCGCCGACCCGCACGTCGGCAACCGGGTCCACGACCAGTTCCAGCTCGACGCGTACGGCGAGGCGCTGCTCCTCCTCGCGGCCGCCGACGAGCTCGGCCGGATCGACGCCCGCGGCTGGCGGGCCGCGGAGTCCGCGGCGGAGTCGATCGCCCGGCTCCACGAGCGCCCGGACGCGGGGATCTGGGAGCTGGACGACCGACTGTGGACCCACTCCCGACTGGTCTGTGCCGCCGGGCTGCGCGCGGTCGCCGCCCGCCCCGCCGCGCGGTCCGGGGCGGACCGGCTGATCGCCCTCGCCGACCGTCTCGTCGCCGACGCGAGCCGCACGTGCCTGCACCCGACCGGCCGATGGCAGCGCGCTCCCGATGTCCCCGGCACCGACAGCGCGCTGCTGAGGCCGGCCGTGCGCGGTGCCCTTCCCGAGGACGACCCGCGCACCGTCGCCACCTGGCGCTCGGTGCTGGAGGAGCTGACCGAGGACGGCTACGTCTACCGGTTCCGCCACGGCGACCGGCCACTGGGCGAGACCGAGGGAGCCTTCCTGCTCTGCGGCTTCCATCTGGCGCTCGCCACCCACCAGCAGGGCAACCACGCCGTGGCGCTGCGCCTCTTCGAGCGGACCCGCGGGGCGGTGGGGCCGCCCGGTCTGTTCACCGAGGAGTACGACGTCGCGCAGCGGCAGCTGCGCGGGAACCTGCCCCAGGCGTTCGCGCACGGGGCGCTGATCGAGGCCGCCCACCGGCTCGCCGACCCGGCGCCCGGCACGGGTCGACCTCACCGGAAGGAGGAGACCGCATGGCCGGACGCGTGATCGTCGTGACCGGAGCGAGCGCGGGGGTGGGACGGGCCTGCGCCCGGGCCTTCGCGGACCGGGGCGACGGCGTCGCCCTGCTCGCCCGCGGCACCACCGGGCTGGAGGCGGCGCGGCGTGAGGTCGAGGATGCCGGCGCGCGGGCGCTCGTCGTACCTCTCGACGTCGCCGACGCCGAGGCGGTCGCCGCCGCCGCTGAGCGGGTGGAGCGCGAGCTGGGGGAGATCGACGTCTGGGTCAATGCCGCGTTCGTCACCGTCTTCGGGCGCTTCACCGACGTGACCGCCGAGGAGTACCGCCGGGTGACCGAGGTGACCTATCTCGGGTTCGTCAACGGGACCCGGGCCGCGCTGGCCCGGATGCTGCCGCGCGACCGCGGCACGATCGTGCAGGTCGGCTCGGCCCTCTCCTACCGCAGCGTCCCGCTGCAGGCGGCGTACTGCGGCGCCAAGCACGCCATCAGGGGATTCCACGAGTCCCTGCGCGCCGAGCTGCGCCACGACCGGAGCCGGGTGCGGGCGACGATGGTGCAGCTACCGGCCGTCAACACCCCGCAGTTCATCTGGGGGCTCTCGCGGATGCCCCGCCAGGCCCAGCCGGTGCCGCCGATCTTCCAGCCGGAGGTCGCGGCGCGCGCGATCGTGTACGCCGCCGACCACCCCCGCCAGCGCGAGCACTGGGTCGGCCGCAGCACGGTGGCGGCCATCCTCGGCGAACGAGCGGTGCCGGCCCTCCTCGACCGGTACGTCGCGCGCACCTCGGTCGACGCCCAGCAGACCGACGGACCGCCGCCACCGGACCGGCCGGTCAACATCTGGGAGCCCGTGGACGGCCCCGGCGGGCGCGACCACGGCGCCCGTGGCCCCTTCGACGCCGCCGACACCTCGGCCCAGCAATGGGCGGCTCAGCACCGGGGCATGCTGCTCGCCGGCGCCGCCGCAGTGGGCGCTCTCGTGGCCGCCCGGCGTGGGCGCCGGTCGTGATTGGCGGGCGCGGCGCTCGGGTACCACGCATTGTGCCGACCGCAGACGTGACCCCGCTCGACGCGGCGCGGCGAGACCTCGAGGAGCGGGTTGACGGCGAGATCCGGTTCGACGCCGGCAGCCGGGCGGCGTACTCGACCGACGCGTCCAACTTCCGCCAGGTGCCGCTGGGGGTGGTGCTGCCCCGGTCCGTGGAGGACGCGGTCCGGGCGGTCGCCGTGTGCCGCGAGCACGGCCTCCCGGTCCTCCCACGTGGCGGCGGCACCAGCCTCGCCGGCCAGTGCACCAACACCGCGGTCGTGCTCGACTTCACCAAGTACTGCAACCGTGTCGTCTCGGTCGACACCGACCGCCGCCGCTGCGTCGTCGAGCCGGGCATCGTCCTCGACGACCTCAACCGGCAGCTCGCCCCGACCGGCCTGCGCTTCGGCCCGGAGCCGGCCACCCACCAGAACTGCACGCTCGGCGGGATGATCGGCAACAACTCCTGCGGCGCCACCGCGCAGCGGACGGGCAAGGTGGTGGACAACGTCGCCGCCCTCGACGTGCTGCTGTACGACGGCACCCGGTTCACCTGCGGAGAGACCGACGACGCGGCGTACCGCGAGATCGAGCGCCGCGGCGACCGTCGGGCCCACATCTACCGGGCGCTGCGCCGGCTGCGGGACGAGCACGGCGACCTGATCCGCGCGCGCTACCCCGACATCCCGCGGCGGGTCTCCGGCTACAACCTCGACTCGCTGCTGCCCGAGCACGGCTTCGACGTCGCCGGCGCCCTCATCGGGAGTGAGGCGACGCTGGTCACGGTGCTGCACGCGGAGCTCGAGCTCGTGCCGGTGGTCGAGGCGCGCACCCTCGTCGTACTCGGGTTCCGGGACATCGCGGCCGCCGCCGACGCCGTGCCCGCGATCGTCGACCACGAGCCGATCGCGCTCGAGGGCGTGGACCGCTACCTGATCCGTGACGAGCAGATCAAGGGGATGAACCCCCAGGGCCTCGAGGAGCTGCCGCAGGGCACCGGCTTCCTCATGGTGCAGTTCGGCGGCGAGGACACCGACGGGGCCGATGCCCGGGCGCACGCGATGCTCGACGCCCTCGGGGAGTCCGAGCACGAGCCGGACGTGGTCTTCTTCGACGACCCCGAGCGGGAGAGCGAGCTCTGGCAGGTGCGTGAGGCCGGGCTCGGCGCCACGGCGCACGTGCCGCACCGGCGCGACACCTTCGAGGGCTGGGAGGACTCGGCGGTGCCCGTCGCGCGGCTGGGCGACTACCTGCGCGACCTGCGCCGGCTCTTCGAGGAGTTCGGGTACGCCACCGACACCGGCCCCTCCCTCTACGGCCACTTCGGGCACGGCTGCGTCCACACGCGGATCCCGTTCGACCTCTACTCGAGCGAGGGGGTCGCCCACTACCGCCGCTTCCTGGAGCGGGCCGCCGACCTCGTCGCGTCGTACGGCGGGTCGCTGTCCGGCGAGCACGGGGACGGACAGTCCCGTGGCGAGCTGCTGCCGCGGATGTTCGGCGACGAGGTGGTGGCGCTCTTCGAGGAGGTCAAGGCGCTGTTCGACCCCGAGGACCGGATGAACCCCGGCAAGGTCGTCCACCCGGCCGCGCTCGATGACCACCTCCGGCTGGGCTCGCATTGGTCCCCGCGCCAACGGGAACCGCTGCACTTCGCCTTCCCGCACGACGGCGGCTCGTTCCGCGAGGCGGCGAACCGCTGCGTAGGCGTCGGCAAGTGCCGCAAGCTCGAGAACGAGGGCGGCACGGTGATGTGCCCGTCGTACCAGGTGACCCGCGAGGAGGAGCACTCGACCCGGGGCCGGGCGCGGCTGCTCTTCGAGATGCTCGACGGCCACGGGGACGGGCCCGTCACCGACGGCTGGCGCTCCACGGAGGTGCGCGACGCGCTCGACCTCTGCCTGGCCTGCAAGGGCTGCAAGTCCGACTGCCCGGCCGACGTCGACATGGCGACCTACAAGGCCGAGTTCCTCGCCCACCACTACCGGCACCGGCTCCGCCCGCGGGCCGACTACGCGCTCGGATGGCTGCCGCTGCTGGCCCGGGGCGTACGCCGGGCCGGCCTCACGGGGGCGGTCAACGCCCTCGGCGCCGTCCGCCCCGTGCGCCGTCTCGCCACCGGGGCCGCCGGCCTGGAGGACCGGTCGCTGCCCAGGTTCGCGGAGCAGTCGCTGCGCGAGTGGTGGGCACAGCGACCACCCCGGCCCGACGGCCCGCGCGGCCGGGTGCTGCTGTGGCCGGACACGTTCACCGACCAGTTCGACCCGGACATCGGGAAGGCCGCCGTCGCGGTCCTCGAGGACGCCGGGTGGGGCGTCACGATGCCCTCGGAGCCGCTGTGCTGCGGGCTGACCTGGATCTCCACCGGGCAGCTCACCACCGCGAAGCGGCAGCTCCGGCGGACCGTCGACGCGCTCGCGCCGCACGTGCGCGACGGCGGGCTGGTGGTCGGGCTGGAGCCGAGCTGCACCGCGGTCTTCCGCTCCGACGCGGCGGAGCTCTTCGCCGCCGACCAGGACGTCCACCGGCTGCGCGACCACACCGTGACGCTGGCCGAGCTGCTCACGTCGTACGCCGACGGCTGGCAGCCGCCCGCGCTGCCTGTCCGCGGGCTCGCCCAGGTCCACTGCCACCACCACGCCGTGATGGGCTGGGACGCCGACCGGCAGCTCCTGCGCGCCGCCGGCGCCGACGTGGACCACCTCGACTCCGGCTGCTGCGGCCTGGCCGGGAACTTCGGCTTCACCGCCGGCCACGGCGAGGTGAGCCGGGCCTGCGCCGAGCAGGCCCTGCTGCCCGCGCTCGCGGAGGTCGCGGGCGACGACGTCGTCCTGGCCGACGGCTTCTCCTGCCGTACCCAGATCACCGAGCTGGACCGGACCGGACACCGGCCGGTGCACCTCGCGCAGCTGCTCGCGGGCGGACTGCGCGACCAGAACCATCGAGAGGAAGGTCTCCCATGAGCACCACCGTTGCCGACAAGCTGCTCGACCGGCTCCGCGAGTGGGGCGTCGAACAGGTCTTCGGCTACCCGGGCGACGGGATCAACGGGATCGTCGGCGCCTTCTCGCGGGCGGGCGACCGGCCGCGCTTCATCCAGGCCCGGCACGAGGAGATGGCCGCGTTCGAGGCGGTCGGCTTCGCGAAGTTCTCCGGAAAGGTCGGGATCTGCACGGCGACCTCCGGCCCGGGCGCGATCCACCTGCTCAACGGCCTGTACGACGCCAAGCTCGACCACGTGCCGGTCGTCGCGATCGTCGGGCAGACGAACCGCTCGGCGATCGGCGGCAACTACCAGCAGGAGGTCGACCTGCCGTCGCTGTTCAAGGACGTGGCCAGCGACTACGTCCAGATGGTCACCGTGCCGGAGCAGCTCCCGAACGTGCTCGACCGGGCCATCCGGATCGCCCTGACCCGACGTGCGCCGACCGCCGTGATCATCCCCAACGACGTGCAGGAGCTGGACTACAGCCCGCCCGAGCACGCCTTCAAGATGGTGCCGTCCAGCCTCGACGTGCGCCGCCCGACGACGGTGCCCGACGAGTCGGCGCTCCGACAGGCGGCCGACGTCCTCAACGCTGGCCGCAGGGTGGCGATCCTGGTCGGCCAGGGCGCTCGCGCAGCCGTCGACGAGGTGGCGGCCGTCGCCGACGTACTCGGTGCCGGCGCCGCCAAGGCCCTCCTCGGCAAGGACGTCCTCAGCGACGAGCTGCCCTGGGTGACGGGCTCGATCGGGCTGCTCGGCACCCGGCCGAGCTATGAGCTGATGCGGGACTGCGACACCCTGCTCACGATCGGCTCCAGCTTCCCCTACAGCCAGTTCCTGCCGGCCTACGACCAGGCGCGCGGCGTCCAGATCGACGTCGACGGCACGATGATCGGGATGCGCTACCCGTACGAGGTCAACCTCGTCGGCGACTCCGCGTCGACCCTGCGGGCGCTGCTGCCGCTGCTCGAACGGAAGTCCGACCGCGGCTGGCGGGAGACGATCGAGCACAACGTCGCGCGCTGGTGGGAGACGATGGACAAGGAGGCCCACGTCTCCGCCGACCCGGTCAACCCGATGCGGATCTTCAGCGAGTTCTCCGCGCAGGCTCCGCAGAACGCGATCGTGACCTCGGACAGCGGCTCGGCGGCCGACTGGTACGCCCGGCAGATCCGCATCCGCGGCGAGATGCGTGGTTCGCTCTCGGGCACGCTCGCGACGATGGGCGCCGCCGTGCCGTACGCCATCGGGGCGAAGTTCGCCCGCCCGGATCGCCCCGCGATCGCCTTCGAGGGCGACGGGGCCATGCAGATGAACGGGCTGGCCGAGCTGCTCACCGTGCGCCGCTACTGGGAGGAGTGGGAGGACCCGCGGCTCGTCGTCGCCGTCCTGCACAACAACGACCTCAACCAGGTGACCTGGGAGCTGCGCTCGCTCGGCGGCACGCCCGACTTCATCGAGTCCCAGCGGCTCCCCGACATGTCGTACGCCGCGGTCGCCGAGGGCTTCGGCCTCGGCGCGATCACCGTGACCGAGCCGGAGCAGCTCGCCGGCGCGTGGGAGCAGGCGCTGTCCGCAGACCGGCCGTTCCTGCTCGACGTGCACTGCGACCCCGACGTGCCTCCCATCCCGCCGCACGCCGACCTCGAGCAGATGCTCAACACCGCGCAGGCGCTCATCAAGGGCGACCAGTCGCGCTGGGGGGTGTTCAAGGAGGGGATCAAGACCAAGGCGCAGGAGCTGCTGCCGCACCACGAGTCATGAGCGCGTCGGCGGACCGGGGCGCTGCGGTCGTCGGGCTGGAGACCAGCGCCTACCGCGTGCCGACCGACGCGCCCGAGGCCGACGGCACGCTGAGCTGGGACGCGACGACCCTCGTGGCCGTGGTCGTCGGCGCCGCCGGCGTCAGCGGGATCGGCTGGACCTACGCGCCCGCGGCCGCCGCCGCCCTGGTGGACGAGCTCCTCGCCCCGGTCGTCGTCGGCCGGAGCGCCATGGACGTCACCGGCTGCTGGGAGGCGATGCGGGCGGCCCTGCGCAACGCCGGCCGGCCGGGTCTGGGCAGCATGGCGCTCTCGGCGGTCGACGTCGCCCTGTGGGACCTGAAGGCACGGCTGCTCGGCGTACCCCTCCACCGGCTGTGGGGCGCGGTGCGCGACACGGTGACGGCGTACGGCAGCGGGGGCTTCACCTCGTACGACGACCGGCGGACCGCGGCCCAGCTCGAGGTGTGGCACGAGCAGGGCTTCCGCAGCGTCAAGATCAAGATCGGCGAGTCCTGGGGGACCCGCGTCGAGCGCGACCTGCACCGGGTCGCGCTGGCCCGGCGGTCGGTCGGCGACGACACGGCCGTGTTCGTCGACGCGAACGGCGCCTACCAGGTGGGCCAGGCGGTCCGGGTCGGGCGGGCGCTGGTCGAGCTCGGGGTGAGCTGGTTCGAGGAGCCGGTCACCTCCGACCAACCGGCCGGGCTGGCGCAGGTTCGCGACGCGCTCGAGTGTGACGTGGCCGCCGGCGAGTACTGCTACGACACGGACGACGCCGTACGCCTCCTCGACGCCCGTGCCGTCGACTGCCTCCAGCTCGACGCCACCCGCTGCGGCGGCTACACCGGCTTCCTGCGCGCGGCTGCCGTCGCCGCCGCCCACCACGTGGAGATCTCGGCGCACTGCGCGCCGTACCTGCACCTTCCCGTCGCGGCGGCCGCCCCCGGGCTGCGTCACGTGGAGTGGTTCCACGACCACGTGCGGATCGAGCAGCGGCTGCTCGCGTCGGTGCCCAGTGCCGAGGGAGGCGTGCTGCCGCTCGGTGAGGCTCCCGGCCACGGCTGGGAGGTGCGGCTCGACGCGCTGGCCACGGAGCGGGTGACCTGAGGGCCGCGTGAGGTGAGGGGTGAGTGAACTAACGCGAGGTTGGCCCCGCGCCGGGCACGGCTGAAGGCCGGATCTCGTTGTCCTGGGTGCACGGTAGGTTCGCACGGGAGCGAGCCTCCGCGACCCTCACCCCTGACCCGCTAGGACCTCCTGTTGATCCTCAAGACCTTCGGCTGGTCGTTCGCCGTGACGATCATCGCGCTCGTCGGCGCGCTGATCCTCGGCGGCCCGACTGCCCTGGCCCTCGTCGCGATCCTCTCGGTGCTGGAGGTGTCGCTGTCGTTCGACAACGCGGTCGTCAACGCCACCATCCTCGAGAAGATGAGCGCGTTCTGGCAGAAGATCTTCCTGACGATCGGCATCATCGTGGCGGTCTTCGGCATGCGGCTCGTCTTCCCGCTGCTGCTCGTCGGCATCACGGCGAAGATCGGTCCGGTCGACGCGGTCCGGCTGGCCCTCGAGGGCGGCTCGATCCACGAGCCGGGCACGTACGCGTACCTCCTCCACGAGGCACACCCGGCGATCGCCTCCTTCGGCGGGATGTTCCTGCTCATGCTCTTCCTCGACTTCGTCTTCGAGGACCGTGAGATCGCCTGGCTCACCTGGCTCGAGCGGCCGCTGGCCAAGATCGGCCGGCTCGACCAGCTCCCCGTCGTCGTGGCGCTGGTCCTGCTCGCCATCGCCGGCGAGGTGCTCGCCGAGGAGCCCGAGACGGTGCTCTTCTCCGGCGTACTCGGCGTCGTGACGTATCTGCTCGTCAACGGGCTCGGCGAGCTCTTCGAGGGCGTCGGCGGTGCCGACGACGCGGACGGCCAGGCCGGTGGGGACGGCGGACCGAACGGCGTGGCCAAGGCCACCGGCAAGGCGGCGTTCTTCCTCTTCCTCTACCTCGAGGTCCTCGACGCGTCGTTCTCCTTCGACGGTGTGATCGGCGCGTTCGCGATCACGCAGGACATCTTCATCATCGCCGTCGGTCTCGGTGTCGGCGCGATGTACATCCGCTCCATCACCGTCTTCCTCGTCCGCAAGGGCACGCTGTCCAACTACGTCTACCTCGAGCACGGCGCCATGTGGGCCATCGGCGCTCTCGCGATCATCCTGCTGATCAGCATCAAGCACGAGGTGCCCGAGATGGTCACCGGGCTCATCGGCGTCGGGTTCATCCTGCTCGCCTTCGGCTCCTCCGTCGTCCGCAACCGGCGGCTTCCGCAGGAGGAGAAGGAGACCGTCGCGGTCGGGTAGCCGGCCGGGACGGTCACCGGCTGGGCTGAGGGCCGACCAGACGCCATCCGCCGGTCGCTGAAACGACGTCGACCTCGTCATCCCGGACGCGGACGGCGGAACCGTCGTCGAGCAGGTAGAGCGGGAAGTCGGCCTGCGCGGCGAGGCGGTCGGCCCAGGCTCCGTCGCGCTGGGGGAAGTACGGCGCGTTGAGATGCGGCTTGATGTACCACTCGAACAGGCCGAACGGCGGCTCGATCGTGTCGGCCCCGAGCAGCCTCAGGTCGGGCAGGTCGCCGAGTAGGTCGGCTACGCGCTCGTCGAAGCGCTTGCTGAAGATCATCGACCCCGCGCTCGTGCCGACGTAGACCTTCTCCTCCAGGAGCTCGCGGAACAGGTCGGCGAAGCCGTTGCGGACGATGCTCATCGCCAGGTGGAACTGGTTGCCGCCGGTGACCCACAGGACGTCGGCGCCCCGGAGCCGCTCGGCCACCAGGTCCCGCGGCGGGCCGTTGAGGTCGAGCAGGTCCAGCGCGGACCAGCCGAGGTCGCGGAGCTCGACGAGAGAGTCGACCAGCCACCCGTGCTCGCCCGGCTGGCCGAGCGAGGCGGTGAGCACGGCGGCGACCTTCACCTCGGCGTACGGCTTCCCGAGCAGGTCCGCCAAGGCGCCCTCGAGGTGGTCGTTGGCGAGCCCGGCGGAGGTCAGCAGCATGCGCATGGCGCCGATTCTGCCGACACCCACCGACAACGGGTCGGAGCCGCGGGGCTCTCACGTCCTCCTGTGGAATCTGATGCTGCCGTCGGGGTGTCGGGTCGGCGCGTAAGCCGGGTTGTGGGCGAGTCGGTGGTGGTGTCGGCAGAAGAGGACGGCGTTGCTCAAGTCGGACAGGCCGCCCAGTGCCCAGGGGTGGAGGTGGTGGGCGTCGGTCCAGGGGGCGGGGACCTCGCAGCCCTCGACCGCGCAGGTCGGGTATCTGATCCGGAGGGCTTTGCGTTGGGCGGGGGTGAAGAGCCGGGTTTTGCGGCCGAGGTCCAATACCTCGCTGTGGGTGTCGAGGACGGCGGGGATGATGCCGGCGGTGCAGGCGAGTCGGCGGGCCTCGGCGGCGGAGATCTCGCCGTCGCTGCCGATGGATGCCGAACCCAGCTCGCTGTTGAGCTGGTCGACCGGGATTGTGACGATGAGGGTGGTGGCGTCGCCGCCGTGGTGGGGCAGGGTGTCGGGGTCGATCCGTTCGAGGAGCTGCCCGAACGCGTGGCCGAGGAGCCGGTCGTAGGGGATCGTCTTGCCGCGTTCGGCGAGCTGGGCGAGTCGGGGTTGGGTGAAGGCGTCGAGGTAGGTCCTCAACCGGACCCCGGTCGCCCTGGGCAGCCGGGCTCGCAGGAACATCGTCCCGTCGCCGGGGTCGGTGATGGTCAGGGAGGTCCGCCGGTTGGCCCTCTCCTCCTCGGCGAGCAGTCTCTTGCCGAGGACCTCCTCGGCGCGTTGGGGGTCGAGGACCTCGAGCAGGTGGGCCCCGACCGTGCGGAGTCGGGCCGGGTCGAGCCGTGCTGCCTCGTCGACCATCACCGCCTCCGCCTTCGACACCTCGCCGGGGGCGAGGTCGTCGGGCAGCGCGTCGAGCGCGCGAGCGATCACCCTCGCCTGCTCGACCGAGACGGTGCCCTCGGCCAGCGCGGCGGCCAGCACCTCGTAGCGGTCCAGCGCGCGGGCGAGCTTGAGGTCGGCGCGAGCGGCGCGGTGGTCGGCGCGCAGGGCGTCGGCCCACCAGGCGCCCACATCTCGGGCGCCGGTGGATGCGGCGACCGGTCCGGCCGACGCCATGAGCCGCAGCCGGAGGGCGGTGGTCTGGGCCTCGAGGGCGGCCAGCTCCCGCAGTGTCGCCTCGACCTCGTCGGGGCGCGGGAACAGTCCGGTGAGGTGGGCGGCGCGGGCGATCTCGCGGCGGGCGTGTCGCACCGAGGCGAGCACCGCCGGCACCGGCGTCAGCTCGGCCATGACACACCTCCTCGAACACGAGACCGGTTTCGATCTGGTGTTCCCAAAGCTAGCGCCAGCCACCGACAATCCCCGGTCGCGCGAGTGAGCAAGCACGATCAAGACGCGCTGAAGGCGCGAGCGGGATACTGACTGCATGGCCACGTGGACGGACGTGGAGCGGATCGCGAGCACGCTCGCCGGTGCGAGGGCGGGCCTGGCCCACGAGGGCTCGCCGACGTACGACATCGGGCGACACCCCTTCGCACGCCTGCGCTGGGACGACGACGGCCGGGAGATCCTGCAGTTCTGGACCATGGACCTCGCCACGCAGGAGATGCTCGCGGGCCGGACCGACACCTTCGCCAGGATCGACACCTTCAAGGTGAAGGTGTCCGTGTGGGCCTGGCTGGACCGGCTCGACGAACAGGAGCTGACCGAGATCCTCACCGACTCCTGGCTGGCCCGCCGCGGGGTGCGCGGTTGAAACAGGCGCGTGGGAACTGTCCGCCCCGTGTGGCAGATTGCTGATCATGCCCGAGCGTCCGCCGGTTCCGCCCGAGATGGTCCGCCGCATCGCCGACCTGGTCGCCCACCTCCCGGATCTGCTCGAGGAGGACGCCTGGGTCGGCGTGCGGTGGCGGGTCGGCCCCGCGACGGTCGCCCACGTCTTCGGGGGAGAGGACCAGCTGTTCCGGATCACGTTCCGCGCCGAGCCCGACGAGGTGATGGCGTTCGAGCACCTCGGCGCGCCGTACTTCCGGGCCGGTTGGGGCGCCAACGTCGTCGGCATGCTTCTCGACGAGGACACCGACTGGGAGGAGGTGGGCGAGCTGGTCACCGACTCCTATTGCCTGCAGGCGCCCCAGAAGCTGGTCGCGCGGGTCAGCCGCCCCGGGCTGGCTGGCTGAGATCGCGCGACCTGGGCCGGGGATCGCGGCGGAGTCCCACCGACGGGCCGTGGTCAGTCGGACGCGTCACCGACGAGGCGGTACTTCTGGATCTTGCCCGTCGTCGTCTTCGGCAGATTCTCGGCAGAGACGAAGAGCATCCGCCGAGGCACCTTGAACCCGGCCAGGTGGCGGCGGCAGTGGCGGACCAGCTCGTCCTCGTCGACCGAGGCCTCCTCAGCGCGTACGACCCATGCCCATCCCACCTCGCCGAGCCGTGCATCGGGCATGCCGGCGACGTACGCCTGCTCGACGGCGGGGTGGGCGGTGATGACGTGTTCGACCTCGGTCGGCGCGACCAGCTCGCCGCCGACCTTGAAGAGCTCTCCGCTGCGGCCGCTCAGCTCCAGATAGCCGTCGGCGCGCACTCGCCCCAGGTCACCGGTGCGCAGCCAGCCCTCGGCGTCGATCATCGCGGCGGTGCGCTCGGGGTCGCCGAAGTACTCCCGGGTGACGATCGGGCCGCGCACCGACAGCTCGCCCTCGGTGCCCTCGGGGAGGACTGCGCCGGTGAACGGGTCGACCGTGCGGTACGCCGCCAGTGCGCCGTCCATGCCGGGCAGGGCGGCGCTCCCGCCGAGCTTCATCCGGCCGACGGTCGCCGAGACGACCTCGAGAGGGTCGCCGGGCAGGGTCAGCGCCGTGGCGGCCGACACCTCCGTCTGGCCGTAGCCGGTGAAGACCTGCCGCGGCCCGAGGACCTTCTCGATCTGCTGCCACAGCCGCACCGGCGCGGCCGCAGCCGCCGAGAACACGGACTCCAGGCTGGCGGTGTCGTAGTCGCGCCGCATCGCCTCCTCCACGACGGCGATCGACATCGTCGGTACGAAGAGCACCTCGTGGATGTTGTGCTGCTGGATCGTCGTCAGCATGCTGCGCGGGTTGAACACCGCGTGCGGGGCGATCGCGCCGCCGGCGTACATCGCTGCGACCATGCCCTCCACGTAGCCGAACACGTGGTACATCGGCAGCGAGAAGGCGATCCGCCAGCCGTCGTCGAATCCGCGGTGGTACGCCGATCCGTAGCCGCTCCGCAGCACCATGTCGTGGGTCAGCACCGCACCGAGCGGATGCCCGGAGGTGCCGGAGGTGAAGACGACGTCGCACGGCGAGTCCGGGTCGATGCCGTCCTCCAGCGCGCGTACGGTTCCCTCTCCGGCGTGCCGGCCCAGCTCGACCAGGCCGGCGAGATCCAGGGCACCGGGTCGGGCGCCGGTGCCCACCAGGACGACCCGGCGCAGATGCGGGACCGTCGCCGAAGCGAGGTCGGCGCCCGCCTCCCAGCCGGGGCAGATCTCGTCGAGGGACGCCAGGTGGTCGACCCCGATGACGGCGTCGATCGTGACCAGGACCTCCGCGCGGCTGGTGTTGAGGACGGTCGCGAGCTCGTCGGCCCGGTAACCGAAGTTGATCGGCACCGCGGTCGCGCCCAGCCGCGCGATCGCGAGCTTGACGGCGACGAACTCCGGCCGGTTGTCGACCACCATCGCGACGGGGTCGCCGGATCGGACGCCGACCTCGTACAGCCCGCGGGCCACGGCGCGCGACCACTCCTGGAGCTCGGCGTAGGTCCACGCCTGGGTGCCGACCAGCAGGTAGGGGCGGTCGGGGAATCGGCCGACTGCCGCGTCGAAGCGGCCAGCGAGGGTCGTCGGCGTCCATCCCGCCCCCAGACCCGTCTCGAGGCGCTCGCGCCGTCGCTCAACGGTGGACTCGGTCATGATCCGCTTTCTACACCGCAGCTGTCGGCTCGGCGATCGTCGGGTCGTTCGGAACCCTGACGGGCGCGGGCTAGCGTGGGGAGCGTGCCGAACCGACTGAAGGACGCGACCTCGCCGTACCTCCTCCAGCACGCGGACAACCCGGTCGACTGGTGGGAGTGGGAGCCGGCCGCGTTCGAGGAGGCTCGCCGGCGCAACGTGCCGATCCTGCTCAGCGTCGGGTACGCCGCCTGCCACTGGTGCCATGTCATGGCGCACGAGTCGTTCGAGGACGGGTCGACCGCGGCGTACCTCAACGAGCACTTCGTGCCGATCAAGGTGGACCGCGAGGAGCGGCCGGACGTGGACGCGGTCTACATGCAGGCGACGACCGCGATGACCGGGCAGGGTGGATGGCCGATGACCGTCGTGCTCGACCACGACGGCAACCCGTTCTTCGCCGGCACCTACTTCCCCGACCAGCCGCGGCAGGGGATGCCGGCGTTCACCCAGGTCCTCCAGGCGCTCAGCGAGGCGTGGGAGACGCGCGGCGAGGAGATCCGCGGCGTGGCCGACAACGTACGGCGCCACCTGGCGACCGCCTCCGTCGCGACCGCTTCGCACGACGGCTGGGCGGTGGACGTCCCCGACGTCGTCGAGACCCTCGCCGGCGAGTTCGACCCGCTCGCCGGCGGCTTCGGGGCCAATGGTCAGTGGAGTCCGAAGTTCCCGCCGTCGATGGTCCTGGAATTCCTCCGGCGGGTCTCGACGGGCCCCGCCGCGAGCGCCGCGGGCGCCGCGACCGCCGAGGGCTCGGCCGGCGCGGAGCCCGACAACCGGCCGGCCCACATGCTCACCCGGACCGTCGCGGCGATGGCCCGCGGCGGGATGTACGACCAGCTCGGCGGCGGCTTCGCGAGGTACGCCGTCGACCGCGGCTGGGTCGTGCCGCACTTCGAGAAGATGTTGTACGACAACGCCCAGCTCGTCGGCCTCTACGCCCGGCTCGGCACCGAGCTCGGCGACCGCGTCGCCCGCGAGACCGCCGATTTCATGATCCGCGAGCTGGGGACCGCCGAGGGCGGCTTCGCCTCCGCGCTGGACGCCGACAGCGAGGGCGTCGAGGGGAAGTACTACGTGTGGACGCCCGCCCAGCTCGTCGAGGTGCTGGGTGAGGACGACGGACGCTGGGCGGCACAGGTGTTCGAGGTCACCGACGAGGGCACCTTCGAGCACGGCGCGTCGACGCTCCAGCTACGCCACGAGCCCGGGGCCGACGAGCAGGGCCGCCTCGCCGACGTACGCCGGAGGCTTCTCGACGCCCGCGAGCAGCGGGTGCGGCCGGCCCGCGACGACAAGGTGGTCGCCGCCTGGAACGGGCTGGCGATCAGCGGCCTGGTCGACGCGGGCTTGCGCCTTCACGCGCAGCGGTACGTCGACGCGGCGCTCGCCGCAGGGGAGCTGCTCTGGCGGGTGCACGTGGTGCCGACGGACACGTCGCAGCCCCGCCTGCTGCGGGTGAGCCGCGAGGGCGTGGCCGGCCGCCACGCCGGCGTACTCGAGGACTACGGCTGCGTCGCGACGGGGTTCCTCGCGCTCGCGCAGGCCACCGCCGACCCGGTGTGGCTGACCCGGGCGACGGCGCTGCTGGACACGGCCCTCGATCGCTTCCGGGCCGAGGACGGCGGCTTCTTCGACACCGCCGCCGACGCCGAGACGCTGGTGGCGCGGCCGCGGGACCCCAGCGACAACGCGTCGCCGAGCGGTACGTCGAGCATGGTCCACGCCCTGGTGAGCGCCCACGCGCTGACCGGGGAGGGACGCTACCGGCAGGCCGCCGAGGAGGCGCTCGCCACCGTGGCGCCGCTGATGCAGAAGGCGCCGCGGTTCGCCGGCTGGTCGCTCGCCGCCGCGGTCACGATGGCCGACGGGCCGCTCGAGGTCGCCGTCGTCGGCGAGCCCGGCGAGGCCCGGACGGCACTCGCCGACAGAGCCCGGCGGATCCCCGGCGCGGTCGTCGTCGAGGCCGACACGCCGCCCGACGGCGCAGACACCGGCATCCCGCTGCTGACCGGTCGCATCCCTGTCGAGGATCGCCCGGCGGCGTACGTCTGCCGCGGCTTCGTCTGCGAGCGGCCGGTCACCTCACCGGACGAGCTGCCGGCTCCCTAGGTATCCAAGAGGACGCTCGCGTCGTTACGGTGCCGGAGTGAGCGTCTGGCGCACCAAGTCGATCGAGCAGTCGCTGCGGGACACCGAGGATCCCGAGTTCCAGCTCAAGAAGCGGCTGACCGCGCTCGACCTGACCGTGTTCGGCATCGGCGTCATCGTCGGCGCGGGCATCTTCACGCTCACCGGCCAGGTGGCGGCACAGTACGCCGGCCCGGGCGTGGTCTTCTCCTTCGTGATCGCGGCCATCTGCTGCGGGCTCGCGGCGCTCTGCTACGCCGAGTTCGCCTCGTCGGTGCCGGTCTCCGGCTCGGCGTACACCTTCTCGTACGCCACGCTCGGGGAGCTGATCGCCTGGATCATCGGCTGGGACCTCATCCTCGAGCTGATGCTCGGCGCCTCGGTGGTGGCCCAGGGCTGGAGCAGCTACTTCGTGGAGCTCCTCGACGAGATCGGCCTCGGCTGGCCGGACTCGATCGGGCCCGAGGCCAGCAGCGGCTTCGGCCATGTCAACCTCGCCGCCCTGCTGCTGGTCGTGGTGCTGGTGGCCCTGATCGTGGTCGGGATCAAGGAGTCGCTGCGGGTCAACCTGGTGCTCGTCGGCATCAAGATCTTCATCGTGCTGTTCGTGATCGTCGCGGGGCTGTTCTACATCCGCGGCGGCAACTACGACCCGTTCATCCCACCGTCGGCCGAGCCGCTCGGCGGGCAGGGCCTCACCCAGCCGCTGTTCCAGTGGATCTTCGGCATCCACCAGCAGACCTTCGGCGCGCTGGGCGTCGTCTCGGCCGCCTCGGTCGTCTTCTTCGCCTACATCGGCTTCGACGTGGTCGCGACCACCGCCGAGGAGGCTCGCAATCCGCAGCGTGACCTGCCGCGCGGCATCATCGGCTCGCTGGTCATCTGCACGGTGCTCTACATGGCCGTCGCGCTGGTGATCACCGGCATGGTGAAGTACTCCGACATCGATCCCGACGCCGCCCTCGCCACGGCCTTCCGCGACGTCGGCCGCAGCGGCTTCGCCACGCTGATCGCCGCCGGCGCGGTGGCCGGACTCACGACGGTCGTGATGACGCTGATGATCGGCGCGATCCGGGTGCTCTTCGCGATGAGCCGCGACGGGCTGCTGCCCGTGCGGTTCGCCCACGTCAACCCGCGGACGGGCACCCCGATCCGGATCACCCTCGCCGTCGGCGCACTCGTCGCGGTCGTGGCAGCCCTGACGCCGATCGGCAAGCTCGAGGAGATGGTCAACATCGGGACCCTGACCGCGTTCGCGCTCGTCTCCGTCGCCGTACCGATCCTGCGGAGGCGACGCCCCGACCTGCCGCGCGCGTTCCGGGTGCCACTGAGCCCCGTCCTGCCGATCCTCGCGGCCCTCGTCTGCGTCTACCTCATGCTCAACCTCAGCCTGGAGACGTGGCTGCGGTTCCTGATCTGGATGGCGATCGGGTTCGTCCTGTACGCCGGGTACGGCTACCGCCGCTCCCGGGTCGGCCGAGGCGACACCGGTACGCCGTCGGCCGCGATCGCCGTCGGGGACTGAGCCGCAGGGCGGCGTACGACCTGGGATGCTGGAGACGTGGAGAACCTGGCCGCCGCGTTCCTCGGTGCGAGCATCCTGGTCACGGTCGCGACGTTGGTGCGCTGGCGCTGGACGCCGGGGCTGGGCCTGCTCTGCGTGCTGTGCCTCCCCGTCGTCGGCTGGTGCTGGGCGGCCTGGGAGTACGAGCGCGGTGGCATCACCGAGCGGGAGAACGCGCTGTGGCTCTTCTTCGTGTCCCTGAGCCTGACTGGTGGCTACCTCTTCGCCCGCCGGGCCTGGGGCCGTCACGACCCGCCGTCGCGACGGCAGCTCGCCGCCCTCTCGGTCGAGCCCGTCGTCGTCCTGGCCTCGGGGCTGATCTGGCCGGACTGGTGGTCCGGCGCCTTCGCGTCCGGCTACGGCGGCACCCGGATCGGCTGGGCGTTCGTCCTCCACAGCCTCTGGTGCGTCGCACTGATCCTGGTCGCCTGCGGACTGCTGCTGCGCCGTGTCGAGCGCAGCCACGGCCAGCTGCGGTGGCTTCTGCTGGGCTCGGTCGGCTCCGCGGCTTTCGGGGTGGCCGTGCAGCTGAGCACCGCCCGGCTGGAGCAGCTCGCCGCAGTCCTGTTCGTGCTCTTCGACTCGCTCGCATTCCCCGAGCTGAGGAAGAACCCGCTCTCGGACGTCGACGAGTCCGAGCGCGACGCGGTCACCGGTCTGCTCAACCGCGGCGCCCTCGACCGGCTGGTCGCGGCGGCGGTCGACCGGGCGGACAGCAGGCACGAGCCGCTGAGCCTGGTCTACGTCGACATCGACAAGTTCAAGAGCTTCAACGACAGCTACGGCCACCTCACCGGTGACTTCGTGCTCAAGACCATCGCCGAGCGGATCTCCCACACCGCCGGCCCGAGGAACCGCGTCGGGCGCTTCGGCGGCGACGAGTTCGTGGTCGTCGCCCCCGACTCCACCGCCGAGGAGGCGAGCCTGCTGGCGCAGCAGATCGTCGCGGTCTGCGCGGTGCCGGTCGTACGCGGTGAGCTCGTCCTGCATCCCGCCGTGAGCGCCGGCGTCGCGGCGTACGCCGGCGGCGGGCCGCTCGCGCTCATGGACGCCGCCGACCGGGCGATGTACGAGATCAAGCGGGCCGGCGGCAACGCTGCGACGCGTTAGCGGGCTCGGCGGCCCACCGACTCGATCACGTCGGCGCCACGGGTGAGCCCGTCGCGGGCGCGGATGCTCTCGCCGACCTTCGCCAGCCGGTCGCGCAGGGCGGTGTCGGCGAGCAGCGTCTCGATCGCGGAGCTCAGCTCTGCCGGCGTCCACTCGTAGCTCTTCAGCCGGATGCCGTAGCCGGTCTCCTCGAGGCGCTGGGCGTTGTCGTACTGGTCCCAGAACAGCGGCAGCACCACCGCCGGCTTGCCGAAGTGCATCGCCTCGGTCGTCGTGTTGTTGCCGCCGTGGTGGATGACCAGGTCGACCTGGGGGATAACCCTGGTCTGCGGGAGCATCGAGGCGCCGACCATGTTCGGGGCCAGGGTGATCCGCTCGCCGACCGGACCCTTCGACACGACGAAACGGTGCGGGCTCTCGGCGAGCGCGTCGACGAGCCGCTGCATCAGGTCGACGTCCGCGCCGCCGAGCGACCCCAGCGAGAGGTAGATCAGCGCGCTGCCGTCCCGCCTGTCGGCGACCTGCGCAGGAAGCACGTAGTCCTCGTCGGTACGCCGGACGCTGGAGTCCATCCGGGTCCACGACCCGTCCAGCGGCCGGGCGTCGAGGTAGTCCAGCTCCTCCGGGAAGACGTAGAGGTTGGCGGCGTTGTCACGCGGCATGTACTCCAGGTCGGGCAGCGGCGCGGCGCCCTGCTCGACCACCCAGGCGTTGAACTCCTCCCACTGCGCCCGATGCGTGCGGGCGAACTCCTCCCGGAACGCCACCCACAGCTCCGGCTCCTCCTGCCCGAGCCCGGAGAACCGGGGCGGTACGCCGTCGCCGGGCACCTCGAGCGGGTTGCAGGAGACGATCCTCACGAACGGCGCCCCGCTGGTCGTCAGCGCGGGGAACAGCACCACGTTGTCCTCGACCAGCACGTCCGGCCGCACCTCCTCGATGATCCGGCGCAGCTGCGGCTCGGCGTACTTCGCGCCGTCGATGAGCGCCTGGTACGTCGGCAGCACGAACGACCCGAGCTGCTCGGCGGTCGGCTTGCGGAACTCCGGCGCGGTCTCGGCGACGAAGTCCGCCCAGAACGCCCCGGCGTCCTCGGACCCGCCCGCGCTCGCTCCCGGCTCCGGCTCGGCCGGGGGAGCCAGGTCGACGAGCGCCTCCTGGAAGCCGAGCGGCGCGAGCCTCCCCCTCCCAGGAGCGGTCGGAGGCGAAGACCACCCGATGGCCGCGACGGAGCAGCAGGTCGCCCAGTCCGATGCACTGGTTCGTCGGTCCGTAGGCGGACTCGGGGAGGAACAGGACGGTCAGCTCGGTCATGGTGGCTCCGCGACGCTCGGGTGACTGCTCGGTGGTCGCGGAGCCTAGGCGGTCGAGGTTTCCTCAGCGCAACGAGTACGTCGCGAGGGAGACACCTGTGTAGTGGGCGACGAAGGCCAGCACCGTGAAGGTGTGGAAGACCTCGTGGAAGCCGAACCAGCGCGGCCACGGGTTGGGCCGCTTGAAGCCGTAGACCACGCCACCGGCGGTGTAGAGCGCCCCGCCCACACAGATCAGCGTGAACGTTGCGATGCCGACGCCGACGCCCAGCGCCGTCGCACCGTGGAGGAAGGCGGGGATGAAGAAGATCGCCGCCCAGCCGAGGGCGATGTAGAGCGGCACGTAGAGCCAGCGCGGCGCGTGGTTCCAGAAGACCCGGAAGAGCACGCCGAGGACGGCGCCGGTCCACACGACCGACAGCAGCGTGACCCGGGCCGCTCCGTGCAGGAGCAGGAGGGAGAACGGGGTGTAGGTGCCCGCGATCATCAGCATGATGTTGGCGTGGTCCCACCGCTTGAGGATCCCGTGGACCCGCGGGGTCCAGTGGCCGTTACCGCGGTGGTAGACGGCGGAGACGCCGAAGAGCAGCAGCGCCGCGGCCGTGAAGACGATCGCGCCGACCCGCGGGCGTCCGTCGGGGGCGAGGACGATGAGCACGATCCCTGCCGCGAGCGCGAGAGGCACCGTCCCGAGGTGGAGCCAGCCGCGCAGATGCGGCTTGACCTCTTCGAGGGTGCTGTGGAGCGAGTCGGCAAGGGTGCCCATCGTGTTGCGTACGGCCTCACTCGTCTCGTTCATGGACCAAGACCGTAGCGGCTCCACCTGAGGACAGACTGGGAGAACAGGTGAACGTCACCTGACATCGGTAGTCTCTTGGCCGTGGCTGACTGGAAACGAGGCGTACGGCGGGTGCTCTACCCCGCCTACGAGGCGCGGATGCTGCGCCGGATCGACCGTGACCAGCTGCCCAAGCACGTCGGTGTGATGCTCGACGGCAACCGCCGCTGGGCCCGCGCCGTCGGCCGTGACACCGCCCACGGCCACCGCGCCGGCGCGGCCAACATCGAGCCGCTGCTGACCTGGTGCGACGAGGTCGGCATCGAGGTCGTGACGCTGTGGCTGCTCTCGACCGACAACCTCAACCGGCCCG
The DNA here is from genome assembly GCF_040049175.1 of Nocardioides asiaticus. Classification (NCBI taxonomy): domain Bacteria; kingdom Bacillati; phylum Actinomycetota; class Actinomycetes; order Propionibacteriales; family Nocardioidaceae; genus Nocardioides; species Nocardioides asiaticus. The sequence goes on along the minus strand of NZ_JBDZDM010000001.1, from coordinate 936,311 downwards.
CCAAGGAGCTCGGCGCGCTGCTGCCGATCATCGAGGAGGCGGTCGACTCGCTGGCCGACACCCGACGGTGGCGGCTCAACCCGGTCGGCGCCGTCGACCTGCTGCCCAGCTCCACCGTCGCCCGGCTCAAGGCCGCGGCCGAGGCCACCCGCGACGTCGACGGCATGCTCGTCAACATCGCCGTCGGCTACGGCGGCCGCCGCGAGATCGCCGACGCCGTACGCGCCCTGCTGGTCGAGCACGCCGCGAAGGGGACCACCCTCGAGGAGCTCGCCGAGACGGTCAGCGTCGAGGACATCTCCGACCACCTCTACACCGCGGGCCAGCCCGACCCGGACCTCGTGATCCGCACCAGCGGCGAGCAGCGCCTCGGCGGCTTCCTGCTCTGGCAGTCGGCGAAGTCGGAGTTCTACTTCTGCGAGGCGCTCTGGCCCGACTTCCGTCGCGTTGACTTCCTCCGCGCCCTCCGCGCCTATGCGCAGCGCGAGCGCCGCATGGGCCGCTGAGGCCCCTCCGGCCACCCTCGCCACACCGGCCCCGCAGGTGGTCTGGTGCAACAAACTGTTCACCCACGAATTCAGGCGTGTCGCCTGTTCGTGACACATCCGCGGCGTACGTTCGCTCGTAACGGCGGGTGGGGAAGCCCGCCGCACCTGGAGGCCCGTACGTGACAGCTCACGAACTGAACACGCGGAAGGTGCTCGTCTCGCGACGGCCCGACGCGTGGGAGGCGGTCGGCACCCCGACCGGCGGGCACCCTCCCGGTCCGACTGTGTGAAAGACGAGGACCGGGGCGTGGGTGTGCGTCTTGGTCACTGTGAGGTGATCCGCGTGGCCAGCCAGGCCCCAACGACCCAGAGCCCGACCCGGACCCAGACCGGGCGCGCCACCAGGACCAGGACGACCAGGGCGGAACAGCCGGCGGTCCGGACCTTCGTCCTCGACACCAGCGTGCTCCTGTCGGACCCGGGGGCGCTGCGGCGCTTCGCCGAGCACGAGGTGGTCCTGCCGGTGGTCGTGATCACCGAGCTGGAGGGCAAGCGCCACCACCCCGAGCTGGGCTACTTCGCGCGGTCGGCGCTCCGGATGCTCGACGAGCTGCGGCTCGTCCACGGGCGGCTCGACGAGGCCGTCCCGGTCGGCGACGCCGGCGGCAGCATCCGGGTCGAGCTGAACCACACGGACCCCTCGACGCTCCCGAGCGGCTTCCGGCTCGGCGACAACGACACCCGTATCCTCGCGGTCGCCTGCAACCTGCGCGCCGAGGGCGCCGACGTCACGCTGGTCTCCAAGGACCTGCCCATGCGGATCAAGGCCTCCGCGGTCGGGCTGAAGGCGGAGGAGTACCGCGGCGAGTCGATCTCCGACTCCGACCCGGGCTACTCCGGCATGGCCGAGCTCGACGTGTCGGGGGCCGACCTCGATGAGCTGTACGACGACGGGGTGCTCGACCACGACGCCGCGCGCGACCTGCCCTGCCACACCGGCCTCGTCCTGCTGTCCGAGCGCGGCACCGCGCTCGGTCGGGTCGGGCCCGACAAGCAGGTCCACCTGGTCCGCGGCGACCGGGAGGCATTCGGGATCCACGGCCGCTCTGCCGAGCAGCGGGTCGCGCTCGAGATGCTCCTCGACCCCGACGTCGGCATCGTCTCGCTCGGCGGCCGGGCCGGCACCGGCAAGTCCGCCCTGGCGCTGTGCGCCGGGCTGGAGGCGGTGATGGAGCGCCGCCAGCACAAGAAGGTCGTCATCTTCCGGCCGCTCTTCGCGGTCGGCGGCCAGGAGCTCGGCTACCTGCCGGGGTCGGAGTCGGAGAAGATGTCGCCCTGGGCCCAGGCGGTGTTCGACACGCTCAGCGCCGTCACCTCACAGGACGTCATCGACGAGATCCTCGACCGCGGGATGCTCGAGGTGCTGCCGCTGACCCACATCCGCGGCCGCTCCCTGCACGACGCCTTCGTGATCGTCGACGAGGCGCAGTCGCTGGAGCGCAACGTGCTCCTCACCGTGCTCTCCCGCATCGGCGCGAACTCCAAGGTGGTGCTGACCCACGACGTCGCCCAGCGCGACAACCTCCGGGTCGGGCGCCACGACGGCGTGGTCGCCGTCGTGGAGAAGCTCAAGGGCCACCCGCTCTTCGCCCACGTCACCCTCACCCGGTCGGAGCGCTCGCCCATCGCGGCGCTGGTGACCGAGATGCTGGAGAACGTCACGCTGTGACCCGCTGACGTCGTACGCGCGCCTCACCGGTCCCTCCGCGGGGCCGGTGAGGCCCGTGTGACTCCTGTGACAGGGAAGTCCCCGAAGACTTCCGCCAGTTGTGGGGTTCGGTTTGCGATGGCCGCCCGCGTCATGCAGGGTGGGCGGGTCGCCCTCAGCCCCCGAGACCTGAAGACGAGACCTTGTCGAAGCACGCCCCGTACTCTCCGAAGCACCGGAAGGCTCCCCAGCGACCCCTCGTAGAAGCGCCCAAGAAGGCCGCAAGGACCACGCTTCTGCTCTCCACCCTCGCCGTCGCCGGCACGGGTGCGGCGGTCGTCGGCGGTATCGCCCTCCACGACCCCGCCTCCGGTGAGCGCCAGTTCACCGGTGTCGCCGCCGAGACCCCCGCCCAGACCCCCAGCTCGCCGCCGGCCGAGCCCGAGTCGCCGTCGGCGGACGAGCTCCTCGCCGACCGCGCGAAGGACGACGACACCCTCTCCCGCTCCGCGGACCGGCGGGCCGCCACCGACCCGGCCAAGCGCGCGGCGCTGGCGGCGGTGACGACCGACCGCGGCGAGGCGATCACCGAGCGCGAGGACATCGCCTCCGGTGACCCGAAGTCGATCGCGAGCGCCCTGCTGGCGTCCTACGGCTGGAGCGGGGACCAGTTCGGCTGCCTCGACTCGCTGTGGACCCGCGAGTCGGGCTGGCGGGTCAACGCCTACAACCCCTCCGGCGCCTACGGCATCCCGCAGGCGCTGCCGGGCTCCAAGATGGCCTCGGCCGGCCCCGACTGGCAGACCAACCCGGAGACCCAGATCAAGTGGGGTCTCGGCTACATCCAGGACCGCTACGGCTCTCCCTGTGGCGCCTGGGCGCACAGCGAGTCCAACGGCTGGTACTGACGCCCGAGTCGCCACTTACGTCAGTCCGACAACGTACGACGGCGGCGCACCCGGTCGGGTGCGCCGCCGTCGTCGTACGCGGCCGTATGGGGGTGTGACGGCCGCGGACGCGCCGCGGGGTCAGGCCGCCGCGACGACCTCCTCCAGCTCCTCCTCCTCGGGAGACTCCTGGACGAGCGGGATATGCCGCTTCCTCTCGTAGACGAAGGAGGCGAAGACGAGCGCGGCGGCGACCGCGAACCAGATCGCCAGCGTCACGACCTGACGGGTGATGCCGAGATCGGGGAAGTAGATCAGGTTGCGGCCGGCCTCGTGCAGGGCGGCGCCGTTCCAGAACGAGTGGAGCGAGCCGAAGAAGCCGGGGAGCAGGTCGGGCTCGTAGACGCCGCCGGCGCTCGTGAAGTTCAGCATCACGAAGAGCATCGTCATGGTCGGGGTGGTGACCTTGCCGAGGAACGGGTGCAGGCCGACGCCGATCAGCATGATGGTGAGGCTGTAGAGCCAGGCGAGCAGGCCGATCTCGACCACGTGGCTGGGCAGTGCGCCGTACACCGGGCCAGCGATGACGGTCACGAGGAGCGCGGTGACGGCGGAGGAGACGAACGCGAGGGCCACCCGGAAGCGGTGGCGCAGCGCCGTGCCGGCCGCACCGATCGCGACGCCGGCGGCGTACGACCCGACGGTCATGCCGACGAGGTAGAAGAACATGCTCTGGCCGCTCGGGTCGCCGTCGGACGCGACAGGCACGACGTCGGTGAGGTGGAGCGGGACATCCTGCTCGGTGGCCACCTGCTGGAAGATCGTGACGATGACCTGGGACGTGGTCGCGGACGCGGCGTCGCTGTAGAGCAGCTGCGGCGCCTTCGCGTCGGGGACGAGCGCCGCGGTGATCTCGCGGTGCTGGATCGCGTCGCGCGCCGTGGCCTCGTCGCCGACGGTCCGCACCGACACCATGTCGCCGAGCTTGTCCTGCAGCGTCTGCGCCATCACCTTCGTCTCGGCGGAGCTGCCGACGACATCGACGCGGACGTCGTGCGGCGTGGGCTGGTGGAACGCGCCGAGGTAGGCGAGCACCATGCCGACGCCGAGGAAGAGCGGGATGAGCAGGTGGATGCCGACGTGCTTGAGCGCGTGGCGCTCGGGATGGTGGGCGGACATGGGGCCTTTCCAGGGAGATCCGAGATGAGTTGTAGTTTACAACTTCGTACTTGTTGTAGGTTACAACCAATTCCGGGAGGAGGGCAATGTCGCGCAAGGACCAGGACGTCGAGCGGCAGATCCTGCACGAGCTGACGCTCTATGGGCGGCGGGTGCGGGCCGTCGTGCAGCGGGTGCATCCTGACCTGTCGTTCGTGGCGTACACGATGCTCAGCCATGTGTACGACGAGGACGGCTGCCGGGCGATGGACCTCGCCCGCGTCTACGCACTCGACAAGTCCACCGTCAGCCGGCAGGTCGCCGACATGATCGCTCGCGGTCTGCTGGTGCGCGGAGCCGACCACGCCCTCCATGTCAGCCGAGATGGTGCCCGGATCCTCGAGGGCGCACGCGAGCAGCAGCGCGAGCTGCTCGCCGCCCGGCTGGCCGGGTGGACGGCCGCCGAGCGCCGCTCCTTCGCCGAGCTGCTGCGTCGCTACAACGAGGCCGAGGCCGAGTAGCTCACCCGGCCCCGGCTCACGGGTGGGTCATGGACTCGACGTCGAGGGCTTCGTCGAGCTGCTCGAGCGTGAGGGTGCCGTCGTCGACGTAGCCCAGCTTGATCACGGTGTCCTTGATCGTCGCGCCGTCGGCGAGCGCCTGCTTGGCGACCTTTGCGGCGTTCTCGTAGCCGATGTACTTGTTGAGCGGCGTGACGACCGAGGGGGAGGACTCGGCGTAGGCGCGCATGCGCTCGGCGTCGGCGGTGATCCCGTCGATGGTGCGTACGGCGAGGACGGTCATCGCGCTGGCCAGCAGCCGGATCGACTCGAGGAGGTTGCGGGCGATGACCGGGAGCGCGACGTTGAGCTCGAACGCCCCGGACGCACCGGCGGCGGTCACCGCCGCGTCGTTGCCGATCACCTGGAAGCAGACCATCAGGGTCGCCTCGGGCAGCACCGGGTTGACCTTCCCGGGCATGATCGAGGACCCCGGCTGGAGGTCCGGGAGGTGGATCTCGGCGAGACCGGTCGTCGGGCCGGACGACATCCACCGCAGGTCGTTGTTGATCTTGATCAGCCCGACCGCGATGGTCTTGAGCACGCCGGACAGCTCGACCAGCGAGTCCTGGGTGCCCTGCGCCTCGAAGTGGTTGCGCGCCTCGGTGAACGGCTGGCCGGTCGCCTCGGAGAGCGCCGCGATGACCTGCTGCGGGAAGCCCGGCGGCGTGTTGATGCCGGTGCCGACGGCGGTCCCGCCGAGGGGGAGCTCGCGGACCCGGGGGAGGACGGCGTCGAGCCGCTCCTGCGCGTAGCGGACGGTCGCGGCGTACCCGCCGAACTCCTGGCCGAGCATCACCGGTGTCGCGTCCATCAGGTGCGTGCGACCGCTCTTGACCAGGTCCTTGAACTCCTCGGCCTTCCGCTCCAGCGAGGACGCGAGCGTGTCGATCGCGGGCACGAGCTGCTCGGCGACCGCGAGCGCCGCGGCGACGTGGATCGCCGTGGGGAAGGTGTCGTTGGACGACTGGCTGGCGTTGACGTGGTCGTTGGGGTGGACCGTCACGCCGGCCTGCGCGGCGAGGCCCGCGATGACCTCGTTGGCGTTCATGTTCGAGGAGGTGCCCGAGCCGGTCTGGAAGACGTCGATCGGGAACTCGCCGTCGACCTCACCCGCCGAGACCTTCGCGGCCGCCGCACCGATCGCCTCGGCCTGCTCGGCGGTGATCACGCCGAGGGCGCCGTTGACCTTCGCCGCCGCTGCCTTCACGTGGCCGATCGCGTGGATCAGGGCCGGCTCGATCGGGGTGCCGCTGATCGGGAAGTTCTCCACCGCCCGCTGGGTCTGCGCCCGCCAGAGCGCGTCCTTCGGGACCCTGACATCGCCCATGCTGTCGTGCTCGATGCGGGTGTCCTCATTGGCGCGAGCGTGTCGCTCCGCGCCAGGCTGCCGCGCTTCCTTGCTGCTGTCCTCGCTCACGCCGTCGACGTTACTCGCGCGGCGTACAGCCAGTAACTCTCCGCCCGTGTCTGAAGGGTCACGGCGTACGCCAGCTCCTCGACGCCGCCGAAGACCCGCCGCATCTCCCCGGCGAGCTCGGGCGCCTCCGCGGCCGACCAGACGACGACGGTGCCGCCCGGCGCTGTGGTCCGTCTCGCGTCCTCGAGCGCGGGCGCCTCGTAGAGCGCGGCGTTGGCGTCGTGCACGAGATAGCCCGGACCGTTGTCGACGTCGAGCAGCACGACGTCGTACGCCGCGGCCGGGCTCTCGCGCAGCGCGACCGCGACGTCGCCGACCGTGATGTGCGCCCGCCGGTCCGCCAGCAGCGCCGGGCCGTGCGGGATCGTGCCGTCGTACATCCACCGCACCAGTGCCGGCTCGATCTCGACGACGTCGCACCGCTCCACACGGGGGTCCGCCAGCACCGCCTCGAGGGTGAAGCCCAGGCCGAGCCCGCCGACGAGCACGCGATGCGGAGCCCCGTGGAGACCGAGCGCCCGCGTCGCCAGCTCCCTCTCGGTCGAGGTCTCCTCGGTGTCCATCACGAACACCCCGTTGGCACGAAGCTCGAGGCTGCCGTCGTCGCGGCGGCGCAGCACCAGCCCGCCCTCGGTTGCGACCGTCTCCACGGGGAAATCAGAGCAAGGGCCACGTCCGCGCGCCAATCCTCGCGATACGCGAGACGGCGTACGGCGTGTCGTGGCGGGCGGCCACCGGATGTGGCCCCGGGCGCTCGGGTGGGTACTGCGAGACCATGAGCGAGAAGCGCGACGACGAGGGCCAGGTCTCGGAGGTGCAGAACCTCGACGAGCCCGAGGCGGACGAGGCGCCCGAGGACTCCGTGGCGGGCTACCCCGAGGGGGAATCCGGCGACGCCGACACCCAGGGCTCCGGCCCGGACGCCGCGCCGCCGGAGAACAGACGGGACAACGAGCACAGCGGCGCCCGGAAGCACCGCCCGGGCGAGAGCGTGTCCGACGAGTCGCTGCCCTAGCGGCTACCGCTCCCGCGAGCGGACCCGGATCCCGGTGAGCGGGATGGTGGTGGTGCCGGCGGGGTCGGTGAAGAAGTCGTTGCCCTTGTCGTCCACGACGATGAAGGCGGGGAAGTCCTCGACCTCGATCTTCCAGATCGCCTCCATGCCGAGCTCGGGGTACTCGAGCACCTCGACGGACTTGATGCAGTCCTGCGCGAGCCGCGCGGCGGGGCCGCCGATGGAGCCGAGGTAGAAGCCACCATGCGCGTGGCAGGCCTCGGTGACGACCTTGGACCGGTTGCCCTTCGCGAGCATGACCTTGGAGCCGCCCGCCGCCTGGAACTGCTCGACGTAGCTGTCCATCCGGCCCGCCGTGGTCGGGCCGAACGAGCCGGACGCGTAGCCCTCGGGCGTCTTGGCGGGGCCGGCGTAGTAGACGGGGTGGTCCTTGAGGTACTGCGGCATCTCCTCGCCCGCGTCGAGCCGCTCCTTGATCTTCGCGTGCGCGATGTCGCGGGCGACGACGAGCGGGCCGGTGAGGGAGAGCCGGGTCTTGACCGGGTGCTTCGAGAGCTCGGCGAGGATCTCCTCCATCGGCGCGGTGAGGTCGATCTTCACCACCTCGCCGCCCTGGATGAGGTGCTCCTCGGTGGTGTCGGGGAGGTACTTCGCCGGGTCGGTCTCGAGCTGCTCGAGGAAGACGCCCTCGGGGGTGATCTTGCCGAGCGCCTGCCGGTCGGCGGAGCAGGAGACCGCGATCGCGACCGGGAGCGAGGCCCCGTGACGGGGGAGTCGCACGAAACGGACGTCGTGGCAGAAGTACTTCCCGCCGAACTGGGCGCCGATCCCGAAGGACTGGGTGAGCTCGAAGATCTCCTCCTCCAGCTTCGGGTCGCGAATTCCGTGGCCCGAGAGGTCGCCCTCGGTCGGAAGGTGGTCGAGGTAGTGCGCCGAGGCCAGCTTCGCCGTCTTGAGCGCGTGCTCGGCCGACGTACCGCCGACGACGACAGCGAGGTGGTACGGCGGGCAGGCGGCCGTCCCGAGCGAGCGGATCTTCTCGTCGAGGAAGGTGAGCAGTCGATCGGGGTTCAGGATCGCCTTGGTCTCCTGGTAGAGGAACGACTTGTTGGCCGAACCGCCGCCCTTGGCCATGAAGAGGAAGTGGTACTCCGGCGTGTCACTGCCCGGGGTGGAGTAGAGCTCGATCTGGGCCGGGAGGTTGTTGCCGGTCGGCCTCTCCTCGTACGTCGAGATCGGCGCCATCTGCGAGTAGCGCAGGTTGAGCTTCGTGTAGGCGTCGTACACGCCCTTGGCGACGAGCTCGGCGTCGTCGACGCCGGTGATGACGCCCTCGGACTTCTTGCCCATCACGATCGCCGTGCCGGTGTCCTGGCACATCGGCAGCACGCCGCCGGCGGAGATGTTGACGTTCTTGAGCAGGTCGAGCGCGACGAAGCGGTCGTTCCCCGAGGACTCGGGGTCGTCGATGATCTTGCGCAGCTGGGCGAGGTGGGCCGGGCGCAGGTAGTGCTGGATGTCGTGGACCGCCTCGTAGGTGAGTCGGCGGATCGCCTCCGGGTCCACCTTGAGGAAGGTCCGCCCGTCCACCTCGAACGTCGAGACGCCGTCGGTCGTGATCAGCCGGTAGGGCGTGTCGTCGTGGTGGGCAGGAAGGAGGTCGGAGTAACGGAACCCAGGAGTCACAGCGTCGGCCACGAGCCCGGATCGTACGCCGCCAGGACGGGCCATGGCGCGCCCGGCCGTGCCCTCTGTAACCTGCGTCACATCGAGCGAAGGAGTGGCTCATGCTGGTGTCCTGCGCGTTCCCGACGGCCCTGGACTCACCCGAGAAGATCGCCGTCGCCGAGAAGCTCGGCTACGACCGGGCCTGGGTCTACGACACTCCGCAGCAGAGCCCGGACGTCTGGATGACGCTCGCGCTCGCCGCCGACCGGACCGACCGGATCGGCCTCGGGCCAGGCGTCCTGGTCCCGAGCCTGCGCCATCCGATGGTCAACGCCGCCGCCACTGCGACGCTCAGCGCCCTCGCGCCCGGACGGGTCGCGGTCGCGTTCGGCACCGGGTTCACCGGCCGGCGCGCGATGGGTTACGGCGCGATCACCTGGGCCTACATGGAGTCCTACATCCGCGCCTACCGCGGGCTCCTGCGCGGTGAGGTCGTCGAGTGGGAGGGCTCGCGGATGCGGATGCTTCACCCCGACGGGCACGCACCCGCACGGCCCGTCGATGTGCCGGTCATCGTCGGCGCGCTCGGTCCGAAGGGCAACAAGGTGGCCACCGAGCTCGGCGACGGCCTCTACACGACGCTGCAGCTGCCCGACTTCGTCGGCGACCACCCCTGGTCGGTCTACCTCGCCTGGGGCACCGTGCTCGACGACGACGAGCCCGACGACTCCGACCACGCCCGCGAGGCCGGCGGGCCGGGCTGGGCGCTGTCGCTGCACGGTGCGTACGAGTTCGGCGGCCCCGACGCCGTGCGCACGCTGCCGGGCGGCGAGCAGTGGTGGGAGGTGGTGGAGCGAACGCCCGAGGAGGAGCGCCACCTGGTCGTACATTCCCAGCACTGCGTCGGGCTCAACGAGGCCGACCGGGCCGCGTGGGACGCCGGCGGGCACGTCACGCTCCGTGACGTCACGCTCAGTGGCACCCGCGAGCAGGTCGGCGAGAAGCTGGCCGACCTCCGTGCCCGCGGCGTCACCGAGGTCGTCCTCCAGCCGTGCGGCCCGGACGTCGAGCGCGAGCTCGAGCGCTTTCTCGAGACGGCCCGCCAGCCGGCGACCTCCGACCCCGCCTGAGCCGATCTCGGACCCCGATCTGTGACGGAGGAACCATGGGTGATGACACGCGAACGCTGATCGACGGCCTGTCCTATCTCGAGTGCCCGCGCTGGCACGAGGGCAGGATCTGGTTCTCCGACTTCTACACGTACGCCGTCTACTCGGCCGCGGCCGACGGCAGCGACCAGCGGTTGGAGGTCGAGGTTCCCCAGCAGCCGTCGGGCCTGGGCTGGCTGCCCGACGGCCGGCTGCTCGTCGTCTCCATGCGCGACTCGACGATCCTGCGGCAGGAGCCGGACGGCTCGCTCAGCGTCCATGCCGACCTTTCGCCGTACGTCAGCGGGCACCCCAACGACATGGTCGTCGACCGGAGCGGGCGGGCGTACGTCGGAGAGTTCGGCTTCGACCTGATGGCGGGCGCACCGGTCGAGCCGGCCCGGCTGTTGTGCGTCGAGCCCGACGGCTCGGTGAGCGTCGCGGCCGAGGAGATGCTCTTCCCCAACGGCAGCGTCATCATCGATGACGCGACGCTGCTGGTCGACGAGACCTTCGGCAACCGGATCACCGCCTTCGACATCGCCGCCGACGGGACGCTCACCAACCGGCGGACGTGGGCCGAGTTCGGCCTCGCGCCGACCGAGCGGGACCTGGAGAAGGCGCTGGCGGAGCTCGTCGTCGCCCCCGACGGCTGCGCGCTGGACGCCGAGGGCGCGCTGTGGGTCGCCGACGCACTGGGCAACCGGGTGCTGCGGGTGCTCGAGGGCGGCACGATCGACCGGACCGTCGAGCCGGGCAGTGGCGTCTTCGCCTGCATGCTCGGCGGCGACGACGGCCGTACGCTCTTCCTCTGCTCCGCGCCGGACTTCCAGGAGGAGGCTCGCAAGGCCGCCCGCGAGGCGCGACTCCTCGCCGTCGAGGTCGACGTGCCGCACGCGGGTCTCCCCTGACGCTCGGGTCAGCGGCGCCCGGTCGCGGCGATGGCCGCGGACAGCGGTACGTGCTCGCGCGCCTCCCCGGCCGCCCGGCGGAGCAGCCGCTGCGCGAGCGTCGCCTGCCGGCCGGCGTACGCCGCCTGCCCGCCGCGCCACCGGCAGTAGGCCGCCTCGTGCGGGGAGCGGAGCGCGTCCCACTCGCTCGCGGCAGCCACCCACTGCTGCGGGGTGTCCGTGCCGGCCAGGCGAGCGAGCTCGGCCGTCCAGGTCGCGCTGGTCGCCGGACGCACGGGCGGCGCTGTTCCGGGCCCGAGCGGGTCGACGGCGGCCTCGCCGCGCAGGCCGACGAGGACGCTCGCCAGCTCGGCCGGATCGACCCCGCGGCGGGCCAGGTCCGCCGCGACCCGCGCGGCCGTCATGAACGCAGCCCCGGCGTCGCGGCTCGCCGCGTTGCCGACGATGTCCCGGATCGGGGGCAGCAGACAGGCCCAGGCCTCCTCGGGGGCACCCTTCCACAGGTGGGCGATCGCGGTCAGCCGCGCCTTCTCGAGCAGGTTCCCCGGCACCGTGCCGACCGTCAGCGTGGCCAGCAGGTCGAGCGCGTCGTCCAGACGGCCGCTCTCGACGGCGATGCGCGCGCTGATCCACTGCACCGGCCAGTGGTCGAACTCGCCGAGCGTCGGGATCCCGGCCAGCACCTCGGCGGCCTGCCGGATGCGACCTGCGTCGGCGAGGGACTCGGCGACGTTGGCGCCCACGAAGGAGAGGACGTGGAAGTCCATGTCCCACTCCGCCCCGATCTCGAGGGCGCGCTGGGCCGCTGCGACGACCTCCTCCACCGGACGGTGGTAGCGCAGGAGCAGGTCGGTGTGCGTCATGGCGACGTAGGCCTCGACACGCGGCTCTGCCGGGGTCGGCACCCGGGCGTGCGCCTCACGGATGCGTTCCAGCGCGCCGGGCAGGTCGCCGTGGTAGGCAAGCTGCCAGGCCAGCGTCGCCGACGTCTGGAAGAAGAGCACGTCGTCGTCCAGCGCGATGCACGTCTCGAGCGCCCGCTCCAGGTCGTGCCGCGCCTCTTCCGGCCTGCCGACCTCGAGCAGCACGTTGGCCCGCAGGTCGAGCGCCCGGGCCAGGCAGTCGCTGGGACCGTGCCCGTCGAGCCGGCTGACGGCCCGGTCGAGGAACCAGACCGACGCATGGACGTCGTGCGTCGACATCGACTTCCCCATCGCCGCCCGCCGGAGCACCTCGGCAGCGCGCAGGTCGTCGAGGACGTCCACCTCCGGCAGCGCCTCGTCGATGACCCGACAGGCGTCCGCGACCCGCCCGGCCAGGTCCAGCGCGTCGAACGCCTTCAGGCGTACGTCGAGGACGTCGAGGTCGTCTGCCGCCCACGGCTCCGCGGTCGCGATCTCGAGGGCGCGCAGCCACTGGGCGGACTCCGTCCGCGGGGCGGTCCGCAGGTGCGCCCGCTCGGCGGCGACGACCCGCCAGGTCAGCTCCTGGTCGAGCACACCCGCCCGCTGCCAGTGCTCGGCCACCTCTGCCGCGTCGGCGTCGGAGCGCTCCGCGAGGGCCGCGGCGAGGCTGTGGTGGGCGTCTGCTGCCTCACCGGCGACGAGCCGACGGCGTACGGCCTCGGCTAGCAGCGGGTGTCTCAACGCGACGTCGGTGGGCCCGGCCTCGGCGAGCAGGTGCCGGTCGCGGAGGTCGCGCAGCGCTGGGACCAGCGCCTCCGCGTGGAGACCGGTCGCTGCGCAGAGGACCGCCACGGGAACGGTGCGGTCGGCGATCCCCAGCGCGCGTGCGACGGCGTACGGGGCTCCCTCGAGCTGCTCGAGCCGCTGGTCGAGCACGTCGGCGAGCAGGCTGGGAAGAGACCCCGCCGAGTGGACCGCGAGCTGCTCGGTGAACAGCGGCAGCCCCAGGCTCCTCTCGTAGATCGAGGCTGCCTCGTCGTCGGTGGCACCGGGTACGAGGAGCGAGATCTGCTCCGAGGTCTCCTCCGGTGAGAGTGCGCTGAGCTCGATCGTGCGGACGTCGGCGATCCGGCGGATCCGGGCGAACCAGTCGCGGGTCCGGTCGCGGGTGGCGGGATCCTCGAGACGGAACGTGCCGACGACCGGCACACACAGGCCCCGCGCCACCAGGTGCTCGAGCAGGTCGAGGCTCGCGCTGTCGGCCCAGTGCAGGTCCTCCAGGAGAAGGGCCAGGGGGCGTACGCCTGCGAGAGCGTCGAGGACACTGCGCACGGCGCTGAAGAGCCGCTCCTGGGCGAAGCCCGACGCGGGTGCCGGGACCGGCGCGGCCTCGGTCTCGAGCTCGGAGAGCAGCGGGGTGAGGGTGGTCGCGACGTACGCCGGACTGCCCGCCAGCGCCTCCTTCAGCCACCGGCCGCCATCCTCGGCGTACACCTCGTGCAGGGCGGCCGCGAACGGCAGCAGTGGTGCGGGGACCGACAGCGGCAGTGCGTTCCCCCGGGCCACGAAGACGTCCGTCGTGGCGCGGGCGGCGTCGACGAGCGTGGTCTTGCCGATACCTGCCTCGCCGATGACGAGGAGGAGGCCGGTGCCGGAGTCGAGGTGACGGCGTACGACGGCCAGCTCGGTGCGGCGGCCGGCGATGCGGGGGGAGTCGCGGTGCACGGCGTCGGGGTCCGAGCTCGGCTCGCCGGCCGCGAGCCAGAGCCGGTGGAACTCGTCGGTGTCGCCGCCCATCGCCTCGACGAGGAGCTCGAGGGTGCCCCACCCGGGCAGGCGGGAGGAGGAGAACACGGTGGAGACGGTCGTGTGGGAGCAGCCGGCGGCCGCGGCGAGCACGCGGAGGCTCGGCCAGCCGGCCCGGTGATGGAGGTCGTGGAGGGCAGCGTTGAGGTCCCGCTGGGGCCCCGGCGGGATCTCGGGTCGTGGCAGAGCACTCACGCGACCTCCCGGACGGGCACGGGAACAAGCGGTTCCAGCATCCTGCCGACACCGGCGTCCGACCACGGGCATTGGTCCCTGTCCGAACCGGCTGTCCAGTTCTGTCAACGGGCGTCAACCCGGCCCCCTGGACTCGCACCGTGAGTGGCGAACCGGCCCGACGCACGGGCCGCGACGAAGGGCCACATCATGACTTTCCACGAGCCGAACACCAGGATCCGGCGAGCCGCCGTCGCGGCCTGCGCCGCTGCGACCGCTGCAACCATCTGCTCGATCGGTGCTGCCACGGCACGCACGGGACCGGAGGACCCACCGTTCCGGCCCACGCCCGCGGCATCGAGCGCCGCCGCCCACCCGGGCGCCTGGATGCAGTCGACCGTCGCTGCGAAGCATCGGTTCGACCCCACCGACGGGAGGGCCGGGCCGTGCTTCATCGTCCAGCCGCGCTGGAACGCCGCGATCGACGGTCCGCCGCCGGTCTGCCGCCGGTGAGGCCGCTACGGCGGCCACGCGGCGGTCCACACCCGGCCGCGGGTGCCGTCGTCGGCGAGCAGCAGGACACCGGCGCCCGTGGCCGCGACGGTCATCGTCGCGTCGCCGCGGACCTGCGGCCGCGTCGGCGTACGGACCTCGCGCCAGTCGCCGCCGTGGCGCCACCAGAGCCGGAAGACGTGCTGGTCGCTCACGGCCGCCAGCACGTCGTCGCCGGCGGCCGCGAGACCGGAGACGTACGCCGGCGCGCCGGCCGCCTCCTGGTCGAGGCTCCCGAACACGCCGGCCGAGCGCCAGCCGCCGTCGGTGCGCGTCCAGAGCCCGAACGCGTCGGAGCCCTCGTCGAGCCCGGCGGCGACCACGCCGCCGCCGGTCGCGACCGTGCGCTCGAGCGTCGCGTAGCCGGTCGCCGGCACCCGCTCGCGCGTCCAGTGGACGCCGTCGGGCGACCGCCAGGCCACCGGCGCGCGGGTCGCCGAACCGTCGGAGCCGACCAGCGTCCAGCCGCCGGCGTACGCCGCGTCGGAGGCGGCCGCGCCGTCGCCGGCCAGGGCCCGCCCGCCGCTGTGGAGCGTGAACGCAGCGCCGTCGGCGGAGGTCCACGCGGCCGCGCCGGAGGTGCGCGTGCCGGCGACGAGCCAACCGTGGGGGCCGGCGACGACCCGGCCGACGTCGACGCCGTCCTCGCCGGCGAACAGGGTGTACGCCGGCTCGGTGCCGACCAGCCCGGCCGTGCTCCCCAGCCAGGTGCTGTAGCGCGGATAGCCGTGTGCCCCGCCGCGCTTCGACCCGATCGCGACGACCCGGCGACCACGGCAGGCGACGGTGGTCAGGACCGCCTGCCGTGCGTAGCCGCCGTGGGGGCTCAACCGGATCGGCCGGAGCTCACCGCCGGTGGCTCCGGACCAGGCCGCCGGCCTCGAGTCGTCCCCGCGGAGGAGCGCGCCGACGACGTACCAGCGACCGGCACATGCCGTCGCGGCGCGGACCGCGGGCCGCCACCCGGTGACGGCCGGCAGGGCCAGCTCGTGCCAGCCGACCGCGGCCGGAGGGGCGGGCGGGGTGGGCGAGCCGTGTCCGGCCCCTCCGCAGCCGCCGACGGCGAGGGCGAGGCCGACGGCGAGGGCCAGGACCGGGAGGCGCTGCACCGGCCTAGGCATACCGGACCGAGTTCGCTATGGTCGAGGGAAATTGCCCACACGGGAGTCCGCGGCAGCGGGCTGAGAGGGAGCTGACGCCGCTCCGACCGTCGTACCTGATCCGGATCATGCCGGCGAAGGAAGTGACCGACGTGCTGCCGCACCTCTTCTGCTTGACCTCCTCCCTCGACGACCTGTCCCTGCTGCCCGCACTGGCCGAGGCCGGCGTCGACGGGTTCCAGGTCCGCGACAAGGCGGCCACGACCCGCGAGCTCGTCGCGCTGACACGGACCGTGCTCGACGCGGTGGCGGCGTACGACGCCGTCGTGGTCGTCGACGACCGCCTCGACGTCGCCCTGGCGACCGGCGCCCACGGCGTCCACCTCGGCGGCGAGGACCTCGCGGTCGGCGACGCCCGTCGGATCGCCGACGCCGCGGCACCTGGGCTCGTCGTCGGCGCCACCTGCCGCGACCGCGCGCAGGTCGAGGCGGCGGCCGCGGCCGGTGCCGACTACGCCGGGTTCGGGCCGCTCTTCGCGACCTCGTCGAAGGACGGGCTGCCCGACCCACGCGGCCTCGATGCGCTCGCCGGCGCGACCGGCGTCCTGCCCCTGATCGGCATCGGCGGCGTCGACGCCCCCCGGGCCTCCGCGGCGCGCGCCGCCGGTGCACACGGCGTCGCCGTCATCGGCGCGCTGTGGCGACAACCCGATCCGCTCACCGCAGCGAAGGAGCTCGTCGCGGCGGTCGCCTGATGCGCGTGCGGATCCTCGGAGCAGGCATCGTCGGCCTGGCCGTCGCCGACGAGCTGGTCGAGCGCGGCCACGAGGTCGAGGTCGTCGACCCGGCGGCCGGCTCCGGCGCGTCGTACGCCGCCGCCGGGATGCTAAGCCCCGGCGGCGAGCTGTGGCACGGGCAGCCGGAGTTCTTCCGGCTCGGCCGGGCCTCGGCCGAGCTCTGGCCGTCGTACGCCGCTCGGCTCGGCGTGCCTCTCCGCGACCACGGCACCCTCCTTGCCGCCGTCGACCACGGCGACCTGCAGCAGGTGGACCGGCAGGTCTCGCTCCTCGGCGCGCACGGCGAGAAGGCGGAGGTGCTCGGCCGGCGCGAGCTGGTCGACCTCGAGCCGCGCCTGGGCCGTGTGGTCGGCGGAGCGCTGCTGCCCGACGACCACAGCGTCGACCCGCGTGCGGTCGTCGCGGCGTTGCTCGACCGGGTGCCGGACGTCGTGCCGGAGCCCACCGACCGCTCCGCCGAGGTGACCGTCGTCGCGACCGGTACGAGCCTCCCGCCGCCGTACGCCTCGCTCGTTAGGCCGATCCGCGGCGAGATCCTGCGCCTGCGGGTCCGACCGGCCGACCTCCCGGAGCGGACGGTGCGGGCATGGGTGCAGGGCGAGGAGGTGTACGTCGTGCCCCGTGCCACCGGGGAGGTCGTCGTCGGCGCCACCCAGGAGGAGCACGACGAGCCGCCGGTCGTGACGGTCGCGGGCGCCGCGCGGCTGCTCGACGCCGCGCGCCGGCTGATGCCGGGGCTGGACCGCGCCGAGCTGAGGGAGGTGACCGCGCGCGACCGGCCGGGGACGCCTGACAACCTGCCGCTCGTCGGTCCGGTGGACGACCCCGTCCCGGGCGCCGGGCGCTGCCTGCTCGCGGCCGGCCACTTCCGCCACGGCGTGCTCCTCGCGCCGCTCACGGCGCAGCTCATCGCCGACCACCTCGACCACGGCCGCACCGAGCCGGCCCTCGACCCCCGACGATTCACCACTCGAGCCAGCGGAGGAACCCCATGAGGATCACCGTCAACGGCAACCGCACCGAGGCCCCCGACGGCGCCGTCGTGGCGGACCTGCTGCCACCCGACTGCCGCGGGAGCGCCGCCGCGCTCAACGGCGCCGTCGTCCCGCGCGGGCGGCTCGGCGACACGGCGCTGAGCGACGGCGACGTCCTCGAGGTCGTGACGGCGGTGCAGGGCGGATGAGCACCCCACCGGACCGCTCGCTGCGCTCCCGCTCCGGCGGGGAGCCCCAGATGAGCGCGCTCACCATCGCCGGACGCACGCTGGCCTCCCGGCTCTTCCTCGGCACCGGGGGACTGCCGTCGCTCGCCGTGCTCCCCGACGTCCTCGACGCGGCGCGGCCGGGACTGGTGACCGTCTCGATGCGGCGTACGTCGTCGACTGCCTCGGGCGGCCTGCTCGACCTGGTCCGGAAGGCCGGGCTGCCGGTGCTGCCCAACACCGCCGGCTGCCTGTCCGCCCGCGAGGCCGTGCTCACCGCCGAGCTCGCCCGCGAGGCGCTCGGCACCGACTGGGTGAAGCTCGAGGTGATCGGCGACGAGACCTCGCTCCTCCCCGACGCCGTCGAGCTGGTCGACGCCGCGGAGAAGCTGGTGCGCTCCGGCTTCACCGTGCTGCCCTACACGACCGACGACCCGGTCCTCGCCCGCCGGCTGGAGGACGCCGGCTGCGCGGCCGTCATGCCGCTCGGATCGCCGATCGGCTCCGGTCTCGGCGTACTCAACCCGCACGCCCTCGAGTCCCTCGTCGCCGCCGTCGACGTCCCCGTCGTCCTCGACGCCGGCGTCGGCACCGCCTCGGACGCCGCGCTCGCGATGGAGCTCGGGTGCTCGGCGGTCCTCGCCGCCACCGCCGTCACGCGCGCCGACGACCCGGTCGCCATGGCGCGTGCGCTCCGGCTGGGGGTCGAGGCCGGGTACGCCGCCCGCGGCGCCGGCCGGATCCCGCGCCGCGCCGTCGCGCGGGCCTCCTCGCCGATGGAAGGACGGATCGCCTGATGCCCACCGACCAGCTGCCCCGACTGCTCCTGCTCACCGACCGCTCGCAGCTCCATCTCAGCCGCGGGCTGCTCCCGACGCTCGCCGAGTGTCGCGACGCCGGGCTCACCCACGTCGTGCTCCGCGAGCTGGACGAGCCCCTCGCCCGGCGCGCCGCGCTCGCGATCGCCGCCGCGGACCTCGGCCTGACCGTCATCGCCGCGCACACGCCGCTCCCGG
Source organism: Nocardioides asiaticus (assembly GCF_040049175.1). Lineage (NCBI taxonomy): Bacteria > Bacillati > Actinomycetota > Actinomycetes > Propionibacteriales > Nocardioidaceae > Nocardioides > Nocardioides asiaticus. The sequence continues at coordinate 917,797 of NZ_JBDZDM010000001.1, read as the reverse complement.
GCGCGGCCGGGCTCCACCTGCCGGCCGCGGACGGCGCGTCACCCGACGTCACCGCGTGCCGTCCCCGCGGGCGGTCCTGCCACACCCGGGCCGAGGTCGCGCGGGCGGCAGGGGAGGGCTTCGACTACGCCACCCTCAGCCCGTACGCCGCCAGCGACTCGAAGCCGGGCTACGGACCGCCGCTCGGACCCGGCGGGCTCGCCGACGCGGTGCCCGATGGTCGGGGGATCCCGGTCTACGCGCTCGGCGGGATCACGACCGACAACGCCGCGGAGGCGGTGGCCGCGGGCGCGTACGGCGTGGCGGTCATGGGCGCGGTGATGCGCGCGGCCGATCCTGCCGGGGTGGTGCGGGCGCTGATCGCCGCCGTCGGCGCCGTGGCCGAGGCCGCGGGAGCGCCCGCATGACGCCGCCCGTCGCTCTCACGGTTGCCGGCACGGACTCGGGCGGGGCCGCCGGGATCGCCGCCGACCTCGCGACGTTCGCGGCGCTCGGCGTGCACGGCGCCTGCGTGGTCAGCGCCGTCACCGCCCAGGACACGACCGGGGTCAGCGACGTGCACACCATCCCGATCGGCACGGTCGACGCCCAGCTCGCCGCGGTCCTCGACGACCTGCCGGTCGCCGCCGCGAAGACCGGCATGCTCGGCAGCCCCGAGGCGGTCGAGCTGGTCGCGAAGCGGCTTTCCGGCGTACCCCTCGTGGTCGACCCGGTCCTCGTCGCCACCTCCGGAGCCGTCCTCGGCGACGAGGAGGTCGCCGCCGCCTACCGCGACGTCCTCCTGCCCGTCGCCGCGGTGATCACCCCCAACCGGGACGAGGCGGTCGCGCTGCTCGGCCACGACGGGCCGCCCGACGACCTCGCCGCCACGCTCGCCGCCCTCGGACCCGCGGTCGTCGTCACCGGCGGCGACCCCGCCGCCACCGGCACGTGCACCGACTGGCTCGCGCTGCCCGGCCGCGACCCGGAGCCGCTCACGCACCCGGCGGTGCTGACCGACAACGACCACGGCACCGGCTGCACCTACAGCGCGGCGCTCGCCGCCGGCCTCGCCCGCGGGCTCGACCTGCGCACCGCGGCGCAGCGGGCCGCGGCCCACACCACCCGCCAACTGACCATCAGCAGCACCTGGGACCTCGGCCGCGGCCGCGGCCCGATCGCACACATCGGAGGTACAGCATGACCGTCCACCCAGCCCACACCCGCGTCCTCACCGGCGACCTCGGCGTACCCGTCACCCGCGTCGAGCTCACCAACGGCGAGACGTTCGACCGGTACTGCACCGAGGGCCCGGGGTCCGAGCCCGAGCGCGGACTCCCGCCGCTCCGGCTGCCCTGGATCGAGGCGCGGCAGGACACCGAGACGTACGCCGGCCGCCGGCCGCAGCTGCTCGACGACGGCAGGGCCGCCGTACGCCGGGGCGAGGCGCGCGAGGAGTGGCGCGGCGAGCGCCGCCCGCCCAGGCGGGCGTCCGGATCGGGCAACGTCAGCCAGATGCACTACGCCCGGCGGGGCATCGTCACCCCGGAGATGGCGTACGTCGCCGAGCGTGAGCGGTGCGACCCCGAGCTGGTGCGCAGCGAGGTGGCGGCGGGCCGCGCGATCATCCCGGCCAACGTCAACCACCCCGAGGCCGAGCCGATGATCATCGGCCGTCGGTTCCTGGTGAAGATCAACGCCAACATCGGCAACAGCGCGGTGACCAGCTCGATCCGCGAGGAGGTGGACAAGCTCACCCACGCGATCACCTGGGGCGCCGACACGGTCATGGACCTCTCCACCGGCGACGACATCCACACCACCCGGGAGTGGATCCTGCGCAACAGCCCGGTGCCGATCGGCACCGTCCCGATCTACCAGGCCCTCGAGAAGGTCAACGGCGAGGCTGACAGGCTCTCCTGGGATGTCTTCCGCGACACCGTGATCGAGCAGGCGGAGCAGGGCGTCGACTACATGACCATCCACGCCGGCGTACTCCTCCGCTACGTCCCCCTCACCGCCGACCGCGTCACCGGCATCGTCTCCCGCGGCGGCTCGATCATGGCCGGCTGGTGCCTCGCCCACCACGAGGAGAGCTTCCTCTACACCCACTTCGACGAGCTCTGCGAGATCTTCAAGGCGTACGACGTCAGCTTCTCCCTCGGCGACGGGCTGCGCCCCGGCTGCACCGCGGACGCGAACGACGACGCCCAGCTCTCCGAGCTCCGCACGCTCGCGGAGCTCACCGAGCGTGCCTGGGAGCAGGACGTGCAGGTGATGGTCGAGGGGCCGGGCCACGTGCCGCTGCACCTGGTGAAGGAGAACGTCGACCTCCAGCAGGAGTGGTGCCACGGCGCGCCGTTCTACACGCTGGGCCCGCTGGCGACCGACATCGCGCCCGGCTACGACCACATCACCTCGGCGATCGGGGCGGCGACGATCGCGATGCACGGCACCGCGATGCTCTGCTACGTCACCCCGAAGGAGCACCTCGGGCTGCCCGACCGCGACGACGTGAAGACCGGCGTCATCACCTACAAGCTGGCCGCCCACGCCGCCGACGTCGCCAAGGGCCACCCGGGCGCCCGCGACTGGGACGACACCCTGAGCAAGGCCCGCTTCGAGTTCCGCTGGCGCGACCAGTTCGCGCTCTCCCTCGACCCGGTCACGGCCGAGAGCTTCCACGACGAGACACTGCCCGCCGACAACGCCAAGACCGCCCACTTCTGCTCGATGTGCGGCCCGAAGTTCTGCTCGATGCGGATCAGCCAGGACGTCCGCGAGCGGTTCCGTCAGGACGGGATGGCGAAGAAGTCGGAGGAGTTCCTGGAGCTCGGCGGGACCGTCTACGTCGAGCCGGACGTCGATACGGACGGCGAACCCTCACTACGCTGACTCCATGGGAGAGCTGCAGCACCCCGACCGCAACCCCGAGCTACGGATCGGCGACGCCGAGCGCCATCAGGTCGCCGAGATCCTCCGGCAGGCGGCGGGGGAGGGCAGGCTCGACCTCGACGAGCTCGACGAGCGGCTCGAGGCGGCCTACAAGGCCAAGACCTACGCCGACCTGGTGCCCCTCACCCTGGACCTGCCCGGCCACGCGCCGGCGCCCGCGCCCACCCGGGCGGCGAACCTGCCCGCCGGCGCGGAGGGCGGGACCCACCTGGCGATCCTGAGCGGGTTCGAGCGGAAGGGCGTCTGGACCGTGCCCGGGCAGATGACCGTCGTCTGCTTCATGGGCGGGGCCGACCTCGACCTGCGCGAGGCGACCTTCTCGACGCCGGAGTGCACGATCGTCGTCAACGCGATCATGGGCGGCGCCGACATCAAGGTCGCCCCCGACGTCCACGTGATCATGGAGGGCATCGGGATCATGGGCGGCTACTCCGGCCCGAGCGGGGGCGAGGAGATCCGCCCCGACTCGCCGGTGCTTCGGATCAAGGGCTTCGCCCTGATGGGCGGCGTGAGCGTCACCCGGAAGCCGCGGCGCGGGCCGCGGCGCCGGGAGCTGCGCTAGTCACACCTCCTGGGTGGTGGCCTGCTGGCCCGTGCCGTCGGACCCGGCGGTGGCCTCCGCGGGCGGCGCTCCGTTGGTCGCGCTCCCGTCGGCCGTGCCCGGGATGGTGCCGCAGCGGTCGGGGTCGACGGTGAGGTTCTCGCTCGTCTCCGGGTCGAAGAGGTGGACCTTGGAGCCGTCCATCCAGATCTTGACCGTGTCGCCGTCGCTGACCGTGCTGCCGCCGTCGAGCGTGATGATCAGCTGCGTCCTCAGCGCCTCGCTGTCGGTGTCCTTGGCGAGCTGGTCGAGCTGGGTCTGCACCTCGGGCGGCGCCTCGAACGGGATGTAGGCGTAGGTCTCGTTGCCGAGCCACTCCACCGCGTCGACGGTCGCCTCGAAGGTGTTCTCCTCGCTGACCTCGCGGGTCGTGCTCGCAGCGCCCGCCTCGGCGAAGTTCTCCGGCCGGATACCCGCGATCAGGAGCCCCTTGCCGGCCGCCTTCTCCGCCTTCGCCGCCGGGATCTGGATCTCGCCGAAGGGCAGCTTCAGCGTGGTCCCCTCGACCGTGGCGGGGAGGAAGTTCATCGGCGGGGAGCCGATGAAGCCGGCGACGAACAGGTTCGCGGGGTTGTCGTACAGCTCCCGCGGGGTCGCGAGCTGCTGCAGGACGCCGCGCTTGAGCACCGCGACCCGGTCACCCAGCGTCATCGCCTCGATCTGGTCGTGGGTGACGTAGACGGTCGTGATCCCGAGCCTCTTCTGCAGCCGGGAGATCTCGGTGCGCATCTGGCCGCGCAGCTTGGCGTCGAGGTTGGACAGCGGCTCGTCGAAGAGGAACGCGTCGGCGTTGCGTACGATCGCGCGGCCCATCGCCACCCGCTGCCGCTGGCCGCCGGAGAGGTTGCTCGGCTTGCGGTCGAGGTGCTCGGTGAGCTCCAGCGTCTCCGCGGCCTCGCGCACCTTCCGGTCGACCTCGTCGTTCTTCGCGCCGGCCAGCCGGAGCGGGAAGGCGATGTTCTCGTAGACGGTGAGGTGCGGGTAGAGGGCGTAGTTCTGGAACACCATCGCGAGGTTGCGGTCCCGCGGCGCGAGGTCGTTGACCCGCCGGTCGCCGATGATCATGTCGCCGTCGGTGATGTCCTCCAGCCCGACGATCATGCGCAGCAGCGTCGACTTCCCGCAGCCCGAGGGCCCGACGAGGATCATGAACTCCCCGTCGCCGACGTCGATGCTGACGTCGTTGACGGCCGGGAAGCCGTCGCCGTACTTCTTCACGATGTGGTTCATGGTGATCGATGCCATGAGGTCACCCCTTCACTGCGCCGGAGGTGAGACCGGCGACGATCTTGCGCTGGAAGAGCAGGACGATGAGGACGATCGGGATCGTCGCGATGACGGCGCCCGCGGCGATCAGGCTGACCGGCCGGTTGAACGGGTCGGCGCCGACGAAGAACGACAGCGACGCGGGGATCGGGCGGGCCCGCTCCGTCGAGGTCAGCGAGATGCCGAAGACGAAGTCGTTCCAGGCGAAGAAGAAGGTGAGGATCGCGGCGGTGAACACGCCGGGCGCCGCGAGCGGCACGATCACCTTCCGGAACGCCTGCCACGAGGTCGCCCCGTCGACCTGGGCCGCCTGCTCCATCTCCCACGGGATCTCCCGGAAGAACGCCGAGAGCGTCCAGATCGCGAGGGGGAGCGTGAACGACATGTACGGGATGATGAGTCCCGGCCAGGTGTCGTAGAGATGGACGGCCCGCCACAGGTCGAAGAGCGGGCCGACGAGGGAGACGACCGGGAACATCGCGATCGCGAGCGCGACCGAGAGCACCAGCCTCTTCCCCTTGAAGTCCAGCCTGGCGATGGCGTACGCCGCCAGGGTGGCCAGCGCCACCGAGAGGGCGGTCGCGATCAGCGAGATGCCGATGGAGTTCCAGATCGCGTGCCGGAACTGCTCGTTGTCCCAGACCTGCTTGTAGTTGTCCCAGCCCGCGCCGGTGCCCTTCGCCGGGAAGAAGCCCGGGTTGCCGACGGTGATCGAGGCGGCGCTCTTGAACGAGAGCGAGATGATCCAGGCCACCGGTAGGAGGCACCAGACCAGGATCACGAGCAGGCCGAGGACGAGCCCGATCCGCTGCCACGCAGTCTTCGCCATCTCAGACCTCCTGCCTCGCCTGGGCGAGATCGACGCGGAAGGCCTTCACGAGGATGTAGGCCACCAGCATCACCGACAAGAACAGCAGCACCGACAGCGCCGAGCCCATCCCGAGGGAGAACTGCTCGATGACCTGGCGATAGGTCAGGAACGAGACCGACTCGGTGTTCTGAGCACCGTTGGTCATGACGAAGATGTTGTCGAAGATCCGGTAGGCGTCGAGCGCCCGGAACAGCACCGCGACCATGATCGCCGCCCGCATGTTCGGCAGGATCACCTTGTAGAGCCGCTGCCACCACGTGGCGCCGTCGACCTTCGCCGCCTCGACCATGTCCTCCGAGACCTGCGCCAGCCCGGCGAGCAGCAGCAGCGACATGAACGGCGTCGTCTTCCAGATCTCCGAGACCATGATCGCGAGCAGCGCCGACCAGGTGTGGCCGAACCAGTTGAACGTCGGCGACATGTGGAGCCAGCCGCTGACGAACCCGTTGGTCTGGCTGAACGCGAACTGCCAGGCGAAGCCGGAGATGACGGTGATGATGCCGTACGGGATCAGGATCGAGGTCCGGACGACGCCGCGGGCGAACACCAGGCGGTGCATCACCATCGCGAAGACAAAGCCGACGACCAGCTCGACACCGACGGTCACCACCATGATGAGGACGGTGACGCCGGTGTCGCGCCAGAACAGCGAGTCCGACAGCGCGGTGGCGTAGTTGCCCAGGCCGACGAACTTCTTGTCGTCGGGCGCGGTCAGCGTGTAGTCGTACACCGAGAGCCACAGCGCGCGGATCATCGGGAACGCCGTGACGATCAGCATGATGATCACGGCGGGCGCGACCAGCTTGCGGCCCAGCGAGTTCTCCGCCTTGGTGCGGTCGCTGACGGCGGCTCTCGTCTTCCGCGCTCCGGCGGTAGCGGTCATGGAGGTCACAGCAGGGCCTTCCCCTCGAGCACGTCCTTCAGGAACGATGCGGAGTTGCCGGGCGTCGAGCTCTCGCTGACCGAGCTCGGTGGATGCCAGCGGCTCTGGATCGCGCTGGAGATCTTGCTGTAGTAGGCGCTCTGCGGCCGCAGCCCGCCGGTGTCGACGCTGTTCTGGAAGAGCTCCAGCAGCGAGGCCGGGAAGGCCTTCTTCAGCTCGGGGGAGTTGTACGCCGAGGTCCGCGCGGGCATCAGCCCGGCCTCGGTCGCCATCGCCACCTCCGCGTCGGTGTTGGTCAGGCACTGGGCCGCCGCCATCGCGTAGTCCTTGTGCTTGCTGTAGGCGCCGACGCCGATGTCGATGCCGCCGATCGGGGGCTTGGACTCCTCACCGGACACGGTCGCCGGGTAGCGGGCCCATCCGAGGTCCTGGAACGCCGCCTTGTTGGCGGGGCCGCCGGGCTGGCCGATCAGGCCCTCGTAGTTCTTGTAGACGAACGTCCAGTTGACCATGAACTCGCCGGCGCCGCCGGAGGGGTACATCTGGCCGAGGCTGGTGCCCTCGTTGGACACCGACAGGTCCGGCTGCGCGGCCTTGGAGTCGGCCAGCGTCTGGACCACCTGGGCCGCCGCCTTGCCGGCATCGGAGTCGATGTCGACCTTCGCGTCGGTCCCGGCCTCGGTGTCGGACACGATGTCGCCGCCGGCTCCCATGACGAGGGCGTTGATCCAGACGACGTAGCCCTCGTACTTGTTGGCCTGGACGCCCACGGTGCCGCCGTTGTCGGCCGCGGCCTTGATGATGTCGTCCCAGGTGGCGGGCGAGCCGTCCTTCATCAGGGTCTGGGTCGCGTCGTCGTAGGTCAGGCCCGCCTTCTCGGCCAGCGACTTGCGGTACCACGTCACCTGCGTGTTGGCCCACTGCGGGAAGGCGACCACCTTGCCGTCCCACTGTGCCGACTCGGCCGGCCCCTTCAGGACGTCGTCGTCGACGGCCTTGCTGGCGTACTCCTCGGGCAGCGTCGCCAGCCAGCCGGCGCTGGCGAACTCCGCGACGAAGACCGGGTCGATGCTCATCAGGTCGGTGGAGGAGTCGCGTGCGGCGAGCCTGCGCGCCAGCTGGGTGCGCTGGTCGCTCGCGCTCGAGGGCAGCAGCTGGATCTCCAGCTTGTACTTGTCGGTGCTGCACTGGTCGGCCAGCTTCGCCATCGTGGCCTGGGCGTCGGGGTTGATGTAGACGTTCAGGGTTGCCCGGCCGTCGGAGGAGCCGCAGGCGGCCAGCGTCGTACCGGCCAGCACCGCGGCACCGACAGCGGCGACCGCCCTCCCTCGTCGCGCTCGCGTCATGCGCGGCCGCCTTTCGTCGATCTCCGGTGATCTCCATCACCGGTGTAGCCCATGGGGGTCACTTTGTCCACAACCGTCACAGGGGGACGAGCGGGTTGGCAAGGGGAGATCTGGTCCCACCTGGGGTGCCGCCCGCGGGGCCGTGGCGTACAGTGAGCGCCACCACACGGCCGTGTGGTGCATCTTCACGACGGATCGTCCGGCACGTACCTGCCGGTGAAGAGGAGCAAACTCAACATGGCATCAGTGACCTTCGAGAAGGCGACGCGCTGGTACCCGGGCACGCCCGAGCCGGCCGTCAAGGGCATCGACCTGGAGATCGAGGACGGCGAGTTCATGGTGCTCGTCGGCCCCTCCGGCTGCGGCAAGTCCACCACCCTGCGCATGCTCGCCGGGCTGGAGGAGGTGACCGAGGGCCGCATCCTGATCGGCGACCGCGACGTCACCAACGTCCCGCCGAAGGACCGCGACATCGCGATGGTCTTCCAGAACTACGCGCTCTACCCGCACATGAGCGTCTCCGAGAACATGGCGTTCTCCCTCAAGATGGCCAAGGTGGACAAGGCCGAGCGCGACCGTCGCGTCCAGGACGCGGCCAAGCTCCTCGGGCTGACCGACTACCTCGACCGCAAGCCCAAGGCCCTCTCGGGTGGTCAGCGCCAGCGCGTGGCCATGGGCCGCGCGATCGTGCGCGAGCCGCAGGTCTTCTGCATGGACGAGCCGCTGTCCAACCTCGACGCCAAGATGCGTGTGCAGACCCGCACCGACATCGCCAAGCTCCAGTCCGACCTCGGCATCACCACGGTCTACGTCACCCACGACCAGGTCGAGGCGATGACCATGGGCGACCGGGTGGCCGTCATGAGCGCCGGCGAGCTGCAGCAGGTCGCGACGCCGCTCGAGCTCTACCGCCGGCCGGTCAACCTCTTCGTCGCCGGCTTCATCGGCTCCCCGCAGATGAACCTCATCGAGGCCAAGGCCGCCGACGGTCAGGCGAAGATCGGCGACTACCTCGTCCCCGTCGACCCGACGGCCGAGAAGAAGATGGCGGGCGACATCACCATCGGCGTACGCCCCGAGGCCTGGCGCCTCGTGGGCCCGTCCGAGGGCGGCCTGCCGATCAAGGTCACGGTCGTCGAGGAGCTCGGCTCCGACTCCTACGTCTACGGCACCAGCGACGTCGAAGGCACCCCCTCGACCATCATCGTGCGGGTCTCGGCGAAGGACTCGGTCCACAAGGGCGAGACGATCCACGTCACCACCGACCCCGGCGACGTGCACGTCTTCGACACCACGTCGGGGCTGCGGCTCAGCGAGTGAGCGCGGTGCAGGTTTCCCCGGTCGACCGGGGAAACCTGCAGCCGGCCGCCGTCATCTCTCGTGCTTGCTGAGCTCGGCGAGCATGCGGTTGTACGCCGCGAGCGCCTCGTCGCCGTCGGGGTCGAGGTCCTGCCCCTCGGCCGCGTGCGGGGCCTCGGCGCCCGAGTCCGAGACGTGTGCGACCAGCGTCTGGCGGCGTACTGACTCCAGGAAGCCGCCCGTCATCCGGGCCCGCCGGGCCGGGGAGGTGACCACGGCGATGACCAGCCCGACGGCGATGAACATCATGCCGCCGTCGCCGCCGGCCCACATCAGGCCGCCGGCGGTCTGGATGTCGCGGACCGGGTCCAGCGCCCACTCGGGACGCATGGAGGTGTACATCGGGAAGAGGTCGTGCTCGGTCTGCAGCATGACGATCCCGACGATCGTGTCGGGGACCATGCCGACGACCAGCAGGGCGATCCGGGACAGGTAGGGCAGGTCGGAGCGGATCGGCTCCTCGCCGATCAGGGGCAGCAGGAAGAGCCAGCCGGCGACGACGTAGACGACCTGCTCGCCGGTCATCAGCGTCTGGCTCATCGCCATCTGGTCCATGAAGTCGGTGAGGTGGGTCCCGATGATGACCACGGTGTAGACGGCGATCCCGAGCGCCGGGCTGAGGAGGAGCGCGAACGGCGCGGACCTGAGCACCTTGCGCACCGTCGTCTGCCGCGGCTCGCGGAACGCCTCGACGAGCACGGTCAGCGGGTGCCCGAGAACGAGGAGCGTCGGGACGACCATGATGAGCGCGAGGTGCAGGACCATGTGCATCCACGCCAGCGACATCGCGTAGCCGCCGATCGCCGAGGCCACCACGACCCACAGCAATGCCAGGCCGCCGAGGAAGGACGCCGTCCGCCAGCGGGGGACCGTCGAGGCCGGTCCGGCCATGGCGCGGCCGGCGACGTACAGGCTGCCGAGCAGGACGACGGCGACCAGCCAACCCGGCTGCACGCTCCACGTCCCGAAGAACTCCGACCAGCCCAGCGGGGGGAGGTCGGACATGGGCATGCCGTGGTCGTGCATGGCGTCACGGTAACCCCGCAGTGGTGGGTCCGGAGAACCCGGGCCGGGTCCGACGTCGTGCGCTCTCCCAGGGGGCTCTCAGAGTCGGGGGCTAGCGTCGATCGACGTGTCACTGCGTCGACGCCAGACCCTCCTGTTCCTGCTCGCCCTCGGCCTCTCCGGCGGCGTCCTCGCCGGCTGCGGCAGCAGCGCCGGCTCGTCCGTGCCGCCGCCGAAGGCCGGCGTGGGCACGCCGATGGACTCGGCCGTTCCGCAGCGCATCCTCGACCTCCCGTTCACCGACTCCACCGGCCATCGGGTGCGACTGTCCGACCTCGCCGGGAAGACCGTCGTGATCTCCGACTCCATGACGCTGTGCCAGGAGGCGTGCCCGGTTGACACCGCCACGCTGCTGCAGACGGCACGCGCACTCGAGGCCGCGTCGCCGTCGGCCACGAGGGACGTCGTCTTCCTCACCATCACCGTCGACCCCCAGCGCGACAAACCGGCGCAGCTCGCCGCCTACCGGAGGCAGTACGCCGGCACCGGGCTGCCCCAGTGGCGGCTGCTGACAGGCCGACCGGCCGACGTCCATGCGCTGTGGAAGTACCTCGGCGTTTTCTGGAAGAAGACCCCCGAGGACGACGGGGTCGTGCGCAACTGGCGGACGGGGAAGAAGCTGACGTACGACGTCGCCCACTCCGACGAGGTCTTCTTCCTCGACACCCGCCAGCGCGAGCGGTTCATCCTCGACGGGATCCCGTCGCTGGCCGGCGACGACGACGTGCCGAAGCGGATCCGGGCGTTCATGAGCGCCGAGGGGCACCACAACGAGCACAAGACGGACGGCTGGACCTCCGCCGACGCGATGACGGTGCTGTCCTGGCTGCTCCAGCAGCGGTTGGCCTAGGCTCCGGCCGCCCGGTCGGCGGTGCCCCTGATCGCCCGGACGTACGTCGGCCAGAGCTCCTGCGGTAGGTCGTGGCCCATGCCGTCGATGAGCAGCAGCTCGGCGCCGGGGACGGCCATCGAGGTTGCCCGACCGCCGGAGACGTGGACCATCTTGTCCGCCAGACCGTGGATGACCGTGACCGGCAGGTCGAGCCGGCGCAGGTCGGCGGTGCGGTCGGGCTGGGTGACGATCGCGAGCATCTGCCGCGCGACTCCCGCCGCGGAGACCCCGCGCTCGTAGGTGTCCTCGGCGCGCTTGCGGACCTCGGCCTCGGTCTGCGGGAAGCCGGGGGAGCCGATCAGCTGCCAGACCCGCACCGAGCCCTCGACGTACGCCTGCCGGCCGACCTTGCCTGCCAGCAGCGTCGGGAGGAGCGAGGGGTGCTGGAAGCCGACGGTCCGCTTGCCGGTCGTCGACATCATCGAGGTCATCGACAGCACCCGGTCCGGGTGGTTGATGGCCATCGTCTGGACGATCATGCCGCCCATCGAGATTCCGAACAGGTGGGCCGCCTTGATCTCGAGGTGGTCGAGGAGGCCGACGGCGTCGTCGGCCATGTCGGCGAGGGTGTACGGCGGCGTGACGGAGAGCCCCACGAAGGCCTTGGCGAGCTTCGGGAAGGTCACCCGGCCGTCCAGCTTCGTGGACTTGCCGATGTCGCGGTTGTCGAACCGGATGACGTAGAACCCCGCCCGAGCCAGCAGGCGGCACAGCTCCGGGTCCCACCAGGTCATCGGCCCCCCGAGGCCCATCACCAGGAGGAGCGGGTCGGCCGAGGGGTCGCCGTACGTCTGGTAGCAGAGCTCGATGCCCCGGCCCACAGGGGCGAGCAGCTCGGCGGACTCGGCGACGTCGGCGGCGGGGTCGAGGGTCGGGTCGGCCATCGGCACCTCAGCCGTCGAAGTCGATGGAGGAGTACGCCTGGAGCTTGTGGAGCTGGTGCTCGCTGGTGATCTTGCGGATCGTCCCGGACCGCGACCGCATCACGAGCGACTCGGTGACGACGGCGCCGCCGGGGCGGAACTGCACGCCCCGCATCAGGTCGCCGTCGGTGATGCCGGTGGCGACGAAGAAGCAGTCGTCGCCGGTGACAAGGTCGTCGGTGTGGAGCACGAAGTCGGGGTCGAGGTTGTGGCCGGCGTCGAGGGCCTTCTGGCGCTCCTCGTCGTCCTTCGGCCACAGCCGGCCCTGGATGGTGCCGCCGAGCGCCTTCATGGCGCACGCGGCGACGATGCCCTCCGGCGTACCGCCGATGCCGAGCAGCAGGTCGGCGCCGCTGCCGGCCCGGGCGGCGGAGATGGCGCCGGCCACGTCCCCGTCGGTGATGAAGCGGATGCGCGCGCCCGCGGCGCGGATGTCGTCGACGAGCTGGGCGTGGCGGGGGCGGTCCAGCACGATGACCGTCACGTCGGAGGGCTTGGTGCCCTTCGCCTTGGCGACGGCACTGATGTTCTCGGCGACCGGGAGCCGGATGTCGACCACGTCGGCGGCCTCCGGGCCGGTGACGAGCTTCTCCATGTAGAAGACGGCGCTCGGGTCGTACATCGACCCGCGCGGCGCGACCGCCATCACCGAGACCGCGTTGCTCATCCCCTTGGCGGTCAGCGTGGTGCCGTCGATCGGGTCGACGGCGACGTCGCACTCCGGGCCGGTGCCGTCGCCCACCTGCTCGCCGTTGTAGAGCATGGGGGCGTTGTCCTTCTCGCCCTCGCCGATGACGACGGTGCCGTTCATCGCGACGGTGGAGATCATGACCCGCATCGCCTCGACGGCGACGCCGTCGGCGCCGTTCTTGTCGCCGCGGCCGACCCAGCGGGCGGCGGCCATCGCGGCGGCCTCCGTCACGCGGACCAGCTCGAGGGCCAGGTTGCGGTCGGGCGCCGTGGGCGCGACACCGAGGGGCTCCGGCAGGTGCTGATCGCTCATGGCCCGACTCTATCGGTCGAGGGCGGTCGGCTTCCGTGGCGTAGGTCGCTTGATCGTTCCAGAGATCCGGTAGACCGAGACCTCGGTCGCCTTGACCGCGAACGTCACCCCGAGGCCGGCGGTCAGGCCCAGCTCCGCGACGGCCGCCGGGGTGACGTCGGCGGCGAGCGGTACGCCGGCGGGCGACTCCTGGCGCGCCCGGACGCGCACCCGGTCGCCCAGTGGCTCGAGGTCGGTCACGACGACGTCGAAGTGGTTTCGCGGGCTGCCACCGGGCGGCTCGGCGAAGATGCTCACCGCCGAGGGCCGGAAGAGCGCGGCCACCCGCTCGCCGGGGTCGAGCTCCTCCTCGGCGAGCCCGGCGACGTGGATGCCGCCCTCGGCGACGAGCACCTCGCCGTCCCACGTGCCGGGGACCAGGTCGAGCCCGGCCAGGCGAGCGGCGAAGGCCGAGCGCGGCGTGCTGAGCACGCTCTGGGTCGGCCCGTCCTCCACGATCCGGCCCTGCTCGATGACGACCACCCGGTCGGCCAGCAGCAGCGCGTCCAGGACGTCGTGGGTCACGATGATCGCGGTCCGGTCCTCCAGGACGGTCCGCAGCGTGTGCCGCAGCGCGGGCGTCACGGCGACGTCGAGCGCGGCCATCGGCTCGTCGAGCAGCAGCAGCTCCGGCTCGGCGGCGAGGGCCCGCGCGATCGCGACCCGCTGGGCCTGGCCGCCCGACAGCTGCGCCGGCTTCCGGCGGGCGAGCTCCGCGACACCCACCGCAGCGAGGTGCCGTCGGGCCGCTTCGCGGGCCGGCTGGCGTCGTACGCCGTGGGCGCGGGGGGCGAACGCGACGTTCTCCAGCGCGGTCAGGTGCGGGAAGAGGAGCGGGTCCTGCGCGAGGAGGGCGACGCCGCGGGCGTGTGGAGGTACGCCGTCGAGGGCCCGTCCGCCGAGCGTGACCGTCCCCTCGTCGGGCCGGAGCAGCCCCGCCAGGACCGCGAGCAGCGTCGACTTCCCGGCCCCGTTGGGGCCGAGCACGGCGACCGTCTCACCGGCTGCGACGTCGAGCTCGAGGTCGACGTCCCGCTGGCGCACGACGGCACGGACGTGGAGTCCTTCGCTCACACCGAGCTCCGGCTCTGCCGGGCGAGGCCGATGACGACGACGGCGACCACGACGAGCACGAGCGCGAGGGCGACGGCGGCGTCAGGGTCGGTGACGCGCTGCAGGTAGATCTGGATCGGCATCGTCGCTGTGGTGCCCTGCAGGCTGCCGGCGAAGGTGATCGTCGCGCCGAACTCGCCGAGGCAGCGGGCGAAGGCGAGGACGGCGCCCGAGACGACGCCCGGGAGGACGAGGGGGAGGGTCACCCGGCGGAAGACCGTGGTCGGGCGGGCGCCGAGGGTGGCCGCCACGACGTCGTACCGCTGGCCGGCGGTGCGCAGCGCCCCCTCCAGGCTGATCACCAGGAACGGCAGCGCGACGAACGTCTGCGCCATGACGACCGCCGTCGTGGTGAAGGCGATCTCGATGCCGAGGACGTCGAGGGTGTGGCCGAGCAGCCCGCGCCGGCCGAACGTGTAGAGCAGGGCGAGGCCGCTGACCACCGGCGGCAGGACGAGGGGGAGCAGGACGAGCGAGCGTACGACCGACTGGCCGGGAAAGCTGGTGCGGGCGAGGACGGTGGCCATGGGTACGCCGAGCACGATGCACAGAACGGTGCTCGCGGCCGCGGTGCGCAGGCTGAGCAACAGCGCGTCGACCGCCGACTCGGAGGTGATGAGCGAGCCGAAGTGGCTCCACTCGACGCGGGTGACGACCGCGACCAGGGGGAGGAGCACGAAGGCGGCCCCCACGAGCGCCGGCAGCCAGAGCCAGCGGGGGAGTCCCAGCGAGGCGGGAGCCGCCGCGGCGGCAGGCCCGGACGCACGCGCCCGGGCCTGCCGCCGCGGCGAACCGACGTCAGGGCTTGCCGAACCCGGCATCCTGGAGCACCTTCTGGCCCTTGCTGCCGACGACGTAGTCGACGAACTCGTCGGCGAGGTCGCTGTCGCTCGCGTCCTTCAGGGTGGCGATCGGGTAGGTGTTGACCACCTGGGAGGACTCGGGGAACGTCACGCCGGTGACCTTGTCGCCGGCCGAGGTCACGTCGGTCACGTAGACCACGCCCGCGTCGGCCTCGCCGGACTCGACCTTGCCGAGTACGTCGGTCACCGACTGCTCCTCGCTGACCGGCTTGATCGTAACGCCGGTCTTCTGCTCCATCTGCTGGGTCGCGGACCCGCACGGCACCTCGGCGGCGCAGACGACGACCTTCACGCCGCTCTTGCCGAGGTCGGCGAAGCTCTTGATGCCGGCCGGGTTGCCCGGCGGCGTCGCGATCTCGAGGACGTTGGAGGCGAAGTTCTGCGGGTCGGTCGCGGTGCCGTCGGACGTCAGCTTGTCCATGTTGTCGGTGTCGGCCGAGGCGAACACGTCGGCCGGGGCGCCGCTCTGGATCTGGGAGACCAGGTCGGAGGAGCCGCCGAAGCTGAACTTGACGGTCACGCCGTCGTGCGCGGCCTCGAACTGCTTGCCGATCTCGGTGAAGGTGTCGGTGAGGGAGGCGGCGGCGAAGACGGTGAGCGTCTGGGAGTCACCGCCGCCGCTGTCGTCGCTGCTGCCGCAGGCAGCGAGCGGGACGAGAAGGGCGGCAGCGACGGCCGCGAACAGGGTGCGAGGTGTCTTCATCTAGGGGCGCTCCACGACGACGTTGGTTGACTTGATCGAGGCGACCGCCGTGACGCCGGGCTCCAGGCCCAGGTCGTCGGCGGCCTCGGTGCTCATGAGCGACACGATCCGGTACGGCCCGCAGATCAGCTCGACCTGCGCCATCACGGTGTCCTTGGTGACCTTCGTGACCAGGCCGAGGAGGCGGTTCCTCGCACTGACCGACCGGGCCCGATGGGGATCGGGGGCGTCGGCGAGCTCGACCGCGAGGTCTGCCAGCGCCGGCCCAGGGACGACGGTCCTGCCGCCCTCTGTCACCGTCTCCAGGCGACCCGCGTCAACCCAGCGGCGGAGGGTGTCGTCGCTGACGCCGAGCAGGTCGGCCGCCTCGGCGATCCGGTAGGTGCTCATGATCGGGCATCATGCCGCATCTGCGGACTCATGTCGCCGCACCTTCCGAATCTGCGTGACGATATGCCGTCGCTTGACCGCACTTGCGGCTCAGGTGACGGCCGCGAGCACGGCGGTCGCAGCGACCAGTGACACGGGGGTGAGGAGCAGCGAGACGCGGTGGAAGAGGGCCTGGTCGGGTCTGATCCCCTGCCGGACCAGCGTGCGCCGCCACAGCAGGTTGGCCAGGCTGCCCGTCCAGGTGAGTCCGGCGCCGATCCCGAGGCCGAGCAGGGCGGCGAGGACCTCGGGCCCGCCCGCCGGCGCCAGGAGCGGGACGAGCAGCAGCGTGGCCGATAGGTTCGTCAGCAGTGCCGCGGCCAGGGTGGCGATGACCGCGATCAGCAGCAGGTCCACGAAGGTGGCGCCGTCGGGCAGCAGGTGCGTGGCGACGTCGCCGAGGAACCCGTCGGCGAGGCCCGCGACGACCACGCCCAGCGCGAGCACGAACAGCACGAAGCTGGGGTGCGCCGCGCGGGCCGCGTCGCGCCCGCCCAGCAGCCGCCGGTGCCGTGACCAGGCCAGCAGCACCACCGCCGCTGCCCCGGCAGGCCAGCACGGATCGACGCCCAGCGGCGAGAGCGCCCCGAAGCCGACCAGCATGAGAGCCACCACCGCGAGGGGTACGCCGACCGAGCCCTCCCACGCGAGCGCGCCGGTCTCCGCGACGGTCGCCGGCGGGGACAGGTCGCGGCGGAACAGCAGTCGCAGACCGGCGTACTCCACCAGCAGGGTCGCCCCGAGCGGCAGCGCCATCCTGGCGGCGAAGCCGCCGAACCCGTACGGCAGATGCGGCATCGCGAGCAGGTTGGTGAGGTTGGAGACCGGCAGGAGGAGCGAGCCGGAGTTGGCCATCCGGAGGCAGGCGTACGCCGCAGGCCGCGGCGAGGTGCCGAGCCGACGGGCGGCGACCAGCACGACCGGGGTCAGGAGTACGACCGTCGCGTCCAGGCTGAGCACGGTCGTCGTCAGGACGGCGACCGCGAACACCCCGAGCAGGAGCGCCTGAGGCCTGGCGCGGCCGTCCGCGCCCACGCTGTGGCGGCGTACGACGTCGGCGGCGCGGGCGAAAAGGCCCGCCCGCGCACACACCTCGGCCACGACCAGGATCGAGACCAGGAAGCCGACGACCGGCAGGAGCGGGTCGACGGCGTCCCACGCCCGGTCCGGCCCGACCAGGCCGCACGCGAGCACGACGCCAGCAGCGACCACGCTGAGCAGGGCCTCGGTGCGGGGCCGGGGATGTCGGTGGGCGGTGACGAGCAGCCCGGCCAGCGCCACCACCCCGACGGTGTCCTGGAGAGGTGGGGGCAGCTGCACCGGACCATTGTCGGGGTCAGCGCCGTCCGCTCACCGGCGGGATGGGACGATGGAGGGCGTGAGTGAGCAGGGCAGCCAGCCGGGACCGCAGGCGGGGACCCAGGCGGGAGCCCAGGCCGGATCCCCGCAGGGGGCCCGCCGCTACCCGCGGACCTTCGGGGGTCTGATCGGCTCCATGGTCGTGCTGGTGCTCGCCGTCGTCGCCTACTGGGTGATCACCACCACCTTCGGCGACGCGACCCGGGACCTTCGCAACGAGGGCGTGCCGAAGAGCGCCGACTGGGTCGGCACCGTGCGCACCGTGCAGAGCGCCGAGGGTGAGAACGGCGTGAAGATCAAGGTCGTCTATCCGCGGTCGCTGCCGTCGGGGTGGTACGCCAACACCGAGCCGTCCTTCGCCCCCGGCAAGCACCCGACCTGGACGATGAACTTCGTCCGGGGCGACAACCAGTACGTCGGCATCGAGCTCGCCCCCGGCAGCGCCCACGAGCTCGCCGAGAAGAACGTCGACGACGGCGTCCGCGAGGGCGGCACCACGACCGTGGACACCGCGGTCGGCGACACCTGGCAGACCTGGTCGGACGCCGGCGGCGACCATGCCTACACCACCCGCCTCGCCGGCTCCACGCTCATCATCTGGGGTCCCCACGACGACGACCTGCGGACCTTCCTGGGCCTCCTGACCACGGACCGGCTCAAGCGTTGAGTCGGGGGTTGTGACCGGTCGAGTCCGGGGTTGTGACCGGTCGAGTCCGGGGTTTTGACCGGGCGTCGCGTCGAAACTCACGACTCGGCAGGGCAGAACCCCCGACTCGACGGGTCACTCGCGGTCGGAGTCCTGCGGGTCGGTGGCGATGGCGGCGTCGAGCTTCTTGCGGGCACCGTCGAGCCACTCCTGGCAGATGGTGGCGAGCTTCTCGCCCCGCTCCCAGAGCGCGAGGGACTCCTCGAGCGTGGTGCCGCCGGCCTCGAGCCGCCGGACCACGTCGACGAGCTCCTCGCGGGCTTCCTCATAGGAGAGCTTCTCGTCGCTCGGTCCCTGGCTGTCAGGCATCGGGCAGCTCCTGTTCGATCGTCTCGGTGTCGGTCGTGGTGGCGTGGATCCGGCCGTCAGCGAGCCGCACGCTGAGTGCGGAGCCCGCGCCGACCCCGGCCACGCTGGCGATCACGTGTCCCCGGTCGTCCTGGACGACGGCGTATCCCCGCCGCAGGGTCTGCAGCGGCGACAACGCCCGCGCTCGGGCGCGGTGGTGGCCCACCTCGTCACCGGCCCGGTCGAGCTGGTGGGAGAGGCAGCGCCGGGCGCGCTCGCGCAGTGCGGACACCTCCTCGAGCCGGGCGTCGAGCAGGGAGCGCGGGTCGGCCAGGGCCGGGCGGGAGCGAAGCGCGTCGAGCATCGTCTGCTCGCGATGGAGCCAGGAGCCGAGTCCGGAGCGCATCCGGTCACGAGCGGTGGCGACGAGCCGGAGCTCCTCGGCGACGTCGGGGACCACCAGCTTGGCCGCGTCGGTCGGGGTCGAGGCACGGACGTCGGCGACCAGGTCGAGCAGCGGCATGTCCGGCTCGTGGCCGATCGCCGAGACGACCGGGGTGCGGAGCGCATGGACGGCCCTGACGAGGTGCTCGTCGGAGAACGGCAGAAGGTCCTCGACCGAGCCGCCGCCCCGGGCGACCACGATCACGTCGACCTCGGCGTCGCGGTCGAGGCGCTGCAGCCCCTCGACGACCTCGGGGACGCTGCGCTGACCCTGCATCGCGGCGTACGCCACCTCGAAGCGGACCGCCGGCCAGCGGCGTCGGGCGTTGTCGAGCACGTCGCGCTCGGCGGCGGAGTTCGGCGCGGTGACGAGCCCGACCTTGGTCGGCAGGAACGGCAGCCGCTGCTTGAGCTCGGCCGCGAAGAGGCCCTCGGCAGCGAGCAGCTGTCGGCGCCGCTCCAACCGGGCGAGCAGCTCACCGAGCCCGACCATCCGGATGTCGCGGGCGTAGAGCGAGAAGGTGCCGCGGTTGGCGTAGTAGGACGGCTTGGCGTGGACGATCACGCTCGCGCCCTCGACCAGCGGCGGGTTGAGCCCGTCGAAGAGGACCCGGCTGCAGGTCACGGTGACCGAGATGTCGGCGACGGTGTCGCGCAGCGTCATGAAGACCGTGCCCATCCCCGGCCGACGGTTGACCTGGGCCACCTGGCCCTCGACCCACACCGCGCCGAGCCGGTCGATCCAGCCGGCGACCGCGTTGGCGATCTGCCGGACCGGCGCCGGCGACTCGGGGGAGGTCTCGAGGGCCATGTCGCGACCTTACTGACGACCGCCGACAAGCCCGAGCGCATGGGCAGTCCGTAGACTCGGGCCCATGAGCACAGACCTCGGTACGCCGCGTGTCCTGTCCGACGACGAGAGGTCGGTCCTGCTCGCCTCGCCGCGGGGCTACTGCGCTGGTGTCGACCGGGCGGTGGTGACGGTCGAGCAGGCACTGGACCTGTACGGCGCCCCTGTCTACGTGCGCAAGGAGATCGTGCACAACAAGCACGTCGTCGACGACCTGCGCGAGCGCGGCGCGATCTTCGTCGAGGAGCTCGACGAGGTCCCGGAGGGCGCCACCGTCGTCTTCTCCGCCCACGGCGTGTCGCCGGCCGTCCACGCGGCTGCCGCAGAGCGCGGGCTCAAGACGATCGACGCCACCTGCCCGCTGGTCACCAAGGTCCACCACGAGGCCAAGCGGTTCGCCGGCGACGACTACGACATCCTGCTCATCGGCCACGCGGGCCACGAGGAGGTCGAAGGCACCATGGGCGAGGCCCCCGGCCGCATCCAGCTCGTGGAGGGGCCCGCCGACGTCGACAAGGTGGTCGTCCGCGACCCGTCCCGCGTCGCGTGGCTCTCGCAGACCACGCTGTCGGTGGACGAGACGCTCGAGACGGTCGCAGCGCTGCGGGAGCGGTTCCCCGAGCTGCTCGACCCGCCGAGCGACGACATCTGCTATGCCACCCAGAACCGCCAGCAGGCCATCAAGGACATCTCCAAGGACGCCGATCTCGTCATCGTCGTCGGCTCCGGCAACTCCTCGAACTCCGTCCGGCTGGTCGAGGTCGCCCGGGAGGCGGGCGCCGCCGCGGCCCACCGCGTCGACGACGCCTCCGAGGTGCAGGACGCCTGGCTCGAGGGTGTCAGGAGGGTCGCCGTCACCTCGGGGGCGAGCGTCCCGGAGAAGCTGGTCGACGGCGTGTTGGCGACGCTGGCGGAGAAGGGGTTCCCCGACGCCCGCGTCGTACGCAGCGCTGAGGAGTCGCTCATCTTCGCGCTCCCCAAGGAGCTGCGCCGCGACCTGAAGGCCGCCGCGGCCGGCTCCTGATGGCCCGTTACGTCGACGTCCACCCGGACAACCCCCAGCCGAGGCTGATCCGACAGGTGGTCGACGCGCTCCGCGACGACGCCCTGATCGCCTACCCGACCGACTCCGGCTACGCGCTCGGCTCGCGGATCGGCAACCGCGACGGCCGCGACCGGATCCTCGCCATCCGCGGCCTCGACGAGCGGCACCACTTCACCCTGGTGTGCCACGACTTCAGCCAGCTCGGCCAGCTCGTCCACATCGACAACAGCGCCTTCCGGGCGATCCGGGCGGCCACGCCGGGGCCGTATACCTTCATCCTCCCCGCCACTCCCGACGTCCCGCGGCGGCTGATGCACCCGAAGAAGCGCACCGTCGGCGTACGTATCCCCGACCACCCGGTCGTCCGTGCCCTCCTCGAGGAGCTCGGCGAACCCATCCTCTCCTCGACGCTCATCCTCAAGGGCGAGAGCGAGCCGGAGACCTTCGGCTGGAACGTCAAGGAGGAGCTCGACCACCAGGTCGACATCGTCATCGACACCGGTGAGGAGACCCCCGCGCAGCCGACCACGGTGATCGACTGGTCGGGGTCGGAGCCGGTCGTCGTACGCGAGGGCGCGGGCGAGGTGTCCGGCTTCCTGGCATGAGCGAGGGACCGTCAAGATCCTCAGGCCGAGACCGTCTCCTCGTCGCGGGGGAGATCGGCGGTAGCGGCTGCCCGCACGGTGACGACGTGGCGACGCATCGCGAGGCAGCCGAGGCAGAGGGCGTAGCCGACGAAGAGGCTGATGCTGTGATGCCCGAGGCCGCTGACGACGGCCTGCACGACCCCGTCCTCCGCGTCGGCGATGGCGTCCGGACGGGTCAGCCCGAGCAGCAGGAAGACGCCGACCATCAGCAGTGGCGGCAGCACTCCGACGGTGAAGAAGTCGCGGGGGTGGACCAGGAGGGCGACCCCCACGCTGAGCGCCACGAAGACCACGTCGAAGAGGAGGCTCATCCGGCCGGTGAGCTCGAGGTCGAGCGCGGCCACGGTGAGGGCGAGCGCGACTCCGAGGGCGACCACCCGGCGTCCGGGTTCGCGCCCCTCCTCCCAGATGGTCCGTGCATGGGTCATGGCACCGTCACAGTCCTCGTCTCTCGAGGCTCACCGTAGAGCCGTCGTCGTCCTCCGCGGCGGCGACGCGCCGCCCGGGTGCCTCCGGCGCGGGGTCGACGGGGGTGAGCCGCTCCACCGCGCGCAGCTCCACCGAACGCGGGCTCGGCAGCTCCTCGTCGGTCACGCCGAGCTCGCTGAACCGCCGCGCCGAGACGAGCACGCGGGTGTCGAGGGAGCCGATCGCCTGGTTGTAGCGAGTCACGGCGGCGTTGAGCGAGCGGCCGATGCCGTCGAGATGGCCGGAGAGCGTCACCAGCCGCTGGTGGAGCTCGCGGCCGAGCTGGTGGATCTCCCGCGCCCGCTCGGCGAGCGCCTCGTGGGACCATCCGTGAGCGACGGTGCGCAGGAGCGCGATGAGGGTCGTCGGGGTGGCGAGCACGACGCGGCGCTCCGCGGCGTACTCGATCAGGGTCGGGTCGGCCTCCAGCGCAGCGGCCAGGAAGGACTCCGCCGGCACGAAGAGGACCACGAACTCCGGGGTCTCGGGCAGCGCCCGCCAGTAGGCCTTCGAGCCGAGCTGGTCGACGTGGGTCCGCAGCTGGCGGGCGTGGCGCTGCAGGTGTGCCCGGAGGCTGTCGTCGTCCTGGGCGGCGACGGCGTCGAGGTGTGCATCGAGCGGGACCTTCGCGTCCACGACGAGCTGCTTGCCGCCGGCGAGGTGGACCACCAGGTCGGGCCGGAGGCTGCCGCCCTCGAACTGGACCTGCTCGGTGAAGTCGCAGCGGTCGACCAGCCCGGCCAGCTCGACGGCGCGGTGCAGGTGGAGCTCGCCCCAGCGCCCGCGCACCTGCGGACGCCGCAGCGCCGTCGACAGGGCCTTGGTCTCGAGCCGCAATTGCTCGACCTGGGTGTCGAACTGGCCCTGCCACTGCGCCCGGGCGCGGTCGAGGTGGTGCATCTGGTCGCTCAGCCGGTCGAGGCCCTGCATCACCTCGGCCTGGTCCACCATCCCGGCCGCCACGCTCCGCACGCTGCGTGCGCGCACCCAGAGCACGCCGACCAGCGCACCGAGCGCGAGGCCGACCAGGAGGCCGAGGACGAGGGCGAGGATCTCCATGGCCCCAATGTCGCAGGGGCCACCGACAGTTTCGGGGGGATGGGTCGGTGGCCCCTGCGGGATGGGGACGATTCAGCGGTGGAGTCGGATGATCTTCGAGCTCGACGTCGTGTAGCCGACCCAGCTGCTCGCGACCGCCTTGGCGCGGAGTTTGACCGGCCTCCCTTCGTAGCGCGCGCGACCGGTCACCTTGCCCCGAGCGCTCGTGACGTCCTTCGACCACCGGTAGTTGACCCACGCGCCGCCGACCTTGTGCTGCAGGACGACGTACTCATACTTCGTCGGGAAGTAACCGCGTGGGCGCTCATCCCTGAGGGTGATCGTGTAGCGGACGATCTGGCCCTTGCGCGGCGTCCGATCCGACACGGTCAGCGTCGTGCGCGAGTGTGGTCTGCGCATCGTGAAGGAGCTCGTCGGAAGGCTCACCTGGTGCTTCCAATTCGAGGAAGCGTCCCAGTCGTACCACGTGAGCTGAGCCTTGACCCGGTACCGGCCCGGCATCTCGGAGCCGAAGAACCAGAAGTAGCCGCTCGCAGACTTGGAATTGCTGCCGTACTTGTAATCCGATCCGGCGTCCGTGCCGTCGGGCGCGACGAGCGTGACCTCGAGATCCCAGTCGTCAGCTGCTGCCGGCACTGAGACGCTGAAACCGTAGCGGTGCTTCTGGCTCGTGTCGTACAGGACACCGTTCGAGGACGAGGTCCAGCCCGAGGCACTGGCCGCCTGTGCTGCCGACGGGGAGAGCAGCACGAGGCCTGCGACTGCGAGGAACAAGCTGACGAGTACGGCGACGCTGCCGCGAAGGGGCTTCACGTCTCACCATCGTCCGCCTGTCGCGGGTCGGGGCCGACATCCGGAGCGCTGTCTGGTTGATCTCGTCCGTAGTCGCGAGCGGTGTGACTGAGCGCTCATGTGGTGGTCGTCGGCGTCCCCTGGTGGAATCGGAGCAGCCAGCGGTCGCCGACCCACTGCCAGAGCGAGGACCGGTTGGACGCCGTACGCCCCTCGTCGGTGGAGCGGATGGTGCGGTAGGTGACGAGTACGACGTCGTCGGAGACCTCGTGGACCGCGAACGCTGACAGCGGCAGCTCGACCGGGATCGGTGCGCCCTCCATCGCGACGCTCGCCTCGCGGGTCCACACCCTCCCCGACGTGCCGAACTCGAGGAAGTCCGGGTGGAGCATCGGCTCGTAGAGGTCGGGGTCGAAGCGGACCTCGGCGCGCCACAACGACTCCTCGAGGTCCTGGAACATCGCCGCGTCGACCATGGCGACCACCCTAGGAGAGGTGGACGTCCGCACGCGCGGTCAGCTCGAAGACGCCTGGCCGATCAAGTGGGCCTTGATGAGGTGGAGGTCGGCCTCGATGGAGGTCAGGCGCTGGTCGACGGCACCGAACCGCGCCTCGACGGAGCCGAACCGCGCGTCGATCAGCCACTTGAAGATCGTCGCGAGTGACACGACGGTCGCAACGACCGACGTGACCATGCCGATCAGCAGCGCCATGGTGTTCATTCTGCAGGCTCCGTCCGGACTTGTCAGGCGTGAGGTAGCCGGAAGTCAAGCGCGTCGGGGTGCGGGACGCCCGTCGCCGGGCAGAGCCTGTGGAGAGTGTCGATGCGAGAGCTGGCTGTGGACGATCACCGGTTCGACCCCGAGCAGCTCTTTGTGCATCACACGGAACCGACCTCCCCATGTGGAGTCGCGATAGACGAGGACGCCGACCTTCCACGTATTCCGCCGCGCGAGGAAACGCTGATAGGTCCAGCCCACGAGCAGGTAGACGATCGCGTCGCCCAGGCCGCCGTCCCAGCGCAGGTCAGCGCGCAGCATCTGACCCTTCTTGTAGTGTCAATCGGCCACGTCGACGACGACCGGCGCGTGGTCTGAGGCGCCGACGCCGGCGCGCTCCTCGCGGTCGATGAAGGCGTGGGTGACCCGCTTCGCGAACGACGGGGAGCCGAGGACGAAGTCGATCCGAAGGCCCCGATTGCGCTCGAACCGCTGCCGGTAGTAGTCCCAGTACGTGTAGACCTCCGGACCCGGCGCGAAGGGGCGTACGACGTCGGCGTACCCCTCCTCGACGAAGGCCTGGAACGCGGTCCGCTCGGCGGGCGTGACGTGGGTGGAGTTCTTGAACTGCGCCATGTCGAAGACGTCCTCGTCGAAGGGCGCGACGTTCCAGTCGCCGACGAGCGCGGTGTCGTCGTCCTTCCACGCCCGCGCCGCCTCACGGAGCCGGGCGAGCCAGTCGAGCTTGTAGACGTAGTGCGGGTCACCTGGCTTGCGCCCGTTCGGCACGTAGAGCGACCAGATCCGCACCCCGCCGCCCCCCTTCGTCCCACACAGTGCGCCGAGCGCCCGAGCCTCCGGCGCCAGCGGCTCGCCCCAGCCGGGCATGCCGGAGAAGCCGACCTCGACGTCGTCGAGCCCGACCCGGGAGAGGATCGCGACTCCGTTCCACTGGTTGAGTCCTGCGGCGGCGACCTCGTAGCCCATCGACTCGATGCCCATCAGCGGTAGCTGGTCGAGCCGGGCCTTGGTCTCCTGGACGGCGAGCACGTCGACGTCCTGCCGCTCGAGGAAGGCCTCGACCCTGGTGATCCGGCTGCGGAGCGAGTTGACGTTCCAGGTCGCGATGCGCACACGGGCAGACTAGGGGGTGTGACCGACCCTGCGACCGACCCCGTGTCCCAGTCCGGCGACCTCGACGACTCCGCCGACATCCCCGAGCTGCGCGAGGCGCTGGCGGCGCTCGCCTCCTCGGTGGTGGTGGTGACCGCGACGGTGGACGGTACGCCGTACGGCTTCACCGCGACGAGCTTCACGAGCGTGTCGATGGAGCCTCCGCTGGTCGGGGTGTTCCTGGCCGACTCGGCGTCGTCGTACGACGCGTTCTGGCGGGCCCGCACGGTCGCCTTCAACTTCCTCGGGGCGCACCAGGCCGACATCGCGACCCGGTTCGCGACGCGGGGCGCCGACAAGTTCGGCGGCATACCCCTGGCCGCCTGCCTCGACAAGGGCCCGGAGGCGGCGCCGGTGATCGCCGACGCGATGGTTACGCTCGCCGGTGAGGTGACGGAGCGGGTCGTGCTGGGTGACCACGTCCTCCTGCTGGCCCGCCCGACGGTGGTCACCCCGGTGCGGCACGAGCCGCTGCTCTACTACCAGCGCGCGTTCAGGCGCCTCGAGTCCTGAGAGGGAGAGTGATGTCGGCCCCCACCCCCGACGAGGTGTCGTGCGCGATCGAGATCGCCGGCGCGCGCCGGGTCTACGAGCTGCCCGACCTCTCCCGGCTGCTGGCGCTGCACGACGTCCACCTCTCCGTCGCGGCCGGCGAGTTCGTGAGCGTGATCGGTCCCAGCGGCTGCGGGAAGTCGACGCTGCTGCGGCTGATCGCGGGACTCGAGGAGCCCGACGGCGGGTCGATCTCGGTCGGCGGGCTCACTCCCGCGCGGGCCGCGGGGGCGAAGATGCTCGGCTTCGTGCCGCAGACCCCGGCGCTGCTGCCGTGGCTCTCGGTCCTGCGCAACGTCGCGCTGCCGACCAGGCTCAACCGCCGGGCCGCGCGACCGGGCGCCACCCGGCAGGAGCTCGAGGAGCTGCTCCGCAAGGCCGGCCTCGGGGACGCGATGCACAAGCTGCCCTCGCAGCTCTCGGGCGGCATGCGGCAGCGCGTCTCGATCGTGCGCGCCTTCGGGCTGCGCCCCGAGGTGCTGCTCATGGACGAGCCGTTCTCCGCGCTCGACGAGTTCACCCGCGAGGCGCTGCAGCAGCAGCTGCTCGACCTGTGGGGTGAGCTGCGGGCCACCGTCGTCTTCGTCACCCACAACATCACCGAGGCGGTCAGGCTCTCCGACAAGGTCGTGGTGATGGCCCCCAAGCCGGGCCGGGTCGTCGACGTGGTCGACATCGACCTGCCGCGGCCCCGCGACCAGGAGCTGATCACCTCCGAGGCGTTCCACGACTACGAGATCGCCCTCCGCGACCGGCTGCGCGACGCCTTCGAGCACGGGCTGGAGTCCGCGTGACCGACCGTCTGGCCGAGCAGGGCGCGACCGAGCACGCCGGCGTACTCCCTCCCTCGACGACCACCCCGTCGCCCGGCACCGTACGCCGGCGGCTGATGCTGCGCCGGCTTCGGATCCTGCACCCGGCGTACTGGGGTCCGTTCGTCGTCATGCTCCTCGTCCTCGGCCTGCTCTGGCGCATGGGCGCGCACCGCTGGCCCTACCTGCTGCCGCCGCTCTCCGAGGTCGGCAGCCAGCTCACCGACGACCCCGGGTTCTTCGTCCACAACGCCTGGGTGACCCTGCGCGAGGCACTGCTCGGTCTCGGCATCGCGTTCGTCTGCGCCTTCGTGATCGCGGTCGTCGTCAGCGAGCTCCCGCTGGCCCGGCGGGCGATCATGCCGGTCGCGGTCGTCCTCAACGTCACCCCGCTCGTCGCGATCGCGCCGGCGCTGGTGGTGGCGTTCGGGTTCGGCGTCGTGCCGAAGCTGGTGGTGACCGCGCTGATCTGCTTCTTCCCGATCCTGATCAACACCGCGGTCGGGCTCCGGTCGGTGCCTGGGCCGGTGCTGCAGGTCTACCGCACGGTCCACGCCTCTCGCTGGGAGGTGCTTCGCCACCTGCGGGCCCCCACCGCCCTGCCGTACGTCTTCGCCTCCCTGCAGATCGTCTTCCCGCTCTCCGTCATCGGAGCGGTCGTCGCCGAGCTGTCCGCGGCCGGCTCCGCCGACGGGCTGGGTACGACGATCCAGGTCGCCTCAGGCAGGAACAATCTGAGCCTGGTGTGGGCTGCCATCTTCGTGTTGGCCATCATGGGTGCCCTGCTCCTGCTGCTGGTCAGCGTCGTCCAGCGCCGGGTGCTGCACTGGCACGAGTCCAGCCAGCGCCTCGCCTGAGCGACCCCGACCGCCGAACGACCGGGCGCCGAGCCCCGCCGTACCCCCGAGGAGAACGCATGACCATCCGTCCCCGCCTGCGCGCCGTCGCCCTCGGCGCCGCCGCCTCGCTGCTCGTAGCCGGCCTCGCCGCCTGTGGCAGCGACGAGGGCTCCGACGAGGGCTCCGACGAGGCGGGGACGACCGGATCGGCGGTCCCGAAGGAGCGCTGCGCCCAGAACCAGAAGGCCGGGAAGATCACCTACCTGACCAGCTACTTCTACCAGGCGTCCGCGTCGATCTTGGAGGTCCTCGCGGCCGAGAAGCTCGGCTACTTCAACGACGTCTGCCTCGAGGTCGGTGTCCAGCCGGGCTCGGGTGACACCCCGCAGAACGCCAAGCTCCTCGCCGCAGGCAAGGTCGAGTTCACCGGCCTCGCCGAGCAGGACGTCATCAGCGCCAACGAGACCGGCGCGAAGGTCGTCGGCCTCTCGTCGTACGCCGATGCCGGGCTGGACATCCTCATGACGCCGACCGACGTCACCGACCTGAAGCAGCTCGACGGCAAGACGCTGGGCGAGAAGGGCTCGGTGCCGCTGTCGGTCCAGGCGATGCTCATCAAGGAGGGCGTCGACTGGGACAGCGTGAAGAAGGTCAAGGTGGGCTACGACCCCTCCGTGCTCGCCCGCGGCCAGGTCGACGCGCTGACCGGCTTCGCGTCCAACGAGCCGAACCTGCTGAAGGAGAGCGGCTACACGCCGAAGGTGTGGCAGCCGGCCGACTACGGCGTACCCGGCTCGATCGTCACGCTCGCCACCACCCCGTCCTTCGCCGACGAGCACCCCACCGTCGTCGAGGACTTCCTGCGGGCCGCGTTCAAGGCCTACCAGTACTGCGCCGAGCCCGACCACGTGAAGGAGTGCGTCGGGTTCGTCGAGGACTACGAGGGCAAGCAGCAGTTCGACGAGCAGCACGAGACCGACGTGTGGACCACCGAGGTCAAGGTCGGGGAGGACAACCCCGTGCCAGGCAAGTGGGGGAGCGTCGACCTCGACAACGTGCGGGCGCTCGCCGGCCTGATGGGGAAGTACGCCGACCAGCAGGTCGACCCGCAGGACGCGGTGGGCTACTTCGACACCTCGTACGCCGACAAGGTCGTCGACGATCAGGGCACGGTGATCTGGCCGGTGAAGTGAGGGCCCGCGCCGGAGATATACAAGAACCCTTGTAGACCGCGTGCCGGGTCCCTAGCGTCCCGGCCATGGCCACCTCGATCGCGACCCTCCGCGCCGTCCTGCACCCGACCCGGCGCCGGATGGTCGAGTACCTCCTGCTGAACGGTCCGACGCAGGTCGGCACGCTCGCGCGCGAGCTGGGCGAGCAGGTCGGCAGCATCAGCCACCATCTCCGGATGCTCGAGCGGGTCGAGGTGGTCGCCCGCGTGCCCGAGCTGGAGACCGACGGCCGGACCAGCTTCTGGCGGCTCCTGGAGCGATCGTTCACCTGGTCGGCGTACGACTTCGACGAGCCGGCGCACCGGATCGAGGCGAAGGCTGCCGAGCGGGCGAACATCGAGCACCAGTTCCGCAAGCTCGCCGAGTGGAAGCGGGAGGCCGACAAGTCACCCGCCGCCTGGCGGACGGCGGCGTTCACGACCGACTTCACCGTGCTCGCGACGCCCGAGGAGCTCGCCGAGATCGATACCGTGCTGTTGGGCGCGCTGCAGGAGTGGCGAGCCCGGATCCAGGAGCGGATCGAGGCCGGCGACGGCCAGGAGCGCGAGCCGGTCTTCGTGTTCCTCCACGGCTTCCGGTCACGGCCGTGAGCACCCCGCGGGGCCGCGACCGGGCCGTCTGGGGCTGGCTCGCCGTCGGCGCCCTCTCCGACGTCGGCGACATGGTCTGGAACGTCGCGCTCGCATGGACCGCCGTCCACCAGGCCTCGCCGGCCGTCGCCGGACTGGTCATCGCGGCGGGTCGGATCCCGATGGCCGTCATGCTCCTGATCGGCGGCGTCGTCGCCGACCGGGTCGACACCCGGCGCCTGCTCGTTGCCACCGACGCCCTCCGCGCTGTCGTCCTCTGCGTCGCCGCCGTCGCGTCCTGGGCGGACGTCGCCTCGGTGCCGCTGCTCCTGACGGTGGCGGTGCTCTTCGGGATCGGCGACGCGTTCTACAGCCCCGCGGCCGGCACGTTCCCGCGCCAGCTGGTGGCGCCGGACGACCTGCCCGCCTTCCTCGGAGCCCGCCAGGCGGCGAGCCGGCTCGGCACGATGCTCGGCGGCGCTCTCGGCGGCGTGCTCGTGGCGCTCTGGGGCCTCCCCGGCTCCGCGCTCGTCGACGCCGCCACCTTCGTCGTCCTGCTGGCGTACGTCGTCCTGATGCTCGCCCCGCGCTACCCGATCGACCGCAGCGGCCCCCGCGAGTCCGTGCGCGCCGGCATCTTCGACGGCTTCCGGCACCTGCGCCACGAACGGCTGACCCGGACGCTCGTGCTCACTCTGGCCGGCACGAACCTCGCCGTCACACCCGCGCTCACCGTCGGCGTCGCCCTGCGCGTCGCCCACGAAGGGTGGGGAGCGCACACGCTCGGCCTCTCGGACGCCGCGTTCGGGCTCGGCGCGATCCTCGGCTCGCTCCTCGGCACCTGGCGGAAGCCGCAGCGGATCGCGCTGTGCGGGTTCGTCAGCCTGGTCGCCCAGGGCGGCCTGATCGTCGCGCTCGGGCTCGGCGGGCGGACGGTCCTCGTCGCTGCGGCGGCCGCGATCGGGGTGACGGCCGGCGTCGCCTCGACCTACCTCGGCGGCTTCTTCATGATGGTCGTCGCCCCGGCGTACCTCGGCCGCATGGCGTCCGTCCAGGCGCTCGGCGACAACGTCCTGATGCCGGTGGCGAGCACCGGGTTCGGCGCCCTCGCGGCGGCGACGGCGACCGCGCTCCCCTTCGGGGCGTACGGCGGTGCCATGGTGCTCCTCATGCTCGCCGCCCTCGCACGGCCCTCCCTCCGCACGCCCGCCGCGGTGGCACCGCAGCCGGTCGCGGTGCGACTTGACGGTGCGTCCACACGTTCTTGACGCTGCGTCGATATTGCCTTGTCCGGGCCCGGTGCGCCGCCGAGCCTGACGTGGTCCCGCGCTCCCGGGCGACCGCCCGGGCGCGCCACCACCTCGGGTTCAGGGGGATCCCATGCTGCACGTCCCGGCGGCCGTCGCCGCCCTCCTTCTTCTCGCCGGCAGCGCCGGCGCGACCAGCGTCGCCCAGGCCGACGCCCGCACCGGCTCGGCCCACGTCGTCGCCCGTGCCGACGCCACCGACCATGCCTCGCTGGAGTGGGCCTGTCTCTCGCTCCACCGGGGGCAGGAGCACACCGTCCGCATCCCCGGCCGGGTGGTCGACGCCCTGGTCGAGCGGACGCCGTCGTACCGCGGTCCCTGCGCGGAGTACGGCGAGACCGCGCACCTCGGCGACGGCACCCTGACGGCGTACTCCCAGCGCGTCGGCGATCGCCCCGTCGCGATCGGCGTCGTCATGAGCGACGGCGTGCTCGACGATCTGCCGTACGACCCGCCCAACGCCGGGCTCTACTGCTACGACAAGGACGGCGACGGCACAGTCGACCGGATGCACGAGTGCAGCGGCGGCTACGAGAGCCAGCTCGACCTGTCGCGGAGCTTCCGCGAGCACGCCGACAGCCCGTTCACCTACGCGCTCGTCAACTGGAACCCGTTCGGGCACATCCCGGTCGGCGTCTACGACGTCGCTCACTTCGACATGCACTTCTACACCGGCGAGGACGCCGATCGGCTCGCCATCCGGCCCGGGCCGTGCGGGGCGCTGGTCGACTGCGACGACTACAAGCTGGGCAAGCACCTGCCCGACGCGAAGTACATCGCTCCCGGCTTCGTCGACCTCGACGCCGTCGAGCCGGCGATGGGCAACCACCTCATCGACCCGGACGGCCCGGAGTTCCACGGCCAGCCCTTCACACACACCTGGATCTACGGCACCTGGGACGGCAAGGTCACCTTCGACGAGGCGATGGTGACGCTCAAGTGGTACGACGGCCTGCGCGACGGCACCACGGCCGACGCCTGCTTCGACATCCCACAGCCCAGCGCCTGGCAGAAGTCCGGCTGGTACCCCACGTCGTACTGCCTCCGCCACCGCGACAACCGCCACGAGGTCGTCACCTCGCTCGAGGACTTCGTCCACCGGACCGCGTCCTGAGGCCCTTCCGCGTCGCCGCCGGGCATTCGTCCGGCGGCGGCGTACGCACCTAGGATTGCCCCTCGTGGCTCTCACCATCGGCATCGTCGGACTCCCCAACGCAGGCAAGTCGACGCTCTTCAACGCGCTGACCAAGAACGACGTGCTCGCGGCGAACTACCCGTTCGCGACTATCGAGCCCAACGTCGGTGTCGTCGGCGTCCCCGACCCGCGGCTGGAGAAGCTCGCCGAGATCTTCGGCTCGGAGCGGATCCTGCCGGCCACCGTGGAGTTCGTCGACATCGCCGGCATCGTCCGCGGCGCCTCGGAGGGGGAGGGACTCGGCAACAAGTTCCTCGCCCACATCCGCGAGTCCGCCGCGATCTGCCAGGTCACCCGCGTCTTCCGTGACGAGGACGTCACCCACGTCGACGGCGAGGTCAACCCCGGCAACGACATCTCCACCATCCAGACCGAGCTGATCCTCGCCGACCTGCAGACCGTCGAGAAGGCGATCCCGCGGCTGGAGAAGGAGGCCAAGGGCAAGAAGGACCTCCTCCCGGTCGTCGAGGCGGCGAAGGCCGCCCAGGAGGCGCTCGAGGCCGGCACGCCGATCCACAGCACCTCGCTCGACCGCGGCCTGCTGCGGGACCTGTCCCTGCTCACCGCGAAGCCGTACCTCTACG
Source organism: Nocardioides asiaticus (assembly GCF_040049175.1). Taxonomy (NCBI): domain Bacteria; kingdom Bacillati; phylum Actinomycetota; class Actinomycetes; order Propionibacteriales; family Nocardioidaceae; genus Nocardioides; species Nocardioides asiaticus. The sequence goes on along the minus strand of NZ_JBDZDM010000001.1, from coordinate 884,867 downwards.
TCTTCAACTGCGACTCCGACGAGCTCGGCGACGAGGAGCTCAAGCAGAAGATGCGCGAGCTGGTCGCGCCCTCCGAGGCGATCTTCCTCGACGCGAAGTTCGAGGCCGAGCTCGTCGAGCTCGGCGACGACGAGGAGGCCCGCGAGATGCTCCACGAGATGGGCATCGACGAGCCAGGCCTCGAGCTGCTCGCCCGGGTCGGCTTCGACACCCTCGGCCTGCAGACCTACCTCACCGCCGGGCCCAAGGAGGCCCGCGCCTGGACGATCCGCAAGGGAGCCACCGCGCCCGAGGCCGCCGGGGTCATCCACACCGACTTCCAGAAGGGCTTCATCAAGGCCGAGATCGTCTCGTACGACGACCTCGTCGAGGCCGGCTCCCTTCTCAAGGCCCGCGAGGCCGGCAAGGTGCGGATGGAGGGCAAGGACTACGTCATGCAGGACGGTGACGTGGTCGAGTTCCGGTTCAACGTCTAGCGTCATGAGCTCGGGTGCCGTCGGCGACGAGCCGATCATCCGCCGGGGCGACGCTGCCGACGTCCCGGATCTTCTCGCCTTCTGGGCGGTGGCCGGTGAGAACGCGGCCCGCCCGAGCGATGACGCGGCACTGGTCGAGAACCTGCTCGCTCGGGATGCCGACTCCCTCCTCGTCGCCGAGCGCAACGGGATGATCGTGGGCACGGTCATCGCGGGCTGGGACGGCTGGCGGGCGCATCTGTATCGGCTGGCCGTCGACCCGGAGTCGCGCGGCCAGGGGATCGCGCGGCGTCTTGTCCTGGCGGCCGAGGAGCGGCTGCGGGCGCTCGGAGCGATCCGCTTCGATGCGATGGTGCTGTCGGGCAACGCGCTCGGCGAGACCGCCTGGACGGCGCTCGGCTACGAGCCGCAGCACGACTGGACACGATGGGTGAAGCCCTCGGGCGCATGACAGCCGAAAATCCGGGATAGCTTCGGCCGGGAATCGTATATGATAACACACAGGGTGTCGTGTATGGACTGTGACCGACATCACCTATACGATCCTGACGTGCCCAACTCGGGGCTAGGAAGGGTCGACGTCGGTGTCGTCTGGAGAGCGATGTGCGCGTCGGCTGTTCGTCGGCGAAAGAGGCAAATCGTGACTCGGAAGAGCGAAGACATCCACGGCGGACTTTCGGCCTCCAGCGGCGGTCTGAGGAGACGTTCGGTCCTGCTCGGCGGCGCCGCCGCGGCGGTCACGGCGTCGGCGGCGTCCACGACCGGGACGCCCGCCGCCGCTGCCGGCCCGGCGGCCAGCAGGACAGACGGCAGGTCGCCGTCGCGACGCCGTGGCGACCAGCTGAGCGTCGGTGCGGGCAAGGCCGAGATCTCGATCCCTGCCGCCACCTACCAGGCGGAGGGCTACAACGACATTCACGATCCGCTGTACGCCCGCCTTCTGCTGGCCAAGACGAACTCCGCGAGCCTGGTCCTGCTCGTGCTGGATCTCACCTCGATCAGCGAGGAGGCCATTGCCGACATCCGGACGTCGGTCGCCACGGTGACCGGTGTCGCCCCTGAGAGCATCATGGTGACGGTCACCCACAACTTCTCCAGTCCGCACGTCGGCCCGGCGTCGTCCTCCACGCAGGCGGCCACCTGGGTGGCCAATCTGGTGGCAGCCGCGACCAGTGCCGCCAAGGCCGCGGTGGCGGGGTTGACGAAGGCTCGCGTCGGGTACGGCGCGGGCAACTCGAACGTCAACGTCAACCGCAACCTGCTGACCAAGGACGGGTACTACCTCGGCGCGAACGAGCAGCTGCCCTCGGACAAGACCGTTCTGGTCGCGCGGTTCGACGACGCGACCGGGCAGCCCATCGCGATCCTGATCAACTACAGCGTGCAGTCCTCGGTGATCATGGAGTCGTCGACCAGCGGCAACAGTACCTACCCCCTACGAGGTGTCGGCCGACCTGGCGGGCGCAGCCTCCGCGTGGGTCGAGGACGCCTACCCGGGCGTCGTCGCACCGTTCATCTGTGGCGCGACCGGCGACCAGCACCCGATCTTCCGGTCGTTGAACACGCTGATCGACAAGGATCTCGTCACCTCCACGGAGGACGAGGGCGCCGCAGGCTGGACGCTGCTCAAGGTCCAGGGTGAGCGCCTGGGCACTGAGGTGGTTCGTGTCGCAGAGAAGATCGAGTCGAGTCCAACCGCAGATCTGGCGCTGTCGGCGACCAGCATCACCGTGCCCACCGTCGAGACCACCCAGGGACAGCAGGCACAGCCGACGACGACGCACACCTGGACCGTGAACGGCAGCCAAGCGCTGCCGGTGTGGGTCTTCCGCATCGGCGAGGGCGTCTATGCGGGAACGCCGCCCGAGCTCTCCACCTCAACCCTGGAGAGCATCCGGCGCGCCTCACCGTTCAGGCACACCTTCGTGGCGGGCATGTTCGAGGGCGGCAACAAGAACATGCCCGACAAGTGGAACTACGACCACATCACCTACGCCGCTCTCGACGGCAACTTCGCGCCGGGTTGTGCCGAGAAGTACGCCGCGTACGCGGGAAGGCAGATCAGGTCGCTTGCCTGATACGAAGAACCAGCACTACTCGGGGAGTTGAGGACCTTGGGAAACATGTCGATGGACCGGCGAGCATTCATCGCCGGGGCGGCGGGAACGGGAGCGGCTGCGGTGCTCGGGGTGTCGGGCGCCGCGTCCGCGGAGTCGGCGAGAAGGGGGTGGAACGCCCACGGGCACATCCGCACTCTGACCGCCATCACGCAGGTGTTCGGCGAGGGACAGAAGCTCGTGGCCGTCGCCGTCGAGTACGACGCCGTGATCTCCCGACATGGGCTGTCCACGACGACCTTCGCCGTGGCCGACCGTACGGTGACCGCGGTCTACCCGAACTCCGAGCCCCGGATCGCGGCGTCCGGGCGCGACGGAAGGTACGTCATCGTCGAGCTGTCCCCGGAGGATGACGCGGCGCTTCTCTGGGTGCACATCGACAACGGAGGTGGCGGCGTCGGAGCCGGCGGCCCCAGCGTGGGTGACAACACGCCGGGCTACAAGATCGTCCCCGCCTCTGCCGACGTCACCCAGACCGGCAGCGTGTACACCGTGCGCGGACGTACCTACCCGGCGTTGACGGAGGCCCTGCCGACGACCGGAGCGATCAACCTCATCGTCGACGAGTTCACCCAGCACACCTACACCGACGCCGCCACCGGCCGAACGCTGGGGTACAACCTCTTCCTGCCACGCGGCTACAACCGCCACAAGCGGTACCCACTCGTGCTCTTCATGCACGACGCCGGTGTGATCGCCGTCGACACGATCGGCCCACTCGTGCAGGGGTTGGGCGCCGTCTGCTGGGCCAGCCCTGAGGACCAGGCACGTCACGAGTGCATCGTTGTGGCACCGGAGTATCCGGAGGTGGTGATCGGCGACGACTACCAGCCGTCGACCTACTTCGAGGCCACGGTCAACCTGGTCAACGAGATCGCCTCGACGTACGCGGTCGACAGGTCCCGCATGCACGCGACCGGACAGTCGATGGGCGCGATGCTGGCCCTGGGCATGAACATCCGCCACCCGGGGATGTTCGCGTCCTCGTTCATCGTGGCGGGGCAGTGGCCGTCGGATCAGGCCGCCCCTCTCGCGAAGGAGAAGCTGTGGGTGCTCGTGTCCCAGGACGACGAGAAGGCGTACCCCATGGAGCAGGCCATCATGGACGTCGTGGAGTCCGAGGGAACCGAGGTGGCCACGGGCGTCTGGAACGGCGAGTCCACGCCGGCGCAGTTCGCCGCCGACGTACGCAGTGTGGCCGAGCAGCACGCTCCGGTGAACTTCACCTCGTTCGCCAGCGGAACGCTTCCGACTGACACCCAAGCACACCCCGAGACGTGGCGTGTCGCCTACACCATCCCCGGAATCCGCGATTGGATCCTTCAACGCCGCGGTCACCGGTAGCCGGCGGCCGTGCGGCTGTGGCGGCCTCCGTCAGCGAGCCTTGGTGATCGTTCCGGTTCAACCTCTGGTCTGGCGCTCCCGGTCCCGTCGGAGCAGCCCGTACACATGCGAGTCCGACACCTCGCCGTCGACGATGCAGTCCTCCCGCAGCGTCCCCTCACGCAGGAACTCGAGCTTCTCCAGGACCCGGGCGGAGGCGAGGTTGCGGGTGTCGGTCTCGGCCTGGACCCGGTTCAGGTCGAGCGTGTCGAAGGCCCACTGCAGCACCGCGCCCGCGGCCTCCGTCGCGTAGCCGTGGCCCCAGGCCGCGTCGTCGAGGCAGTAGCCCAGCGCCGCGCTCCGATAGGTCGGGTTCCACCGGCTCAGGCTGCACCAGCCGATGAAGGTCCCGTCGGAGGCGCGGTCGATGGCCAGCCGCGCCCCGGTGCCGTCCTCCGCCATCTGCCGGCAGGCCGCGATGAAGCGCTCGGCGCGGTCGCGCGAGGTCCACGACGGCGAGTCCCAGTACCGCAGCACCCGGGCGCTGCTGTGCAGGGCGAAGAGGTCGTCCGCGTCTTGGCCGGCGAAGGGGCGGAGCCTCAGCCGGGCGGTGACGAGGGTGGGCGTGGGCAGGGCCATGTGGGTCATCGTGCCCCGCGACGCCGGACGGCATAGGCTCGGCCTCGTGCCGATGCCGAAGCGAGTCGACCCGGACGACTACTACGCGCACCTGCCCGAGGTCGCCCGCCCGCACCTGCTGACCCTGCGCGAGCTGTGCCGCGACGGCCTGCCGAAGGCGGAGGAGGTGCTGCACTGGAACAACCCCGCGTTCGTCCAGGACGGCACCAGGCTGCTCATGCTGCAGTCGTTCAAGGCGCACTGCTCGCTGCGCTTCCCGACCCGGCAGTTCGCAACCCAGCGCGCGACGGTCGAGGCCGCCGACTACGAGGCCGGCGAGGGGTTCATCAAGCTGCCGTACGACCGCGAGCTCCCCGTCGACCTGCTGAAGAGCCTCATCCGGGCGCGCCTGGAGGAGTACGAGGCGACCGGCGCCGGCTGGTGAGGCTCACCCGCCCACAAGCAGCGCCTCGAGCGGCGCGAGCGGAACGATCCCGTCCGCCCGCGCGGCCAGTGCCTCGTCGACAGTGACGAGCGCGTCCGCCTGGAGACGGGCGACGGCGAGGGTCTCCGCGTCGTGGAGGTCGCCCCAGTCGTGCGCCAGAGCGAGCTCCCACGCCGTACGCCGCGACACCCGGTCGCCCAGCAGCCGCATCCTCTGCTCGGTGGCCCGGGTGTGGACGGTGAGCGCCGCGCTCTCAGTGCGTACGCCGCGGCGTACGTCGGCGAGCAGCAGCGTCAGCAGGTCGGAGTGGATCCCCTTGGCAGCCACCAGCTGATGGGCGGGATCGATCGCGAGGCCGTGGTCGATCAGGTGGAGAAGCGTGCGCGCGTCGATCGCGTAGCGGGCCATGTCGGCACCCTAGGACCGGTTCCGGACGGAGGCCGTCCGGCTCCAAGGCCATGATGGGCCCATGGCCGACTTCCCCACCCTGCTCCAGCCGGTGCTCGACTGCGTCAACATCCGGGAGACCGCGGAGTTCTACCGCCGGCTTCTCGGCTACACCTACCGCGCCGGCGAGGAGCCACCGGCGGAGGGCTCCGACGAGCCCGACGACGCCGACTGGATCGTGCTGCTCAAGCCGAACGGCGAGCGCGGCATGGCGTTCCAGCAGGTCGACGAGCTGCCGCGGACGACGTGGCCCGAGCCGGGCGTCGCGCAGCAGTACCACCTCGACCTGACGGTCCCGAGCGTCGCGGACCTCGAGGCCCAGCACGAGCGCGTGCTGGCTCTCGGCGCGACGCTCCGGTTCGACCGCAGCGACACCCCGGAGGAGCCGCTGCGGGTCTACGCCGACCCCGCGGGCCACCTGTTCTGCATCTTCGTGGCCTGACGCGTCGGCGGCCCGCCCGGCCCGCACGGCTCGCTAGGGTCCGCTCATGGACCGCAGTGACAGGCCGGTGGGCCCGCTCGACGGCACGAAGATCCCCCGCTACGCCGGAGCGTCGACGTACGCCCGGCTGCCGCGGATCGACGAGGTCGCCGCGTACGACGTGGCCGTGCTCGGCGCGCCGTTCGACGGCGGCGTGTCGTTCCGCCCCGGAGCCCGGTTCGGGCCGGAGTCGATCCGGCAGGCGTCGCGGCACCTGCGGCCGGCGTACAACCCCGCCCAGGACGTCAGCCCCTTCCAGGTGCTGCAGGTCGTCGACGCCGGGGACGTGGCGTGCAACCCGTTCAGCATCGACGAGAGCCTCGAGCAGATCCACGGCGGCGTCGGGGAGCTGATCGGCGGCGGCCGGCGGGTGGTCACGCTCGGCGGCGACCACACCATCGCGCTCGGGGCGCTGCGCGCGGTCGCGGCCGAGCACGGACCGGTCGCCGTCGTGCACCTCGACGCCCACCTCGACACCTGGGACACCTACTTCGGCGCCAGCCGCACCCACGGCACCGTCTTCCGGCGCGCGTTCGAGGAGGGTCTGCTGCTGGCCGACGCGTCCACCCACCTCGGCACCCGCGGCCCGCTCTACAGTGCGGCGGACCTGGGCGAGGACGCCACCTTCGGCTTCTCCGTCGTGAGCGCGCCCGACTTCGACCGGATCGGGCTCGAGGAGGTCGTCGGCCGGGTCCGCGAGCGCGCCGGCGACGCTCCGGTCTACCTGTCGGTCGACATCGACGTGCTCGACCCCGCCTTCGCGCCCGGCACCGGCACCCCGGAGATGGGTGGGCTCACCTCACGCGAGCTGCTCGCGCTGCTGCGCTCCCTGCCCGCGGAGCAGCTCGTCGGTGCGGACATCGTCGAGGTGGCCCCGGCGTACGACCACGCGGAGGTCACCTCCCTTGCTGCCGCCACTGTCGGCTTCGAGATCATCTCGGCGATGGCGCGGGTCGCGTCTGCGTGAGCCGCGGGCGCTGCCCTTTCGTCCAAGACAGCCGCCGCCGTACGCGAGCACACTGTCCGCATGACCACGCTCTACGAGCAGGCAGGGGGCTTCGACGCGCTGCTGGCGCTCTGTCACCACTGGACCGAGCTGTGTCTCGCGGACCCGGTCGCCGAGCACCCGTTCTCCAGGCAGGACATCCACCCGCAGCACGTCGAGCGGCTCGCCGCCTATCTCGCCGAGGCGTTCGGCGGGCCGCCGCTCTACACCGGCGGCTACGGCGACGAGACGTCCATGCAGCGGATCCACGCCGGCAACGGCGAGCACGTCGAACTGGACGAGATCTGCCTGCGCCTCTTCGACCGGGCCCTCGACGACGTCGGCATCACCGGCGAGGTGGGTCGGCGGATCGCGGCGTACTTCCGCGACGCCACCGTCGCCATGCGCGACTACGACCAGAGCGCCGACCAGGTCCCCGAGGGGCTGCCGCTCAACCGCGCGTGAGCGGCGATAAGGCCTCGGCCCTTGCCGCGAGCGGTGGCAGTCTCGGGGCATGGACGTCCCCGGCCCGCGCGCGGTGCTGCTCGTGGAGGGCGAGAGCGACCGCGCCGCGCTCGAGGTGATCGCCGTACGCCGCGGGCGCGACCTCGCTGCGGAGGGCGTCCGGGTCGAGGTCATGCGCGGGGCGACCAACGTGAACCGGTACGTCGCGGCGCTCGCGGGCTCCGGCGTACGCCTCGGTGGCCTGTACGACGCCGCCGAGCAGCACTTCGTACGCCGCGCGCTGGAGCGCCACGGGCTGCGGACCGAGGGCTCCGGGGAATCGCTCGAGATGCAGGGCTTCTTCGTCTGCGTGCCCGACCTGGAGGGCGAGTTCCTCCGGGCGCTCGGCGTCGACGGCGTGCTGGAGGTCGTCGCCGCCGAGGAGGGGGTCCAGGCGTTCCGTACGCTCCAGCAGCAGCCGGCCCAGCGCGGCCGGCCCGTCGAGGCGCAGCTGCGCCGGTTCCTGGGGATCAAGTCCGGCCGCAAGGCGCTGTACGGCCGCCTGCTCGCCGAGGCGGTCCCGCTGGACCGGGTGCCGTCGCCGCTCGACGGCGTACTCGCCTGGACGGCGTGAGAACTTCCGCTCCCGACCGGGTACCGGCGACGCGGCCGCGGCACCCTACGCTGTCCGCGGACCCTGAGCAGCCGAGAAAGCAGTCGAGAAGGAGGAGCACTGTGAGCGAGGGAATCCGGGTCGCGTCCGTCGATGACATCCCCGAGGGCGAGGGCATCGCGATCCCCGCCGAGGTCGCCGGCACGGAGGACGACATCGCCGTCCTGCGCGACGAGGACGGCACCTGCTGGGCGCTCAACGACACCTGCACCCACGAGACCGCCTCGCTCGCCGAGGGCTGGGTCGAGGACGGCTACGTCGAGTGCCCCCTGCACTCCTCGCGGTTCAGCCTCAAGACCGGTGAGGTCCAGGGCCCGCCCGCGACCGTCGACACCGTTGCGCACCGGGTCGAGGTCCGTGACGGCGAGGTCTACCTGCACCCGAACGAGCGCCCCTGATGCCCCAGGACGGCGTCGTCGTGGTCGGCGGCGGGATCGCCGGCGTCTCGACCGTCGCGGCGCTCCGCGCGGGCGGGTACGCCGGCGCGATCACGCTCGTCGAGAAGGCGACCCGCCCCTACGACCGCCCGCCGCTCAGCAAGGAGTACCTCGCCGGTGCGAGCGACCTGACGCAGATCGCGCTCCAGCCCGCGGAGTGGTACGCCGAGCAGCGGATCGACCTCATCGGCGATGCGGTGGCCACCGCGCTCCGCCCCCGGCTGGGCGAGGTGGAGTTGGCCGACGGACGCCTGCTGGTGGCCGACCGGATCGTGCTCGCCACGGGAGGCCGGCCGGTGCGCCCGCCGATCCCCGGCGGCGACTCGCCGCGCGTCCACGTGCTCCGCGAGGCCTCGGACGCCGACAGGCTGCGGGAGCTGCTGCTTCCCGGCGCGAGGCTGTTGATCGTCGGCGCCGGGCTCATCGGTGCCGAGGTCGCCTCGACCGCCCGGGACCGCGGCGCGGACGTCGTTCTCGTCGACCCGCTCGATCCGCCGCTGGCCGCCGCGGTCGGTCGCGACGTGGCGCGCTGGCTCCACGGCCTCCACGCCGACCACGGCGTCGAGACCGTCACGACCACCCTCGAGGCGCTCCAGGAGACCGCGACCGGCATCGGGGCCCAGCTGGTCGGCGAGCCGGACAGCCGTGAGTTCGACGCCGTGCTCCTCGGCGTCGGGATGACGCCCGACACCGGGCTCGCGCACGCCGGCGGTCTCGCGACCGACCGCGGCATCCTGGTCGACGAACGGCAGGTGACCAGCGCGCCGAACGTCCTCGCGGTCGGGGACTGCTCCCGGCTGCGCGACCACCGGCGTACCGAGCACTGGGAGGCCGCCCAGCACGACGGCGCCCGCGCCGCGGCGACCATCCTCGGTGCCGAGCCGCCGAAGCCGACCGCGCCGTGGTTCTGGAGCGACCGCTACCACCTCCACGTCGAGGGCGTGGGCGAGATGCGCGAGCCGGACGCGGAGACGCAGGTCGTCGTACGCGGGACGCTCGGCGAGCCGCCGTTCTCCGTCTTCACCGTCCGGGTCTCGACAGGCTCGACCACCGGAAGGGTCGTCGGCGCGGTCGCCGTCGACGATTCCAACGCGGTCCGGGCCGCCCGGCGGCTCATCGACCGCGGCGTCGCCGTCGAGCCGGCGGACCTGGCCGAGGGCGACCTGCGCCAGCTGCTGCGCGGGCGCTGAGCGCCCCGGTCGCAGTCACCCGACGACTGCGACCGGGGGCGCTCCGGGTCCGCCCGCGTCAGTCGCGGCGCGGACGCTGCAGGGTGAACGACTCGAACGGCGTCAGGGTGCCGTACGGGCCGGTGACCTCGTAGTAGGTGACCTTGATCGTCGTCAGGTCGCCCGGGCGGGAGCCGGGGTCGACGTCGAACGCCGCGAAGCCGTAGGAGTTCGCTGCGTCGCGGGTGCCGGCCCAGACGGCGTCCTCGGTGACGTACGTCGGGGTGCCGTGCGTGACGGTGCCCTCGGGCGCGCTCGGCCGGTCGCTGACCGCCACGATGACGCGGCACTGCGGCGGGTCGAAGAGCAGCTGGTTCGACGGCGCCGAGGTGCCGCCACCGCCGATGATCATGTGGACGGTGCCCTTGGTCGTGTCCACCACGTCGAGGTCGTCGACCGTCGGGATCGGCGTCTTCGTCTGGTTCTGCTGCTGGCCGCGGATCGCCTTCGACCGCTCGTAGTGGTGCTCGTGGCCGGCGACGACCAGGTCGACGCCGTACTTGTCGAACAGCGGCAGCCACTCCTCGCGGACGCCGAGGTCGGCGCCGTTGAAGTTGTTGGCCGTCGAGATCGCGACCTGGTGCATGCAGACGACGATCCAGTCGATGCCCCTGTCGGCCCGGGCGGCCTTCAGCGTCCGCTCGAGCCAGGCCTTCTGCGCGCCCTTGGAGTAGCCGAGGACGCGGACGTCGCCGCCGTCCTGCAGGCAGACGTCGTCGTTGGCGAGGAAGACGAACTTCACCGAGCCGACGGTGACGTCGTACCAGAGCCCCTCGGTGACGTCGGTCTGGCCGGGCTGGCGCGGGGTGTCGAAGTAGGTCTGGAACGCCTTGTAGCCGATCGGGCCGTTGCCCAGCTCGTTCTCGTGGTTGCCGGGCGCCGGCATCCAGGCGCGGTGACGCGCCGAGCGGGTGTTGTTGTTCCAGAAGTCCGACCAGGTGCGCACCCGGTCCGTGGCGAGGTTGGCGTAGCAGAGGTCGCCGTTGAACAGGTGGAGCAGCGGCTCGACGCTCTCGACGCCCGCCGTCGTGTCGCCGGCGGCCGGCGACCCGAGGTTGTCGTTGACGTAGGTGCCGTCGGAGTTCTTCTTGCCCATCGTCGGCGTGCCCTGGTCGCCGAAGCTGGTGAACCGGAACGCCTTCCGGCCTCGGGGCGCGGTGCGGAAGGTGCCGAACTCCGGCGCCGCGCCGTCGTGTACCGCCAGATAGACGTACGACGTGTCGGGCGACAGCCGGGTCGCGCGGGCGTGGTAGGCGTAGACGACCGTGCCGGACTTGTCGTCGGTGTAGCTGTCGACCGCGGCGCGGATGGTCTGCTCGTGACCCTGGCCGTCCTTGGCGATGAGGATGCGCGGGTTCTTCACCTGCTGGATCGAGTGCCACGTGATGCTCGCGGTCGTGGACGCGTCGGCGCCGAAGGCGACGTGCAGGCCGGCCACCGGCGGCACCGGCTTGGCAGGAGCGGCGCTCGGCACCGTCGCGCCGGACGGCGCCGACCCGCTCTGGGCGGCGGCGCTGCCGGTGCTCAGGCCGACCGTGGCGGCGGCGCCGCCCACGCCGAGGGCGGCGAGGAGGCTGCGCCGGGAGAAGTCGGAGCCCTTGGTCGTGGTGACGGGGTCCGGTGCGGGGAGAGTCGTGTCAGTCACGGACGCCACCTTGGCGGGAGTCAGGTGGATAGCGCCGCTAAGTAAATGCGAACGTCCGGCGAACCCTGGTGGGCGCGTTCCCCCTTACTCCCTAGTATCGGCCCATGACCCAGAGCCAGACTCCGGCCCAGCTCCCGACGCAGGCGGACGTGATCGTCGTAGGAGCCGGTCTCGCCGGCCTGGTGGCCGCGGCGGAGGTGGCCGACGCCGGGAAGAAGGTGCTCCTCGTCGACCAGGAGCCCGAGCAGAGCCTGGGCGGGCAGGCCTTCTGGAGCCTGGGCGGGCTGTTCTACGTCGACAGTCCCGAGCAGCGGCGGATGGGCATCAAGGACTCGGTCGACCTCGCGCTCCAGGACTGGATGGGCAGCGCGCAGTTCGACCGCGACGAGGACTTCTGGCCGCGCCGCTGGGCCGAGGCGTACGTCCACTTCGCCGCCGGCGAGAAGCGCGCCTGGCTGCGTGCGATGGGGCACCGGGTGTTCCCCGTCGTCGGGTGGGCCGAGCGCGGCGACGGCCGCGCGGACGGCCACGGCAACTCGGTCCCGCGGTTCCACATCACCTGGGGGACCGGTCCGGGCGTGGTGGAGCCGTTCGAGCGGCGGGTCCGCGAGCACGCCGCGACCGGGCGGATCGCCTTCGCCTTCCGGCACCGCGTGGACGAGGTCGTCGTCGAGGGCGGCGCGGCCGTCGGCGTACGCGGGAAGGTGCTCGAGCCCACCGACCCTGCCGTCTGGGAGCGCGGGCAGGAGAGCAGCCGGGTCGAGATCGGCGACTTCGAGCTGCGCGGGCAGGCCGTCATCGTCACCAGCGGCGGCATCGGGGGCAACCACGACCTCGTGCGCAAGGCGTGGCCCCAGCGGCTCGGCACCCCGCCGGCGAGCATGGTGAGCGGCGTCCCGGTCCACGTCGACGGCCGGATGCTCCGCATCACCGAGGCCGCGGGGGCCCGGATCATCAACGCCGACCGGATGTGGCACTACGTCGAGGGCATCCGGAACTGGAACCCCATCTGGCGCAACCACGGCATCCGGATCCTGCCCGGCCCCTCCAGCCTGTGGCTCGACGCGACCGGCCGCCGGCTGCCGGCCCCCAACTTCCCAGGCTTCGACACGCTCGGCACACTCGAGGTGCTGCGCGGGACCGGCTACGACTACTCCTGGTTCGTCCTCACCCAGCGGATCATCGAGAAGGAGTTCGCGCTCTCCGGCTCCGAGCAGAACCCCGACCTGACCGGCAAGGACATCCGCGGTGTCATCGACCGCGCGCGGAAGGGGCCGGGGCCGGTCGAGGCGTTCAAACAGCACGGCGAGGACTTCGTCGTCGCCGACACGCTCGCCGAGCTCGTCGCCGGCATGAACAAGCTGGCGGACGTCGAGCCCACCGGCCCCGCAGTCGACGAGGTGGCCCTGCGCCGGCTCATCGAGGCGCGCGACCGGCAGATCGACAACCCGTACGCCAAGGACGCCCAGATCACCGCGATGTACGCCGCCCGGCACTACCGCGGGGACAAGCTCTCCCGGGTCGCGAGGCCGCACAAGCTCCTCGACCCCGAGGCCGGGCCGCTCATCGCGGTCAAGCTCCACATCCTGTCCCGCAAGACGCTGGGCGGGCTCGAGACCGATCTCTCCGGCCGGTGCCTCACCGCCGCCGGCGTACCCCTCCCGGGGCTGTACGCCGCAGGCGAGGTCAACGGCTTCGGCGGCGGCGGGATGATGGGCTACAACGCGCTCGAGGGCACCTTCCTCGGCGGCTGCCTCTTCTCCGGGCGTACGGCGGGCCGCGCCGCTGCCGCGGCGGTCTGACCCGACGCCGCGATCCGGGCGCAGGCCGCCGCAACCCGAGGCCGTGCCCGGGCGTCTCCCTCGTGAACCTGACGCCTCACTCGGGAGACCCGTGATGCTCACAGTCGTACGCAACGCGGCGCGGGCCGCGGTCCTCGTCGTACTCCTCGCCCTCGTCGGGCTGCCCGCGGCCGCGGTGCCCGCAACCGCCGCCGTCCAGGCGGGCTCGGCGCAGTCCGCGACGGTCGCGACGAAGGACGCCCATCCGCCGATCCACCCGAAGACCCTGACGAAGCGCACGAAGAAGTTCATGTATCGCTGGGGCAAGGCGATCAACCACCACCGGTGGCACTGGCTCCGCAGCCGCCTGAACCCGCGGGACAACCTCAAGCGGCTCAAGGTCTACAGCCGCTACTTCGTAATCCACTGGGCGAACAACTGCGACCCGTACTTCAAGAAGTCCGACCGGGAGTGCTTCTTCCGGGAGATGACGGTCTACGTCCACCGTCGCCCGGACGGGTCGCTGTGGGTGCACAACTACGCCGTCTACGGCTGAGCCGGCCGGTCACACGCCGACGAGGTTGAGCCCGACCACGCCGGCGACGATGAGCGCGAGCGAGCCGATCTTGGCCGGCGACATGTCCTCGCCGAGGAACAGGTAGCCGATCAGCGCCACCGCCGCGGTGCCCACCCCTGCCCAGATGGCGTACGCCACCGAGACCGGCATCGCCTGGACGACCACGGTCAGCAGCCAGATCGACACGCCGTAGCCGACGACCACCGCGGCGCTCCAAGGCATGTTGTGGAACCCGTCGGCGCGGGGGAGCAGTGCGGAGGAGGCGACCTCGATGCCGATGGCGGCGAAGAGAAGTGAGAGCGCACCGAGCATGATCAGTTCCTCTGACGGTGACCTGGCGAGACCTGAGCGTAGCGAGTGCTACACACCGTCAATGTAGCACTCGCTACACGGCCCGTCTACACTCGGCGCATGTCCCGTCGCGAGGAGCTCCTCGACCAGGTGACCGACTACGTGCTCGAGCACGGCCTGATCGGGCTCACGCTGCGTCCCGTCGCCGCCGCGATCGGCACGAGCGACCGGATGCTGCTCTACCACTTCGAGAGCCGCGACGACCTCGTCACCGCGGTGGTCACCCGGTCCAACGACCGGGCGGTCGCGAGCATCCGCGCGCTGGAGCCGGCCGACGGCGTACGCGCGGGCGTCAACGAGCTGTGGCGGCGCTACCAGATCGAGCCGCTGCACAGCTGCCTCGACGTCTACGTCCAGGCGGCGGCGACCAGGCTGATCGGCGTCGAGCCGTACCTCTCGGCCGTACGCGCGGCCAACGAGCGGTGGTACGCCGGGCTCTGCGACTACTTCGTCGCCTGCGGTGCGCCGCACGGCGCGGTCCGTCGCGTCGTGACCCTGGTCGACTCCAGCCTCTTCGGCTTCCACCTCGACCTCGCGACCGACCGGCCCGAGGAGCTGGCGCAGGGCGTCGACGACCTCGCCGCTGCGGCGGAGGCACTGGCCGGCGCCTGACCCCGATGACGCCTCCGGGGCCGTCCACCCGCGAGAATGACTCGCGTGACCGAGCGCCTGCGGCTGATCCCGACCGACCGGATGCACCTGTGGCTGATGATGGTGCTGACCTTCACGACCGGCATCAACGACGCCGTCGGCTACCTCGGCCTCGACAAGGTCTTCACCGGCAACATGACCGGCAACGTCGTCGTGCTCGGCATGGCCCTCACCGGCGACACCGGCCTGCCGGTCCTCGGTCCCGCGCTCGCCCTGGTCGGCTTCCTGGGTGGCGCCGCGCTCGGCGGCCGGGTGCTCAAGGGCGACCAGGAGCCCTGGAGCGCCCGGACGACCGGGCTCTTCGCACTCGTCGCCATCATCATGGTCGCTCTGGCGGCGCTGCTCCTGACCGCCGGGGAGGACCCGTCCCGCCACGTCATGGTCACGACGACGACGATCGCCGCCGTCGCGATGGGTACCCAGGCCGCCGCCGCCCGTCACATCGCGGTCAAGGACGTCACCACCGTCGTCGTCACCAGCACCCTCACCGGCCTCGCGGCCGACAGCCCGTTCGGCTCCGGCCGCTCCGGCTGGCTCAACGGCGGCACCTCCCGGCGCTTCGTCGCCGTCGCGGTCATCCTCCTCGGCGCGCTCGCCGGGGCGTTCCTGCTCAAGTGGCACCTCGGCGCCGGCCTGCTCGCCGCAGGCGTCGTCATCGGCACCGCCACCGTCATCGGCGCCTGGCACCAGCGCGCCGTGCGTGCGGTCGCCGCGTGACCGCCGGTCTCGTCTAGCCGCGGGCTGCCGCGGCGGCGGCCTCGTCGGCGAAGTGGCAGGCGGCGAGGTGGCCGGCGCCGCCCTCGGTGGTGAGCGTCGGGTCCTCGGTGCGGCACCGGTCGGGCACACCCCCGTCCGCCAGTGTCCGGGCGAGCCAGCAGCGGGTGTGGAAGTGGCACCCCGAGGGCGGGCTGATGGGTGAGGGGACGTCGCCCTCGAGGACGATCTCCTGCCGCTGACCGCGCAGGGTCGGGTCGGGCACCGGCACCGCGCTGAGCAGCGCACGGGTGTAGGGATGGCGCGGGTCGACGTAGACCCTCTCCGCGGGACCGCTCTCGACGACGCGGCCGAGGTACATGACGGCGACCCCGTCGGCGATGTGGCGTACGACGGAGAGGTCGTGGGCGATGAAGAGGTAGGACAGCCCGAGCTCGTCCTGCAGCCGCTCCAGCAGGTTGATCACCTGGCCCTGGACGGAGACGTCGAGGGCGGAGACGGGCTCGTCGCAGATCAGCACCCGTGGGCGTACGGCGAGGGCCCGGGCGATCCCGATCCGCTGCCGCTGCCCGCCGGAGAACTGGTGGGGATACCGGCGGGACGAGTCGGGGTCGAGCCCCACGAGCTCGAGCAGCTCCCGGACCGCCGCCGCCTTCCCCTCTGACGGCACGAGGTCGCGGTGGATGTCGTAGGCCTCGCCGACGATCTCCCCGACGGACATGCGCGGGTTGAGCGAGGTGTAGGGGTCCTGGAAGATCATCTGGACGTCGCGCCGCAGCCGTCGCCGCTGGTCGCGGGAGAACGTCGAGACGTCCTCGCCGTCCACGAGCACCTGGCCGCTGGTCGGCGTCTCGACGCCGGTGAGGACCTTCGCGAGGGTCGACTTGCCCGACCCGGACTCCCCGACCAGGCCGAGGGTCTTGCCGCGGTGCAGTGTGAGCGAGATGCCGTCGACGGCCCGGACCTGGCCGATCTGGCGCTTGATGACGGCGCCGACCCGGACCGGGTAGTGCTTGACGAGGTCGCGGACCTCGAGCACGGGGGTGTCGCTCACAGGCCCTCCTCCAGCAGCTCGGCGGGCTCGCGGCCGGCCAGCACGTCACCGGCGAAGTGGCACCGCGAGAACCGTCCGGGCGCCACCTCGACCGGCTCGGGGCGGGGGTCGGTGCGGCACACGTCCTGGGCGTAGCCGCACCGCGGGTGGAACGGGCACCCCGCCGGGATGCGGCCCTGCACGGGCGGACGGCCGGGGATCACGTCCAGCGTCCCGCCCCTCTGGTCGAGCCGGGGGATCGAGGCCAGCAGCGCCTTGGTGTAGGGGTGGGCGGGGGAGGCGTACGCCGAGAACACGTCGGCCTGCTCGACCGCGCGGCCGGCGTACATCACGACCACGTCGTCGGCCACGTCGGCGACGACGCCGAGGTCGTGGGTGATGAGGACGAGGCCCATCTGCCGCTCGGCCTGGATCTCGGCGAGGAGCCGCATGATCTGGGCCTGGACGGTCACGTCGAGCGCGGTCGTCGGCTCGTCGGCGATGAGCACCTCGGGATCCATCGCGAGCGCGATCGCGATCATCACCCGCTGTCGCATGCCGCCGGAGAACTGGTGCGGGTAGTCCTTCACCCGCTGCTTCGCATGCGGCACCCTCACGAGGTCGAGCAGCTCGACCGCGCGCTTCCGCGCATCGCGGCGCGAGATCCGGTGGCGTGCGACGAGCGCCTCGGTGAGCTGCCAGCCGACGGTGTGGACCGGGTTGAGCGCGGCGAGGGCGTCCTGGAAGACCATCGCGACGTGGTCGCCGCACACCGCCCGGTGCTCCTTCGGGGGCAGCGAGAGCAGGTCGCGGCCCTGGAAGAGCGCGCGGCCGCCGACGATCCGGGCCGGCGGCCTCGGCAACAGGCCCATCACGGCGAGCGAGCTGACGCTCTTGCCGCTCCCCGACTCGCCGACGATCGCGAGGGTCTGCCCGGCCGAGACCGAGTACGACAGCCCGTCGACGGCGCGTACGACACCCGCCGGCGTCCGGAACTCGACGGCCAGGTCCTCGACCTGCAGGAGCGGCTCGGTCGCGGGGCGGGCTGTCGGTGTGCTGGACATCCGGGTCACCTCAGCTTCGGGTCGAGCGCGTCGCGCAGGTTGTCGCCGATGATCACGAACGCCAGCACGGTGGCTACCAGACAGCACAGTGGAATGAGCAGGAGATACTTCGCGCCGCCGAGGAACCACGGCGCACCGTTGGAGATCATGATCCCCCAGCTGATCGCCGGCGGCTGGACCCCGACGCCGAGGAACGCGAGGACCGCCTCCGTGCTGATGATCCCGGCGATCGCGGTCGGTACGAGCGCGGTGACGGTGCCGATCGCGTTGGGGAGGATGTGTCGGACCATGATCCGCAGGTCGGAGCCGCCGAGCACCCGGGCGGCGGTGACGTAGTCGAGATTCTTGGTCTCCAACACGCTCGCGCGGACGTAGCGGGCGTAGCCCATCCACGCGAACGCCGTCAGTACGATCGCGGGTTGGACGATCGAGCCGAACGTGCCGTCGCCGGTGTCGATGCCCTTGAACAGCGAGAGCACGAGCAGCGCCGCGAGCAGCAGCGGTATGACGAGGAACACCTCGATCACCCGCGAGACCACCGCGTCGACCCACCCGACGTAGTAGCCGGACAGCAGCCCCAGGACGAGTCCGATGACCACCGAGACGGCGACGACGAGCAGGGCGAGCAGGAGCGAGGGCCGGGCGCCGTTGACCAGCTGGGCGTAGACGTCGCAGCCATGCACGTCGGTGCCGAACGGGTGCTGATGGCCGAACCCCTGGGGGTGGACCTTCGACTGCGAGATGTCGCAGCGTTGCGGGTCCGTCCGGGTGAAGGCGTGCGGGAAGCCCACCATGAACACGAAGAACAGCGCTACGAGGGCCGCGAGGATGACGCTCGGCCGCCGGCTGAGGGTGTGGATCGCGTCGGCCCAGATGGACCGGCTTCCGCGTTCGACGGGGTCCGCGGACCCGGTCGGCGGGGTCTCCTCCGCGACGAGGGCGGTGACGTCCGGTTCAGTCAAAGCGGATCCTCGGGTCGAGCGCGGCGTACAGCAGGTCCACGAGCAGCATGACGGTGACGGTCAGGACGGTGAGCAGCGTGACGACGCCCATGATGACGCCGACGTCGTTCGTCTGCACGGCGCGCCACAGGGTGCCGCCCATGCCGTAGATGTTCATCACGCCCTCGGTGACGACCGCGCCGCCGAGCGCATCGGTGAACACGAAGCCGACGGCGGTCACGACCGGGATGGCCGAGTTGCGGACGATGTGATGGATGATCACGTGCCGCTCCGCGAGCCCCTTGGCGCGGGCCGTGCGGACGTGGTCGGCGCCGTAGTTCTCGAGCTGCGCGGCGCGGACCAGCCGGATGAACGACGCCGACCCGGCCAGGCCGAGCAGCACCCCCGGCATGATCACCGTCGCCCACGGATGGGTCCGATCGAACGACGGCTTGAACAGGATCGCCCAGAAGCTCTCCGACCCGAGGCTGTCGCGCAGGTGGGTGTAGACGGGCACGGTCACGATGTACTTCCAGACCAGCATGATCACGAAGACCGGGAGCGCGTCGATGAGGATCGACAAGCCCCTGATCCCCCCGTCGGTCACCTTGCCGCGATAGCGGGCGGCCACCGACCCGAGCAGCATCCCGACAACGAACCAGGTAACGGTCACGACCAGGAAGAGCCGGAGCGTGTTGGGCGCCGCCGTCGACACGATGTCGGTGACGGAGCGGTCGTGCAGGTCGGTTCCGAAGTCGCCGCGGAAGTAGTCGCCGAGCCGATGGACGAACGGCTTCACGCACGGGTTGCCGGTCTGGTCGAAGCATGGGTCGTCCAGGCCGTACCGCTTCTCCACCGCGGCCAGCTGCGCGGCACTGGGGAGATGGTCCCCGAAGAACGCGCGGGCGGGGTTGCCGTTGACCTGGATCGCCAGCGTCGTCAGCAGGTGGAGGAGCAGGACAGCGAGGAAGAGGGTCAGGATGCCCTGGAGGACCCGCCGTACGACATATCTACCCATTCCTTGTGTCGTGACCGGTGTCGGACGATCAGTTGCTGACCGAGACCAGGCGCAGCTTCACCGCACCGCTGAACGGGTCGAGCACGACGTTGCTCAACCGGTCGCTGTAGAACACCACCGACTCGCTGTAGCTCAGCGGCGCCGTCGGGAAGTCGGACGCCAGGACCTTCTCCGCCTGCTGGTAGCCGCTGATCGCGGTGTCGAGGTCCGGTGCGGTGTCCGCCTTGTGGATATCGTCCATGAACTTCTGGTCGTAGTAGCCGTAGCTGTCGTCACCGTGCTTCGGGTCGTCACTACCGTAGATCGGGGTCAGGTAGTTCTCGTTGAGCGGGTAGTCGGGGAACCAGTTGGACCGGATGATGCCGTCACCGTGGAAGGAGCGGGCGTCGCGGTTGTCGAAGAAGTCGGGGTCCGGGTCCAACTTGTAGGGAATGCCGAGGTTGAGCTTGAGCTGGTCCCCGATCGCCTTGAAGTACTGCTCCTGGACGTCGTCCTGGCCCAGGTGGATGTAGAGGGTCTTCCCCTTGGGCCACCCGCCCGCCTTCGCGAGCAGCTTCTTGGCCTCGGCCACGTTGAACGTGCACGCGTCGCCACAGGTGCCCTTCGTGCCGCCGGGGACGGTCGGGGAGACCCAGCTGTCGGCGGGCGTGGCCTGGCCGGGAAGGATCGCGTCGATGACCTTCTGCCGGTCGATCGCCATGGAGATCGCCTTGCGGAAGTTGATGTCGTTGAAGGGCTTGCCGAGGTACGCCGGGAAGCCGATGTAGGTCAGCGCCGCGGTCGGCGCCTCTACCTTGCGGGTCGAGAGGTCGGGGTCGTTGTTGGCCGCCTCCCACTGCTCGGGCGGTGGGGTCGACGCGTCGATGTCACCGGCCTGGAAGTCGGCCCAGTCGTCGCCGCCGGGCACCTCGACGTAGTCGATCTCGCTGTAGTCAGGCACCTCGTTGAGCGTGTAGCCGCTCCAGCGCTTGAGCGTCATGCTCTCGCCCTGGTTCCACTCCGTCACCTGGAACGGACCGTTGCCGATGGGCTTCACCGCACAGGTCTTGATGTCGGCGAGGCAGGCCTTCGCGATCGGGAAGAAGCCGGTGTAGCCCAGCATGGTGGAGAAGCCCGCGAACGGGCCGGTCAGCGTCACGTCGAGCGTGGTCGCGTTGACCGCCTTGAGGCCGGAGAGCTGCTTCACGGTCGGCTTCTTGATGTAGTTGCCGTCGTCGTCGGTCTCGCCCTGCATGGCGTCGTAGCCCTTGATCCGCTCGAAGAAGTAGTTGTTCTCCATCGCGTTCGGGCCATAGGCGGCGTAGTTCCACGCGCGGGCGAAGGCAGCAGCATCGACCGGCTCGCCGTTCTGGAACTTCAGACCCGGCTTGATCTTGATCGTCCAGTGGACGTTGTCCTTGGTGGTGATCGACTGCGCGACGTAGTTGTGCGGCTTCGTCGTCTTCGGGTCGTAGCGGACCAGGCCGTCGTACACCACGTCGTCGACCGCGATGTTGTCGGCGACGTTGGAGTCCATTGGCAGCAGCGTCTTGACGTCCTCGGACAGCGACATGTGCAGTGTCGCCCCGTTGCCGGTCTTGCTGCTGCCGCCGTTGTCGTCGTCACCTCCCGAGCCGCATCCCGTGGCGAGGAGCGCGATTGCCAGCAGACCTGCGGCTGTCCGAGAGATCTTCACGAGTTCGTGCCTTCCGAGTGGGCTTCTTCCCGGGTGCGAGGGGATGACCGGGCAACGCCATACCCTGCACCACCGGACCGCCTCGGCGATAGTCCCGTAACAGAAGGGTTACAAGTGTCTAGAGGGTTCGTCGCTTGGCCGGCGGCGTCGCGAGCGCCCCGACCTTGCTCGTGGCCAGGCCGAGCCGGACCAGCTTCTCGACCTCCGCGGTGGCCGCCGCGACGCCGTCGACGACGGGTACGCCGAGGGCCGCGGAGATCTCGGCGCACAGGTCCGCCATGCCGGCGCAGCCGAGCACGATCACCTCGGAGCGGTCCTCCTCCAGCGCCGTCTTGCAGGCGCCCGTGATCGTCTCCCGTGCGGCCGGGTCGGTCTCGAGCTCGACCACGGGGATCTCGCAGGCCCGGATGCCGGCGCACAGCTCCGCGACCCCGTACGCCCGGGCGATGTCCCAGGTGTGGCCGACGACCCGCGACAGCGTGGTCACGACCGAGAACGACTGCCCGAGGTAGCCGGCCGTGCGCATCGCGGCCTCGGCGATCCCCACGACCGGCCCGCTGACGAGCTCGCGGGCGGCGAGGAGGCCGGGGTCGCCGAAGCAGGCGACCACGTAGCCGTCGTACCCCTGCTCCTGGCCTGCGGCCAGCTCGGCGAGCAGGTGCGGGGTGGCCAGCGCCTCGTCGTAGTGACTCTCGATCGACTCCGGCCCGGCGGCGGGGTTGACCGCGTCGACGACCACGCCCGGACCGACGGCGGCCCGGGCGCAGTCACCGACCAGCGTGGTCATCCGCGCCGTGGTGTTCGGGTTGACGACCAGGATCCGCATCTCAGCCCTCGGCCTCCAGGGCGGCGGCCCGACCGGCGGAGCGGCGCCGGGCGACGCCGGCCACGTCCGCGGCGAGCGCGAAGGCGTAGTAGGCGAGCAGCCCGGCGCCACATCCGACGAACCAGCTGTACTTCGAGATCCACAGCAGGTCGCCGGTCACCTTCGGCAGGATCACCGAGAGCAGCGAGACGGCGCCGGCGACCACGACCGCCTTGATCGCTGCGGGGTTGTAGCCCTTCTCGTAGAAGTACTCGCCGTCCTCCTCGAGGGTGAACAGGTCGTCGACGACGATGCGCTGCTGCCTGACGAGGTAGAAGTCGGCGATCAGGATCCCGAACAGCGGGCCGATCAGGGCGCCGAGCAGGTTCAGCGTCCAGAAGATCGCCTCGTCGTTGGCGTACCAGTTCCACGGCGTGAGGATCACGGAGCCGACGGCCGCGATCATGCCGCCCATCCGCCAGGAGATGCGCTGGGGGCTGACGTGGGAGAAGTCGAACGCCGGGCTGATGAAGTTGGCGACGATGTTGATGCCGACGGTGGCGGTCACGAAGGTGACGCCGCCCAGGGCGATCGCGAACGGCGTGTCGATCGCCTTGACGGTCTGGATCGGGTCCGTGATGAGCGACCCGAAGACGGGGACCGTCGCGGCCGCCGTCAGGACGGTCAGGAGCGAGAACAGCACGAAGTTGACCGGCAGGCCGAGGAGGTTGCCGCGCTTCACCGCGTCGAAGCTCTTCGCGTAGCGGGAGAAGTCGCCGAAGTTGAGCATCGGCCCGGAGAAGTACGACACCACGGTGGCGACCGCGCCGCAGAACACCCAGACCAGGTGCCAGCCGGACAGGTCGATGTCGGAGAGGGTCAGGCTGATGTCGAACCTCGCCTTCGCCAGCAGGTAGACGCAGAGGACCGTCATCACGACGTAGACCGCCGGGCCGGCCCAGTCGACGAACCGGCGGATCGTCTCCATGCCGCGCCAGAACAGCAGTGCCTGCAGGACCCACAGGATCGCGTAGGAGAGGTAGCCGAGCATCGAGAGGCCGAGCAGGCTGTGCCTCTCCATCGTGGCGGAGAAGTCGGGGAGGAACTTCTCGAAGATGATGATGAGCGACTCGGCGGCGAGGAACGTCTGGACGCCGTACCACGCGACGGCGATGAGGCCGCGGATGATCGCCGGGATGTTGGCGCCCAGGACGCCGAAGGAGACGCGGCTCGTCACCGGGTACGGCACGCCCGCCTGCTGGCTCGGCTTCGCGACCAGGTTGCAGAAGACCTGCACGATGACGATGCCGATGATGAGCGCCAGGAAGACCTGCCACCCGGTCAGACCGAGCGCGAAGAGAGCTCCGGCGGTCGTGTAGCCGCCGACGCTGTGCACGTCGGACATCCAGAAGGCGAAGATGTTGTAGCTGCCCCACCTCTGCTCCTTCAGCGGAGCGAGGTCCTCGTTGGTGAGGCGGGGGTCGTAGGTGCGCTTGCCGACGCCGCGGCCGGGCGGGTAGCCGGCGGCCTCGACGAGGTCGGCGTCCTCGGGCTGGTTCATGGGGTGCTCCTGCGGGGGTGCGGACTCTATGCGCGCGACGCTAGGAGCGGCCTGTTTCAGAGGCCGTGACGTCGTGTCAGGCCCGTGTGACGGGAAAGATATAGGTTCCGTACGTCGCCCATGTCGCTGCTTCAGCGGGCCACGGTCAGGGCTCCTGGCGGAAGACGTCGGGGTCGTCGCGGAACGCCTCGATCTCCGCCTTCAGGTGCTCGTAGTGGTCCCGCGACTCGGCGACGAGACGCTCGGTGTCGCGGGCGGTGAACGCGTCGAGCATGCGGTCGTGGTCGCCGTGGAAGAGCTCGCGGCCGGCGGGGGAGACCCGGGCCATCGGCCGGGCGGGCTCGGTGATGTTCCACGCGCCCTCGTACATGTGCAGCAGCCGCTCCATCCGGGCCGGGGCGATCAGACACATGTGGAACCGGCGCGACCCGGCGTGGTAGGCCCGCTCGTCGCCGTCGGCGACCGCCTTCGCCATCGCCTGGTGGGAGGCACGGACCAGGTCGTCGTCCTCGGGGGTGGCGTGGCGTACGGCCTCGCGCAGCGCGGACGCCTCGAGGGCCGCGCGTACGTCGTACAGCTCGCGGAACTCGGTGAAGGTCAGCTTGGCCACCGAGTAGCCCACGTGGGGAACGTGGTCGACGAGCCCCTCGCCGTGGAGCACCTTGAGGGCCTCCCGGACCGGGATCTGACTGACCCCGAAGAACGCCGCGACGGCGTCGATCGGGATCAGCGTGCCGGGCGGCTCGTCGCCACCGAGGATCGCCTGGCGGAGGTCCTCGGTGACCCGCGGCTGCTCGCCCTCGGCGGCGGAGTTGACCAGCCGCGCGGTGAAGATCGAGCGCCTCCGGGTGCCCTGCACGGGTCAGATCCTCTCGCTCATCGCGAACCGGGCCATGACGAGCTGCTCGGGATGCCGGGCGCCGGGCTGCGAGGGATCGGTCACGACGTGGTCACAGGGAGGTCACGGAACGATAACGGCGCCCGCTTTGATGTCCTTGCTGGGCGCCTCCAGCGAGCCGAGATCCGCGTCGATCCCGGCCGGGCCGTCGTGAAGATATCATCCGGGTCGCTTTCGTCGCTGCGGAACAGCGTCTTGCACCGGCGGCGATCAGTAGTCGGTCCGGTCGTCCTTCGCGAGCCACGCGTCGAACGGCGCGGCGCAGTCGGCGAGGCGGAGCTCGTCGACGCGGGTTGGCCAGTCGTGGTGCTCGCGCGCCCGCTCGCTGCCGAACAGCTCGTAGAACGCGCGGTCGTCGAAGCCTCCGCGGGCGGCGTCGTCCCGGTCGGCGGCGTACACCACCCGGTCCAGGCGCGCCCACAGCGAGGTGGCGAGGCACATCGGGCACGGCTCGCACGAGGTGTAGAGCGTGCAGCCGGCGAGGGAGAAGTCGCCGACCGTCCGGCAGGCGGCCCGGATAGCGAGCACCTCGGCGTGCGCGCTCGGGTCGAGCGCGCGGGTGACGCTGTTCTGGCCGGTCCCGACGGCGACGCCGTCGCGGACCACCACGGCCCCGAACGGGCCACCGCCGTCGGCCACGTTGGCGACCGCCAGCGCGATCGCCTGCTCCAGCCAGGTCTCGTCGTCACTCATCTCGTCCTCTCCTGGATCAGTCGCCAGATCCGGTCGCGGGTCATGGGCAGCTCGTGGGGGCGTACGCCGGCGGCCCGGGCGACCGCGTTGGCGATCGCCGGCGCCACCGGGTTGTAGGGGGCCTCCGACATCGACTTCGCGCCGCGCGGGCCGAGCCCGTCGTACGTATCGGCGAAGAGCACCTCGGTGCGCGGGACGTCGCCGATCTTCGGCACCCGGTAGCTGCGGAAGGTGCGGGTCACCACCTCGCCCTCGCTGACGACGAGCTCCTCCAGCAGCGCGCTGCCGATCGCCTGCGCGACGCCGCCCTCGACCTGGCCGCGCAGCTGCTCGGGGTTGATGACCACGCCCGCGTCGACCGCATGCACGGAGCTCAGCACCCGCACCTCGCCGGTGGCCGGGTCGACGGCGACCCGGACGCCGTGGACGTTGAAGGCGACGGACCTCGGCGTGCCCGAATGGTAGCCGTCGCTGGTCCGCGGCAGCGGCTTGCCCTCGTCCAGCTCGCCCCTGAGCGTGGCGGCGGCGCGCTGGACGGCGAGGCCGGCGACGACCGAGCCGGCGGACCCGAACGCCCCGGAGTCGTACGACGTCGCGTCGGTGTCACCCGCCACCAACCGCACCCGGGCGGGGTCGACGCCGAGCTCCTCCGCGGCGATCTGCACGTGCACGGTGGCGGTGCCGTTGCCGAACTCGGCCGTCCCCGCGCGGACGGTGAAGGTGCCGTCCTCCTCGGCGGTCACCGACGCGGTCGCGACGTGGCCGCGGGGCGGGATCGTCGCGATCATCGCGAGCGCCATCCCGTCCCCGACCAGCCAGCCCGGAGGCGCGTCGGGCGTGGGGCGGGCCAGGGCCGCCTCGACGAGGTCGAGGCACTGGTCGAGGCCATAGCTGCCGTACTCGAGATCGGTGCCCGGGGTTCCGTTGACGACGAACTCGTCGCCGGGGACGACGACGTTGCGGCGGCGCAGCTCGACGGGGTCGATCCCGAGCCTCTGCGCGAGCTCGTCGAGAGCCGACTCGACCGCGAACATGACCTGGCCGAGGCCGTAGCCGCGGAACGCGCCGGACGGCAGGTTGTTCGTATAGACCGCCTCGGCGTCGACCCGCTTGTTGGGGCAGCGGTAGACGGCGACCGACTCGTGGATGCCGTGGTACATGACCCCGGGGGCGTGGTTGCCGTAGGCGCCGGTGTCGGTGAGGACGTCGAGCCGCAGGGCGGTGAGTACGCCGTCGGCGTCGGCGCCGAGCTCGACCTCGACCCGCATCGGCGTCCGGCACGGCATCACCGCGAACTGCTCGTCGCGGGTGACCTCCCACTGGACCGCGGCGTCGACGCCGCGCTCTCGGAGCTTCAGGACGGCGAGGCCGACGACGTCCTCGACCAGCAGCTCCTGCTTGCCGCCGAAGCCGCCGCCGACGCGTGCGGTGACCACCCGGACGTCGTCCTGCTCGAGCCCCAGGACGCGGGCGAGCTCGTCGCGGGTGAGGAACGGCACCTGCGTGCTCGACCGGACCGTCAGCCGGCCCTGCGGGTCCGTCCAGGCGCGGGCGCCGAGCGTCTCGAGGTAGGCGTGGCTCACCCGTGCCGTCCGCCAGGTCCCCCTGACGACGGCGCCGGTAGCCTCGGCGGCGGCCAGCCCCGCGGCCACGTCGCCCACCTCGCCGTGGGTCTGGGCGGCGACGTTGCGCAGTGGCTCGCTGATCCGGCTCGCCTCGGCGTCCTTCTCACCGTGCAGCAG
Source organism: Nocardioides asiaticus (assembly GCF_040049175.1). NCBI lineage: Bacteria > Bacillati > Actinomycetota > Actinomycetes > Propionibacteriales > Nocardioidaceae > Nocardioides > Nocardioides asiaticus. Next base: position 858,043 of record NZ_JBDZDM010000001.1, on the reverse strand, counting down.
CGGGGCGCCGTGTGCGCGGGCGGCCTCCGGGTCGAAGACCGCCGGGAGGTCGTCGTACGCCACCTCGATGAGGGCGAGCGCCTCCTCCGCGACCGCGACGGAGTCGGCGACGACGACGGCGACCCGCTGGCCGCGGAAGCGGACGACGTCGTCGAGGAGCCGGGTGTCGTCCGGGTCCTCGAGGCGGCTCTCGTGGCGCGCCGTCGAGTAGAGGACGTCCGGGGCGTCGCAGTGCGTCAGCACGAGGCGTACGCCGGAGAGCGCCTCGGCGGCGGTCGTGTCGATCGCGGTGATGCGCGCGTGCGCGCGGTCCGAGCGGAGCACCTTCACGTGGAGCAGCGGCGTGTCGCCGGGCGGCAGGTCGAGCGTGAACGGCTCCTGGCCGCAGACCAGGCGGGGGCCGGCCGGGGCGCCGACCGCGGCCCCGAACCGCCCCGGAGCGAGGTTGACGGTGCCGGCGAGGGTGTCGCGGATCGAGCGGTAGCCGGTGCAGCGGCAGAGGTTGCCCTTGAAGGTCCGCTCGACCGGCGACTCCGTGCCGTCCGGGGTGACGGACGGCGCCGCGGAGGCGGTCACGACCCAGCCGGCGGTGCAGAAGCCGCACTGGAACCCGCTCGCGTCGACGAACGCGCGCTGGACGGGCGAGAGGCGCTCGGGCGTCCCGAGCCCGGCGGCGGTGACCACGTCGCGGCCGACGGCCCGGACGGCGGGGGTGATGCAGGAGTGCACCGGCGTGCCGTCCAGCAGGACCGAGCACGCCCCGCAGTCGCCGGCGTCGCAGCCCTTCTTGGGTGAGGTGTCGCCCTGCTCCCGGATCCAGGTGCGCAGACACTGGCCGGCGCCGGGCCAGCCGTCGACCGGGGTTCCGTTCAGCCTCATCCGGACAGCTCCTGGAGGACCTCCGCGACGAGCCGCCGGGTCTGGGCCGCGCGCCAGTCGGCGGCGCCGTGCGGGTCGGCGTACCACTCGACGGACGCCAGCTCCGCCGGATCGGCGAGGACGACGGGCCGCGGCGTGGAGGCGGTGACGGTGACGACCGGGTCGGCCGACGTGGTGCGGCCGACGACCACGGCGGCCGACCGCCCGCGGTCCGCGAGGGAGACGCGCCGGAAGGCGGTGCGGGCGGCGAGCGAGGAGGCGGGTACGTCGACGGCGCGGATCAGCTCACCGGGGCCGAGCGCCGTCGTGCCGGCGCCGGTGATCAGCTTAGCGGCGGGGACCGACCGCTCGCCCTCGGCGGTCCAGAGGACGGCGGTCGCGCCGAGCCCGGCGAACAGCGACGTCATCGCCCCGGCGGGAAGGGCGAGCGCGAGGTTGCCGCCGACGGTCGCCGCGCCCTGGACCTTCCACGACATCAGCAGCGCGTCCGCGCAGGAGCGCACCAGCCCGGCGACCTGCTCCGGCCAGGGCGCGCGCTGGAGGTCGGCGACGGTGCAGGTCGCCGCGATCCGCAGGCCGCCGCCGGGAAGCTCCTCCCACGGCTCCCAGCCGAGCGCGGCGAGGTCGACGAGCCCGGTCACGCCGGGCTGCGGCTCGCTGAAGAGCCAGGTCCCGCCGGCGACGTAGGTCTCCCCCGGCGCGAGGGCGAGCCCGGCCCGTCCCTCCGGAGTGCGCCAGGTGCTGACGGTGGTGAGGTCCACGGCCTACTCGACCTCGCCCAGGCGGTCGTACGCGGCGCTGATCGAGGAGACCCGGTCCCGGCCGGCACGGCCGCGCTCGAAGAGCACCGCGTCGGCGATGACGCTCACGAGGCTCATCGCGGTGGCGTAGGAGTCGAACGCGAGCTGGCCCTGGACCGGGCACTCCAGCGCGACGTCGGCGCGGGCGAGCGGCACCGTCGCACTCGGGTCGGCGAGGACGACGACCTTCGTGCCGCTCTCGGCCGCGGCCGAGACGAACTCGGCGAACCCACGCGGCCGGCGGCGGAAGCCGACCGCGACGACGACGTCGTCGGGGCCGAGGTCGGCGAGCTCCTCGCCCATCACCTGACCGGGCAGGGGCGCGAGGCTGACCTCGGGCCGCGCCTGGACCAGCTGCTGCCGCAGGTGGAGCGCCACCGGGTAGGAGTTGCGCCAGCCGGCGACGAGCACGTGCCGAGCAGCGGCCAGCAGCGTGGCGGCGTCGGCGATCGCCGGCTGCTCGAGCGCCCGACGGATGGCCTCGCCCTCCGCGTCGGCGTGCACGGCGAGGTTGGGCGGCCCCTCCACCCGGCGCGGCTCGCCCGCGGTGCGGAGCGAGCGGAGGTGGTCGCGGACCTCGTCGAAGTCGGCGAACCCCAGGGAGCGGAAGAGCCTGCTCATCGTCGCCTTCGAGACGCCCGCCAGGCCGGCGAGCTCGGCAGCCCGGTAGGTGGCGAGGTCGTCGAGGTGCTCGAGCAGCGTGTCGGCGGCCCTCCGCTCCTGCGGCGACAGCCGGCTGTGGTGCCGGGCGATGCGCTGGTCGATCCGCTCGGCGGCGAGCGCCGGGCGCTCCTCGATCGGTACCGTCATCCTCGCTCCCGTACGACGCGTGCCACCTCGAGCACCGCCGCCTCGAAGGCGTCGATCCCGCGGGCGACGTCGATCTCCCTGACGTCCTCTGCCGGGTGGTGGCTGATCCCGTCGAAGCACCTGACGAAGAGCATCCCGATCTCGGCGACGCCCGCGATCGCCATCGCGTCGTGGCCGGCCCGGCTCCACAGCCCCAGCGGCCGGTCGGCGCCGCGGTCGTCGGTGCTGCCGATGCCGGCGATGACCGCCTCGCGCAGCCACGGCGCGCACGGCGCGGACGCGGCGCGGTGGTTCTCGAGGACCTCGAGGCGCAGGCCGCGGTCGAGGCAGATCGCCCGGAGCTCGGCGTACATCCGCGCCCACATCCGGTCCCGCTCCTCGTCGGTGGCGGCACGCAGGTCGAGGCTGAAGTCGGCGCGGCCGGGGATCACGTTGACGGCGCCCGGGCGCACCTCGATCCGGCCGACCGTGGCGATGACCCCCTGCGGACCGGTGCCGCGGGCGAGCCGCTCGATCGCGGAGATCGCCTCGGCGGCACCGACGAGGGCGTCCTTGCGGCGGGCGTACGGCGTGCCGCCCGCGTGCCTGGCCTCGCCGATGACGGTGAGCTTGAAGCGGCGGGCCCCGGCGATGGTGGTGACGTAGCCGAGGCTGCGGTCGGCTGCCTCGAGCTCGGGGCCCTGCTCGATGTGGGCCTCGAGATAGCCGACCAGCTCCGCAGGGGCCCGCGCCGCCTCGCCGACCCGCCGGGGGTCGAGGCCGAAGTCGAGGAAGGCCTGGTGGAGCGTCACGCCGTCGCGGTCCCGCAGGTCCCACCAGTCCGGGTCCCACTCGCCGGCGACCGCCTGCGACCCGAGCAGCGCCTTGCCGAAGCGGGCGCCCTCCTCGTCGCTGAACCCGTAGACCTCGAGCGCGAACGGCAGGTCGGTCGCGCGCAGCCGCTCGGCGACGGCGACCGCCATGACGACGCCCAGCATGCCGTCGTACGAGCCGGCGTCGGGGACGGTGTCGAGGTGGGAGCCGAGCACGAGCGCCGGCATCCCGGGCTCCGGGCCCTCCCGGCGGCCGAGCAGGTTGCCGGCGGCGTCGACCCGGGTCTCGAGCCCGGCCTCCCGCATCCAGGCGGCGACGCACTCGTTGGCATATCGATGCTCCGGGGTCAGGTAGACCCGCTCCAGGTGGTGCGGGCTGGAGGAGAACCGGTCCAGCTCGCTGCAGCGTCCGAGCACCTCGGCGGCCGAGGTCCTCGCAGTGATCGTCATGCCGGCACCTCCACGGTCGCATCCGCGTAGACCTCGCGCGCGGCGCCGACCCCGCCTCCGGCGGTGAGGGGTACGCCGGTGGCGCGGAGCACCTGCTCCAGGGCGGCGAGCGTGGTCAGCACCGCGTCCTTGCGCGCGTTGTAGCCCATCGTCCCGATCCGCCAGACCCGGCCGGCCAGCGGACCGAACGACGTGCCGATCTCGATGCCGAAGTCCTCGAGCAGCGCGGTCCGGACGCGGTCGCCGCCGGCGGCGCCGAGCACCTCCGGGATCTCCACCGCGACGACGTTGGTCATCTTGTGGTCCTGGTCGCCGAAGACCTCCAGGCCGAGCCCCTGGACGCCGGCGGTCATCGCGCGGCCGTGGAGCGTGTGGCGCGCGATCGCGGCCGGAAGGGTCTCCTCGACGAGCAGCCGGGCGCACTCCCGGGCGGCGTACAGCATGCTCGTGGCCTCGGTGTGGTGGTTGAGCCGACGCGGGCCCCAGTACTCTATGATCTGGGCGAGGTCGAGGTAGTTGGACGCGATCCGCGCGCCCGGCAGCTCGCGGGCCTCGTCGGCGTCGTCGTCCGGGGTTCGGATGCCCTCCTCGACATGCTTGCGGCGGGTGATCCGCTCCACCGCGGCGGGGCCGATCGTGATCGGCGCGCTCCCGGACGGGCCGCCGAGACACTTCTGCAGTCCGGCGGTGGCGACGTCGATCCCCCAGGCGTCGGTCTCGAACGGATTGCCGCCGATGGAGGCGGTCGCATCGACGTACAGCAGCGAGCCCCAGGCCCGGCACAGACGGCCGATCTCGGCGAGTGGCTGGCACATCGTGGTCGAGGTGTCGCCCTGCACGATCGCGACCAGCGTGGGCTCGAGCCGGCTGATCGCGTCCTCGATCTCCTCGGGGTCGAACACCTCGCCCCACGGCCGCTCGATCGTGTGGACGTCGGCGCCGCAGCGCTCGGCGATCTCCTTCAGCAGGTGGCCGAACCGGCCGAAGACCGGGACCAGCACGCAGTCGCCGGGCTCGACCAGCGAGACCAGCGCGGCCTCGATGCCGGCGCGGGAGGTGCCGTCGACGAGGAAGGTCTGCTCGTTGTCGGTGGCGAAGACCGTGCGGTAGAGCCCCATCACCTCGGTCATGGCCGCGGTCATGGTGGGGTCGTACTGGCCGACCAGCTGGGTCGACATCGCCTGCAGCACCCGCGGGTCGACGGTGATCGGGCCGGGGCCCATCAGCAGCCGCGGCGGCATCGAGAGCGGGGCGGTCACGGTTTCCTCCTCAGCGGTCGGCCCCAGCCGTGGTCGGGGCGGTCGACGTCGACGGCGTTGCCGCGTACGACGGAGCGGGTGACGCGTCCGCCGTACCGCAGCCCGTCGTACGCCGAGATCGGGTTGCGGTGGGCGAGCCGCGTCGCCTCGATCCGGAACTCCACCCCGGTGTCGTAGACGGCGAGGTCGGCGTCGGCCCCGACCTCGATCCTGCCCTTCTGCGAGAGGCCGACGAGCCGCGCGGTGTTCCGCGACATCCAGTGCGACACCGTGGCGAGCGGGATGTTGCGCCGCCGGGCCTCGTAGGCCATCGCGGAGAAGCCGACCTGCAGCCCGGAGACGCCGCCCCAGGCCTGCTGCAGGTCGCCGTCACCGCGGCCCTTCTCCTCGGCGGTCGCCGGGGAGTGGTCGGAGACGACGCAGTCGATGATCTCGGCCCGCAGCGCCGCCCAGAGCTCCTCGCGGTTGCCCTGGTCGCGGATCGGCGGGCAGCACTTGAACTGCGGCGCGGCGTCCGGGATCTGCTCGGCGGCGAAGGAGAGGTAGTGCGGGCAGGTCTCCACCGTGACCTGCAGCCCCTCGTCGCGGGCGGCCTTGATCTCGTCGAGCGCGCGGGCCGACGACAGGTGCAGGATGTGCACCCGGCAGCCGCTCTCCCGCGCCCCGTCCAGGACCCGGCGGATCGCCGTGGTCTCGGCCTCGTCGGGGCGGGAGAGAAGGAAGTCGGCGTATGCGCGGGACGGCGGGTGCGGCGCCGCATCGAGTACGCCGGGGTCCTCGGCGTGGACGATCATCAGCCCGCCGAAGCGGGCGACCTCGCGCAGCGCCGCGGTGAACTCGTCCGGCGCGAGCGGCGGGAACTCGTCGACCCCCGAGGGCGACAGGAAGCACTTGAACCCGAAGACGCCCGCCTCCCACAGGGGCTCGAGGTCAGCGAGGTTCCCGGGGACCGCGCCGCCCCAGAACCCGACGTCGACCATCAGCTCGCCGTGGGCCGCCTTCTGCTTGATCAGCAGGTGCTCGACGCTCGTCGTCGGCGGGATCGAGTTGAGCGGCATGTCGACGAGCGTGGTCGCGCCGCCGAGCGCCGCCGCCTCCGTGGCGCTGTGGAACCCCTCCCAGTGGGTGCGCCCGGGGTCGTTGATGTGGACATGGGTGTCGACGACGCCGGGGACGAGGTACGCCGTGTCGGGCAGCTCGAGCACGAGCCCGTCCACCTCGGCCTCGAACGGCCCGATGGCCTCGATCCGGCCCTGCCGCAGCCGGAGGGTGGCGGGGACGAACTCCTCACCCACCAGGACCCGCCGCCCGCGGACGCCGTCCAGCCTCATCCGAGCGCCTCTCCGGTCGTCTCCTCGGGCGCGACGCCGTGGACCGCCCGCAGAGCCGTGCTCGGGAGGAGCACGTTGAAGAACAGGTTGAGCACGAATGCCACCAGCGCGGCGGCGCTGATCTCGGAGTCGAAGATGGTCTGCCACCAGTCCGGGAAGCCGGCCCAGAACGCGGGGTAGGCGATCGGGATGACGCCGAAGCCGACGGAGGTCGCGACGATGACGAGGTTCTGGGTGCCGTCGTACGCCACCTTGCCGAGGGTGCGGATGCCGCTCGCCGTCACCGAGCCGAACAGCGCGATCCCCGCGCCGGCGAGCACGCTGAGCGGCATGACGTTGACGACCGCGGCAAGCCACGGCGAGAGGCCGAGCAGCGCGATGACCGCGCCGCCGGTGGCGACGGCGTACCTGCTCTTGACTCCGGTGATGGCGACCAGCCCGACGTTCTGCGCGAACGCGGTCGCGGGGAAGGTGTTGAGCAGTGGCGCGACCAGGGAGGAGAGCATGTCGGCCCGCAGGCCGGCGGCGATCCGCCTGTCGTCGACCTCGGTGCCGACGACCTCGCCCACCGCGAGGATGTCGGCGGTCGTCTCGACCATGATCACGAGGATCACGATGACCATCGCGACGATCGCGCCGACGTCGAAGAGCGGCCCGCCGAAGTGGAACGGGCGGGGGAGCGCCACGGCGTCCGATGCGCCCACACCGTCGAAGGACGCCTTGCCGGCGGCCAGCGCGACGACGGTGCCGAGGACGAGGCCGAGCAGGATGGCGTACCTCGAGAGCGCCGCGATCTTGCTGAGCACCAGCACGATCCCGAGCGTGACCGCGGCGAGGACGATCGAGGAGATCGGCGCAGTGTCCTTCTGGTCGGTGATCCAGCCGGCGGCGACCGGGACCAGGGACAGCCCGATGACGGTGATGACCGAGCCGGTGACGACCGGCGGGAAGAGGCGCACGACGCGGGAGAAGAACGGCGCGACCAGGAAGCCGAAGGCCGCCGCCACGATCACCGCCCCGAACGCGGTGCGCAGGCCCTCCTCGCCGCCGTGCTTGCCGACGATGGTGAGCAGGGTGGAGACCGAGCCGAACGAGATCCCCTGGACGAGCGGCAGCCGAGAGCCGACGTACGGGACGCCGAGGGTCTGCAGCACGGTGGCGATCCCGCTGAGGAAGAGGGATGCGGAGACGAGGACGGCGAGGTCGGCGCCGGAGAGGCCGGCGGCGCCGCCGATGATGAGGGGTACGGCGAGGACGCCGCCCACCATCGCGAGGATGTGCTGCAGGCCGTAGCCGAGCGTCGAGAGCGCCGGGAGCCTCTCGTCCTCGGGTCGCGTGGTCGCGGAGGTGGTTGTCATGGGTCTTCTCCTGGATGCTCGCTGAGGAGCGGGTCAGGCGAACGCGGGGACTGACGCCCAGGCGCGCGGCTCGTCGGGGACGCCGTCGCGGCAGAGCGTGGCCTCGATGAGGCCGTAGGGGCGATCGGCGGCGAAGAAGACCTCGTTGTCGTTCGTCAGCCCGAAGGGGGACAGGTCGACCAGGAAGTGGTGCTTGTTGGGACAGCTGATCCGGAACTCGGCCACGGCGGGGTACTTCTCCATGACCGCCCTGCCCATCTCGAAGATGGTCTGCTGCAGGGCGAGGGAGTGCACGTCGGCGAAGGTGCTCAGCAGCATCTCGCGGATCCCGTCGTACACCTCGTCCCAGTCCTCGGGGTGCTCTGTCCAGCGCCACCACGCGGTCACGCTGGTGGCCAGGATGCGGTCGGTCGTCTCCTGCAGCGTCGTGTAGCGGTCGCGCGGGAAGCCGGAGAACTCGCTGCCGGTCGACTTGAGGACGACCAGGTCGGTGAGGCCCGAGACGACGAGGCTCTCCTCGCCGTACGTGTTGACGACGGCGGTGCGCGTCTCCTGTCCGGTGCGGACGAAGGAGTGGTCGTTGGGCGCGAGCCGCTCCCAGGCGTACGACTCGGCCTTCATCACCGAGCCGTGGACGTACGGCTGCCGGCTCCAGTAGGCCGCCAGCTCGAGCAGGAACGCCTCGGGCGAGGCGACGCCGAGCTCCTTCGCCTTCGCGTAGACGACGTTCTTCTGGGTGTCGGTGGCGTGGACATGGCCGTTGTCGCCCTCGGTGAACGCCGTCTCGAAGTCGCCGCGCAGCTGCGAGGAGACGTTGAGGTCGTGGAGGACGTGGGTCGGCCCGGCGCGGTCGACCTTGACCACGCGCACCTCCGCCTTGCCGTGCTGGTTGGCGCCGAGCTTGATCGTGCCGGTCATCAGCTGCCCCTGTAGGTGGTGTAGGCGAACGGGCTGAGCAGAAGGGCGACGTGATGGTGCTCGCTCTCCGTGACGGTGAACGAGACGGTCACCTCGGGGTAGAACGTCTCCCGGCCGTGGGCGGCGAACCAGTCGCCGGTGGCGAAGGCGAGCACGTGGGTGCCGGCGGAGAGACCGCCGTCGACGCGTGCGCGGCCGTCGGCATCGGTCCTGCCCGACTTGGTGCTGCCGTCGGGAAGAGTGAGCGTGACCGACACGCCGACGGCGGGCCGGCCGAGGGCGGCGTCGAGGACGTGGGTGCTGACACTGGTCACTGCGCTTCCTCCCCGAAGAGGCGCTCGAGGCGGAGCAGCGCGATCTCGCCGAGCTGCTCCTTGGTGACCTGCAGCTCCGTCTCCGGATCGTTGCCGAGCCGCTTCTCGAGCAGTGCCAGGAGCTCCTCGGCGGAGCGACCGGCGGCGCGGACCAGGTAGATCCGGCCGAAGGTCTCCTCGTAGCGCCGGTTGCCCTCCTGTAGCCGCTCGAGGACGGCGGCGTCCTCCTGGTCCACCCCGGACTGCTCCCGGCGGGCGAGCCGTGCGCTGAGGCCGGAGCCGGCGACCCGCTCACCGATTCGCGGGTGGCCGGCGAGCGCTCGCTCGACCTCCGCAGGTGTCCAGCCGTCGGTCTGGGCGGCGGCCGTCGAGAGCAGCGACTCGAGGTCGGCGTACGGACGGCCGGCGACGACCGTCTCGACGAACGAGTCGATCTCGACGCAGGGTCGTACGACGTCCGCCGCTGCCGGCTCGCCCAGCGCGTTGAACTCCTCGAGCTCCATCTCCACCTCGTCTCTCCGTCAGCACGACGGTAGTGAAACGATCGTTCCTACGTATGAAACGTACGTTGCGTTCTTGTTACGCGGGTCGCGACGACCGCTCGGCCAGGTCGACCGCGTAGGCGAGCAGGTCGCGGTCGCGGCCAGGTGCGGCGACCAGGCAGAGCCCGGCGGGCAGTCCGCGCAGCGTCCGGGCCGGGACGCTCACGGCCGGCAGGCCGCCGAGGCCGGCCAGGCAGGTGAGCCGCATCGTCGCGTCGCGGGCGGCCTGGGCGTGCGCCGGCAGGGGCGCGACCGACGCGGCGCTGGGGAGGGCGAGGATGCGGTCGCCGACCAGCTCGCGGATCCTGTCGCGGGCCTCGTCGACCGTCGCCTTCGCCTGCTGCGCGACCTCCTCGCTCGTGTCGCGGGCGCGCTCGAACCGGCCGCGTACGTCGGCGCCGAGCGTGTCGAGCCGGGTCGCGAGCCATTCGCCGTGGGCCTGCCACGCCTCGTACGCCTGCCAGGTCTGGAACGCGCTCAGCCAGGTGCTCCGCTCGCCGAGGAGGTCCTCGAGCGGCCAGTCCTCCGAGGCGGCGTCGGCGGGGCTCGCGTCGCGTACGGCGGCGGCGACGTCGGACTCGGCCAGCCCGAGCAGCGCCGGGACCGTGACGACCCGGGTGCTGCCGGTGGTGGCCGCGGCGTCCGGCTCGGGGAGGAGCACGTCGCCGACCGCCTGCAGCAGGAACGCCGACCGGGTGAGCCAGCCGACCGTGTCGAAGCTCGGCGCGAGGGGGAGCAGTCCGCTCCGGTCGACCGCGCCGTGCGTCGTACGGATGCCGTAGAGGCCCTGGTAGGCGGCGGGGACCCGGATCGAGCCGCCGGTGTCGGTGCCGAGGCCGACGCTCGCGTGGCCCAGGCTGACCGCGCTCGCGGAGCCGTTGGAGGAGCCGCCGGGGATGCGGTAGGGCGCCTTGGGGTTCGGCGGAGCGCCGTAGTGCGCGTTGAGGCCGGCGAGCGAGTAGGCGAACTCGTCGGTGCGCGCGATGCCGCGGATCGTCGCGCCGGCGTCGAGGAGGCGGGCGACCGCGGCGGCGTGGGCCGGCTCGGGCTGCGCGTGACGGAGCCACTCGGGGTTGCCGGCGCCGACCCGCTGGCCGGCCACGGCGTACAGGTCCTTGACGGCCACCGTCTCGCCCGACAGGGGGCCGTCGTCGGTGGTCGCCGGGACGAGCGGGTCGCCGACGAGGCGCCAGACCCGGCCGTCGTACGCCGGCGGCGGGACGCTCACCTGGGCGGCGGTGACCTGCCACTCGCCGACCTCGCTGCGGGCCCAGAGCTGGGTCTGGAGGCCGCGGCCTCCGCGGCCCAGCTCGGTCACCGCGACGATGAGGGCGTGGTCGTCGTCGATCACCTGGACGTGGGTCTGGACGATCGTGCGGCGCGGGGCGCCGCCGCGGGCGCCGCGGAAGCGGCTGATCGCGTCGTGGCCGACGAGCAGGCCGTTCGCGTCGCCGCGCAGCGTGGCCGGGCCGGGCGCGAAGAGCCGGTCGAGCGCCTCGAGGTCGTTGCTCATCAGCGCCTGCTCGTAGGCGCGGAACGCCTCCAGGAGACCGGCCGGGGTCGGTCGCAGCTGCTGTGCCATCAGGCCCCCTCGGCCCGCTCGACGTCGGCCGGACCGAAGTCCGTCAGCTCGAAGTCAGCCAGCCGGATCGCGGCGTGGACGCCCTTGACGACGTCGACGACCTGGGAGATGTGGAAGTCGGTGGCCGCGGAGAGGTAGGCGTAGGCGAGCCGCTCGTCCATGGCGTACCTGGCCCGCAGCAGGGCGATCGCGGCGCGGACGCAGTTCTGCGTCGCGACGTCGAGGTCCTCGTCGAGACCGGTGGGGACGAGGTACTCACTGGTGCGGGCCAGCGGCCCGACCAGGTCCCCGAACTCGCGGACGGCGTCCTCCCGCGCGACGACGTCGAACCGCAGCGTCGCCCGCAGGCTCGCCTCCATCGCGGTGAGGCTCACCTCGCCGTCGCCCTGGGCGAAGTGCGGGTCGCCGACGTACGCCAGCGCGCCGTCGACCTGGACCGGGAGGTAGAGCGTGCTGCCGACGGTCAGCAGCTTGATGTCGAGGTTGCCGCCGTGCGGGCCGGGCGGCACGCTGTGCGGCCGCTCGCTGCCGGGCACCGCGACGCCCATGATCCCGAGGAAGGGCGCGAGCTCGAACGTCGCCGGGCCGACCCGGCCGCGCGGCACGCCGTCCGGTCCCTCGACGACCGGTGCGAAGACGCTGTGGACCTGCTCGCCGCCGAGCGGGTAGGTGTCGGGCAGCGCGCCCCGCCCGTGGCGGTTGGAGATGACGCCGTACGGCACCCGGGGCAGCGTCTCCAGCACCGTGATCGCCAGCAGGTCGCCGCGCCGCGCGCCGGTGACCTCGATCGGGCGGGACACGACGTGCGGCCCGTCGACGCCGAACGTGCGCGGGTGGTCCGACGCCGCGAGGGCGACCGCGTCCGCGAGCACCTCGTCGACGTCGTACGCCCCGAAGAAGCGCTTCGGGTCGCGGCCCTGGTCCTCGAGGATGCCCTCGTGGCTGATCGTGTCGATGGTGACCTCGGCCCCCGGGTCGACCTTCAGGACCGGTGCGTCCGCCTCGCAGGGCAGCCGCCCCCAGATAACGGCGTCGACGTCGGCCGGCAGGTATGTCCCCGCGGTGATCGGACCTGTGCCTGGCTGGAGCGCGGTCATGGGTGAAACAGTATGGAACAGATGTTTCAGGCGGGTGACGGTTCGTGGGCTGGACCTTGGGGCGCTGGTCCCTGGCCGGCGAGCCGGAAGCCGTCGCGCAGGCGGCCGCCGTACGCCGCGAGCACCTCGTCGGCCAGCTCCGTCAGGGGTACGCCGTCGCCGGTGACCGCCGCCGCGAGCGCTGCCACCGCACCCTCGCCCAGCTCCGGATCAGCCTCGTTCACCTCGCGGAGCAGCCACTTGCCGCGCCCGGTCCAGCGGGCTCGCGCTCCTCGGTGTGCGCGAAGATCTCGACCGGCCAGCCGGCGTACGTCAGCGACTCTCGGTACGGCGCCGGCGGGCGGCCCAGCAGCACGGTGACGTCGAGGTCGCTCGTCACCGTCGCCTGCCCGCGTGCGACCGAGCCGCCCAGCCAGGCCGCTCGCGCATCGGGGAAGCGCTCCGTCACCAGGCGGCGGGCCACCTCTGCTCCGGGCTCGCGATCGGGCATGCGGCGACCCTGTCACGTGACGGCTCGGCCCGTGACCGAGTTCTGCCGACGCCGGAGCCCGCCTCGCGCCGTTGCGCCGTCGTAGGGTCGCCGGGTGAGGAGCGACGACGTCGTACGTCTCGATCTCGGCACCTTCGTCCGCCCGGCGGAGGAGACGGGCACCGGCGCGCCCCGGGTCGAGGCGGTCTACGGCTATCTCGTACGCACGCCCGCGGGTCCGCTGCTCCTCGACACCGGGCTCGGCGAGGCGGACGAGGAGACCGAGGCGTGGTACCAGCCTCGTCGCGTCCCGCTCGACGCGGCGCTCGGTCGCCACGGCGTCGCTGTCGACGACGTCGCGCTGGTCGTGAACTGCCACCTCCACTTCGACCACATCGGCGGCAACCCGAGGTTCGCCGGTCGGCCGATCCTCAGCCAGCGGCGGGAGCTCGACACCGCCCGTGCGGGGGACTACACGGTCGAGGAGCTCGTCGACTTCCCCGGCGCTCGCTATGAGCTGCTCGACGGGGAGGCCGAGATCCTTCCCGACGTGCTCGTCGTACCCACGCCCGGCCACGTCGACGGGCACCAGTCGGTGGTCGTCAGGTGCGTCGACGGCACCGTTGTCCTCGCCGGTCAGGCACGCGACACGGCGTCCGCCTGGTCCGCCGACGCGCTCGCGGCCCGCGCGGCCGGCCTCGGGCACGTGTCACCGCTGCCTGAGCCGTCGCCCTGGATGAGCCGGATCCTCGAGCTCGATCCGCGGCAGGTCCTCTTCGCCCACGACTCTGCTGTCTGGCGGCCATAGGTTGAGCGCCCGGCTCTCACGTCCGCCTGTGGAATCTGATGCTGCCGTCGGGGTGTCTTGTGAGGGCGTAGTTGGGGTTGTGGGCGAGTCGGTGGTGGTGTCGGCAGAAGAGGACGGCGTTGTTCATGTCGGAGAGGCCGCCGGTGGCCCAGGGGTGGAGGTGGTGGGCGTCGGTCCAGGGGGCGGGGATGTCGCAGCCGTCGACCGCGCAGGTCTCGTACTTGATCCGGAGGGCTTTGCGTTGGGCGGGGGTGAACAGCCGGGTCTTGCGGCCGAGGTCCAACACCTCGGAGTGGGTGTCGAGGACGGCGGGGATGATGCCGGCGGTGCAGGCGAGTCGGCGGGCCTCGGCGGCGGAGATCTCGCCGTCGCTGCCGATGGATGCCGAACCCAGCTCGCTGTTGAGCTGGTCGACCGGGATTGTGACGATGAGGGTGGTGGTGTCGCCGCCGTGGTGGGGGAGCTTGTCGGGGTCGATCCGTTCGAGGAGCTGCCCGAACGCGTGGCCGAGGAGCCTGTCGTAGGGGATCGTCTTGCCGCGTTCGGCGAGCTGGGCGAGGCGGGGTTGGGTGAAGGCGTCGAGGTAGGTCTTCAACCGGACCCCGGTGGCCCTGGGCAGCCGGCCGCGGAGGAGGACGGTGCCGTCGCCGGGGTCGGTGATGGTCAGGGAGGTCCGCCGGTGGGCCCTCTCCTCCTCGGCGAGCAGTCTCTTGCCGAGCTCGGTCTCGGCGCGTTGGGGGTCGAGGACCTCGAGCAGGTGGGCGCCGACCCTGCGGAGCCGGGCCGGGTCGAGCCGTGCGGCCTCCTCGACCATCACCGCCTCCGCCTTCGCGACCTCGCCGGGGGTGAGGTCGTCGGGCAGCGCGTCGAGCGCGCGAGCGGTCACGCGGGCCTGGTCGACCGAGACGGTGCCGTCGGCCAGCGCGGCGGCCAGCACCTCGTACCGGCCGAGTGCTTTGGCGAGCTTGAGGTCCGCCCGCGCGGCGCGGTGGTCGGCACGCAGGGCGTCGGCCCACCAGGCGCCCACATCTCGGGCGCCGGTGGATGCGGCGACCGGCCCGGCCGACGCCATCACCCGCAGCCGGAGGGCGGTGGTCTGGGCCTCGAGGGCGCCCAGCTCCCGCAGTGTCGCCTCGACCTCGTCGGGGCGCGGGAACAGCCCGGTGAGGTGGGCGGCGCGGGCGACCTCGCGGCGGGCGTGCCGCACCGAGGCGAGCACCGCCGGCACCGGCGTCAGCTCGGCCATGACACACCTCCTCAAGCAGCAGAGACCGGTTCGATCTGGTGTTCCCAAAGCTAGCGGTGACCACCGACAGTCCTGCACCGACCGTGCGGCCTGGCCCGCTGGTCTTGACCGGCGATGCGCAGGATCAGTCAATCGAGGATGAGCGCGATGCCGATGAGTACGCCGACGAGCACGAGCGCGCCGGAGAGGATGAAGCCGGCGGTGAAGGCGGGAAGCCGCTGGCGCAGGCGCATGGCGCGCTCGACGCGCGCCCAGCGGATGATCGACATCAGTGTGCAGACGACGGCGAGCAGGACGAGCAGGACGACGAGGACGGTGCGAAGCCACCCGGTGGGGGGTACGTCGAGGGAGTGCAGCGCGACGGCGCCGGCGAGGATGGCGAGCGCCGTGCGTGCCCAGGCCAGGAAGGTCCGCTCGTTGGCGAGCGAGAACCGCGGGTCGGGCTCGTCTCCCGGGTCGTACACCCAGTGCGGATGACGGTCGAGCGGCCGGTCAGAGGGGCGCTGGTCCACGGTCCACATCCTGCCGGATAGGTTGCCCGACGTGGCAGAAGCAGCAACCGAGGTCCCCGAGTTCGACCGGGACATCGCCGTCGTGAGCGTCGGCGAGACCGCGTACGCCGCCGACCTCGCGGCCGGCTGGGTCGTGGGCGGGGGGATCAACGGCGGCTACCTGCTCGCCGTCGTCGGGAGCGCGCTGCGGCAGCACTTCGCGGCGAAGCCGGACCCGATCGTCGTCAGCGCCTACTACTGCAGCGCCAGCGTCCCCGGGCCAGCCGAGGTGCGCGTGGACGTACGCCGCGACGGCGGCTCGCTCGCCACGGCCGCCGCCGAGCTCTGGCAGGGCGACGAGCTCCGCCTGACCACGCTGGCGACGTACGGCGACCTCGCCGCCCTCCATCAGAAGAGCAACCCCGTCGAGCGGGTGACGGCGGTCGAGCCCGACCTGCCGCCACGGGACCGGTGCGTGCCCACGTCGCTGGCGCCGGACGCGTTCCGGAAGGTGTCGCCGATGCTCGAGCGGTTCGAGATGCTCTTCGCGCCCGACCAGGTGACGTGGGCGGTGGGTGAGCCGAGCGGCGACGGGACGATCAGCGCCTGGTACCGCCTCCACGACCACCGCGAGCCCGACCCGCTCTCGCTGCTGCAGGTCGTCGACGCGCTCCCACCCGTCACCTTCGACCTCGGCATGCCCGGCTGGGCGCCCACGCTCGAGCTGACCGCCCACATCCGCCACCTGCCCGAGCCCGGCTGGCTCAAGGTCCACCACACCACCCGCAACCTCGCGGGCGGGATGTTCGAGGAGGACTGCGAGGTCTGGGACTCCGCCGGCCGCCTCGTCGCCCAGTCCCGCCAGCTCGCCCGCGTGCCCCGGCCCCGGTGACGAGACCGGTGACGAGACCGGTGACCGCGGACGTACGCCGGCGGGCGGCTGGCGTCGCCGCGGCGCTGCTCCTCGCCGGACTGACGGGGCTCGCCGGGTGCGGCGGCGGTGGGTCGACGGGCACCGCGGGCGTCTCGACGGGCCCGACGGCCGGCGTCCCGACGTCCGCCGGACCGATCCCCCTCGTGAGCCCAGGCTGCACGGGCCTCGCGATCGGCCACCGCGGCGCGTCGGAGGAGGCGCCGGAGGACACGCTGCCGTCGGAGCGCCGCTCGGCGCGGTTGGGCAGCGACTACCTCGAGCTCGACCTGCACCTCACCGCGGACGGCGTCCCCGTAGTCCTCCACGACGACACCGTCGACCGCACGACCGACGGCACGGGTCCGGTCAGCGACCTCACCCTGGCGCAGGTCGAGCGGCTGGACGCGGGCTCGTGGTTCTCGGCGCGGTACGCCGGCACCCGAGTCCCCACCTTCGAGCAGGTCCTTCGGTTCGCCAAGCGCAGCGGCGCGGACCTCATGCCCGAGCTCAAGGCCGGCTGGGACCGGTCGCAGGTCGCGATCGTGGTGGACCTGGTGAAGCGGTACGGGCTCGAGTCGCGCACCGTCTTCCAGTCCTTCGACCCGAAGGCGCTGGCGTACGCCGACGACCTCGACCCCGCCATCGCGCGGGCCGGACTGGTCGACAAGAGCCTGCCGTCCGACCCCGTCGCCTGGGTCGGCAGCTTCGACGGGCAGGCGCTGCTGCCGGCGTACGACCTCGTCACCGCCGACCTCGTCGAGACGATGCACGACGCGGGCATCGCGGTCGTCCCGTGGACCGTGGACAACCGGGCGGACTGGGACCGGCTGAGGTCGTACGGCGTCGACGGGATCATGTCCAACGACACCGCCGGTCTGATCCGGTGGACCCGGGCGCACGCCTGTTAGTGGTCTCGGCGCGCGGTCACGGCCTCGCGAGCTCAGCCGTGCGCTTGCTCGACCCGCCTGACCCACGCGACCCGCTCGTTCCTCGCGGGTCGCGTGTCAGTCGTACCACCGGCGCGGCATGGCGAAGACCCAGCGCCAAGGCGGGTGCTCGGTGACCGACCAGAGCAGGTCGGTGGAGGGCCAGTAGGTGAGGTCCTCGGGGCCGACCGGTGCGGCGTACCGGCGGCGACGCAGCGAGCCGAGGCTGCCGGCGTACACGCTCCCCGGCCGGCGCCGGCCCTGCGACATCGTCAGGTGCAGCCGCCCGCGGGCGACGACCGCGCCCTGTGCCTGCAGCGGGCCGTTCGGGTCGATCCAGGCCGGCCGGGAGACGCCGTCCTCGGCGCCGGCGAGGAGGTGGGTCGACGGATCGAGCGGGAAGCGGGCGAGCCGGGTGGACTGGCCGGTCCGGCCGTACTCGCCGACGAGCAGCGAGACGGGCTCCGTCCGGTCCAGCGACAGGAACGAGAAGCGGAGCGGCTCGTCGGGATCCTCGGCCGAGGCGGCGTACGTGAACCGCACCGGGAGCACCCACTCGCCGTCCACCCTCATCACGTCGTCGACGTGGGCGACGTGGATCCCGCGGGCGGTGGCGGCGACGTAGAGCCACGGGCCGTGCCACACCAGACCGCCGGCGTGAGCCTTGAGAGGGGCGAGCGAGGCTACGCCGCCGCCGTCAGCGGCCCGCGCACGACCGAGCCGCACGTGCTGGTAGCGACGGGTGTCGGGGTCGAGGAAGGAGATCCGGGAGCCGAGGCCGGCCTTGGAGTACCAGCTGACCGCGAGCAGCCGGAGGCCGTGCACACGCTCGGACGGGGAGCTGTCGGCCGAGGAGCTGATGCCCTGCGGCCACCACGTCGGGTCGTGCCTGTCGGCGCAGTCCCAGGTGACCGCGTGCCTCACCGCGCGCCCGGGCGCGAAGCCGCGCCGCCCGTGCCGCGACAGGTCGTGCAGGACGTCGGCGACGCCCCGGCGGCCACCATGGGCGTCGGCGAGGGCATCGATCACGGCGGTCGCGGGAGCCGTGGGCGTCAGCCGGATCGAGGTGACCGGACGGGCGTCGGACGTCATCCCCGACAGCCTAGATACTGGTCTCATGAGCGAGCGTCAGCGAGCGATCATCGGAGCTGTCGTGCCGCCGCGTCCGTATCGTTTCTGTTCTTCCACGGAGGCGGCGGCGTGAGCGAGCGTCAGCGAGTGATCATCGGAGCTGTCGTGCCGCCGCGTCCGTATCGTTTCTGTTCTTCCACGGAGGCGGCGGCATGAGTGAGCGGACGCTGGTCGTCGCGGCGGCGATCGTCGAGCGCGAGCGGGTTCTCGCGGCCCGCCGTACCTCTCCGGCGGAGGCTGCCGGCCGCTGGGAGTTGCCGGGCGGCAAGGTCGAGCCGGGCGAGAGCCCCGAGGTGGCGCTGGTGCGCGAGATCGGTGAGGAGCTCGGCTGCCTGATCGAGGTGCTCGACTGGCTGCCGGGCGAGGCGCCGGTCGGCGAGGCCCACGTGCTGCGGGCGGCGACCGCCCGGATCACCGCAGGGGAGGCGCGGCCGCGCGAGCGCGACGGGCACGACGCCGTGCGGTGGCTCTCGGTCGAGGAGCTCCACGAGGTCGACTGGTTGGAGCCCGACCTGCCGTTCGTCGAGGCGATCCGTGACTGGCTCACCTCGGAGGAGCCGGTCGAGATCCACCGCGCGGTCTTCTTCGAGGAGGACGACGCCCGCGCGGTGGCGGAGCAGCTCGGGAGCGACGGCTGGTGGGCCGGCGTACGCCGCGAGCGCTACCAGGGCGAGGACGACGACGAGGACCATCCGTGGGCGGTGGAGACCGACGCGCCGGCCTTCGTCCTCGAGGTGCTCGTCGACGAGCACGACGGCTGGTTCGACCTCCCCGAGGACGGGCCGGACGCGTCGGTCGCGCCGGAGCCGCTCGACCTGCCCACGTCCCCGCGGCGGATCAAGCGGCCCCCGGCGTGACCTGACGGCGCGTCACCGCACGGCCGCCGCGCTGGCCGTCGTACCACCCGACTCGGCGGCGAACCCGAGCAGCACCCGGGAGCCGGCGGGTACGTCGCCGTCCACGGGCACGCGGACGACGACCGGGCGGCCGGAGCCGCCGCGGCTGAGGTCGGCGACCGTGGACCCGAGCACGCTCCCGTCGGGAGCGACGACGAAGAGGTGGCCCTCACCCGGACCGCGCACCCGGAGCGTGGCGGCGACGGCGTCGCCGTCGGCGGCCGCCCGCCTCACCTCGCCCGACGTACGCCGGTCGGCGGCAGGACCGCCCGCGACGGGTACGCCGTTGCGGACCGACTGGGCGAGGGTCTGCGGCGAGTCGATGC
The DNA here is from genome assembly GCF_040049175.1 of Nocardioides asiaticus. Lineage (NCBI taxonomy): Bacteria > Bacillati > Actinomycetota > Actinomycetes > Propionibacteriales > Nocardioidaceae > Nocardioides > Nocardioides asiaticus. The sequence goes on along the minus strand of NZ_JBDZDM010000001.1, from coordinate 838,685 downwards.
TGGCCAGCGCCTCGGACGGGATCACCGGGTCCTGCGTCGGCTCCTCCGGCGGCGTCCACCCGGGCAGGGTGGCGACGCCCCAGCGGTACGGGTCGCCCTGGACGCCGCCCCAGGTCGACCAGCCGATCCGGGTCTGGCCGGTCTTGTCCTGGGTGTCGGAGTCGTAGACGAACAGGTCCATCCCGAGGTGGTCGGGGTCGACCGTCGAGGGCAGCAGCGAGACCGGGATCTTGGCCTCGACGACGTAGCCGTCGTACGGATCGGACACCGTCGAGGCGACCTCCATCCCAGGTGCGGTCTCCGGGCCGCCCTGGTGGTTGTCGGCGTCGCGGCCGAAGCACGGCTCGCCGGACGTCGTGGTCGGGAGGACCAGCGCCTTGAAGGTGGTCGCGGTGTTCTCCGAGTCACCGGCGGGGTCGAGGGCGATCTCGACCGAGTCGGTGCGCCAGTGCCGCTTGCAGTCCGACGGCTCGAGGACGGTGCCCAGGGTGTCATCGGTCATCTCGACGGCGACGTAGAGGTCGTCGCCGTAGCGCGTCACGTGGCCGGTCGCCGAGCAGTCCGCCGCCGACTCGCAGGCGTCGCCCTCCCAGACCCGGCTGAGGTCGAGCGTCTCGCCGGGGTACTCGTCGGGCCCGACCACGCCGTCCACGGTCGGCGCGGCCGGCGCCGCCTCGATCGTCGTCGACGGCACCAGCTCGAGGGCGGCGCTGGTCGTGCTGCTCCCCGCCGAGCTGGCCGTCTCGATCCGGTAGCCGTAGTCGCCGCCGTCGCCGCCGTCGTTGGACGTCGGCAGCGACGCGTCGGTGTTGGTCACCGTGAACGACACCGTCGTCGTGTCGCCCGCCGCCAGCCCGTCGTACGACGCCGTCGCCGGCGTTGCCTCGAAGCCGTCCGGCAGGTCGAGGCTGACGGTGCCCGACTCCGCGGCGTCGCCGAAGTTCTCGACCTCGACGTCCACCGTCCGGCTGCCGCCCGAGGCGAGCGAGAGCACCGGCGTCACGAAGCCCTCCATCTGCGGGTAGCCGTTGGCGTCGGCGTACTCCTCGAAGTTCTGGACCTGCGGGAGCAGCTCGGAGCTGCCGCGCACCGTCGGGACCACCTCGAGCTCGGTGTCGCCGAAGCCGTGCCGGCCGTTCGACGCGAGGTCGACGGAGACGAGCGCGCGCTCGTTGGTCGCCGCGTCGTCGGGCGCCGTGACGGTGACGTCGCGGGTGACCGACCGACCGGCTCTCACCGTCCCGATCGCGCCGTCGCCGTCGACCGTCCACCCGTCCCCGACGCTCACGCTGAGGACGGCGTCGCGCAGCCGGCGGTGCGGCGGCGCGGTCGCGGTCACCGTGACGGTCGTGGTGCCGCCGGGCGTGACCGTGAACGGCTCGGGTGTCACCTCCAGCCCGGTGCCGAGCGGGAGGCCGCCGGGTGTCGGCAGCACGGCCCCCTGCAGGACGGTCGTCGGGTCGGCGGCCGCCTCGCTGAGGTCGCCGCGCGTGAACGGGACTCGCGACGCAACCTGGGTCAGGTAGTTGCAGCCGATCTGCTGCGGGTCGCTCGGGGTGTCGGGGAAGCCGGCCCAGCCCTGGGTGGCGTACTCGCGCTGCGCCTCGCGTGCGACCTGCGCCCAGGTCTCGCCGTACTCCTCCGACCGCGTGCCCTGCCAGATCCCGTAGATGTCCTGCGTCGGCCGCACCGGGTCGTACGTCGTCGGGCACTGCTCGCCCGTGCCGGTCGCCGTGCCGCGGGCGGTGCCGAGCAGCAGCTTCGAGGGCGACCATGCCTTCAGGCCCTCGTCCGAGAGCTGGTCGGGGAACTTGGTCGGGTCGCCGGCGTCGCGGTAGGCCTCGAAAGCCATCCGGCCGGCGTACTGGTGGTTGCCGTGGTTGCCCGGCGACGGCGCGGGATCCATCGTCACGATGATCTCGGGCGTCGTCTCGCGCACGACGCGGACCACCTTCTCGAGGGTCTCGTCGTGGCCCCAGACCTGCTCGGTGAGCGGCGCGCTGACGGTGTAGAAGAAGTCGACCTTGTCGAGGTTGTAGATGTCGGTGATGTGCGCACGCCCGACGGCACGTCGCTCCTCGGCCTCGCGGATCCTGCCGAGCGCGGGACCCTCCTCGGGCCCGACGGCGTTGCCGCCGCCCTCACCGCGGGTGATGGTGATGACGCCGGTCCTGACGCCGTCGTCCTCGTGCCACTGCCCGAAGGTGGACAGGGCCCAGGCCTCGTCGTCGGGGTGAGCGCCGATGAAGAGTACGTCGAGGTCCGGGCTGGTCCGGTGCGACGACGCGGAGGCGGATGACGAGGCTGAGGCGGATGACGGCGCGGCCGGTGCCGGCGTCGCCGAGGCGTCCGGTGGGGCGGCGGAGAGACAGGCGAGGGCGAGCGCCGCGCCGATCGCGGCGGTCGCCGCTCGTCGTACGGGTGCGGGGGGTTGCAGGGTCATCGTGCTGCCTCCTTGGGTTACCGAGCATGTGCCCACATACACAGATGAGTGATCAGCCCTTGACGGCTCCTTCGACCATGCCGCGGATGAAGTGCCGCTGGGTGAAGAGGAAGACGAGGACCACCGGCAGCGCGACCAGGACTGCGCCGGCGGCGAGGAGGGCGGTGCCCGAGGTGTACTGGCCCTGGAAGTTCGACAGCCCGAGCGGCGCGGTGCGCAGTCCCTCGTCGGTGATCATCACCAGCGGCAGCAGGAACTCGTTCCAGGTCCACATGAAGATCAGCAGCGCCATCGTCGCCAGCGCCGGCCGGCCCATCGGCAGCAGCACCGACCACAGGATCCGGAAGTGGCCGGCGCCGTCCATCCGGGCGGCCTCGACGATGTCGGTGGAGGCGCTGCGGAAGTAGGCGCGCATCCAGAAGGTCCCGAACGCGAGCGACTGCGCCACCTGCGGGAAGACGAGCGAGACGTAGGTGTTGGTCAGGTCGAGCGACCGCAGGTCGTAGTAGAGCGGGATCACGATCGCCTCGCTCGGCACCATCAGCCCGAGCAGGAGCAGGTAGAAGAGCACGCTCGAGCCACGGAAGCGCATCGTGCCGAACGCATAGCCCGCCAGCGAAGCCAGCGCCGTGCTGAGCACGACGACGCACACCGCGACGACCACGCTGTTGCGCAGGTAGGTGCCGAAGTGGCCCTGCACCCAGGCGGCCTTGAAGTTCTCGATGTGGAACGCGCCGGTGTCGCCGATCCGGTCCGGCTGCAGGGCCTGGACGAGGATCAGCAGCATCGGGTAGAGCGCCAGCACCGTGGCCAGGCCCAGCACGGCGTACGCCGTGGCCCGCTCGGCGCGCGAGGTCCTCATGACGCGGCGCTCACGTGTCGTCCCCCTCGGCCACCCGGTTGACCAGGACGGTGATCAGCAGGATCACCGCGGTGAGCAGGAGCGCGATCGTGACGCCGTAGCCGACCTTGCCGTCCTCGAGGGACCAGCGGTAGACCTCGTACGACGGGACCCGGGTCGAGGTGCCCGGCCCTCCGCTGGTCATCACGTAGACGAGGTCGAAGGTGCGCAGCGCGGCCACGATCGTGAGCGTCAGCGCGACGGCGAGCTCGCCGCGCACGTGCGGGAGCCCGATCGCGAAGAACTGCCGCAGCGACCCCGCGCCGTCGAGCGTCGCCGCCTCGTAGAGCTCGCGCGGGACCTTCGAGAGCCCGGCCAGGAAGAGCACCATGCAGAGCCCGGTGCCGACCCACGAGCCGACCAGCCCGACGCAGACCAGCGCCGTCGACGGCTCACCGAGCCAGGCGTGCGTGACGGTGCCGGGGAGCAGCCACGACAGGACGTGGTTGATCGAGCCGGTGGGGGAGTAGATCCGGTCCCAGGCGATCGCGACGACCACCATGGCCACCACCTGCGGCAGGAACACCGCCGTACGGAAGACGCTGCCGCCGCGCACCTGCGAGCGCACCATCGTCCACGCCAGCAGCAGGCCGAGGCAGATCGGCACCACGCTGAAGAACACGATGAGCACCAGCGAGTGCAGGAACGGCTCCCGCAGCTCGGGCTGGGTCAGGACGTCCTTGTAGTTCCCGAGACCGACCCAGGTGCCGAGCCCGATCCCGTCCCACTCGTAGAGCGAGAGGTAGACGGCGTGCAGCAGCGGCCACAGCAGGAACGCCGCGAAGACGACCAGCGCCGGGGCGAGGTAGAGGTAGGCGACCTTCCGAGGCTCATAGGACGTGCGCGAGCGCGTCGGCTTCGCCGCCGCGCTGCCGCGCTCCGGTGCGCCGTCACCCACCGGCGTTGTCGGCGACGAACGAGGAGTAGTCCTTCTGCAGGTCGCCGATGACGTCGTCGACCGACTTGTCGCCGCCCATCAGCTCCTGGACGTCGGCGGTGATCAGGTCGTAGGCGTCGGGCGTCGACCAGTCGAGGTAGGGCACCAGCGCGTCCTCGGAGCGCGCCTTCTCCCAGGCGTCGAAGAGCTCCTTCTGGGTGCCGCTGACCGCGACGCCGCTGTCGACGATCGGCAGCCCGCCGGCCTTCGTGATCTTGGCCATCGCGTCCTTCGAGGTGATGAAGTCGATGTAGGCCGCGGCCGCGTCGGCGTGCTCGCTCGCCTTGGTGATCGCGAACGGCAGCCCGGTGGCGCCGGTGACCGTGAGGTCGCCGGTGTCCCCGGTCGGCGGGAGCATGAACCCGAGGTCGTCGCCGAGCGCGGGCTGCAGGTCGGCGAGCAGCCAGGTGCCGCTGATCAGGAAGACGCCCTGGCCCTTGGCGAACGCCTGCCACGACGGGTCGTAGTCGATCCCGTTGAAGCCGTCGGTGAAGTAGCCGTCCTTCACCCAGTCGACCAGCGTCTGGGCCGCCTTCTTGTTCTCGGCGGTGTCCCATGAGCCGCCCTCGCGGCCGTAGCCGAGCGTGCGGATGTCGTCCTTCGCGGCGTACATGTCCTGCAGGAAGCCGAGCTCGTGGATCCCTGGCCAGCCCTCCTTGTCACCGAACTGGATCGGGATCTCGCCGGCGTCCTTGGCCTTCTTCAGCGCCGCCTCGAAGTCGGCGAGGGTCGTCGGCGGCTCGATGCCGAGCTTGTCCAGCTTGGCCTTGTTGAACCACACGCCGATGAACTCGCCGGTGAGCGGGAGGCCGTAGAGGTTGCCCTCGCCGAAGGTCTTCCCGTCGGAGGAGTACGACGAGGCCGCGCGGATCGAGGCCGGGAAGCGGTCGTCCCAGCCGTACACCTCGGCGTAGGAGTCGAGCGGGCGGAGCAGCCCGGCCTTCACGAACGCGCCCATGTCGCCGCGGGTGTTGTTGGCCTGGACGACGTCGGGGACGTCGTTGCCGGTGATCGCCAGCCGGAGCTGCTTCTGCAGGTCGGTGAAGGAGCGCGAGACCCGCTTGATGGTGATGTTGGGGTATCTCTCCATGAACTCCTTGTTGAGCTCCTGGAGCGGCTTGTCCTGGCCGCTGCGGACCTCCTGGTCCCACACCGTCAGCGTGATGTCGCCCATCGAGGCGACGTCGGTCTCGACGCTGGACGGCGACGGCTCGTCGTCGCCGCCGCTGTTGTCGGATCCGGGTGCACACCCCGCGGCGATGATCATCGCCGCGGCCGCCAACGCGCCGAGCACGCGTCCACTCCTCATCGGGTCTCCTTCAGCTGGTCGGGCATCGAGGGTTCGGTGGGCAGCGGCGGGAGCGGCCGCAGGCCGATGGTCGCGGCGGCACGGGACACCGCCCGCGGGACCCCGGCCGGGATCACCTCGTCGAGGAACGCGTAGTCCTTGCCCATCCTCGGCGTCTGCCGGGCCTCGGCCCACCAGGCGGCCACCTCACCCCAGCCGGGGGCCGCCAGGGCGCCGCCGAAGTCCCTGACCGAGAGCGCCGCGCAGAGGTTGGCGAACCGGAGCCGCTGCAGCAGCGGCCACTCGCGCAGCGTGCCGAGCATCAGCGCGGCCAGGAAGACGTCGCCGGCGCCGGTGGGGTCCAGCGCCTCGACGGGGACGCCGGGCGCCCACGCGGTCTCACCGGTCTCGTTGTCGGCGGCGAAGGCGCCGCCGCTGCCGGCGGTGACGACGGCGAACGGGACGAACTCGCGCAGCGCCTCGAGGGCCGCCCCCGGGCTGTCGGTCTGGGTGTAGCGCATCGCCTCGTCGGAGTTCGGGACGAACGCGTAGCAGCCGCGCAGCTGCTCCCGCATCCGGGCGGTGTCCCACGAGCCGGTGGAGTCCCAGCCCGCGTCGGCGAACACCTTCGCGCCGGCGGCGATCTCCTCGTCCAGCCAGCCCGGACGCGGCGACCCGGCGTCGAAGAAGCACAGCCGCGCCGGAGGCGGTGCAGCGACCAGCTCCTCGGGCGCGACCGGCGGCGGGTGGCCGTGGGTCACCATCGCCCGGTCGTCGTCGAACGCGAGCGAGACGGTGACGGGCGAGTGCCACCCCTCGAACCTGCGCGAGTGCGCGAGGTCGATCCGCTCGCCGTCGGCGAGGAGGTTCCAGCAGTAGTCGCCGTAGACGTCGCCACCGAAGGCCGCGGCGAGGGCGGTGCTCATCCCGAGCCGGGCGCAGGCGACGGCGAGGTTGGCGACGCCGCCGGGGCTCGAGCCCATCCCGTCGGTCCACACCTCGTGTCCGCCGCTCGGTGGGGTGAGCATCCCGGTGAAGACGATGTCGAGGAACACGGTGCCGCTGAGGAACACGTCGTACTCGGGCGTCGCCGTCCCGTCGACGTCAGCCACGTGGTTTCCTCCTTCACCCGTGTGCGGCAGTCTGTTGCAATCGGCGCGGACTGGCAACGTGCATTCGGCCGTCGCCGGCCGGGACTCACGAAGGGAGCAGCGTGCGGCTGACGATCCTGGGTGGCGGAGGCTTCCGCGTCCCGCTGGTGTTCCGTGCGGTGAGCGGCGACGGCGCCGATCCCGCCGCTCTCGGGGTGGACGAGCTGGTGCTGTACGACGTCAGCGCGGAGCGACTGGGGGTGATCGGGGCGGTCCTCGAGGAGCTGCGCGTGCCCTGCTCGCCGCGGGTGCGGACGACGACCGACCTGACCGACGCCGTCCGCGGTGCCGACTTCGTCTTCTCGGCGATCCGGGTCGGGGGCCTCGCCGGCCGGGTCTGCGACGAGCGGGTCGCGATGGCCCACGGCGTGATCGGCCAGGAGACCACCGGCGCGGGCGGCGTGTGCTACGGCCTGCGCACGGTGCCGACCGCCGTACGCGTCGCCGAGACGGTCGCCGAGCACGCCCCGTCCGCGTGGGTCATCAACTTCACCAACCCGGCCGGGATGGTGACCGAGGCGATGCGCCGCAGCCTGGGCGAGCGGGTCATCGGCATCTGCGACTCCCCGGTCGGGCTGTTCCGCCGGGTCGCGCGGGCACTCGAGATCGACCCCGCCGACGCGGTCTTCGACTACGCCGGTCTCAACCACCTCGGCTGGCTCCGGGCGGTCTACGTCGACGGGGCCGACCGGCTGCCGGAGCTGCTCGCCGACGGGCCGCTGCTGCGCCGGATCGAGGAGGGTCGGCTGTTCGGCCCCGAGTGGCTGCGGACGCTGGGCGCGATCCCGAACGAGTACCTCTGGTACTGGTACTTCCGCACCGACGCCCTCGCCGCCGAGCTGACGAGCCGGGAGACCCGCGGCGAGTTCCTCCGCGAGCAGCAGGAGGCGTTCTACGCGGCGGCCGCGAAGGACCCCACCACGGCGTACGCCGCCTGGGAGGCGACCCGGCGGCAGCGCGAGGAGACCTACATGGCCGACAGCCGCGAGCTGACCGGGTCGGGCGAGCGGGACCCGTACGACCTCGACGGTGGCGGGTACGACGCCGTGGCGCTCGCGGTGATGCGCGCGGTCGCGCGCGACGAGCCGTCCGACCTGGTGCTCAACGTGGCCAACCGCGGAACGCTGCCGTTCCTCGACGACGAGGCGGTCGTGGAGGTGCCCTGCCGGATCGACGCCGGCGGCCCCAGGCCGCGCCCCGTCGGGCGGCTCGACCTCCATGCGCAGGGGCTGGTCACGAGCATGAAGGCGGTCGAGCGGACGACGGTCGAGGCGGCCCTGACCGGGTCGCGGGAGCTCGCCGTGCGCGCCCTCGCGACGCACCCGCTGGTCGGCGCCGTCCCGGTCGCGCGGGCCGTCCTCGACGACCAGCTCGCCGCGGTGCCGGAGCTCGCCGCCGTAATCCGGCGGGACTGATCGCGACACGCCTGCCTAGGATCGGCGCGTGACCAGCACTCCCGCCGACCAGCCGGCCCAGCGTCTCCTCCTCGTCCACGCCCACCCCGACGACGAGACGATCGGGACCGGCGCGACGATGGCGAAGTACGCCGCCGAGGGCCGCGGCGTCACCCTGGTGACCTGCACCGCCGGCGAGATGGGCGAGATCCTGGTGCCCGAGCTCGAGCACCTCGCCGCCGACCGCGAGGACCGGCTCGGCGAGCACCGCAAGGGCGAGATCGCCGCCGCGATGGCCGAGCTGGCCCCCGACGGCCCCGGCATCGACCACCGCTGGCTCGGCGGGTTCGGCACCTACCGCGACTCCGGGATGCAGTGGCACCAGGACGGCTACGCCATCCCGGCCGACACCGTCCACGACAACGCCTTCTGGCACGCCGACCTGAACGAGGCCGCCGACCACCTCGTCACGATCATCCGCGAGGTGCGGCCGCAGGTGCTGGTCACCTACGACCAGTTCGGCAACTACGGCCACCCCGACCACATCCAGGCCCACCGGGTGGCGATGTACGCCGCCCAGCTGGCGGCCGTGCCGTCGTACAAGAAGCAGCTCGGCGAGCCCTGGGAGATCGCGAAGATCTACTGGTCGGCGATGTCGGAGGGCCGGATGCGGCAGTCGCTCCGGGCGATCCGCGCCGCCGGCGACACCACCACCTTCGAGGGGCTCGACCCGGAGGGTCCGCTGCCGATGGTGACGCCCGACGAGGACCTCGCGGCGGCCGTGGACGCGACGGCGTACGTCGACCAGAAGTTGGCGGCGATGCGCGCCTATCCGACCCAGATCACGGTCGACGGCCCGTTCTTCGCGCTCTCCAACAACGTCGGCAACCAGGTCTGGGGCCTCGAGCACTTCCGGATCGCGAAGGGCGTCCTCGGCCCGGTCGGTCCCAACGGCCTCGAGACCGACCTGTTCGCCGGGCTGTGACCGGCCGGGCGCTGCCCGTCCTCGGTCTGCTCGCGGTCGGTCTGCTCCTCGCGGGCTTCGTCATCGGGCTCTCCGCGGTCGCGGTCCACGCCTGGTGGTGGGGCCTGGCGCTGGGCGCTGCCGCGACGCTGGTCACGCTCCTCGCGCTGCCGCCGGGCGGCTGGACCCGGGTCCCGTACGCCGTCGGGTGGCTCGTGCCGCTCGGCCTCGGGATGATCCCGCGCGGCGAGGGCGACTACGCGATCGCCTCGGACGTCCCGGGCTACGTGCTCATCGGGCTCGGCCTGGTGGTGATCATCGGCGCGCTCGCGACACTCCCGGTCCGCCGTCGGCGCTGATCACCGGTCCGGGCGGGTGGTTCCGCCTACGCTCTGCCCATGACGACCGACCCCGCCGGTCCGGACGGCCGGACGAGGGCAGCCGAGGAGCGCAAGGAGCGACCCGGCGGGAAGGCCGTGGTGGTCGTCCTCCTCGCGCTCGCGCTGCTCGTCGGCGGAGGCTGGTTCGCGGCGTACCACTTCGCCAGCGACAGGCTTCCGCACGGTACCCGCGTCGCGGGCGTGGACGTCGGCGACCGTACGCCGGCACAGGCGGCCCGGACGCTCCGGGCCGGACTCGCCGACCGGATGGCCGAGCCGGTCACGGTGCTCGGCGGCGGCACGGCCGTGAAGGTGAACCCGGCCGCCGCGGGCCTCTCGCTCGACGCCGCCGCGACCGTCGCATCGGGGGCGACCGGGCGCAGCTGGGACCCGCGCACGCTGTGGGACCACTACACCGACGGCTCCGACCTGCAGCCGGTCGTCGACGTCGATGCCGCCAAGCTCGCCGCGACGGCCAGACGGATCGACCAGCGGGCGGGACGCGTCGCCGTCGACGGCGCCGTCTCCTTCGCGGCCGCGCGGGTGAAGGTCACCGATCCCGTCATGGGGCGCGGCGTCGACGAGGACGAGCTCGCCGCCGCGCTCCGCTCGGCGTACCTCTCCACCGGCGACCGCCGGGTCGAGGTGGGGCTCCACGACGTGCCTCCGGCGATCGACGACGCGGCCGTGGAGAAGGCGGTCGACGACTTCGCCAACCCCGCGATGAGCGCGCCGGTGACGCTGGTCTTCGGCAGGTCGCCGGTCCGGATCGCGCCGCGGCAGTACGCCGGCGCCCTCACGCTCGTGCCAAAGGGCGACCGGCTCGTGCCCGTCCTCGACCGGGCGAAGCTGCGCACGGTGATCGCGCAGGGGCTGTCCAGCGACCGGAGCGCACCGGTCGACGCCACCGTGCGGCTGGTCGGCGGGAAGCCGAGGGTGATCCCTGCGAAGCCCGGGGTCAGCTACGACCTCGACGACGTCGCCGACGTCTTCCTCAAGGTGGTGACCTGGAAGGACGGCCACCGGTGGACCAAGGTGAGGTCGACGGTGGCAGAGCCCGACTTCACCACCGCCGAGGCCCGGGCCCTGAGGATCCGCCGCAAGGTCTCGGAGTTCACGACGCACTTCCCCTACGCGGAGTACCGCAACGTCAACATCGGCCGCGCCGCCGAGCTCATCGACGGCACCGTGCTCAAGCCGGGCGACACCTTCTCGCTCAACGGCATCGTCGGCGAGCGCACCGCCGCCAACGGCTTCACCACCGGCTGGACGATCCAGAACGGCATCTTCCGGCAGGACTACGGCGGCGGTGTCTCGCAGCTCGCCACGACGACGTTCAACGCGATGTTCTTCGCCGGGCTCGAGGACGTCGAGCACAAGCCGCACTCGCTCTACATCGACCGCTACCCGATCGGTCGCGAGGCGACGGTGGCGTGGCCGAGCGTCGACCTGAGGTTCAGGAACGACACGCCGTACGGCGTCCTCGTCCACGCCACCGTCACACCGTCCACGCCGTCGTCACAGGGCTCGGTGACCGTCTCGATGTGGTCGACCAAGCACTGGGACATCACTACGCGGACCGGCCCGCGCTACGCGTTCACGGCGTACAAGACGCAGACGATCACCGACGGCAACTGCGAGGACACCTCCGGGGCCGACGGCTTCTCGATCGACGTGTGGCGCTACTTCCACAGGCCCGGCTCCTCGGCCGTCGTGAAGACCGAGAAGTTCCACACCACCTACATCCCGCAGGACCACGTGATCTGCAGGACCGGGTGACGTCACGGCGCGAGCCGGTGCAGGTCGCGCGGGAAGAGCGTGACCTCGCGGATGTTGGCGGCGCCGACCAGCCGCGACACCCAGCGCTCCAGCCCGATGGCGAAGCCGCCGTGCGGCGGGATGCCCTGACGGAACGCGTCGACGTACGCCGCGTACGGCTCCAGTGGATAGCCTCGGCTCTCGAGCGCGGCCACGTAGTCGGCGTACCTGTGCAGTCGTTGCGCACCGCTCACCAGCTCGGTCCCGCGGAAGATCAGGTCGAAGCTGCGCGACCATTGCGGGTCGGCAGGGTCGGGGTGGCTGTAGAAGGCGCGGTGCGCGGTCGGGTAGCCCTCGACGACCACGAGGTCGCTGCCGTGCTCCTCCCGCGCCCACTCGCCGAGGGCCCGCTCGTGGGCGGGCGCGAGGTCGGGCTCGTCCGCCGGTGCGCCGGCGATCGCGAGTGCGTCGCGGAAGTGCACGACCGGGAGCTCCGCGGGTACGACGGGGAGCGTCAGCCCCAGCCGGTCGACCGCCCCGGCGGCGTACTCCTCGATGCCGGCGACCATCCCCGCGACGACGTCGCGGAGCACGGCGATCACGTCGTGGTGGTCGCGCACGAAGCCGAGCTCGACGTCGAGCGAGACGTACTCCGCCAGGTGGCGGACGGTGTCGTGCGGCTCGGCCCGGAAGACCGGGCCGACCTCGTAGACCCGCTCGAAGATCCCGACCAGCTGCTGCTTGTACAACTGCGGGCTCTGGGCGAGATAGGCCGGTCGGCCGAAGTAGTCGAGCTCGAACACGTTGGCGCCCGACTCGGTCACCGACTCGACGATCTTGGGGGAGTGCACCTCGGTGAAGCCCCGGTCGTCGAGCGTACGGCGGAAGCCGCGCAGACTGGCCGCCGCCAGCTCCCACCGGGCCCGCTGGGCGGGGTGACGCCAGGCCGTCACGGCGTGGTCGAGCAGCACCGGCAGGCTCGCCTCGAGGCTCGGCCGCCACAGCTCCACCGCGGGCGTCTCCGCGGGCTCCGCCAGCGGCGTGATCGTCGGGCCGGCGACCTCCACGCCGCCGGGTGCCTGCGGGTTGGCCGTCGCGGTGCCGGTGACCTGGACCGGTGTCTCCTCCGGTGGCAGCGCCTGGCCGTCCTTGACCACGACCTGCGCCAGCCCGGACCGGTCACGGACGATCAGGAACGTCACCGCCGCCAGCTCGCGACGGCGGTGGACGTGGCCGCGCAGGGTCACGGTCGATCCGGGCAGCGCAGAGGCGAGCTCGGCGGCGAGGGTGCGATCTGTCTTTCTCATGCTTCCTCCAGGTAGTGGAGCCCTGGAGGTGTGGGCGGGGGCCAGGTCGCGGTGCCACCACACCTTCGCCGGCTGGTCGCCGACCTCTCGTCGGTACGCCGTGACGCGCGGGCGCCCGCTCGCGGGGTCCGGATCACCGGGGCCGAGGGTCGTCACTCCTCGCGGTCGCCGGGGCAAGCCTAGGACGAGCCGCCCCGACCCGCGAACCCGATTGCCGCGACCGGCTCAGCTCGGCCTCTCGTAGTAGCGGCAGCGGTGGTGCTCGGTGAACCCGAGGGAGTCGTAGAGTGCGCGGGCCGGCTCGTTGGAGGTCTCGACGTGCAGCCAGATGGTGCGTGCTCCCTGCTCGGCGCCCCACTCGAGCAGCGCCGCGATGACCTCCCTGGCCAGCCCCTGCCGGCGGTGTGCGGGGTCGACGAGCACGTCGTGGATGCCGAGCCAGTCGCCGTCGAGGGAGGCGCGGCCGAACGCGCGGGCAGCGATCCCGGGGCCCGGGACGGTGGCCAGCACCCGCGGCCCGTCGGTCTCGACCCGGGTCAGCCCGGCCGTGGGCCGGAGCTGCCGCCCGAGCATCGCGACCGAGGCGAGCAGGAAGAGCGCGTCGCCGTGGATCGGCTCCCAGCCGGCGGCCCGCACGTGGTCCTCGACCTCGGAGCCCTGCTCGACCTGGACGATCGGCCGGCGTCCGCGCGCGGTGTAGAACTCCACGACCCGCTCCAGCGCGGCCGGCAGCGGCATGCCCGGCGGGCCCATCGCCAGGCACGAGTTGGCCCGCCTGCGCAGCCGCCCGACGACCTCCGGCTCCCACCTGATCGACCACTCGCCGAGGGGGTGGACCTCGACGCGGGGGAAGAGCCCCGCGGTGTGCAGCTCGGCATCCCGGGCGGAGACCCGGGCCCGCACGGACGCCCGTGGAGGCACCGGCTTGCCGGTGACGATCTCCTCGACGGGAATGGCCACCTCCTCGCCGGACTCGCGCTCCAGCACCGCGACGCCGTCGCTCCAGGAGCGGCAGACGCCGAGGACGTCGGCGTACGCGGGGCCGCCGCTCGGGCCGGTCTCGCCGGGCACGATCCGGCGTACGACCACGCGGCGACCGACGACATGCGGTCCCAGGAGATGTTCGGGCACGCGGGGATACTAGGCTGGTCCTCTACCGTGACCCGCAGGACCCTCTGCCTGCCCCCGAGACCGGCAGAGGGCCTCTGAACTGGAGGACCCGCATGACCTACGTCATCTCGCAGCCATGTGTCGATGTGAAGGACCGGGCCTGCGTCGATGAGTGCCCCGTCGACTGCATCTACGAGGGCAAGCGGATGCTCTACATCCACCCCGACGAATGTGTCGACTGCGGCGCCTGCGAGCCGGTGTGCCCGGTCGAGGCGATCTTCTACGAGGACGACGTGCCGGAGCAGTGGAAGGACTACTACGACGCCAACGTCCACTTCTTCGACGACCTCGGCTCGCCCGGTGGCGCGGCGAAGATGGGGGAGATCGACAAGGACGCCCCGCTGATCGCCTCCCTCGAGCCGCAGAACCAGGACAGCTGACGCTCGGATGAACGTCTCCGAGAGGCTCCCCGACTTCCCCTGGGACAAGCTGACGTCGTACGCCGAGACGGCACGCCGTCACCCCGGGGGCATCGTGGACCTCTCGGTCGGTACGCCGGTCGACCCGACGCCGCAGGTCGTGCAGGACGCCCTCAAGGGCGCCGCCGACTCGCCCGGCTACCCGGTCACGATCGGCAAGGTCGCGACCCGGCAGGCGGCGATCGACTGGCTGGCGCGCAACCACGGCGTGACCGGTCTCGGGCTCGACGCCGTCCTGCCGGTGATCGGCTCCAAGGAGCTGATCGCCAGCCTGCCGCTCCACCTCGGGGTCGGGCCGGGCGACCTGGTGGTCTACCCGGAGCTCGCCTACCCGACCTACGAGGTGTCGGCGGCGCTCGTCGGCGCCGACACGCTCACCAGCGACAGCCTCATCGCCATCGGCCCCCGCAGACCGCGGATCCTGTGGATCAACAGCCCGTCCAACCCGACCGGCCGGGTCCTCCCGCTGGAGCACCTCAAGAAGGTCGTCGACTGGTGCCGCGAGCGCGGCACCCTGCTGGTCTCCGACGAGTGCTACATCGAGTGCGCCTGGGAGGCGGAGCCGCTCTCGGTGCTCCACCCGAGCGTCTGCGGCGGCTCGTTCGAGGGCATCCTCGCCGTCCACTCGCTCTCCAAGCGCTCCAACCTCGCCGGCTACCGGTGCGCGTTCGTCGCGGGTGATCCGGCGGTGGTGGGCGAGCTGCTCGCCGTACGCAAGAACCTGGGCCTGCAGATGCCCGGCCCCCAGCAGGTCGCCATGGTGGCCGCGCTCGAGGACGACGCCCACGCCAAGGAGCAGCACGCGCTCTACGCCGCCCGCCGCGCCAGGCTCGAGCGGGCTCTCGCCCACGCCGGCTTCGCCATCGACGACTCCGAGGCCTCGCTCTACCTATGGGCACGGCGTCAGTCAGAGGGGGCTGGCGAGAGCTGCTGGGCCACGGTCGCCTGGCTCGCCGAGCGCGGCATCCTCGCCGCCCCCGGCGACTTCTACGGCACGGCCGGTCGCGAGCACGTCCGGGTCGCGTTCACCGCGACCGACGAGCGGATCGACGCCGCGGTCGAGCGTCTCACCGCCTGAGCCGAGCGCCGAGCCGGGTTCTGCACCTCAGTCGGCCACGTCCACGTGCACGTGGTCGCGGTGCTCGAGGATCCTGCGGTCGCCCGACCGCTCGGGCGGGTCGTAGTCGCGCCAGCCCTCGTCGGAGCGCTCGGAGGTCCAGATCCGGTCGTCGAAGATGACGGTTGCGATGTCGAGCCGGTCGGCCTGGGAGACGAAGTACGACGCGACCGCCCAGCCGCGGGTCTTGTCGGCCGGCGAGATCGGCCGGAAGAAGACGTCGATCGCGCGGCCCTCGTAGTGCGCCGAGCCCTCCATGTGGCCGGTCCGGACACCGCCGGGCGCGAAGCCGCCGAGCGGCAGGTCGCCGTACGCCGAGTGCAGGTCGCTGCGGACCCGCTCCGCACGCGGCACCAGTCCGTCCGGCCCGAGCCTGTCGGGGGCCGGCTCCCGGTCGTCGTCCACGCGGCAGGTGAACGCGGCGCGCGAGTTGCCGGTCAGCGCCGAGGCGAGAGCGCGGGCGTCGTCCTCGTGGTCGGCGTAGCTGTCGGCGGAGCCGCCACCCACCCGCGCGGCGACGGTCGCGACCGGCAGCCTCCGGTAGCCGGTGACGCCCGCCAGCCGTCCGTACAGCCGGACGGCCCGCGCCGCCCGGCGCTCGAGGTCGTGGTCGGTGAGCTCGACGGCGAGCACGACCGTGACCGCCCGGGCGGGCAGCCCGCGCCGGTTGGCGTACGCGGCGATGCGGCCCGCCCGCTGCGCCTGGCCGAGGTCGAGGGTCGTGCGTACGCCTGCCGCGGTGGCCGCGCACTCGTCGCCGCTGAGCAGGCCGAAGAAGCCGTCGCCGAGCCCGCCGGTCCGGACCGTGAGCCCGACGACGAGCAGGACCACCCCGCCCGCCGCTCCTCCGGCGACCCAGCGGCCGCGGCGGGTGAGCGGGACCCGCCGGCGGAGCCGGCGCAGCCAGCGGGGTGGCCACTGCCGGCGCCGTACGGTCCGGTCGGGCGGGGGAGAGAGGCGCTGCACGCCCCACATCCTGTCCGGTCGGGGCAACCGGGGCGGTCACCTCTGCGCCCAGGGCGTCGGTCAGGCCATGGTGATGACCAGCCGGCGCGCGTCGGCGGTGCCGTCGGTGTGCCACGAGGCGCTCGTGCCGGTCGACCAGCGCCGGCCGGCGTACTCCACCGCGCTGACCCCGAGCCGGTCCGCCTGGGCGATGGCGTAGTGGGCCGCCGCCCAGCCGGTGTTGGTCCCGTGCGCGCCGGCGGGGACGGTGACGGTGACCTGCCGGCCGCGTACGACGGCGCTGTCGAGGTGTGCGCCGAAGAAGCTGCGCAGCTCCTTGCGCAGGATCCGCGGCCGCCCGGACCCGGGGTCGGCGTCGTCGAGCCGGCAGGAGAAGGCGTGCGGGGACCAGCCGGTGAGGGCGGAGGCGAGGACGCGGGCGTCGGGCTCGTGCTCGGCGTACGCCTCGGGGTAGCCGGACCGCTGCACCTCCTGGGCGGCCTCGGTGATGACCATCGTCTCGTAGCCGTCGATCTTCACCAGCGCGTCGTAGAAGGCGTTGGTCGCGTGCACCGGGTCGAGGATCTGCGCCTTCGTGCCCCAGCCCTGCGACGGCCGCTGCTGGAAGAGGCCGAGCGAGTCGCGGTCGCCGTCGGTGAGGTTGAAGAGCTTCGACTCCTGCATGGCCGTCGCCAGCGCGATCGTCGCGGCCCGGGCGGGCAGGCCGCGCTTCACGGCGACGGCGGTGATGAGGCCGGCGTTCTCGGCCTGCTCGGGCTGCAGCTCGGCCGTGTGGCCGCTGACCGTCGCCGTACAGCTCTCGGGGTCGGGCAGCAGCCGGTCGATCGTGTGCGTCGCCTTCCGCAGCGCGAAGACGAGCACCGCGGCGACGATGGCGATCACGACGACGGCGATGCCGAGCTTCCTCATCGGCGTACGGCGGCGGGCCCGCGGGTCAATTCGCGTGCAGGGCGGCGTTGAGCTCGATGCCCGTGCCGACCCGGTCCCGCGCCTCGACGGCGCCGGTCTGGCTGTTGCGGAGGAAGAGGATGTTGCTCGACCCGGACAGCTCCTTGGCCTTGACGACCGAGCCGTCGGGGAGGGTCACCTTGGTGCCGGCGGTGACGTAGAGCCCGGCCTCGACGACGCAGTTGTCGCCGAGGGCGATGCCGATGCCGGCGTTGGCGCCGAGCAGGCAGCCCTCGCCGATGCTGACCCGCTCCGTGCCGCCGCCCGACAGCGTGCCCATGATGGAGGCGCCCGCGCCGATGTCGGAGCCGTCGCCGACGACGACGCCCTGGACGATGCGGCCCTCGACCATCGAGGTGCCGAGGGTGCCGGCGTTGTAGTTGACGAACCCCTCGTGCATCACGGTGGTGCCCTCGGCGAGGTGGGCGCCGAGGCGGACCCGGTCGGCGTCGGCGATGCGTACGCCGGAGGGCACCACGTAGTCGACCATCCGGGGGAACTTGTCCACGCCGAAGACGGTCACGTGGATGCCGGCGGCCTTCAGCCTCACCCGGGTCAGCTCGAAGCCCTCCACCGAGCACGGGCCGAGGTTGGTCCACACGACGTTGGTGAGCAGCCCGAAGACGCCGTCGAGGTTGACGGAGTTCGGGATGACGAGGCGGTGGGAGAGCAGGTGCAGCCGCAGCCACACGTCGGCGGTCGTCGCCGGTGCGGCGTCGAGGTCCTTGATCTCGACGAGCTCGACGCGCGTCTCGACCCGCCGGGCCTTGTCGCTGCCCTCGAGCGCCAGCAGCTCGGCGGGCGCCTCCGCGCCGTCCGGCTTCCCGCCCAGCGCCGGCGCGGGGAACCACACGTCGAGGATCTCCCCAAGATTCGATCCAGCGTCGGCGGCGTACGTCGTCAGGCCGAAGCCCCAGGCAGCGGAAGTCACGGCGGAGAAGTCTAGAGGTCTCCCCTGAGAGTGATCACTGGCCGGTCCGGCCGTCGATGCACTCGCGGAGGAGGTCCGCGTGGCCGCAGTGGCGGGCGTACTCCTCGATCATGTGCACCAGGATGTCGCGCCTGCTCGCCTTGTTGTCGCCGCGCAGCGGCACCATCTCGGCGAGGCCGTCGTCGGTCTGGTCCTCGAGCCAGGCGTCGGCCGCGGCGATCTCCGCCTTCCACGTGGCGAACGCGTCGTCGACGCACTCCTGGGTGCCGGCCGCCCCGTTGAAGTCGTGGTCCGGGTCGCTGTCGTCCGCGTACGGGTGCGGCGCGGTGCGCTCACCCCCCTTGAGGCGCTGGAACCAGCCGTTCTCGACCGAGGCCATGTGGCGGACCAGGCCGAGGAGGCTGAGGTTGCTCGGCGGCACGCTCCGGGTCGCGAGCTGCTCGGGGGTGAGGCCCTGGCACTTCAGCTCGAGGGTGAGGCGGTAGTTGGTGAGGTACTCGCGGTAGGTCTCGAGCTCGTGGACGGGGGAGCCGTAGCTGCGCGGGTCCTCGTCCCTGGGGAGCCACATGTCGCTCATGGCTCCCAGCCAACGCCGTACGACGCCGGGCGGGCAACCGGATAACCACCGTTCATCCGCTCGTCCATCGGCGTGTCTTCCGCCGCCCGCCGGTGCGCGGCAGCGTGGCCACATGCGGATCTCGGTCGCGCTCCTCACCGTCCCCGTGCTGCTCCTCGGACTGGTCGCTCCCGCTCGGGCGGCCGAGCCGGCCTCGGCTCCGGGCCTGGATCCGGGCCGGGATCCGGGCAGCGCTCCGGCCTCCGCGTCGGCGGTCCGTCCGCTCGCGCACGCCCACGCGCACAACGACTACGAGCACACGCGGCCGCTGCTCGACGCGCTGGACCACGGGTTCACCTCGGTCGAGGCGGACGTCTGGCTGGTCGACGGCGAGCTCTACCTCGGCCACGACGCCCCGGACCTGTCGCGCACGCTGACGGCGTACTACCTGCAGCCGCTCGCCGACCGCGTGGCCGCGAGCGGTGGCTCGGTCTATCCCGGCTGGCGCAACGGCTTCCAGCTGCTCATCGACGTGAAGTCGGACGTCGCCTCGACCTGGCCGGTGATCGAGCAGAAGCTCGCGGCGTTCCCCGGGCTGTTCACGACGTACGACGACGGCGCCGTACGTCGGGGTCCGGTCACCGCCGTCATCTCCGGCAACCGCGACCTCGCCGCGATGCAGGCGGCGACCGTGCGGAGGTCGTTCTACGACGCCCGGCTCGACGAGCTCGACGACGGCCTGCCGAGCAGCCTGGTCGCGATGGTGAGCGAGGACTGGAAGACCACGTTCCTGTGGCGCGGGGTCGGCCCGTTCCTCGGCGAGCGGCGGCTCGAGCGGATCGTCGACGACGCCCACGCCCGCGGCTACACGGTCCGGTTCTGGGACACCCCGGACGTCGACGCACCCCGGCGGGAGCGGGTCTGGCAGGCCGAGCTGGACGCGGGCGTCGACTGGCTCAACACCGACGACCTAGCCGGGCTGCAGGACTTCCTGAACAGTCGCTAGTCGTCGCGCTCGGCCACGACGGTCTTGCTGACCGCCGCCCTGCACTTCGAGGTCTTCTTCACCTTGGCGTAGAACTTGCCCTCGATGCCGGTGTTGCCGGTGCGCCACACGCCGACGCCCTTCTTCAGCTCGGTGGTGTCGGTCGCGATGACCTTGTCGTCGCCGCCGAACTTCGCGCCCTTCTGCTTCACGAGGAAGACCTTGCGGTTGTTCTTGCAGACCTTCTTCGGACTCCTGACCGTGCCGGACAGGTCGACCTGCTCGGCCTTGATGGTGACGGTCGTCGGGGTGAGCTTCGCGGCCGCGAGCGCGTCGGTCTGGATCGCGTAGACGAGCGAGGCCGGGATCAGCGAGGTGACCGAGACCGCGACCACGCGTACGCCGCGCGAGGTGATGATGCTGGACATGAGACTCTCCTTCGGGTCCGACGGCCCGAGTCACGTCGCCCGGAGATGAGAGCCCTTTACGCCGGCAGATACACCACGCCCGGCAGGCGCTCAGGCCAGCGCGGCGGCGTACGCGTCGTGGAGGTCCTGCCAGCCGTAGTCGAGGGAGGCCCCGCCCACGACCCGCCGCGGCGCGTCCTCGTTGTCGAACCCATGGGCGTCGAGGGCGGCCAGGGCGCCGAGGCAGATGTGCCAGCCGGCGCCGTACGAGCCGGTCCTCGCCCGGTCGGCGAAGGTGTGGTGCACGGTGAGCAGGGTGCCGCCGCCGGCAGGCTCGAGCGTCCAGCGCAGCACGTCGGCGCGCCAGCGGTGGACGAGCTCGCGGGGCGGGTCGACGGCGAGGACCTCGGCGTCGACCGCGTCGTCGTCGCCGGGATTCTCGCGTGCGGTGGCCGGGCCGACGGAGTCGAAGGCACGGTCGGGCACGATCGGGGACCAGCGAACGAGCTGGTCCGGCTCGGTCAGCAGCAGCCATACCTTCGCCGGGGAGTGGCGCAGCCGGCGCTGCATCGTCAGCGTCCAGCGGCCGTCCTCCTCGGTGAGGGTCGCGGCGACCGGGTTGGCGGCGATCTGGTCGGTGATGCGGGGATCGGTGGTCACGATGTCACTCATCTCTACTCCTCAGGAATCGTCCTCGTCGAGCGCCTCCTCGAGGCGGTCGAGGCTGGTGCTCCACAGCTCCACGTAGGGCCGCACCCAGGCGAGCACGTCGGGCAGCGGCTGCCCGGCGAGGCGGTAGACCCGCCGCTTGCCGGCGAGCTCGACCTCCACGGCGCCCGCGTCGCGCAGCACCCGCAGGTGCTTCGACACGAGCGGCTGCGGCAGGTCGAGCGCGTCGACCAGCGATCCGACGTCCCGCTCGCCGGTGCGGAGCAGGTCGAGGATCGAGCGCCGGGTCGGCTCTGCGATGGCGGTGAAGCCGTTCATGACGTCATATTCCATCGCGGTCATATGAATGTCAAGGAATATGACTGCTATCGAGTTCGCGCGAGCGCGGACCACGCCGTACGATTTCCCCACAGGCGTCTGAGCCGTCATCAGCGGCGAGCCCCGGGAAGAACAGGCTTCGGCCAGCTCAACAACCGAGACCCCAGTAGAACCCGGCGGGTAGGCCCGTCACAGCCGTCAACGAGTGGTCGGCGCGCGCCGGCAAACGAGGTGGTACCGCGGCAGGGATGTCGTCCTCGTAGGACACGACGACCTACGAACCGCAGGAGACCGCTCGATGGCCGAAGGCCGCTACCCGAAGGTGACCACCGCCGACGACGGCGTGGTCCCGTCCTCGCCGCGCTTCCCCGAGATCGAGGAGCGGATCCTCGCGTACTGGGAGAAGGACGGCACCTTCCAGGCGTCGATCGACAACCGCGAGGCCGGCGAGAACGGCAGCAACGAGTTCGTCTTCTACGACGGGCCCCCGTTCGCCAACGGCCTGCCGCACTACGGCCACCTGCTGACCGGCTACGTGAAGGACATCGTCCCGCGCTACCAGACCATGCGCGGCCGCCGCGTCGAGCGCCGCTTCGGCTGGGACACCCACGGCCTGCCCGCCGAGCTCGAGGCGATGCGCCTCAACGGCATCAAGACCACCGACGAGATCGTCGAGATGGGGATCGAGCGGTTCAACGCCGCCGCCCGCGAGTCGGTGTTCAAGTACACCGACGAGTGGCGCGCGTACGTCACCCGCCAGGCCCGCTGGGTCGACTTCGACAACGACTACAAGACGCTCGAGCCCGACTACATGGAGTCGGTGATCTGGGCGTTCAAGACGTTGTACGACAAGGGCCTGGTCTACGAGGGCTTCCGCGTCCTGCCGTACTGCTGGAACGACGAGACGCCGCTGTCCAACCACGAGCTGCGGATGGACGACGACGTCTACCAAGACCGCCAGGACCCCGCGGTCACCGTCGGCTTCACCGTCACCACGGCGGGGCCCCTCGAGGGTGCGAAGCTGCTGACCTGGACCACGACCCCCTGGACTCTGCCCAGCAACCTGGCCGTCATGGTCGGCACCGGGATCGACTACGTCGTGGTGGAGGCGCCCGTCCCAGGGACCGAGGAGACCGCGCGCTACGTCATCGCCGAGGCGCGCCTCGCGGCCTACAAGAAGGAGCTGGGCGAGGAGCCCAGGGTCCTGGCCCGCTACCGCGGCTCCGACCTGCTCGGGCTCAGCTACACCCCGCCGTTCGGCTACTACCTCGGCCGTGCAGCGCCAGATTTTGGGGCAGCGTTCCGCGTCGTCGCCGCCGACGAGGCGGTCACCACCACCGACGGCACCGGGCTGGTCCACTCCGCCGGCGCCTTCGGTGAGATCGACAAGGAGGTCACCGACCGCGAGGGCATCGCGCCGGTCATGCCGGTCGGCAAGGACGGTCGGTTCACCGCGCCGGTCGACGAGTACGCCGGCATGCTGGTCTTCGACGCCAACCTGCACATCATCGACGACCTCGCGGCGGCGACGCGGGGTTTCGAGACGGTTGCTAGCGCAACCTCCTCAACCACCGCTGAGAGCGCAACCTCCTCAACCACCGCTGAGAGCGCAACCTCCTCAACCACCGCTGAGAGCGCAACCTGCTCAACCACCGCTGAGAGCGCAACCTCCTCAACCACCGTCGAGACCAACACGGCCGGCAGCGTGACTCCCGGCACCGTGCTGCTGCGGCGCGAGACCTACACCCACTCCTACCCGCACTGCTGGCGCTGCCGGCAGCCGCTGATCTACAAGGGCGTGTCGTCCTGGTTCGTCGAGGTGACGAAGCTCAAGGAGCGGATGCTCGAGCTCAACCAGCAGATCCGGTGGGTGCCCGAGCACATCAAGGACGGCCAGTTCGGCAAGTGGCTGGAGAACGCCCGCGACTGGTCGATCACGCGCAACCGGTTCTGGGGCAGCCCAGTCCCGGTGTGGAAGTCCGACGACCCGGCGTACCCCCGCGTCGACGTCTACGGCTCCTTCGCCGAGCTGGAGCGCGACTTCGGCCGGCTGCCGACCGACGCCGACGGCAGGCCCGACCTGCACCGTCCCTACGTCGACGACCTCGTCCGCCCGAACCCCGACGACCCGACGGGCAGAAGCATGATGCGGCGGGTCAGCGACGTGCTCGACGTGTGGTTCGACTCCGGCTCCATGTCGTTCGCGCAGAACCACTATCCCTTCGAGAACGCCGACTGGTTCGCTGGGCCCGATGGCGACTTCGTCGACGGCCACTTCCCGGCCGACTTCATCGTCGAGTACATCCCGCAGACGCGGGGCTGGTTCTACACCCTGCACATCCTGGCGACCGCGCTCTTCGGCAGGCCGGCCTTCCAGAACTGCATCGCCCACGGCACCGTCCTCGGCGCGGACGGGCGCAAGATGTCGAAGTCGCTGCGCAACTACCCCGACGTCTCGGAGGTCTTCGACCGTGACGGCGCCGACGCGATGCGCTGGTTCCTGATGGCGAGCCCCATCCTGCGCGGAGGCGTCCTGAGCGTCACCGAGCAGGGCATCCGCGACTCGGTCCGCCAGGTGATGATCCCGCTGTGGAACAGCTGGTACTTCTTCCAGCTCTATGCCAACGCGGCGAAGGACGGCGCCGGCGTCGAGGGGGAGTGGCGGACCGACAGCACCGACCCGCTCGACCGCTACATCCTCGCCAAGCTGCGTGACTACGTCGCCGAGATGACACAGGCGATGGACCTCTACTACGTCGCCGACGCCTGCGAGGCGACGCAGCGGTTCCTCGACGTGCTCACGAACTGGTACATCCGGCGCTCGCGCGACCGCTTCTGGGACGAGGACCAGGCGGCCTTCGACACGCTCTTCACCGTGCTCGAGACCACCACCCGCGTCGTCGCGCCGCTGCTGCCGCTGACCACCGAGGAGATCTGGCGCGGCCTCACCGGCGGCCGCTCGGTCCACCTCGCCGACTGGCCGTCGGTGGACGACCTGCCCGCCGAGGCGACGCTGGTCGAGGCGATGGACCACGTCCGCGCCGTCTGCTCGGCGACCTCCGCGCTTCGCAAGGCCCGCCAGCTCCGCAACCGGCTCCCGCTCGGCGGTCTCACCGTCGTCGGCACCGAGATCGGGGGCTTCGAGGGCATCGTCCGCGACGAGGTCAACGTGAAGTCCGTCCGGCTGCTGGCCGGCGACGACCCCGAGGCCGAGAGGTACGGCGTCACCCAACGGCTCACGGTCAACGCCCGCGCCGCGGGCCCGCGCCTCGGCAAGGACGTGCAGGCAGCGATCAGGGGCTCGAAGACCGGCGACTGGTCGGTGGCCGAGGACGGCACCGTCACCGCCGGTGGGCTCGAGCTGCTGGAGGGCGAGTACTCCCTGGACACGGTCGCCGGCGCTGCGACCGACGACATCGCCGTAGGCATGCTCCCGCACGGGGGGTTCGTCGTCCTCGACACCGTCGTCACGCCCGAGCTCGCCGCCGAGGGCCTCGCCCGCGACCTCGTCCGCGCGGTCCAGCAGCTCCGCAAGGACAGCGGGCTCAACGTCGAGGACCGGATCTCCCTGGTCGTCGCCGGCGGCGACGCGGTCCGCGCGGCGGCCACCACGCACGCCGACCTGATCACGAGGGAGACCCTCGCGACGGCGTACGACGTCGTGGCGGAGCCGCCCTCGGGCGAGCCGGTCGAGACCGCGGAGGTCACCGTCGGCGACGGCGAGAAGGCGACGGTCGCGCTGGTCCGCGCGTAAGCCTGGGACGGACGTTGGGCCCTCGGACGCGCTGGATGCGTCCGAGGGCCCTACGTCCGTGGTGGCTCCGGGTCAGCCGGCCACCGTCGCGGTGTAGGCGAAGGTCGCCCCGTCGTGGTCCGGCAGCCCGTAGCAGGTGAACGACCAGTTCGGGTCGGTGCCGCAGGTGGCCGGGTCGATGCCCGTGCCGTTGACGAGGGTGACGTCCACCGAGGCGTACGACGACGGGCTGCCCGTCCAGGTCACCACGCCGTCCTCGGGGACCGGCCGGAAGACCTTGACCGCGCCCGAGCCGGTCACGGCGCTCACGATCACGCTCTGGTCCGGGGTGTCGGCCGGGAGCGTCACCGAGAGGGTCAGTGTGGCGCCCTTGAGCGCCGTGCCCGACGGCACGTACCGGACGTCGTACGACGCGAGGTGGTTGACCGCCGCCGTGCCGCCCGTCGTCCCCGCGCCGGTGAGCGCGACGGAGGTGTCGGGCTGCCGGGTCGGGTACGACGTGCCGGTGGTGCTCTTCTTGTGCGCGTTCGCGCCGAGGAGCCGGGAGGGGTACAGGCCGCCGAGGACGTAGCCGTCGTACGCCTCGGCCAGCGACGAGCCGACCTCACGGAGGGCCTGGTCGGCCGCGGTCAGCGAGGTGGTGTCGTAGCCGTAGTTGTAGCCGTTGTCACCGGGGGTCGACACCTTCTCCCACAGCACCCTGACGAAGTCGGGGAGCCCCGCCGTGCGGCTGGTCGCGATCGTGTCGGTGACGTACCGCCAGAACGACCACACGCCGTACTCGTTGTAGACCGCGTCGGGGTCGGGGGAGGCGTAGCCGTTGTCGTCGAGCGAGAGGCCCGGGTTGGTGAGCGGGCTCTCGTCGAGGTAGCGGATGTTGTCGTTGAGCTGCGGGTAGAGCTCGGTCTCGGCCCACATCGCGGTGGACTCCATCAGCCAGCCGTCGGCCCAGGCGTCGTACGCGAACTGCAGGACGTGCTCGTACTCGTGCGCGATGGTCACCCGGAAGTTGTCCAGCGGTGCCATCGTGTCGAACGTCGTGACGCCGGTGGTCGTCTGCGGGCTCGCGTAGTTCGCATCGAGGACGATGAAGCCGGCGCAGTGGATGCCTTCGTCGTCGCAGTGGTTCCAGTCGGCGGCCTCGAGGCCGAAGAAGTCGCCACCGCTGTCCTGCAGGTAGATGTCCACCTGGCCCTCGACGCCGGCGTACGGCCCGTCGGCCGGGTTGCCGACCAGGCCGTCGCTGTGCGGCCGGATCCAGCCGGCCTTCGCGTACGCCCGGGCCACCGACGACGCGATCCGGAGGACCTTCGCCGGCGTACCGGCGTCGGTGACCGCGTTGCCCGGGGAGAGCGGCCACACGTAGTCGGGGTCGCTCTGGTCGAGGCCCTCGTCCGCGGCTGCGGCGGCCTCGTTGTACGCCGCCACGTCGGCCTCGGTGTCGTAGTGGAGGCAGACGGTGCCGTCGCAGAGGGTGTTCGCGAGCGAGGACCGCCCGTCGGCGTCGACCGGCGGGGCGTCGTAGGCGCAGCCCGCGGCGCAGTAGACGGGCGCGTCGTCCGACGACTCGGTGGCGGCTGCCCGCTCCACGGCCGGGCTGGTGCCGCGGACCACCCGGTCGACGTACGCGCGCTGGGCCGCCGTCAGCTTGCTCCGGCCGGCGGTGAGATCGCGGTAGTAGGGCGTCAGGTCGGACGCGGCGCCGGGCTTGGCGACCGCCGAACGGAACTGCTCGAAGGACCGCTGGACCTGGGCCTTGGTGAGCGTGTGGTGCGGCCCCGGCGGTGCGGCCGCGGCCGCCGGTTCGAGCGTGCTGAGGCCGACGAGCGGCGGAACCGCGAGCAGCGCGACGACAGCGGCCGTGAGCGCGCGGGTGAGACGGTATCGCAAGGAGACTCCTCATCGGGGAGGGACGAAGCGCGCTGACGGTAGTGCGTAGCGAGCGCTACGAACGCAAACGAGACCGACTCTTCACGGGAACGTAACGGTCGGCGGTGAGTCGGGGGAGATCGAGACGTCGTACCGACGGGCTGCTTGACTAGGTGCGTGACAACCCTCGACCTGACCACCGACGTCGTGACCCTGACCCGGCAGCTCGTCGACATCGAGTCGGTGAGCCTGAACGAGCAGGCGATCACCGACGCGGTGGAGGCAGCGCTGTCGGCGTACGACCACCTCACGGTCACCCGCCGGGGCAACACCGTGGTGGCCCGGACCGAGCTCGGCCGGCCGGAGCGGGTCGTGATCGCGGGCCATCTCGACACGGTGCCGCTCAACGACAACCTGCCGAGCCGGCTCGACAGCGCGGCCGGGATCCTGCACGGTCTGGGCACCTGCGACATGAAGAGCGGCGACGCGGTCATCCTCAAGCTGGCGGCCACCCTGACCGAGCCGGTCCGCGACGTCACCTACGTCCTCTACGAGGCCGAGGAGATCGAGGCGATCCACAACGGGCTCGGCAAGCTAGCCGCCTCCGAGCCGGACCTGCTCGCGGCCGACTTCGCGATCCTGATGGAGCCCTCCGACGGCGTCATCGAGGCAGGCTGCCAGGGCACGATGCGAGTCGAGGTCAGGACGACCGGCGAGCGCGCCCACAGCGCCCGCTCCTGGAAGGGCTCCAACGCGATCCACAAGGCCGGCGAGGTGCTCCGCCGCCTCGAGGCGTACGACGCCAGGAAGCCCGTCATCGACGGGCTGGAGTACCACGAGGGGCTCAACGCCGTCTTCGTCTCCGGCGGCGTCGCCGGCAACGTGATCCCCGACGAGTGCGTCGTGACGGTCAACTACCGGTTCGCCCCGGACCGCAGCGAGGCCGAGGCCGAGGCGTTCCTGCGGGACTTCTTCGCCGGCTACGAGGTGACCCTCACCGACAGCTCACCCGGTGCGCTGCCCGGCCTCGACCGGCCGGCGGCCAAGGAGTTCGTCGAGGCCGTCGGCGGCGCCGACGGCACCGTCAACCCGAAGTTCGGCTGGACCGACGTCGCCCGCTTCACGGTGCTCGGGATCCCGGCGGTCAACTTCGGCCCGGGCGACCCGATGTTCGCCCACAAGCAGGACGAGCACGTGCCGATCGCCCAGATCGTGCACTGCGAGGCGTCGCTGCGCGACTGGCTGGAGAGCCGATGAGGAACACCTTCAACGGGATGCGGCCAGGCCCGACCCCGGACGGCGAGACGACCGACCAGCGGCTGCTCGACAGCCGCGGGCCGAGCGACTGGGTCCACACCGACCCGTGGCGGGTTCTCAAGATCCAGGCGGAGTTCGTGGAGGGCTTCAACGAGCTCGCCGAGCTCGGCCCCGCGGTCGCGGTCTTCGGCTCGGCGCGCACCCCGGTCGACGACCCGGCGTACGCCATGGCCGAGGAGGTCGGCGGCGCGCTCGCCCGGGCCGGCTTCGCGGTCGTCACCGGCGGCGGCCCGGGCGCGATGGAGGCGGCCAACAAGGGGGCTCTCCAGGCCGGCGGCACCAGCGTCGGGCTCGGCATCGAGCTGCCCTGGGAGGCCGACCTCAACGACCACGTCAACGTGCCGCTGAACTTCCGGTACTTCTTCGTCCGCAAGACGATGTTCGTGAAGTACTCCCAGGGCTACATCGTCCTCCCCGGCGGACTAGGCACCATGGACGAGCTCTTCGAGGCGATGACGCTCGCCCAGACCGGCAAGATCACGCAGTTCCCGATCGTCCTGATGGGTGTGAGGCACTGGGAGGGCCTGGTCGGCTGGATGCGCGACACGATGCTGGCCGACAAGCGGATCAACGAGTCCGACCTCGACATGCTCACGCTGACCGACGACGTCGACGAGGCGGTCGAGCTGATGGTGAAGGCCCGGGACTCCTCGTGATGTGGCTCTTCGCCGTCCTCATCGTGCTCGCGCTCGGTGGGGTGGCGCTTGTAGCCGCCGGTCTCGGCTCGCCGCTGGCGGAGGAGTACGGCGACCGCCCGGACGTGCTCGTCCCCGCCGACCGGCCGCTGCGCGCGGCCGACCTGCGCCGGCTGCGGTTCAGCGTCACCCTGCGCGGCTACCGGATGAGCGAGGTCGACGCGCTGATCGACCGGCTGGCGGCCGAGTACGCCGACCGGGAGGCCCTCGAGGCCGGACCCCGTGACCCGGACCGCGAGGAGGCCGCGCCCGAGCCGAATGGCGACCCGTCGCGCGACTGAGCCAGAATGCCCGCCGTGGGGTACCAGCAGCTGCTCGTCTACGTCATCACCCTCCTCGCGGCGGTGGTGGTGCTGCTGACCCGCCTGCGGCTGCGCTACGGCGGCGGGGGGCAGGGCGCGACGGGCGTGTTCCTGCCCGCCGTCCACTCGGTGTGCGGACTGCTCGGGCTGCTGATCTGGGTGGTGTTCCTCGTGGGGAAGAACGGCTCCGCGGCCGGCTCCTCGCTCACCGGCATCATCGGGCTCTTCTTCCTCTGGCTGGTCGTCGTCGCCGGGCTCTTCATCCTCCTCCGCTGGCTGCCCGCCCGTGGCCGCCATGCCGGGAGGCACTCCATGCACCCGGCAGCCGACAACTGGTCAAGCAGTCCGTGGTTGTCGATCGTCGGCCACATCGGCATGCTGCTCGGCGTGCTCTACATGACCTGGGCCTATCTCACCCAGGTGGTCTGACCCCGATCAGGAAGGCCCGAAGCGATGACGCGACTCGGCGCGCTGGTGACCCTCGTCCTCTCCCTCGCGGCCGTCCTCCTCGGGGCGCCGCCGGCATCGTCGTACGACGGGGCGCCGGCGGGCGTGGCGGCGACTCCAGCGGCGTACACCTCGGCGTACAGCTCATCGGCGGCGCGGCGTCCGGCGGTCAAGGAGGTCCGGGTGATCGGCCACTCGGTGAAGGGCCGCCGGATCTACGCGTTCCGGCTGGGCGAGCGGGGCAAGGGCATCCCGACCGTGCTGGTGATGTCGACGATCCACGGCAACGAGCGGGCGATCCGGCAGATCCCGCAGGCCCTGCGCGACGGCAGGCCGATCCACGGCGTCGACCTCTGGGTGATCCCGACCGCCAACCCCGACGGGTACGCGCGCAACACCCGCAAGAACGCACACGGCGTCGACCTCAACCGGAACTTCCCCGCCGACTGGGTGCACCTCACCGGCCACTACGCCTCCGGCCCGAAGCCTGCCTCCGAGCCGGAGACCCGCGCACTGATGCGGTTCCTCCGAACCGTCCGGCCCAGCCGGATCGTCAGCTTCCACCAGCCGCTCAAGGCGGTCGACACCGCCCACAAGAACAAGCGCTTCTCCCGTCGCCTCGCCCGCGCGCTGCACCTGCCGCTCCACACGGTGACGTGTGGCGGCGGGTGCCACGGCACGATGACGAGCTGGTACAACCGTCGCTTCCGCGGCACCGCCGTCACCGTCGAGTACGGCGCCCACCCCACCCGACACCGGATGCGGGTCGAAGCACCCCGGCAGCTGCTGCGCCTGTTCGGCGGCCACCGCTGACCAGACCGGGTCCTGGTTTGCGGCGCCTCGCGCCACACCCGTCCCGGGCATAGGGGATAATGGACGACGCGCACGACGCGATCCGGGCCACAGCCCCGGCCCGCCAGGACGCCAGACAACGCCGGACACACGGCCAGACACGGAATGAGGTGCCGCATGGCGGCGATGAAGCCGCGGACGGGAGACGGTCCGCTCGAGGTGACCAAGGAAGGGCGCGGCATCGTGATGCGCGTTCCGCTGGAGGGCGGTGGCCGCCTGGTCGTCGAGCTCAACGCCGAAGAGGCGGGCGCCCTCGGCGACGCCCTCAAGGACGTCGTGGGCTGAGCGGTCCGGCTTGTCGTCGAAGAGTCTGTCGCCCACCCTCCCGGTCCAGGTCACACCGCCACAGCTCGAGCTGAGCGCCCTCTCACCTGCCGAGGTCGACGCCGAGGTCGTCGCGCTGCCGGTCATGCCGGCCGGCGAGACGGGCTCGCTCGTCCTCGGACCCGGCGCCGCGGAGCTCGGCGAGACCTACGACCTCCTCGGCGTCCTCGAGGTCGAGGGCGCGACCGGCAAGGCCGGTGAGGTCACCTCGCTCCCCGTCACCGCCGAAGGCTCCCTGAAGCGGATCCTGCTGGTCGGCGTCGGCGACCAGCAGCGCACCGACTTCCGTCGCGCCGGCGCGGCTCTCGCGCGGGCGACGCGCGACCGGGAGTCGGTGGTCACCACGATCGTCGCGGCCGACCCGGCCGTGGCGCTCGACCCGTTCGTCGCGGGCGCGACCCTCGGCTCCTTCGACTTCCACTGGCGCTCGGGCGGCCCCCAGTGGCAGCCCGTGGGCCGCATCGTCCTGGCCGAGGTCGGCACGGAGCGGGCCGCCGCGTTGGCCCGTGCCACAGCGGTCGCCCTGGCCGGCTGGCGGTCCCGCTTCCTGGCCACCGTGCCGGCGATCCTCAAGAACCCCGCATGGCTCGCCGAGCAGGCCGAGGCGGTCGCCAAGGAGGCCGGGCTCGACGTCACGGTGTGGGACGAGAAGGCCCTCGCCAAGGACGGCTTCGGCGGGATCCTCGGCGTCGGCGCCGCCTCGGCCACGCCGCCGCGGCTCATCCGGCTCGACTACAAGCCGGCCAAGGGCGCCCGCCGCGCGCCGACGGTCGTGCTGGTCGGCAAGGGCATCACCTTCGACACCGGCGGCCTCAACCTCAAGCCCGGCGAGGGCATGGTCACCATGAAGCGCGACATGACCGGCGGTGCCGTCGTGCTCGCCACCATGGCCGCGCTCGCGGCGGTCGGCTGCCCGGTCAAGGTGGTCGGCCTCATCGCCGCCGCCGAGAACGCCGTCTCCGGCTCGGCGACCCGCCCCGGCGACGTACTCCGTCACTACGGCGGCCGCACCTCCGAGGTCACCAATACCGACGCCGAGGGCCGGCTCGTCATGGCCGACGCGCTGGCGTACGCCGTCGACCAGCTCAAGCCCGCCGCGCTCGTCGACGTCGCCACGCTCACCGGCGCGATGAAGGTGGCGCTCGGTCAGCAGGTCGGCGGCTACTTCGCCAGCGACGACGCGCTCGCGGCGCTGCTCGCCGAGGCCGCCGAGGCATCGGGCGAGCCGCTGTGGCGGATGCCGCTGGCCGATGTCTACGAGGAGCGGCTCGCCTCGAAGGTCGCCGATGCCGACAACGCGCCCGGCGGCCCCGGCGCGATCACGGCGGCGCTCTTCCTGCGCCACTTCACCGGCGGCCTCCCGTGGGCCCACCTCGACATCGCCTCGGTCGGCGACGCACCGGCCGACAGCTTCGAGTGGACCCAGGGCCCGACCGGCTTCGGTGCGCGGCTCCTGCTCAGCTGGCTGGGCCAGGACGACCCGCTGGCCGGCGTCGGCGACCGACGCTGAGGTGTCAGTCGGCCTGCCAGAGCTTCTTCGCGACCAGCAGCCCGTCGCCGACCGGCAGCAGGAGCGGCAGCAGGCGGTCGTCGCCGGCGACGGTCCTGCCGAGGTCGCGGATGACGACTGTCTCGTCGTCGCGCTGTGAGGGGTCGGCGACCCGGTCGTGCCACAGGGCGTTGTCGAACGCGACGATCCCGCCGGGCCGCAGCAGCCGCAGCGCCTCGCCCAGATAGTCGGCGTACTCCGTCTTGTCGCCGTCCACGAACACCAGGTCGTAGTGGGCGTCGGTCAGCCGCGGCAGGACGTCGAGGGCGGAGCCGGCGATCGTGCGCGCCCGCTGCGTCGGGATCCCGGCCTCGGTGAACGTCTTGCGGGCCAGCCGCTGGTGCTCGGTCTCGATGTCGACGGTGGTGAGTACGCCGTCGGGGCGCATGCCCCGCAGCATCCAGAGCCCCGAGACGCCGGTGCCGGTGCCGATCTCCACCACGGCCCGCGCCTCCAGCAGGGAGGAGAGGAAGCGGAGCGTGGCCCCGCCGCCGGGGCTGATGGGCGTCACCCCGACCTCCTCGGCGCGTGCCCGCGCGGCCGCGAGGACCTCGTCCTCGGCGACGAACTCCTCGGCGTAGGTCCAGCTGGCTGCTGAGATCGGAGTGGTCACGGCGACCAACCTATCCCGAGCGCGCCTGCCGCCCGGGGAACCCCGCCGGGTAGTGGTTCGTTGGTTTGTCACAGGCGGTTCTCAGTCGCCAGGTCTACCGTGAAGGAGTCAGTGACGACGTTGAGCTCGAGAGGACGCGCGATGGGTGCGATGGAGAGCGCTGCTGCTGCCGACCGCGGTGCGGCGGGTGTCCCGACGTGGGACGAGATCGTGGAGCAGCACTCCGACCGCGTCTACCGCCTCGCCTACCGTCTGACCGGCAACCGTCCCGACGCCGAGGACCTCACCCAGGAGGTCTTCGTCCGGGTCTTCCGCTCGCTCGACTCCTACAGCCCCGGCACCTTCGAGGGCTGGCTGCACCGCATCACCACCAACCTGTTCCTCGACCAGGCCCGCCGCAAGCAGCGGATCCGGTTCGACGCGCTCTCGGACGAGCGGGCGCAGCGGCTCACCAGCAGCGGGCCGACGCCCGACGACGCCTACACCGACCAGCGCTTCGACGACGACATCGAGCACGCGCTCGCGACGCTCCCGCCGGACTTCCGCGCCGCCGTCGTCCTCTGCGACGTCGAGGGGCTGTCCTACGAGGAGATCGCGCAGATCCTCGGCGCCAAGCTCGGCACCGTCCGGTCCCGGATCCACCGCGGCCGCGCGATGCTCCGCGAGGCCCTCGCCCACCGTGCCCCCAAGGGCGGCCGGATCCGCTACTCGGGGCCCAAGGTGCTCTGGGGCGGCGCCTCGTGAGTCTGCTCGGCGGCCATCTGGGCGCCCGCGCCAGCGCGCTCCTCGACGGGCAGCTGCCGGAGGACGAGGCCGAGCGCGCCTGGGCTCATGTCGAGGATTGCGCGGTCTGCCGCGGCCAGCTGGAGCGCGAGCAGTGGCTCAAGCGGCGGCTCGCCGGGCTCGGCTGCGCCCCCGATGTCGCCGCCCCCGACCGGCTCAAGGGCGAGCTGCTCGGCGCACCCCGGGTCACGACCGAGCAGCTGCTGCTCGGCTTCGCGCAGGAGCGGCGCTCGACGCGTCGTACGCTCGCCTTCGCCGCCTTCGGAGGCGGCGCCGTGGGTGCCGCCATGCTCGGCCTGCTCGCCGTCGGGGCGGGTCCAGCCGCCGCTCCGACCTTCCACCGCCACACGCCGGTCACCACGATCGACCCGACAGTGCCGACCGTCGCGGTCGTCCACAACGCCCGCCGCCCGGGCCGGTAGCCCGTACGCCGCCGCCCCGTGGGCGCGCGTTGGGCGCCTCGCGCCACAATGTGACCCATGAGCGAGCGCCAGCGAGCGACCATCGAGCCTCTCGGGCCGCCGCGTCCGTATCGTTGCTGGTTCCCCGTGGAGGCGGCATGAGCGAGGACCGGACGCCCGGGCGCTCCGCGCCGCCGCCCGCCTGGGTGCCGCCGCCGGGTCCGTCCGAGCCCCCGCCTAACTGGGGTCCGCCGCCCGGGCAGCCGCCTGTCCAGCCGCTCACGCAGCCGTTCACGCAGCCGTTGTCGCGCCCGGCGGAGCCGGCGACGGCCGACACGTCGAGCGGACCGACCGAGTCGACGGAGCCGACCGGGCCGGGTACGCCCCTCGGCACGCTCGCGCCCGGCGAGGCGGCGTCCCAGCCTGCTCCCGAGGCGGACCCGGCGGCCAAGCGCCCCCGGATGAGCCGTTGGGTCTGGCCCGCCGTCGCCGTGCTGTCCCTGGTTCTCGGCGTCGCCGGCGGCTTCCTCGGCGCGACCCTGCGCGACTCCGACGACGGGCCGGCACCGCAGGGCGGGCTCGACCCCGCGACCGTCGAGACGAGGGCGCCGCTGGCCGCCGACCAGGCGAGCGTCGTGAAGGTCGCCGACGCGCTGCTGCCGAAGACGGTGCAGGTCCTCGCGGAGTACCAAGGCGTGCGCAACGGCGCCTCCGGCTCCGGCTTCGTGCTCGACAAGCGCGGCCACGTGATCACGAACAACCACGTCGTCGCCGACGCCGCCACCGGGAACGGGCCGATCGAGATCGTCGACCAGGACGGCAACGAGTACGACGCCACGTTGGTCGGGCGCAGCACCGTCTACGACCTCGCGGTGCTCGAGGTGCCCGGCATGCGGCGGGTCGCACCGGCTGCGCTGGGCAGCGCCGAGCGACTCCGTGTGGGTGAGACGGTCGTCGCCATCGGGTCACCGCTGGGGCTGTCCTCGACGGTCACCGCCGGGATCGTGAGCGCCCTGCACCGACCGGTGTCCACCGGCAACACCGCCGACGACATGTCGTACATCAACGCCGTGCAGACCGACGCGGCCATCAACCCCGGCAACTCGGGCGGGCCGCTGGTCAACCTGCGCGGCCAGGTCGTCGGCGTCAACTCGGCGATCGCGACCGCCGGCGGCAGCAGCCAGGGCGAGTCGGGCAACATCGGGGTCGGCTTCGCGATCCCGATCGACCAGGTCAAGGTCACCGCTCGCCAGATCCTCGACACCGGACACGCGACCTATCCGGTCGTCGGCGCCCGCGTCGAGACCGGTGGCACCGCCAACGACGGCGCCCGGATCGAGTCGGTCGACAAGGGCTCGCCCGCGGCGAAGGCCGGAATCCACGCGGGCGAGCGGGTGATCGAGGTCGAGGGTCAGCGGGTCACCGACGGCATCGGCCTCATCGTCGCCATCAGGTCGCACCAGCCGGGCGAGAAGGTGAGCTTCACCGTGCTCGACGGTGGCGAGGAGCGGACCGTCGACGTCACCCTCGGCTCACACGTCGACTGACCTCGCCGGGCTCAGGCGTCGACGTCGGCCTCGGACTCCAGGAACGGGTGGTCGGCGACGAAGGCCTTCGTCTCGGCGTACATCTTCTGGATGTACTCCTCCAGCACGCTCGCCTCGACCCGCCACTGGCCGCGGCCGCCGATCTTGATCGCCGGCAGCTCACCGCGGCGGACCAGGGCGTAGACCTGTGCGCTCGAGGTGTTGAGCACCTCGGCGACGTCGGCGAGGGTCAGGAAGCGGGGGGCACCGGCCATGGTCCCATGTTCCCAAACGGATCCGGTTCGCACACGCGCGCCTCGCTGACCTGTGGACAACGGGCGTGACAGGGACGGTCGGTGCACCGATGATGTGCGCGTGGCAGAGAATCCCGGGACGGCTGCGCCGGCCGTGGCACCCCCGGCGGTCAGGGCCTCGCGGGCGGGCTGGCGCGACCCACGGCTGTGGCTCGGCGTCGCCCTGGTGGCGGCCTGCGTCGTCGCCGGCGCTCGGATCATCGGGTCGGCCGACGACACCGTGCAGGTCTGGGCGCTCGCCCACGACGTCGCGGCCGGAGACGTGCTGACCGAGGACGACCTGAGGCCCGAGCGGGTCCACTTCGCCGACGGGAGCAGGCTGGGGGACTACTACGAGGTGGACGACGCGCTGCCCGCGGATTTCGCCCTGACCCACGGCGGCTCGGCGGGCGAGCTGTTGCCGCGCAGCGCCGTCGGGCCTGCGGGCGGGAGCGGGCTCCTCCAGGTCCCGATCTCGGTCGATCCGGCCCAGGTGCCGCCCGCGGTGGAGGCGGGCTCCGTCGTCGACGTGTACGTCGGGCGGCCGCCCGCCCGCGACGAGGACGGGCCGGCGCTGGGAGCCGTCGACGTGGTCTCGGTGGTCCCGCCGGAGGAGTCCTTCTCCGCCAGCGGCACCGAGCAGCTGACCCTCGCGGTGAAGGAGAAGGACGTGCCCGGATTCCTCGCGCTGGTCGGGTCGCTCGACGAGCCGGCCGTGTCGGTCGTCCTCCGGCGTTAGGAGCCGACGTGGCCGTCATCCTCGTCGTCGCCGCCGGGGCCGCCTGGGAGCCCGCGGCGCTCACCCTGCTGGAGCAGGATCCCGCCACCGTCGTCCTCAAGCGCTGCGTCGACGTCGACGAGCTGCTCGCCGCCGCGACGTCCGGGCAGGCCGACGCCGCGCTCGTCGGCGTCGACGCCCCGGGGCTGGACGGTCCCGCGGTCGAGCAGCTGCGCCACCACGGCCTGCGCACCGTCGCCGTGGTTCCGGCCGGTGCGGGCCAGGACGCCGCCCGGCTGCGGGCCGCCAGGGTCGGCATCGCCCGCGTGGTCCCGGACGACGACCTCGCCGTCCTGCCCGCGGTGCTCACCGCGCCCGACGAGCCCGCCCCACCGGCCGGCGGTGACACCGCCACCGGGCGCGACGGTCGCCCGGCGGCGTACGCCATCCCGGCCGCGGGCGTCGGCACCGGCCGCGTCCTCGCCGTCTGGGGCCCCGCCGGCGCCCCCGGACGTACGACGGTCGCCGCAGCCGTCGCCGCCGAGCTCGCCCGTCGGCGGCTGACGACGCTCCTCGTCGACGCCGACCCGTACGGCGGGTCGATCGCGCAGCAGCTCGGCATCCTCGACGAGATCTCCGGCCTGCTGCAGGCCGCACGGCTCCAGGCCGGCGGCGAGCTCACCAGCCGGGTGGCGACGGCGGTGCGCAGCCTCGGCGCGCACTTCGGCGTCGTCACGGGCCTGCCGCGCGCCGACCGCTGGACCGAGCTGCGACCCGGGCTCGTCGAGGAGCTGGTCGAGGTCGGCAGCCGCGCAGGTCACGTCGTCGTCGACACCGGCTTCAGCCTCGAGGAGGACCTCTCGGGCGCGCTGACCGGCCGCGCCGGCCGCAACCAGCTCACCACCGAGGCGCTCGAGGTCGCCGACGAGATCGTCGCGGTCGGCACCGCCGACCCCGTCGGCCTGACCCGGCTGGCCCGCGGTCTGGTCGACCTGCGCGAGCGCGGCGGCGGTACGCCGGTCAGGGTGGTCGTCAACCGGATGCGACCGAGCCTCGGCTGGACCGAGCGCGACATCGCCGGGATGGTCGCGGGCGTCGCCCGGCGGGTCGGGCTGCACTTCCTGCCCGACGACCGGGCGACCGTCGACAAGGCGCTCGTCGCCGGCCGCACCCTGGTCGAGACGGCCGCCGACGGTGCGTTGCCGAAGGCCGTCGTCCCGCTCGTCGACGCGATCCTCGCGGCCTAGGACGCGAAGAGCAGGTAGAGCCCGCCGATGGTGAACCCGATCATCGTGACCAGCAGCGGGATCTGGCCGGTGACCAGGTGCTTGCGCGGCAGCACCTCGAGCGCCCGGATGTGGGCCGACCAGACGCCGAGCACGTGGCCGACGACGACGGAGAGCACCTTGAGGTCGGCCAGCAGGGTCGCGTGGTA
This sequence comes from Nocardioides asiaticus, assembly GCF_040049175.1. Classification (NCBI taxonomy): domain Bacteria; kingdom Bacillati; phylum Actinomycetota; class Actinomycetes; order Propionibacteriales; family Nocardioidaceae; genus Nocardioides; species Nocardioides asiaticus. The sequence continues at coordinate 800,798 of NZ_JBDZDM010000001.1, read as the reverse complement.
GGCGAAGAAGTAGTTGACCTGCAGCCCGCTGGTGCCGAACCAGTTCCCGCCGTTGCTGAGCGGGTCGGAGGCCTGCCGCAGCGTCGCCTGGCCGGCCTCCCAGTAGTAGCTGAGGTAGTGCGCCACGACGTACCCCACGACGATCGGAACGATCGACGGCGCGAGGTGCGCGGGCAGGTGGCGCCGGTCGACGTGGCCGACACCGGTGAGCATCGTCCCGGCGCAGTAGAAGATCGCGACGGCCAGCGGGAAGCCGATCAGGGCGACGTTGTCGAGCGGGTAGCCGAGCCGGTGGGCGGTGATGAACTCGCCCTGCTTCAGCTCCAGCCACGGGGTCGAGTCGCGGAACGAGTCGAAGACGATCGTCCCGAACAGAACGCAGACGACGGTGACCAGCCCGGCCGCCGGCCGCAGCGTGTCGAGGTTGCCGAGCGGGGTGCGGACGACGAGCCGGCCGATGTCGTCACGGGCCCACACCGACAGCTTCGCGACCAGGCTGGAGTAGACCTCGAACGGGTCGCAGCGCTCGTAGAACCGGGTGCCGAACAGCTGACCGCCGACGAGCATCACCGCGACGTAGATCGCACACCACAGCCGGACCGGGCCGAGGTAGTTGTTGTTCGGGTAGACCAACTCCATCCACGCGAACGCGAGCAGCCCGACCGCCGCCGGCCAATAACCGAGCCTCTCGGGGTAGCGGTAGAGCGGCTCACCCGAGCCGCCGCGCAGGGCGGTGAACGCGGCGTTGATCGTCCGGACCGGGCTGATCGCCTTCCACGCCGGCCCGAACAGCACCGAGAACGGCACCAGGCCGATCCACCACCAGACGTAGAAGATCCCGAAGAGCGGGTTGTTGGCGATGTCGCGGCCGAAGCAGGCGACCAGCACGGCGTACGCGAAGAAGAGCATGCCGACCGTGCGCAGCGCGACGGCCCACGCGGTCGAGTCGACCACCCGGCCGAGCGCTGTGACCCACGAGGGCCGCCACTGCCGCGGAGCGGGTACGCCGGCGGGTGCGTCCGCCTCGGCCACGCTCTCGACGGCCTCGGCCTCGTGCCACCGGGTGACCAGCACGAGGACGACGAACGAGACGACGAGCGCCAGGACCGCTCCGAGGATCGCCTGCTCGAGCGGGATCGGTAGGTCCTGTCGGCCCCCGATCCCGTGGGCGAGGATCACTTGACCTCGAGGATGAAGAGCGTCTTCTCCAGAGCGTGCGACTCGACCTCGATGCGGCCGGGCACGTCGAACGAGCCGATCGAGATGTGGGTGGTCCCGGCCTTGTAGGAGTACTCCTTCGCCGGGTCGGAGTGGACGTGGATCTCGCCGTCGGAGTCGGCCTGCACCTCGAGCTCGACCTTCTGGCCGCGGGAGACCTCGATCGTCTCGCCGTTCGGGGTGACCGAGTCGCCCTTGAAGGTGACGTCGATGACCTTGGTGCCCGTCGACGTGCCGGAGCCGGTGTCGCTGTCGCTCCCGCAGGCCGCCGCCAGGGAGACGACCCCGAGAAGGGCTGCCACGATCGCGAACAGGCGCACGGAGTGGCGCATCACTCGCCTTTCTTCTCACGGACGGGCCCCCACGGCCCGCCGGAACTCTGTCACAATCCCATGCGAACCAAAGAGGCTCCTGAGAGGAGGCAGGGCAGCGTGAGTGACCGGCTCAGCCCGCGCGACCTCACCTTCCTGACCCAGGAGACAGCCACCGCGCCGCGCCACAACGCCACGGTCGACATCCTCGACCCGGCCGACAGCGGGTTCGACTACGACGTGTTCCTCGAGCTCGTCGCCGACAGGCTCTCGTTCGTCCCGCGCTACCGCCAGCGGATCCAGGTGGTCCCCGGCCGTCTGGCCGCCCCGGTCTGGGTGGACGACGAGCGCTTCGACCTCGAGTACCACGTACGCCGTTCGGCGCTGCCGCGGCCGGGCAACCTCGACCAGCTGCGCGACCTCGTGGCCCGGGTGGTCTCGCGGCCGCTCGACCGCAGCCGGCCGCTGTGGGAGATCTACGTCGTCGAGGGGCTCGCCGACGGTCGCGTCGCCGTGCTCTCCAAGGCCCACCAGGCGCTCGTCGACGGCATCGAGACCGTCGACCTGGGCCAGCTCCTGCTCGACGTCAGCCCGAGCTCGACGCCGCTCGGCGAGGACGGCTGGATGCCGCGCCCGGCGTCCGGCCCGCGGCTGGTCTTCGGCGCCGTCCGCGACACCCTCACCGACGTCGACACGCTCTCCCAGACCGCCCAGAGCCTCGGCGGCTTCGTGCTGCGCGGCGTCGCCGGCGCTCTCGGGCTGGTCGGCTCGGTCGCCCAGACGATCGCCGGCCGCCGTCCGGAGCGGCCGACGCCGCTCTCCGGCCAGCTCTCCCAGCAGCGCCTCGTGGTCGCGCTCGAGAGCGACCTCGAGGACTACCGGCGGATCCGCGACACCCACGGCGGCACGGTCAACGACGTCATCCTCGCGGTCGTCGCGGGCGGTCTGCGCGGGTGGCTGATGACCCGCGCGGAGTCGCTCGCCGGCCTGCGGCAGGTGCCCGCCGTCGTACCCGTCAGCGTCATCGACGACGACCTCGAGGCCACCGCGATGGGCACCCAGATCGCGCCGCACTTCGTCGAGCTGCCCGTCGGCGAGGCGAGCGCGGTGGTGAGGCTCCACCAGGTCTCGTACTCCTTCGAGAAGCACAGGGAGACCGGCCGCGCCGTCGGCGCCGACCGGCTCGCCGGCATCACCGGCTTCGCACCGGCGACCTTCCACGCGATGGGGTCGCGGGTCGCGTGGGAGAGCTCGGCGGACCGGCTGCTGTCGGTCTGCAACGTGCCGGGGCCGCAGACGCCGCGGTACGCCGCCGGCGCGCGTCTCGTCGCCAGCTACCCCGTCCAGCCGCTCGAGCCCGGCCATGCGCTCGCCGTCGGCGTCACGTCGTACGCCGGCAAGGTCTTCTACGGCGTCACCGCCGACCGCGACCTCGTGCCGGACGCGGCGGTCCTCCAGCAGTGCCTGCGCGACGCGCTCGACGAGCTGCTGGACACCACCACCGGGGAGCGCCACCGCGCGCCGCGCGGACGCAAGCGGACGAGCACCAGGTCGACGACGAACGGGGGCGGGTCGTGAGGATCTACGTGCCGGCCACCGTCGACCTGCTCGCGCAGTGGTACGCCGCCGGCGCGGTGCCCTCCACCGACGACGGCTTCCTGGCGCCCGACGAGTCGGAGGAGGGGGAGTACGCCGCCCTGATGTCCGCCGCCGACGCCTCCGCGGCCCTGCTGTCCGGCCCGGGGCGCCGGGTGGTGGTCGTCGTCGAGACAGGCTCCGGTGCGACCGGTCCTGTGCCGCTCTCCGAGGCCGTCGCCGTCCACGCCGACGTGGTCGACCGGCCCGCGGGTGCCGACCCGGACGAGGACCTCGGCTGGTTCGCCACCCAGGAGATCCCGGACCTGATCTAGCTACGCCCCCTGCTCGGCGAGGTAGGCGACCCCGACCTCGTGCTCGGAGCGGTAGGCCTTCCTCATCAGGTCCTGGACGAGCGCCTCGATCCGGCCGCCGACGAGCGGGATGGACACCTTGATCGAGAGGTGGACGGTCTGCGTCGTACGACCGGCGTTCTCGACCAGCGTGGTGTTGCCGCGGATCGTGGCGAGGCCGCCGGCCGGGGTGATCTCGACGACCGCCGCGGTCTCCGAGGACCAGACCTCGTGGTGGTGGACCACGACCTCGCCGGAGACGAACCGTGACGCGACGGCGGGTACGCCGGCGGTCGGCTGCACCCGCTCGATGGTGACCTGCAGCGGCGTGCCGCCGATGCTGACCGAGCGCCGCGACGCGCCCTGCGCGTCGCAGACCCGCTCGCGGAAGGTGGGATCGGCCAGCATCTCGGCGACCCGCCGGACGGAGGCGTCGTACGTGTGCTCGACGGTGAGCGTCGTGGTCATGGCGGCCTGCCCGTCAGCCGGCGAGCCAGGCGACGCCGACCTCGCGCTCCTTCTTCAGCGCCCTCTCGAAGATCGAGAGGATCAGGTCCTCGAGCTTCCCGCCGACCAGCGGCACGTGGACGGTCGCGGTGAGCGCGACCCTCTCCACCGTGGTGCCGTCCCTCTCGGTCAGCGTCGCGGTGCCCTTCAGGTCACCGGGCTTGCCGGGCAGCGTGACGACGATGTCGCCGGTGGTGAACGCGGCGTCCCAGGTCTCGTCCTGGTGGACCTCGATGGTGTCGCCGACGAACTTCTTCGCGAAGCCCGGCACCCCCTGCACCACCTGGGAGTAGACGATCGCCACCCGCGTCCCGTCGATCGTCACGCTCCTGCTGAGGGCGTGCTGGGCCTCGCACACCCGCTCCCGGAACGCCGGGTCCGAGACCATCTTCGCCACCTCGGCCACCGGCGCGTCGTAGGTCAGGTCGATCGACAGCTGCTTGCTCATGGCCGACATCATGCCGAAGACGCCCGGTCCCGGGCCGGTGAGTCCAACCACACCGGCCCACCTAGGTCCGTCCTCGGCCCGGCCAAGTCTGCGCCGATGGATCCCATCGGCAGATCCTTCGTGCCTGGTCTCGTCCGCGGGTCGAGGTGGGTCTACCGTCGTCTGGGTGTCCACGAACACGCCGAAGTCCGCTCTCGTCGAGACCGCCGTGGCGGAGGCGCCGCCTCCGGAGCGGGACTCCGTGGAGCGGCTGCTGCCGGCGTACGTCCGACACGTCGCCGCCGAGGACCTCGCCGGACGCAGCCCGCAGGACGTCCGCGGGGCCCTCACCTCCCACCTCGCCCTCGCCACCACCCGGCCGCAGGGCACCGCGCGGGTGCGGGTGTCGACGCCGACCACGACCGACGAGGGCTGGTCGGCCGGGGGCCGCAGCGTCGTCGAGATCGTCGTCGACGACATGCCCTACCTGGTCGACTCGGTCACGATGGAGCTCGCCCGCGAGCACCGCGACGTGCACCTCGTCGTCCACCCCGTGTTCGACGTCGTCCGCGACCTGACCGGCGCGCTGCAGGGGGTCGCGCCGGTCGCGGACGCGTCGAGCTCACCGGCCGACGGCGCGGTCCGGGAGTCGTGGATGCACATCGAGATCGACCGGGTGCCCGACGAGGACACCGGCCGGATCGTGGCCGACCTCCAGCGGGTGCTGCAGGACGTGCGCGAGGCCGTCGAGGACTCCGCCAAGCTGCGGCAGCGTCTCGCCGACATCGTCGCCGAGCTGCGCCGTACGCCGCCGGTGAGCGTCGACCCGGCCGAGGCCGCCGAGGCGGCCGCCCTGCTGGAGTGGCTCGCCGACGACCACTTCACCTTCCTCGGCTACCGGGAGTACCGCCTCGGGTACGCCGACGGCGCCGAGGGTCCCGAGGCGGGCGGGGAGCCGGCGTACCTCCGCGGTGTCCCGGGCACCGGCCTCGGCATCCTCCGCGCCGACCCGGACCTCTCGCCCGAGAAGGGCCTGATGCCGCCGAAGGTCCGCGAGCGCGCGCGGGAGAAGACGGTGCTGGTGCTGGCCAAGGCCAACTCGCGCGCCACCGTCTCCCAGCGGGCGTACCTCGACCACGTCGGCGTCAAGGTCTTCGACGAGTCCGGTGCGGTGGTCGGCGAGCGCCGGTTCCTCGGGCTGTTCACCACCCGCGCCTCCCGCGAGTCGGTCACCCGGATCCCGGTCCTGCGCGTGAAGGTCGCGCAGGTGCTCCGCGACAGCGGATTCGACCCCAGGAGCTACGGCGGCAAGGAGCTCCTCGACGTCCTCGAGACCTACCCGCGCGACGAGCTGTTCCACACCCCGGTCGAGGAGCTCGAGCCGATGGCCGAGACCGCGACCGGCGCCCGTGAGCGGCGGACGCTGCGGGTCTTCGTCCGGCCGGACACCTACGGCCGCTACGTCTCGGTGCTCGTGTCGCTCCCGCGCGACCGCTACTCGACGTCCGTGCGCGAGCGGTTCGCGCAGATCCTCACCGAGGAGCTCGGCGGGACAGACCTGGAGTTCAACGTCCGCATCGGCGAGACCACCAACGCCCGGGTCCACTTCGTCGTCCACGTGCCGCCCGGGAGCCTCGACGACGGGGTGGACGTGGCGGCGCTCGAGCGTCGGCTGCAGGCGGCGACCCGCAGCTGGCGCGACGACCTGGTGAGCGCCCTCATCGCGGCGTACGGCGAGGACGGCGCGGGCCGGCTCGCCCGCTTCCTCGACGCCTTCCCGGAGGCCTACAAGGAGGACTTCGCGCCGACGGTGGCCGCCGAGGACCTCGGCCGGCTGGAGAACCTCGCGCCGCCGAGCGGCGTTGACTTCGCCGTCTACCAGGAGCCCGGCGCGCCGGTCGAGGAGGTACGGCTCAAGGTCTACCGCGTCGGCGAGGCGATGTCGCTCAGCCACGTGCTGCCGATGCTCACCTCCCTCGGCGTGGAGGTGACCGACGAGCGGCCGTACGAGCTCGACGGGCTCGAGCACCGCACCTTGGTCTACGACTTCGGGCTGCGCTGCGGCGACCGGGCGACCTGGCAACGGCCGGAGGAGGAGCAGGAGCGGCTCTGCGACGCGCTCCGGGCGCTGTGGGCCGGACGGAGCGAGGTCGACGGCTTCAACGCGCTCGTGCTCGAGGCCGGGCTGACGCACCGGCAGGTGACGGTGCTGCGGGCGTACGCGAAGTACATGCGCCAGGGCGGCACCCCGTTCTCGCAGAGCACCATCGAGACCGCGCTGCGCAGCAACGTCGCGATCACCCGGCTGCTGCTCGACCTCTTCGCCGAGCGGTTCGACCCGACGGGCACCGGCGGCCGGCAGGACGCGATCGCGGAGGAGATCGGGGCGGCGCTCGACGACGTCGCCAGCCTCGACCAGGACCGCATCCTGCGCTCCTACCTCGCCCACATCCGCGCCACGCTGCGGACCAACTACTGGCAGACGCGCGAGGGCGCGCCCAAGGACTACCTCTCGCTCAAGCTCGAGCCGACGATGCTCCCCGACCTGCCGCAGCCGCGGCCGGCGTACGAGATCTTCGTCTACAGCCCGGCCGTCGAGGGCGTGCACCTGCGGTTCGGCGCGGTCGCCCGTGGCGGGCTCCGGTGGTCGGACCGGCGTGACGACTTCCGCACCGAGATCCTCGGCCTGGTCAAGGCGCAGATGGTCAAGAACACCGTCATCGTGCCCGTCGGCGCGAAGGGTGGCTTCGTGCCCAAGCGGCTGCCCGACCCCTCCGCGGACCGGGAGGGCTGGCTGCGGGAGGGCCGGGCGGCGTACGTCACCTTCATCTCGGGGCTGCTCGACGTCACCGACAACCTGGTCGACGGAAAGACCGTCCCGCCGCCCGACGTCGTACGCCACGACGGCGACGACTCCTACCTCGTCGTGGCCGCCGACAAGGGCACCGCGACCTTCTCGGACCTGGCCAACTCGGTGGCGGCCGACTACGGGTTCTGGCTCGGGGACGCGTTCGCCTCCGGGGGCTCGGTCGGCTACGACCACAAGGCGATGGGCATCACCGCGCGCGGCGCGTGGGTGTCCGTGCAGCGGCACTTCCGCGAGCTCGGGCTCGACACGCAGCGCGAGGACTTCACCGTCGTCGGCGTCGGTGACATGTCGGGCGACGTGTTCGGCAACGGCATGCTGCTCTCGGAGCACATCCGTCTCGTGGCCGCCTTCGACCACCGCGACATCTTCCTCGACCCCGATCCCGACCCCGCGACGTCGTATGCCGAGCGGCGCCGGCTCTTCGACCTCCCGCGGTCGAGCTGGCAGGACTACGACCGGTCGCTGATCTCCTCCGGCGGCGGGGTCTACTCGCGGCGGCTCAAGTCGATCCGGATCGACGACGCCTGCCGCCGGGCGCTGGGGATCGACGCCGGGGTGACCTCGATGACCCCTGCGGAGCTGATCAGCGCGATCCTCGAAGCGCCGGTGGACCTGCTGTGGAACGGCGGCATCGGCACCTACGTGAAGGCGTCCCACGAGCCGCACTCGGCGGCGGGCGACAAGACCAACGACGCGGTTCGTGTGGACGGCCGCGACGTGCGCGCCCGGGTCGTGGGGGAGGGCGGCAACCTCGGCCTGACCCAGGCCGGCCGGGTGGAGTACGCCATGCACGGCGCCTCCGGGGTCGGCGGCCGGATCAACACCGACGCCATCGACAACTCCGCCGGGGTCGACACCTCCGACCACGAGGTCAACCTCAAGATCCTGCTCGACCGGCAGGTCGCCGCCGCGGAGCTGACCACCGCCGACCGCAACGCGCTGCTCGGCGAGATGACCGACGAGGTCGCCGACCTCGTCCTGGCCGACAACGAGGAGCAGAACCTCGCGCTCGCCAACGCCGCCGCGCACGCGCCGTCGCTGCTGCACGTCCACGAGGAGTGGATGGCGCGGCTGGAGGAGCGCGGCGTCCTCGACCGCGCGGTGGAGGGACTGCCCTCGACCGCGGAGGTGCGCCGCCGCCTCGAGACCGGCGGTGCGCTCACCGCCCCCGAGCACGCGGTGCTCATGAGCTGGACCAAGATCGAGCTGGCCCGGGAGCTGATCGACACCGACCTGCCCGACGACCCCTACATCGCGGCCGGTCTGCCCGCCTACTTCCCCTCGCTCGTCCGCGAGCGGTTCCCCGAGGCGATCGAGGCCCACCCGCTGCGCCGCGAGATCGTCGTGACCCAGGTCGTCAACGACGTCGTCAACCACGCCGGCAAGACCTTCTGGCCGCGGCTCGTCGCCGAGACCAGCGCCCCGATCTCCGACCTCGTGCTCGCGCGCTTCGTGGCCCGCGACGTCTTCGGCGTCGCCGAGGTGCTGGACGAGATCCGGGCGCTCGACCATCGGGTCGAGGCCGGGCTGCAGACGCGGATGCGGGTCGACGCGCGCACCCTCGTCGAGCGGGCGACCCGTTGGCTGGTGGCGCACCGGCCGGGGGAGGGCTCCGCCGCCGTCGAGCGGTTCCGCGGGCCGGTGCAGGAGGTGCTGGCGCGGCTGCCGGAGCTGCTGACCGGCGCCGAGCTGGCGGCGTACGACGCCCGGCGGGAGCGGCTCCTCGACGGCGACGTCCCCGCGGGGCTGGCCTCCCGGGTGGCGATCCTCCCGGCGGCGTACGTCCTGCTCGCGGTGGTCGACGTCGCCCTCCGCGAGCGCCTCGACCCGGTCGAGGTGACCCGTACCCACGTCATCGTGGGGGAGCGGCTGGGGCTGCCGACGGTCCTGGACCGGATCGTCGCGCTCCCGCGCGAGGACACCTGGGAGTCGATGGCGCGCGCGGCGATCCGCGAGGACCTCCACGCCGCCCACGCCGAGCTCACCGCGCGGGCACTCCACGACCCGGCCTGGCTCGACTCGCGCGAGGTCGCCCACGCCGCCGACATGCTCGGCCGGATCGTCGCCGACGAGAACGCCGACCTCGCCCGGCTCTCCGTCGGGCTGCGGGTGATCCGCGGACTGCTCTGACACCGAACTGTCACGGTGACAGTCCGGGGCGTGCGTGACGGTTGCGAACTGTCGACGAAGGCGCGAGGTGTCACGGTGACACCTCGCGCGGGCCATGACAGGCTGCCAGGGTGATCGATCCGTACGACGACTTCCACCGCGCCCTCTCGGCGATCGAGCCCGACGGCCTGGTGGGCGACACCGCGCAGACCGGCGGCATGCGACGGCTCGAGGCGATCTCGGGCAGGTCGGTCGGCTCGCGTGACCTGTGGATGGGCCAGACGCACGTCGCGCCCTCGACCGCGTCGGCCAACCACCACCACGGTCACTCCGAGACCGGGATCTACGTCGTCAGCGGCCGGCCCGAGTTCGTGTTCCTCGCCGAGGACGGCGAGGAGACCCGGCTGGTCACGGGTCCGGGCAGCTACGTCTACGTGCCGCCCTGGGTGCCGCACCGCGAGGAGAACCCCGACCCCGACGACGAGGCGGTCGTCGTCATCGCCCGGACCACGCAGGAGGCGATCGTGGTCAACCTCGACAGCCTCGAGTGGGTCGGCCCGGTCGCCGTCGGCGAGGCGCCGCCGCCGGCGCCCTAGGCCCGGTCGTCGACCCGCCCTGCACCCGCACCGCGACCGAAGATCTTTCGGTCGGGAAAGGATTTTACGGTGTCGGTGGCGACGCTTATCCTTGCTAACGATGTCGTCGTCGTCGTCCTCCTCCGCTCCGGCCACGGCCGGTCATGACTCGCACGATGTGGAGGCCAACGCCAGCCTCCGCACCCTCTTCCGACTCAGTCCCTATCTGCGGCCCTACCGCTGGTCGCTGTTCTGGATGGCCGTGGCCGCGTTCGGCGCGGTCCTGATGACGATCGTCATCCCGCTGGTGACCAAGCACCTGATCGACGGCCCGATCCGCCACCACCAGACCGCGGGCGTGCTGCCCCTCGGACTGCTGGCGCTCTCCCTCGGCTGCCTCGAGGCGTTCCTGATCTGGCTGCGCCGGTGGGTGCAGTCCAACGCCGTCCTCGGCCTCGAGACGACGATGCGCAAGGACCTCTACCGCCGGCTCCAGGAGCTGCCGATGAGCTTCCACTCCCAGTGGGGCTCGGGCCAGCTGCTCTCCCGCGCGATCCAGGACCTCTCCCAGATCCGGCGGTTCTCCGGCTTCGGGATGCTCTTCCTGGTGATGAACATCCTGCAGCTGCTCATCACGACGCTGGTGCTGCTACAGATGTACTGGCCGCTCGGCCTCGTCGTCGCCGCCGCGGCGGTGCCGATCATCATGCTCTCGATGCGCTTCGAGAGGCGCTACACCCGGATCTCGCGCCGGGTCCAGGACGAGCAGGGCGACCTCGCCACCCTCGCGGAGGAGGGCGCGGTCGGCATCCGGACGATCAAGTCGTTCGGCCGCTCGCGCCACGTCTCTGAGCAGTACGCCGCGCAGGCCCGCCAGCTCCACGACACCAACCTCGAGAAGGTGCGTACCTCGGCGCGCTTCTGGACCTTCCTCGAGATGATCCCCAACGTCGCGGTGGTCGTCGTCCTCGCCCTCGGTGCCGTCGGCGTGGGCCGCGGCGCGATCACCACGGGCGAGCTGGTCGCCTTCATCACGCTGATGCTGAGCCTGGTCTGGCCGGTCTCCAGCCTCGGGATGATCCTCGCGATGTCCCAGGAGGCGATGACCGCCGCCGCCCGCATCCTGGAGATCTTCGACACCGAGCCCTCGATCGTCTCCGGCACCCGCACCATCGACCACCCCCGCGGCCACGTCCGCTTCGAGGGCGTCCACTTCGGCTTCGCCGAAAATGCACAGAGTGGCTTCGCCGAAAATGCACAGAGTGGCTTCGCCGAAAATGCACAGAGTGGCTTCGCCGAAAATGCACAGAGTGGCTTCGCCGAAAATGCACAGAGTGGCTTCGACGACGTCAGGCAGAGCCCGCGCGGCGATCACCCGGAGGAGATCCTCAGCGGGCTCGACCTCGAGATCCGGCCGGGCGAGACGGTCGCCCTCGTCGGCGCGACCGGCTCGGGCAAGACGCTGCTGACCGCGCTGATCCCGAGGCTGTACGACGTCACGGGCGGCCGGGTCACGATCGACGGCGTCGACGTCCGCGAGCTCGACCTGGTCCATCTCCGCACCTTGGTCGCCACCGCCTTCGAGGAGCCGACGCTGTTCTCGATGTCCGCGCGGGAGAACCTCGTGCTCGGGCGCCTCGACGCGACCGACGAGGAGATCGCCCAGGCGATCGACATCGCGCAGGCGCACTTCATCCACGACCTCCCGTGGGGCCTCGAGACCCGGATCGGGGAGCAGGGCATGTCCCTCTCGGGCGGCCAGCGGCAGCGGCTCGCCCTCGCGCGCGCGGTGCTCGCCCGGCCCAAGGTGCTGATCCTCGACGACACCCTCTCCGCGCTCGACGTCCACACCGAGAAGCTCGTCGAGCAGGAGCTGCGCCGCGTGCTCGCCGACACCACCGCCCTGATCGTCGCACACCGCGCCTCGACGGTGCTGCTCGCCGACCGGGTGGCGCTCCTCCAGGACGGCCGGATCACCGCCACGGGCGGCCACCGCGAGCTGCTGGCGACGGTCCCGGCCTACCGCGAGCTGCTCTCGGCGTACGACTCCGACGACGGGTCGCGGCCCGAGCTGGACGACCTCGACGACGACTACCTCGAAGGGGCGGAGAGCCGATGAGTGCGAGCACGACGCCCCAGCAGTCGTCGCAGCAGCCCGCCCAGTCTGCCCGGTCCGAGCAGGGCAACCTGTCGCAGGCCGAACTCGAGGCGCTCGAGACCAACCGGTCGTGGCGCGGGATCCTCGACGCCGACGCCGAGGAGGCGGCCGAGCGCGCCCAGGCCGGGAAGATGGGCGCCGGCGCCCGCCGGCTCCTCGTCGACCTGCTGCGGCCCTACAAGAGGTCGCTCTACTGGCTGATGGCGGTCGTCCTCGTCGAGAACGTCAGCCGGCTCTCGATCCCGTACCTCGTGAAGTTCGGCATCGACAAGGGCATCCCCGCCGGCGACCTGCACGAGAAGACGCTGTCCCTGATCGTGGCGCTCGTGCTGGTCGCCACGGTCTCGCAGGCGATCTCCCGCAACCGGTTCCTTGTGAGGTCCGGCGAGATCGGCCAGGGCGTCCTCTTCGAGCTGCGGGGCCGGGTCTTCGAGCACTTCCAGCGGCTCAGCCCGGCGTTCCACGACAGCTACACCTCCGGCCGCGTGATCTCCCGGCAGACCTCCGACATCGAGAGCATCTACGAGATGCTCGAGACCGGGTTCGACGGGCTGATCACCGCCGCGCTGACGCTGTTCGGCACGTCGATCCTGCTGCTCACGCTCAACGTGGAGCTCGGCCTGATCGCGCTCGTCAGCATCCCGTTCCTCACCTGGCTGACGGTCTGGTTCCGCCGCGAGTCGGCGAAGACCTACCGGGTCACGCGGGAGAAGGTCGCGCTCGTCATCGTCCACTTCGTCGAGTCCATGGGCGGCATCCGCGCGGTCCAGGCGTTCCGCCGGGAGCCGCGCAACCAGGAGATCTTCGACGACGTCAACGACCAGTACCGCGACGCCAACCTGCGTGCCTTCCGCCTGGTCGCGTGGTTCATGCCGGGCATCAAGCTGATCGGTAACCTGACGATCGGCCTCACCCTCCTGATCGGCGGCTACCTCGCCTACCACGGCCACCTCACGGTCGGCACCCTGGCGGCCTTCCTGCTCTACCTGCGCCAGTTCTTCGACCCGATGCAGGACATCTCGCAGTTCTACAACACCTTCCAGTCCGCCTCCGCAGCCCTCGACAAGCTGGCCGGCGTCCTCGCCGAGGAGCCGGGCGTCGCGGAGCCGACGAAGCCCGTGGCGCTCGACCGCGCCCGCGGCGAGGTCACCTTCGACCACGCTCGCTTCGAGTACGTCGGCGGGCGGCCGGTCATCCCCGACCTCGACCTCACCATCCCCGCCGGGCAGACCCTCGCCCTGGTCGGCACGACGGGGGCCGGCAAGACGACGATCGCCAAGCTCGCCACCCGGTTCTACGATCCGACCGACGGCCGGGTGCTGCTCGACGGGATCGACGTCCGCGACCTCACCTCCGACGACCTGCGGCGCAACGTGGTCATGGTGACCCAGGAGAACTACCTCTTCACCGGCACCGTCGCCGACAACATCAGGTTCGGCCGGCCCGAGGCGTCCCACGACGACATCGTCGCCGCCACCACGGCGCTCGGCGCGCACGGCTTCATCACCGCGATGCCCGACGGCTACGACACCGTGGTCTCCAACCAGGGTGGTCGGCTGTCGGCGGGCCAGCGGCAGCTGATCGCGTTCGCGCGGGCGTTCCTCGCCGACCCGGCGGTGCTCATCCTCGACGAGGCGACCTCGTCGCTCGACATCCCGAGTGAGCGGCTCGTCCAGCAGGCGCTGCGCACCGTCCTCGCCGGTCGTACGGCGGTGATCATCGCCCACCGGCTCTCCACGGTGGAGATCGCCGACCGGGTGCTCGTGCTCGAGCACGGCCGGATCGTCGAGGACGGCTCGCCCGCCGAGCTGGTCGCCGGCGGCGACGGGCGGTTCGCCGGCCTGCACGAGGCCTGGCTCGCCTCCCTCGCCTGACTTCTGACGATCCAGGTTTGCGGCCGCTTGGCCGGCGGTAGGTTCCGGGCATGAGCGAGCGTCAGCGAGCGACCGTCCAGATCCTCAGGCCGTCGCACCCGTATTCTTCGTTGTTCCTGACGGGGGCGACGGCATGAGCCACGCCGCCAACTGGTACCCCGACCCGCTCGGCCGCCACGAGCTTCGCTACTGGGACGGGTCGCAGTGGACCGAGCACGTCTCCTCCCACGGGCGCCAGGCGGTCGACCCGCCGGTCGGCGGGAGCCACGTGCCGCAGGTCAACCGGCCGACGGAGAAGGTCCAGCGCGACGTCGCCCGCGCCGGCGTACAAGCGGGCCAGTACGCCGGCGGCGGCTCGCTCTTCACCGAGCCGGTGCTGGTGGTCAACCAGAAGGCGAAGCTGATCGAGCTCAACAACGAGTACGCCGTCTACGACCAGCACGGCCGCCAGCTCGGCGCCGTACGCCAGGTCGGCCAGAACGCGTTCAAGAAGGCGGTCCGGCTGCTCTCCAGCTACGACCAGTTCCTCACCCACAAGCTCCAGGTCGTCGACGCGAAGGGCCAGGTGGTGCTCGCGCTCACCCGGCCGGCGAAGTTCCTCAAGAGCCGGGTCATCGTGCAGGACGGCGCAGGCGCCGATATCGGCCAGATCGTGCAGCAGAACGCGATCGGCAAGATCCGGTTCGCACTCGAGTCCGGCGGCCACACCTACGGCTCGATCAACGCCGAGAACTGGAGGGCCTGGAACTTCAACATCCAGGACCACACCGGCACCGAGATCGCCCGGATCACCAAGACCTGGGAGGGGCTGGCGAAGGCGATGTTCACGACCGCCGACAACTACGTCGTCCAGATCCACCGGCCCCTCGAGGACCCGCTGCGCTCCCTGGTCGTCGCCGCCGCCGTCGCGGTCGACACCGCCCTCAAGCAGGACTCCGGGGGCGGCTTCAACTGACCGGCCCCTCACCGGGCCGGCGGCGCCCCCCGACGAAACTGTCACGGTGACACTTCCAAAGTGTCACCGTGACACCTCACGACGTACGTGACACGTCGGAAGTGGGCGAGCGGGCGCTCAGCTGGCCTTGCGGGCGGCGGTCTTCTTCGTCGTCGACTTCTTGCTGGTCGACTTCTTGGCCGCGGTCTTCTTCGCCGGGGCCTTCTTGGTCGCCTTGGAGGAGGACTTCTTGGCGGTCGACTTCTTCGCAGCGCTCTTCCTCGCCGGTGCCTCCTCCTCGGTGTCGGTGTCCTCCGCGTCCTCGGCCTCCTCGGGCACGTCCTCGCCGCGCGACTTCTTGGCGGCCGCGACGGAGCGTTGCAGGGCCGCGAGCAGGTCGACCACCTCGCCGGAGGACTTCGTGGAGGTGGGCGTGCGCTCGACCTCGCCGCCCTCGATCTTGGACTTCACCAGGGTCTCGACGGCCTCGGCGTAGTCGTCCTCGAACTCGCTCGGGTCGAAGTCCCCGGCGAGCGTCTCGACGAGCATCTGGGCCATCTTGACCTCGGAGTCCTTCACCTCGCCGGTCTCGACGTTGAAGTCGGGCGTGCGGATCTCGTCGGGCCACATCATCGTCTGCAGCACGATCACGTCATCGCGCACGCGCAGCACGGCGACCGTCGTACGCTGCCGAAGCGCCACCGTGACCACGGCCATCCGGTCCGCGTCGAGGAGCGCCTGGCGGAGAAGGGCGTACGGCTTCGCCCCGGTGTTCTCCGGCTCCAGATAGTAGGAGCGCTCGAACAGCATCGGGTCGATCTGGTCGCTCGGCACGAACTTCTCGACGGCGATCTCGCGCGAGGAGGTCGTGGGCAGGTTCGCGAAGTCGTCGTCGGTGAGGACGACCATCTCCCCGTCCTCGGTCTCGTAGCCCTTGGCGATCTCGGAGTACGGCACCTCCTCGCCGTCGATCGAGCAGACCCGCTGGTAGCGGATCCGCCCGCCGTCCTTCACGTGCACCTGGCGGAACGAGACGTCGTGGGACTCGGTCGCGGCGTACAGCTTCACGGGCACGCTCACCAGCCCGAAGGACACCGCGCCCTTCCAGATCGCTCTCATGCGTCACATCCTCCCCGGCCGTCGGCCCGATTGCCACCAAGATGGGGGCATGCGTCCGATGCTCGCCACGACCGGTACCCACGTGCCGACCGGGGACGAGTGGGTCCACGAGGTGAAGTGGGACGGCATCCGGCTCCTCGCCGACGTGCCGTTCGGAAGTACGACGGCGCGGTTGACGACCAGGAACGAGAACCTCGCCACGGTCGCCTGGCCCGAGATCGCCGACCCCGGCCCGGCCGGCCCGTCGGGCCGCGACATGCTCGTCGACGGCGAGGTGATCGCGCTCAACGAGTCCGGGCTGCCCGACTTCCGGGTGCTCGGCGAGCGCATGCACGTCCGGGACGCGCGGCGCGCCCGCGCCTTCGCGGAGGCCCGCCCGGCGACCTACATGGTCTTCGACCTGCTCCGGCTCGACGGCCGCAGCCTGCTCGACCTGCCCTGGACGGATCGCCGGGCGCTGCTCGAGGGCCTCGACCTCGGCAGCTGGCAGGTCCCCGCGACGTACGACGACGGGGCGATGATCCACCGGGTGACCTACGAGCAGGGGCTCGAGGGGATCGTGTCCAAGCGGCGCTCGTCCCGCTACCACCCGGGGCAGCGCAGCCGGGAGTGGCTGAAGTTCGCGCACCGGTTCCGGGAGAGTTACGTCGTCGGCGGGTGGCGACCGCAGACCGGGACGGCCGACCGTCTCGCCGCGCTGCTCGTGGGGCAGCCGACCCCGACCGGTCTGGTCTACCGTGGCCGCGTGGGCAGTGGGATCGGAGCCAAGGAGAGTCTCCAGCTGCGCGCGCTCCTGACCGCCGCGCCGGCCAACCCGTTCGCGGACGACCACCTCGGCGGCGTGCCCAAGGAGGACGCCGTCGGCACCTTCTGGGTCGAGCCCCGGCTCGTGGTCGACGTGGAGACCCACGGGCGCCACCTCTACGACAGGCTGCGCCAGCCCGCGTTCATCGCCGTACGACCGGATCTCGGACCGGAGGACCTGCTGTGAACCCCCAGACCCGTCGTCGGCCGAAGGCCGGCGCCCTCGCCGTGCTCCCGCTCGTCGCGGGCCTGCTGCTCTCCACGATGGAGGCACCGCAGGCGACCGCGGCCGCGACCACCGTCACGCTCGGCGGCGTGCGCGTGAAGGTGCCCGACGGCGGCCGGCAGGTCGTCACCGTGAACCGTACGGCGGGCTACCACGCCCGGGTCGTCCTGTGGCGCAAGAGCCACGGCCGCTGGGAGCGGGTGGCGCGGGCGAAGGACGGCCGGATCGGGTACGGCGGCCTCGTCCGCTCCTGGAAGCGCAGGCAGGGCACAGGCACGACCCCGCTCGGCACCTTCGGGCTGATCTCGTCCTTCGGCACCCATCCGCATCGCGCCGGCTGGAACCTCGCCTACCGCAGGATCCGCAAGGGCGACTTCTGGGTCGAGGACAACACCTCGGCGTACTACAACCGCTACCGGAACCGGCGCCAGGGCGGCTTCCACTGGCGGCTGCCGGAGAGCGCGGAGAACGGCTCGGAGAGGCTCACCGACTATCCGACGCAGTACGAGTGGGCGATCGTCACGAGCTTCAACCGTCAGCAGGTGCGCCACCGCGGCGCCGGCATCTTCCTGCACGTCAACGGCAGCGGCGCGACCGCCGGCTGCGTGAGCGCGCCGCGCTGGTTCATCAAGAAGGTGGTGCGGCGCCTCGCGCCGTCGTACCACCCCGTCATCGCGATCGGGCGCTGAACGGCAGGGTTGGATGGCAGGGGGCGAGGTCCGGGTCGACGTCGAGGGCCGCACCCTCACGCTCAGCAACCTCGACAAGGTGCTCTACCCGCGCACCGGCACGACGAAGGGCGAGGTGCTCAACTACTACGCCCAGGTCGCGCCGCGGATCCTGCCGCACCTGCACGACCGCGCGGTGACGCGGATCCGCTGGCCTCACGGCGTCGAGGGCCAGTCGTTCTTCGAGAAGAACGCCCCGGCCGGTACGCCGAGCTGGGTCCGCACCGTCACCGTGCCCACCACCGGCTCGAGGACCGCCGACAAGCGCGCCGGCACGCTCACCTTCCCGGTCGTCGACGACCTCGCGACGCTCACCTGGCTGGTCAACCTCGCCGCGCTCGAGCTCCACGTGCACCAGTGGACGGTCGACGCCGACGGTACGCCGCAGGGTGCGGACCGGATCGTCATCGACCTCGACCCGGGGGAGCCGGCCGGGCTGCACGAGTGCTGCCAGGTGGCGCTGCTGGTGCGCGACCGGCTCGCCGGCCGCGGCCTCGACGCCTTCCCGGTCACCAGCGGGAGCAAGGGCCTCCACCTGTACGCCGGCCTCTCCGAGGCGCTGCCCAGCGACGAGGCGACCGCGCTCGCGAAGGAGGTCGCCGAGGAGCTCCAGACGGAGCAGCCGCGGATGGTCACCGCCTCCATGACGAAGAGCAGGCGGAGCGGGAGGGTGTTCCTGGACTGGTCGCAGAACTCCGGCTCGAAGACGACGATCTGCCCGTACTCGCTGCGCGGCAAGGAGCGGCCCACCGTCGCCTCGCCGGTCGGCTGGGACGAGGTCGAGGAGGGTGCCGACGACCCGCTCGGGCTGGAGCAGCTCACCCTGGAGCAGGTGCTGGTGCGGGACTGACCCCTTCGGCGTACGACAGGATGTGCGCATGACGTCCCAGCGCCCCATCGAGACCTGGCTGACCGACATGGACGGCGTCCTCGTGCACGAGGAGGTGCCGATCCCGGGCGCGACCGACTTCGTCGAGGCGCTCAAGACCTCGGGGCGACGGTTCCTGGTGCTGACCAACAACTCGATCTTCACCCCGCGCGACCTGCGGGCGCGGCTGCTCGGCAGCGGCATCGACGTACCCGAGGAGTCGATCTGGACCTCGGCGCTCGCGACGGCGCAGTTCCTGAGCGACCAGCGGCCCGGCGGTTCGGCGTACGTCGTCGGGGAGGCGGGCCTCACGACAGCGCTGCACGACATCGGCTACGTGATGACCGACCGGAGCCCGGACTACGTGGTGCTGGGGGAGACCCGGACCTACTCGTTCGAGGCGATCACGCGCGCGATCCGGCTGATCGAGGCGGGTGCGCGGTTCATCGCCACCAACCCCGACCCGAGCGGGCCCTCGCCGAGCGGGACGCTGCCGGCGACCGGCTCGGTGGCCGCGCTCATCTCGACGGCGACCGGCCACGAGCCGTACTACGTCGGGAAGCCGAACCCGCTGATGATGCGCAGCGCGCTCAACCGGATCGAGGGCCACTCCGAGACCACCGCGATGATCGGCGACCGGATGGACACCGACATCGTCAGCGGTCTCGAGGCCGGGCTCCGGACCTTCCTGGTGCTCACCGGCTCCACCCGGCCCGACATGGTCGAGCGGTTCCCGTACCGTCCGACGAAGGTCGTGGACTCGGTCAAGGACCTCGTCGAGATGGTCGGCTGAGGCGCCGCGGCTGCCGATTCAGGGCCGGTTCCTTGACATGTCGTCAAGTGAGTTCACTCACACGTAACACGCCATTTACGCGGGAATCGGTGCCGCGAACAACGGATTTGTGCTAGGCGGATTGGTTTCCCGCCGGATTCCCTGCCTACGGTCCGTTGCTGTTTGCAACTGCAACGCCGGTCCCCGGGTCACGCCGAGTCCTGTCCCGCCGGGCGACCGGTCCCACCGACCCAGCACGACCAGCAGCACTACGGGACAGGAGCGGGGGACCCAAATCTCGCGGCCGCATCGGGAGGCCGCTCGGGGTGAAGCCCAGCCGAGACTCGGATCGGCGGGCCGGGCACCTTCTCGCCCGAACCCGACAGCTCACCTCGCAGGCGTGGGAAGGAACTCCTACGCATGCCCAAGTCCACATCCCGTCCTGCCCTGCACACCCTCACCCGGGTCGGCCTCGCAGGACTCGCCACCGCCGGCATCCTCATGGTCGCGCCGGCCGGCGCGCAGGCAGCCCCGATGACCACCGTCGACCAGGCCACGCCCGCCGTCATCGTTCCCGGTCCCACTCTCCACCTCACCTGGGCCAAGGAGCAGCGCCTCGAGCGCGCGGCCGCAGAGAGGCGCCGCGAGGCCGCTGAGCGCCGCCGCGAGGCGCGGCTCGCGGCCAGCCGTGAGGCCCAGATCCGGAAGGCGCTCGACGTCGCCTTCCAGCACGTCGGGGACCCGTACGTCTGGGGCGCCACCGGTCCCGACTCCTTCGACTGCAGCGGCCTGACGTCGTACGCGTACGCCGCAGCGGGGATCCCGATCCCGCGCACGGCGGCCGAGCAGTCGGCGTACTTCCGCACGATTCCGCGCGACCAGCTGCGCCGCGGCGACCTCGTCTTCTTCGACGACGGCGCCGGCGTCTACCACGTCGGCTTCTGGCTCGGCTGGGGCGACGGCTCGGGCGTGATCCTGCACGCGCCGCACACGGGTGCGACGGTGCGCACGGAAGCCATCTGGACCGACAACTGGTTCGCGGGGACGCTCCGCACCCGCTGATCCACAGTCACCCAGGGGCGTGGCGCCCGGATCCACGATAGAAACGGGCGCCACGCCGCCCGGACCCATGCATCCAGAGGGATCCGTTGGGTAAAGAGGGTGTCGTGGCCCACACCCCGCTGAGCTCGGACCAGCGCAACGCCTTCATCGCAGCCCTCCTCGGCTGGACGATGGACGCGTTCGACTACTTCATCGTCGTCCTGGTGTACGCCGACATCGCCGACGACTTCGACGTCTCCAAGGAGAAGGTCGCGTTCCTGACGACCGCGACCCTCCTGATGCGACCGGTCGGGGCGTTCGTCTTCGGGCTGTGGGCGGACCGCATCGGCCGCCGGATCCCTCTGATCGTCGACGTCTGCCTCTACTCGGTCGTCGGCTTCGTGTGCGCGTTCGCGCCGAACCTGACCGTCCTCATCGTGCTGCGGTTCCTCTACGGGATCGGCATGGGCGGCGAGTGGGGCCTCGGGGCGGCGCTGGCGATGGAGAAGATCCCGGCGGAGCGGCGCGGGTTCTTCTCGGGGCTGCTGCAGGAGGGCTACTCGTTCGGCTACCTGCTGGCCGCGGCGGCGTACCTCCTCATCGGCGACGCGCTCGACCTGTCGTGGCGATGGCTGTTCGCGTTCTCGATCCTGCCGGCGCTGATCAGTCTGATCATCCGCAGCCGGGTCGAGGAGTCGGCGGTGTGGGAGAAGAGCAGGGAGACGCTCGAGGTCACCCGGACCGGCTTCCGCGACGTCTTCCTCAACGGTGCGGTGCTGCGCCGGTTCGTCTACCTGATCATCCTGATGACGGCGTTCAACTGGATGAGCCACGGGACCCAGGACGTCTACCCGACGTTCCTCAAGGCCACCGACCACGGCGGGGCCGCGCTCTCGGAGACCACGGCGCTGGTGATCGCGATCATCTACAACTGCGGCGCGATCATCGGCGGGCTGATCTTCGGCACGCTCTCGCAGCGCTTCGGTCGCCGCTACACGATCGCGTTCTGCGCGGTGCTGGGCCTGCCCGTCGTACCTCTCTTCGCGTACTCCGACACCGCCGGCTGGCTCTGCCTCGGCTCCTTCCTCATGCAGGTCTGCGTGCAGGGTGCCTGGGGCGCCATCCCCGCCCATCTCACCGAGATGTCGCCGGATGCCATCCGCGGCTTCTACCCGGGCGTGACCTACCAGCTCGGTAACCTGCTCGCCGCGCTCAACCTGCCGATCCAGGAGCACCTCGCCGACTCGCACTCCTATCCCTTCGCGCTGGCGGTCACGATCATCCCGGTGCTGATCGTCGTCGCCGGCGTGGTCCTGGTCGGCAAGGAGGCGAAGGGCGTCGAGTTCGGCCACCGGCCGACCGAGGCCCAGGTCACCGCGTAGCGGGCGCCGTAGGTCCGTCCGCGCCGGGGGCCGCCGCTGGCGTAGCCGTGGTTGTCCACAGGCCCTGACGCGGGCCGTCGACGCGGCGTGTTTCGACATTTACATTCCTGGGCACGACGTCGACCAGACGTCGGAGGATCGGGAACGGAACACACATGGCGATGATGGCCGCGGCGCAGGGTCGGGTGGTCGACCAGCTGGACCAGCACGTGCGCGAGCGGGTGCGCGCTGAGGGGGTCGACCCGCAACGCGACGCGCCCGTCGTACGCCGCATCGCGGAGTCGGTCGTCCGTGCGCATGACGAGCGCAGCCTCACCGGCGCGGTCGCCGCGCTTCCCGATCCGGAGGCGATGATCGGTGAGCTGGTCGCCCGGATCGCCGGGTTCGGAGTGCTGCAGCAGTTCCTGGACGATCCCGCGGTCGAGGAGATCTGGATCAACGACCCGAGCCGCGTCTTCGTCGCCCGCAACGGCCGTCACGAGCTGACCAACCTCGTCCTGACCTCGGCCCAGGTCGAGGAGCTGGTCGAGCGGATGCTCAAGGCGAGCGGCCGCCGCCTCGACCGCACGACGCCGTTCGTCGACGCGATGCTCCCCGACGGGCACCGCCTCCACGTGGTGCTGGAGGGCATCTCCCGCGGCTTCAGCGCGGTCAACATCCGGAAGTTCTCGCTGCGCGCGGCGCGGCTCGGCGACCTCGTCGAGCTCGGCAGCCTCACGCCCCAGGCCGCGACGTTCCTCGAGGCGAGCATCAGGGCGGGGCTCAACGTCCTGGTCTCCGGAGCGACCCAGGCAGGCAAGACGACCATGCTGAACTGCCTGGCGAGCGCGATCCCGGGCGGCGACCGGGTGGTGTCCTGCGAGGAGGTCTTCGAGCTCCGGTTCCCGCACCCCGACTGGGTGCCGCTCCAAACCCGCCAGGCCGGGCTCGAGGGGACCGGCGAGATCCGGCTGCGCGACCTCGTCAAGGAGAGCCTGCGGATGAGGCCGTCGCGGATCATCGTCGGCGAGGTCCGGGCGGAGGAGGCGCTCGACCTCCTGCTCGCGCTCAACGCCGGCTTGCCGGGGCTCGCGACCCTCCACGCCAACAGCGCCCGCGAGGCGCTGGTGAAGCTGTGCACGCTGCCGCTGCTTGCGGGGGAAAACATCAGCGCCCGCTTCGTGGTGCCCACGGTCGCGAGCAGCGTCGACCTCGTCGTCCACCTCGGGATCGACGAGCGCGGCGTACGCCGGGTGGAGGAGCTGGTCGCCGTCCCCGGGCGCATCGAGGCGGACGTCATCGAGACAGCGACGATCTTCGCCCGGGCCGGCGGCGAGCTGCGCCGCGGCGTCGGGATGCCTCCGCGGCCCGAGCGCTACGCGCGGCTCGGGCTCGACCTGCAGCGGCTGCTGGCGGAGGCGTGAGATGGGTGCGCTTCTCGGGCTCGGGACGGGCCTCGGCCTGCTCCTGATCTGGTCGGCGTTCGCGGTGCCGCGGGTGCCGACACACGCCGCGCCGGAGTCCGGCCGGGTCGACCGGCTGCTCGCCGCGGCCGGCATCGGTCAGGTCTCCCCGACCAGCTTCCTCGCGCTGTGCGTCGTCTGCGCGGGCGCGGCGGCGGTGGTCGTCGAGATCGCCACCCGTACGCCGCCGATCGCCGTGGTCGCGGCCGTCGCGGCGGGGTGGGCTCCGGTGGTGATCCTGCGTAGCCGGGCGCGCAGGCGGCAGCGTGACCTCGCCGAGGTGTGGCCGGAGGCGGTGGACAACCTGGCCTCGGCGGTCCGCGCCGGCATGGGGCTGCCCGAGGCGGTCGCCGGCCTCGCCGTCCGCGGCCCGGAGCCGCTGCGGCCGGCCTTCGAGCGGTTCGGCGCCGACTACCAGCTGTCGGGCCGGTTCGGCGAGTCGCTGGACCGGCTCAAGGAGCACCTCGCCGACCCGGTCGGCGACCGGGTGGTCGAGGGCCTCCGGGTCGCCCGCGAGGTCGGCGGCGGGGAGCTCGGGCGGCTGCTGAGGAACCTCTCGGCCTACCTCCGCGAGGAGCTGCGGACCCGCTCCGAGCTCGAGTCCCGGCAGGCCTGGGCGGTCAACGGCGCCCGGCTCGCGGTCGCGGCGCCGTGGATCGTGCTCGCGTTCCTGTGCTTCCAGCCGGCGGTCATCCACCGCTACGCCTCGCCCGCCGGGGCCGTGGTCATCGGTGCCGGAGCCGTGGTCTGCGTCGTCGCCTACCGCGTGATGATGCGGATCGGCCGGCTGCCGACGGAGCGCCGGATCCTCCGCTCGGTCGACGAGCAGGCGGGGGCGGTCCGATGAGCCCGCTGCTGTGGGGCATGGTCCTCGGCGGCGCCGCAGGTGCGGGGCTGCTGCTCGTCGTGGCCCGGGTGCGCGCGATCCGGCGGCCCCAGCTCGCGGTCCGCGTGCTGCCCTACCTCCGCGACCTGCCGCAGGCCGATCGGCGCTCGCCGCGCGAGGCGCCGACGGGTGCGGTGGCCGGCGTCTTCGGGCCGTTCCTGCGGTCCGCGGCGGACGGCGTCGAGCGGGTGCTCGGCGGCGCCGCCTCGATCCAGCGCCGTCTCGACCGTGCGGGACTGGCGACGACCGTCCACGAGTTCCGCGTGGAGCAGGTGCTCTGGGGCCTGGCCGGATTCGGACTGACGGCGGCGTACGCCCTGCTCCTCCAGCTCCGCGGCGGCGGCAGCCCGGTCGCGTCTCTCGTGCTCTGCCTGGTGGCGTTCGCGGCCGGGGTGATCTGCCGCGACTCACGGCTGACCGCCCAGGTGCGGCAGCGGGAGCGGCGGATGCTCGCGGAGTTCCCGACCGTCGCGGAGCTGCTCTCGCTCGCGGTCGCGGCCGGCGAGGGGCCGGTGCCCGCCCTCGACCGGGTCGTACGCCGCAGCGCCGGCGAGCTCAGCCGCGAGCTGGCCCGCGTGCTCGCCGACATCCGTACCGGCTCTCCGGTCCAGGAGGCCTTCGACGTCCTCGCGGCCCGCACCGGCGTACCCGCCGTGGCCCGGTTCGCCGCCGGCGTCGCCGTCGCCGTCGAGCGCGGCACTCCGCTGGCCGACGTGCTCCACGCCCAGGCCGCCGACGTACGCGAGGCCGGGCGCCGCGAGCTGATCGAGGTCGCGGCCCGCAAGGAGGTCCTGATGATGCTGCCGATCGTCTTCCTCGTCCTGCCCACCGTCGTCTTCTTCGCGCTCTGGCCGGGAGTCATCGGGCTCCACCTGAGCACGAACTGACCCACCGTCCCGCTCCTCGCTCGGAAGGACCCACGATGAACCCCCTCCTCCTGCTGATCCGGGTCCAGCTGACCCTGGTGGCCGCGCTGGCCCGCCCGCGTGATGACCGCGGTGACGTCCCGGGCTGGGTGATGGTGACGGTGATGACCGCCGGCATCTGCGCGGTGCTCTACGGCGTGGCCAAGGACCAGCTCGCCGACATGCTCCGGTCGGCGCTCAACCAGGTGAAGTAGTGGCCCGACGCACGCAGCGCGGGGCTGCCGTCGTCGACTTCGTCCTGGTCATGGTCGTGCTCCTGCCGCTCGTGCTCGGGGTGATGCAGCTGGCCCTGGTGCTCTACGTCCGCAATACCTCGCGTCGGCGGCCGCCGAGGGCGCGAGGTACGCCGCGACCCTCGGCCACCGGCCGGCCGACGGCGCCGCCCGTGCGCGGTCCCAGATCACGGGCGTGCTCTCCGGGAGGTACGCCGTCGGCGTGACCGCACACCCGAGCAGCGTCGACGGGGCGCCGGCCGTCGCGGTGAGCATCACGGCCAAGGTCCCGGCGCTCGGGCTCGGCGGGCCGGCGGTGTCGTTCACGGTCAGCGGCCACGCGGTCCAGGAGCAGCGATGAGGCTCCCGGTGGATCGTCTCCGCGCCGCCCGCGGGGAGCGGGGGAGCGGGCTGATCGAGATGACCTGGATCGGCATCATCCTCCTCGTCCCGCTGGTCTGGATCGTGCTGTCGGTCTTCCAGGTCCAGCGCGCGGCGTTCGCGACCAGCGGCGCGGCTCGCGCGGCCGGCCGCGCCTACGTGCTGGCCGACACCGACGCCGAGGGCGCGGTGCGTGCCCGCGACGCGGCCAGCCAGGCGGTGCGCGACCAGGGCGCCGACGTCAGTGGCCTCGCGGTGAGGGTCCGCTGCTCGCCGTACCCCCACGCCTGCCACAGCGGCACCTCGGTCGTCACGGTCACCGTCACCGGTCGCGTCACGCTGCCGCTGCTCCCGGCCATCCTCGGCGGCGGGGCGCCGAGCTTCCACCTCGACGCCTCCCACACCGTCCCCGTGGGGCAGTACCAGGAGATCCGCGATGCGGCCCGCCGCTGACCCCGGGCGCCGCGGGTGCCGCGGCGACCGCGGCTCGTCGCTGCCTCTGGTCATCGGCTTCATGGCCGTTCTGCTGATCCTGGTGGCGGTCGTCGTGGACGCCAGCGCGGCGTACCTGCGGCGGCAGAGCCTCGACACCCTCGCCGACGGCGCCGCCCTGCGCGGCGCGGATCTCGGTGCCGAGGGCACCCAGGTGTACGCCGGCGGCGTGACCGGCCAGCGGCTGCGGCTGACCACGGGGTCGGTGAGCCGCGCCGTCCGCAGCTACCTGCGGGAGGTCGGCGCCTACGGCCGCTACCCCGGCCTCACCGTCTCGGTCGCCGTGGACAGCGGCGCCCGTCAGGTCGCGGTGCACCTCTCCGCGCCGCTCGACCTGCCGCTCACCGTCCCCGGCGCGCCCGGCAGCGCCCGCGTCGGTGCCGAGGGCTCGGCCGCCGTGACCATCGATCCCGACGAATGAGGCCCGCGCCACGCGGTGACGTACCCTTGATCCTCGTGGCAGGCCCCGACTTCGACACCGAGATCAAGCAGCTCCAGGCGACGATGCACACCATCGAGCAGGTGCTCGACCTGGACGCCATGAAGGCGGAGATCGCCGATCTCCAGCAGCAGGTCTCGGCCCCCGACCTGTGGGACGACCAGGCCAACGCCCAGCGGGTGACCGGCCGGCTCTCGCTGCTGCAGGGCGAGCTGGAGCGCTTCGAGCAGCTCGACGGCCGCGTCGAGGACCTCGGCGTCCTCGTCGAGCTCGGTCAGGAGGAGGGCGACGCCGAGTCCCTCGCCGAGGCGGAGTCCGAGCTCGGCCGGCTCAAGAAGTCGGTCGAGGCGCTCGAGGTCCGCACCCTGCTCTCCGGCGAGTACGATGCCCGCGAGGCGCTCGTCACGATCCGCGCCGGGGCCGGCGGCGTCGACGCGGCCGACTTCGCCGAGATGCTGATGCGGATGTACGTCCGCTGGGCCGAGCGCAACAAGTACCCCGTCGAGGTCTTCGACACCTCCTACGCCGAGGAGGCCGGCCTCAAGAGCGCCACGTTCGCGGTCCACGCCCCCTACGCCTACGGCACGCTCTCCGTCGAGGCCGGCACCCACCGGCTGGTCCGGATCAGCCCGTTCGACAACCAGGGCCGCCGGCAGACCTCGTTCGCCGCGGTCGAGGTGGTCCCGGTGCTGGAGCAGACCGACGAGATCGAGGTCCCCGAGGAGGAGATCAAGGTCGACGTCTACCGCTCGTCCGGCCCCGGCGGCCAGAGCGTCAACACCACCGACTCCGCGGTGCGCCTGACCCACATCCCGACCGGCGTGGTCGTCAGCTGCCAGAACGAGAAGTCCCAGCTGCAGAACAAGGCCGCCGCGATGATCGTCCTCAAGGCCAAGCTCCTCGCCATGAAGAAGGCCGAGGAGGAGGCCCACCTGCGCGAGCTCAAGGGCGACGTCGCCGCGAGCTGGGGCGACCAGATGCGCAACTACGTGCTCAACCCGTACCAGATCGTCAAGGACCTCCGCACCGGCTACGAGACCGGCAACCCGCAGGCGGTCTTCGACGGCGAGATCGACGGCTTCCTCGAGGCCGGCATCCGCTGGCGGCGCGGCGCCGAGAAGGCCGACCAGAACTGACTCGCAGGACGTCATACGCCTCTGGCGGTGGACGGTCCCCGTCCGTATGACGTCCCGCAGCGGCCCGGAATGATCGCAGGGCGGCGGCCCCCATCCCTAAGGGCCGCCGCCCTGCTTTCGTGGCCGCTCCTGCGCTGCTCTGACCCAGCGGGGCGGCGGGCCGGCCGCGCTGCTCTGACCCAGCGCGGACGGCGGGCCGACGTCGGTGGCAAGCACTCCCGCGGGTGTGGGGGAGGCGTACGGCGCCGGCGGTCTGTGACTCCTCAGGCGGTCTCCCTCCGCTGAGTGGGTGGCGCGCTCGGCTCGGGCGCGGTCAGTCCGGTGCCGAGGCCGAGCTCGGCGAGCAGGTGGGACCGCAGGGCGGCGTACGCCTCGGCGACCGGCGCCTGTCGCCCCGGCCCCGACCGGACCGTCAGGTCGCAGTGGATCCGGCCGTCGCGCAGCGTGACGACGCGGTCGGCGAGCGTGATCGCCTCGTGGACGTCGTTGGTGACGACGAGGACGGCGGTCCGGTGGTTCTCGCAGACGGTCCGCAGCAGCCGGTGCAGGCCGCGCTGCGTGAGCGCGTCGAGCTGGCGGAACGGCTCGTCCGCGAGAACCAGCTCGGGGTCGGCCGCGAGCATCCGTGCGATCGCGACCCGGTGCTGCTCACCGGGGTCGAGGTCGCCGGGCCAGGCCAGCTCGCGGTCGGCGAGGCCGACCTCGGCGAGCGCACGGCGGCCGCGGACGAGGGCGTCGTACGTCCCCAGCGGGCTGGTCACGTTGTCGAGCACCCGCCGCCAGCCGAGCAGCCGCGGGTCGTCGCCCAGCACGGCGATCTGCTCGGGGAGCCGCAGGGTGCCGCTGCCGACCACCTCCTGGTCGACGCGGGCGAGCGCCCGGAGGAGCGTGCTCTTGCCGCTGCCGCGGCGACCCATCAGGCCGACGATCTCGCCGGCCCTCAGGTCGAGGTCGACACCGGCGAGGACGCCGCCGGTCGGCGTGAAGCTGCGGCACAGGTCGCGGACCCGTGCGACGCTCTCGGCCGGGTCGTACGTCGGGTGGTGGGTCGCACCTCCGCGCAGCTCGTCCATGCCCTCTCCCCGCGCACCTTGCGATTAAGTCAACTGGAATACTAGACAAAAGGAGCTGGGAACGGAAGCCGAACGGCCCGGCGCGTCGGGAGATTTTGCCGGGGGTGCCGACGACAGGGGTCAGCCGGCGGCCCGCGCGACCGCGAGGCACCAGCTGCCCGCGCGGGAGGCGACGGTGGCGGACGGCTCGGACCTGCGGCCGGTCAGCTCGCAGCTGAGCCAGGCGTCGCCGAACAGCCCGCGCACCGAGACCGTCGAGCGCGTGGCACCGCAGGAGAACGCGACCGACGGGTTCCCGTAGGGCAGATCCCGCTCGGGCCGGCAGCCCTTCGGGACGGTGTGTGCCATGTGCCGCGCCCACGCGCGGGTGACCGGCGGCGCGAACACCCACGCCCGCGCCTGGGCGCCGCGGGCGCCGGACCAGGTGCAGCCGTACTCCTGCGCGACGTCCTTGACCGAGTCGGTCAGCTCCGCCGAGTCGCCGTCGCCGTACGACGACGCCCTGGTGGCCTTGCTGCCCAGTGCCGCCTCCACGTCGGCGCTGTCGACCCGGTCGCAGAAGGCCTCCCGGCGTACGACCAACGTGGTCGTGTCGACGTCGGAGAGGGACTCGGTCGACGCGGTCGACTCCGAGGTGGCCGCCGGCTCGTCGCCGCCGTTCGGGGAGTGGAGCGTGACGCCGATCCCGACGCCGATGGCGGTGACCGCCACCGCGCCGACCAGGGTCTTGGTCTTCGCTGACACGCGAACGAGGGTACGTGCCCATGGGGGCATGGCTCCCAATCGAGAGGCCGCGGCAGCCGGGGGCCGGATCCGCGGATGGGGAAGGGCGCCCACCTGTCGACTACCCTCAGCCCGGTGATTCGCTTCGAGAAGGTCACCAAGACCTACCCCGGCACGACCAAGCCCGCGCTGGAGCAGGTGTCGGTCGACGTGGAGAAGGGCGAGTTCGTCTTCCTCGTCGGCCAGTCCGGATCCGGCAAGTCGACCGCGCTGCGGCTCGTCCTGCGCGAGACCCGGCCGACGGTCGGCCGCGTCTACGTCGCCGGCAAGGAGATCAACCGGCTCGCCGGGTGGAAGGTGCCGCGGCTGCGCCGCGACATCGGCACCGTGTTCCAGGACTTCCGGCTGCTGCAGAACAAGACCGTCGCCGAGAACGTCGCCTTCGCGATGCAGGTGACCGGCCACTCGCGCCACGAGATCGCCCAGCGGGTTCCCGAGACCCTCGAGCTGGTCGGTCTGGACGGCAAGGGCGAGCGGATGCCCGACGAGCTCTCCGGCGGTGAGCAGCAGCGCGTCGCGATCGCCCGCGCGTTCGTCAACCGGCCGATGATCCTGATCGCGGACGAGCCCACCGGAAACCTGGACCCGGCCACCTCGGTCGGGATCATGAAGATCCTGGACCGGATCAACCGGACCGGGACCACCGTCGTGATGGCCACCCACGACGCCGGCATCGTCGACCAGATGCGCAAGCGCGTCATCGAGCTCGAGTCCGGTCGCGTCGTACGCGACCAGTCCCAGGGCGGCTACGGCTTCTAGGCGACCGCGCCGCCAGGCGCGCCCGCCGTACCGTCCGCGAACCACGTCACGAAAGTCCCACACCACTCCATGCAGCTGCGCTACGTCTTCACCGAGCTCCGGCAGGGGCTGCGTCGCAACCTGTCGATGCACCTCGCCGTGGTGCTCACCCTCCTCGTCTCGCTCACCCTGGCCGGCATCGGGCTGTTGCTGCGGCAGCAGGCCGACCTGACCGAGGAGGTCTGGGGCAACGAGCTCCAGATCACCTTCTACCTCTGCAACGGCGTCGACGACCGCAACGCCGGCTGCACCGGTGCCGTCGACGACTCGCAGAAGAAGGTCATCCAGAAGGCCCTCGACGACAACCCGTACGTCGACTCGTACGACTTCGAGAACCAGGCCCAGGCCTACGAGCGGTTCAAGGCGATCTCCGACAAGAGCAACTGGTCGGGCTCCGACCCGGTCGTGCGCCAGTCGGACATGTGGGAGTCCTACTGGGTCACGATGACCGACCCCCACAAGGCCTCCGAGATCGTCGAGGCGGTGGCGGGGCTCGACGGCATCGATCACGTCTCCGACAACCACGAGACGATAGGCCCGGTGCTCAGCGCGATCGACGGGCTCCAGACGGCCGCGCTGATCGGGGCCGTGCTGCTGGTCATCGCGGCGCTGCTGCTGGTGGCCAACACCATCCGGCTGGCGGCGTTCGCCCGCAGACGCGAGATCGGCATCATGCGGCTGGTCGGCGCCTCGACGCTCTACATCGCGCTGCCGTTCCTCCTCGAGGCGCTCGTGACGGCGGTCGTCGGCATCGTCCTCGCGGGAGGTGCGCTCGCGCTGGTGATGTGGCTGGGCGTCGTACGCCGGCTGTCCAACGCGCACTGGACGCACTGGGTCGGCTGGCACGAGTACGCCGTGTCGCTCCTCATCGTGGCGATCCTCGGCGTCGCGCTCACGCTCATCCCGACACTCCTGCTCACACGCAAATACCTCAAAGTCTGAGCCGCGTCGCTTACGGTCGATCCGTTCCTCACCAGATCGGGCACGACCCCGAACGAACAAGCGGAGACCGACGGTGCGTCCCTTCCCCCGTGCCGCCCGCCGCCGTGCGATTGCCGGCGGGCTCGTCGCTGTGGCGACCATCGCCCTGGCGGCGCCCGGCGCGGACGCCGAGGACCACCGTCACCAGCTGGAGCAGAAGCAGAAGCACGTCCACGCCCAGCAGAAGCAGGCCGCCCACG
Source organism: Nocardioides asiaticus (assembly GCF_040049175.1). NCBI lineage: Bacteria > Bacillati > Actinomycetota > Actinomycetes > Propionibacteriales > Nocardioidaceae > Nocardioides > Nocardioides asiaticus. The sequence goes on along the minus strand of NZ_JBDZDM010000001.1, from coordinate 769,199 downwards.
ACCTCGACGAGTCGAGCGCAGCGCTCCGCAAGGCCAGCGCCGCGCTCCGCACCGCCTCGGCCCGGCTGACCAGGGCCAGGTCCCACCTGGACGAGGTCAACGGCAAGCTCGCGGTGGCGCGCCGCGCCGACGCCAGGCTGAGGCGCGAGCTCGCGGAGAAGCGCGAGCAGCTCCGCGAGGCGCGCTCGGCCCTCTCCGAGGGGAAGAAGGACGTCGAGGACCAGCGCGACGAGCTGCGTGACCACGCCCTCGACACCTTCAGCCAGGGCGACCCGGCGCTGCAGCAGCTCTCCGCGCTGATGGGCGCCGGCTCGCTGGAGGACCTCACCCGCCAGCAGGCGTACGGCGACGCGGTGACCGGCACCCAGGACAACACGCTGCAGCGGCTGCAGGCGGCGCAGGCGGTCCTGACCGTCCGCGAGCAGGACGTCTCGGACGCGACCGACGCCGTCGCCGCCAAGGAGGACGAGGCGGCCGAGAAGGTGGCGGAGGTCAAGAGCCTGCGCCACGACGCGATCCTCGCCCGCAACCAGGTGCTCGTCCTCTTCGACGACCGCAAGAAGGCGGCGAGGGCCGCCGCCCGGGTCCGCGCCCACGACCGCGCCGTGCTCGCCCGCCTCCAGAAGCGCGAGGAGGCGATCCGCAAGCAGATCCTGAAGCTGGCGGCGAAGGCGGCCAACCGGCACGTCTCCAACCTCGGCGGGATGTTCGCGACGCCCGTGCTCAACACCTACATCACCTCGCCGTACGGCTGGCGCGAGCACCCGATCTACCACTACTGGGGCCTCCACAACGGCGACGACCTGCACGCGCCGTGCGGGACGCCGGAGCGGGCGATCGACACCGGCAAGGTGATCGCGACGTACTACTCCAGCGTCTGGGGCAACCGGCTCTACCTCAGCCTGGGCAGGATCAACGGGCACTCCTACGTCGCCGTCTACAACCACATCTCCGCCTACAAGGCCCACGTCGGCCAGGTGGTCGGACGCGGCGACACGGTGGCGTACGCCGGCACCACGGGCTGGTCCACGGCGTGCCACCTGCACTTCACGATCCTGCGCGACGGCAACCCGGTCGACCCCGCCCGTCTCATCGGCTTCTAGAATCCTCGACCGATGAAGGTCCTCGTCTCCGGCGGTGCCGGCTACATCGGCTCGCACACCGTCCTCGCCCTGATCGCCTCCGGCCACGACGTGGTCGTCGTCGACGACTTCGCCAACAGCAAGCCGACGGTGATCGCCCGCTTGGAGACGCTCGCCGGCCGGCCGATCCCGGTGCACGCCTTCGACCTCACCGACGTCGACAAGACCGAGCGGCTCTTCGACGCCGAGCGGTTCGACGCCGTCGTCCACTTCGCGGGCTTCAAGGCGGTCGGGGAGAGCGTGGAGAACCCGCTCGACTACTACACCAACAACCTCGGCTCGACCTTCTCGCTGCTGCGCGCGATGGCCCGCCACGACGTACGCCGGCTGGTCTTCTCCTCCTCGGCCACCGTGTACGGCGACGCGCCTGTGCCCTACCGCGAGGACCACGAGCCGCTGACGGCCGCCAACCCGTACGGCTGGACCAAGGCGATGCAGGAGCAGGTCTTCCGGGATGTCGCGCCCGCCCACGGCCTGCGGATCGCGCTGCTGCGCTACTTCAACCCGGTCGGCGCGCACCCCTCCGGGATGATCGGCGAGGACCCGCAGGGCAGGCCCAACAACCTGATGCCGTTCATCGCGCAGGTCGCCGTCGGCCGGCGCCCCGAGCTCGAGGTGTTCGGCGACGACTACCCGACCGCCGACGGCACCTGCGAGCGCGACTACATCCACGTCGAGGACCTCGCCCGCGGCCACGTCGCCGCGCTCGAGCACCTCGACGCCATGGTTGAGCCGGTCCGCGCCTTCAACCTCGGCGGCGGGGTCGGCACGTCCGTCCTCGAGCTCTTCCACGCCTTCGAGCGCGCCGTCGGCCACGAGCTGCCCTACCGCGTCGTGGGGCGGCGTCCGGGTGACCTGCCGGCGTACTGGGCCGACACCGCCCGCGCCCGCGAGGAGCTGGGCTGGGTGGCCGAGAAGACCATCGACGACATGTGCGCCGACACCTGGCGCTGGCAGCAGCAGAACCCGAACGGCTTTCCCGACGCCTGAGGAGCGGTGGTCGAGCCGGTCGACCGCTTGACGTGACGCGCGCCACGCCGACAGTGTCGGCGCATGGCGATCGCTGCTGATCTGGTGAGGCGGGGTGCGGCGAGGTACGCCGACCGCACGGCCGTGCTGTCCGGGGACGAGTCACTGACCTACCGCGAGGTCGACGAGGCGGCGAACCGGATCGCCGGCTTCCTCGCCGCACACGGTCTCGGCAAGGGCGCGCGGATCGGCCTGCTCGTCGGCAACGGGCTGTGGTCGGTGCCGCTCGACTTCGCGTGCATCAAGGGCGGTCTCGTCCGGGTGCCGCTGAACGCGCGGCTCTCGGTGCCCGAGCACGAGCGGATGCTCCGGGACACGGGCGTCGCCTGGCTGGTCCACGCCCCGGAGCTGACGAGCGTCGCCGAGGAGCTCCTCGGCCGCGTCGACGGGCTCTCCGCGATCGGGCTCGGCGCGTCCGGCGCCGGCGGCGGCCCGGACCTGCTGGCCGAGGCCGCCGCGCTGGCGCCGACAGACCCCGCCGTACCCCTCCAGGCCGACGACCCGATGCTGCTCATCTTCACCTCGGGCACGACCGGCCGGCTCAAGGCGGCCACCCACACGCAGGGCTCGTGGGCGGCGATCGCCACCAACATCCTGGCCAACCTCGTCGACCCGGGCCGCGACTCGGTGATGCTCCACGCGGCCTCGCTGATCCACGCGAGCGGCACGTTCGTGCTGCCGTACTGGCTGCGCGGCGGCGCCTCCGCGGTCCTGCCGGGCTTCGAGCCGCGGGAGTTCATGGCGGCGATCGAGCGCTGGTCGGTCACCGAGATCAACCTCGTCCCGACCATGCTCGGCATGCTCTTCTCGACCGGGGTCGCGACGTCGGGGGACGTCTCCTCGCTCCGCACGGTGGTGTACGGCGCAAGCCCGATGCCGCGGCCGCTCATCGAGGAGGCGATGAAGGCGTGGGGCCCGATCTTCGTGCAGTACTACGGCCAGACCGAGGCACCGCTCTGCCTCACCGTCCTCGACAAGGAGGACCACCTCGACGAGACCCTGCTCGGCTCGTGCGGCCACCCGTCGGTCGACGTGGAGGTCAGGCTCGTCGCCGAGGACGGCGGTCCGCTCGGGGCCGGCGAGATCGGGGAGCTGTGGATCCGCGCGCCGTTCCAGATGTCCGGCTACCACGAGGCGCCCGAGCTCAACGCGGAGATGCTGACCCCCGACGGCTGGATCCGCACCCGCGACATGGGCCGGGCGGACGAGCGCGGCTACCTCTACCTGGTCGACCGGCGCAGCGACATGATCGTGACCGGCGGCTACAACGTCTATCCGCGCGAGGTCGAGGACGCGCTCGCGACCCATCCCGCGGTCGCGGAGTGCGCCGTCGTCGGCGCGCCGGACGAGACCTGGGTCGAGGCGGTGACCGCCTTCGTGACGCTGCGGCCGGGGGCCTCCGCGACCGAGGACGAGCTGCGGGCCGTCTGCCGCGAGCGGCTGGCCGGCTACAAGGTGCCCAAGCGCGTCGTCTTCGCCGACAGCCTGCCGAAGTCGGCGGTCGGCAAGATCCTGCGCCGTGCGCTGCGCGACCCGCTGTGGGAGGGCCGATGAGCGCGGTCTCCGTGGAGCGGAACGGTCCCGTCGCCACCGTCGTCCTCGACCGTCCGGCAGCCCGCAACGCCGTCGACCGGCCCACCGCCGAGGCGCTCGCCGACGCGCTGCGTGGGTTCGACGCCGACGACTCGGCGTCCGCCGCCGTGCTCTGGGGAGCCGGCGGCACCTTCTGCGCCGGCGCCGACCTCAAGGCCGTCGGCACCGCGGGACAGAACCGGCTCGACCCCGACGGCGACGGACCGATGGGCGTCACCCGCCTGGAGCTGTCCAAGCCGGTGGTCGCCGCGATCGAGGGGTACGCCGTCGCCGGCGGTCTCGAGGTGGCGCTGTGGTGCGACCTCAGGGTGGCCGCGGCGGATGCCATCCTCGGTGTCTTCTGCCGGCGCTGGGGCGTGCCGCTCATCGACGGCGGCACCGTCCGGCTGGCGCAGGTCGTCGGGCGGGGGAGGGCGCTCGACCTCGTCCTCACCGGCCGCCCGGTCGGGGCCGAGGAGGCGCTCGCGATGGGGCTCGTCAACCGCGTCGTACCTCCCGGGCAGGCCCGCGCCGCCGCGGAGGAGCTGGCCGCAGACCTGGCGGCCTTCCCGCAGACCTGCCTGCGCAACGACCGACGCTCGCTGCTCCACGGCCTCGGCCGGCCGACGGCGGAGGCGATGGCGTACGAGTTCGCGGTGGGGATGGAGTCGCTCGCGGCCGACGGCGTCGAGGGCGCCGGCCGGTTCGCGGGCGGCGCCGGGCGCCACGGGGCGTTCTGAGGCTTTCAATGCCGTTGCTCCCACCTGCGACAATGGTGGGATGCCGAAGGAGCAGGGCCGCAAGATGGTCGCGCAGAACAAGAAGGCGCGCTTCGACTACCACATCGAGGACACCTTCGAGGCCGGTCTTGTGCTGACCGGGACCGAGGTGAAGTCGCTGCGGCAGGGGCGCGCCTCGCTCGTGGACGGGTTCGTCGACATCGAGCGCGGCGAGGCCTGGCTGCACGGCGTCCACATCCCGGAGTACTCCCAGGGCACCTGGACCAACCACTCCGCGCGCCGCAGGCGCAAGCTGCTGCTCCACAAGGCCGAGATCGAGAAGATCGACCGCCGCGTCTCCGAGAAGGGCCTCACCGTCATCCCGCTCTCGCTCTACTTCAGCGACGGCCGGGCCAAGGTCGAGATCGGGATCGCCAAGGGCAAGAAGTCGTGGGACAAGCGGCAGACGATCGCCGAGCGCACCGCCCGGCGCGAGACCGAGCAGGCCGTCGGACGCCGGCTGAAGGGACTGCGTGACTGACCTGCGCGCCGTCTCGGGCGACGCCCCGGACGTGCGCGCCTGGTGGGAGCGCCACGACCTGCCCGGGCTGTTCGACGTCCACGTCCACTTCATGGCGCCACCGGTCCAGCGGGCGGTGTGGGAGGTCTTCGCGCTCGCCGAGCACCACCCGAAGCTGGGCCGGCCGTGGCCGATCCGCTACCAGCTGCCCGACGAGGAGCGGGTGGCGCTGCTCCGCGACTTCGGCGTACGCCGCTTCTCCGCGCTGGCGTACGCCCACAAGCCCGGAGTGGCGACGTTCCTCAACGCGTGGGCGCGCGACTTCGCCGTACGCGTGCCCGAGTCGCTGTGGTCGGCCACGTTCTATCCCGAGCCCGAGGCGCCGGCGTACGTCGCCGACCTCCTCGCCGACGGCGTCGAGGTCTTCAAGGTGCACGTGCAGGTGGGCGAGTTCCACCTCGACGACCCGCTGCTCGACCCCGTCTGGGGACTCCTCGCCGAGGCCGGCACGCCCGTCGTCGTCCACTGCGGCTCCGGCCCGGTCGGCAACGACTACACCGGCCCCGAGCCGCTCGCCCGCGTCCTCGCCCGGCACCCACGGCTGGTCGTGATCGTCGCCCACCTCGGGGCGCCCGAGTACGCCGACTTCATCGCCCTCGCCGAGCGCTACCCGCGCGTGCGGCTCGACACGACGATGGCGTTCACCGACTTCTTCGACGCGATCGACGCGTTCCCCACCGACCTGCTGCCGCGCCTCGCCGACCTCGGTGACCGGATCCTGCTCGGCACCGACTTCCCGTCGATCCCCTATCCCTACGTCCACCAGCTCGACGCCCTCGAGCGGCTCGGCCTCGGGGAACAATGGCTCCGGGCGGTGTGTTGGGACAACTGCGTCGCCCTCTTCGGCGCTGGTTGAGGAGGTCGCGCAGCGACCGTCTCGAAACCGGTTCGGGGTCTGTCGGTCCCGCCCGCTAAGATGGCACGCGCACAACTCAAGAGGGGCTGATCGGTTTCGACTTGGGACGTTGGTCCCAGGGGAAGCGGGTCGAGGAGCCAGCGTCATCTCGTTAACGATCGCTGGAAACCAATAACTGCCGACAACAAGCAGTCGTACGCTCTCGCCGCCTGAGCGGTGACCGTACCGTCAGTCAGGGCATCCGTCTCCGTCCCTGAACCTGGCGTCGACTAGGAGACTCACCCACCAGCTCTCGTCGGAGGGGCGGTGGGGACAACAATCCGACTGAGTCCGTCGGTGACGTGTCTGTGCGAGCGCCGGGACTGAGAACACGACATCGCAGACTGCACCCGGAGAAGACCTGGTACGACGCTCGAGGACCGGGGTTCGATTCCCCGCAGCTCCACTCGGCAAGGCCGTGTGCTCGCGCTTCGCGCTCGCCACGGCCTCGTTAGTTTCATGGCGGCGCTCCGCGCCGCTGCGGGGGACTTCGTCCCCCGCACCCCCTCCTCACGGGGCTGGGGTTCCGGGTTCGTACTCGTCGTCACGGGCCAGTGTGGCCTTGTCGTCCGGTCTTCAGGCAAGGGCCAGGAACAGCTTCTCCATCTTCGCGAGGTCGACGCTGTCGGCCTCGCCGCCCTCGGCGAGGCAGTGCTGCAGGCCGGCGGCGACGATGGCGTACCCGCTCCTGCTCAGCGCCTTGTTGACCGCGGCGAGCTGGGTGAGGACGGACTCGCAGTCGGTGCCCTCCTCCATCATCCGGATCACGCTCCCGAGGTGTCCGTGGGCGCGCTTCATCCGCAGGATGATCGCCTTCATCTCGTCGGGTGCCAGGTCCACGCTCGTCTCCTTCTCACGACCTACGGCCCGCGGGCCTACGACGCCTTCTGTGAGTTCGCGGATGCACTGGAGCCGGGCGAGAGCCGGGCCTGACCGGACCCGACCTGAGGAGAGACGACATGTGCCGACCAGTCCGCTGCAAGACCTGCGGGAAGACCACCTGGGCCGGTTGCGGCCAGCACGTGGCGCAGGTCCGCGCCGGCGTACCCACCGACCAGTGGTGCCCCGGCCACCCCGACGAGCCGGCGACCGGCCTGCTCTCGAGGCTGTTCCGCCGCTGAGACTCGCCGCAGGCCAGCCCACCACGGCAGGCCGCGGCGGATAGGGTGTCGCCACCATGCGCCTCGGAAGCCTGCTCGCAGCCCTGTCCCTGATCGGCCTGGTGGCGCTTCCAGGCGTCACCGAGGCGGCGCCGCCAACGGCGAGCCTGACGCTCACCGCGACGCAGGCGTACGCCGGCAGCGACTCGACGCTGAGGGTGACCGCGACGACGGGCGACGGCGATCCGCTGGCGGATGCCGCGCTGACCCTCGAGCGCCGTACCGACGGCACCTGGAGGAAGGTCGCCGAGCTGACGACCGACGGTCAGGGTCGGGCGACGGACAAGGTGAAGGTCTGGAAGGACCCCGCCGGCAACGTCGTCCGGGTGACCTACAGCGACCCCGACGCGGGCAAGGCGACCGCGACGAAGACGCTCCCGCTGAAGAAGCGGGTCGGCGTGCTGTCGCTGACCGGCCCGGGCAAGGTCGTGGACGAGAGGTCGGCAACGCTCACCGTCCGCTGGCGCACCGGCGCCGGTGACCCGGTCGCCGGCGTCGTACGCATCGACCGGCGCTATCCCGGCGGGAAGTGGCGGACGGTGACGAGGGTCCGCACCCACGCGAAGGGGGTCGCCCGCTTCACGGTGCGCCCCCGGCTGGACACCTCGTGGCGTGCGAAGGGCTCCATGACCTGGGTCGCCTGGGACACCAGCGCCGTGCACAGGCTCGACAACGTCCCGCCGGGCAGGCCCGTCGCGCTGCCCGCCAAGGCACCGAGGCCGCGCCGGCACCCGGGCGCCCAGGCGCACGCGGTGGGCGCCGGCCCGCACGCGGTGATCAGCCGCATCCCGAACCGCATCTGGCGGCAGATGACCGGGATCTCGTGGCACAGCGGGTGTCCGGTCGGCCGCGCCGGCCTGCGGCTGCTGCGGATCAACTACTGGGACTACTCCGGCTACCGCCGTCGGGGCGAGCTGGTCGCGGCCGCCGGGGCGATCGACAACATGGCGGGGGCGCTCTCCGAGATGTATCGCAAGGGCTACCCGATCCGCTCGATGTACCGCGTCGACCGGTTCGGCTACTCCAAGCGGTCCCACGGCGGCAACGACTACGCCTCGATGGCGGCCGGCAACACCTCCGCGTTCAACTGCCGCGACGTCACCGGCCGGCCGGGCGTCCGCTCGCCGCACTCCTACGGCCGGGCGCTCGACGTGAACACCTGGGAGAACCCCTACCGCTCGGCGCAGGGGATCGTCCCCGACCGGTGGTGGCAGTCCCACTCCCACCCGCGGGTCGCCTGGCGGAGCGCCAAGCACCCCGTCGTACGCATCATGGCGCGGCACGGCCTGAGGTGGACCTACGGCCTCGGCGACACCCAGCACTTCGACGTCACCGTCAACGGCCGGCCGCTGGTCGTGCCCGGCTGCGAGGACGTGGTCTGCGACTAGCCTGCGGACATGAGCGACTGCGTCTTCTGCGACATCGTGCAGCGTCGTACGCCGGCGGAGATCGTGGTCGAGGACGAGCGGTTCCTCGGGTTCCTCGACCGGCGGCCGGTCCAGAAGGGTCACGTCCTGCTGGTCCCCAAGGAGCACGTGGTCACCCTGCCGGACCTGCCGGCGCAGCTGCGCGACGGGTTCCTCGCCCACGGGCAGCGGCTCGCGGCGGCGATGGTGGAGGGGCTCGGCGCCCAGGGCAGCTTCGTGGCCGTCAACAACGTCGTGAGCCAGTCGGTCCCGCACCTCCACCTCCACGTCGTACCGCGGACGCGCGGCGACGGGCTGCGCGGCTTCTTCTGGCCGCGGCACGCCTACCAGGACGGCGAGGCGGAGGAGTACGCCGGCCGGCTGCGCCTGGCCCTGGACTGATCTCGTGGACCAGCCGACCGGGCCCGGCGCAGCGTCGGGTCAGGACGCGGGCGGGATGTTCTGGTTGACGTGGAACACGTTGCCCGGGTCGTAGGTCCGCTTGACCTGCTGCAGCCGCTCGAAGTTGCCGCGGTAGGAGGCCCGGACCCGGTCGGCGCCCTCGTCGCCCATCAGGAAGTTGACGTAGGCGCCCCCGGCCGAGGTCGGGTGGAGTGCGGCCCAGTACTCCTTCGTCCACGCGGTGATGAGCGGAGCGCTCGCGGGGTCGGGGTCGACGCCGACGATGACGCCGGACCAGCCGCCGTCGCGGTAGGGGAACGCGGTGGCGGTCTCCGGGACCCGGGCTGCCGCGCCGTCGATCGGGTAGAGGTGCATGGTCGACTGCCCGGTCGGCAGGCGGCGACCGAACTCCTCGTGCACGGCGATCGCCTCGTCGGAGATCTCCTGGAAGACATCGGCGCGCCAGTACCACTGCAGCCCCTTCGGGTAGAGCGCGTCGAAGGCGCTCTGCAGCATCGTGAACGGCATCTCCTGGAGGCCGACGACCAGCGGCGAGCCGAAGTCGCGGACGGGGGCGAGGACCTCGTCGGCCCGGTCGTGCGGCCCGATGTAGCACCACACGATCGCGCACGACTTGCGGCCCCACAGCTCCTCGGGGAACGGCGGCGCCGGCGGGATGGTGATGAGCCCGAGCCACCCGTTGAGGTCCTCGGGGAGCGAGGGCTGGAGCTCGCGGTACCACCGCAGGACGTCGCCGGTGTCGGCGATGTCGTACAGCACCGGTCCGCCGATGACGTTGCCCGTCTCGCCCACCGGGTGGCAGCGGAAGGTGAAGCTGGTGACCACCCCGAAGTTCCCGCCGCCGCCCCGCAGCGCCCAGAACAGGTCGGAGCGCTCGGTCTCGTCGGCGTGCACGGCCGAGCCATCGGCGAGGACGACCTCGGCACCGATGAGGCTGTCGATGGTGAGCCCGTAGCGCCGTGTCAGGTAGCCGGTGCCTCCGCCGAGGGTCAGCCCGCCGACGCCGGTCGAGGAGATGAACCCGGTCGGGGTGGCGAGGCCGTGCGGGACGGTGGCGGCGTCCACCTGGGACCAGGTGCAGCCGCCGCCGACGACGACGGTCCCTGCCGTCGGGTCGACGTCGACCGTGTCCAGGCCGGCCAGGTCGATGACCAGCGCGTCGTCGGCGACGCCCAGGCCGCCGGCGTTGTGTCCGCCGCCGCGGACGGAGATCGTCAGGTCGTGGGCGGTGCCGAACCGTACGGCGGCCGCCACGTCCTCGGCGTCGTGACACAGCGCGACGGCCGCGGGTCGCTTGTCGATCATCCCGTTGTAGACGGCGCGCACGTCGTCGTACTCCTCGTCGGTCGGCAGGACCAGCCGGCCGTGGAGCCGCCCGGCCAGCTCCTCGTACGGCGGGGCCGCGTGGGTCTGCTCTGTCGTGGTCATGGAATCTCCCTCCCCGTCTCCGGGTGCGTGCCCACCCTGGGCACTGCCGGGAAACCTAGGAGCGGGAGCGTTCGCCCAGCGTTCGGCGCGTTCGGAGCGCGGAGCCGCCACCGCGCGGGCCAGGGACGGTGGTGAGCCGGTCGAGGAGGAGCCGGTTGCCCTGCTCGGTGGCCAGCCGCTCGGCAGCGGCGCGGGCGCGCTCGTCACCGCGGACGACGGCCAGGCGGTGCAGGATCTCCGGCAGCCACCAGCGGTCGCCGCGGGCGCCGGCGAGCGCCCGCGCGGCGTCGAGGGCGGCGACCTCCGCCTCGTCGCGACCCGCCGCGGCGTGCAGGTCGGCGAGCAGGGAGAGCCAGTACGGCATCCGCACCAGCGAACCCTGGTGGCGCAGCGTCGCGATGCCGCGGCGCGCCTCGGCGGTCCCGGCCTCGCCGCCGATGAGCCAGCCGTGCAGCACGTGTCCCCACTCGCCGTAGTAGGCGAACTCGTAGCGGGTGGTGACCTCCAGCAGCTCGACGGCGGTGTCCGCGAGCGCGTCGCGGTCGCCACGGATCTGGTCGGTCACGGCGGCGTACGCCAGTGCGACCGCGAGCGTGTAGGGATGGCCGTCCTCGCGGGACTGGTCGATCGCCGCCGTACGGCTGACGACGGCTCCCTGCGGATCTCCGAGCAGGAGCTGTGCGTGGGCCTGCCAGGCCAGCCGGTGCCGGTCCGGCTGGGTGCCGACCAGGAGGAAACCGTTACCGGGGCTGAGTCGCTCGGCCTGGGCGAACCGGTCGAGCGACTCGGCGAGCCGGCCCAGGGTCATCGCGGTGCCGGCGGCGGCGAAGTACGCCTCGGCGACGAGCCGCTGGTCGCCGCCGGTCGCGAGCGCGCGCTGCGCGAACTCGTAGGACCGCTCCACGTCGCCCTGCACGAAGCGGCACGACCACAGGCCGAGGAGGCCCTCGGCGAGATCGGTCGTGTGCCCCGAGCTCTCGGCGAGCCGGACCACCTGCTCGAGGACTCCCTGCAGCGCCCGGGAGCTGTAGCCCTGCATCGCGTTGAGCGGCGCGGCCTCGGCGCGCAGGAAGGCGAGCTCGTGCGCGTCGCGGACGTCGCCCGGCGGCAGCGTCGCCACCAGCGCGAGCGCCTGGTGACACAGCCTCACGGACTCGGCATGGGCGAACCGGTCGGCCGCCGACTTCGCGGCTCGGGCGTAGTGCGGGAGCGCCTGCTCGGGCCGGCCGGCGCGGGCGTACTGGTCGGCGAGCTGTACGCCGACGGCCGGGTCCTCCGGGCCGGCCCGCTCCAGCGCCAGGGCGAGCCGGTTGTGGAGCAGCCACTTCCGAGCAGGCGAGACGCCGGCGTACGCCGCCTCCCGGAGCAGGTCGTGGGAGAAGTCGTAGCCGCCGTCGGCCTCGACCAGGATCCCCGCCTGCGACAGCTCGTCCACCGCGTGTACGACGGCTTCGGGCCCGGGGCCGCCGTCGCGGCCTGCGGCATCCGCCACCAGGTCCAGCCCGAAGCCGCGCCCCACCGCCGCGGCGAGCGCCGCGACCTCCTGCGCGGCCGGCGAGAGCTGCCGCAGCCGCATGGTGAGCACGTCGTGCCATCCGGTCGCGGCGGCGCCGGCGTCGATCCCGGAGCGGACCGCCTCGCGCAGGAAGAGCGGGTAGCCGCCCGACACCGAGACCAGCGCGTCGAGCGTCGTCGGGTCGACGTCTCCTCCGGCCAGCGCACGGGCCAGCGCTGAGCTCTCCGGCCGGGCGAGCGGCTCGAGGGTGACGACGGTGAGCGACAGTCCCGTCGAGGGGAGCTGCGCGAGCCACTCGGCGACCGGCGGCGGGAAGTCCTCCCGGACCGTCGTGAGCAGCATCAGCGGGCGGCCGGCCGCCAGCCGGAGCAGCAGCGAGACGAAGGCGAGGGTCTCCTCGTCGGTCCACTGCAGGTCGTCGAGGACCAGCAGCGTCGGCCGTCGTACGGCGAAGAGCGCGTGCGCGAGCCCCTCGAAGAACCGGTGCCGCTGCCACGCGTCGGCCATCGGCCGCTCGCTCGGCGGCAGCGTCGCGCCGTCCTCCGGCAGGAGCCGGAGCACCTCCGCCCGCCAGACGTCGTCGAGGGACGCGGTCGCCGCCCGCACCCCGGAGGAGCGCAGCCAGTCCGCGACCGGAGCGAGCGCCACCCGGCCCGCCGTACCGAAGCAGGACGAGGCCGCCACCACGGCACCCTGCGCCCGGGCGACCGCCTCGACCTCCTCCGCCAGCCGGGTCTTGCCCAGCCCGGGCCGGCCCCGGACCACCGCGACCGACGGGCCCCGGCCGGTCGTGGCCTGCTGCCAGCCCGCGACGAGCGCCGTGACCTCGGCGGTCCGGCCGACCAGCGGCACGCCCAGGTGGGCGCCCACCGTCCGGTCCGGGGCCGGGGCCCCGCCCTCGATCGGCGCGTCCGGGTCGCCGGCGGCCAGGAGGCGCCGCAGCTCGACGGCGAGCGCCGGGGCGGGGCGTACGCCGAGCTCGCGCTCGAGCAGTGCCCGGCAGCGGCGGTAGGTCTCGATCGCCGCCGCCCGGTCGCCGGCGGCTGACTGCAGCCGCATGAGCGTCAGGTAGCGCGACTCCTCGAGCGGCGCCATCGCCACCGCCCGCCGGGCGGCGTCGAGCGCCCCGGGGACGTCCTCGACGGCGCTGGCGGCGCCGGCCAGGCGGTCCAGCAGCTCGAGGCACTGCGCCCGGAGCTCCTCGCGCGCCGCGTCGGCCCACGGCTCGTCGAGCCCTGGCAGGAGGTCGCCGCCGTACGCCGCGACGGCGACCCGGGCATGACGACGTACGACGGCCGGCGTCGCACCGGGCCGCAGCGCCGCCTCACGCTCGCGCGCGAAGGTGCGCAGGTCGACGTCGCAGCCGGGGGAGTCGCACCAGGCGAGGCTGCTCGCCGTCACCGCGAGCGCCTCCGCGGGCACGATGCGGCGCAGCGCGTGCAGCTCGCGGCGGAGGTTCGTCATCGCCTGAGCCGAGGTGGAGTCGGGCCAGAAGAGCTCGGCCATCAGCCCCCGCGGCTGGGGAACGCCGGCGTGCCACGCCAGATAGGCGACCAGCGCCAGCGCCCGCGCCGAACGGCCCCGGGCCCCGGTGACCGTGTCGGCGAGCGACTGCTCACCGAGAACTCTGACCGTGAGCACATCTCACTATGAGCCTCGCCGGCCCGGTTGTGATACGGCCGATCGTCCTCACCCGCGGAGGCGACCCCGGCGAGCCTGTCCTAGAGTGACGCGCGTCCCACTGTCGTGCAGTCGCAAGGAGTTTGGTCATGGGTCGTTTCGACGGTCGCGTCGCAGTCATCACCGGTGCCGCCCGCGGGATCGGTTTCGGTGTCGCCACCCGCTTCGCCGAGGAGGGTGCCTCGGTCGCCGTCATCGACCTCGACGAGACCGCGGCCGCGGAGGCCGCCGCCAAGCTCCCGCTGACGGAGGGGGCGAAGTCGGTCGGCATCGGCGCCAACGTGAGCAAGGCCGAGGACGTCGACGCGGCGGTGGAGCGGGTCGTCTCCGAGCTCGGTGGCCTCCACATCCTGATGAACAACGCCGGCATCATCCGCGACAACATGCTCTTCAAGATGACCGAGGAGGACTGGGACCTCGTCATGGGCGTCCACCTCAAGGGCCACTTCCTGATGAGCAAGGCCGCCCAGAAGCACTTCGTGGCGCAGAAGTACGGCAAGATCGTCAACGTCTCCAGCACCTCGGCGCTCGGCAACCGCGGCCAGGCCAACTACTCCGCCGCGAAGATGGGGATCCAGGGCTTCACCCGCACCCTCGCCATCGAGCTCGGCCCGTTCGGCGTCAACGTCAACGCGGTCGCCCCGGGCTTCATCGTCACCGACATGACCGACGCCACCGCCCAGCGGGTCGGCATGGACCCCGAGGCCTTCCGCGCCGCCGCCGCCGACCGCAACCCGGTCAAGCGGGTCGGCCACCCCGAGGACATCGCTGCCGCCGCGGCCTTCCTGGCCAGCGACGAGGCGTCGTACATCACCGGCCAGGTGGTGTACGTCGACGGCGGCGCGACGCTCCTCTGACGACCCGTTCTGACGCCCGTGCCCCGGGCAGCCGGGGCGCGTGCGACCTCACCCTTGGCTCGCGGCGAATCACGCCGCTCACCACTCGTCGCCTACCCTCTCGCAAGGCCGCCCGGCGCAGGGCGCGCCTCCCGCGTTCGTGGAGCGATCCGTCGGACACTGGGTCCGAAACACCACTGAACCAGACGACAATGCCGAGAACAGACAATGGAGTTGCCGTGCGCCTTTCCCGTGCCCTCATCCCTCTGGTGGCCGCCGCGAGCCTCGCGCTGACCGCCTGCGGGGGATCGGACGACAAGGCCGACAAGGACCCGCAGAAGGTCTCGGCCGGGACCACCCTGGACTCGACCTGGCCGCTCACCGGCCTGGACGTGACCGGCGACGGCTCTGCCGCGCAGAAGCATCCGGTCTACATCGCCAAGATCGACAACACGGAGGCGAGCAACCCCCAGATCGGCCTCGGCAAGGCCGACATGGTCACCGAGGAGCTCGTCGAGGGCGGCATCACCCGGCTCGCGGTGTTCTTCTACTCCGACCTGCCGAGCAAGGTCGGCCCGATCCGCTCCATGCGCGCCACCGACGTCGGCATCGCCTCGCCTGTCGGCGCGAGGCTGGTCACGAGCGGTGCGGCCCCCTACACGTACGCCGCGCTCAAGAAGGCGGGCGTCACGTGGATCGACATGAGCGACCCCAACGTCGTCCGTGACCTCGACGGCACCCACGACACCCTGCACAGCGTGATGGCGAACCTCGAGAAGATCGGCGCGGGCGCCAAGGGCAAGGAGACCCGGCCCGAGGACTACTTCCCGTGGGGCGAGGAGTCGGACTTCCCGGCCAAGAAGGCGGCCACGTCGATCCAGGCCCGGTTCTCGCCGGCGCGCACCGACGACTGGAAGTACCAGGGCGGGAAGTACGTCCTGCAGAACGGCTACATGGCCGCCGGCGACGTCTTCCACCCCGACACGATCGTCGCGGCGCAGGTGAAGACCTCGATCGCCCCCTACAAGGATCCGGCCGGCAACCCGGTCCCGGTCTCGCACTTCAACGGCAAGGGCAAGGCGTGGATCTTCCACGGAGGCAAGCTCGTCCGTGCGACCTGGGTCAAGAAGGGCGAGGATGCCCCGATCAGCTTCACGCTGGCCGGTGGGAAGACCCTCGACATCCCCGCCGGCAAGGTCTGGCTCGAGCTGATCCCGAAGGACGGCGGCTCGATCACCTTCGCCAAGAAGTGACGAGGCAGTCGCGGCTCAGGCGTCGTGGCGCAGACCGTCGAGCACGTCGCCGGTCAGCGCCACGCCCTGGTCCGTGAGCGTCTGGATGCCGGTCAGGATGAACCCGATCGCGGTCTCGACCCGCTGGGCGGCCGCGACCGCGTCGCTGGCCCCCGAGACGGACTCCCCGGCCGAGGAGAGCGCGCCGAAGAAGATCCGCGCGAACGTCGCGATCATGTCGTCGTCGACCTTGTGGCCACCGGAGGTCAGCACCGTGCGGACGATGTCCTGGACGACGGCGAACGCCGAGCGCTCCTCCTGCTCGCGGTAGCGCTCGTAGCCGAGGACCGCGGGCCCGTCCTGGATGACGATCCGACGGTACGCCGGCTCCTGGACCGCCGCGAGGAACGACCGCAGCCCCGTGAGCGCCTTGTCCCAGGGGTCCTTGACGCCCTTCATCTCCTGCTCGATCCGCTTCGCGGTCGACGACTCGACCTTCTCGAAGACGGCCTCGAACAGGGCCTGCTTGCCACTGAAGTGGTGGTAGAGCGCTCCCTTGGTGACCTCCGCGCCGGCGACGATCGCGTCCAGCGAGGCGTTGGCGTAGCCGTGCTCGGTGAAGAGGTCCTCGGCGACCTCGACGAGCGTGCGCTTGGTCGAGGCGGAGTACTGCTGCCGACGTGACGCCCCGGGAACCCCCGGCAGAGGAGGGACCTTCGGCACCAGCTTGCTCACAGTCGGCTTCGGCACCCACCCCACTGTAGTGGCGGCCGCTGTGGCACGGGTGGTCAGGATCACCCCGTGTCAGATTGGCCTACCGTCGGTATGGCCCGTACCTTGGGTACGTACTCACGGTATGTGAGTCCGAACCAAGGGGGCCATTCATGACCTGGACGACCTACCACAACCGCGCAGAGATCCTGCGCACCGTGATGGCCGTCGCCGACGAGCGTCGCGACGGTCTCCTCCCGATGGACGTGGAGGGCGTCGTCGAGAAGTTCGACGACGAGCTCGGCCTCCTCGGGACCCTGCAGCTGAAGTGGCACACCCGCCTCGCCGGCCGCATCGAGCAGGAGCTCAACGACCAGCCGATGGACCTCGAGTCCGCGGTGGTCCGGGCGTGGCAGCAGACCGCGGCCGAGATGCCCGGCGTCCGCGCCATCCTCGACCACTACCGCTCCGAGCCCGTCGACGCCCGGATGGCGGAGACCATGGCCAAGGCGCACGCGAAGGAGCACCTGCTCCTCGCCGTCATGGCCGGCAAGGGCGCCTACTCCGACGAGCTCGCCGTGCCCGCGGGTGCCGCGATCGAGGAGCGGGCGCGTGCGTCGTACCGCCCGCTCGGCCCGGTCCCCGCCCAGCGCGGGACCTCGCTCCTCGGCCGCATCAAGGCGGCCCTCGCAGCCTGAAGCTGCCCCAGACCGACGACCCCGGTGCCGGCGCACCCTCCCTCCCTCAGCGGTCCTCGACCGCGCTCCCTCCCGCGCCGGCCCGGGGTCGCCGTACGCCGCGTGCGGCATGGACACTGATGCCACACTGATGCCATGACCGAGGTCCGCGCGGGGATGCTGCTCGTGGCGACGCCGGAGCTGCGCGACCCCAACTTCATGGACACCGTCGTGCTGCTGCTCGACGTCGACGAGGGCGGCGTGCTCGGTGTGGTCCTCAACCGCCCCTCGCCGGTCCCCGTGGCCGACGTCCTCGATCCGTGGGCCGGGTCGGTCGCCCATCCGGACGTCCTCTTCCAGGGCGGCCCGGTCAGCCCCGAGGCAGCGCTGGCCGTCGCGCTGCTGCGCGACCCCGACGACGTACCTGTCGGCTTCCGTGCCGTCGAGGGCGCCAGCCAGCTCGGCCTGCTCGACCTCGACACTCCCCCCGAGCTGGTCGAGGGGAGCCTGAGCGGGCTGCGGATCTTCGCCGGGTACGCCGGCTGGGGTGCCGGTCAGCTCGCCGGGGAGATCGGCGAGGGGGACTGGTACGTCGTCGAGGCCGAGGACGCCGACCCCTTCCGCGACGAGGTCACCGAGCTGTGGCGGGACGTGCTCCGCCGCCAGCCGGGCAACCTCGCCTGGCACTCCACCCGCCCCGCCGACCCCGACCTCAACTGACGCCACCGTCCGACCGCTGACGTAGGCTTGCGGCATGTCCTTCCTGGGGTTCGACACCGCGACCGACGTCGACGAGAAGGTGCGCGAGGACGAGCGCACCGTCCCGACCGACGAGGGCGACCACGACCGCTTCTCCCACTACGTGGAGAAGGACAAGCTCACCGAGGCGATGGTCATGGGCACCCCCGTCGTGGCGCTGTGCGGCAAGGTGTGGGTCCCCAGCCGGGACGGCACGAAGTTCCCGGTCTGCCCCGAGTGCAAGGAGATCTGGGAGTCGTTCTCCGACAACCCCGGCTCCGGCAGCGGGGACGGCGAGTGAGCACCCCACCGAACCACTCGCTGCGCTCGCGTTTCGGCGGGGACCCCGCGTGACGGGGCGGCCGGACGCCGCCCACACGCCAGCGCCGACGGACGCGCTCACCCCCGCCTGGCCCAACCGCGCCGCCTGGGGGACGGCCACCAAGCTGCGCGCGTGGCAGCAGGCGGCGATGACGCAGTACTTCGACGAGCTGCCGCGTGACTTCCTCGCCGTCGCGACACCCGGCGCCGGGAAGACCACCTTCGCGCTGTCGGTGGCCGCCGAGCTGCTCGGCCGCCGGATGATCGACCGGGTCACGGTCGTGGCCCCGACCGAGCACCTGAAGCTGCAGTGGGCCGAGGCCGCCGCGCGGGCCGGGATCCCGATCGACCCGACCTACTCGGCCGGCCAGGGCAAGACCTCGAAGGAGTTCCTCGGCATCGCGGTGACGTACGCCGGTGTCGCGGTCAACCCGCTCGCGATGCGGATCCGCACGGAGCGGTTCAGGACGCTCGTCATCCTGGACGAGGTCCACCACGCCGGCGACGCGCTGTCCTGGGGCGAGGGGATCCGCGAGGCCTTCGAGCCCGCCGCGCGGCGGCTCGCGCTGACCGGCACGCCGTTCCGGTCCGACACCAACCCGATCCCGTTCGTCACCTACGCGCCCGGCGAGGACGGCGTGCCGCGCTCCGTGGCCGACTACACCTACGGCTACTCCGAGGCGCTGCAGGACCACGTCGTACGCCCGGTGCTGTTCATGGCGTACTCCGGCCAGATGAGCTGGCGGACCCGGGCCGGCGACGAGATCGCCGCGCACCTCGGCGAACCGCTCACCAAGGACCTCACCGCGCAGGCGCTGCGGACCGCGCTGGACCCGCAGGGGTCCTGGATCCCGTCGGTGCTCCAGGCCGCCGACAGGCGGCTCTCGGAGGTACGCCGGCACGTGCCGGACGCCGGCGGGCTCGTGATCGCCACCGACCAGGAGTCTGCCCGGGCGTACGCCAAGACGCTCCGGTCGATCACCGGCGAGCCGGCGACCGTCGTGCTCTCGGACGAGAAGGCCGCGTCGAAGAAGATCGCGAAGTTCAGCGAGGACGACAGCCGCTGGATGGTCGCGGTGCGGATGGTGTCCGAGGGGGTCGACGTACCGCGGCTGGCGGTCGGTGTCTACGCCACGACGACGGCGACGCCGCTGTTCTTCGCCCAGGCGGTCGGCCGCTTCGTCCGCGCCCGGGCACGGGGTGAGACGGCGTCGGTCTTCCTGCCCTCGGTCCCGATGCTGCTCGGGTTCGCCTCGGAGCTGGAGGTCGCCCGCGACCACGTGCTCGGCAAGCGGATCCAGGACGAGGACGACATCTTCGCCGCCGAGGACGCGCTGCTCGCGCAGGCCAACCAGGCCGAGTCCGCCTCCGACGAGGAGGCGCTCGGGCCGTGGGAGGCGCTCGGCTCGGAGGCCCGCTTCGACCGGGTTCTCTTCGACGGCGGGGAGTTCGGCCACTCGGGCGAGGTCCACGTCGGCTCGGAGGAGGAGATGGACTTCCTCGGCATCCCCGGGCTGCTCGACGCCGACCAGATGCGCGACCTGCTCAAGCAGCGGCAGACCGAGCGCGCCCAGAAGCAGAAGCGGGCCGACGCGGCCGCGGGGCCGCGGCCGGCCGAGACGGTCGCAGCCCTTCGAGACGCCTCGTCCCTCGGCTCCTCAGGGACCGCTACGCACGAGCAGCTGGCGATGCTGCGCCGCGAGCTCAACGGCCTCGTCGCCGCCTGGCACCACCGGACCGGCCAGCCTCACGGCCAGACCCACAACCAGCTGCGCAGGGAGTGCGGCGGCCCGCCCGCAGCGGTCGCCACCGCCGACCAGCTGCGGGCCCGGATCGACCTGATCCGGGACTGGGCCGCGCGGCGGTCGGGGTGATTACGGGTTGGCGGTGACCGGTCGGTTCGTCGAGGTCGTGCCGGGGGCGTACGTCGCCACGTCGCGGAGGATGACGACGACCTCGACGCTGCTCGTCACCGGCGACGCGTCCGTGCTCGTCGACCCGGCCTGGCTGCGCGACGAGCTGGACGCGATCGCCGAAGAACTGGAGGCGCGCGGCGTCGCGGTCACGGCCGGGTTCTCCACCCATGCCCACCACGACCACCTACTCTGGCACCCGCGCTACGGCGACGTGCCGCGCTGGGCGGCGCCGAAGGCGGCGGCGCTGGCGGTCTCGGAGGAGACGGGCCTGAGGGAGGAGCTCGGCGGCGACTACCCCGACGAGGTGCTGGCGCTCTTCGCGAAGGTCACGCCGCTCCCCGGCGACGTGGTGCCCGGCACCGAGCTGGAGGTGGCCGTCCACGACGGCCACGCGCCCGGCCACGCCGCGCTGCTCGACCCGCGGTCGGGCGTGCTCGTCGCCGGTGACATGCTCAGCGACGTCGAGCTGCCGCTGCCGTTCTGGCCAGATGACCTGCCGGCGTACGTCGAGGGGCTGGACCAGCTGGAGCCGTACGTCGCGCGGGCCTCGGTGCTCGTGCCGGGGCACGGGACGCCGTCGTACGCCCCGATCGAGCGGCTCGACGCCGACCGGCGCTACCTTGACGACGTGATGTCCGGCCGGGTCCCCGACGACCCGCGGATGGGCAACGAGGGCATGGAGGAGACGTACGAGCACCTCGTCCGGATGGTGCGCGGGGAGTAGGGCCGGTCAGGCCTTGCGGGGGGTCGGCTCGACCAGTTCGCGCAGGATCGCGACGGCGGTCTCGAGGTCCTCCGCGGTGTACTTGCTCTCGGAGAGCCGCTCCTGGACCGCGGTGGAGATCCGGTCGCGATAGGAGTCGAGCTCGGTCCTGCCCGCCTCGGTCAGCGTGATCACGCAGCCACGCGCATCGGTGGGATTGGGGGCCTTGGTCACGAGGCCCGCGTCGACCAGCTGGGCCACCTGCGCCGACATCGTCGGCTGCGAGCAGTTGTCGGCCTGGGCCAGCTCCGTCACGCCGAGCGGGCCCATCTGGGCGAGGATCGAGAGGACGCGCACACCAGCGGGCAGGTCGAGCGAGCGCCGCATGGTCCGGACGAGCCGGGCGGCGTACATGACGACGTCACTGGTCATCGCGAGCGTCGTCGCGGACATGAAGAGGTGGTGCATGGCCGTCCTCTGCGTGGCGTGTGATGGGGGTTGTGTGGGTGACATTATCGGGCCATGGCAACCTGGATCGCGTTTCTGAGGGCCATCAATCTCGGCGCCACCAGAAAGTTCCCCAAGGACGCGATCGTCGCCGCGGTCGAGCGGGCCGGCGGCCGGGCGATCGAGACCCACATCAACACCGGCAACGTGCGGTTCGACCACGACGTCGAGGTCCGCGCCGAGGTCGAGGTGATGCTGGAGGAGGAGTTCCTCCGCGACCGGGGCTTCGAGGTGCCCACCATCTGCGTGACACCCGCCGAGCTGAGCAGCATCGCCGAGGAGGCGGAGGCGTTCGGCCACGACGGGCGCCACTACGTGTCGGTGCTGAAGCGCGAGCCGACCGACGAGGAGGTCGCTCGGCTGGAGGCGGTCTCCTCGGCCGGGGAGGTCGCGAAGGTCGGCGGCCGCGCCGTCCATCTCCTGCTGGGCTCGAACTACCACACCGCGCGGCTCACCAACACGATCGTCGAGAAGCATCTCGGCGTCGCGACCAACCGCAACCTCAACGTCATCACCACGCTCGCGCGCAAGTGGGGCGGGTGACCGCCCTCTCCGAGGCTCGGGTCAGGCCGCCTGCGTCTGGGACCGCGGGACCACCCGGCGCACTGCCCGAACCGACGGGCTGAGCAACAGGAGCAGCGAGATCGCGACGTAGGCCACCCCGGAGACGAGGAGCACCCTCTCGAGGCCGTACGCCGCCGCGACCGGGCCGAGGGCCAGCTGGCCGACCGGGATCGCGGCGAACGAGCCGAGCTGGTCGTAGGAGACCGCCCGGGAGAGCAGCTCCTCGGGGATGTGCTCCTGCATGGCGAGGTTCCAGCCCATGCTGAAGACCTGGATGCCGACGCCGGACAGCAGGGCGGCGGTGAGCAGCGTCGCCAGCCCGGTCGTCACCCCGAGGACGACCATGGGCAGCCCGAACAGCGCCATCCCGACCATCCCGGTCTGGAGGGGCCGCTGGAGCCGCCAGCGGATCAGGCCGAGGGTCGCGATCAGCACGCCCACGCCCTGGGCCGAGAGCATCAGGCCCCACCCGTGGGGGCCGAGGTCCGACGACTTCGCGCGCACCGGGCCGAGGGTGAGCAGGCCGCCCTCGTACAGCGCGTTGAGGACGCAGGTCGCGGCGACGCCGAGCCACAGCCACGTCGTACGCCGGAAGAAGCCCCAGCCGGCGCCGAGGTCGTGGAGGAGGGACGGCCTGCGGTCGGACCCGGGCTCCGGGGCGCGGGCGGGGAGCTTCACCGGCACCATCAGCGCGGCCGCGGCCAGCCAGGTCGCGGCATCGACGAGCAGCGCCCAGCCGGGGCCGGCGCCGACGACGAAGACGGCCGCGAGGCTCGGGCCGAGGATGGCGAGGACCGCCCGGGTGAGCGCCGTCAGCGCGTTGGCCTCCTGCAGCCGGGTCCGGGGGACGAGCTGCGGGATGAGGCCGTTCATCGCCGGCATGCCGGCGGCGTCGGCGACCCCGTTGACCGCGGAGAGCGCCACCAGGTGCCACAAGGTCGCGTGACCGCTGAGCACGACCACCGCAGCGGCGCCCTGGCTGACCCCGCAGACGAGGTTGGACGCCATGATGACCCGCGCGCGGCCCCACCGGTCGGCGACCACCCCACCGATCAGCAGGAAGACCAGCAGCGGGACCGTCCTGGCCGCGAGGACGAGTCCCAGCGCGATCGCGGCGTGGCTGACCGAGAGCACGGCGAACGCCAGCGCGACCGGCGCCATGGTGTTGCCGACGAGGTTGACGGACCGGGACGCGAAGTACCACCTGAAGGGCGGTTCGCGCAGTGGGGCCATCGCCGAGATCGAAGCCACCCGCAGAGGGTAGACCAACCGCGACACTCCGGTGTGCCCTGGCGCACAACCGGGCCGCGAAGCGGTCCGGACCGGACTAGCTCGCCGGCCGGTCGCCGCGATGGCGGGGCGACAACGGCGGCGAGGCGAACGCGTGCGAGCTGCTCAGCTGACCAGCACCCCGGCGGCGCGCATCTCGGTGATCGCCCGCTCGGTGGTCTCCGGGGCGACACCGGCGCTCAGCGCGGTCAGCACCCTGGTGGTGAAGCCCTCCTTGGCGGCGTCGAGTGCGGTAGCGCGGACGCAGTGGTCGGTCGCCAGGCCGCAGACGTCGACCTCGGTGACGCCGTGGGCGCGCAGCCAGTCGGTGAGGCCGGTGCCGTCCTGCGCGACGCCCTCGAAGCCGGAGTACGCCGCGTGGTGCTCGCCCTTCCGGAAGATCTCGTCGAACGGCTCGGGATCGAGGTTGGGGTGGAACGCCTCGCCGTCGGTCCCGACCCGGCAGTGGACCGGCCAGGACTCGACGAAGTCGGGCTCCTTGGCCCAGTGCCCGCCGGGGTCGATGTGGTGGTCCTTGGTCGCCACCACGTGGTCGTAGTCCACCGCCCCGGGGTCCTTGTGGGTCCAGTGCTGGAGCAGGACCCCGATCTCGTGGGCCACCCGGGCCCCGCCCGCCACGGGCAGGGAGCCACCCTCGCAGAAGTCGTTCTGCACGTCGACGACGATCAGCGCACGCGTCATGCTGCTCACCGTAGCGCCGTCGCTAGCCTGACCGCGTGGAGCGACGACAGCTCGAGTTCTTCCTCGCGATCGCCGAGGCCGGCGGCTTCACCCGGGCGGCCGGCCGGCTCAACATCGCGCAGCCGTCGCTGTCCTACGCCATCCGCGTGCTGGAGAAGGAGCTCGGTGCCACGCTGTTCGAGCGGCACGGGCGCGGCGTACGCCTGACGGCCGCGGGCGAGGCGCTGGTGCGGCCGGCGCAGCAGGCGCTGCGCGGGTTCGCGCTCGCCGAGGTGGCCGTGCGGGCCTCCTCCGAGGGCGGTTTCGGGCGGGTCGTCATCGTCGGCAACACGCTCTGGGCGATCGACCCGCTGGTCGGGATCGTCAGCACCTTCCGGCGGCTGCAGCCGGCCGTGCAGTTCGTCGTACGCGACCCGGTGAGCCGCTCCGACGCCCTCGACCAGGTGCGCTCGGGGGCGGCCGACCTCGCGCTTGTGGACGGTACGCCGCCGGGCGGGGCCCTCACGAGCAGGCGGCTCGCCGAGCACGAGCTGGTCGCCGTGCTCCCGCCGGCCGAGCGCGGCAACCTGCCGGAGGAGGGCGCGACCTCGGTCGCGGCGCTGGTCGAGCTCGGGCTGGTGAGCACGCCGCGCGGGACCCCGATGCGCGAGCTGCTCGACCGCGCCCTCGAGGAGGCGGGAGCTGCGCCGGAGATCGCCGTCGAGACCGCCCACACCGCCACGGTCGTGCCGCTCGTCCTCGCCGGTGCCGGCGCCGCGGTCCTGCCGGAGGGGATGGCCGCCGAGGCGGCGGCGAAGGGCGCCCGGATCGCGCGACTGGACCCGCCTACGCGCGCGAGCGTCTCGCTGGTGTGGCGGTCCGGCCGGCTGAGCGAGGTCGCCCGGCAGGTGCTGCTGGTGGCCGGGGACGGGATGTCGGCGGGCGACTCGACCGGCGGGCGATAGACAGCCTCTATGACGGAGAACTGAAACCCGTCTGGCTCGACGCTGTTTCGCGCTTCCGTGGGCGCCTCACATTTCTCTACCGTAGTGGTCATATATAACCGCTACGCGTGGCAATGATGCCGACGCCGCACCCGAAGGGAGCCCCTATGACCATCACCGACAGCCCGACGGCCCCTGCGGGGACCGCCGGGACGCCTCGCGTCACCCGGCTGAACGGCCGCATCGGCGCCCGCGTCGACGGCGTACGCCTCGGACCGGACCTGCCCGACGACGTCGTCGCGGAGATCCGGCGCGCGCTCCTCGAGCACAAGGTGGTCTTCTTCCGCGAGCAGCACGACCTGACCGACGAGGACCACATCGGCTTCGCGGAGCGGTTCGGCCCGCTCACGACCGCGCACCCCACGGTCAACACCGGCAGCGCCCGCATCCTGCGCGTGACCGCCAACAAGGGGATGGCCGCCAACGCCTGGCACACCGACGTCACCTTCGTGGACCGTGTGCCGGCGATCAGCGTCCTGCGCGCCGTCACGCTCCCGCCGTACGGCGGCAACACGGTCTGGGCCAACACGGCGGCGGCGTACGACGACCTGACGCCGGGGCTCAAGGCGCTCGTCGACGAGCTGTGGGCGGTGCACACCAACAGCTACGACTACGCGCAACGCGACGAGGAGCACGAGCAGCCGGACGCCAACTACTCCCGCGACGACTTCACCTCGCAGCTGTTCGAGACCCGGCACCCCGTCGTCCGCGTCCACCCGGAGACCGGGGAGCGGTCGCTGGTGCTCGGCCACTTCGTGAAGGGCTTCGTGGGCCACAACAGCTCGGAGTCGGTGGCGCTGTTCCACCTCCTGCAGAATCGCATCACCCGGCTGGAGAACACCGTCCGCTGGGCGTGGCAGCCCGGCGACGTCGCGATGTGGGACAACCGCGCGACGCAGCATTACGCGGTCGCCGACTTCGACCACCACCCGCGCGAGATGCGGCGCATCACGGTCGCCGGCGACGTACCCGTCTCCATCGACGGCCGGCGCAGCGTCGTGATCTCCGGCGACGCGGAGGCCTACTCCCGCCTCGACGAGCTGATCAGCTGAAGGGCGGTCGCCAGGGGTCGTCCTCGGGCGGCCGCGCGGCGTCGGCCGGCTGTGCGGCGTCGGCCGGCTGTGCGGCGTCGGCTGGCTGTGCGGCGTCGGCCGGCTGTGCGGCCCCCGGTGCCTGTGCGGCCTCCGGTGGCTGTGCGGCGTCGGCCGGCTGTGCGGCCCCCGGTGGCTGTGCGGCCTCCGGTGGTGCGGCATCCGGTGGTTGAGGAGGTTGCGCTAGCAACCGTCTCGAAACCACCGGATCGCCAACTCCCGAAGGACCAAAGACTCCCGACCTGCTCGTGCGGTCGGTGGAGCTCGTCCGCCGCCGGGCGAGTTGCGGCAGGTCGTCGTACTCGCCCCGGATGAGCGCTTCGCGCTTGGCGCGACTCCAGCCCTGAACCTGCTTCTCGAAGTAGAACGCGTCCTTGATCGAGTCGAACTCGGCTGCCCAGGCCAACGTCACGGGCCGGCGTCGACGTGTGTAAGCCGCACCTTCGCCGTTGTCGTGCTGCCAGAGTCTGCGTTCGAGGTCGGTCGTGCTCCCGACGTAGTAGGTGCCATCGGCGCAGCGCAGGATGTAGACGTGGGCCATGAGACGCATGGTGCCCCGAGCGATGTGTCGCAACCGGCGGTCGTGATGCGCTGTGGATGGTGGTGGTTTCGAGACGGTCGCTGCGCGACCTCCTCAACCACCGGGCGTGGTGGATGGTGGTGGTTTCGAGACGGTCGCTGCGCGACCTCCTCAACCACCGGGCGTGGTGGATGGTGGTGGTTTCGAGACGGTCGCTGCGCGACCTCCTCAACCACCGTCAGACGAAGATCGTCGGGATCGCCGGGTCGCCCTTGGCCATCGACCGGACGGTGATCGGCAGCTCGTCGCGAGAGGCGACGTGGCGCTCGCGGGCCGCCTCGAGCGGCTCGCGACCGACGATCTCGCCGTCGCGGACGAGGGGCACGAGAAGCGGCCGATCGTCGCCATCGTCGACGGGCGGGGTGCCGATGCCGATGACCTCGGCCTCCGCGCGGCCGCGGCGGTCCCGGCGCCGGAGGGCGTACTTGCGGCCGCCGACCGAGACCTTGTCGGCGCTCTTCTTCGCCACCGACACCAGCTCGCCGTCCTCGCCCTCGCGCGCGACCAGCTTGTAGACGAAGCCGCAGGTCGGGTGGCCGCTGCCGGTGACGAGCTGGGTGCCGACGCCGTAGCCGTCCACGGGGGCGGCAGCGAGGGCCGCGATGGCGTACTCGTCGAGGTCACTGGTCACGATGATCCGGGTGTCCTTCGCGCCGAGCTCGTCGAGCTGCTCGCGTACGGCGACTGCGAGCACGCCCAGGTCGCCGGAGTCGATCCGCACGGCGCCGAGCTCGGGCCCGGCGACCTCGACGCCGAGCCGCACCGCCTCGGCGATGTCGTAGGTGTCGACCAGGAGCGTGGTGCCCTTGCCGAGCGACTCGACCTGCGCCCGGAAGGCCTGCTCCTCGGTGTCGTGGAGCAGGGTGAAGCTGTGGGCGCTCGTGCCCGCGGAGGGTACGCCGTACCGCGCCCGGGCGGCGAGGTTGGAGGTCGAGCCGAAGCCCGCGACGTACGCCGCCCGCGCGGCCGCGACCGCCGCCTCCTCGTGCGTACGCCGCGACCCCATCTCGATGCACGGCCGCCCGTCGGCCGCGAGCGTCATCCGCGAGGCCGCGGAGGCGACGGCGGAGTCGTGGTTGTAGATCGACAGCAGCACCGTCTCGAGGAGCACCGCCTCGGCGAACGTGGACTCGACGATGGCGAGCGGCGACTGCGGGAAGTACGCCTCGCCCTCGGGGTAGCCCCACACGTCGCCGTGGAAACGGTAGCCGGCCAGCCAGGTCAGCGTGCGGTCGTCCACGACGCCGTCGAGCGCGGCCAGCGTGACGTCGTCGAACCGGAAGGCCTCGATCGCGTCCAGCGCCCTGCCGACACCGGCCACGACGCCGTACCTGCGGCCACCGGGGAGGCGGCGCGGGAAGAGCTCGAAGACCGATCGCCGCTGGGCGGCGCCGCCCTCGAGCGCGGCCTGGAGCATGGTCAGCTCGTAGTGGTCGGTGAGGAGCGCGGTCGAAGCTCCCGTTGATTCAGTCACGGGCGCCATCGTGACACGATGGGAGACATGAGCGCGCCCAGCCCCGTGGAGCTCGACGAGCCGGACGTCGACGAGGTCGTCGCGCCCAACACACCCTGGGTGACGATCGTGTGGAACGACCCGGTCAACCTGATGTCGTACGTCACCTACGTCTTCCAGAAGTACTTCGGCTACTCCAAGAAGAAGGCCGAGAAGCTGATGCTCGAGGTGCACAACGACGGCAAGTCGGCGGTGAGCGCGGGCTCGCGCGAGGAGATGGAGCGCGATGTGCAGGCGATGCACGAGTACGGCCTGTGGGCGACGCTCGAGAAGCAGGACTGATCAGTGGTGGGTGGCTTCAGCTATCACCGGCGGAGCAAGCACGTCATCGCGACCTTCACCGGGTTCGAGGCGGACCTGCTGCGCTCGCTGGCGGGCCAGCTCGTCGAGCTGCTCCGCAACGAGGCGGCCGCGCCGCGCGAGAGCGAGGACCCGCTCGAGGCGATGTTCGACTTCTCGGGGCCGACGACCGAGCCCGAGGACCCGGTGCTCGCCCGGCTCTTCCCGACGGCGTACCGCGACGACGAGGAGGCCGCCGCGGAGTTCCGCCGCTTCACGGAGGGCTCGCTGCGCGACGGCAAGGCGGCGGCCGCCGCACAGATCATCGACGCCCTCGAGGAGGCCGGGCTGCCGCCCGAGCTCACCGAGGACGGCCTGGTCATCGACGTCGAGCTCGACCGCGAGGGCGCCGAGACCTGGCTGCGCTCGTTCACCGACATCCGGCTCGCGCTCGCGACCCGGCTCGGGATCGAGGAGGGCGACGAGGACTACTGGGACTCGCTGCCCGATGAGGAGCAGGTCGCCCAGGTCTACGGGATCTACCAGTGGGTCGGCGTCCTGCAGGAGACGCTCGTCGAGGCGCTCTACGCCGGCGAGTGAGCGGCGCCCGCCGTACCACTGCGGAGGGTGAGATCCGCCACTGTCCGGCACCCGGTCACGGCGCGCCGCCGACCGCCCGCGACCTAGGCTTGACGCCGTGCTGACCATCGACCAGGCGACGTACGACGCGATCATCGCCCACGCGAAGCGCGACCATCCCGACGAGGCGTGCGGGATCGTCGCGGGACCCGAGGGCTCCGACCGTCCGGAGCGCTTCATCGAGATGATCAACGCCGCCGGTTCGCCCACCTTCTACGAGTTCGACGCAGGCGACCTGCTGCAGCTCTACAAGGAGATGGACGCGAACGACGAGGAGCCGGTGATCGTCTACCACTCCCACACCGCGACCGAGGCCTACCCCAGCCGCACCGACATCGGGCTCGCGATGGAGCCGAACGCGCACTACGTGCTGGTGAGCACGCGCGAGCACGGAAACAGCAGCGGACCAGTAGAGTTTCGGTCCTACCGGATCGTCGACGGGGTCGTCACCGAGGAAGAAATCCAGGTCGTCCCGGCGTTGCCGCCCCACGAAACCGCACACGCACGTCAGCAGTGACGCAGCCGAGCGCATCAACACCCGAGCGAGGAGAACCCATGGCCATCGAGGTCAAGATCCCGACCATCCTGCGTACCTACACCGGCGGCGAGAAGGCAGTCACCGGCGAAGGTGCCAGCCTGAGCGCGCTCATCGAGGACCTCGAGGCGAACCACCCGGGCATCAAGGAGCGCCTGATCGACAACGGCGACCTGCGCCGGTTCGTCAACGTCTACGTCAACGACGAGGACGTCCGCTTCATCGGCGGCCTCGACGCCGAGCTCAAGGACGGCGACCAGGTCGTCGTGCTTCCCGCGGTGGCCGGCGGACAGTGACCCGCTTCGACAACCTGCTCTCCTCCGTCGGCGGTACGCCGCTGGTGGGGTTGCCGAGGCTGTCGCCGAGCCCCGACGTACGCCTGTGGGCGAAGCTCGAGGACCGCAACCCCACCGGCTCGATCAAGGACCGCCCGGCGCTGAAGATGGTGGAGGAGGCCGAGAAGGACGGCACCCTGCGCCACGGCTGCACCATCCTCGAGCCGACCTCGGGCAACACCGGGATCTCGCTCGCGATGGCGGCGAAGCTCAAGGGCTACCGGATCGTCTGCGTCATGCCGGAGAACACCTCCGAGGAGCGCCGCCAGCTGCTCCGGATGTGGGGCGCCGAGATCGTCTCCTCGCCTGCGGCAGGCGGCTCCAACGAGGCCGTGCGGGTCGCCAAGCGGCTCGCCGCCGAGCACCCCGACTGGGTGATGCTCTACCAGTACGGCAACACGGCCAACGCGCTCTCCCACGAGGAGGGGACCGGGCCGGAGATCCTCGCCGACCTGCCGTCGGTGACCCACTTCGTCGCCGGTCTCGGCACCACCGGCACCCTGATGGGCGTCTCGCGCTTCTTCCGCCGCGCGAAGCCCGACGTACGCATCGTCGCCGCCGAGCCGCGCTACGGCGAGCTCGTCTACGGACTGCGCAACCTCGACGAGGGCTTCGTCCCGGAGCTGTACGACGGCAGCCTGATCGACGCCCGCTTCTCGGTCGGCCCGCGCGACGCCGTACGCCGGGTCCGTGAGCTGCTCGAGCTCGAGGGCATCTTCGCCGGCATCTCGACCGGCGCCATCCTGCACGCCGCGCTCGGCCAGGCGGCCAAGTCGGTGAAGGCGGGGGAGAAGGCCGACATCGCCTTCGTCGTGGCCGACGGCGGCTGGAAGTACCTCTCCACGGGTGCCTACGAGGGCACCATCGACGACGCCGAGGAGTCCCTCGAGGGCCAGCTCTGGGCCTGACCAAAGTGTCACCGTGACACGTTGCGGCGTCGGTGACACTTCCGAAGTGTCACCGACAGCTCGAGCTGTCACGGTGACACTTTGGGGGCGCGGGCACTGTGGCGCGCGGTCTCTCAGCGGACGTCGAGGTTCTGCTTCGCGTCGAGCGTGCTGCCCCTGACAGGCCCGAGGCCGAGGAGCTCGAGGGCGAGGTCGGCGACGTCGCCGTTGCGGATCGGCTGGCGCGTGGCGGCGTACGCCGGCCGGCGGGTGCCGGGGTCCTTGTAGTCGGGGTTGAGCGCGTACAGGTCGCGGTGGGCGACGCCCGGGCCCCAGACGACGAACGGGATCCGGTAGTTCGCCAGGATGTGCGGCGTGTGGCTCTTCGCGCCCTTCGCGAAGCCGTGGTCGGAGGTGAGGACGACGACGAGGTGGCGCTTGAGCCGCGGGTGCCGGTCGAGCGCGGTGAGCACGCGGCCGAGCTGCGCGTCGGTCCGGCGTACGGCGGTGAGGTAGCGCGGCGACATCCCACCGTAGGCGTGCCCCGCCTGGTCGGGTAGCGACACGTGCAGGAAGGTGAAGTCGCGTCGCTTGGTCACGAGATCGTGGACGGCGGCGCCGACCAGCCGGTGCTGGTTCTCGTCGAGGTCGGTCCGGCCGATCGCGAAGCCCCACGACCGGCGGTAGAGCCCGAACTTCTTCTTGGTCGAGAACAGCGCGGTCGACCCGCCGGCGTAGTGCACCCGGGTGAACACCGATGCCACCGCGTGCCCGGCGGCCTTCTGGACGGTCATCCGCGGGCGGTCGGTGTCCCAGGTGACACCGTGGCCGCCCTTCGACGCGGTGATGCGGCGGCCCGTCAGCATGCTCGTGTGGTTGGGCAGGGTGACGTTCTGCTCGTACTCGCTGCGCGCGTTGAGCGTGTGCGCGCCGTGGTCGATGAGCCGGTAGAAGCTGGGCAGCCGCTTCCTGCCGAGCTGGGTGAGGGCCCGGGTGTTGAGCCCGTCGACGGAGATCGCCAGCACCTTGTAGGCCGAGCCGCCGGCCGCCGCGGCGACCGGCTCGACCCGACCACTGCGGTCCTCGGACGCCGCGCCACACCCCGCGAGAGCGAGCGAGCCGACGAGCGAGAGAGCGACCAGACCCCGGCCAAGCACCATGCCCCAGACCCTACGCGACGGCGACGTGACGACCGTCTCGTCCCATGGGAGAGTGACGTGGATCAAGGGTCCGTGCGACTGAAGGGGTGAGCGCCTAGCCTTGCCTTCCGTGCGTGCCCCCCTTCCCCCCACCGACCCCGAGGCGCCGATCGGCATCTTCGACTCGGGATTCGGCGGCCTCACCGTCGCCCGGTCGGTGATCGACCAGCTGCCGCACGAGTCGATCCTGTACGTCGGGGACACCGCCCGGGCGCCGTACGGCCCCAAGCCGATCGCCGAGGTCCGCGAGTACGCCCTCGAGTGCCTCGACCACCTCTACGCGCAGGGCGTCAAGGCGATCGTGATCGCCTGCAACTCCGCCTCCGCGGCGGTGCTCCGCGACGCCCGCGAGCGCTATGACGTCCCCGTCGTCGAGGTGATCCTGCCGGCGACCCGGCGGGCGGTGGCGGCGAGCCGCACCGGCCGGATCGGGGTCATCTGCACCCACGCGACCGCCGAGTCGATGGCGTACGACGACGCCTTCGCCGCTGCGCCCCACGTCGAGCTGCACACCCGGGTCTGCGCGAAGTTCGTCCCGCTCGTGGAGGCCGGGATCGTGA
This sequence comes from Nocardioides asiaticus, assembly GCF_040049175.1. NCBI lineage: Bacteria > Bacillati > Actinomycetota > Actinomycetes > Propionibacteriales > Nocardioidaceae > Nocardioides > Nocardioides asiaticus. The sequence continues at coordinate 736,872 of NZ_JBDZDM010000001.1, read as the reverse complement.
CCGGCCCGGAGCTCCTCGACGCGGCTCACGAGTACCTCGACCCGCTCACCAGCGACGGCATCGACACCCTCATCCTCGGCTGCACCCACTACCCGCTGCTCACCGGCGTCATCTCCTACGTCATGGGGGACAACGTCACGCTCGTCAGCAGCGCGGAGGAGTCCGCGAAGGACGTCTACCGCGTGCTGGCGCAGACCGGCCTGATGCGGGAGAGCGGCGAGCCGACCTACACCTTCCTCACCACCGGCAACCCCGACGAGTTCGAGACCATCGGCCGGCGCTTCCTCGGGCCCGAGCTCGCCGGCGCCAAGCAGTTCGTGGGCGGCCTCGTATGACCACCCCACTCGATTCTTCGCTCCCCAGCTTCGCTCCTCCGCGAACAATCGAGAGGGGACCCCGGTGAGGCTCACGATCGTCGGCTGCTCCGGCTCCTACCCGGGCCCGGACAGCCCCGCCTCGTCCTACCTCGTCGAGGCCGACGGCCCCGACGCCTCGACGGGCTCGACGGGCTCGACGTCCGGGACCCGCACCTGGCGCCTCGTCATCGACATGGGCAACGGCGCGCTCGGCGCCCTCCACAAGTACGCCGACCCGCTCTCCGTCGACGCCGTGCTGCTCAGCCACCTGCACGCCGACCACTGCATCGACATGGCCAGCTACTACGTGCTCCGCAAGTGGCACCCGGCCGGCCCGCAGCCGAAGATCCCGGTGTGGGGCCCGAAGGGCACCGCCCGTCGGCTGGCGAAGGCCTACGACCTCCCGAAGAAGCCCGGGATGCGCGAGGAGTTCGAGTTCCACCGCTACCGCGGCACGTTCACCGTCGGCCCGTTCCGGATCACCCCGGTCCCGGTCGACCACCCGGTCCCGGCCTACGGCCTGCGGGTCGAGGCCGACGGCGCGGCGCTGGCCTACACCGGCGACACCGGCCCGACCGACGCGCTGCTCGAGCTCGCCTCCGGCGCCGACCTGCTGCTGTCGGAGGCGTCGTTCCGCGCCGAGGACGCCAACCCGCCGAGCCTGCACCTCACCGGCCAGGACGCCGGCCAGGCCGCGGCCAAGGCCGGCGCCAAGCGGCTCGTCGTCACCCACGTCCCGCCGTGGCACGACGCGGCCGGTATCCTGCAGGAGGCCGAGTCGGCGTACGACGGCCCGTCCGAGCTCGCGCGGGCCGGAGCGGTCTACGACCTCTAGGAGGCTGCCGGGGCCTACAGCAGCCCGGCGTCGTGGACGCAGATCGCGATCTGCACCCGGTTGGTGACCGCGAGCTTGTCGAAGAGCCGCGACACGTGCGCCTTGACGGTCGGGATCGAGAGGTGGAGCTCGGCTGCGACCTCCGCGTTGCTGAGCCCGCGGCCCACGGCGAGGGCGACGTCGCGCTCGCGGTCGGTGAGCGTGGCGAGCCGCTTCTCGGCGGCGGTGGCCCGGGTGCCGTCGTCGGCGTCGCTGCGCAGCCGGCGGATCAGGGTGCGAGTGACCGAGGGCGACAGCATCGGCTCGCCGTCGGCCACCCGGCGGATCGCGGCCACGATCTCGGCGGGCGGGGTGTCCTTGAGCAGGAACCCGTCGGCTCCGGCGCCGAGCGCCCCGACCACCTGCTCGTCGGCGTCGAAGGTGGTCAGCACGATCACCCGGGGCGTCTCGGGCAGCCGCTGGAGCTCGCGGGTGGCGTCCAGGCCGCTCAGCCGCGGCATCCGGAGATCCATGAGCACGACGTCGGGGCGTACGTCGCGGGCCAGCTCGACGCCCGCCCGGCCGTCGGCGGCCTCGCCGGCGATCTCGAGGTCGGGCTGGCCGCCGAGCATCAGCCCGAGGGCGGAGCGCACGAGCGGGTCGTCGTCGACGATGACGAGGCGGACCGGACTGCTCACTCGGACCACGGTATCCACGCCCGAAGGACGAAGGTGCCGGCGGTGACCTCGTGGTCGAGCCGGCCGCCGCTGAGCTCGGCACGCTCCGCGAGCCCGATCAGCCCGAGCCCGGCGCCCGGTGCCTGGGCGGGGCCGAGCCCGAGCGGGTTGCGCAGCTCGACGGCCAGACCCTCGCCAGGCGCACCGCCGACGCGGACCTCCACCCGGGCGCCGGGCGCGTGCTTGCGGGCGTTGGTCAGCCCCTCCTGGACGATCCGGTACGCCGTCCGGCCGACCGCGTCGGGCGGCGGGCCGCCGCGCACCTCGTCGTGGTAGTCGACCTTCGTGCCGGACGCGGTCGTCTCGGCGATCAGGTCGGCGAGATCGGCGTACGTCGGCTGTGGCCGGAGCGACGACGGCGAGCCGGACTCGCGCAGCACGCCGAGCACCGCACGCAGATCGGTCAGCGCCTCGTGGGCGCGCTCGCGGATCACCGAGGCGCTCGCCCGCATCTCCTCCGCGGAGAGGTCCTCGCGGAAGCCGAGCGCGCCGGCGTGCATCGAGATCTGCGAGATCCGGTGGGCGAGCACGTCGTGCATCTCCCGGGCGATCGCGTGCCGCTCGTGGTCGCGCGCCTGGGCGACCCGCAGCGCCTGCTCGGCCTCCGCCCGCTCGGCGCGGTGCCGGAGCGTCCAGATCAGCTCGCGCCGGGACCCGACGTACATGCCCCAGGCGAGCATCGCTCCGCACACCACCGCGGTCGAGCCGACGTCGAAGAGGTGGGCCTCGCCTCTGACGAGGGCAGGGTAGACGATGCCGGCCGCGAAGTTGACGAGCGCGACCACCGCGAGCTCGCGGATGACCCGGTGGGTCGCGACCGACACTGCTGCCAGCGACGCCGGCCCGCAGCTGAGCCCCGACACGCAGCTGGCCAGCCCGGTGACGACCGCGACCGTGACCGGCCACCGTCGGCGGTAGAAGACGAGGACGTAGCAGCCCAGCGCGACCAGCGCGTCGCCGGCGACCCAAAGCTCGCTCACCTTCGCCTGCTCCTCGACGCCGGTGCCGAGCCAGACGAGTGCACTGATGGCCAGCATGACGGCCAGCCGCCACCCGTGGCTCCACAGCCCGAGGGCGGGCTGGTAGTCCACGGGCGCCGGCCGGTCCATGGCACCACGCTAATGACCGGGGCCGGGTGCCACAGCAGTCCGCGGTCGGCGTACGCCCCCTACTTTCGTCGCGCGAGGTCTCGCCGGATGTCCGATGCGCGAGCGTGCCGCACGAGGCAGGCTAGGGGCCATGATCAAAGTCGAGGGAGTGACCCGCGTCTACGGGTCCTACACCGCCGTCGACGACATCAGCTTCGAGTGCCGGCCGGGGAAGGTCACCGGCTTCCTCGGCCCCAACGGAGCTGGCAAGTCGACGACGATGCGCATCATGGTCGGACTGACCGCGGCGACGAAGGGCCGGGTGACGATCGGGGGCCGGCTGTACGGCGACATCCCAAACCCCGGCCGCCACGTCGGCGTCCTCCTGGATGCGACCGCCCAGCACGGCGGCCGCACGGGACGGGAGGTGCTGATGCTCGGCGCACTGACGATGGGGCTGCCGAAGACGAAGGTCGATGAGCTGCTCGCGCTGGTCTCGCTGACGCCGCGGGAGGCCAAGCGCCGGGTCAAGGACTACTCGCTCGGCATGAAGCAGCGCCTCGGCATCGCCTACGCCCTGCTCGGCGACCCGCAGGTGCTGATCCTTGACGAGCCGGCCAACGGCCTCGACCCGGCGGGCATCCGCTGGATGCGCGGCCTGCTGAAGTCGTACGCCGACCGCGGCGGCACGGTGCTCCTCTCCAGCCACCTGCTCCACGAGGTGGAGCAGATCGCCGACGAGATGATCCTCATCGGCCAGGGCCGGATCGTCGCCCAGGGCGACAAGGAGTCGCTGCTCGCCGGTGCCGGGCCGGCCCAGACCCTGGTCACCGCCCTCGACAACGACGCCCTGGCCGCCGCCCTCGCGGCCGCGGGGCTGGAGACCGACACAGCGGGGATCGGGCTGCGTGTCCACGCCGCGCCGGTCGACGTCGGCCGGGTCGCCGCCGACAAGCAGATCGTCCTCACCGACCTGCGCGCCGGGGGCGCAGGCCTCGAGGACCTCTTCCTGCAGCTCACCGCCGAGACCCAGCGCGACGATGCGCTCGGCACCCCGGCGCAACCCGCCTCGACACAGCCGGGCCCGGTCCAGCCGGGCCAGATGCCGTCAGGCCCGATCCAGTCAGGACCCGTCGCATGACCGCCGCACCGCTCACCCTCGACGTCACCTCGACGCCGCCCATCCCGTTCAGCCGCATCGTCGGCGTCGAGATGCGGAAGATGACCGACACCCGGGCCGGCCGGTGGCTGCTGATCACGATCGTCGCGCTCACCGCGCTCATCGAGATCATCTTCTTCGCGACCGCCGACTCCCAGGACCGCACCTTCTTCAACTTCATGGGCGTCACGGCGACGCCGCAGGGGCTGCTGCTCCCGGTGCTGGGGATCCTGCTCGTGACCCAGGAGTGGGGCCAGCGCACGGCGCTCACCACGTTCAGCACCGTCCCGATCCGCAGCCGGGTGATCTGGGCGAAGGTCGTCGCCGCGCTGCTGTTCGCGCTCGCCGCGCTCGTCATCGCGCTGGCGATCGGGTGCCTCGCGACCGCCGTCGGTGGCTCGGACCACGCCTGGGACGGGGTCGGTCTCGACGACGTCGGGAAGTTCGCGCTCGTTCAGTTCAGCGGCATCATCCAGGGCCTCGGCTTCGCGCTGCTGTGGCTCAACACCGCTGCCGCGATCGTGACCTACTTCGTCGCGCCGCAGGTGTGGTCGATCCTGGTCAACGTCATCCACGGGCTCAGCAAGGTCGGCCCGTGGCTGGACCTCAACGACGCCCAGTCGCCGATGCTCGACGGCAGCCACATGGTCGGCAAGGACTGGTGGCAGCTGCTGACCGCGTCGCTGGTCTGGATCGTGCTGCCGTTCGTCGTCGGCTTCTGGCGGGTGCTGCGGTCCGAGCTGAAGTAGTTCGTTCACCATCCCTTCTGCGACACGCCACCCCCACGAGGGGGTGGCGTGTCTGTCTTCCCGACATTGGAGCCGTGAGCACGCTCGGGTCCCGCTACCTCCGCTTCGCAGCCCTCGGCGACAGCACCACCTTCGGCATCGGCGACCCGGTCCCCGGTGGCTGGCGGGGCTGGTCCCGCCTGCTGGCGCAGTCGCTGGCCTCGTCGTACGACCTCTCCTACTGCAACGTGGCGGTCTCGGGCGCCACCGCCGCGACGGTCCTCAGCGACCAGCTCGCCGATGCCCTCGCCCACCGTCCCGACATCGCCACCCTGATGGTGGGGGTCAACGACGTGCTGAGGTCGGGCTGGGACCCGGCCCGCGTGCGCGCCGACCTGATGAGCTGCGCGGAGGCGCTCACCGGCCAGGGGACACTGCTGCTGACCGCCCGGTTCCACGACCACGGCGGCGTCTGGAGGCTCCCGGAGTGGCTGCGACTGCGGTTGCGCCGCCGGCTCTGCGAGCTCAACGCCGTCTGGGACGAGGTCCACGCGACGTACGGCGGCCTGCGGGTCGACCTCGGGGCCCAGCCAGAGGTGTGGGACAGACGGTTCTGGTCGGTCGACCGGATCCACCCCTCCGAGCTCGGCCACCGCTACCTCGCCCGGCTGTTCGCCGCGGAGCTGCGGCGGGCCGGCCTCGACTTCGAGCCCCCGAGCGCGGGGTGCGAGGGCGGCATCCCGCCGAGCTGGTGGCGCGACGTGACGTGGATCGTCGCCGAGGGCGCGCCCTGGGTCGGCCGGCGGGCGCGCGACTTCGGCCCGTGGGCGGTGAGGCTCGCACTGCGGGAGGTGCGCCCGGCCGGGGAGCCGGCGCCGGAGGCGGTCGCGCTGCCGCGCTAGCCCTCTGGCTAGGGTTCCCTGCATGACTTCGCGTGCAGACGGCAGGGCCGACGACGAGCTGCGTCCGATCACGATCACCCGCGGCTGGCTCGACCACGCGGCGGGCTCGGTGCTCATCGAGTTCGGCCGCACCCGGGTGCTCTGCGCCGCCTCCGCCTCCGAGGGCGTACCGCGCTGGCGGAAGGGATCGGGGCTGGGCTGGGTCACCGCGGAGTACGCCATGCTCCCGGCCTCCACCAACACCCGCTCCGACCGCGAGTCCGTGAAGGGCCGGATCGGCGGCCGCACCCACGAGATCAGCCGCCTCATCGGCCGCTCCCTCCGCGCCGTCATCGACTACCAGGCGCTGGGGGAGAACACCATCCAGATCGACTGCGACGTGCTCCAGGCCGACGGCGGCACCCGCACCGCGTCGATCACCGGGGCCTACGTCGCGCTCGCCGACGCGGTCGCCTCGCTCGGCGTACCCAAGGCCCTCACCGGCTCCGTCGCCGCGGTCTCCGTCGGCATCATCGACGGCGTGCCCCGCCTCGACCTGCCGTACGAGGAGGACGTCCGTGCCGAGACGGACATGAACATCGTGATGACGGGCGAGGGCAAGTACGTCGAGGTGCAAGGGACGGCCGAGGGGGCCGCCTTCGACCGGGCCGAGCTCGACGCGCTGCTCGGCCTCGGCGAGAAGGGCTGCGCCGACCTCACCAGGCTGCAGGCCGAGGCGCTCGGGCTGTGAAGGTCTCCCGATGAAGGTGCACGTCGCCTCCCGCAACGCGAAGAAGCTGGGGGAGATGTTCCGGATCCTCGAGCCGCTGATGCCGGCCGTCGAGGTGGTCGGGCTCGACGACGTCGAGCACTACGACGAGCCGGTCGAGGACGCCCCGACGTTCGAGGGCAACGCGCTCATCAAGGCGCGCGCGGGCTTCGCCGCCACCGGGCTGCCGACCGTCGCCGACGACTCCGGGCTCTGCGTCGACGCGCTCAACGGCATGCCGGGGGTGCTGTCGGCCAGGTGGTCCGGGCCTCCCAAGTCGGACGAGCGCAACAACGAGCTCCTGCTCGCCCAGCTGGCCGACGTGCCCGACGAGCGCCGAGGTGCCCACTTCACCTGCGCGGTGGCGTTCGTCCACGCCGACGGCCCGGACGGTGAGGTGGTCGTCGAGGGCCGGATGGACGGCCGGGTCATCCGCGAGACGCGGGGCAGCGGCGGCTTCGGGTACGACGTCGTCTTCGAGCCCGACGAGACGCCCGGCCGCACCTCGGCGGAGCTGAGCGTGCCCGAGAAGGACGCCATCTCCCACCGCGGCCGGGCGCTGCGCGAGATCGCGCCGAGGATCGCTCGCTGGATGAGCGGGCCTGAGCGGCCGGGTTCCTAGGATCGTCGCCATGGATCTCTTCCCCGACGCCCGGCGTGCGGTCGAGGCCGACGCAGCCGGCCCCCGCGTGTGGGACCTCGACATCGCCGCCGAGCGCGCCGCCGCCCGGCGTGCGGCCGCCGCGGAGCCCAGGGAGGAGGTCGCCGAGGTCGCCGGCGTCGACGCGGCCTGGGAGGGCCGCCGTGTCCCGTGCCGGCTCTACACGCCGGCCGACGTGCGCGAGGGCGTGGTCGTCCATCTCCACGGCGGCGGGTTCGTCTTCAACGACATCGAGGTCCACGACGCCGCCTGTCGGCGGCTGGCCAACCGCACCCGGCTGCGGGTGCTCTCGGTCGACTACCGGCGGCCGCCCGAGCACCGCTTCCCGGCGGCGCCCGACGACGTCGACACGGTGCTGCGCTGGATGGACGCGGACCCGCTGCTGGGCGCCCTGCCGGCGTACGTCCACGGCGACAGCGCCGGCGGCAACCTCGCGCTGGTGGCCGCGCTCCGCAACCCCGGCCGGTTCCGGGCTGCCGCGCTGATCTACCCGTTCCTCGATCCGACCGCCTCCGCACCGTCGTACGCCGTCGAGGGCGGGTGGGCCGAGGAGGCGCGGTGGTACTGGCAGCAGTACGCCGCCGGCCCCGAGGACCTCACGAACCCGGATCTCGCGCCGCTGCTGTCCGACGGGCTCGCCGGGCTTCCGCCGACCCTGGTGGTGAGCGCCGAGGGCGACATCCTCGTCGACGAGGACGAGGCGTTCGCCCACCGGCTCGCCGGGCTCGGCGTCGAGGTGGTCGCCTTCCGCGCCGTCGGGCAGGTGCACGGCTTCTGGCGCCACGGGCTGACCTTCCCTGCGGCGGGATCGGTGATGGCGATGACCGCCGCCTTCTTCGCCGAGCACCCGTGACCATGTCCGAGCCCTACGACGTGACGGAGGTGCGGGCGGCGTACGACACCGTCGCGCCGACGTACGCCGCCAAGGTCGACCCGGACGTCACCGACAACCCCTTCGACCGGGGCGTGCTCGACACGTTCGCGACCTACGTCCTCGCCGACGGTGGCGGCCGGGTCGGCGACCTCGGCTGCGGGCCGGGGCGGATCACCGCCTACCTCGCCGGGCGCGGACTCGACGTCGTCGGCGTCGACCTCTCGCCGGGCATGGTGGAGGAGGCGCGTGCGGGTCACCCGGACCTGCGCTTCGACGTCGGCGACCTGGCCGCGCTGCCGCTCGAGGACGGCTCGCTGGCCGGTGCGCTGGCGTGGTACTCGCTCATCCACACGCCTCCCCAGCGTCGCCCGGCGGTGCTCGCCGAGCTGGCCCGCGTCGTGCGTCCCGCTGGCCGGCTCGTCGTCGCCTTCCAGGTCGGCGACGAGCACGTCCGGCACATCGGCGCCTACGGTCACGACGTCGCGATGGATGGCTACCGGCTGCCCGTCGACGGGATCAGCGCCGGGCTCGAGGATGTCGGCTTCGCGGTCACCGCGACCGTCGTACGCGCGCCGGAGAAGTGGGAGCGCACCCCGCAGGCCTACCTGCTCGCCCGGCGCGGGCCGACCGGTGGCTGAGGCGGCGCCCGGGCGGCCGGCGAGCCGTACGGCGGTGCTGGTCGCGCAGGCGCGTGCGGTGGCCGACGGCCGCATCGCGCCGGACCGGTTCGCCGACCCGGTCGCGGTCCGGCTCCTCGACGACACGGAGCGCGCCGACGTCGAGCGGGCCCGCGACGACAGCCCGCCGCCGGGATGGCGGCAGCGGATGGCGTACGAGCTCCTCCGCGCCACTGCGGAGCAGATGGCGGTGCGCACCGTCACCGTCGACGACGCCATCCGCGCGGCGGCGACACCTCAGGTCGTCATCCTCGGAGCCGGGCTCGACGACCGCGCATGGCGACTGGAGGAGCTCGCCGGCGTGACCGTCGTCGAGGTCGACCACCCCGCCTCCCAGGCCGACAAGCGGCGTCGCGTGGAAGGCCTCGAGCCGGTCAGCGCCCCGCGGTACGCCGCCGTCGACCTGGCGACCTCGCCGCTGGGGCCCGCGTTGGCGACCGTCGGCTTCGACGAGACCCTCCCCACGACGTGGGTCTGGGAGGGCGTCGTCATGTACCTCGCCCCGCCCGCCGTCGAGAGCACCGTCGGGCAGGTCGCCGCGCTCTCGGCACCGGGGAGCCGACTGATCGTGAACTACGCGTCCCCGTCCTGGGTCACCCTGCTCGGGCGCCTCGTCTTCGTGCGGCTGGCACGCCTCACCGGTGGCGAGACCCCGTTCGCCGACGAACCCAACCGGTCGGCCTGGAAACCCGAGGGGATGGGGCGACTCCTGACCCGGCACGGCTTCCGGGTCGACACCGACGACGACCTCGCCGCCACCGCACAGTCGGTCGGCGTCGAGATCCAGCACCGCGCCCGCTTGCGCCCGTTCCGCATCGTCGTCGCCCGTCGCTGACTCCCTCCTCGGGCCTCTGACAGACTCGGACCATGCGCGTGCACCTCGGCTGCGACCATGCCGGCCTCGACCTGAAGAGCCACCTGATCCAGCGCCTGACCGACCTCGGCTACGAGCCGGTCGACCACGGGCCGTTCGTCTACGACGCGCTCGACGACTACCCGGTGTTCTGCATCCGCGCCGCCGAGGGAGTCGCACGCGACCGGGCGGCCGGGCTCGACAGCCTCGGCGTCGTGATCGGCGGCTCCGGCAACGGCGAGCAGATGGCCGCCAACAAGGTGGGCGGCATCCGATGCGCGCTGGTCCACTCCGACGAGACCGCGACGCTCGCGCGCGAGCACAACGACGCCCAGGTCGTCGCGGTCGGTGGCCGGATGCACAGCCTCGAGGACATGACCCGCTTCGTGGAGCTCTTCCTCGCCGAGCCGTTCAGCAACGACGAGCGGCACGTACGCCGGATCAACCAGCTCACCCACTACGAGGCGACCGGCCAGCGGCCGCCGCTGCCCGACTCGGCCAAGGGCCTCGGCCCGGCCGAGGACCAGGACTGAGGGGCCGCGGGTGCCCGAGGGCCACACGCTCCACCGGCTCGCGCTCGACCTCACCGCCGCCTTCGCCGGCCGTCAGGTCCGGGTCGGCAGCCCGCAGGGCCGCTTCGAGGACTCGGCGAGGCTGCTTGACGGCGAGTTGCTGATCGGCGCCGAGGCGTGGGGGAAGCAGCTGTTCGTGGAGTTTCCCGGCGAGCAGTACGTCCACATCCACCTCGGCCTCATCGGCAGGCTCGACATCGCGGCGTACGACGGCGAGCCGCCCGCCCCGGTCGGCCAGGTCCGCCTCCGGATCGCCACCGTGCCCGGCCCGCACGACGAGCGTGTCGAGACGTCTCGAGAGGCTCGGCGCGCGTACGTCGCCGACCTGCGCGGTGCGACCGCCTGCGAGCTGTGGACGCGGGGCCAGCGCGACGCGTGCGTCGCGAGGCTCGGCCCCGACCCGCTCCGCGACGACGCGGAGCCCGACAGGGCGTGGGCGCGGATCAGCCGCAGCCGCAGCCCGATCGGCGGCCTGCTGATGAACCAGGAGGTCCTCGCGGGCGTCGGCAACGTCTACCGCGCCGAGGTGCTGTTCCGGCACCGGATCGACCCGCTCCGCCCCGGCAACACGCTGCGCAGGGCGCAGTGGCAGGCGATGTGGGACGACCTCGTCGTCCTCATGCACGACGGGCTCGCCACGAACCGGATCGACACCGTCCGCCCCGAGCACACCCCGGAGGCGATGGGCCGCCCGCCGCGCAAGGACGACCACGGCGGGGAGGTCTACGTCTACCGGCGTACCGGCCAGCCCTGCCTCGTCTGCGACAGGCCCGTCCGCACCGCCGAGCTGCAGGGCCGCAACCTGTTCTGGTGCCCGGGATGTCAGCGCGCTTATCGCCCGCGGCGCACCTCCCGCCCCGTAGAGTGAGCACCCCCGAGTCCGAGGATGCGCCCATGTCGACCCAGGCCCACTCCGCCCTGGTCGCGCGTCTGCGCCGCCCCAACCTGCTGAGGCGGCGGCTGCGGGGCGCGGAGACCCGGACGCTCCTCGCGCTGGGCGTGCTGACGGTGCTCTGCACCGTGCTCGCGTCCATGCACGAGGAGTGGATCGAGTGGTTCCCGCTCGCGTCGCTGACCGTGCCGCTGCTGCTCGGCAGCCTGCTGCTCGGGCCGCGGACGCTCCCGTGGTTCGTGGTCTTCGTGATGGCGATGCTGGTGCTCGCGACGAGCCGGCAGAACACGGTGAGCGACGTCGACGCCGCGGCCGTGGGCGTCTACTTCCTGCTCGGCCTGATCGTCCTGCTGGTGTCGTTCCGGCGTACCCGCCTCGGCGTCGCCGGCTTCCGCGGCGAGTCGATGTTCGTCGACCTCCGCGACCGCATCCTCAGCCAGGGCGGCATGCCGGACCTGCCGCCGCAGTGGCACGCCGAGTCCACCCTCGCATCGGCCAGCGGCACCCGCTTCGCGGGCGACTTCGTCGTCGCCGTCCGCCCGGCCCCGGCGCGGCTGGAGGTGGCCGTCGTCGACGTCTCGGGCAAGGGCGAGCAGGCCGGGACCCGTGCGCTGCAGCTCTCGGGGGCGTTCGGCGGCCTCCTCGGCGCCCTGCCGGCGGCCGACTTCCTGGTCGCCGCCAACGAGTACCTCCTGCGCCAGGAGTGGGAGGAGGGCTTCGCCACCGCCGTCCACCTCTCCGTCGACCTGGTCTCCGGCGCCTACGAGGTGCGTACGGCGGGCCATCCGCCCGCGCTGTTGCGCCACCCCGACGGACAGTGGGACGTCGCGTCGGGCAACGGCCCCGTGCTCGGGCTGATCGAGGGCGCCGAGTTCTCCGGTGCCGCCGGCGTGCTCGGGCACGGCGACTCGCTCATGCTCTACACCGACGGCATGGTCGAGGCGCCGGGGCGCGACATCGAGCTCGGCACCCAGCACCTCGTGACCGAGGCGGAGCGGCTGTTCGCGACCGGCTCCGACCGGCTCTCCCGCCGGCTCGTGGAGCGGCTCGGCTCGAAGGACGACGACCGCGCCCTGGTCGTCGTACGCCACTCCTGAACCGAGGGTGCCGTCCCGGCGCGCGAGCCGGTTGGGGATCGCAGACGTGCCTATGGCACCATTTCCGGGTTGCCCGGGGCCGAAGACGAGGACGCCTGGGTCGCGTGCGGACGTAGCTCAATGGTAGAGCCCCAGTCTTCCAAACTGGCTACGCGGGTTCGATTCCCGTCGTCCGCTCCAAGAGGGGCCTCCCGCGGAGTTTGGGAGGACCCGCTTGGCGGGGCGTAGCGTAGTGGCTAGCGCGCCTGCTTTGGGAGCAGGAGACCGCAGGTTCGAGTCCTGTCGCCCCGACTGAAACCCACGGCCGGTCCTCCGGTCGGCCAAGGCATGACCGCAACACCATCCATGAACAACGACAGGAGAAACCCTGTGAAGAGCGCCGTCGAGACGTTGAGCCCGACCCGGGCCAAGCTGACCGTCGAGGTGCCCTTCGAGGAGCTCAAGCCGAGCCTCGACGCGGCCTACAAGCAGATCGCGAAGCAGATCAACGTCCCCGGCTTCCGCCGCGGCAAGGTCCCGCCGCAGGTCATCGACCGCCAGGTCGGCCGCGGCGCCGTGCTCAACGAGGCGATCCAGCAGGTCCTCCCGCAGAAGTACGCCGAGGCGCTGCAGGAGAACTCCCTCGAGCCGCTGGCGCAGCCCGAGGTCGAGGTCACCAAGATCGACGACGACGAGGGCCTGGAGTTCACCGCCGAGGTCGACGTCAAGCCCGAGATCGAGCTGCCCGACTACGAGGGCCTCGAGGCCCAGGTCGACGACGTCGAGGTGACCGACGCCGACGTCGAGGAGCAGGTCCAGGCGCTCCGCGAGCGGTTCGGCACCCTCAAGGACGTCGAGCGCCCCGCCCAGGACGGCGACTTCGTCGTCATCGACCTCGTCGCCACCAAGGACGGCGAGCCGGTCGAGGGCGCCGAGGTCAGCGGCATGAGCTACCAGGTCGGCAAGGGCGGCATGCTCGAGGGCCTCGACGAGGCGCTCACGGGCCTCTCGGCCGGTGAGGAGAAGACCTTCACCAGCCAGCTCGTCGGCGGCGACCTCGTCGGCCAGGACGTCGACGTGCTCGTCAAGGTCAGCCAGGTCCAGGAGCAGGAGCTGCCGGAGTACGACGACGACTTCGCGCAGCTCGCGAGCGAGTTCGACACCGTGGCCGAGCTCGAGGCCGACGTACGCGAGCGGCTCGGCAACGGCAAGCGGCTCGAGCAGGCTGCGGCGGCGCGCGACGCCGTCCTCGAGGCGCTGCTCGACAAGGTCGAGGTGCCGCTGCCCGAGGGCATCGTGACCGAGGAGCTCAACGCCCGCCGGCAGAACATCGAGCAGCAGCTCGCCTTCGCCGGCATCACGATGGAGAAGTACCTCGAGGACGAGAAGCAGACCATCGAGGAGTTCGAGGCCGACCTCGACCGCCGGGTCCGCGACTCGGTGGCCGCGCAGCTCATCCTGGACACGATCGCCAAGAAGGAGGAGTTCGGCGTCGACCAGCAGGAGCTCTCCTCCCACATGATGCGGCGCGCCCAGCAGTCCGGTCAGGACCCGCAGGAGTTCGTCAACCACATGTTCGAGCACAACCACGTGCCCGAGCTGGTCGCCGAGATCCTCCGCGGCAAGGCGCTCGCGAAGATCGTCGAGTCCGCCACGGTCACCGACAAGTCCGGCAACGCGGTCGAGCTGGAGAACCTCCAGCCCGACGGCACGATCGGCGAGCCCGCCGACGAGTCGGCCGAGGCTGCCGAGGACGTCCCGGTCAACGCCCCCGCCGAGCTGCTCGGTGAGGCCGAGGAGCCGACCGAGGAGTCCACGGAGGAGTCCGCCGAGGAGAAGCCCGAGGCCTGATCAGAGCCTCGCCCGGCCGTCGTACGCCGCCCCGTCCGTGATCGGACGGGGCGGCGTCGCATCTGCGGCCCCGCCTCGTCGTACGCTCACCGCCGTGAGCGCCTCGCCCGACGCCCTGCCGCCGACGGTGCCCGCGGCGGTGCTGCGGGTCCAGGACAGCCCGACCGGCGGGTCACTCCGCCGATCGGAGCGACCGTCGCCGTCGCGACTCGTACGGCTGGCCCGGCGGCTCGCCGCTCCGGTGACCGGACTGGCGCGGCGGCCGCTGGCCGCGCCGCTCGTCCTTGCGGCGCCGCTGGTCCGCGCTGCCACGGTCGGCGGGCCCGCGGTCGGCGGCCCCGACGTCGCGCTCCGGCTCGGCGGTCGGGACGCCTCCGTCGAGGAGGTCGCCGCCGTAGGCGTGGGCGACCTGCTGCTCGTTCTCGTCCCACCGCCCGGCCGCGACGAATGGCTCTGGGACGCCGGGCGGGAGGTCACCGGCGCGACGTACGCCGAGCGGCTCGGCGCGCTGCTCGACTGGGCGCCCGTCCACGTGCGGGCAGGCGACGCGGGTCTGGACGCCGCCCTCACGCTCAGCGCGCTGCTCCAGCGCCTGGTCGAGGCCTGGCCGGTGCCGCCGCGCCGGATCGTGCTGGTGGGGTACGCCGGCGGCGGGCTGCTCGCCCGCACCGCGCTGGCCCTGCGCGTCAACGGTGCGCCGGGCGCCCCGCCGTGGCCCTCCCTGGTGACCGAGCTGGTGGCCCTCGGCACCACGCCGTACGCCGTCACCAAGGCGCCGGTCTCGCGCGGCGTCGGCCGCCGGATCGACGAGCAGCTGGCCGGGATCGCGGTGGTCGACGAGGCGGTGGCGGCCCTGCCGCCGCGGGCCGGCGTCGACCACCTGCTCGTGGCAGACGTCGCGACCGCGCGGCCGAACCGCGTCGGCGCGCTCCTCGGCGACCTGCTCTGGTGGCGTCACCGGGCGCTCGGTCGGCAGCGGAGGGCGCGCGACCTGTTCCCGGACGCGGAGCGGCTCACCCTCAGCACGGCGCAGGCCCCGCTCTCCAACCACCCCGCTGTCCACGACGCGCTGCTGCGCCGGCTGGCCTGACCCGGATCAGTCGGGGCCCGGCCGGCCGGAGTCGAAGTTGTCGGCCCAGCTGCCGGAGGTGTCGATGAGCTTCGCGGCGCAGTTGCGCACGGTGTCGTGGACATGGGCCCGGCACCACGCCAGCGCCGGTGCGGAGGTCCGGCCCGGGCGGGGGATCACGACGGCGTACATCCCGCCCTTCTCGTAGCTGTGCGGCCACCTCCCGGTGTCGAGCAGCAGTGCGCCCGGGTAGGTCGTCTTCAGCCGCTGGTAGTGGGCCAGTGCCTCGGTCCAGCTCCGGTCGCCCCCGGCACCGGGCGTCACCGCGGCCAGCTGCGGCACCCAGCGGCCGACGAGCCGCCTGACCTGCGCGTCGTCGGCCCGCGAGATCTGCTGCAGGCGGTCCTGGGGCTGGACCGGCGGGGAGGTGGCCGACGGCTGACCGCTGGCCTGGTCGCTCGGCTGACCGCTCGCCCCACCGCTCGCCTGGTCGGAGCCGGCCGCCGGCACGTCGGTCCCGCCCGAGCCCGCCGTGTCCTCGCCCCGGTGCCCGAGGGCATAGCCGATCCCGACGCCCGCGAGGATCAGCACGAGCACACCGAGGAGCGCGGCACGGCCACGGCGGCGACGGGGCGCGGGCTCCGGCTCGTACGCCGGCGCCGCGGGCTCGCCCACGGGGGCAGTCACCGGCCGGGTCGGGGGCGTCCCCTCGACCTCGTCGGTGAAGAGCGGCCGGCGTGGCGCGGTGGTGCCGAGCGGGTTGCCGCACTCGGTGCAGAAGGCGTGGTCGGGACTGCGGGGCTTGTGCCCGCACACCGTGCAGAAGACGTCACCGTGGGTCTCTGCCACCGGTCCGGTTCCCATGCGTGACCCCCTCGACGATGCTCCGGTGTGATTTCGCGATGCCGTCCGACGGTACGACGTCCGGGCGGCTCGATCACGCACCGCCGCGTCAGGCATGTCTGCGCGCGCCGCGGTGCCGTAGGGTCGAGCCATGGTGCCGGGCCCCACCGTGGTCGACGCCGCCGCGCTGCTGGCGCAGGTGGCGGACGAGCTCGTGCTCCGCAGCGCGCGGGACACCCACGAGGCGGTGGGAGACCGCGTCCACGGCGCCGTACGCCGCGGGACCCTCGGTCTCTCGGCCGTGCCGGAGGCGGCCCACAAGGGCATCTCGGCGGCGGTGTACGCCGGCCTCGGGCTTGCCCTGCGCGGCGCCTCCGAGGGGCTCGGCCGCGCGGCCGAGCAGGGCTGGGGCGCGCCGCTCGAGGCCACGGCCGGCGGAAGGCTGCTGCTCGGCGCGGTCAACGGGCTCATCGGCGACCGGCTCGCCGAGGAGCGGCCGCGGCTGGCGGTCGAGCTGGCCGTACGCCGCGACGGCCGGGACGTCCGGCTCGATGAGGACGCCATCGCCGAGGCGTTCCCGGAGGCCACCGGCCGCGTCGTGGTCCTCCTCCACGGGCTCTGTGAGAGCGACGAGTCGTGGAGCCGCGAGGGCGACCGGCGGACGACCTACGCGGACGCGCTCGCCGCCCGGGGCTGGACCCCGGTGCTGCTGCGGGCCAACACCGGGCTGTCCGTCCGCGAGAACGGCGCCGCGCTCGCCTCGCTGCTTGAGCGCCTGGTCGCGCTCTGGCCGACCGAGGTCACCCGGATCGCGCTCGTGGGGCACTCCCAGGGCGGCCTGGTGATGCGCGCGGCGGCCGCCGTGGTCGGTCCCTCCGCCGCCTGGAGCCCGCTCGTCACCGACGTCGTCACCCTCGGCACGCCACACCTCGGCGCCCCGCTCGCGGCCGCCGCGGGCTGGGGGAGCCGGACCCTCGCGCGGGTGCCCGAGTCGGCGGCGTTCGGGCGGATCCTCGACCACCGCTCCGCGGGCATCCACGACCTCGTCGCGGGGCTCGGCGAGGAGGTGCCGCCCCTTCCGCACGCGCGCTACCGGCTGGTGGCGGCGGCCCTGGGCGCCGACCGCAGAGATCCACTGAGCAGGCTGCTCGGCGACCTGCTCGTCCGGCCGGAGTCGGCCTACGGCCGCGACCGGCTGGGCCGGTCACTCTTCCCGCAGGCGGAGGTGCTCCACATCGACGGCGCCGACCACTTCGATCTGCTCAACCACCCCGAGGTCCACGAGGCGCTCGAGCGCTGGCTCGGCTGAGCCGGGGCCGGACCCTCACTTCTCGACGAGGGTGACCTCGAAGGAGTACCTCTCCGGCCGGTAGCAGTGGTCGCCGTACTCGACGGCGCGGGCCGAGTCGGCGTACGCCGTCCGCTGCATGCTCAGCACCGCCGCCCCGGCCTCGATCCCGAGCAGACCGGCCTCGGTCCCGGTGGCGCCGCGCGCGCCGATCCGCTGGCGGGCGATCCGCAGGTGCGTGCCCTGCTCGCGGAGCAGCTCGTAGAGACCGCGCTCCTCGAGCTCGGTCGTCAGCTCCGGGTCGGTCGAGAGCAGGTCGGCAGGCAGCCAGTTGCGCAGCACCGCGAGTGGCTCGTCGTCGGCGAGGCGCACCCGCTCGAGCCGGCGTACGGCGGCACCGGGCTCGAGCCCGAGCTCGTCGGCCACCTCGTCGGGCGCCTCGACCACCTCGTTGAGCAGCACCTTGGTGCGCGGGTGCTGCCCGGTGGCGAGGAGGTCGTCGTACAGGCTGGTGAGCTCGAGCTCGCGGCGGACCCGGCCGTGGACGACCTGGGTGCCGACGCCGCGGCGCCGGACCAGCAGGCCCTTGTCGACCAGCTCCTGGATCGCGCGCCGCATCGTGGGGCGGGAGAGACCGAGCCGGTCGGCCAGCGCGATCTCGTTGTCGAGCTTCGCGCCCGCCGGGAGCGCGCCGCTGCTGATCGCGTCCTCCATCTGCGCCGCGACCTGGTGGTAGAGCGGCACGGGGCTGCGCCGATCGACCCGCAGCCGCAGATCCCTCATGGCCGCAGCCTAGGGCCTATGTCAAATTGTCAAAATGTCTTGACAATTCCTTGACTCGACCCGTGCGACGGCAAAGACTGTGTCCTGCGTCACACGACGTGCACAAGGGCTCAGCCTGCAACGAGAGGGCATCGATGCGGATCGGTTTCCTGGGTGTCGGCCGGATCGGCTCGTCGCACGCCGCCGTCGTGGCCCGCCATCCCGACGTGGGCTCGGTCGTCTTCGGCGACCTCGACCCGGCCCGGGCGCGCGCTGCGGCGACGAGGTTCGCGGCCGAGGGCGTCGCCGTCACCGCCGTCGAGGCGGTCGACGACGTCATCGCCGCCGGGGTCGACGCGCTCGTGATCGCCACCGCCACCGACAGCCACGCCGAGCTGATCATCGCCGGCATCGAGGCGGGTCTCCCGGTCTTCTGCGAGAAGCCGGTCGCCCCCGACGTGGCCGGCACCCTCGCCGTACGCGACGCGATCAGCTCGTCCGACGGGGCCCCTGTCCAGATCGGCTTCCAGCGCCGGTTCGACGCCGGCTACGCGGCCGCACGGGCAGCGCTGCAGGCCGGCGAGCTCGGCGAGCTCCGCCGCGTCCACGCCGTCACGGCCGACGCGGCCCCACCGCCGGCGGCGTACATCCGGACCAGCGGCGGGATCTACCGCGACTGCCTGATCCACGACTTCGACATCGTGCGCTGGGTGACCGCGCACGAGATCGTCGATGTGACCGCACAGGGCGCGAACCGCGGGGCGGCGTTCTTCGGGGAGGCCGGCGACGTCGACGAGACGGTCGTGCTGCTCACCCTCGACGACGGCACGCTCGGGACGGTGCACGGGTCGCGCTACAACGGCGGCGGCTACGACGTACGCCTCGAGGTCGCGGGCACCGGCGGCACCCTCGCCGTCGGCCTCGACGACCACGCGGCGCTCTGCTCTGCGGAGCCCGGCGTCGGCTTCCCCCACGGCACGCCGCACGCCACCTTCTGGGAGCGCTTCGCGCCGGCGTACGCCGCGGAGATCGGGGCCTTCGTCGAGCTCGTCAGCGACGGCGGGCCGAGTCCCTGCAGCGTCGACGACGCGCTCGAGGCGCTCTATGTCGCCGAGGCGGCCACCCTGTCCCGGCTCGAGGGGCGCCGCGTGGAGATCGCGGAGGTGCGCAAGTGAGCGGCCTGGCCGGGCGGATCGCCGCCGCCCCGATCTCCTGGGGCGTGTGCGAGGTGCCGGACTGGGGCTTCCAGCTCGGCCCGGACCGCGTGCTGACAGAGATGGCCGGACTCGGACTGGTCGCGACCGAGCTCGGCCCGGAGGGCTTCCTGCCCGCCGATCCCCGCGAGGCGGCGGACCTGCTCGCCGCCCACGGCATGAGGGCCGTCGGCGGCTTCGTTCCCGTCGTGCTCTTCGACAACGCCCACGACCCGCTTCCCGACGTCGAGCGGGCGCTGCGCCACTTCATCGCGGCCGGGGCGACCAGCCTGGTGCTGGCGGCCGCCACCGGTCGCGAGGGGTACGACGACCGCCCCGTCCTCGACGAGACCGAGTGGAAGACCCTGCTGACCAACCTCGACCGGCTCCGCGACGCCGCCGCGGAGCGCGGCATCGAGGCGACGCTGCACCCGCACGTCGGCACCACCGTCGAGCGGCCGGAGGAGGTCGACCGGGTGCTCGACGGCAGCAGCATCGGGCTCACCCTCGACACCGGCCACCTGCTCGTCGGCGGCGCCGACCCGGTCCGGCTCGTGCACTCGGCGACCGAGCGCATCCGGCACGTCCACCTGAAGGACGTCGACGCGGCGATCGCGGCGCGGGTCCGGGACGGCGGGCTGACCTACCACGAGGGCGTACGACAGGGGCTCTACCGGCCCCTGGGCGCCGGCGACGTCGACGTCGCCGCCATCGTGACGACCCTCGAGCAGGCGGGCTACGACGGCTGGTACGTCATGGAGCAGGACACCGTGCTCGACGCGGCGCCGGTGGGTGAGGGCCCGCTCGCCGACGTACGCGCCGGCCTCGACTTCCTCCGCTCGCTCGAGACGGCCGGTGGAGGCGGGGGATGAGCCTCGAGGTCCTCACGATGGGGCGGGTCAGCGCCGACATCTACCCGCAGCAGGTCGGCGTGCCCCTCGACGAGGTGACCACGTTCGGCCGCTACCTCGGGGGCAGCCCCACCAACGTCGCCGTCGCGGCGGCCCGTCATGGGCGCCGGAGCGCGGTGATCACGAAGACCGGCGCCGATCCGTTCGGGCGGTTCGTCCACACCGCGCTGAGGGGCTACGGCGTCGACGACCGCTACGTCTCCACCGACCCGGTCTGGCCGACGCCCGTGACCTTCTGCGAGATCTTCCCGCCCGACGACTTCCCGCTGTACTTCTACCGGACCCCCACCGCGCCCGACCTGCAGCTCATCGAGGACGACCTGGACCTCGACGCGATCGCCGCGGCCGACGTCTTCTGGGTCACCGTGACCGGGCTGTGCCAGGAGCCGAGCCGCTCGACGACCCTCGCCGCCCTGGCCCACCGGGCGCGGCACCTGGCCCGTCGCGGGAGCGAGGACGGCGCCCCGGGCGGGGGTCGGCAAGGCGTCGAGCACCGTGGCGCGAGGGGGGCCACGGTGCTCGATCTCGACTACCGCCCGATGTTCTGGGACTCGCAGGACGAGGCGGTCCGGCAGATCGCGCGGGCGCTCCCGTTCGTGACGGTCGCCGTCGGCAACCGCGAGGAGTGCGCGGTGGCGCTCGGCTCGACGGAGCCGCTCCCGCCGCTGCGGACCGCGGAGGCGCTCCGGGCCCGCGGTGTCGACCTCGCGATCGTCAAGCAGGGTCCCGACGGCGTGCTGGCGTACGACGGCCGGGAGACCGTCGAGGTGCCGCCCGTCCCCGTGGACGTGGTCAACGGGCTCGGCGCCGGCGACGCCTTCGGCGGAGCGCTCTGCCACGGGCTGCTCGCCGGGTGGCCGACCGAGCGGACCCTGCGGTTCGCCAACGCGGCCGGGGCGTACGTCGCCGGCCAGCTCGCCTGCTCCGACGCCATGCCGACCACGGCCGAGGTCGAGCAGCTCTTGGGGGTGAAGGCACATGGTTGAGACCAGTCCCGGCGGGCTCACCGGACCCGACCTGGTCCGCGCGCTCACGGCGATCCGCTCCGCAGACCCCGGCGCGATCGCCGCCGCGGCCACGGCCCGCCGACGGCGTACGACACTGGTGGGGGAGAGCGGCCGGCTGATGCTGCTGGCCGCCGACCATCCGGCGCGCGGCGCGCTGCGGATCGGGGACGACCCGCTGGCGATGGCCGACCGCGCCGACCTGCTCCGCCGGATCGCGGTCGCCCTCGCCCGGCCGGGCGTCGACGGCTTCCTCGGGACGCCGGACGTGGTCGAGGATCTCCTGCTCATGGGCGCGCTCGACGACAAGGTCGTGATCGGCTCGATGAACCGCGGCGGCCTCGCCGGCACCGCGTTCGAGATCGACGATCGGATGACGGCGTACGACGCGGACACCATCGCCGCGATGGGATACGACGGCGGCAAGATGCTCGTCCGGATAGACCCGGAGGACCCGGCGACCGTGACCACCCTCGAGTCGTGCGCGGGCGCGGTCACGGCGCTGGCCGGCCGGGGCCTGATGGCCATGCTCGAGCCCTTCATCTCCCACCGGGACCCGACCGGGGGGCGGCTCCGCAACGAGCTGACCGCCGACGCGGTCATCCGCGCGGCGAGCGTGGCGGCGGGGCTCGGCGCCACCTCGGCGTACACCTGGCTCAAGCTGCCCGTCGTCGACGACCCCCGTGGGATGGAGCGGGTCGCCGATGCGACCACGCTCCCGGTGCTCCTGCTCGGCGGCGAGACGAGTCTCGACCAGCCGGGCGTGTTCGACCGCTGGCAGCAGGCCCTCAAGCTGCCCACCGTCGTCGGCATGGTCGTCGGCCGGGCGCTGCTCTACCCGCCCGACGGCGACGTCGCGGCGGCGGTCGACAGGACGGTGGGCCTGCTATGAGCCGACCCACCCCCGCCGCCCGCCACCTCCGCCGGCCGTCCGTCGTCACGCCGGCCGACGCCGGCTGGACCTACGCCGGCCTGGAGCTGCTCGACCTGGAGCCGGGCGCGTCCCTGGTGCTGACGACGGGACAGGCCGAGTGCCTCGTCCTCCCGCTCTCGGGGTCGTGCACGGTGGACGTCGCCGCACAGTCCGGCAGCGACGTGTTCGAGCTCGACGGGCGGGGGTCGGTCTTCGGCAGGGTCAGCGACTTCGCCTACGTCCCGCGGGACGCGGAGGCCGTGGTGACCTCGGCGGGTGGCGGGCGGTTCGCGGTCCCCTCGGCGCGGTGCCAGCGAGGGCTGCCCGCACGCTACGGGAAGGCGGAGGACGTGCCTGTCGAGCTCCGCGGCGCCGGCTCGGCGAGCCGCCAGGTCAACAACGTGGCCGCCGCGCACACCTTCGAGTGCGACCGGCTGATCGTCGTCGAGGTGCTCACCCCCGACGGCAACTGGTCCTCCTTCCCGCCCCACAAGCACGACGAGGAGCGCCCGGGCGAGGAGTCCGAGCTCGAGGAGATCTACTACTTCGAGGTCGGCGACGGCCCGGCCGCCACGGGGCCGGGCATCGGCTACCAGCGCGTGTACGGCACCGACGACCGCCCCGAGGACCTGCTGGCGGAGGTGCGCAGCGGCGACGTCGTCACCATCCCGCACGGCTGGCACGGCCCGTCGATGGCCGCTCCGGGCTACGACCTCTACTACCTCAACGTCATGGCCGGTCCGGGCGAGCGGGTCTGGCACATCTGCGACGACCCCGCCCACGCCTGGGTGCGCGACACCTGGGCCAGCCAGGAGGTCGACCCGCGGCTGCCGCTGACGTCCACGATCGAGAGGAGGCGGTGATGGAGACCGTCAGGCTGACGACCGCCCAGGCCGTCGTACGCTTCCTCGGTCGGCAGTGGTCCGAGCGCGACGGCGTCGAGCACCGCCTGGTGGAGCGCTGCCTCGGGATCTTCGGCCACGGCAACCTCGCCGGCCTCGGCGAGGCGCTGCTCGAGGAGGAGCTGCGCGACCCGGGCTCGATGACCTTCACCACCGCCCGCAACGAGCAGGGCATGGTCCACACCGCGGTCGGGTTCGCCCGGATGCGCAACCGGCTCTCGACGCTCGCGTGCACGTCCTCCATCGGTCCGGGCGCGACCAACATGGTCACCGGCGCCGCGCTCGCCACGATCAACCGGCTGCCGGTGCTGCTGCTCCCCGGCGACGTCTTCGCGACCCGCGCGAGCGGGCCGGTCCTGCAGGAGCTGGAGTCGCCGGCGACGTACGACGTCAGCGTCAACGACGTCTTCCGGCCGGTGTCGCGGTTCTTCGACCGCATCTGGCGGCCGGAGCAGCTGCCATCGGCGCTCCTCGGCGCGATGCGTGTGCTGACGGACCCGGTCGAGACCGGCGCCGTGACGCTCGCCCTCCCGCAGGACGTCCAGGCCGAGGCGTACGACTGGCCGGCGGAGCTCTTCGAGAAGCGGGTCTGGCACGTGCCGCGGCCCGTGCCCGAGAAGGCGCTCGTCGACCGCGCCGCCGCGCTGGTCCGGTCCGCACAGCGGCCGCTCCTGGTGGCGGGTGGAGGCGTGATCTACAGCGAGGCGACCGAGGCCATACGGGCCTTCGCCGAGGCCACCGGCATCCCGGTCGCGGAGACCCAGGCCGGCAAGGGCTCGCTGCCGTACGACCATCCGCTCGCCCTCGGCGCGATCGGCGCGACCGGCACGCGCGCGGCGAACGCGCTCGCACGCGACGCCGACCTCGTGATCGGCGTCGGCACCCGCTGGAGCGACTTCACCACCGCCTCCCGCACGGTCTTCGCCGACCCGGACGTGCGGTTCGTCAACCTCAACGTCGCCGGTCCCGATGCCCACAAGGAGGCGGGCCTGCCGCTCGTCGCCGATGCCCGCGAGGGCCTGACCGCGCTCACCGCCGCGCTCGAGGGGTACGACGCCGGAGCGGCCTACCGCGAGCGGGCCGCCACCCTGGCGGCCGAGTGGGACCGGGTCGTCGAGGACGCCTACACGCTCGGTCACACGCCGCTCCCCGCGCAGAGCGAGGTCATCGGGGTGGTCAACGAGGTCTCCGGCCCGCGCGACGTCGTGGTCTGCGCTGCCGGCTCGATGCCCGGCGACCTCCACAAGCTGTGGCGCACGCGTGACCCGAAGGGCTACCACGTCGAGTACGGCTACTCGTGCATGGGCTACGAGATCGCCGGCGGCCTCGGGGTCAAGCTCGCCGACCCGGAGCGCGAGGTGTACGTGCTCGTCGGCGACGGGTCCTACCTGATGATGGCGACAGAGCTCGTGACCGCCGTGCAGGAGGGCGTGCGGCTCGTCGTCGTCCTCGTGCAGAACCAGGGGTTCGCGTCGATCGGGGCGCTCTCGGAGTCGCTCGGCTCGCAGCGGTTCGGCACCTGCTACCGCTATCGCGACCCGGCCTCCGGGCGGCTCGACGGCGGCGTGCTGCCCGTGGACCTCGCCGCCAACGCCGAGAGCCTGGGCGCGCAGGTCGTGCGCGTGCACGGGGTCGGCGAGCTCCGCAAGGCCCTGGAGGCGGCCCGCGGAGTGGAGGGCGGGCCGGTCGTCGTCCACGTCGAGACGGACCCGCTCGTGCCGGCACCGGACAGCGAGGCGTGGTGGGACGTCCCCGTCGCCGAGGTCGCCGAGGTGGAGAGCACCCGTGCCGCCCGGGCGACGTACGAGCGCGAGAAGCACGCCCAGAGGCACTACCTGGCCCAACCCCCGACTGCGCCGTAGTCGGGCCGAGAGAAAGAGCACAACTCATGAGAAAACTGAAGGTGGCAGGCGCCATCGCTGTCGCCGTTCTCCTGCTGACCGCGTGCGGCGGCACCGGCCAGGAGAGCTCGGGGGCGAACACCGACACCGCCGACCTGACCTACGCGGTGATCACGCACAGCTCCCCGGGTGACGCCTTCTGGGACCGGGTCAAGTCCGGCGCCGAGCGAGCTGGCAAGGACTACGGCGTGAAGGTGGAGTACTCCGCCGACCCCGACCCCGCCAAGCAGTCGCAGCTCATCGACGGCGCCGTGGCAGACAAGGTCGACGGGATCGTCGTCTCGATGGCCAACCCCGACGGGCTCGAGTCCAGCATCAAGGCCGCCGTGGCCGCGGGTGTCCCGGTGGTGACCATCAACTCCGGCTATGACCAGTGGAAGGCGTTCGGCGCGATCACCCACATCGGCCAGAGCGAGACGATCGCTGGCCAGGCCGTGGGCGAGCGGCTGAAGTCCGAGGGTCTCAAGAACGTCCTCTGCGTCATCCAGGAGGCGGGCAACATCGGGCTCGAGGAGCGCTGCAAGGCGGTCGCGCAGACCGAGGGCGGCAAGGTGACCAACCTCCAGGTCGACGGCACCGACGACAACGCGGTCCAGGCGACGATCACCTCCAAGCTGCAGTCCGACAAGTCGATCGACGGTGTCCTCACGCTTGGTGGCCAGTACGCCATCGACGCGGTCGCCGCCGTCCAGGAGTCCGGCAGCAGCGCGAAGGTCGCCACCTTCGACCTCAACGAGGACGTCATCACCGACATCAAGGAGGGCTCGATCCTCTTCGCGGTCGACCAGCAGCCCTACGTCCAGGGCTACCTCGGGGTGACGGCGCTCTACCTGAAGTCCATCAACGGCAACGACATCGGCGGCGGCCAGGCGATCAACTCCGGCCCGGCGTTCGTGACGAAGGACAACGCCGACGAGGTCCTGAAGTACGCCCAGAACGGCACCCGCTGAGCCCGTAGGGGCCCGGCCGGCACGGGCCCCACCACGGCCGGTCCTCTCACAGGCACCGTCAGGCACCGAAAGGAACCCAGCTCATGGCCAGCATCACCGCCGGGGACGAGCGCCTCGGGCGTACGTCGGTCCTCGGCAGACTCATGAGGCGCCCGGAGGTCGGGGCGCTGTTCGCGGCCCTCGTGATCTTCCTGTTCTTCACGATCACGACCGACGTGTTCGCCACCGCCAGCGGCGCGAGCACGTGGCTGCGCTCGGCATCGACGATCGGCATCATGGCGGTCGCCGTGGCCCTGCTCATGATCGGCGGCGAGTTCGACCTCTCGGCCGGCGCGATGACCGGCTTCACCGGTCTCGTCGTCGGCGTACTCACCACGCACTGGGGGCTGCCGATCTGGATCGCCATCCTGATCTCGCTGCTGCTCGCCCTGGCGGTCGGGTTCCTCAACGGGGTCATGGTGATGAAGACCGGGCTGCCGAGCTTCATCGTCACCCTCGGCACCTTCTTCGTCCTCCAGGGGATCGACCTGGCCGGCACGAAGGCGATCATCGGGCAGGTGGCCATCCAGGGGATGCGGCTGGTGCCCGACTACGACCAGCCGCAGCGGGTCTTCGGATCCTCGGTCGAGATCTTCGGCGGCGCGGTCTTCGCGTCGGTGTGGTGGTGGATCGCCGTCACGGCCGTCGCGACCTGGGTGCTGCTCCGCACCCGCGTCGGCAACTGGGTCTTCGCGGTCGGCGGCGCGAAGCAGTCGGCGCGGCAGGTCGGCGTACCCGTCTTCAAGACGAAGGTCGGCCTCTTCATGACGACCGCCGGGTGCGGATGGCTGGTGGGGATGCTGCTGCTCTTCACGACCTCGACGGTGCAGAGCAACACCGGCGTCGGCCAGGAGTTCGTCTTCATCATCTGTGCCGTGGTCGGCGGGTGCCTGATGACCGGGGGCTACGGCTCGGCGATCGGGGCCGCGCTCGGCGCGCTGATCTACGGCATGGCGAACCAGGGCATCGTGTACGCCGGCTGGGACAACAACTGGCTGCGGGCCTTCCTCGGCGTGATGCTGCTGTGCGCGGTGTTGCTCAACGAATGGGTCCGCAGGCGGGCGGAGGTGTCGCGATGAGCCAGCAGGACCGGATCGAGCCGGGCGGCCGGCCCGGTGGCCAGCCGGCGGGACAGGCCGGAGAGCCGGAGCGGGTGAGCCCGACCGGGAAGCGGATCGGCAAGGTGGCGCGCGACTACGCCACCCGGCAGGCGCGGGAGGCCGCGAAGCGCGGCGCGGTGCCGGCGGCGGGGGAGGAGGGGACCACCCCGCTGCCGGCCCGCGGCACGCCGATCGTGGAGACCCGCGACATCGGCAAGAGGTACGGCAGCGTGATCGCGCTGCGCGACGTCACCACCACGGTGCGCGCCGGCGAGGTGACGTGCGTGCTGGGCGACAACGGCGCCGGCAAGTCGACGTTCATCAAGATCCTCGCGGGAGCCCACCAGCACACGGAGGGAGAGCTGCTCGTCGACTGCGTACCCACCCACTTCTCCAGCCCCCGGCAGGCCCTCGCGGCGGGGATCGCGACGGTCTACCAAGACCTCGCGGTCGTGCCGCTGATGCCGGTCTGGCGCAACTTCTTCCTCGGCTCCGAGCCGGTGAAGGGCTGGGGCCCGCTGCGGCGGATGGACATCGAGTTCATGCGGCGTACGGCGAAGACCGAGCTGGCCGCGATGGGCATCGACCTGCGCGACGTGGACCAGCCGATCGGGACCCTGTCGGGTGGCGAGCGGCAGTGCGTCGCGATCGCCCGGGCGGTCTACTTCGGGGCGCGTGTGCTGATCCTCGACGAGCCGACCGCGGCGCTCGGGGTCAAGCAGTCCGGCGTGGTGCTGCGCTACATCGCCAAGGCGCGCGAGCGCGGGCTCGCGGTCGTCTTCATCACCCACAACCCGCACCACGCCTACCCGGTCGGCGACCGGTTCCTGCTGCTGCGGCGGGGCCGGAGCATCGGCGAGTTCCCGAAGTCGGAGCTGCCGCTCGAGGAGCTCGTCGCGATGATGGCCGGCGGTGCCGAGCTGGAGTCGCTCGCCCACGAGCTGGAGCGCGACATGGGGGCCTCATCGCCCGTCGTCGCCGAGCTCAAGGCCGACGTGGAGGCGAACGGATGAGCGTCTCAACCGGTCCGAAAGGGCCGGCGGCCGCAGCGCCGCCGACGGCGTTGCTGAGGGTCGGCGTGATCGGCGCCGGCGCGATGGGGGCCGCGCACGCCCGTACGCTCGCCACCTGGGTCGGCGGTGCCCGCGTCACGCAGGTCTACGACGTGGACGTCGCCCGGGCCAAGGCCCTCGCCGAGGAGGTGGGCGCCCTCGCGGCCTCGTCGCCGGAGGCTCTGATCGCCGCGGGCGGCGCCGACTGGGCGCACGCCGTCGACGCGGTGGTCATCGCGTCCCCGGACATCACGCACGCCGACCTCGTGATCGCGGCGATCGCGGCGGGGCGGCCGGTCTTCTGCGAGAAGCCGCTCGCGGCGGACGTCGCCGGCGCCCGGCGGGTGGTCGAGGCCGAGACGGCTGCCGGGCGGCGGCTGGTGCAGGTCGGCTTCACCCGCCGCTACGACCCGGCGTTCCGCGAGCTGAAGGAGGTCGTCGACGCCGGGACGCTCGGCGAGGTGCGACTCGTCCACGCCGTACACCGCAACGCCTCCAACGCCACCAGCACCGACGACGCCACGCTCGTGACCGGGTCGATGATCCACGAGCTCGACATGGTGCCCTGGCTCGTCGGCGAGCCGGTGACGGCCGTGCGGGTCGAGTCGCCCGTCGACGGCCCCTTCCGCGACCCGCAGCTGGCGACGCTGCGCCTCGCCTCCGGGGCGCTGGCCTCGGTGGAGATCTTCGTCAACGCCCGCTACGGCTACGACGTGCAGTGCGAGGTCGTCGGTACGACGGGGAGCGTTGCGCTCCAGCCGCGCTCGACCGTGACCACCCGCGCGGCGGGCGTGGCCGGTGCGCGGGTCGGCGCCGACTTCGTCACCCACTTCGGCGACGCCTACCGGATCGAGCTGGCCGCGTGGGTCGCGGCTGCGCGCCGCGGGACCGTCGAGGGGCCGGACGCGTGGGACGGCTATCTGGCCAACCTCGCCGCCGAGGCCGGGGTGCGGTCGCTCGCCTCGGCCGGCTGGGAAGACGTCGTACTCCCGCAGCGGCCGGATCTCTACCCCGACCGTCGCTCCGAGCGCCGGAACCGGCAGTGACCAGGCCCGTCGGGCCACCCCTGACCGACCTGCTCGCCGGCAAGGCCGTGCTCGTCAGCGGCGGCACCCGGGGCGTCGGAGGAGCCGTCGCGGAGGCGGCGCTGCGCGAGGGCGCCCGGGTCGTCGTCACCGGCCGGCGGCGCGACGTCGGGGAGCGGTTCGTGACGGAGGCCGAGGAGCGGTCCACGGGAGGTGGTGAGATCCGGTTCGTGGGCTGCGACGTCGCCGACGTCGAGCAGGCACGCGCGGCCGTGGCCGGGACGGTGGCGGCGTACGGCGGCGTCGACTGCCTGGTCAACGCCGCCGGGCTCACCACCCGCGGCACCCTCCTCGACACCAGCCCCGAGCTCCTCGCACAGCACCTCGCGACCAACCTGACCGGGCCGTTCATCCTCATGCAGGAGACCGTCCGCGACCTGCTCCGCCGCGGGGTGCCGGGCACGATCGTCAACATCCTGAGCACGAGCGCCCACGGTGGGCAGCCGTACCTCGCACCGTACGTCGCCGCGAAGGCCGGCCTCGCCGCGCTCACCCGCAACGCGGCGTACGCCCACCGCTTCGACCGGATCCGGATCAACGGGCTCAACATCGGCTGGACGGAGACCGAGGGCGAGGACGCGATCCAGAGGCGCTTCCACGGCGCCGGCGACGACTGGGTCGCGCGGGCGGGCGCGCAGCTGCCGATGGGCAGGCTCGGCCAGGTCGACGAGATCGCGGACGCCGTCGTCTTCCTGCTCAGCGAGCGCAGCGGCGTGGTGACCGGCGCGCTCCTCGACTGGGACCAGACCGTGCTCGGCGCCCACGACTGAGCCGAAATCTGCTGTCGGCGAACAGAGCCGGTGAACCCGTGGAACTGTCCTCCGCTGGGGCTAAGGTCGGCGACGTGAACCAGAACTCCAGCGCCCCTCACGGCACGGCGTCCGGGTCGGAGCTCTCTCCGACGTCGGGCGGTGGAGCCGGCATCAACCTGCTCGACGACAACATCTACAACCGGCTGCTGCGGGAGCGCATCGTGTTCCTCGGCTCCGAGGTCCGCGACCAGAACGCCAACGCGATCTGCGCCCAGCTCCTGCTGCTCTCCGCGGAGGACCCCGAGGCCGACATCTTCCTCCACATCAACTCCCCCGGGGGCTCGGTGGACGCGGGGATGGCGATCTACGACACGATGAACTACATCCCCAACGACGTCGCGACAGTGGGGATGGGCCTGGCCGCCTCGATGGGCCAGTTCCTGCTGTGCGCCGGCGCGAAGGGCAAGCGCTACGCCCTGCCCCACGCGCGGATCATGATGCACCAGCCGTCGTCCGGCATGGGTGGCTCCGCGTCGGACATCAAGATCCAGGCCCAGCAGTCGCTCCACATCAAGAAGGTGCTCCTCGAGCTGATCGCCGAGCACACCGGTCAGACGGTCGACCAGGTCACCCAGGACGCCGACCGCGACCGCTGGTTCACCGCCGACGAGGCGAAGGACTACGGGCTCGTCGACGAGGTCATCAAGAGCGCCCGCGAGGCCGCCGACTCCGGCCGCCCCGCTCACACGAAGGACGAGAAATGAACTACTACATCCCGCAGTGGGAGGAGCGGACGTCCTATGGCTTCCGCCGGATCGACCCCTACGCGAAGCTCTTCGAAGAGCGGATCATCTACCTCGGCACCCCGATCAGCGACGACGTCGCCAACGCGGTCATCGCCCAGCTGCTGTGCCTGCAGTCGATGAACCCCGACCAGGACGTCAACATCTACATCAACTCCCCGGGCGGCTCGTTCACGGCGCTGACGGCGATCTACGACACGATCCAGTTCATCAAGCCGGACGTCTCGACGGTCTGCATGGGCCAGGCCGCCTCGGCCGCCGCGATCCTGCTCGCCTCCGGCACCCCGGGGAAGCGGATGGCGCTGCCCAACAGCCGGATCCTGATCCACCAGCCCTACACCGAGGGCACCTTCGGCCAGACCTCCGACATCGAGATCCAGGCCAACGAGATCCTGCGGATGCGCGAACTGCTCGAGAAGATGATCGCCGACCACAGCGGAAAGAGCATCGAGGAGGTCAGCCTCGACATCGAGCGCGACAAGATCCTCACCGCGCAGCAGGCCGTCGACTACGGCCTGATCGACACGGTGCTCGGCTCGCTCAAGACGACCCCCGCGCTCGTCTGACCCGTCCGGCCCGCCGGGTGATCCCGTGCCGGTCCCACAGCGACGGACCGGCACGGGGTACGGTCGGGGGGCTGCCAGGCCCCGCAGACCCCCACGACATCGCGGGCACAGCACGATCGATCCAAGTTGGAGGATGACCGCCCATGGCACGCATCGGTGACGGTGGCGACCTGCTGAAGTGTTCCTTCTGCGGGAAGAGTCAGAAGCAGGTCAAGAAGCTCATCGCCGGGCCAGGCGTCTACATCTGCGATGAATGCATCGACCTCTGCAACGAGATCATCGAGGAGGAGCTGAGCGAGGGCACGGAGGTCAGCCTCGACGAGCTGCCGAAGCCGAAGGAGATCTTCGAGTTCCTCAACTCCTACGTCATCGGGCAGGAGCACGCGAAGAAGTCCCTGGCCGTCGCGGTCTACAACCACTACAAGCGGGTCCAGGCGGGGCTGCAGCCGATCAGCGGCAAGCACAGCAAGGAAGAGAACGTCGAGGTCGCGAAGTCCAACATCCTCGTGATCGGGCCGACCGGCTGCGGCAAGACCTATCTCGCCCAGACCCTCGCCCGGATGCTCAACGTCCCGTTCGCGATCGCCGACGCCACCGCCCTCACCGAGGCGGGCTACGTGGGCGAGGACGTCGAGAACATCCTGCTCAAGCTCATCCAGGCGGCCGACTACGACGTCAAGAAGGCCGAGACGGGGATCATCTACATCGACGAGATCGACAAGGTCGCCCGCAAGGCGGAGAACCCCTCGATCACCCGCGACGTCTCCGGCGAGGGCGTCCAGCAGGCGCTCCTCAAGATCATCGAGGGCACGACCGCCTCGGTGCCGCCGCAGGGCGGCCGCAAGCACCCCCACCAGGAGTTCATCCAGATCGACACCACGAACATCCTGTTCATCGTGGGCGGGGCGTTCGCCGGTCTCGAGCACATCATCGAGCAGCGGGTCGGCAAGAAGACCCTCGGCTTCACCGCGGAGGTCCACAGCCACGCCGACAAGGAAGCCGACGACCTGCTCAAACTGGTCCGGCCCGAGGACCTCACGAAGTTCGGCCTGATCCCCGAGTTCATCGGCCGGCTCCCGCTCATCGCCAGCGTCAGCAAGCTCGACCAGGAGGCCCTGGTCAAGATCCTGACCGAGCCGCGCAACGCGCTCATCAAGCAGTACCAGAAGCTCTTCGAGCTCGACGGCGTCGAGCTCGAGTTCACCGAGGACGCCGTCGAGGCGGTCGCCGACAAGGCCCTCGAGCGCGGCACGGGTGCCCGCGGCCTGCGGGCGATCATCGAGGAGGTCCTCCTCCACGTGATGTACGACGTGCCCTCGCGCGGCGACGTCTCCAAGGTCATCGTCAACCGTGACGTCGTCGACGGCCAGGACGCCCCGACGCTGGTGGCGCGCGAGTCCGAGGCCAAGAAGAAGAAGTCCGCCTGACCGGTCCCGACCCGGCGCCTACCGCCTGGTAGCCCCTAGTCATCCGCCCGTAGTCACTTCGGGCCATTTTCCTCTAGCGGGCTCGCCCCGGTCCCGGTCCTCGGGAAGACTGGAGCCATTCCAATCATCCTGATCCGGGCGGGGGCAGAGTGAGGTCCGTGCAGAAGGCGCCGTTGGCAGCGTACGTCGCTGTGGTCGTCATCGGCCTGCTCGTGATCGTGCAGACCGCCAGCCACGACGCGATCGGGCTCGGCAGGGTCACGCAGTCGATCGGCAACCTGATCGGGTCGCCGACGCTCTCGCCCAACTCCGCGGAGCAGAAGCCCGGCCCCGTCTCCACCACCCCGAACGCCGTGTCGACGCCGGCAGCACCGTCCTCGGCGGTCGCGCCGCCGACCACGACCGGCCCGGCTCTCGTGCAGGGCGCAGCCGCCGGTGGAGGAACCGCTGGCGGCTCCGGCGCCGGCCAAGCCGGCGCTGCCGGCGGCGGTACGCCGTCGAACGGCGGCGGCGTCGCGGGCGGCAACGGCGGCCAGGGCAGCGCGGGCGGCTCCGGTGCCGGAGGCGCCGGCGGGGGAGGCACCAGCGCGCCGGTGCAGCCGTCCGGCTCCACGAGCTCTCAGTCCGGCAACTCGGGCTCCAGCTCGAGCCCGCAGAGCCAGGGGGAGTCGAACCCGGTCATTCCCGGGATCCCGGGACTGGGCCAGCTACCTGGGCTTCCGCAGGTGGACATCCCCGTGCCCGGCAACAACGGCAAGGGCCTGGGCAACGGGCTCGGCTCCACGAACGGCAAGGGCACCTCATCGACCGGTGAGACGGCGACGGACACCGGCAAGGACAGCAGCGGCAACGGCTACGGCAACGGGCTGGGCAACCTGCTGGGAAGCACGCTCGGCAGCGCGTCGGGCAGCAAGGTCAGCCTCACTGCGCTCGTCGCCGGGGTGCCGACCACGTTCGGCTTCCTGACGGTGGTGTCGGAGGAGTCGGTGTCGGGGGACTCGGTGTCGGGGGAGTCGGTGTCGCAGGAGCCCGCGTCGGAGACGTCAGCGGTCCCCGGCGACGAGGACGGGTCCACCTCGACGGAGCCGTCGGGGGCGCCCGCGGCGGCCCCGAGCGCCACGAAGGGGTCGAGCCGATCGGCGAAGTGGGGGGAGAGGTCGGCAGAGTCGTCGACCGGGACATCCACCGGGACGAAGAGCTGGACCGCGCCGAGCGGGCACCAGCACTCGTGGACGACCCACACCACCGGAGCCGGCGCGACCACGTCGCCGGTGCGCAGCAGCCACACGAGCGCACCCCCGAAGACCCATCACACGACGGCCCACTCGAGCGGCCACGCCACGAGGCACTCAGCCGGGCACGCCGTCGGGCACACCGCGGGCACCACGGTCGAGAACACCGCGAAGCAGGCGACCAAGCAGACGACCAAGCACGCTGGGCACACGGTCCAGCACACGGCGAAGCACACGAGCAGCGCGTCGACCGGGGCCGCCAGGAGCGACCAGGGCACGAAGCCGACGTGGAGCTGGCCCTGGACCGGGTCCACGGAGAAGCAGTCGGCCGGCTGGTCGAAGCACGGGAGCGGAGCCACGAGCACCCGCTCCGGATGGAGCCGCAGCGGGGGCAACGCCGGCAGGTCCCACGGCAGCCACGCGAAGCAGCGCACGAGCCAGTGGTCGGGCGGGTCGCGCACCCACTCGCACCGTTGGCCCTGGTGAGTCACCAGGCCCGGACACGACGAAGGCTCCGACCTCATGGTCGGAGCCTTCGCTCATGGAGGGGCGGATGCCGCTCGGCTCACTCCTCGCTCTGCGCCAGCTCCGCGGTGACGGTCAGCCCGGTCGCCTCGGGGTCGACGGTGAAGACCAGGTCGCCCAGGACGTTGCCGCTGCGCCGCAGGTCGTCGGCGGCCGACTCGGCGTCCCTGACGAGCTTCTCGGGTCCGGTGACCTCGGCCCGGGCGAGCGGCGTACGCATCTTGACCTTGGCGTTCGACTTCACGCCGCGGATGCCGGAGAGCGCCGCGGCGACCGCGTCCAGCGCCGTCGGGTCGGCGGCCGCCGCCGAGCCGAGATCGAGCTCGCACGGCCAGGCGGCGCGGTGGATCGAGCTTCCCCCGGCGTTGGCAGAGTGCCACCAGGACCAGACCTCCTCGGTGACGTACGGGAGGAAGGGCGCGAGGAGGCGGAGCTGTGCGTGCAGGGCGATCGCGAGCGTCGCGCGCGCGGACGCGGTGGCCGAGCCGCCGTGCTCGTCGTAGGCGCGCTCCTTGACCAGCTCGAGGTAGTCGTCGCAGAACTCCCAGAAGAACTTCTCGGTCGTCTCGAGCGCGGTCGTGTAGTCGTAGGCGTCGAACGCGTCGGTGGCCTTCGTGATGACATCCTTGAGCCGGGCGAGCAGGGTGCAGTCGACCGGCTCGGCGACCTCGAACGCGTTGAGCTCGGTGGCGCCGACGCCGCCGAGGACGAACTTCGAGGCGTTGAGGACCTTCATCGCCAGCCGGCGGCCGACCTTCATCTGGGTCTCGTCGAACGGCGAGTCCAGGCCGGGCCGGGCCATCGCCGCGCGCCAGCGGACCGCGTCGGCGCCGAACTTCGCCAGGACGTCGTCGGGGACGACGACGTTGCCCTTCGACTTCGACATCTTCTTGCGGTCGGG
This sequence comes from Nocardioides asiaticus, assembly GCF_040049175.1. Classification (NCBI taxonomy): domain Bacteria; kingdom Bacillati; phylum Actinomycetota; class Actinomycetes; order Propionibacteriales; family Nocardioidaceae; genus Nocardioides; species Nocardioides asiaticus. The sequence continues at coordinate 701,666 of NZ_JBDZDM010000001.1, read as the reverse complement.
GTCGAGGATCCAGCCCGAGATCATGGCATGACGCCACGGCACCGTGCCGTTCTCGAAGTGCGCGCGGACCACGCGGCTGAACAGCCAGGTGCGGATGATGTCGTGGGCCTGCGTGCACAGGTCCATCGGGAAGACCCGGCCGAACAGGTCGTCGTCGGAGCCCCAGCCACCAGCGATCTGCGGGGTGAGCGACGAGGTCGCCCAGGTGTCCATCACGTCGGGATCGCCGATGAAGCCGCCCGGCTTGCCCCGCTGCTCGCTGTCGTAGCCGGCCGGGACGTCGGTCGACGGGTCGATCGGAAGGTCGGCCTCGGTGGGCAGGAGCGGCTGGCTGTAGTCCGGCTCGCCGTCCTCGTCGAGGGGGTACCAGACCGGGAACGGGATGCCGAAGAACCGCTGCCGCGAGATCAGCCAGTCGCCGTTGAGACCGCCCACCCAGTTGTCGTAGCGGTGCCGCATGTGCTCAGGCGTCCAGTCGATCTCGGCGCCGCGCGCGGTCAACGCGTCGCGGAGGCCGGCGTCGCGGCCGCCGTTCGTGATGTACCACTGCCGGGTGGCGACGATCTCGAGCGGCTTGTCGCCCTTCTCGTAGAAGTTCGCCATCCGCTGCGTCGGCCTCGGCTCTCCGTCGAGGTCGCCGGACTCGCGGAGCTTCGCGACCATCGCCTCGCGGGCGGAGTGGACGGTCTTCCCCTTGAGCTCGTCGTACGCCGCCGCGGCGGTCTCCGAGGAGAGCCACTCCGGCGTCTCGCGGCTGAACCGCCCGTCGCGACCGATGAGAGTGCGGACGGGGAGCTGCAGCTCGCGCCACCACTGGACGTCGGTGAGGTCGCCGAAGGTGCAGCACATCGCGATGCCGGCGCCCTTGTCGGGCTCGGCGGCGGGGTGGGCGAGGACCGGGATCTCGACGCCGAAGACGGGGCTGGTGACGGTCGTGCCGAACAGCGGCTGGTAGCGCTCGTCGTCGGGGTGGGCGATCAGCGCGACCGCGCTCGCGATCAGCTCCGGCCGGGTGGTCTCGACGTAGACGGGGCTGACTTCGCCCCCCTCCTTAGACACAGTGTGGTAGGCGACCCGGTGGAAGGCGCCGGGGTACTCGCGGGCCTCGAGCTCGGCCTGCGCGACGGCGGTCTGGAAGGTGACGTCCCAGAGGGTCGGCGCCTCCTGTAGGTAGGCCTCACCGCGGTGGAGGTTGCGCAGGAAGGCGCGCTGGCTGACCTCCCGGGCCTTCCGGCCGACGGTGGTGTAGTGCTGCGACCAGTCGACCGAGAGACCGAGCGTGCGCCACAGCTGCTCGAAGACCTCCTCGTCCTGCTCGACGAGCTGCTCGCACAGCGCGATGAAGTTCGGCCGACTGACCGGGATCTGCTTCTTCGGGTCGGCCCCCTTCGATTTGCTCAGCTCCGGCGGGGTGAAGTCCGGGTCGTACGGCAGGCTCGGGTCGCAGCGGACGCCGAAGTAGTTCTGGACGCGGCGCTCCGTCGGCAGCCCGTTGTCGTCCCACCCCATCGGGTAGAAGATCGTCTTCCCGCGCATCCGGTGGTAGCGGGCGATGACGTCGGGGTGCGTGTAGGAGAAGACGTGGCCGACGTGCAGGCTGCCGGAGACGGTCGGCGGCGGCGTGTCGATGGCGTAGACGTTCTCGCGCGGCTGGGTCCGGTCGAAGGCGTAGGTGCCGTCGGCCTTCCATCGCTCCGACCACTTGGCCTCGAGGCCCTCGAGCGCCGGCTTCTCGGGTACGACGACGGCGCGCTGCTGCTGGTCAGCGGGCTGCGCGGCGGTCGCCGTCTCCGGGGTCCCCTGGTCGGGGGCAGGGCTCTGGGTCTCGGTCATGGTTGAAATCCTAGGGCTGAGGGTTCACGCGCGCGAAACCGGTTGATCACCTGGACGCAGCGCGGTCAGGCTCCGTGCATGACCACGTCTGCACGGGACACCGACCTCGCCGTCGAGTTCTTCACCGATCCGGCGTCCTTCCTGTCCGCCGCCGGACCCCACCTGGCGGCGGCGCCCGTGGTGACGAACGTGGTGGCGACCATCGCGTCCCGAGCCGCGCGGACCGGGCCGCAGGGCGCGCCGTACGAGTGGTACGCCACCGCCGCGAACGGCGGCGAGGTCGTCGGCGTCGCGATGCGGACCGCGCCGTTCGCGCCGTACCCACTCTATGTCTCCCCGACGCCCGACGACGCCGCGCGGCTGCTCGCCCGTGCGCTGCACGAGCGCGGGGAGCACCCGGGCGGCTCCAACGGGTCGCTGCCCGCGGCGCGGGTCGTAGCCGAGGAGAGCGTCCGGCTGTGGGGCGGCCGGGTCGAGGTGGCCATGCACAGCCGGCTGTGGGAGCTCGGCGAGCTCGTCGTCCCTTCCGGGGCCGCCGGCGCGCCGCGGCCCGCGACGTACGACGACGCGGAGCTGTGCCACGACTGGTACAACGACTTCGGCCGCGCCGCCCGGGAACAGGCCGGGAACTCCGAGAGCGCCCAGGGCTCGCCGCACGAGAGCCTCGAGGACATCCGCCGGCGGATCGACGACGGTCGCATCCTCCTCTGGGAGCGCGACGGCGAGGTCGTCCACCTGACCGGCTTCAACCCGCCGGCGTACGGCGTCGCGCGGATCGGGCCGGTCTACACCCCGGACGAGCACCGCGGCCGCGGCTACGCGAGCGCCGCGGTGGCCGAGGCCAGCCGTCGTCTGCTGGCACTGGGCGCCCGGGTCTGCCTGTTCACCGACCGGGGCAACCCGGTCTCCAACCACGTCTACGCCAAGCTCGGCTTCCGTCCGCTGGTCGACACCGCCAACCACACCGTCGTGTCCTAGCAGAGACTCCGATCCGAGGTGATCCAGCCGGCCTCGGTGCGGATCACCCGGTGCCAGCAGGCCCCGGGCGACCTGTCGGTGAAGTCCTGCTGCGACCAGCCGGTCGCCTTCCGCTCGGCGCGCGGGACCAGGTAGTTCCAGTCCGCCGAGCCGGTGTAGACGTGCCGCCAGCTCGATGGCAGCTGCGCCTTCTGAGTGCCCTCGTCGGTCAGCGTCATCGTCGTGGAGATGTCACCCGCGTCGGTGTAGGTGAGGGCACCGTCGAGGCCGTAGGAGTAGTCCCAGCGCTGCACCGGGGCGACGGCGGCGCTGCTGGCCCGCCCGGTCGCCTGCGTACGGACCGTGCCGGCGTCCTCGAAGGTGGCCTGCTCGTCGTCGGCGTACTCGCCGTCGGACCACTGGTGGTGCACCGTCTCGGTGACCGTGCGGGTCACGGTCGTGGTCACCCTGCCGTGGCTGGTCTGCACCCAGCCCTCGGTCGTCAGCGAGTGACGCCCGGCGAGGTCGGCGGTGTGGTCGCCGTCCTCGGCGGTCCCGACGGTGTTGTCGACGACCGGTGCGGTCGACTGCGAGGAGACGAGCGCCCCGGCGACGTGGTCGGAGCCGGCGTCCTGCCACAGCCGGAAGCCGGTCGGGACGTCCCAGCCGTCGCCCTGCGCCCCGTCGACCTTGATCTGCACCCGGTGCGGCTCGCCGTCGGTCAGCTCGCCGACGAACGGCGTCAGGTCGACGGTGGCGGGCGCGATGTCGAGCGCCCGCGGTGCGGGCAGGGTCGCCCACAGGTACGGGTTCGACCAGCCGCCGGTGTAGATGTGCGGGTACGGCGTCGCCACGCCGGCGAGGGTGCCGTCGACGTACACCTGGACCTCACGCCATGGGCCGGACTCGCCGCCCTTGCAGGAGTAGTCGTCAGGGGAGGCGGACGGTGTGACGGTGTACCAGAACTCCTCGCACCCGCCGCCGGAGCCGGTCTCGTAGACGTCGGCGAGGAGCCGCTCGGTGTTCGCGGGCACGGTGAGCGTTCCGGTCGTCGCGCCGCCGGAGGTGGTGGTGTCGGCGAGAGGGACGACGTCGTCTGCGGTCTCCGCGGCCGGCCAGGCCTCGGACGTCGTGTAGAAGGTCAGGTCCACGGTCATGTCGAGGACGCCGGTGTAGGTGTCGTTGACGACGTTCCCCAGGAAGAACTTCACGGTCTGCGGAGAGCGCAGCAGCGCGGCGTAGGGCGTCAGGTCCTTCTCGACCGTCCACTCGATCCCGTCGGCCGACGGCTCCGGGGTGGAGAACTTCAGGACCGGCACGTCGCCGATGCTCATCCAGCCGAGCCGGTCGTACTGCACCCCCTTCACCGACCCGTGCATCGTCAGCACGACCTTGCTCCACGGACCCGCGCACCCCGCCGGGACGGCGTAGGCGTGGGTGTAGACGTCGAAGTCGTCGAAGCCGTGGTCGACGACGCGCTCGGTGCAGCTGCGGGTGTCGGGCTTCGAGACCGGCTTGTCAGCGGTGGTCGGGTCGTCGTGGTCGGTGCCGAAGACGGGTGTGTCAGCGGCGGAGACCGGACCGGCCACGACGACGGGTACGACGGCCAGGGCGAGCAGGGCGGCGACGGCCGCGGCTCGGCGTACGCGGGATGCGAGCAGCATCGAGGGCTCCCGAGACGAGAGGGGCGACGGGCGGTCACCCGGTGGATGGTGCGCACAACCTACTGGCAGACGGCAGCGATGGGGAGAGGCGGCGCACGCCCACCTAGACTCGACCCTGCGATGACCGAGACTCCCACCCCCCGCCTCGCGCAGACGTTCGCCGAGGCCGAGGACGCCCTCCTCTCCCGTTGGCCCGAGACCAAGCTCGAGCCCTCCCTGGACCGCATCAGGGCGTTCACCGAGCTGCTGGGGGACCCCCAGCACGCCTACCAGGTCGTGCACCTGACCGGCACCAACGGCAAGACCTCGACCAGCCGGATGATCGACACGCTGCTGCGCGCGCTCGACCTGCGCACCGGCCGGTTCACCAGCCCGCACGTCGAGAAGATGAGCGAGCGGATCTCGGTCGACGGCGAGCCGCTCTCCGACGAGGAGTTCGTGGCCGCGTTCAACGACGTCGCGCCCTACACCCACCTCGTCGACGAGGACCAGCCGTTCCCGCTGTCGTTCTTCGAGGCCGTGGTCGGGATGGCGTACGCCAAGTTCGCCGAGGCCCCCGTCGACGTCGCGATCGTCGAGGTCGGCATGGGCGGCGCGTGGGACGCGACCAACGTCGCCGACGGCAAGGTCGCGGTCATCACGCCGATCGCGGTGGACCACGAGAAGTACCTCGGCGGCTCGCCCGCCGTCATCGCGCGGGAGAAGGCCGGCATCATCAAGCCCGGCGCGGTCGCCGTCGTCGCCGAGCAGCAGCCCGAGGTCGACGAGGTCATCGCCGAGCGAGCGGTCGAGGTCGGCGCGACGGTCGTGCGGGAGGGCGAGGACTTCGCCGTGGTCTCGCGTACGCCGGCCGTGGGCGGGCAGGTGGTCACGGTGCGCACCCCCCGGGCGACGTACGACGACGTGTTCGTCCCCCTCTACGGCGCCCATCAGGCGGAGAACGCCGCCGTCGCCCTCGCGGCGGTCGAGGCTCTGCTCGACCGCCCGCTCGGGGCGGACCTGGCGCGCGACGCGTTCGCGACGGTCACCTCGCCGGGTCGGCTGGAGATCGTGCGCAGCTCGCCGACGATCCTGCTCGACGCGGCCCACAACCCGCACGGCGCGGAGGCGGCCGCGGCCGCGCTCGAGGACTCCTTCTCGTTCTCGTCGGTCATCGGCGTGATGGGGGTGATGGCCGACAAGGACGCCGAGGGCGTGCTGGCCGCCTTCGAGCCGCACCTCGAGCACCTCGTCGTCACCCAGAACTCCACGGAGCGCGCCATGCCCGCCGTCGAGCTCGGCCGGGTGGCCGTCGAGATCTTCGGCGAGGACCGGGTCACCGTCGTGCCCCGCCTCGCCGACGCCATCGACGCCGCCGCCGCGCTCGCGGAGTCCGACGGGTCCGGCTCGATCAGCGGTGGCGCCGTGCTCGTCACCGGCTCGGTCGTCACCGTCGGCGAGGCCCGCACGCTGCTGGCCCGGAAGGCCCGCCATGGCCAGTGAGCGCGAGAAGTCGCCGCGGCGCGGGATGTGCGCGGCGGTGCTCACCCTGGAGGCGATCGTCCTCGGCCTGACGAGCCCGGTCCTGATCGCCATCGCCGACGTCCCCGCGGCCGCGTCGCTGACGATCGGGCTCGGCCTGTGCGTGGTCTGCATCGTGCTCGCCGGCCTGCTCCGCCGTCCGTGGGCCTACTGGGCCGGGTGGCTCGTCCAGGCCGCCGCGATCGCGCTGGGGGTGGCGATCCCGCTGATGTACCTGCTCGGCGCGATCTTCGCGCTCCTGTGGGGGCTCGCCGACGGGCTGGGCCGCAAGATCGATCGCGAGCGGGCGGCCGCCTTCGCGGCGTACGACCGGATGACGCAGCAGCAGCAGCCCTGACCCCTCCTCACAGGGCGCCGGTGACCGCCGCCAGCGCCCCGTCGAGCTCCTCGTCGGTGACGCCGCCGAAGCCGATGACGAGGCCGGTGAGCCCGCTGGAGCGGGAGTAGGAGCTGAGCAGGTTCAGCTCGAAGCCCGCGGCCCGCGCGGCGTCCCGGGCTCGCACGGCGTCGGGCTCGGGCAGGAGCCAGGTGGAGTACATCCCGGCGAGCGGACCGGCGAGGGTGGCGTACGGCGCCATCGCCTCGGCCACCCGCGGGGCCCGCTCGGCGTAGACCCGGCGCGCCGCCCGCACGACCTTGTCGACCCAGCCGTCGCGCAGCAGCGTGAGCAGCGCCCGCTGGGAGGGCCACGCGGCCCCGGCGTGGGTGATCGCGCGGCGCTCCACGACCGCGTCGAGGAGCGGGGCCGGCGGCACCAGCCAGCCGAGCCGGAGGGTCGGGACGACCGACTTGGCGGCGGTGCCGACGTAGGCCACCCGGTCGGCGGCGCCGCCGCCGGGACCGCCGCGGTCGAGCGTCGCAAGTGCGGGCACCGGTGCGACGTCGTACCTGAACTCGGAGTCGTAGTCGTCCTCGACCACGATCGCCCCGGCGGTGCCGGCGGCGTCGAGCAGCGTGAGCCGGTCCGCGGCCGGCATGACCCGGCCGAGCGGGTGCTGGTGCGCCGGCGTGACGTACGCCGCCACCGACCCGGCCAGGGAGGTGACCGGCGCCAGCGCGGGCAGGTCGACGACCTCCCTCCCGAACGTGCGGACCGTCTCGACGGCGGCGCGGTAGCCGGGGTCCTCCACGGCCACCGGGCCGGGCGGCAGCTCGGGGAGGAGCTGGCGGAGGGCGTCGGTGGTGCCGGCGGTCACGACGATCTCGTCGGGATCGAGGTCGAGGCCGCGGGTGCGGGCGAGCCGCTCGGCGAGGGCGGTGCGGAGCGCGGGAAGGCCGCGCGGGTCGTCGTACCCCCGCGGCGGCGCTGCCGCCGACACCTCCCGCCATGCCCGTCGCCAGCCGCGCGCCCAGCGCGGGTCCTGCCGAGGATCGACCCACGGCGTGCCGGTGTCGAGACGCACCAGCCGCCGGCCCTCGGCGGTGCGCCGACGGCGCGGCGCGGGGGTGCCGGCGGGACCCGGCGGCACCCCGACGTACGTGCCGCTGCCGCGCCTGGTCTCGAGCCAGCCCTCGGCAAGGAGCTGCTCGTAGGCCTGCTCGGTGACCGAGCGGGAGACGCCGAGGTCGGTCGCGAGCGCGCGTGAGGAGGGCAGCCGGTCACCGCGGACGAGAGTGCCGCGGACGACGATGTCGCGGACCTGTGCCGCGAGCTGCACCGGCAGCGGGTCGGGGGAGCGGCGGTCGAGCCGCAGCGGGAGCTCGGGCAAGTGTCCTGTCGCAATCGATCGGCATTGGCCCGTGCGTGCAGGCCACTTCCCCGCCACGATAGACCCATGATCAGGCTCTCGCCCACGCCTCGCACGACGCTCACCCGGGAGAGGCACCGCGCCGTGACCGACCGCGCGCGGCTGCACGCCCTCCTCGCCGACGGGCTGGTCGCGCACCTCGGCGTCGTCGCCGACGGGCACCCGGTCGTGCTGCCGACTGCGTACGGCGTGGACCTCGAGGGCCCGGACGAGGGCGGGACGCTCTACCTGCACGGCTCGGTGGCCGCCGGCTGGCTGACGCGGGCGCTGGAGCACGAGGTCTGCGTCACCGTGACCGAGCTCGACGGCCTGGTGACCGCCCGGTCCGGGTTCCACCACTCGATGAACTACCGCAGCGCCGTGGTGATCGGCCGGGTCCGCCGCGTCGAGGACGACGCCGAGCGGTCCCACGCGCTCGACCTGATCGTGGACCAGATGGTGCCCGGCCGGGCCGTCACGCTGCGCCCGCCCACGCGCAAGGAGCTGGCCGCGACCGTCGTCCTCGCACTGCCGCTGGCGGAGGCGTCGATGAAGGAGCGCGCCGGCGGCCCGAGGGACGATCCGGAGGACGTCGAGGCCGGCGTCTGGGGCGGCCACGTCCCCCTGCGCCGCGTCGCCGGCACGCCGGTGAGCAGCGCCGACTCCCACGACGACGTGCCGGCCGACGTCGTACGCCGGGCGGCGGGGCTGGCCTGATGTACGTCCCGCACTTCAACGCCGTCGACGAGGCTGAAGCTCGCGCGATGGTCGCGTCGTACGCCGTCGGCGAGCTGGTCACGACCGGACCCGACGGCTACCCGCTGGCCACGCTGCTGCCGGTCGTCTGGGAGGGCGACACGGTGATCGCCCACTTCGCGCGTGCCAACCCGCACTGGAGGGCGATCGGGACCGACCGCCCGGGCACACCCGCACTGCTGGTGTGCACCGGGCCGGCGGCGTACGTCCACCCGGGCTGGTACGCCGCCAAGGCCGAGCACGGGAAGGTGGTCCCGACCTGGAACTACTCCTCGGTCCACCTCACCGGCCACGCGCGGGTCGTCCACGACCCGGTCTGGCTGCGGGACGCTGTCGAGCGGCTCACCGACGTCCACGAGGCGGGCCGACCCGACCGCTGGCGGGTGGGCGACGCGCCCGCCGACTACATCGAGAAGATGCTGAAGGGGATCGTCGGCGTCGAGCTCGCCGTCGAGCGGGTCGAGGGCAAGGCGAAGCTCTCGCAGAACCGCTCGGCCGAGGACCGCGACGGCGTGATCGCGGGCCTCGGCGACCACCCGGTGGCCGACGCGATGCGTCGGCTCTGACCCGCGGCGCGGCACCGCCCCGTCGGTCAGAGCGGGTCGAAGAGCCCCACCCTGGCGCCGTCGCGGCCGGCCAGCGCGCGCACGGCGTCGACGCCGCGTCCCGTGGTGACGGCGATCGCCGACAGCGTCGCGAGGACCGGGGCGAGGAGAGCCGACGGCACCTCGGCGACCGGGGTCAGGTCGAGGCCGTGCACGACCAGCTCGAGGGTGCGGGTGGGGAGGTAGGCGTCCAGCGTCATCCTGGCGAAGGGCGTCACCGCGTCGGCGTCCACGGGCGCCGACGCGACCGTCGCGACGGCGGCCTCGGCCAGCCGGTGGACGTGGCCGACCACGTCGTCCCCGGCCGCCTCGGCGGCCGCCCTGGCCCGGGCGGCGACCTCCGCCGGGTCGGCCCGCAGCACGATCGCGTAGTAGCCGGCGGCGTCCTCGACGTCGATCGCCGACCCGTCGGCCGGGGTGGTGTAGTCGACGACGGTCGACAGCGACCGGGCGGTATGCGCGACCAGCTCCCGCCTGCTCCACTCGCCCAGGCCGGCGCCGCCGAGCGCAGGGTCGGCCGCCGCCGCGGCATCGACCACGCCGACGTACCACTCCACCGCCGCCCGATAGTCGTCGCGGACCGTCATGTCGCCATCAGAGTCCACCGCGTCGGCCGGCGTCAACGGGCCGGGTTCGCAGCGGGGATCGAGGGTGGCTAGGGTCACCCGCATGAGCCAGCGCACCTTCGTGATCATCAAGCCCGACGCCGTACGCCGCGGCCTGGTCGGGGAGGTGCTGTCCCGCTACGAGGCCAAGGGGCTCACGATCGTCGCGATGGAGCACCGCACCATCGACGCGTCACAGGCCGACGAGCACTACGCCGAGCACGTCGAGCAGCCGTGGTACCCGCCGCTGCGCGACTTCGTCACCTCCGGCCCGCTCGTCGCGGCGATCCTCGAGGGCGACGAGGCGATCGAGGTCGTCCGGCTGATCAACGGCGCCACCGACGGCCGCAAGGCCGCGCCCGGGACCATCCGCGGCGACCTCTCCCTCTCCAACCGCGAGAACCTCGTCCACGGCTCGGACTCGCCCGAGTCGGCCGAGCGCGAGATCAAGCTCTGGTTCCCCAGCCTTTGACCCGGCCTTCGACCCAGCTCCCGATCTGGCTGCGCCGGGGCCCGCGGACCTACGCCGGCATCCGGCCGTCCCAGGCGCCGGTGGCCTACCACCGGACGCTGCCCGGCTACGCGCCGACGCCGCTCGTCGAGGTGCCGGCGGGTCCTGGCACCGGCCGGGTGCTCGTCAAGGACGAGTCGCACCGCTTCGACCTCGGCGCCTTCAAGCTCCTCGGGGCGTCGTGGGCGTGCGAGCGAGCGCTCGAGGGCCGCACCGACGTCGTACTCGTCACCGCGACCGACGGCAACCACGGCCGGGCGGTGGCCCGCTCGGCGCGGCTGCGCGGCCTGGCCGCGCGGGTCTACATGCCGCCCTCCGCCGACGTCGTCGTACGCCGCATCGAGGCGGAGGGTGCCACCCTCGTCCACGTGGACGGGAGCTACGACGACGCCGTCGCCGCAGCCGCTGCGTACGCCGAGAAGGACGCGGCCGCCGTGCTCGTCCAGGACACCGCGTGGGAGGGCTATGAGGAGATCCCGGGCTGGATCGTCGAGGGCTACGAGACCCTCTTCGTCGAGCTCGACCGACAGCTCGAGGACCAGCTCGGCACCGCTCCTGACCTGGTCGCGGTCCCGGTCGGCGTCGGCAGCCTCGCCCAGGCGGCGGTCGCCCACTACGAGTCGACCCGGACGCGACTCCTCGCCGTCGAGCCGGACACCGCCGCCTGCCTGCTGCGCAGCCTCGAGGCGGGCGGGCCGGTGAGGGTCGGGACCCCCGGGACGATCATGAACGGCCTCAACTGCGGCACGGTCAGCAGCCTCGCCTGGCCGCTCCTGCGCGACGGCCTCGACGCGGCCGTCGCCGTCACCGACGACCAGACGCGCGCGGCTATGGACGAGCTCGGCGCTGCCGGCGTCGGGTCGGGACCGAGCGGCGCCGCGGCGTACGCCGGCCTGCGGGCGGTGCTCGCCGACGACGCCGCCCGCGAGGCGATGGGGCTGGGCGAGACCTCGGTGGTCGTCGCGCTCAGCACCGAGGGCCCGCTCAGCTGAGCGGCGTCAGCCGCAGCCAGCGGGACGGGTCGACGGCGTCGGTGTAGTCACCGCCCGCCGGCCGTACCTCGAAGTGCAGGTGGCACCCGTCCGGCGCCCCGGAGTCCGACGACAGCGCGATCCGCTGGCCAGGGTGCACCCGCTCGCCGGGGTGCACGAAGACCCTTCGGGTGTGGCCGATCAGGATGTCGTGCTCGCCGCCGGGACCGCTCACCCGGATGCGGAACGGGTTGACGCCGTACGCGGGCCCCGGCGTGCCGGGGGCCGACGGGTGGAGCACCGTGCCGGTCACGGCGGAGGTCAGTGGCGTGCCACACGGCATCGCCACGTCGATGCCGTGGTGGGATCCCTCGTTGCCCGGGCAGGCCGGGTCGGGGGAGTAGTACGGCGCGGCCGTGCAGCCGAAGCCGATCATGATCCGGTGGCTGCCCGCGAACCACGGCGAGGTGTAGCGGTGCCGGTCCCGGGTGTAGAACCGCCAGCGCGGGTCCGGCTTCTCGGTCGGCGTGGGCGCTGAGGTCGTGGGCGTCGACGTCGTGGACGTCGGCGTCGGGCTGTGCGAGGCGCTGGGACTGGCGCTCGCCGAGCCCGCTGAGGCGCTCGGGCCGGGATTCGCCGAGCCCGTCGGGACGTCGACGGAGCCCGTCGAGGTGCCGCCCGACGCCCGGGGGGACGAGCCGTCGCCGCAGCCGGCGAGGACGGCCACGGCGCAGGCCGCGGCCAGGAGCAGGGCCGCTGACCTCACTTCTTGCGGAAGAGCGCCTCGATGATCTTCGTCAGGACCGAGCCGCCCGTTGACCTGCTCGTCCCGGCGCCGGTCCCGGACGCGGCCCCGGCGAGGACGCTCGAGAGCACGGTGCCGAGCGCGCCGGCGTTCTTGCCGCCGACCTTCTTCGCGATGACGCCGAGCACGATTGGCGCGAGGTAGGGGAGCAGCTTCTTGACCAGGTCGGCTCCCGCACCCGTGCCTCCGGTCGCCCCGAGCGTCCGGACCGCCTGGTCCGGGTCGCCGACGAGGTGGGTGGCGATCTTCTGCCCCTCGCTGGTGTCGACGGAGGCGGGGTCGCGCTGGGCGTGCTCGTCGAGGGCGCCGAGGAGACCGACCTGCTTCTGCGGGTCCTGGGCGTTGGCCTGCATCCCGCCGAGCAGCATGGGCACCGCGGCGTACGCCGCCTTTCTCACCTCTTGGGGGTCCTCCCCGAGCTCGGCGCTCACCTTCGCGAGGTCGAGCTGGCCGATGATCTGGTCGATGCTCACGTCGGCGTCGGACATAGCGGCAACGTAGTCCCTTCATCCACAGCCGGGGAAGGCACGCGTTTCCTACCCAGGGGCTCGGGAAGCCTGCGGACATGCCCGATCGCATGCCCCGACCCGCACCAGCAGATGCTGATCCGCTCGCCCGCGAGCCGTTCTTCGCCGCCGTCCACCGGCGCCGTCCCGACGTCGACCTCGTCGTGCTGCCGCCCGACCCCGGACCGCCCGAGAGGCGGTCGGGCGAGCCCGCCACGGCCGAGCTGCTCGCCTGCCTGGTGGCGGCCGTCGAGGGGGTCGCAGCGACGCTGGCCCCCTCCCTGCCAGACGGCGCCGGGACGCGGTCGCTCTGGGAGGCCGCCGGCCCCGCCGCCGTACGCCGCCGGCTGACGACCTCCGCCCGCGTCGACGACCCCTCCGGATGGCTCGGGGGCGTGGCCCGGACGCTGGAGGACGCCGGCTGGCAGCTGCGTACGACGAGCGGGGCGTTCGACCGGCTGGTGGCCCGGCGCCACTGCGGACCCGATGAGCCCGCGCGCGGGAGGCTCGAGCTCGTGGCCACCGCCGCACCCACCGGCGCGGTCACCGTGAGCGCCCGCAGCGTCGCGGCCGTCGTCGAGCCCCGCCGACTGGCGGTCCTGGTCGGCGAGCGGCGAGGCGGCGACGGCGACCCCGACGACGAGGGGGCGCCCTCATGACCCTCCGCGTCGACCCGGAGCGGGTGGGCACCACCGCCACCGCCTGGGACACCCGCAGCCTCGAGCTCACCGGGGCCCGGACGCTGCTGGCCGGGCTCTCCGGCGCCGGCTTCACGACCGCCGTCCGCGGACCGGCGACCGCCTTCACCACGGCCTGGGCGGGCCTCGCCCGCACGGAGGCGACAGCCGCGGAGGCGCAGGCCGACGGGCTGCGCGAGACCGCAACGCTCCTGCTCCGCGAGGACCTCGTCTCCGGTCGCAGCCTCATCGCCTTCCTGGCCCAGCTCGAGGAGACCCGATGACCACCACGGTCGTGCTCCCGCCGATGCCGGTCGCCACGCCGCCGCTGGAGGCCGACCCGGTCCGCGTCGCAGCCTACGGTCAGGGTCTGCGCACCTCGTCGGCGATCTTCGACGACCTCGGCTCGTTCGTGGCCGGCGGCGCGCGCACCTCGGGGCTGGAGGGCGTCGCCCACGACGCCTACCTGCGCGGGCTGGCGCCCCTCGGCCTCCGTGCCGATACCGAGTCGCTCGGCCTGCGCGACGTCGCCACGCTCGTCCTCGACCACAGCGACGAGCTCGCCTCGCTCCGGTCCCGCCGGACCGACCTGGTCGACTGGGCCGACCACCTGGCGGGGGCCGTCGCCTGGCTGCGGACCCGGGCGCCGAAGGTCACCGAGCCGGAGGCGGCGGCGTTCGCGCAGGAGTGCCGGACGGTGGCCGGCCGGGTGGCCGACCACGCGGAGGCGGTCCGCACCTGGATCGCCGACGTGGCGAGGGCCGAGCGCGAGATGAGCCGGGCGTTCAGCCGACTCCTCACCCCCGAGCAGGTCCGCCGGAGGTACGCCGGCCTGCCCGACCCGGCCGACACGGCGCTCGCGACCAGACCTGGCGACGGGGCGTCCGCGAGCGAGGTCCGGGCGTGGTGGGACGGCCTCACCGACGTGCAGCGCGCGGCGCTCATCGCCGCGGACCCGGAGATCATCGGCAACCTCGACGGCATCCCGGCGAGGGCCCGCGACGCGGCCAACCGGGTCACCCTCGACCGCGACCTCGCCACCCTCCCGCAGATCCCCGACGACGACCGGACCGACGCGGAGACCGACCGGCTCGCCAACGCCCTGGCCGCCGACCGGGCGCGCCGGCGGATGGCGAACGCCATCGACCCGGTCACCAACGAGCACTACGTCCCGCAGCTCTACCTCTACGACCCCGACGCCTTCGGCGGCGACGGCCGGGTCGCGATCGCGGTCGGCGACCTCGACACGGCCGACGACGTCGCGATCACGGTGCCCGGCTTCGGCACCGACGGCGGCTCGGCCTACGACCAGGCGGCGAAGGCGATCGACGTCCAGCAGGCGGCGGCCCAGGAGGGCGGCACCAGCACCGCCACGATGTTCTGGATCGGCTACGACGCCCCCGACAACCTGCCGCTCGGCGAGGGCGGCTTCGACGGGCTCGGCGTCACCCGCGAGGACCTGGCGACGTCCGGCGGCGAGCGTCTCGCCGCCACCATCGACGGGCTCGACGCGATGCGCGACCACGACGTCCACCTGACCGTCATCGGCCACAGCTACGGCTCCACGACCACCGCCCACGCGATGACCGACCACCATCCCGAGGCCGACGACGTGGTGCTCGTCGGCAGCCCCGGCGTCGGCGGCGGCACCACCGACGCCGGCGCCCTCGGGGTCGGCGCCGACCACGTCTGGGTCGGGCGCAACAGCGCGGACCCGGTCGCGACCTGGGGCGATGACGGCTGGGTGGACACCTATCTGCTCGGGGGCGGCGGTCTCGGACGCGATCCGGCCGAGGACGACTTCGGGGCCCAGCGGTTCGAGGCGGAGAGCACCACCCGCGGCCAGGGCGGGTTCTTCGGTGACCACCACAAGTACTTCGCCCACGACACCGAGTCGCTCGCCAACATCGCCCACGTCGTCAACGGGCAGTACGCCGAGGTGACCCTCGCGGGCCACGTCCACGACCCGCTCTTCGGTCCGCCGCACGACCCCGAGACCGACCGCACGCCGACCGCACCGGACACGGACGGCAGGCCGTGAGGCACGCCCTCGGACGTGTCGGGGTCGCCCTGGTCGCGTCGCTCCTGTGCTCGTTCATGCTCTCCTTCGTGGCAGGGTGTGGCGGCGTGAGCGAGGAGACCTACGCCGCGCTGGAGAGGGACCGCGGCCGGGTGATCGCCTGGACCCGGGTCCTCGTCGAGGAGACCGACGGCACGCTGGCCCGCCTGGACGAGCCGGCGACAGGCAGCTACACCGGCGTCGACGCCGACGGCCCGAGCGGCGAGTCCAGCGCCTTCCGCTACGAGATCCAGGTCAGGCTCCGCGCGAGCGCCGCCGAGCCGCTCGACGCCATCGCCGAGCGGCTCGCCCGGTTCCGGCCGGTCGTCACCCAGCGGACCCGGACGGTCACGGTCAGCCACGGCGACCTCGTCGCCGACTTCGACCTGGCACCGCGGGGAGGCGCGACGGTCGTGCTCATCGTCACGGGACCGGAGACACCGATCACCACCGACCAGATGGCGGCCTGGGACGGCTGGGAGGTCGGGGTGCCGGTCGACCTGTCCTGACGTGACCTCACGGCCGGGATCGGCCCGAGACGGTCGCCGTCGTACGCCGGACCACTGGTCACATCCGTCACAGGAGTACCGGCGTGCCTCACCGGAAACTGGCACGGATCTCCTTAGCCTCGGACACGGGCGCGCCCTTCCTTCCCCGAGCCCGCGCCCAGTGAAGGCAGACGACCCATGGCGAACAGCTTCATCGGCCGTGACATGGCCGTCGACCTCGGCACCGCCAACACGCTCGTCTACGTGCGTGGCAAGGGCGTGCTCGTCGACGAGCCGAGCGTCGTCGCCCTGCACCAGAAGACCGGCGAGGTGCTCGCGGTCGGCCACGAGGCCAAGCGCATGCTGGGGCGTACGCCGGACGACATCGTCGCCATCCGCCCGCTCAAGGACGGCGTCATCGCCGACTTCGAGGCCACCGAGCAGATGCTGCGGTACTTCATCCAGCGGGTCCACCGGCGGCGCTACTTCGCGAAGCCCCGGATGGTCATCTGCGTCCCCAGCGGGATCACGGCGGTCGAGACCCGGGCGGTCAAGGAGGCCGGCTACCAGGCCGGCGCGCGCAACGTCTACATCGTGGAGGAGCCGATGGCCGCGGCGATCGGCGCCGGGCTGCCGGTCCACCTGCCCACCGGCAACATGGTCGTCGACGTCGGCGGCGGCACCACCGAGGTCGCGGTCATCTCGCTCGGCGGCATCGTCACGAGCCTCTCGGTCCAGACCGCCGGCGACGACCTCGACAACGCGATCGTCTCGTGGATGAAGAAGGAGCACGCGCTCCTGCTCGGCGAGCGCACGGCCGAGGAGGTCAAGATGACCCTCGGCTCGGCGTTCCCGCTGCCCACCGAGCCCGAGGCCGAGATCCGCGGCCGCGACATGGTCAGCGGCCTGCCCCGCACCGTCACGGTGTCGAGCGCCGACATCCGGCGGGCCATCGAGGAGCCGCTGCACGGGATCATCGACGCCGTCCGCGCGACCCTCGACCAGACCCCGCCCGAGCTCGCCGGCGACATCATGGACCGCGGCATCGTCCTCACCGGCGGCGGCGCCCTGCTGCGCGGCCTCGACGAGCGGCTCCGCCACGAGACCGGGATGCCGGTCCACCTCGCCGACGGGCCGCTCACCTCGGTCGCGCTCGGCGCAGGCCGCTGCGTGGAGGACTTCGACGCGCTCCGCGCCGTACTCGTCACCGAGACGAGGCGGTGGTGATGGCCCTCCTCAGCCCGCCCCCGCTCCGCCCCCTCACCCGGCTGCGGCCGCCCGCCGGTCGATCCGGCGAGGAGGGCCTGAACCGCCGCGGGAGCCTGCAGCCGCGGGACCCGCGCGGCCCGAAGCGCTCCACGCTGGTCGCCCTGCTGCTCGCCGGCGCCACGCTCGTCACGCTCGACCAGACGCCGGCGCTCGCCCCGGTGCGCGACCTCGCCGACGACGTGTTCGGTCCGGCCGAGTCGGCGGTCAGCGCGGTCGCCCGGCCGCTCACCGGCCTCCCCGGCTGGTTCGACAGCCGCGGGAAGCTGAAGGATCGCGTCTCGGGCCTGGAGGCCGAGAACGCCGAGCTGCGCCAGAAGCTGCACGCGACCGACTTCGGCCGCAACCGGCTGGAGGAGTACGAGGGCCTGACGCAGTCGGCGGAGAACCTCGGCTACAGCCTCGTTCCCGCTCGGGTCGTCGCCTACGGCCCGGCGCAGTCCTTCACCCGAACCGTTACGATCGACGCCGGCTCCGAGGCCGGCATCTCCGCGGACATGACCGTCGTCAGCGCCGACGGCCTGGTCGGCCGCGTCCTCCGGGTCAGCCGTACGACGGCGACGGTGCTGCTCATCGTCGACGCCGACTCCGTCGTCGGGGGACGGGTCGGAGACTCGATGCAGGTCGGCTTCGTGCACGGCTCCGGCGTGATCGCCCGCAAGAGCGGCCTGGACCTCGAGCTGGTCGACCAGTCGGTCGCGCCGGTCAAGGGCGAGGAGGTCGTGACCTGGGGCAACGGCCAGGCCGCGCCGTACGTCTCCGGCGTGCCGATCGGCCGCGTGACCGGCGTCTTCGCGAGCGTCCGTGACTCCTCGCGCACCGTCCGGGTGCAGCCGTACGTCGACTTCGGCGCCCTCGACGTCGTCGGCGTCGTCGTCCCGGCCGGCACCCACGGCGACCGGGCCGTGATCGAGTCGGACGGGAGCCTGGGATGAGGGGGACGCGATGACCTGGCCGACCTCGACGGCGCTGCGCAACGTGATCGCGGTGGCGCTCGTCGTCCTCGCGCTGCTGCTCCAGGTGAGCGTGTTCAGCGCGTTCGCGTGGGACGGCGTCGTCCCGGACCTGGTCCTGCTGGTGGTCGTCGCGGGCGCACTCGCCCGCGGCGGGCAGTTCGGCATGGTGCTCGGGTTCGCCGCCGGCGTGCTCCTCGACCTGGCGCCGCCGGCCGACCACACCGCCGGGCGCTGGGCGATCGCCCTGCTCCTGGTGGGATACGTCGCCGGGCTGGTCCGTCCCGACCGCCGCGAGGGCAGGCTCGGGGACCGGCTCCCGGCGATGACGGTGATGGCCACCGTCGCCGGCTGCTCGTTCGTAGGCACCAGCGTCTTCGCGCTCACCGGACTGCTGCTCCACGAGGGCTCGGACATCGGCCCGATGCTCGAGGTGGTCGGCATCAGCCTGGCGTGGGACCTGCTGCTGACCCCGTTCGTGGTGCCGTGGGCGATGGTGCTCCTGCGCCGTCTCGAGCCGGAGCGCGCCCGGGTCTGATGGCAGCGAACGACAGCCGGACCCCCGGCACCGCCCGCACCAGCCGCCTGCGTCTCATCGTCATCGAGGCGCTGGTCTTCGCACTCTTCGCCACGCTGGCGGTCAGGCTCTACTACCTGCAGGTCGCGCACGGGCCGACGTATCAGGCGCAGGCCGCCTCCCAGTCGGTCCGCGAGGTCGTCCAGCAGCCGGTGCGCGGACTGATCGTCGACGACCAGGGGGTCCCGCTCGTCACCAACCGCACCTCGTGGGTCGTGAGCATCGACAAGACGGTGCTGGAGAAGCTCGACGCGAAGGACCGCAGGACGCTGCTGCTCCGGGTCGGCTCGGTCGTCCACGTGCGCGAGAAGAAGATCGAGAAGACCCTCGCGGACTGGAACGGCTCGCAGTACCAGCCGGTCCCGGTCGCCTCCGACGTCAAGCAGAAGGTCGCGCTCCAGATCCTCGAGCAGCCCGAGGACTACCCGGGCGTCCTCGCCCAGAAGCAGACCGTCCGCGCCTACCCGCACCCCTACGGCGTCAACGCCGCCGACGTGCTCGGCTATCTCTCGCCGATCACCGGGAAGGAGTACGCCAGCGCGAAGAAGGCCGGCGACGAGTCGCTCAACAACACCTCCGTCGTCGGCCGGGCCGGCGTCGAGAAGGAGTACGACGAGTGGCTGCGCGGCATGCCCGGCTACACCTCGGTCACGGTCGACTCGCTCGGCCGGCAGATCGGCGAGGGTCAGTCGGTCGCCGCCCAGCCCGGCGACACGCTCGTCACCAGCATCGACGCCAAGCTGCAGGGGCTGGTCGAGCGCCAGCTGCACCAGACGATCCGGACCGCCCGGCACACCTACGACGAGGTCACGCACAAGAACTACGTCGCCGACTCGGGCGCGGTCGTGGTGATGGAGGCGAAGACGGGTCGCGTCGTCGCGATGGCCAGCCAGCCGACGTACGACCCCTCGGAGTGGGTCGGCGGGATCAGCCAGAAGGAGCTCGACCGGCTCTACTCCAAGAAGGCCGGCTACCCGCTGGTCAGCCGGGCCACGCAGGGGCAGTACGCACCCGGGTCGACGTGGAAGCCCTTCATGACCGCCGGGGCGCTGAGCGACGACCTCACCCCCGACACCCGGCTGGGCTGCACCTCCGGCCTGCAGATCGGCAACCGGTTCTTCAAGAACTACGAGTCCGAGTCGTACGGCGACATCTCCTTCGCCGAGGCGCTCAACGTCTCCTGCGACACGTTCTTCTACCGGGTCGGCCTGCACTTCTGGAACAGGTACGGCAGCGACCCCGCCAACGCGAAGGCGAAGGACCCGCTCGCGAGCGCCGCGCACACCTTCGGCTTCGGTGAGCCGACCGGCATCGACGTGCCCGGCGAGGCCAGCGGCCGGGTCGGCGACCGGGTCTGGCGGGCCGACTACTTCAAGGCCATGAAGGGCTACTACTGCCGGATGGACAGGAAGGGGACCGCGCCGGACGCCTACCTCAAGCTGTTCGCCCACGAGTTCTGTCTCGAGGGCAACTACTTCCGCCAGGGCGACGCCGCGAACTTCACCATCGGCCAGGGCGACACGATGGTGACCCCGCTCCAGCTCGCGAGGGCGTACGCCGCGATGTCCAACGGGGGCACCGTCTACGCGCCGACGGTCGGCAAGGCTATCGTCGGCGCCGACGGGACGGTCCTGAAGCGGATCAAGCCCAAGGTCGTCGGCCACGCGAAGGTGAGCAAGAAGGCCATCGACTACGTCAACACCGCCCTCCTCGGCACCCCCAAGGTCCAGGCCTGGAACGGCACCCTGGCCTGGAAGTTCAACGGCTTCCCGCTCGACCAGATCCACCTGCGCGGCAAGACCGGGTCGGCCGAGGTCAACGGCAAGCAGTCGACCAGCTGGGTCGCGACGTACGACAAGAACTACGTGGTCGTGATGATGGTCAGCCAGGGCGGCACCGGGTCCGGCACCTCCGGTCCGGCGGTGCGCAAGATCTGGGAGGCGCTGTACGGCGTCGAGGGCTCCACGGTGAACCCCGACAAGGCGCTCATCCCCGGCACCACCGAGCCGAAGGCGCTCCCAGTCTTCGGCAAGGACGGGTCGATTCTCCCGCCCCACGCCCGCAAGAAGGGGAAGCGATGACGCCCGCGACCGCCCGGCTGCTGCGCCGCGCCACCCGCCTCGACTGGGTCCTGATGGGCGCCGTGCTGCTGCTCCTGCTGCTCGGCTCGCTGCTCGTCTGGTCGGCGACCGCTCACCGTGAGGCGCTCGAGGGCGGCGACCCGACGGCGTACCTCCGCCGCCACCTCGTCAACATCGCCATCGGGCTCGGGCTGCTCGCGCTCGTCCTCGCCACCGACCACCGGTGGGTGCGGATCGTGGCGCCGGCCGTCTACCTGCTCTCACTGGTCGGGCTGGTCCTCGTGCTGGTGGCCGGGGAGACGATCAACGGCTCGCAGTCGTGGCTGGACGTGCTCGGCATGTCGGTCCAGCCCTCGGAGTTCGCCAAGCTCGCCGTCGTCATCGGGATGGCGCTGGTGCTCGCCGAGCGCACCGAGGGGCGGTGGCGGAGCCGGGTCGGCTCCGGCGACGTGGTCGCGATGCTGCTCGTGGCCGGGATCCCCGCGGTGCTCATCGTCATGCAGCCCGACCTCGGCACGCTGCTGGTCCTGACCGCGACGGTCTTCGGCGTCCTCGGGGCGGCCGGCACCCCACGGCGCTGGCTCGGACTGCTCGCGGTCGGCGGCGTCGCCGCGGCGGCGGCGGTGGTCGCCGGCGGGCTGCTCAAGGACTACCAGCTGCACCGCTTCATGGCGTTCACCGACCCCGGCCTCGACCCGCGCGGCGCGGGCTACAACGTGCAGCAGGCCCGGATCGCGATCGGCGACGGCGGGCTGTTCGGGCAGGGGCTGTTCCACGGCTCCCAGACCCGGGCCGGCTTCGTGCCCGAGCAGCACACCGACTTCATCTTCACCGTGGCGGGGGAGGAGCTCGGCCTCGTCGGGTCGGCCGTCCTGATCGGGCTGCTGCTCGTCGTGCTCTGGCGCGCCCTGCGCATCGCCGCCCGTACCGACGACCTCTTCGGCCGGGTCGCGGCGGCCGGGATCGCCTGCTGGTTCGGCTTCCAGGCGTTCCAGAACATCGGGATGTGCCTCGGGATCATGCCGGTGACCGGCGTACCCCTCCCGCTGGTGTCCTACGGCGGCTCCTCGATGTTCGCCTCGCTCCTCGCGGTCGGCCTGCTGCAGAACATCCACGTGCGCGCGACCGCCCCGGCCGCCGTACGCCGGGCCGCCGCCGCGCGGCCGCTCGTGCTGCGCTGACGAACCGGACATCATCCGCGGCTGCTGGTGCACGTGGTTCCACACCATGTCCGCCGACAAGGAGCGCACCGTCGAGGCGAACCGCGCCCTCAAGCAGCGCCTCGTCGAGGAGGGCCGCGCCCACGCGGCGGTCGTCTTCGACGGCGACACCGCGGTCGGGTGGTGCCAGTACGGCTCGCCCGCCGAGCTGCCGGACATCTACCACCGCAGGGAGTACGACGCGGGACTGACTAGCCCGCCGGCGTACCGCATCACCTGCTTCTTCGTGGACCGGCGCTACCGGCGCAAGGCCGTCCCCGCCCTGGCGCTCCGAGGCGCCCTCGACCTCATCGCCGAGGCGGGGGGCGGGACCGTCGAGGGCTACCCGCACGACCTGCAGGGCAAGAAGACCTCCGCGTCGTTCCTCTACAACGGCACCCGGACCCTCTTCGAGCAGGCCGGGTTCAGCTACGACCGCCCGAACGGCAAGAGCAACTGCGTCATGACCGCGACGGTCGCCGCGCGCTGACCTCGCCCGGGTGTCGGAGCCGCCCCTCACGTCCGTCGGTGGAATCTGATGCTGCCGTCGGGGTGTCTCGTCAGGGTGTATGCCGGGTTGTGGGCGAGTCCGTGGTGGTGTCGGCAGAAGAGGACGGCGTTGTTCATGTCGGAGAGGCCGCCGGTGGCCCAGGGGTGGAGGTGGTGGGCGTCGGTCCAGGGGGCGGGGACCTCGCAGCCGTCGACCGCGCAGGTCGGGTATCTGATTCGGAGGGCTTTGCGTTGGGCGGGGGTGAAGAGCCGGGTTTTGCGGCCGAGGTCCAGCACTTCGCTGTGGGTGTCGAGGACGGCGGGGATGATGCCGGCGGTGCAGGCGAGTCGGCGGGCCTCGGCGGCGGAGATCTCGGTGCCGTTGACGCCGCCGTCGCTGCCGATGGATGCCGAACCCAGCTCGCTGTTGAGCTGGTTGACGTCGATGGTGACGATGAGGGTGGTGGCGTCGCCGCCGTGATGGGGCAGGGTGTCGGGGTCGATCCGCTCGAGCATCTGGGTGAACGCGGTGCCGAGGAGCCGGTCGTAGGGGACGGTCTTGCCGCGTTCGGCGAGCTGGGCGAGGCGGGGTTGGGTGAAGGCGTCGAGGTAGGTCTTCAACCGGACCCCGGCCGCCCTGGGCAGCCGGCCGCGGAGGAGGACGTGCCGTCGCCGGGGTCGGTGATGGTCAGGGAGGTCCGCCGGTGGGCCCTCTCCTCCTCGGCGAGCAGTCTCTTGCCGAGCTCGGTCTCGGCGCGGTGGGGGTCGAGGACCTCGAGCAGGTGGGCCCCGACCCTGCGGAGCCGGGCCGGGTCGAGCCGTGCTGCTTCGTCGACCATCACCTGCTCGGCCTTCGCGACCTCGCCGGGGGTGAGGTCGTCGGGCAGCGCCTGGAGGGCTCGGGCGATCACGCGGGCCTGGTCGACCGACACGGTGCCGTCGGCCAGCGCGGCGGCCAGCACCTCGTACCGGTCGAGTGCTTTGGCGAGCTTGAGGTCGGCGCGAGCGGCGCGGTGGTCGGCACGCAGGGCGTCGGCCCACCAGGCGCCCACATCTCGGGCGCCGGTCTGCTCGGCGACCGGCCCGGCCGACGCCATCACCCGCAGCCGCAGTGCGGTGGTCTGGGCCTCGAGGGCGGCCAGCTCCCGCAGCGTCGCCTCGACCTCGTCGGGCCGCGGGAACAGCCCGGTCAGGTGGCTGGCGCGGGCGACCTCGCGGCGGGCGTGCCGCACCGAGGCGAGCACCGCCGGCGCCGGTGTCAGCTCGGCCATGACACACCTCCTCGGGTCCGAGACCGGTTTCGATCTGGTGTTCCCAAAGCTAGCGGCGACCACCGACAGTTCCGGTCCGGCCGTCCACACCGGCCCAGCCGGCCGGCGGGCATGGGCCCAAGCACGCCGGCGATGACTGTGTTGGTCTCGACGCCGGCTTGCTAGCGCACGCCGGGCTCGACCAACGAGGGGGGCTCGACCGACGGGCCACGAGCGACCGAGGGCACCGGCGACCGATGACAACTGTCATGGTTGTTTAACCGGGCCTCAGCATCCTCGATTAGTTTGGTGCCCGATGAGCACGAGCGCCGCTGCGCCGGGTCACGCGGGCCCCGGCGAATACAGCCACAAGCAGATCGTCACGATCCTCACCGGCCTTCTCCTCGGGATGTTCCTCGGGGCGCTGGACCAGACGATCGTGTCGACGTCGATCCGGACGATCGCCGACGACCTGCACGGTCTGGACGTCCAGGCGTGGGTGACGACGGCGTACCTCATCACCGCGACGATCACGACGCCGATCTACGGCAAGCTCGGCGACCTGTGGGGCCGCAAGAAGCTCTTCATGTTCGCGATCAGCGTGTTCATCGTCGGCTCGGCGCTGTGCACGTTCGCGCAGTCGATGTACGAGCTGGCGGCGTTCCGCGCGTTCCAGGGCCTCGGCGCGGGCGGGCTGTTCACGCTCGTGCTGGCCATCGTGGGAGACATCGTCTCGCCGCGGGAGCGGGCGAAGTACACCGGCTACTTCATGGCGACCTTCGGTACGTCGAGCGTGCTCGGGCCGGTTATCGGCGGCTTCTTCGCCGGTACCGACTCGATCGCCGGGATCGCCGGCTGGCGCTGGGTGTTCCTCGTCAACGTCCCGATTGGCATCCTGGCCCTGATCGTCATCTTCCGGACACTCCACGTGCACCACGAGCGGCGCAACGTCCGCGTCGACTGGCCGGGCGCGCTCGCGCTGATCATCTGCCTGGTGCCGCTGCTGACCGTTGCCGAGCAGGGTCGCACCTGGGGCTGGGGTTCGGGCCGCAGTGTCGTCTGCTTCGTCATCGGAGCGGTCGGTCTGCTGCTGTTCGTCGGCGCCGAGGCGAAGATGGGCGACGCGGCACTCATCCCGCTGCGACTGTTCCGGATCGAGCCCGCAGCGGTGACGATCGCCGCCAACCTGCTGGTCGGCGCCGCGCTGTTCGGCGGGATGATGATCCTGCCGCTCTACATGCAGATCGTCCACGGGGCGACGCCGACCGAGTCGGGCTTCCTCATGCTGCCGCTCGTCGCGGGGCTGATGTCCGCCGCGCTGATCTCCGGCAAGCTGATCTCCAAGACCGGCAAGACCCGGATCTACCCGGTCGTGGGCTCGGCGATCATGACCGTCGGGCTGCTGCTCCTCAGCCGGATCACCGCCGACACCAACCTCGTGCTCGTGATGGCGGCGATGCTCGTCGTCGGCTTCGGCATCGGCAACTGCATGCAGCCCCTCATCCTCACCATCCAGTCGGCCGTGCCGCCGCAGGAGATCGGCGTCGCGACCGCCTCGGCGACGTTCTTCCGCCAGATCGGCGGCACGCTCGGCGTGGCGGTCTTCCTCTCGATGCTGTTCTCGTCGGTCCAGGGCAACATCGTCGACGCCTTCCGCGACGCCTCGAACGACTCCGCCTTCACGACCGCGGCCGCGCAGGCGCAGGAGTCCGGTCGCGCCGCGGGTGAGGCGAAGTCCAAGCTGCCGGTCGACGCGGAGTTCGTCAACGAGCTGCGGATCCTCGAGTGTCAGCAGCACAACCAGCACTGCCCGGCGATGCCGAAGAACGGCGTCTTCGCCACCGTCACCTCCGACTCCTCGGTGATCAACTCGCTCGACTCGCGGCTCGCCCACCCGTTCAAGGTCGGCTTCGCGACCTCGATGTCGCGCGTCTTCCTCGCCGCCGGCGGTGTCGGCCTGCTCGCCTTCCTCGTCCTGCTGATGCTCCCCGAGGTCGAGCTGCGTCAGACCTCGGCGTCGGCGGCCGCCCGCGCGCAGGCGCAGGCGGGGGAGCCTGCAGTCCCGGCCGAGAAGGACTGACCGCCGGGTTTCGTGCCGCGGTCGCGGGCCGTCGTACGCTTGAACGACGTCCTTCCCCGACCCAACCGTTGAGGTGTCAGCAGTGCCCGTCGCCACGCGCGATCTCGACCGCGAGCCGGAGTCCGTCTTCCCCCGTCTCGAGCCGCGTCTGGCCCTGGTCTCGAAGCCGGTCCAGTACGTCGGCGGTGAGCTCAACGCCACCGTCAAGGAGTGGAGCTGCGCCCCCGAGGGCGAGACCGTCCGCTGGGCGCTCATGTATCCCGACGCCTACGAGGTCGGGCTGCCCAACCAGGGCGTCCAGATCCTCTACGAGGTGCTCAACGAGCGCGACTGGATCCTCGCCGAGCGGACGTACGCCGTCTGGCCCGACCTCGAGAGGATCATGCGCGAGGGCGACGAGCAGGGCCCGATCCCGCAGTTCACCGTCGACAGCCACCGGCCGGTGCGGGCCTTCGACCTGCTCGGCCTGAGCTTCTCGACCGAGCTCGGCTACACCAACATGCTCACCGCGCTCGACCTCGCCGGGATCCCGCTGCACGCCACGGACCGAACCGACGAGGACCCGATCGTGATCGCCGGCGGCCACGCGGCCTTCAACCCCGAGCCGATCGCGGACTTCCTCGACGCCGCCGTCCTCGGCGACGGCGAGGAGGTCGTGCTCAAGATCTCCGAGGTGACCGCTGAGTGGAAGGCCGAGGACCGGCCCGGTGGCCGCGACGAGCTGCTCCGCCGGCTCGCGGTGAGCGGCGCGGTCTACGTGCCGAAGTTCTACGACGTCGCCTACGACTGCGAGGGGCGGATCGAGGCCGTCGTACCCAACCGTCCCGACGTGCCGTGGCGGGTCCGCAAGCACACCCTGATGGACCTCGACGCGTGGCCCTACCCGCGCAACCCGCTGGTGCCGCTCGCCGAGACCGTCCACGAGCGGTTCAGCGTCGAGATCTTCCGCGGCTGCACCCGCGGCTGCCGGTTCTGCCAGGCGGGGATGATCACGCGCCCGGTGCGGGAACGGTCCATCACCACCATCGGGGACATGGTCGAGAACGGCATCCGCAAGTCCGGCTTCGAGGAGGTCGGCCTGCTGTCGCTGTCGAGCGCCGACCACACCGAGATCGGCGACATCGCGACCGGGCTCGCCGATCGCTACGAGGGCTCCAACGTCTCGCTGTCGCTGCCGTCGACCCGGGTCGACGCCTTCAACATCACGCTCGCCAACGAGTTCTCCCGCAACGGACGGCGCTCCGGGCTCACCTTCGCGCCCGAGGGCGGCAGCGAGCGGATGCGCAAGGTCATCAACAAGATGGTGACCGAGGAGGACCTGATCCGGACCGTCGCCACGGCGTACTCCCACGGCTGGCGTCAGGTGAAGCTCTACTTCATGTGCGGGCTCCCCACCGAGACCGACGAGGACGTCCTCGCGATCGCCGACCTCGCCAAGAAGGTCATCGCCAAGGGGCGCGAGGTCTCCGGCCGCAACGACATCCGCTGCACCGTCTCCATCGGCGGGTTCGTGCCCAAGCCGCACACGCCGTTCCAGTGGGCGGCCCAGCTCGACCACGAGACCACCGACGTCAGGCTCGCCAAGCTCCGCGAGGTGGTCCGCGCCGACAAGCGGTTCGGCCGCGCCATCGGCTTCCGCTACCACGACGGCAAGCCCGGCATCATCGAGGGACTGCTCTCGCGCGGCGACCGCCGTGTGGGCGCGGTCATCGAGGAGGTCTGGCGCGACGGCGGCCGCTTCGACGGCTGGAGCGAGCACTTCTCGTACGACCGCTGGGTGGCCGCCTGCGAGACGGCCCTCGCCGGCACCGGCGTCGACCTCGACTGGTACACCACCCGCGAGCGCGACCTCGACGAGATCCTGCCCTGGGACCACCTCGACTCCGGCCTCGACAAGGACTGGCTCTGGGCCGACTGGGAGGACGCGCTCGCCGCCGCCGACGGGGAGGACATCGAGGTCGAGGACTGCCGCTGGACGCCGTGCTACGACTGCGGCGTCTGCCCCGAGATGGGCACCGAGATCCAGATCGGCCCCACCGGCCGCAAGCTGCTGCCGCTGAGCGTGGTCTGAGGCTGAGGCCTCGGGCCGCGGCTGCACAACCGTGCAGACGTGGGGAAGCGCGGGCAGTCCGGGCGAGCGGAGCCGTCATTTCGGCACACCTGCGGGATTGTGTCAGTCCGCGTGCTCGGCGGTGGATGCATTAAGAACAGCGACTTAGTGTGGTTATGCTGGCGGCATGACGCTCGAGTTCCTCTGGTACATCCCGAACACCGTCGAGTCCGGCCACCGCGGCGACGACACCACCGACGACAGCTGGGGGACCCTGGACTACTCGGTGGACCTGGCACACCGCTGTGAGCGGGCGGGCTGGGGCGGCGCGCTGATCGGGACCGGCTGGGGCCGCCCGGACACCTTCACCGTCGGGACCGCCCTCGCGGCGCACACGACGACGTTCAAGCCGCTGGCCGCCGTACGTCCCGGCTACTGGCAGCCGGCGCAGTTCGCGACGGCCGCGGCGACGCTCGACCACCTCACCGGTGGCCGACTTCTGGTCAACGTCGTCAGCGGGCAGGACAACCCGGCGGCGTACGGCGACCCGGAGGCCGACCAGCCCACGCGCTACGCGCGCACGACCGAGTTCATGCAGCTCGTACGCCGGCTGTGGACCGAGGACGACGTGACCTTCAAGGGCGACCACTACTGGGTGGAGCACGCCACCCTTGCGCTGCGGCCGTACGTCGACGGCGACCGCCTTCACCCGACGCTGTACTTCGGCGGCGCCTCGCCGGCCGCGGAGCTCACCGCGGCGGAGGAGGCCGACGTCCAGCTCTTCTGGGGAGAGCCGCTGGACGGCATCGCCGAGCGGGTCGGCCGGCTCAAGGCCCTCGAGGCGAAGGCCGACCACCGGGCCAAGCCGCTGGAGTACGGGCTGCGCATCACGACCCTGGTGCGCGACACGACCGAGGAGGCGTGGCGGGACGCCGAGGCGAAGGTCGTGAAGTTCGCCGAGAACGCCGACATGTGGCAGGGCAACCGCCACAAGGGCAATGCCGTCGGCCAGAAGCGGCTGCTCGACCTCCAACAGCGCGGCGACGTGCTCGACACCTGCCTCTACACCGTGCCCGGCAAGGTCGGCGGTGGTGGCGCCGGCACGACCTGGCTCGTGGGGTCGGCCGACGACGTGGCCGAGGCGCTGGCGGCGTACCACCGCCTGGGCGTCAGCCACTTCATCCTCTCCGACACGCCGTACCGCGACGAGATCGCCCGGGTCGGCACCTCGGTCATCCCGCGACTGCGGGATCTGGTCGGCGAGACGGTGCCGGTCTGAGGTCAGACACGCGTCCGCCGAGGCGGCTCAGGTGCCGCAGCCTGCCTGCGACCACAGCGCGTAGCCGACCCGGAGCGCCCGGTGGTCCGAGACCGCCGAGGGCCGCACCTGCGCTGTGAGCGGCCGGAGCCAGGAGTTGTGGAGCAGGTAGTCGATGCGGAGGTGGTGCCGGCCGCCGTGGGTGGCGCCGGGACCGGTGCCGACCTCGGCCCAGCTGTCCCTCAGGAAGCCGGTCGCGATGCGCAGGACGTCGCTCCCGGGGACGGAGTTGAGGTCGCCGCCGAGGACCACCGGGTGGTCGACGCCCGCCAGCAGCTGCCGGACGCGGAGCATCTGCAGCCGTCGCGCGGTGGCCGAGGTGTTCTCGAGGTGGGTGTCGTAGATGTCCACCTGCTGTCCCGAGACCGAGATCCGGGCCAGGAGCAGTCCGCGCTGCTGGGTGCCCGCGGGCCGGGGTAGCGGAACGTTCTTCGTCTCCTCGATGGGATAGCGGGAGAGGATCGCGGTGCCGTACTGCCCGACGGCGCCGTGGCGGACGTTGAAGCCGAACGCCGAGGTCATGCCGAGGCGCTTGCCGAGGACGCCGGGTACGTCGAGGTCGCCGCTGCGACTGCGGAACCTGTCGACCTCCTGCAGGAGTACGACGTCGGGCCGGGCCGCCTCGATCTCGGCGGCGATGCGGTCGAGGTCGAACCGGTGCGGCGCCGTGACGCGTACGCCGCCGTGGATGTTGAACGTCATCACCGTGAGCGCCAGCGGCGACAGGCAGCCCGGGAGGGTGGGCAGCATCGACGGGTCGAGGCTCGGCGGGCCCGATGCGCTGCGCGAGGGCGTACGGCTCGCTCCGCCGGTGGCCGCCGACGAGCCGGAGGCCGCCGACGAGCCGGGGGGTGCGGGAGAGCCGGGGAGCCCGGGAGCGCTCGTGCCGGGCGACGGCGTCGGGGCGGGGCCGGCCTGCTCGGGACCGCCGGTCGTACGGAAGAGGACGACCGCGCCGATCAGGACCAGCACCGCGCCGAGGACGAGGGCCGGGGCGAGGTCGCGCCAGCGGACGCGCGCGCCCGGCACGGGCAGGTCGCGCCGCCGGAGCGCGCGGCCCAGGCGGCGGCCCAGCCCGCGGAGCAGGCGGACCAGGGCGTTCACGACGCGGTCACGGGTGTCCGGGACCGCAGCTCGTCCTCGATGTGCAGCCCGCGGCCGACGTACAGGGCCAGGAGGATGTGGGGGGCCTCGAGGAGCGCGAGCGCCACCAGCGGCCAGGTCCAGCCGCCGGTGGCGTCGTGGAGGAGGCCGACCCCGAACGGACCGATGACCGCGAGGCAGTAGCCGAGGGCCTGGGTGACGCTGGAGAGCGCCGCCGTGCCGGCCGGCGTCCGGCTGCGCAGACCGATCAGCACGAGGGCCAGCGGGAACGCCACGGTGCCGACGCCGAGCGCCAGCGCCGCGGGGATCGCCAGCGCGTGCGGGGCGACCAGCAGGCCGGTGTACCCCAGCGGGAAGCAGCAGCAGACGCCGATCACGAGCGCCCGTGGATCGCGCGCCCAGGCGGCCGCGGCGGGGACGAAGAGCGAGAGCGGGATCGCGGTCGCAGCGACCAGGCCGAC
Source organism: Nocardioides asiaticus (assembly GCF_040049175.1). Taxonomy (NCBI): domain Bacteria; kingdom Bacillati; phylum Actinomycetota; class Actinomycetes; order Propionibacteriales; family Nocardioidaceae; genus Nocardioides; species Nocardioides asiaticus. The sequence continues at coordinate 671,153 of NZ_JBDZDM010000001.1, read as the reverse complement.
GAGGAGGCCCGCCCGGCCGGCGGAGTAGCCGGCGTCGCGCCAGAGCGTCGCGAACCATCCGAAGATGGCGTACGCCTGCAGCGACTGGATCCCGAAGAATCCCGCCATCGCGAGGCCGAGGCGGCTGCGCGCGACGTCGACGACGCGGATCGTCTTCGCCGGCGGCGGGCCGGACCGGTCATGGCGTACGAGGCCGAGCCACGGGACGGCGGCGAGGACCGCGAGGACGCCCCAGACGGCGAGGCCGGTGCGCCAGCCACCGCGACCGGTCGAGACCGGCACGGTGAGGACGAGGGCCATCGTCAGGCTGACCGCGATGACGGTCGAGTAGAGCGCGGTGACCGGGCCGATCCGGTCCGGGAAGTGCCGCTTGACCAGGGACGGCAGGAGGACGTTGGCGACCGCCATCCCGGCCAGCGCCACCGCCGAGAGCCCGAGGAAGACCAGGTCGTTGGACGCGAGCGCGCGCGAGAACAGCCCGACCGCGATCGCGAAGAGCGACAGCAGCGTCGCGCGGTGGATGCCGAACAGCCGGGAGAACAGCGGCGCCATCGCACCGAAGACCGCGAACGCCAGCACCGGCAGCGAGGTGAGGACCGACGCCAGCTGCGTCGACATCCCCAGCGACCGGCGTACCTCCTCGAGGACCGGACCCACGCTCACCGCAGCGGGGCGCAGGTTGAGCGCCAGCAGCATGATCCCGGTGAGGAGGAGGGCGGCGGACGTCGTACGGCGGTTCACTGTCGGCATCCTCGCACCAGCCCTCATCGGGGCGCGGAGCGGCTCGCGGGTCTCCCCAAGATGAGGTCGCACGGGCGGACTACGCGCGGCGGTCCCGAATCGTTGCGGCGGTCCGGGCGGATCTACCCTGAGGCCGTGCGTCAGCAGCCCGAGCAGCAAGCCCCGCCGGTCCAGCGGCTGCGGATCCGGTACGCGAAGCGCGGCAGGCTCCGGTTCACCAGCCACCGCGACTTCAGCCGGGCCTTCGAGCGGGCGGTCATGCGGGCGCGGCTGCCGGTGGCGTACTCCTCGGGGTTCAACCCGCACCCGCGGATCTCGTACGCCGGTGCGGCGCCGACAGGGGCGGCGAGCGAGGCGGAGTACCTCGAACTCGCCCTCCAGGAGAGGGTCGAGCCGGCCGCCGCGCGGGCGGCGCTGGACGAGGTCATGCCCGACGGGCTCGACCTGCTCGACGTCGTCGACACCTCCGAGGCGCCGAGCGGCGCGCTGGCGGACCTGCTCGAGGCGAGCAGCTGGATCATCGACCTGCCGACGCCCGTCCAGGAGGCGGCCGCCGCGGTCGAGGCGTTCCTCGCGGCACCGGAGATCCTCGTGGAGCGGATGACGAAGAAGGGGATACGGGAGTTCGACTGCCGCGCGGCCGTGCACACGCTGACCGCTGCTGCGCGCGACGGCGGATCGCGGCTCGAGCTCGTGCTGCGGCACGGCACCCCCGCCGTACGCCCCGACGACGTCGTCACCGGGCTGCAGAAGGTCGGCGGTCTGAAGGTCGGGCCGGAGCACGGCGGCCTCGCGCTGCTCACCCGACTCGCACAGGGGCCGTGGGACGCGTCCTCGGGGTCGATCGGCGACCCGCTGCACCGCGCCTCCTGACCGCCCTCGCGGCGCCGGATCCCGCCCTGCGAACGCGGGGATGCCACGCATCCGTGGGGTCGTGTGCGATACTCGCCACGGTTGGTCACAGCGGCTGGCACCCCGCCGGCACAGCGACCGATCCGACGACGTTCTCGCCGTCACGGGCCCTCCCGGGGGCGCCGGGGCGGCACAGTGGGAGACCACGGCGTCGCCAGACCGCGACGCGGCCCGGCAGGTCGGTGACAGCGACCCGCCCCGGTGAGATCCATCGGAAGCCAGCGACCGCGGCAGGCGACTCGGGTGTTCCAGTGACGCACCGCGGAGGGTGTCGCCGCCACTTGACAAGCTTTGCGCCACGGGCGCGGCCGCAGCTGCGGGCCGCCCGGGCCGATGACCGTCCGGCCGCCTTACCGGCGGCGGACCTAGGAGTACGGCATGGCCGACGAGACCACCGTCGACAGCTTCGGGCCGACCGACAACGATCCGGACAACCCGGAGAGCGGCCCCGCTGCCACGGAGGGGGCCGCCGAGGCCCCCGCGAAGAAGACCGCCGCGCGCAAGACCGCGGCCAAGAAGACCGCAGCCAAGAAGACGGCAGCGAAGAAGACCACCGCGAAGCGGACGACCAGGAAGGCCGCCGCGTCCGCTGACGAGGCCCTCCCCGGGGTCGGAGCGGACGCGGACGCGCCCGCCGCCGACCCCGCTGAGCCGGAGTCGGAGCAGGCCGAGGGGCCCACCGAGGCGGCGGAGACTCCGGCGAAGAAGACCGCCGCGCGCAAGACCGCGGCCAAGAAGACCGCAGCCAAGAAGACGGCAGCGAAGAAGACCACCGCCAAGAAGACCACCGCGAAGCGGACGACCAAGAAGGCGGCTGAGCCGGAGGAGGCCGGGCCGACCGAGTCGACCGTGGTCGAGCCCGACGGCGTCGAGACGCCCGAGACCGCCGAGCAGACCGGCCCCGTCGAGTCGACCGAGGCGACCCAGTCGCCCGAGGACGTCGCCGCGTCCGAGGAGGCGGCCGGCGCACCCGCCGTACTCTTCCAGGCCCCGGAGGCCAAGCCCGCCCGCAAGCGCCCCTCCCGCAAGAAGGCCGCGCCGGAGCCGGAGGAGCCCGCGGAAGAGCCCGCCGAGCCGACCACCGAGACGCTGGTCGAGCCCGGCGAGCGCCAGCGAGCCGGTGACGAGACCAGCACAGCAGCCGACGCAGGCGAGTCGGCCGAGGACAAGGCCGAGGAGGCCGGCGAGGGCGGCGGGGCCCGCCGTCGACGTCGCCGCGGCGGCCGCCGGCGCCGGAAGTCCGGCGGCGACAACGGCGACAACGGTGACAACGGCGACAACGGCGAGGCGGCGGCTACCGACGATACCGCCGAGACCGAGGAGACCGGCGAGGCCGGCGACACCGAAAGCGCCGCGGAGCAAGCGGGCGAGGAGCAGGGCGGTGGCAGCTCGCGTCGCCGTCGTCGCCGTCGCCGTGCCGGTGACTCCGACTCGGCCGACGACGACAACCCGCCGAACACCGTCACCAAGGTCCGCCAGACCCGCTCCGCCGAGGACCAGATCACGGCGCTGTCGGGGTCGACCCGGCTCGAGGCCAAGAAGCAGCGCCGCCGCGAGGGTCGCGAGGCGGGCCGCCGTCGCGCGCCGATCGTGAGCGAGGCGGAGTTCCTGGCCCGCCGCGAGTCGGTCGAGCGGGTCATGGTCATCCGCCAGCGTGACGACCTCACCCAGATCGCGGTGCTCGAGGACAAGGTGCTCGTGGAGCACTACGTCGCCCGCGAGTCGCAGACGTCGCTGATCGGCAACGTCTACCTCGGCAAGGTGCAGAACGTCCTTCCCTCCATGGAGGCGGCGTTCGTCGACATCGGGAAGGGCCGCAACGCCGTCCTGTACGCCGGCGAGGTCAACTGGGCCTCGCTCGGCTGGAAGGAGGGGCAGCCGCGCAAGATCGAGTCGGTCCTCACCACCGGCCAGAAGGTGCTCGTCCAGGTCACCAAGGACCCGATCGGCCACAAGGGCGCGCGACTGACCTCGCAGATCTCGCTGGCCGGCCGCTTCCTGGTCTACGTCCCGGACGGCACCACCAGCGGCATCTCCCGGAAGCTGCCCGACACCGAGCGCAGCCGCCTCAAGACGCTGCTCAAGGAGATCGTCCCGGACAGCGCCGGCGTCATCGTGCGTACGGCGGCCGAGGGCGCCGCCGAGGACGAGCTGACCCGCGACGTCGAGCGCCTCAAGGCCCGCTGGGAGGACATCGAGAAGAAGGCCAAGGGCAACGCGCCGCAGCTGCTCTACGGCGAGCCGGACCTGACGCTGAAGGTCGTCCGCGACCTGTTCACCGAGGACTTCACCCGACTGGTCATCCAGGGCGACGACGCCTGGGCGACGGTCCAGAACTACGTCTCGTACGTCGCACCCGACCTCGAGGAGCGCCTCGAGAAGTACGAGCCGCAGAACGGCTCCCACGCAGACGCCTTCGCGGCGTACCGCATCGACGAGCAGATCGCCAAGGGCCTCGACCGCAAGGTCTGGCTGCCGTCAGGCGGCTCGCTGATCATCGACCGCACCGAGGCGATGACGGTCATCGACGTCAACACCGGCAAGTTCACCGGGTCCGGCGGCAACCTCGAGGAGACCGTCACCAAGAACAACCTCGAGGCCGCGGAGGAGATCGTCCGACAGCTGCGGCTGCGTGACATCGGCGGCATCATCGTCGTCGACTTCATCGACATGGTGCTCGAGTCCAACCGCGACCTCGTGCTCCGCCGGCTCGTCGAGTGCCTCGGTCGCGACCGGACCCGCCATCAGGTCGCCGAGGTCACCTCCCTCGGCCTCGTGCAGATGACCCGGAAGCGGATCGGCACCGGCCTCCTCGAGGCCTTCTCCGAGACCTGCGAGGCCTGCGGCGGCCGCGGCCTGATCATCCACGACCACCCGGTCGAGTCCGGCAAGAGCAGCACCCCCGACGAGCCGCGCAGCCGTCGCCGCCGCAGCGGCCGCGGGAAGGGCAGCAAGGACGAGTCCGAGTCGAGTACCCCGGCCGAGACGCCCAAGACGCCCACGCCCGCCGAGTTCGCCGCCATGGCCCGCCATGCGGAGGAGAAGGCCGAGGCCGAAGCAGCGGCGGCCGCGCAGGCGCAGGCGCCGACCGCCGACGAGGCCGCCGTCACTCCACTCGAGCCCGTCGCCGTCGAGCAGACCGACACCGAGCCCGCCGAGCAGCCCGAGCCGCCCACGGAGCAGACCGAGCAGCCCGGCGAGCCGGCCGAGGAGACGCCAGCAGCCTCTGCTGAGTCGACCGAGCAGCCCGCCGAGACGCCGGTCGAGCCCGGCGAGCGCCAGCGAGCCGGTGCCGAGACCAACACAGTCACCATGGGTGAGGAGCAGCCCGAGCAGCAGCCCGAGCCCGAGCAGCCCGAGGAGGCCGCGAGGCCGAGGGTCGTGACGCGCACCCGCCGCCGGGCGGCGAACCGCCCGGCCGGCTCGCCCGAGCACACCAGCGACGTGCAGCCGGTGGTCGTGGAGGCGTCGCCGGTCGTCGTACCTTCCACCGCGCCGGTCGCCGCCCCCGAGCCGCCGAAGGTGATCACGCGCGAGCGCCGCGGCGCGAGCAGGCCCGCAGGAGCGACCGCGGCGCCCGAGGACGGCGAGTCCTCCGGCGGCGCGGTGATGGTCGAGACCGTCTCCGATGAGGGCGACTCGGACGAGTCCCACATCGAGCACGTCCCGGTCAAGAAGAAGGGGTCGCGCAAGCGCTGACCGCGTGGCTCCGCAGGGTCGCCGCGACGTTTTGCGGTGCTCGCGGGGCTCTGCGTACTATTGATCCTCGGCGCGCGAAGCGCGTCATCTCTGCGGCACCTGCTCGTTCGGATCCTCCGGTCTCACCGTTGGGTCACCAGGGCTGACCGGCGTGCGCAGACCACAGTTCTTGAGTTCCGATGCTGATGAAGGAGACCGCGGTGTACGCGATCGTGAAGGCTGGCAGCACCCAGCAGAAGGTTGCCGTCGGCGACGTCATCGAGATCGACCGCGTCAACGGCGAGGCCGGCTCCTCGGTCACCCTGCCGGTCGTGCTCCTGGTGGACGGCGAGAAGGTCACCTCGACCGGTCTCGACAAGGCCAGCGTGAGCGCCGAGGTCGTCGGCGGCACCAAGGGCCCGAAGATCGTCATCCAGAAGTACAAGAACAAGACCGGCTACAAGAAGCGCCAGGGTCACCGCCAGAAGTACACCCAGGTCAAGGTCACCGCGATCAACTCCTGATCCGGGGCGGCGGCCTGATCGCCCACGGCTCACTCACGACTGACTGAACAAGGACTGAAAGATGGCTCACAAGAAGGGTGCGGCGTCCACCAAGAACGGCCGCGACTCCAACTCCCAGCGCCTCGGCGTCAAGCGCTTCGGCGGCCAGCTCGTCAACGCCGGCGAGATCATCGTGCGCCAGCGCGGGACCCACTTCCACCCGGGCACCGGTGTGGGCCGCGGCGGCGACGACACGCTGTTCGCGCTCGAGGCCGGTGCGGTCGAGTTCGGCACGCGCCGCGGCCGCCGCGTCGTCAACATCGTCCCGTCGGAGTGACCTGACGCTCCTCACGCATCCCCAGCTTCACTCGAAGGGCGTCCCGGTGAGGGGCGCCCTTCGTCGTTCACCGGCGGTCGTACGCCGCCCGAACTCCCGAACCAAAACCGGTCACAACCCCCGAATCAACCGGTCCGAACCCCCGAATCAACCGGTCCGAACCCCCGATTCAACCGGCTAGCAGAGAGAATCGACCCATGGCTGTTCCCACGTTCGTCGACCGTGTGACGCTCCACGTGAGCGCCGGTCGGGGCGGCCACGGCGTCGCGTCGGTGCACCGGGAGAAGTTCAAGCCGCTGGGCGGTCCCGACGGCGGCAACGGCGGCCCCGGCGGGTCGGTGATCCTGCGGGTGGACCCGGACGTCACGACGCTCATCGACTACCACCACAGCCCCAAGCGCAGGGCCGGCAACGGCGGCCAGGGTGCGGGCGGGCTCCGCAACGGCGCCCACGGCGACGACCTCGTCCTGCCCGTCCCCGACGGCACCGTCGTCACCGACATGCAGGGCAACGTCCTCGCCGACCTGGTCGGCGCGGGCACCGAGCTCGTCGTCGCCGAGGGCGGCCGCGGCGGGCTCGGCAACGCCGCGCTGGCCAGCTCGAAGCGGAAGGCTCCCGGCTTCGCGCTGCTGGGGGAGCCCGGCGAGGAGCGCCAGATCGGCCTCGAGCTGAAGGTCGTCGCCGACGTCGGCCTGGTCGGCTTCCCGAGCGCCGGCAAGTCCTCCCTGATCGCCGCGATCTCGCGGGCCCGCCCGAAGATCGCCGACTACCCGTTCACGACGCTGGTGCCGAACCTCGGCGTCGTACGCGCCGGCGAGACGACCTTCACCGTCGCCGACGTCCCGGGCCTGATCGAGGGGGCGAGCGAGGGCCGCGGCCTCGGCCACGAGTTCCTGCGCCACATCGAGCGGTGCGCCGCGATCGTGCACGTCATCGACACGGCCTCGATCGAGCCCGGTCGCAACCCGGTCGACGACCTCGACGTCATCGAGAAGGAGCTCACCCGCCACGGGGGCCTCGACGACCGGCCGCGTCTGGTCGCGCTCAACAAGGTCGACGTGCCCGATGGCCGGGACATCGCCGAGATGACCCTCGAGGAGCTGCGCGACCGGGGCCTGCGGGTCTTCGAGGTCTCCGCGGCGTCCGGCGAGGGCACCCGCGAGCTGGTCTTCGCGATGGCCGAGATCGTCGCGGCGTCCCGCACCGAGAAGCCCGCCGTCGCGCCCACCCGGATCGTGCTGCGGCCCCAGACCGCCGACGGCGGCGCCGACTTCACCGTCAAGGTGACCAAGGACGGGTCGTACGTCGTCCGCGGCCCCAAGCCCGAGCGCTGGGTCCGGCAGACGGACTTCGCCAACGAGGAGGCGGTCGGCTACCTGGCCGACCGGCTCAACCGGCTCGGGGTCGAGGACCGGCTCGTCGAGCTCGGCGCTCAGGAGGGCGACACCGTCGTCATCGGCGAGGCGGAGAACTCCGTGGTCTTCGACTTCCGGCCCTCGGTCGAGGCGGGCGCGGAGATGCTCGGCCGCCGCGGCGAGGACCAGCGCTTCTACGAGGAGCGGCCCGCCGCCCAGCGCCGCCGCGCCATCCAGGAGGGCATGTCCGAGCGCGCCGAGGGCGAGGCGCGTGCCGACGTGGCGCGCCGGATCGACCGCGGGGGCCCGACGTCGTACGAGATCGGCTCGGAGGACGACCCGGACTGGCTGGAGGACGACCCGGGCGAGACCGACGGCGAGACCGACGGCGAGTCCTGATGGCGCGCTCGCAGGTCAGCGACGCGAAGCGCGTCGTCGTCAAGGTCGGCTCGTCCTCGCTGACCACGGCCGCGGGCGGGATCGACCCGGACCGGGTGAGCGCACTGGTCGACGTCCTCGCCGCGGCCCGCAGCCGCGGCGTGGAGGTCGTGCTGGTCTCCTCGGGCGCGATCGCCGCGGGACTGGCGCCGCTCGGCCTGAAGCGGCGCCCGCGCCAGCTCGCCGCCCAGCAGGCCTCGGCCTCGGTGGGGCAGGGGCTGCTGGTCCATCGCTACACCGAGGAGCTCGCCCGGCACGACATCATCGCGGGGCAGATCCTCCTGACCGTCGACGACGTGACCCGGCGATCGCACTACCGCAACGCCAACTCCACGTTCACGAAGCTGCTCGAGCTCGGTGTGCTGCCGATCGTCAACGAGAACGACACCGTCGCCACCTCCGAGATCAGGTTCGGCGACAACGACCGGCTGGCCGCCCTCGTCGCCCATCTCGTGCACGCGGATCTGCTGGTGCTGCTGAGCGATGTCGACGGGCTGTACGACGCCCCGCCCTCCGACCCGGCCGCGCGGTTGGTGCCCGAGGTCCGCGCCATGACGGAGCTCGCCGGCGTCACGATCGGCAAGAGCGGGCCGGCCGGGGTCGGCACCGGCGGGATGGCCACGAAGCTGGAGGCCGCCCGGATCGCGGTGGAGGCCGGCATCCCGGTCGTCCTCGCCTCCGCGGAGGACGCCGGTGCGGCCGTCGTCGGCGAGCCGGTCGGCACGCTCTTCCACGCGACCGGGCGGCGGCGTCCCTCCCGCCTGCTCTGGCTCGAGCACGCGACCGAGCCGATGGGCTCGGTCGCGCTCGACGCGGGGGCCGTCCGGGCGGTCGTCGACCGGCGCGCCTCGCTCCTCGCCGCGGGGGTGACCGGCGCGACCGGCACCTTCCACGCCGGCGACCCGATCGACCTGGTCGGCCCCGACGGCGTCGCCGTCGCGCGCGGCCTGGTCAACTTCGACGCCGAGGAGATCCCCCAGCTCGTCGGGCGGACCTCGTCGCAGCTCGAGCAGCAGCTCGGGCCTGCCTACGCCCGAGAGGTCGTCCACCGCGACGACATGGTCATCCTGTGAGTCGGGTCGGCGCCGTCGTCGCCTGGGTGGTCGGGGTCGTTCTCGGCGTACCCGCGGTCGCCATCACCCTCGCCCGGCTGAGCGGCGCCACCTGGAAGCCCGCCGTCGTCCTGCAGGCGGCGGCACCCCTCGCGCTCCTCGCGTACGCCGGCGTGCTGCTGCTCCTGGTCGCCGTCCGCCTCGCGGCGGGCCGTCGGCGCTGGCTGCCGCTCGCCGCGGTGCTCGCCGTGGCCGGTCTGGCCCTGCACGCGTGGTGGGAGGCGCCGCTGCTCACCGGCAGCACGCCCGAGGCCGCACCGGGCGGCGCCCGGCTCACGGTCATGACGAGCAACATCGAGCTCGGCGGCGGCGACGTGGCGGCCGTGGCCCGGCAGGCGCGCGAGCGCCATGCCGACGTGCTCGCGGTCGAGGAGGTCACCCCGGGCGCGCTGCGGCGGCTGGAGGCGACCGGGCTGCTCGACGAGCTGCGCTACCGCGCAGGCGAGCCGGGCTCCGGGGTCCACGGCACGATGGTCTTCTCGCGCACGCCGCTGACCGACGTACGCCGGATCCCCACCCGGATGGGCAGCTGGGCATTCACGGTCCGGGGCTGGCGGGTCGTCGCCGTACACCCGTCGTCGCCGGAGACCGACCACTGGGCCGCCGACCAGGGCGTGCTCCGCGACGCGGCCGCGCGCGAGCATCCCGACGTCATGCTCGGCGACTTCAACGCGACCCTGGACCACCGGCCGTTCCGGCAGATCCTCGGCACCGGTCTCGAGGACGCCGCGCGGCTCACCAACGCCGGCTGGCAGCCGACCTGGCCGGTCGGTGGGTTCGGCGGGTTCCCGCTGCCGCCGTACGCCGCGATCGACCACGTCCTGCTCGGTCACGACGTCACCGCGATCTCCACCGCCACCGTCACGATCCCGGACACCGACCACAAGGCGCTGGTCGCCGTTCTCGCCGCCCGCTGAGGGGCCGGTCGCTGCGGCCTCCCGGACAGCTCCGCTGAGCCGGCGTGGTGCGGGTGAACATCGCGCGAACAACCTGTCGGCGACCTTGTCGCCGCCGAAGGCGGGTGGGCACGGTTCCGGTGTGAACGCGGAGACTCTCGCCCTCGTCATCGTCGTGGTGACCGCTCTGGGATTCGACTTCACCAACGGGTTCCACGACACGGGCAACGCGATGGCGACCTCGATCGCCACCGGCGCCCTCAAGCCCAAGCTCGCGGTCGCCCTCTCGGCCGTGCTGAACCTCCTCGGGGCCTTCCTCTCCGTGGCCGTGGCCCTGACCGTCACCAACGCGGTCGTCCACGTGCAGCAGTCGGACGGGACCCCGGACCCGGCCCTCGTCTCGGACGGGGGCGACAAGCTGATGATGATCGTGCTCGCCGGGCTGGTCGGCGCGATCATCTGGAACCTCCTGACCTGGCTCTTCGGCCTGCCGTCCAGCTCGTCCCACGCCCTCTTCGGCGGCCTGATCGGCTCGACGATCGCGTCGCTCGGCTGGGACGGCGTCAACTGGGTCGGGGACGGCACGAAGCTCGACGGCGTCGTCGGGAAGGTCATCCTCCCGGCGGTGCTCTCGCCGATCGTGGCCGCGTTCGTCGCGGCGATCGGCACCTGGCTCGTCTACCGGATCGTCGTCGGCGTCGCGGCCAGGTTCACCTCCAACGGCTTCCGCTGGGGCCAGGTCGGCACTGCCTCGCTGGTGAGCCTGGCGCACGGCACCGGCGACGCGCAGAAGACCATGGGCGTCATCACGCTGGCCCTGATCGCGTCGGGACACTGGAGTCACACCGACTCGATCCCGTTCTGGGTCAAGCTCGTCTGCGCGCTGGCGATCGCGCTCGGCACCTACCTCGGCGGGTGGCGGGTGATCCGTACGCTCGGCAAGGGCCTCGTCGAGATCGAGTCCCCGCAGGGGATGTCGGCGGAGGCGTCCTCGGCGGCGGTCATCCTCGCCTCCAGCCACCTCGGCTTCGCGCTCTCCACGACCCACGTGGCCACCGGCTCGATCCTCGGCACCGGCCTCGGCAAGCCGGGCGCGGAGGTTCGCTGGGGCGTCGCCGGCCGGATGGTCGCCGGCTGGCTGCTGACCCTGCCGGCGGCCGCCGTCGTCGGCGGCTTCATGTGGGCGATCGGGCACGTGTGCGGTGAGACCGGCGGGCCGATCGTCGTGTTCGTCGTCCTGCTCGCGCTGTCCGGCTACATCTACCTGCGCTCCCGCAGGAACGCCGTCGGGGCGCACAATGTCAACGACGACTGGGAGGGCATGCCGACGACGGCGCCGCAGCCCGAGCTCGCCACCGGAGGTGTCGCATGATCCCACTCACCAGTGCGTTCAACGAGGACGTGAAGTTCACGCTCGAGGCGATCTGGAAGGTCCTCCTCGCCAGCCTCGTGCTCGGCGCCGGCCTCTCCGCGGTCTTCGCGCTGGGGATCCGCTCCCTGGCGTGGGGCGCCGGCGGCGACGCGGAGGTCAGGCACGCCCAGGGCAACCCCGCCGGCCGGGTCATCGCCGGCATCCTCTTCCTGCTGGTGGTGTACGGCGTGGTCGCCGGCCTGCTCTTCATCATCGCCAGCGGGCAGGGCAAGGAGCTCACCTTCTCCCACGTCATCCCGTGGATCCAGGAGAAGACCGACTGATGACCGGCAACGGCACGCCCAACGGCCCGGTCTCGCGGATCCTCGACTGGCTCCGCGCCGGCTACCCGTCCGGGATCCCCAAGACCGACTACGTCCCGCTCCTCGAGGTGCTCCACCGCAACCTGACCGAGGAGGAGATCGCGCAGTCCGCCGACCTCCTCGCGGCGGAGTCCACGGGCGAGCCGATCACGGCCGACGACATCCGCGCGATGGTCCGCGAGCACGTCTACGAGCAGTGCAGCGACGAGGACCTCATCCGGGTGTCCGTACGCCTCGCGGCGGCCGGCTGGCCGCTCGCCTCCGACGTCGCGAAGGTCGCCGGCTCGTGACCTCTCTCTGACCGCGACATGGAGCGCCCCGGGGACTCGGCCCGGGGCGCTTCGCACTCCCTCGGCGTACGCCGGCGGCTCAGTCGCCCACGGTCTCGATGCCGCGCTTGACGATGAGCGGGTCCGGCGTCCCGACGACCTCGTGGTCCTTCTCGTCGTACTCGTGCTGCCGGAGGAAGTGGCGCATCGCGTTGAGCCGGGCGCGCTTCTTGTCGTTGCTCTTGACCGTGGTCCACGGCGCCCACTCGGTGTCCGTACGCCGCAGCATCGCCTCCTTCGCGGCGGTGTAGTCGTCCCACCGGTCCAGCGACTGCACGTCGATGGGGGAGAGCTTCCACTGCCGGACCGGGTCGATCTGCCGGATGATGAACCGGGTCCGCTGCTCCGAGCGGGTGACCGAGAACCAGAACTTCGTGAGCGTGATGCCGCTCTCGACGAGCATCCGCTCGAACAGCGGGACCTGGGTCATGAACTGCTCGTACTGGTCAGGGGTCGCGAAGCCCATCACCCGCTCGACGCCGGCGCGGTTGTACCAGGACCGGTCGAAGAGGACCATCTCGCCGGCGGTCGGGAGGTGCTGGACGTAGCGCTGGAAGTACCACTGGTTCTGCTCGCGGTCGCTGGGCTTGGTGAGGGCGACGACGCGGGCGTACGGGGGTTCATGTGCTCCATGAACCGCTTGATCGTGCCGCCCTTGCCGGCCGCGTCGCGGCCCTCGAAGAGGATCACGTGGCGCCCGCCGGTCGCCTCGTTCCAACGCTGGAACTTCAGCAGCTCGACCTGGAGGAGGTACTTCTGCTCGTCGTACTCCTTGCGGTCGATGCGCTCGTCGTACGGGTAGTTCTCGCGCCAGGTGTCGACGGCGCGGCCGGTCGGGTCGATGAGCACCGGGTCGTCGTCGTGGTCCTCGCCGATGGTGTGGCCGTCGATGACGAGGTTGTCGATGTACGCGCGCAGATCCTGGGACATGGCCGCAGGCTAGGGAGCGCTGTTGAACGCCGGGTTACGCAGATGGCTCCGCCGGTTGAGTACGCGCGGTGCCGGGGCCGTACATTGGAGGTGCGATGACTGCCCGGACCGTCTACCTCGACCACGCCGCGACCACGCCGATGGTGCCCGCGGCGATCGAGGCCATGACGAGGGAGTTCGCCGAGGTCGGCAACGCCAGCTCGCTGCACGCCTCCGGGCGCCGGGCGCGCCGCGTCGTGGAGGAGTCGCGCGAGACGATCGCGGAGGCGGTCGGATGCCGGCCGGGCGAGGTGGTCTTCACCTCGGGCGGCACCGAGTCCGACAACCTCGCGCTCAAGGGGATCTTCTGGTCGCGCCGGTCCGCCGACCCGCGGCGTACGCGCATCCTGACCACGGGGGTCGAGCACCACGCCGTGCTCGACTCGCTCCACTGGCTGGAGGAGCGCGAGGGCGCGCAGGTCGAGCAGCTCCCGGTCGACCGGACCGGCCGGCTGCAGGTCGACGCGCTCCGTGACGCGATCGGGCGCGACCCCGACTCCGTCGCGCTGGTCTCGGTCATGTGGGCCAACAACGAGGTCGGCACCCTGCAGCCGGTGTCCGAGGTCGTCGAGGTCGCGCACGCGCACGGCGTCCCCGTCCACACCGACGCCGTCCAGGCGGTGGGCGCGGTGCCGGTCGACTTCGCCGCCAGCGGTGCAGATGCCCTCTCACTCACCGGCCACAAGCTCGGCGGCCCGGTGGGTGCCGGCGCCCTCGTCTGCCGCCGCGAGCTCGAGGTCACCGCGCTTGTCCACGGCGGCGGCCAGGAGCGGGACATCCGCAGCGGCACCAGCGCCACCCCGGCGATCGCCGGCTTCGCCGCGGCGGTCGAGCTGGCGGTGAAGCAGCAGCCCGAGTACGCCGTACGCGTCGGGGCGCTGCGGCAGCGGCTCGTCGACGGGGTTCTCCGCGCGGTGCCCGACGCCGTGCTCAACGGCGCCGCCCTCGAGCCCGTCGGCGCGCACCGGCTGCCCGGCAACGCCCACCTCTCCTTCCCGGGCTGCGAGGGCGACTCGCTCCTCATGCTGCTCGACGCCCGCGGGATCGAGTGCTCGACCGGGTCGGCCTGCTCGGCCGGCGTGCCGCAGGCCTCCCACGTGCTGATCGCGATGGGGCACGACGAGGCCACCGCCCGCAGCTCGCTGCGGTTCTCGCTCGGCCACAGCTCCACGGAGGGCGACGTCGACGCGCTCCTCGAGGCGATCGGGCCGTGCGTCGAGCGCGCCCGCGCCGCCGGGGTGGCCGCCCGATGAGAGAGTCCCCACGATGAGGGTCGTCGCCGCCATGTCCGGTGGCGTCGACTCGGCCGTCGCCGCCGCCCGGGCCAAGGACGCCGGCCACGACGTGACGGGCGTTCATCTCGCGCTGTCGCGCAACCCGGCGTCGTACCGATCGGGCGCCCGCGGCTGCTGCACGATCGAGGACGCCAACGACGCCCGCCGCGCCGCCGACGTCATCGGCATCCCGTTCTACGTCTGGGACCTCTCCGACCGCTTCCACGAGGACGTCGTGGAGGACTTCATGGACGAGTACGCCGCCGGCCGCACTCCGAACCCCTGCCTGCGGTGCAACGAGAGGATCAAGTTCGCCGCGGTGCTCGACCGGGCGCTCGCGCTCGGGTTCGATGCGGTGGCCACCGGCCACTACGCCACCCTCCGCGAGGGCGACGACGGGCTGGTCGAGCTGCACCGCGCCGTCGACGGGGCGAAGGACCAGTCCTACGTGCTCGGCGTGCTCGACCAGGGGCAGCTGCGGCACTCGCTCTTCCCGCTCGGCGACACCCCCAAGCCGCAGGTGCGGGCCGAGGCCGCCGAGCGCGGTCTGCTGGTGGCCGACAAGCCCGACAGCCACGACATCTGCTTCGTCGCCGACGGCGACAACGCCGGCTGGCTGCGGGAGAAGCTCGGCGACCGGGCGCCGAACTCCGGTGGCGCGATCCTCGACGAGGCAGGCGTGGAGCTCGGACGTCACGACGGCACGTACGCGTTCACGATCGGGCAGCGCAAGGGGCTGCGGCTCGGGCGGCCCGCGCCGGACGGCCGCCCGCGGTTCGTGCTCGACATCGAGCCGGTCTCGGGCACGGTGACCGTCGGACCGCGCGAGCACCTCGCCGTCGACGGGTTGACCGGGATCCGGCCGCGCTGGTGCGGCTCGGTGCCCGATGTGCTGGAGGGCACCGTGCAGCTGCGCGCCCACGGGGAGGAGCACCGCGCCCGGGTCGCCGTCGTCGGCGACGCCGTGGACATCGAGCTGCTCGATCCGGCCTACGGCATCGCGCCCG
The DNA here is from genome assembly GCF_040049175.1 of Nocardioides asiaticus. Classification (NCBI taxonomy): domain Bacteria; kingdom Bacillati; phylum Actinomycetota; class Actinomycetes; order Propionibacteriales; family Nocardioidaceae; genus Nocardioides; species Nocardioides asiaticus. The sequence continues at coordinate 655,868 of NZ_JBDZDM010000001.1, read as the reverse complement.
GGCAGGCGGCGGTCATCTACGACGGCAGCCGGGTCGTCGGCTCGGCGACGATCTCGGCCACCCGCCGGGTGCAGGCGGCGTGAGTCTCGCGACAGGGGTCGGGTCGCTCCCCGGTGAGTCGTACGCCGAGGCGGTCCGCGTGGTGCTCGGCGAGCTGCCCGATCTGCCGCACGTGCCGGAGCTGCCCGCGCGCGGGGCAGTGGCGACGATGACCGGGCGCGCGCTGGCCGTCGTCGAGGGCCTCGACGCCGACCTGCAGCCCGCCGGGTGGAGGCTGACCGGCTCGTCCGGGTCGCCCGGCGTCGACCACCGCCGCGCGCGCTCGCTGCTCGCCCAGGACCTCGACACGGTCGAGGAGCTGACCCAGGGCTACGAGGGCCCGTTCAAGCTGCAGGTCGCCGGCCCGTGGACCCTCGCCGCCACCGTCGAGCGCCCGCGGGGAGACAAGATCCTCGCCGACTACGGAGCCCGTCGCGAGCTGGCCCAGGCACTCGCCGAGGGGGTCCGCGCCCACCTGCGCGACGTACGCCGCCGCGTACCGGGCGCCACCCGGCTCGTCGTACAGCTGGACGAGCCGGCACTCCCGGCCGTACTCGACGGCAAGGTCCCGACCGCCTCGGGCTACGGCCGGCACCGCTCCGTCGAGCCGCCCGAGGCGTCGCAGGCGCTCGGCTGGGTCCTCGAGGCGATCGCGGCGGAGGGCGCGGAGCCGTGGGTGCACTCGTGCGCGGCCGGTACGCCGCTCGGGCTGCTCCGCGGAGCCCTTCGAGACGCCGGCTCGTCCCTCGCCGGCTCCTCAGGAACCACGGGGGCGAGGGGGCTCTCGGTCGACCTCGGGATGGTGGACGCCGCCGGCACCGAGCAGCTTGCCGAGGCTCTCGAAGCCGGTGAGACCGTCGCGCTCGGCGTCGTACCCTCCCTCGAGCCGGACGAGGCGATGTCCGACAAGGCGGTCACCGAGCGGGTCCTGCGCTGGCTCGACCTCGTCGGCCTCGACGCCGAGGAGGTCGCCGACCGGCTCGTCGTCACCCCTGCGTGCGGCCTCGCCGGAGCGACCACCACCTGGGCCCGTGAGGCCCTCCGGCTGGCGCGTACGGCGGCCGCCAACCTCGGTTGAATCGGGGATTGCGGCACGTCGAGTCGGGGGTTCGAACCCGTCGAGTCGGGGATTCGGGCCACCGCCCGGAACCACAACCCCCGAATCGACAGGTCAGAACTCCCGATTCGACCGGTCAGAACCCCGGATTCGACGTTCGTGGGGGAGGGCTGTCGGATACCGGGAGGGCTGGCACACCCACCGACGAAGGAGGTACTGCCGTGTCCCACCTGACGGGCAAGAGGATCGCGATCATCGCGGGCGACTACTTCGAGGAGCCCGAGCTGCTCGTGCCGCGCGACAAGCTGCGCGAGGCGGGCGCCGAGGTGAAGGTCTACAGCGCCGACGGGCAGCCGATCCAGGCGACCCAGGGCGATGTGAACCCGACCCAGAAGGTGGACGTCGACGGGACCCTCGACGACGTCGACCCGGGCGCCATCGACGCCCTGGTGGTGCCGGGCGGGTCGGTCAACGCCGACCACCTCCGGATGGACGCCAAGGCGCAGCAGCTGCTGCAGCAGGTCGACGAGGCGGGCAAGCCGCTCGCCATCATCTGCCACGGTCCGTGGCTGCTGGTCTCGGCCGGCCGCGCCAAGGGCCGCCGGGTGACCAGCTGGCCGAGCCTCGCCGACGACCTGCGCAACGCGGGCGCCGAGTGGACCGACGAGGAGGTCGTCGTCGACGGCAACCTCATCACCAGCCGCAAGCCCGACGACCTGCCGGCCTTCGTGGGCGCCATCGAGAACGCGCTCGCCGGCGCCACCGTCTGAGGCCCACACGCAGAACGTGGCCGCTCCCGCATGGGGAGCGGCCACGTCCGCGTCAGGGGTACGCCGGCGGCGTACTCCCCTCCTCAGTCGGCCGGCACCGCGTCGGGTCCGCCCAGGGACGCGGGCACGGCCTCGCTGCCGTCGTGCCGCGGCTCGGGAAGCGCGGCCTCCGGCCCGTCGGTGGCGAGCTCGGTGTGCTTGACGTTGAGCAGCAGCCAGATGAGCGCCGAGGCGGCGAGCATCATGATCGAGCCCACCTCGAAGGCGTGGGTCGCGCCCTCGGTGAAGCTGGCCTGGAAGACCGAGCCGTCGAGGTAGCTCGTGGTGCCGCCCGGGATCGTCGACGACGGGTCGACGCCGGCGTTCTGGATCCCGGAGGCGAGCGCCGGGGCGACCTCGGCGCCGCGCTGGTTGATGAAGTGCAGCGCCACCGTGCTGAGGGTCGCGAGCCCGAGGGCGCCGCCGACCTGCTGCATGGTGTTGAGCACGCCCGAGCCGATCCCGGAGTCCTCCGCCCGCACGTGGTGGACGGCGGTCAGGGTCAGCGACACGAAGGTCGCGCCCATGCCGATCGCCATGGTGACCACGAACGGGAAGATGTTGGTCCAGTAGTTCAGCCCGTCACCGGCCGTCTCGCCCTTGACCAGGTGCGAGAGCACGCCGGCCGGGGAGTCGTCGATCGACACCCGCGAGAACATGAACAGCGAGAACGCCGCCAGCAGGGTGCCGAAGCCGGCGAACCACCGCGGGTCGATCCGCGAGACCAGGTTGGAGGTCACGGTCGCGCCGATGACGATCCCGAACGAGAACGGCAGGAACGCGAAGCCGGCGTGCAGCGGGCTGTAGCCGACGATCTGCTGGATGAACAGGCTCAGGTAGTAGAACATCGCGAACATCGCCGCCGGAGCGAGCATCATCGTCGCGAAGCTCACCGCGCGGGTGCGGCTGGCGAAGATCCTGATCGGCAGGAGCGGGTGCTCCACGCGGGACTCGATCACGGCGAACGTCACCAGCAGCAGCGCGCCGGCGGCCAGCGCGCCGATGGTCTGGCCGGAGCCCCAGCCGTAGGCCGCCTCTCCGGCCCGGTTGAGGCCGAAGACGATGCCCATCAGCCCGAGGGTGCCGGTGATGGCGCCCGGGATGTCGAGCCAGCCGGTGTGCCGCTGGGACTCGCTGAGGAACCGCGGCGCGAGCGCGGCGGCCACGAGACCGATCGGGACGTTGATCAGGAAGGTCAGCCGCCATCCGTCGATGGAGGCGCCGAAGACGCTGTCGAGGCCGGTGAGCCAGCCGCCGAGGATCAGCCCGACGGCGGCGCCGGCACCGGACATCGCCGCGTAGACGGCGAACGCCCGGTTGCGGGCCGGGCCCGCGGGGAACGTCGTGGTGATGAGCGCGAGCGCGGCCGGCGAGGCCATCGCCGCACCGAAGCCCTGGAGGCCCCGCGCGGCGAGGAGCAGGCCCTCGTTCTGGGCCAGGCCGCCCGCCAGCGAGGCGATCGCGAACACGGTCAGGCCGGCCATGAAGATCCGGCGCCGGCCGTAGAGGTCGCCCAGCCGTCCACCGAGCAGCAGCAGCCCGCCGAAGGCGAGCGCGTAGCCGGTCACGATCCAGGTCAGGTCGGCCTGGCTGATGTGGAGGTCGGCCCCGATGTAGGGAAGGGCGATGTTGGCGATGGTCGCGTCGAGCACGACCATCAGCTGGGCGACATTGATCAGCACGAGCGCCCAGCCGAGGTGACGGGAGCGTCCGCCTGAGGTGTCGGGCGGGGTCGCCGCCGCTTGGTTGGTGGTCATGGAGTGGTCCCCCTGGTTGTTACTTTGCTGAGGTCTGGGTGGGTCGTGTGGCCGACGTCCGAGTCGATGCTCGGCCCGACGACTTGGCGTCGGGTGTGGCCTTGGTGGTGGACGACTTGGACGACTTGGACGCCGGCGTACGCCGCGGTGCGGCCGCGACCGCCGGCAGGACGACCTCGTCGACTACGCGGGCGATGAGGTCCTGGGTCGGGGCGTCGCCCAGCAGGAACATGCGGTGCAGGACGATCCCGGGCAGGGCCGGGGCGATGACGTCGAGGTCGGCGTCGGGGCTGACCTCGCCGCGCGCGATCGCCCGCTCGAAGATCTGCCGGCTGACCATGACCTTCGGCTCGATGAAGTCGCGGCGGAACGCCTCCGCGAACTCCTCGTCACGGGAGATCGCCGTGATGACGCTGCCGAGGATCCCGATCTGGCGGGAGTCGGTCAGACCGCCCATCCCGCAGAACGTGCCGAGCAGGTCTTCCCGGAGACTGCCCGTGTCGGCCGGCACGAGCGGCTCCTTGTCGACGAGCAGGGCGTCGATGACGAGGTTGGCCTTGCTCTTCCAGCGGCGGTAGAGCGTCGCCTTCGAGACCCGGGCCCGCGTCGCGACGGCATCCATCGTGAGCCGGTCGTAGCCGGCCTCCGCGAGGACGTCGAGGGTCGTGGTCAGGATCTCCAGCTCGCGGTCGCCCTCGACGCGCGGGCGGATGCAGCCTCGCATCGCGCTCGGTCGGATCATCATGGGTCGGCCTCCGGGTTGAGGATGAAACGAAACGGTTTCGTTTCATCGCCTACAAGACATTACGAGCGCGATCCATTCCCGCCAAGGGATTTTTGTCATGACCCGGAGACTGTCTCCGGCAGGCGGGCGGCGCACGGACCGGCGTACGTCCTCGTCGTCGCGACCAGCGTCTCGCGGCAGCCGGACAGGATCGGTCCGCTATCCGTCCCGTCGGGGCTGGAGGCCGCGGGCGCGTAGCGCGGCCTGCGTCCGGTCGCGCACCTGGAGCTTCGCGAGGAGCGAGGAGACGTGGTTCTGCACGGTCTTGAGGCTGATGCCGAGCTCGTGGGCGATCTCGGGGTTGCTACGACCGCCCGCGACGAGCGCCAGCACCTGCGACTCCCGCTCGGTCAGCGCGCCGACGCGTCGGTCGGCAGTGAGGTAGCGCCGGGCGGCGCCCGCCCCGAGGACCGCGCCGCCTGCGGCGACCGTCCGCACCGCCGCAAGCACTTCCTCCTGCGCGGCCCCCTTGAGCAGGTAGCCGCGGGCACCGACCTGCATGGCGGCGGCCACGGCATCGTCGTCGTCGACCATCGTGAGCACGAGGACCGCCGGCGCCGGGTCGAGTCGGGCGATCCGGCGGATGGCCTCGAGGCCGGGCAGCCCGGGCATGCTGAGGTCCATGAGGACGACGTCGGGACGGAGCTCGGCGCTCCGGCGTACGGCCGTCTCGCCGTCGCCCGCCGAGCCGACCACCTCGACCTCGTCGACGGTCGCGAGCAGGCCGGTCAGCCCGTCGCGGAAGAGCGGGTGGTCGTCGACGACCAGGACGGTGATCATCGGCCCCGGCCGCCGATCGGGAGACGTGCGCTGACCCGGGTGCCGTGGCCCCCGTCGGCGGTCAGCGTGAACGCGCCCCCGATCTCCTCGGCCCGCGCTCTCATGCTTCCCAGCCCCACGCCGTCGGCGCGCGGTCGGAGCCGGCCGCACCCGTCGTCGGCGACGGACAGCTCGAGATCACCGCGACGAAGGGAGAGGTGTACGTCGGCGCGAGTCGCGTCGGCATGTCGTACGACGTTGGTGAGCGCCTCCTGGGCGATCCGGTACGCCGCCACCTCGACGGCCGCAGGCAGGCGGGGAAGGTCGTCACCGGCGACCGAGACGCGCAGTGCGGTGCCGTCGGCGAGACGGTCGGCCAGCTGATGGATCGCCTCGAGGAGGCCCAGGTCGTCGAGGGCGGTCGGCCGCAGGCCCTCGACGAGACGGCGTACGTCGGCAACTGCGTCCTGGATCCCGGCACGCAGGCCGAGCAGGCCGGTGTCCGCGGCGGGGTCACGGAGGATGTTGCGGAGCGTGTCGACCCGGAGGGTGAGCCCCGCCAGGGCCGGTCCGAGGCCGTCGTGGAGGTCGCGGCGGAGTCGACGACGCTCCTCCTCGCGGGCGAGCACCAGGCGCTCCTGCGCGGCGCGGACCGAGCCGAGGAGACCATGGGCGTGCACGACCGCGCCGAGCTGGGCGGCCAGATCCACGAGCAGGGCACGGTCGGTCTCCCTGAGCGGCCGTCTCGTCCATCGCAGCAACCCGACGCAGGCGCCGTACGCGGTCAGGGGGAGCTCCTCCACCTCGCCGGCGCCGGTTCCGGCGGCGGCCAGGACGCCGCCGGCGTCGTCGACCACCTCGACCCGGCCGAGGCGCAGATCGCCGGCCAGGTCGCCGGCCAGGGACTGCAGGAGCGACGGCACGTCGGCGGCGTCGGCGAGTCGGCGGCCGGTGCGGGCGAGGACCTCGCCCGGCTGCGACCACTGGCCGTAGGTGATCCGGTTGGCGGCGCGCTGGAGGATGTCGCGCAGGGGCGCGAAGCTGGCGGCGACCACCCCTGCGGCGAGCCACGGAAGCCAGGGAGCGCCGCGCTGCCGGAGGGCCGCGCCCACGCCGCCGACGGTCACCGCATAGAGAGCGGCGATCGCGAGGCACAGGGCGGCGTACGTCAGCGAGCGGTTGACGGCGAGGGGAAGGTCGTAGAGGCGACGCTGCAGCACCGCGACACCGATGGCGACGGGGAGCGGGAGCGAGGCGACGCCGAAGAGCCAGGGATCGGCGGCGTCCGCGAAGCTCGCCCCGAGTGCCAGCAGCGGAGGCAGGAAGGCCAGGCCGAAGATCACCGTCTGCTGCCGGTCGAGAGGACCACCGGCCCGGAACCGCTGGGCGAGGCAGGCCACGGCCAGTCCGACGGCGACGACGCCGAGGAGCAGGCTCAGCCCCCCGAGAGCGTCGACCGCCCGGCCGAGCGCTCCCGGCGCGCCGATCGGGCTGTCGACCTCCTCGACCCGGGTGTCGGTGAGCCGAGGGGAGAAGAGCGCCACGGCGGAGGACGCGGCGAGCGTGGCCACCGCGACCCGGGTCGCGGCCCGATGCAGACGCGTGGGTGAGGCCGGCCGATCAGGGAAGCGCAGCGGCAGCCAGACGACGGCGACCACCCACGGGAGGCCACGCAGGGTGCTGCCGAGGACCGAGCCGAGCGCCGCCAGCCGGTCGTCGGGACGGCTCGCCAGCGTGTGGTACGACATGGCGACCAGCGCCTCGCCGACGCCCCACATCGGGGGCAGCACGATGGCGATCCGGCCGATCGGGTGCGCGGGCCGGTGGACGAGGATGAGGAGGCCGACGGCGGCGTACGCCACGGGAACGGTCGCGAACGCGGCCTCGTTCCACCGGGCTGCTCCCGGGGGCGAGGCCGCGATCGCGACCGCCTCGCCGGCGACCCCGAGCGCGGCGGCCAGGGCGGCGACAGCCCGCTGCACGTGCTCAGCGTGGCCCCCTGACGGCATCTTGGGTAGGGACTTCAGCCGCGTTCGGGGGCGCGCAGGCACAACAGCGCGAGCCCGACCCACCACACGGTCTGGACCAGCCCGACGGCGTTGTGGGCGAACGGCGTCACGACCAGGCCGACCGCACCGACGCCGACGCCGCACCAGCCGGCCCACCGGACCATCACCCGCTCACGGACCGCGGCCACCCCGAGCGCGAGGGCCATGGCGAGGCTGATCGCCACCTGCAGGACGTAGCCGTAGTTCCTGATGTCGTTGACCATCGCGATCGCGCGTACGTCGACGCCGTGGTGCGCCGCGTAGAGCGCGGCGGCACCCGGGGCGAACCCGACGGCGAGCGTCGCGGCGCTGTAGACGAGTCCCAGGCCGAGGAAGGTGTGGGCGGCCACGCGACCGCTCTCGGTCCGGCGGCCGAAGAGCCGTGCGAGGAGGACGAGCGCGGGGACGAGGACGACGAAGGCGAGCGCCTCGACGTACCCGCCGGCGTACACACGGGTGAGCGAGGCGCCGCCGTACGTCTTCTGGAGGTCGGAGAGCGAGGTGCTGTGGTCGACCGTCACCTCCTGGCTGAAGCCGGCGAACAGAAGGACGACGTGGGCGAGGGCGAGGCCGCCGGCCCAGCGCCACAGGCTCCTGGAGGCGGGCTCGGGCGCGGTGGCGGTGGACGGAGTGGTGAGTTGGACGGTCATGGTCTCCTCCTGGTGACGGCGGTGCTGGTGCGGTGCTCAGGAGGCGAGCCTGGCCGCCCTCGTGGGAAAGCGGATCGGGCTGCTTCCCGGACCGGCCGGGAGGATCTCCCGACCCTGCGGAGTGTCGGCGGGAGCGGGCAAGATGGTCCCCATGACCGACCTGTCCGAGGAGATGCCGGCCGCGGTGGCCGAGACGACCGTCGAGGTGGCCGGCGCGCCCGCGGAGGCGCGGCAGGAGCATCAGCAGCTGTCGGAGGAGATCGAGGAGGCGAGGTACCGCTACTACGTCCTCGACGACCCGACGCTCTCGGACGCCGACTACGACGTGAGGTGGCGCCGGCTGCTGGAGCTGGAGGGGCAGTTCCCGGAGCTGGTGACGCCGGACAGCCCGAGCCAGAAGGTCGGCGGGACGTTCTCCACCGAGTTCACGGCGGTCGACCACCTGCAGCGGATGGAGAGCCTGGACAACATCTTCTCCTTCGAGGAGCTGGAGGGGTGGTACGCCCGGCTGGCCCGCGACGGCGTCGAGAAGCCGGCGCTGCTGTGCGAGCTGAAGGTGGACGGGCTGGCGATCAACCTCCTCTACGAGCAGGGCCGTCTGGTCCGGGCGCTGACGCGCGGCGACGGCCGCACCGGCGAGGACGTCACGCCCAACGTGATGACGATCCGCTCCGTCCCGCACCGGCTGACCGGGACCAAGCGGTTCCCGGTGCCCGACCTGGTGGAGGTGCGCGGGGAGGTCTTCCTCTCGCCGGCGGCCTTCGAGCGGCTCAACGCCGCGCTGGTGGACGCCGGCAAGCCGATGTTCGCCAACCCGCGCAACTCCGCCGCCGGGTCGCTGCGCCAGAAGGACCCGCGGGTGACCGCCAGCCGGGAGCTGGGCATGGTCTGCCACGGGATCGGCGCCCGGCGGGGCTTCGAGCCGAAGGCGCAGTCTCAGGCCTACGACGCGCTCAAGGCGTGGGGGCTGCCGACCTCGGACCGGGTCCGGGTGGTGCCCGACCTGACGGCGGTCGAGGAGTTCATCGAGTTCTACGGCGAGCACCGCCACGACGTCACCGAGCACGAGATCGACGGGGTGGTGATCAAGGTCGACGACGTGAGCCTGCAGCGCCGGCTCGGGTCGACCAGCCGGGCGCCGCGGTGGGCGACGGCCTACAAGTACCCGCCGGAGGAGGTCAACACCAAGCTGATCTCGATCGAGGTCAACACCGGCCGCACCGGCCGGGTGACGCCGTTCGCGGTGATGGAGCCGACCAAGGTGGCCGGGTCCACCGTCGAGCGCGCGACCCTCCACAACGCCCACGAGGTCAAGCGCAAGGACGTCCGCCCGGGCGACACCGTCATCCTGCGCAAGGCCGGCGACGTGATCCCCGAGATCGTCGGGCCGGTCCTCGGGCTGCGCCCCGACGGGCTGGAGGAGTGGGTGATGCCCACGACCTGTCCCTCCTGCGGCACCGAGCTGGCCCAGGAGAAGGAGGGCGACAAGGACCTGCGCTGCCCCAACCACCGGTCCTGCCCGGCCCAGGTGCTGGAGCGGGTCTACCACGTGGCCAGCCGGGGCGCCTTCGACATCGAGGGCCTGGGCTCCGAGGCGGCGTACGCCCTGATCGAGGCCGGTGCGCTGGAGAACGAGGGCGACGTCTTCGCGCTCGACGAGGAGAAGCTGCTGCAGGCGCCGCTGTTCACCCGGGCGCCGAAGAAGGGCGAGGAGGGCCCGCAGCTGACGGCCAACGGCGCCAAGCTGCTCGCCAACCTCGAGGAGCGCAAGGACGTCCCGCTGTGGCGGGTGCTGGTCGCGCTCTCCATCCGCCACGTCGGCCCGACCGCCGCGCGTGCGCTGGCGGCCGAGTTCGGCTCCCTCGAGGCGATCGAGCAGGCGACCGAGGCGCAGATCGCCGACGCCGAGGGGGTCGGCCCGACGATCGCCGAGGCGGTCGTGGAGTGGTTCGACGTCGACTGGCACCAGGAGATCGTGCGCAAGTGGCGCGACGCCGGCGTACGCCTCGCGGACGAGCGCGACGAGTCCGCCCCGCGCACCCTCGAGGGGCTCACCGTCGTGGTCACCGGCTCGCTGGTCGGCTTCAGCCGCGACGAGGCCAAGGAGGCGATCATCAGTCGCGGCGGCAAGGCCGCAGGGTCGGTGTCGAAGAAGACCGACTACGTCGTCGTCGGCGACAACGCCGGCTCCAAGGCCGACAAGGCCGAGCAGCTCGGCGTCCCGATCCTCGACGAGGACGGCTTCGTCAAGCTCCTCGAGGGCGGACCCGACGCGCTCGGCTAGCGTCAGGTGTGTCGGCTGCCGCGATCAGCTGGGCGCGGAACCGACGTGAGCGCCCCGGACGCGGGCACCTAGGATGAACCCATGCCTGAGACCCTTGGATCGAGCCCGCGAGGGACGAGCGGCGTCGAGATCTCCCGCGACGAGGTGGCGCACCTGGCCGACCTCGCCCGGATCGACCTGAGCGACGCCGAGCTGGACCACCTCGCGCCCCAGCTGCAGGTGATCCTCGAGTCGGTCGCGTCCATCCAAGGGCTGGCCGGCGACGACGTACCGCCGACCTCGCACCCGTTCCCGCTGACCAACGTCTTCCGGGACGACGTCGTGGAGCCCTGCCTGAGCCCGGCCGAGGCGCTGTCGGGCGCTCCGGCGGTCGAGCAGCAGCGGTTCGTCGTCCCGCGGATCCTGGGGGACGAGCAGTGATCACGAAGACGGCCGCCGAGCTGGCCGACCTCCTCGCCGCCGGCGAGACCACCTCCGTCGAGCTGACCCGGGCCCACCTCGACCGGATCGCCGCGGTCGACGGCGACGTGCACGCCTTCCTCCACGTCGACACCGAGGGCGCGCTGGCGACGGCGCGCGAGTCCGACGAGCGGCGCGCGGCGGGCTCGCCGCTGCACGCCCTCGACGGCGTACCCATCGCGGTCAAGGACGTCCTCACCACGCGCGGGCTTCCCACCACCTGCGGCAGCCGGATCCTGGAGGGCTGGGTGCCGCCGTACGACGCCACGGTGGTCGCGAAGCTGAAGGCCGCCGGCCTCCCGATCCTCGGCAAGACCAACATGGACGAGTTCGCGATGGGCTCCTCCACCGAGCACTCCGCCTACGGCCCGACGCGCAACCCGTGGGACCTCGACCGGATCCCCGGCGGCTCGGGCGGCGGCTCCGCGGCCGCCGTCGCGGCCTACGAGGCGCCGCTGGCCATCGGCACCGACACGGGCGGCTCGATCCGCCAGCCGGGTGCGGTGACCGGCACCGTGGGCGTCAAGCCGACCTACGGCTCGGTGTCCCGCTACGGCCTCGTCGCGCTGGCCAACAGCCTCGACCAGGCCGGACCGGTGACCCGCACCGTCCTCGACGCGGCCCTGCTCCACGAGCTCATCGGCGGCCACGACCCCAAGGACTCCACCTCGGTCACCGACCCGGTGACCGGGCTCGTCGACGCCGCCCGCCGGGGTGCGTCGGGCGATCTGTCCGGCGTGAAGGTCGGCGTGATCACCGAGCTGGCGGGCGACGGCTGGCAGCCGGGTGTGACCGCACGCTTCCAGGAGTCGGTCGACCTGCTGGTCAAGATGGGTGCCGAGGTCGTCGAGGTCTCCTGCCCGACGTTCGTGCACGCGATGGCGGCGTACTACCTGATCCTTCCGGCCGAGGCGAGCTCCAACCTCGCGAAGTTCGACGCGATGCGCTACGGCCTGCGCGTCAGCCCGGGTCGGCCAGGAAGTTCAGCACAGCCGAGCGCCGAGGACGTCATGAAGGCCACCCGCGACGCCGGCTTCGGCGACGAGGTGAAGCGCCGCATCATCCTCGGGACCTACGCCCTCTCGTCGGGCTACTACGACGCCTACTACGGCCAGGCCCAGAAGATCCGCACGCTGATCATCCGCGACTTCGAGAAGGCGTACGAGCAGGTCGACGTCCTGGTCTCCCCGACGGCGCCGACGACGGCGTTCAGGCTGGGGGAGAAGCTCGACGACCCGCTCGCGATGTACCTCAACGACCTCGCGACCATCCCGGCCAACCTCGCTGGCGTCCCCGGCATCTCGGTGCCCTCGGGCCTCGCCGACGAGGACGGCCTGCCGGTCGGGCTGCAGATCCTCGCGCCCGCCCTGGCCGACGCCCGGCTCTACCGGGTCGGCGCGGCCGTCGAGGCAGCACTCACCGAGCAGTGGGGCGGTCCGCTGCTCTCCCAGGCCCCAGCTCTGTCGGAGGTGTCAGCATGACCGCGACGTTGGTCCCGTTCGAGCAGGTGCTGGAGACCTACGACCCGGCGATGGGCCTCGAGGTCCACGTCGAGCTCAACACCAACACCAAGATGTTCTGCGGCTGCCCGACGACGTTCGGCGCCGAGCCCAACACACAGGTCTGCCCGACCTGCCTCGGCCTGCCCGGGGCGATGCCGGTGGTCAACGGCAAGGCGGTGGAGTCGGCGATCCGGATCGGCCTGGCGCTCAACTGCCAGATCGCGGAGTGGTGCCGGTTCGCGCGGAAGAACTACTTCTACCCGGACATGCCGAAGAACTTCCAGACCAGCCAGTACGACGAGCCGATCTGCTTCGACGGCTGGACGGACGTCGAGGTCGACGGCGAGACCTTCCGGATCGAGATCGAGCGCGCCCACATGGAGGAGGACACCGGCAAGACCACGCACATCGGTGGCTCGACCGGCCGCATCCATGGCGCCGAGTACTCCCTGGTCGACTACAACCGTGCCGGCATCCCGCTGATCGAGATCGTCACCAAGCCGATCCTCGGCACCGGCGAGAAGGCGCCCCAGGTGGCGAGGGCGTACGTCGCCGCGCTCCGCGAGATGCTTCTCGCGCTCGGCGTCTCCGACGTACGCATGGACCAGGGCTCGATGCGCTGCGACGTCAACCTGTCGCTCGCAGCCGTTGGGTCCGGCGTGCTCGGGACGCGCACCGAGACGAAGAACGTCAACAGCCTGCGCTCGGTCGAGCGCGCGGTGCGCTTCGAGATGTCGCGTCAGGCGGGCGTGCTCGACTCCGGCGCGAAGGTGCTCCAGGAGACCCGCCACTTCCACGAGGACACCGGCACCACGTCGCCGGGCCGGGAGAAGTCGGACGCCGAGGACTACCGCTACTTCCCCGAGCCCGACCTCGTGCCCGTCGCGCCCTCGCGCGCGTGGGTGGAGGAGCTCCGCGCGACGCTGCCCGAACCGCCGAGCGTACGCCGCGCCCGGCTGCAGCAGGAGTGGGGCTTCTCCGACCTCGAGATGCGCGACGCCTGGGCCTCGGGCGCGCTGCCGCTCATCGAGCAGACCGTCGCGCACGGCGCCGCGCCGCAGGCGGCCCGGAAGTGGTGGCTGGGCGAGCTCGCCCGGACGGCCAACGAGACCGGCGCCGAGCTCGCAGAGCTGCCGGTCGGCCCGGCCGAGGTCGCCGAGGTCCAGAAGCTCGTCGAGGGCGGCACCCTCAACGACAAGCTGGCCCGGCAGGTCTTCGAGGGGATGCTCGCCGGCGAGGGGACGCCGGCCGAGGTGATCGAGAAGCGCGGCCTCGCGCTGGTCTCCGACGACGGCGCGCTCGGTGCCGCGGTCGACAACGCCATCGCCGCCAACCCCGACGTCGCCCAGAAGATCCGGGACGGCAAGGTCGCCGCGGCAGGCGCGCTCATCGGTGCGGTCATGAAGGAGATGCGCGGCCAGGCCGACGCGGCCCGCGTTCGCGAGCTCATCCTCGAGAAGCTCACCTGACGTGAGCTCGACCGACGGAGCCGACCGCTTCAGGATCGCATTGCTCATCGACGCCGACAACGCCGACGCCAAGAAGATCGACGCGGTCCTGAACGACCTGGCCGAGTACGGCGAGGTGACGATCAGGCGGGCGTACGCCAACTGGACCAAGCCCGGGCTCAAGTCCTGGATCGACGAGCTGCACGACGCGGCGATCCGGCCGATGCAGCAGTTCGACCTCACGACGCACAAGAACGCCTCGGACATGGCCCTGGCGATCGACGCGGTCGAGCTGCTCCACTCGGCGGTTCCGGACGCCTTCGCGGTCATGTCGAGCGACTCCGACTTCACCCCGCTCGTCCACTACCTGCGGGAGAAGGGGCGCGAGGTCTACGGCTACGGCCGGGAGAAGACGCCGTCGCCGTTCAAGAGCGCCTGCACCCGGTTCACGGTCGTCGAGAACCTCGGCGCGCCCGAGGAGCGGGAGGAGCCGAGCGCCCCGCGGCAGGCGCCGGCGCAGAAACTCAAGGGCGACGCCCGGCTGGTGCAGCTGCTCCGCAACGCGATCGCCGCCGCCGCCGACGAGGAGGGCTGGGCGCTGGTGAGCACCGTCGGGGCCCGCATCCGCAACCAGTCGTCGCAGGACCCGCGCAACTTCGGCTACGCCAGCTGGACCAAGCTGCTCAAGGCCATCGACCTGTTCGAGCTCAAGGACGAGGGCACCTCCTCGGTCGCCGTACGCGACAAGAGGGCGGGGAAGGGCTGAGCGCCGAGTCGGCGGAGGGGGCTCGGGCGGACTAGGCTGCGCGCGTACTCGGGACAACTCAACATCCACGCACGCCCGTGGCGGGGGAAGCCGGTCGAAGTCCGGCGCTGACCCGCAACCGTAGGTCCGCTGTCGCCGGCAGCGGGCGAGCCGGAGCACCTGCCGCGTCGCGCCTGACCACAGCGCTGCCGAGGTATGCAGCGGGTCGGCCCGCCTGAACCACGGAGCCCTCCCGCTGTGCAGCGGGAAGGACACCATGCAGACCACCATCCGCCGTTCGGCCACCGCTGCCTCGGCGGCCGCCGCCCTCATCTTCCTCGCCGGCGTCGCCGGGTGCGGCTCGGACGACGACGCCGGCGGCTCCGGCTCCTCGAGCGGCAGCAGCGCGCCGGCGTACGACACCGGGGCGCAGACCAGGGCGGCCGACTGGCTCGCCGGCCAGCTGGACGACGGCGTCGCCCGCAACCGGCAGTACAAGTACGACGACTACAGCCTCACCGCCGACATCGCGTTCGGCCTCGACACGCTCGACAGCCACGACCAGGACGTCGACGCCGCCGCGACGGCGGTCGCCGATCACCTGAAGACGTACGTCGCGCCCGGCTACGGCACTCTCACCTCGGCCGGCTCGGCGGCCAAGGCGCTCGTGCTGGAGGAGGAGGCCGACGCCGACACCGCCGGGCTGGTCAAGACGGTCAGCGGCACGGTGACGACCGGCGGGCCGAGCAAGGGCCGGATCGCCGACGTACTCGACCCCAAGAGCAAGAAGGCGGTCGACTACGCGAACACGATCGGGCAGAGCTACGCCGTCGAGGGGCTGGCGGAGGCGGAGAGCCCGCTCGCCGAGAGCGTGACCGCGTTCCTGCTGGAGCAGCAGTGCTCCGACGGCTGGTTCCGGGTCACCTTCACCGCCGATCCGAAGGCGAAGGACCAGAGCTGCGACGGCGACCCGAAGGCGACCCCCGACGTCGACGCGACCGCCTTCGCGGCGCTCGCCCTGGAGTCGCTCGACGACCCCTCTGCGGACGCGAAGGCGGCGCTGGCAAAGGCGGTCGCCTGGCTGGAGTCGCAGCAGGCGGCCGACGGCTCGTACACCTCCGCCAGCCCGAAGGTCGCCAACGCCAACAGCACGGGGATGGCGGGCTGGGCGCTCGGCGAGGCCGGCGAGACCGACCCTGCGGGCAGGGCGGCGACCTGGGTCGCGAAGCACCAGGTCGGGTGCGGCCCGGCCGCCGGCGCCATCGCGTACGACGACACCGGGCTGGCCCAGCTGCGCAACAAGGGGATCACCGTGGCGACCGAGGGTCAGGTCCGGCTCGCGACCGCCCAGGCACTCCCCGTGCTGCAGTGGCTCCCCGCCGGCGCAGCCGCGGAGGAGAGCTGCTGACGTGGCGCTCGTCCGGCTCGCCTTCCTCGTCCTGGTCCCAGTCCTGGCCCTCGTGGCCGGGGCCGGGCAGGCCGTCGCACCGGCGTATGCCGTGGCGGGCGCGGGCGCGCCTGCTGCCCGGCAGGCCGGCTGCTCCGGCGGCCACGGCGTCGCGGTGGTCGTCGAGCCGAACGCGCTCGGGGGCGAGCCCGAGATGTCCTGCGACGAGGACGGAGGCGGCCGGACCGCCGACCGGATCTTCGCGGACGCCGGCCACACGCTGACGGCGGTCCGGACCGCCCCGGACTTCGTCTGCCGGGTCGACGGACGGCCCGCCGACGCGTCGTGCGCCCAGGTGCCGCCGGCCGACGCCTACTGGTCGCTGTGGTGGACCGACGGCAGCTCGCCGTGGGTCTACTCCTCGCTCGCCGCGGGCGGGCTCGAGGTGCCGGACGGGGGAGCGGTGGCGTTCACCTGGGTCCAGGGCGCAAGCAAGGGGACCCCGGCGACGGGCGTCGCGGCGGCGGTGGGGGACGCCGCGGCTCCGTCGGCCGGCTCGGTCTCGACAGGCTCGACCACCGGTTCGGACGGCTCGAGCACCGACGCCCGGTCGGAGACCGACGACAGCTCGGGCGGTGGGGGGCTTCCCGGCTGGGTGGCGCCGGTCGTCGTACTCGTCGTCCTCGGCGGTGCGGTCGCGGTGGGCCGTAGGCGGCGGTCGTGAGCGTCGCGACGAGCGCCCGGGCGGTGATGCGGGCACGGGTGAGCAGCGGCGCCAGGCTGCCGCGCGACCTCCACCCGGTCGCGTGGTGGGTGTGGGGGATCGGACTGGCGGCGTACGCGTCCAGCACGACGAATCCCTGGCTCCTGGTCCTCCTCGTCGCCGTCGCCGTGCTCGTGGTCCTCGCCCGCCGCTCGGACCAGCCGTGGGCGCGGGTGTTCCGGCTCTACCTGGCGGTCGGGGCGTTCATCGTCGTCGTACGCGTGCTCTTCCGGATCCTCCTCGGCGGCGTGCCCGGCCACGTGCTGGTCGACCTGCCGACCGTGCCGCTGCCCGACTGGGTTCTCGGCATCCGGCTGCTCGGGCCGGTGACGCGGGAGGGCCTGCTGGCGGGCCTGTACGACGGGCTCAGGCTGGCCGCGATCGTGGTCTGCCTCGGCGCGGTCAACGCGCTCGCCAACCCGAAGCGGCTGCTGCGGTCGATGCCGCCCGCGCTGTACGAGGTGGGCACCGCTCTCGTCGTCGCCGTCACCGTCCTCCCGCAGCTCGCCGACTCCGCCCGCCGGGTGCGGGCCGCGCAGGCGCTGCGCGCCGGGATCGAGCCCACGGGGTGGGGCAGGCGGGTCGGCCGGCTGCGCCGGTTCGTCGTGCCGGTCCTCGAGGACGCGCTCGAGCGCTCGCTGTCGCTGGCGGCGGGGATGGACACCCGCGGCTATGGCCGGGCCGGGCGGCTCAGTCCCGCGCAACGGAGGCTCACCTCGGCGGCGATACTGGTCGGTCTGGTCGGGCTCGGTGTCGGGGCGTACGCCGTCCTCGACCCCACGGCGCCGCGCTGGCTCGTCGCGCCGATGGTGGTCGGCGGGCTCGCCGCCGCCGCGCTCGGCCTCGTGCTGGCCGGCCGGCGGGTGGAGCGGACGGTCTACCGCCCGGACCCGTGGCGCTGGCCGGAGCTGGCCGTCGTGGCGACCGGGGTCGCGGTCGGCGTCGCCGGCTGGTGGGTCGGCCACCACGACGTACCCGTCGCCTACCCCGACGTCTCCGCGAGCCCGACCGTAAGCGCCGTGGCGCTCGCCGGCGTACTCCTCGGGCTGGTGCCTGCCGTGGCCGCCCCGGTGCCTGTCTCGATGGCCGTCGGCGAGCAGGAGGCGGTCGCGTGATCGAGCTGCAGGACATCACCTTCCGCCACGAGGACACCCCCGACGGTCCGGCCGCACCCGTGCTCGACGGCGTCAGCCTCACGATCGAGGAGGGCGAGCTGCTCCTCGTCTCCGGGCCGACCGGGTCGGGCAAGTCGACGCTGCTGGGCGTGCTCTCCGGGCTGGTGCCGCGGTTCACCGGCGGCACGCTCGCCGGTGACCTGCTGCTCGACGGCGTCTCGATCGTGCGTACGCCGCCGCGGGAGCGCGCCGCCGACATCGGGTACGTCGGCCAGGACCCGGCCGCGGGCTTCGTCACCGACACGGTGGAGGAGGAGCTCGCGTACGGGATGGAGCAGCTCGGGCTGCCGCCGGCCACCATGCGGCGCCGGGTGGAGGAGACTCTCGACCTGCTCGGGATCGCCGACCTCCGCCACCGTGCGCTGCGCAGCCTGTCGGGCGGGCAGCAGCAGCGGGTCGCGATCGGCTCGGTGCTCACCATGCACCCGCGGGTTCTCGTCCTCGACGAGCCGACCTCGGCCCTCGACCCCACCGCCGCCGAGGACGTGCTCGCCACCATCACGCGGCTCGTCCACGACCTCGGCACCTCGGTCGTGCTCGCCGAGCACCGGCTGGAGCGCGTCGTGCCCTTCGCCGACCGGATGGCGCTGCTGCCGGGCGACGGCCGGGTGCTCGTGGGAGAGCCCGCCGACCTGCTGCGCACCTCGCCCGTCGTACCTCCCCTCATGGAGCTCGGCCGCGCTCTCGGCTGGGACCCGCTCCCGCTCACCGTCCGCGACGCGCGCCGGCGGGCGCGGGGGGTGGCGCTGCCGGAGCCGGGGAGCCGGGTTTCCCCGGCCGGCCGGGGAAACCCGAGGTTGTCGGCTGTTCAGACACCCCACAACATCGGAATTTCCCTGACAACCTCCGGCCTCAGCGTGATCCTCGGCAAGACGATCGCGCTCAAGGAGGTGGACCTGACCCTCGCCGCGGGGCGCGTGACGGCGCTGATGGGTCGCAACGGGTCGGGGAAGTCGACGCTGCTGTGGACGCTGCAGGGCACCCGGCGGCGTACGGCGGGCTCGGTCGACGTCGCGGGGAGCGACCCGGCCAGGCTCGACGCCGCCGGTCGGCGAGCGCTCGTCGGGCTGCTGCCTCAGACCGCGGCCGACCTGCTCTACCTCGAGACCGTCGACGACGAGTGCGCCTCCGGCGGCCCGCGCACCCGCGAGATCCTCGACCGGCTGGTGCCCGGTCTGCCCGGCGAGCGGCACCCGCGGGACCTGTCGGAGGGCCAGCGGCTCGCCCTGGCGCTGGCGCTGGTGCTGGCGGCTGACCCGCCCGTCGTACTCCTCGACGAGCCCACCCGCGGTCTCGACTACGCCGCGAAGGCTGCCCTCGGCACCATCCTGCGCGACCTCGCCCGGGCCGGTCGGGCCGTCATGGTGGCGACCCACGACGTCGAGTTCACCGCGCAGGTGGCCGACGACGTCGTCGTCCTGGCCGAGGGCGAGGTGGTCTCCGCCGGAGATGTACGCCGGGTGGTCGCCGAGTCGCCTGCCTTCGCGCCCCAGGTGAGCAAGGTCCTCGGTCCCGGCTGGGTCCGGGTCGAGGACGTGACCGCCGCCCTGGCGACCCGGGGCGGTCGGGCGGCAGAGGAGAGCGGCCGGTGAGCGGCGTACGCGTCTCCTCGTGGTCGGCGGCGATCCTCGCGGCCGCCTCCGCCGGCGGCCTGCTCATGCTGATGTGGCCCCTGCTGGTCGGCGGTGACCGGGTCCAGCCGCCGTTCCTGTTCCTCGCCCTGATGCCCGTCATGATCGCTGTCACCCTGGCGGAGCTCGCCCAGGGCGGTCTCGACCCGCGCGTGCTGGCGATCCTCGGGGTGCTGAGCGCGATCGAGGCGGTCCTGCGCGGACTCTCGGCGGGGACGGCGGGGGTGGAGCTGGTCTTCTTCCTGCTGGTGCTGGCCGGCCGGGTGTTCGGGCCCGGCTTCGGGTTCGTGCTGGGCTGCACCTCGTTGTTCGCCTCCGCGCTGACGACGGCCGGGGTGGGGCCGTGGCTGCCGTACCAGATGCTTGTCGCCGGCTGGGTCGGCCTCGGGGCGGGCCTGCTGCCGCGCCGCGTCACCGGTCGCTGGGAGATCGCCCTGCTCGCGGCGTACGGCGTGCTGGCGTCCTACGTCTACGGGCTGCTGCTCAACCTCCAGGGCTGGCCGCTGCTCACCGGGGTGGCGGTGCCGGGCCACACGGGCAACCTCTCCTTCGACCCGTCCGCGTCGGTGGGGGAGAACCTCGCGACCTTCCTGCGCTACACGCTGCTGACCTCGACGACCAGCTGGGACACCGGCCGCGCCGTCACGACCGCGATCGCCACCTGCGTCCTCGGCCCGGCCGTGCTCACGACGCTGCGCCGCGCCGCGCGACGGGCCACCGTGACCGGCCGGGTGGCGACGAGCGCCCCTCAGTAGCCGCCCGGCCGCCCCTCAGTAGCGGACGGGCCGCCCGGCGTCGACGCGGCGCAGGAAGTCGAGGAGCAGCTGGTGGACCAGCTCGGGCTGCTCCATCTGCACGAAGTGGCTGCCGCGGAGCTCGACGTACGTGCCGTCGGGGACGCGCTCGGCGGCGGTGGCCATGTGGCGGGCGCCGGCGAGGATGTCCCAGCTGCCGGCGACGAAGACGACGGGAACCTTGATCCGGCGCAGCGAGACCCGGCCGTGCTCGGAGGTGCGGAGGGCGAGGTGGAAGTACCAGTCGACCGGCGTGGAGAGGAACTCCTCCAGCGCCAGGGCCGCCAGCTCGCGGTCGGGCACCTTGAAGAGCAGCCCGGTGTGGCTGAGGACGTCGATGACCCGGGGGCTGACCTCGACCCGCGATGCGAGCGGGGTCAGGAGGCGCCCGGTCGCCTTGAGCCAGCGCGACGCCGTCACGGTGATCGCGCGCGCCGCCGGGCGCGGGAGGCGGAGCGGCCCGAGCATGGTCGAGAAGGTGTCGCCGGGCACGCCGGCGACGGCGAACAGCCCAGCGACCCGCTCGGGGTGCTCGGCGGCGAGCTCGAACATGGTGTTGACGCCGACCGACCAGCCCATCACGACCGGCCGGTCGAGCCCGAAGTGGTCCATGACCGACAGCGCGTCCTCGACGAACTGGGTGACCCCCACCTTCTTCTGGTCGAGCGGGCGGTCCGAGCCCGAGGTGCCCCGGTGGTGCCACGAGACCACGCGTACGCCGCAGTCGGTGTGGAGGAGGGCGGGCCAGTTCCACGGGGAGGTGCCGAGCCCGTTGCAGAGCAGGACGGTGGGGCCGTCGACGACGCCGTCGGGGTCGTTGGTCCAGGCGCGCAGCAGCGTGCCGTCGTCAGATAGCACGTCGCGGAACTCGACGGTCGACTCGACGACGGCGCGCGGAAGGGTCACGCGGTGATTCTGCCCGACGTCAGGTCGTCGAGGTACCTGTCGACCTCCTCGCGCTCGGCCCGGCGGGCCGCGAGGGCGGTGTTGGCAACAAGGGCGTTGCGGCGCGAACGGGCCTGGGAGGCCACGGGCCAGCTGAGGATGGATCGGACGGGGTGCAGGGGAAGGAGGGCGAGCACGACGACTCCAGGCGGGGGCGAAGACGTGCGACCCAGGCTAGGTCGCAGGCCCGGGCGGACGGGTCACGCAAAGGTGAGATCTGTGTGAACCTCTCCTCACGCGCGCGGTCGTTCGGCCCGGGACCGAGGTCCCGGTCGCCCGGTCAGACGACCGCCGGTGCCGGCGACGAGCGCGTCGCGCCGACGCTCGCGACGACGACGCACACGATCGCGAGCCACTGCAGCAGGCTCAGGGTCTCGCCGACCACGAGGAGCCCGGCCAGCGCCGCGGCGGCGGGCTCGAGCGACATCAGGATCCCGAACACCGCCGAGGACAGGCTGCGCAGCGCCACCAGCTCGCAGCTGTACGGCACGACCGAGCTGAGCACGCCCACCAGCGCCCCGAGCAGCCAGACCCGCGGCGAGTCCAGCCCGTCGGCGTACGCCAGCGCGACCGGGGCGAGCCCCACCGCCGCGATGGTGGAGGCCACCGCCAGGCCGTCGATGCCGGCCCAGCGGGCGCCGGTCGCCTGGCTCAACAGGATGTACGCCGCCCAGGCCGTCCCCGCCAGCAGGGCGAACCCGACCCCGGCCCAGGTGACGGTGCCCGGCTCGATACCGAGGAAGACCACGCCGCAGGCGGCCAGCAGGACCCAGAGCAGGTCGCGCGGGCGCCGCGAGCCGAGCACAGCGAGCGCGAGCGGCCCGACGAACTCGAGGGTCACGGCGATCCCGAGCGGGATCCGGGAGAACGCCTGGTAGATCGACCAGTTCATCAGTCCCAGGGCCGCTCCGAAGCCGACGACGACCTGCCAGTCCCGGCGCGAGCGGCCGCGCAGCCGCGGCCGGGCCCACGCCAGCAGGACCACGGCGGAGGTGAGCAGCCGCAGCCAGACCACGGTGGTCGGCGAGGCGACGTCGAAGAGGTCCTTGGCGACGGCGGCCCCGAACTGCACCGACAGGATGCCCACCATCACCAGCAGCACCGGAGATCTGAGGTAGCCGGGTACTGGCAGGACGGCGGTCACGGGGTCAGGGTAGGGACCATGGCGACAGTGCTCATGGTCGGGACCCGCAAAGGGCTGTGGGTCGGCCGCTCCGACGACGCGCGTGAGACCTGGGAGTTCACCGGGCCGCACTTCGACCTCCAAGAGGTCTACTCCTGCATGGTCGACACCCGCGGCGGAACGCCCCGGCTCTACGCCGGCGCGACCAGCATGTGGATCGGCCCGCAGGTCCACATCTCCGACGACCTCGGCGAGACCTGGAAGGAGGCGGCGCAGCCCCCGCGCTTCCCGGACGACGTCGACGCGAGCGTCGAGCGGATCTGGGCGCTGGCGCCCGGCGCCGAGCCCGGCACCGTGTGGGCCGGCACCGAGCCCGGCGCGGTCTTCACCTCGTACGACGGCGGGGAGACCTTCGGGCTCCAGCGATCACTGTGGGACCACCCGCACCGGCCCGAGTGGAATGCCGGCTTCGGCGGGCAGGCCTTCCACACCCTGCTGCCCCACCCCACCGACCCGGAGGAGGCGCTGGTCGCGATCTCGACCGGCGGCGTCTACGCCACGACCGACGGCGGCGCCAGCTGGGCGCCCCGCAACCGGGGGATCAAGGTGGTCTTCGCCCCCGACGGGCAGGAGTACCCCGAGTTCGGCCAGTGCGTCCACAAGATGGCGCGGCACCCCTCCCGCCCCGAGCGGATCTACCTGCAGAACCACGGCGGCGTCTACCGCAGCGACGACGCCGGTGGCTCGTGGACCTCGATCGCCGACGGGCTGCCCTCCGACTTCGGCTTCCCGATGGTCGTCCACCCGCACGAGCCGGACACCGTCTTCGTCTTCCCGCTCGACGACCGGCGCTGCCCGCCGGACGGGAAGGCGCTGGTCTGGCGCTCGACCGACGCGGGCGAGACCTGGCAGCCGTACGGCGCCGGCCTGCCCGATCCGTGCTACGTCGCGGTGCTGCGCGACGCGATGACCACCGACGACCACGGACCCGAGGTGGGCGCCGGGCTGTACGCCGGGTTCCGCAACGGCGAGGTGCTCGTCTCCACCGACGCAGGCGGGAGTTGGCGGGTCGCCGCCGAGAACCTCCCCGACGTCGTCTGCGTGCGCGCCGGCGCGGTCTGAGCGCAGGTCTGAGCGCGGTCTGGGTCGGTCAGCGCTCGCCGGCCGGCAGGTGGCCGTTCTCCGGGACCGGTCCGGAGGTCTCCTCGGTGCGGGTCGGCGGCTCCGGCCCGATCGAGGGGACGGTGCCGGTGTGGGCGTGCGCCTCCTCGTAGTCCTCCGGCTCGATCGCGGCGGGCACCGACGAGGTGATCGTGCTGCCGTCGGGACGGGTGCCGCCGACGAGCGGCTTCTCGCCCAGCTGGCCGTCGATCCGCGGCCCCTGGTCGGGGAGCGGGACGAGCAGTGGCGAGCCCTTGGAGACGGAGTACGTCGTGCCGCGCACCGTCAGCGGGACGTCGGGCTGCATCCCCTCCGTCTCGACGGTGAAGCGCGCCTCGTCCTCGGTGATCTCCACCTTGATCCGCGACCCCCGCCAGGCGACCCGGAAGGAGAGGCACTCCCACGGCTCGGGCAGCCGCGGGTCGAAGCGGAGACCGTCGGCATGGTCGCGCAGCCCGCCGAAGCCGTACGCCAGCGTGCTCCACACGCCGCCGGTCGAGGCGATGTGCATGCCGTCGACGGTGTTGCCGTGGAGGTTGTCGAGGTCGACGTACAGCGCATCGTGGAAGTAGCGCAGCGCCACCTCGTGGTAGCCCACCTCGGCGGCGATGATCGACTGCACGACGGCCGACAGCGTGGAGTCGCCGGTGGTGATCGGGTCGTAGTACTCGAAGTCGGCGCGCTTCTCCTCGAGCGTGAACCGGTCGCCCTGCAAGAAGAGCGCGAGCACGACGTCGGCCTGCTTGAGCACCTGGAACCGGTAGATCACCAGCGGGTGGTAGTGCAGCAGCAGGGGGCGCAGCTCCGCGGGCGTCTTGGAGAGGTCCCACACCTCGCGGGAGAGGAACAGGTCGTCCTGCGGGTGGATGCCGAGACCCTCGTCGAACGGGATGTACATCCCCTCGGCGCAGCGCTTCCACTCCTCGACCTCGTCGTCGGTGAGCTGGAGCCGGCCCGCCACGAGCTCGTACTCGTGCGGGTGGTCCTTCCTGATCCGGTGGACCGCCTGGGCTGCCTTCTCGAGGTTGTAGCGGGCCATCACGTTGGTGAACAGGTTGTTGTTGACCACCGTGGTGTACTCGTCCGGCCCGGTCACGCCGTGGATGTGGAACGAGGGCGTGCCGTTGTGGCGCCAGAAGCCGAGGTCGGCCCACATCCGGGCACACTCCACCAGGATGTCGATGCCCTCGCGCATGAGGAAGCCCATGTCGCCGGCGGCGTAGACGTACTTCATCAGGGCGTAGGAGATGTCCGCGTCGATGTGCATCTGCGCGGTGCCGGCGGCGTAGTACGCCGAGGCCTCCTCGCCGTTGATGGTCCGCCACGGGTACATCGCGCCGTTCTGCGCCATCTGGGCCGCGCGGCGCCGGGCGGAGGGCAGCATCACGGACCGGAAGTGGAGCACGTTGCGCGCGATCTCGGGCTGGGTGTGGCACAGGAACGGGACGACGTAGATCTCGGTGTCCCAGAAGTAGTGGCCCTCGTAGCCCGACCCGGTGACGCCCTTGGCGGGGACGCCGAGCCCGTCGGTGCGGGCGGTGGCCTGGGCCAGGGAGAAGAGGTTGAACCGCACCGCCTGCTGGACGGCCTGGATCTCCCGGCCCGGTCCGGAGATCTCGACGTCGGCGCGGTCCCAGAAGTCGGCGTACCACGCCTTCTGGTCTTCGAGGAAGTGGTCGAGGCCGAGCCGGGCGGCGCGGTCGAGGGTGCGGTCGCAGCGGTCGGACAGCTCCCGGACGGGGACGCCGCGGGAGGAGTGGTAGGAGACGACCTTCTCCAGCCGCAGCGTGTTGCCCTCGGTCGCGTCGGCCCGGAAGACGACCTTGGTGAGGTCCTCCTCGGAGCGCAGCACCGTCTCGACCGGGTCGGGGGTCTCGATCCGGTGGTCCGCGGCCACGGCGATCGTCATCCCGGACCGGGCGCACTGGTAGCCGAGCAGCATCCGCTCCTCGGTGCAGTAGCTCATCCGCGGCAGCAGCACGCGGTCCTCGAACGCCGAGGCCTTCCGCGGGTCGGCGCCGTGGCCGAGCGCATCGGAGGCGACGTGGTACTCGTCCTTGCCGTCCTGCCGGTTGAGCAGCTGGGAGGAGATCACGACCGGCGCGCTGCCGGTCAGCATGGTCACCTCGAGCGTCATCAGGGCGAGGTGGCGCTGGGTCATCGACACCATCCGCGTCGAGCGGATGCAGACCCGCTTGCCGGACGGCGTACGCCACACCAGGCTGCGGCGCAGCACGCCGTCACGGAAGTCGAGCACCCGCTCGTAGTCCTCGAGGTCGGCGGTGCCGAAGGTCAGCGGCTCGTCGTCGACGTAGATCTTCATGACCTTGGCGTCGGGGACGTTGACGATGGTCTGGCCCGTCTCCGCGAAGCCGTACGCCGCCTCCGCGTGCCGGATCGGCCAGGTCTCGTGAAAGCCGTTGAGGAACGTCCCGTGGGCGTACGCCGGCCGGCCCTCCTCGGGGTTGGCCCGCATGCCGAGGTAGCCGTTGGCCACGGAGAAGAGGGTCTCGGTCAGGCCGAGGTCCTCGGGGGAGTAGCTGCGCTCGACCAGGCGCCACGGGTCGACGGGGAACCGGGCGCGGTCGAGGGGATCGGGACCCACACCGCTCTTCACTGCGTACCCCCCTGCGGGACGAGCTCCGCCAGATCACTGACGACCAGGTCGGCGCCCGCCTCCGCGAGGGCGTCGTGGCCGGCACCGCGGTCGACGCCGACGACCAGCCCGAAGGCGCCGGCCGCGCCGGCCTTGACGCCGGACACGGCGTCCTCGAGCACGACCGCGTCGGCGGCCGCCGCGCCGAGCTCGACGGCCGCGAACAGGAACGTGTCGGGCCGCGGCTTGCCCGGCAGGTTGTGCTCGGCGGCCACGGCGCCGCTCACGACCACGCCGAAGCGGTCGAGCAGCCCGGCCGACTCCAGCACCGACGGCGCGTTGACCGAGGAGGAGACGACGGCGAGGGGGGTGCCGAGCGTGGCGAGGTAGTCGAGGAACTGGACCGAGCCCGGGTAGGCCTCGACGCCGTCGCGGGCGAGGACGGCGTTGAAGGCGTCGTTCTTCCGGTTGCCGAGACCGCAGACGGTCTCCGCCGTCGGCGGGTCGGCCGGCGTCCCCTCCGGCAGCGTGATGCCGCGGGACGCGAGGAAGTCGCGAACCCCGTCGTAGCGGGGCTTGCCGTCGACGTGGGCGAAGTAGTCCTCGTCGGTGTAGGGCGCCGCGTCGGGCGCCTTCTCCTGGAGGAAGGCGTTGAACATCTCCGCCCACGCGCGCATGTGGACGACCGCCGTCGGCGTGACCACGCCGTCGAGGTCGAACAGCACGGCGGCGTACTTCTCCCACGTCACGTCAGTCACCTGGGTGGTGTCCATGTGGCAAGGCTAGGACCTTTCACCACGAGATGGATGAACCGGAGGTGACGGTCACGTCGTACACAGCCTGCGACGGGCTCCGCGACGCCGTCCCTGAGACCGGCGCCGCCGGCGTAGTCCGACCGGATTAACCTGTGCGTCATGACCGATGCCTCATCTCCCGACGCCGGGACCCCCGACATCAAGCCACGCTCCCGAGTCGTCACCGACGGCCTCGAGGCGACCGCCGCGCGCGGGATGCTGCGGGCGGTAGGGCTCGGGGACGAGGACTTCGCCAAGCCGCAGATCGGGGTCGCCTCGTCGTGGAACGAGATCACCCCCTGCAACCTCTCCCTCGACCGGCTGGCCAAGGCGGTCAAGAACGGCGTGCACGCCGCCGGGGGCTACCCGCTCGAGTTCGGCACCATCTCCGTCTCGGACGGCATCTCGATGGGCCACGAGGGGATGCACTTCTCGCTGGTCTCGCGCGAGGTGATCGCGGACTCGGTCGAGACCGTCATGAACGCCGAGCGCCTCGACGGCTCGGTGCTGCTCGCCGGCTGCGACAAGTCGCTGCCCGGCATGCTGATGGCCGCCGCCCGCCTCGACCTCGCCGCGGTCTTCCTGTACGCCGGCAGCACCATGCCCGGACAGGTCGACGGCAAGGACGTCACGATCATCGACGCCTTCGAGGCCGTCGGCGCCTGCTTCGCCGGCCGGATGAGCCGTGACCAGGTGGCCCGGATCGAGAAGGCCATCTGCCCGGGCGAGGGCGCCTGTGGCGGCATGTACACCGCCAACACGATGGCCTCGGTCGCAGAGGCGCTCGGCATGTCGCTGCCGGGCTCTGCGGCGCCGCCCGCCGTCGACCGGCGACGCGACGGCTTCGCCCACCGCTCGGGGGAGGCGGTCGTCAACCTGCTGCGCAAGGGCATCACCGCGCGGCAGATCATGACCAAGGAGGCGTTCGAGAACGCCATCACCGTCGTGATGGCGCTCGGCGGCTCCACCAACGCGGTGCTCCACCTGCTCGCGATCGCGAACGAGGCCGAGGTCGACCTGACCCTCGACGACTTCAACCGGATCGGCGAGAAGGTGCCCCACCTCGGTGACCTCAAGCCGTTCGGCCGCTACGTCATGAACGACGTCGACAAGGTCGGCGGCATCCCGGTGGTGATGAAGGCGCTGCTCGACGCCGGGCTCCTCCACGGCGAGGCGCTGACCGTCACCGGGAAGACGATGGCCGAGAACCTCGAGGAGCTCGCCCCCGCCCCGATCGACGGCGACGTCATCCGCACCATGGACAAGCCGATCCACAAGACCGGTGGCCTCACCATCCTCAAGGGCACGCTCGCCCCGGAGGGCGCGGTCGTGAAGACCGCCGGCTTCGACGACACGGTCTTCCGCGGCACCGCCCGGGTCTTCGACGGCGAGCGCGCCGCCATGGACGCGCTCGAGGCGGGCGGCATCAAGCCCGGCGACGTGGTGGTGATCCGCTACGAGGGTCCGAAGGGCGGCCCGGGGATGCGGGAGATGCTCGCCATCACCGGCGCGATCAAGGGAGCCGGCCTCGGCAAGGACGTCCTGCTCATCACCGACGGCCGGTTCTCCGGCGGCACGACCGGACTCTGTGTGGGCCACATCGCGCCCGAGGCGGTCGACGCCGGCCCGATCGCGTTCGTGCAGGACGGCGACACCATCGTCCTCGACGTGCTCAACAAGATCCTCGACGTCGAGGTGGAGCCCGACGAGCTCGAGCGCCGCCAGGTCGGCTGGGAGCCGCTCCCTGCCAGGTACGCCCGCGGCGTCCTCGGGAAGTACGCCAAAACGGTGAAGTCGGCGGCTGTGGGCGCTGTCACGAGCTGACCGCCTCCGGCGCGACCGGCGCCGGATCGCCCTGCCCGCTCTGAGAGGATCACGGCGATGTCCGCCCTGGTCTCCCGCCTCGTCACGATCGGGCCGCACGCGGGGTCCCACCGGATCGCCGTCCGCGCGACGGTCTCGATCACGGTGCCGCTGCTCGTGCTGCTCGCGGCCGACCATCTGTCCTGGTCGATCTATGCCGCATTCGGCGCGTTCACGTCGCTCTACGGCCGGGAGAGGGCCGGTCTCCACCGGATGAGGCTCCAGCTGACCGTCGGCGCCGTCCAGACGGCGATGGTGACGCTCGGGGTCCTCGTCGGGCTCTCCGGTCAGCGGGCGTGGCTGTCGGTGCCGCTCGCGGCGATGGTCGCCGTCGGGGCCTCCGCGCTGTCCGCGCGACAGGGCTGGCACCCGCCCGGCTCGCTCTTCCAGGTCTTCGGGTTCGCCGCGGTCGCCTCGATCCCGGCGGAGCCGGGCGACGTCCCGCGCGCCCTCGCCGTCTCGGCGGCCTCGGCGCTCTTCGCCGTCGCCGTCGGCAATGTCGGCTCGCTGTGGCGCCGTGTACGCCGGCCCGGTCCGGCCGTGCTCCCCGACCGGCCGATCGGCGGCGCTGTCGAGGGCGTGTGGCGCTACGCGCTGCAGTCCGGCGTCGGGGTCGGGCTGGCGGGAGCGCTCGCGACCGGCTCCGGGATCGGCCGGCCGTACTGGGCGATGGTCTCCGCCGTCGTACCCCTCGCGGCGCGGGCCCTCCCCGTCCAACTCGTCCGTGGCCTCCACCGCGTCGTCGGCACCGCGCTCGGCCTCGCCCTGGCCTGGGTGATCCTGGAGCTCGGCCTCGAGGGCATCGCCGTCGTGGTCGTCGTCGCCGCCATGCAGGCGGGCGCGGAGCTCCTCGTCGGTCGCAACTACGCGCTCGCGCTGGTCTTCGTGACCCCGCTCGCGCTGCTCATGGTCCACCTGGTGGCGCCGGTCCCCACCGGGGAGCTCCTCGCCGACCGGGGGCTCGAGACGCTCATGGGCGTCGTCGTCGGCCTGGTCGTGGGCTACGTGAGCCGACCGGGTGAGCGCGTCCGGTCGTACGCCGGTTAGCGTCACGGCCGTGCCCGAGATCGACGACCACGGCCAGGCCGTCGGCGACGTCGTCGCCGGCTGGGAGGAGCGCCCGCGGCCCGAGCCGGTGACCCTCGAGGGGCGCTACGTGCGGGTGGAGCCGCTGAGCTCGGCGGCGTACGCCGATCTCTACGCGGCCACCTGCGGTCCCGACGACGGCCGGCTGTGGACCTATCGCACGATCGGGCGGCCGGGCTCGCTGGCGGAGCTGTGGATGCACCTCGCCGGCGTCGTCGACACCCCGGACACGCTCACGTTCGCGCTGGTGCCGACCGAGGGGGAGCGGGCCGGCCTCGCCACCGGCATCGCGGCGTACGCCGCCGTGGTGCCCGCCCACGGGTCCATCGAGATCGGCGGGGTGCTGTTCGGCCGCACCCTCCAGCGGACCCGGGCGGCCACCGAGGCGCTCCACCTGCTGATGCGGCACGCGCTCGACACGCTCGGCTACCGTCGGCTGGAGTGGAAGTGCGACAGCCTCAACGAGCCGTCGCGACGGGCGGCGGCGCGGCTCGGCTTCACCTACGAGGGGCGCTTCCGCCACCACCTCGTCGTGAAGGGCCGCAACCGCGACACCGACTGGTTCTCGGTGACGGCGGAGGAGTGGCCCGTCGTACGCGCCGCCCACGAGCGCTGGCTCGACCCCGGCAGCTTCGACGCCGACGGTCGCCAGCTGACCAGCCTGCGGGTCAGGTCTTGACCCAGACGTCGATCAGGTCCTGGAGCCCCTCGGGGAGGAGCGGCACGTCGAGGAGCCCGGTCACCGGCCGCCACTCGACGTAGCGGTCCTTGTCGAGGTCGCGGAAGGGCCGGCCCTCGTCCGGGATCGCCTCCTGCTCGGCCAGCCGACCGGCGTACACGAAGACGATCTCGTGCCCGCTCTCGCCCTCGATGGTGAAGAGGCTCTCGAGCACGCCGAGCAGCACCGGCTCCACGAAGGTGGCCCCGAGCTCCTCGGCCACCTCGCGTACGACGGCCTCCGAGCTGTGCTCCCCGTGCTTGACCGACCCGCCGAGCGGCCGGTGGAACACCGGGTTCTCCGCCGTCGCCATGCGCGCGACGGCGTGCCTCTCCGCGGTCCTGTCGAGGATGACAGCGAACGCCTTGACCCGGATGCGGCGTCGGTCGACCGGCTTGTAGGGGAGGATCACCTTACGCAGCGTATCCGGGTGAGCGCCCCGAGGGACCCCCGCGCGGCGAAAGTGAAGGCCGCCGGCGCGGGGGGCCGCCCGTCATCGGGTCCGCTCAGTGGGTGCCGCCGAGCGCGGCTGCCTCCTCGACCGACTCCTCCTCGGCCTCGGCGATGTGACGCTCGATCTGCTCCCTCGACAGCGCGTTGCGCACGCCGAGGTAGTAGATGACGACCGAGAACGCCACGAGGATGATGATCGACGTCCAGAAGCCGACCCAGCCCTGGCCGCCGTCGAAGTCGCCGACGTACGACATGATCGCGAGGCCGGCGAGCCACGGGATCACCCAGACGGCGCCCGACGGCAGCTCGAGCGGAGGAGTCTCCGCGGAGATGAGCTCGTGGATCGCGAACAGGGCGTAGCCGAGCAGGATCGCGACGAACAGCTTCCAGTCGGTGTTCCAGCCGGTCCAGTAGATGATCAGGTTGCTGGAGGCGAACCCGAGGATCGGGATCAGGTCGCCGCCCGGCACGCGGAAGGGCCGCTCGTGCTCGGGGATCCGGCGGCGCAGCGCGCCGACGGCGAGCGGTCCGGGGCCGAAGGAGAGCACCGTCGCCGAGGTGATGAACCCGACCAGTTGCTGCCAGCTCGGGAACGGCAGGAACGCGATGATGCCCACGATGAACGCCACGACGAGGCTGACCCACGGCGCGCCGCTCAGCGTCGTCCTCGTGAGGGCGCGCGGGGCGTTGCCGTTGCGGCCCATGGCGTACGACATCCGCGCCGTGGTCGTCGTGTAGATGAGGCCGGTGTCGCCGGGGGAGATGATCGCGTCGATGTAGAGCAGCACGGCCAGCCAGCCGAGGCCGATGGCGCTCGCGACCGAGGCCAGCGGCCCGGCGGAGTTCGTGAGCACGTTGCCGACGTTGTCCCAGCCGTTCTGGGCGAGCTTGCCCGGGTCGAGGGCCACCAGGAAGGCGATCTGCAGGCCGACGTACAGGATGCCCGTCACGAGGATCGAGCCGAGGACGGCCATCGGGATGTCCCGCTTGGGCTTGGCGCCCTCACCGGCGAGCTCGATGGCCTGCCGGAAGCCGAGGAAGGAGAACACGATCCCCGAGGTGGCGACGGCGCTGAAGACGCCCTGGGCGCCGTGGGTGAAGAAG
The DNA here is from genome assembly GCF_040049175.1 of Nocardioides asiaticus. Lineage (NCBI taxonomy): Bacteria > Bacillati > Actinomycetota > Actinomycetes > Propionibacteriales > Nocardioidaceae > Nocardioides > Nocardioides asiaticus. The sequence continues at coordinate 623,934 of NZ_JBDZDM010000001.1, read as the reverse complement.
CCCTCGCTGTGGAGGTTGCTGCCGTGGAAGGAGGTGAACAGGAACGCCAGGATGACCAGGACGATCATCACCAGCTTCCACGACACCAGCACGTTGTTGATCCGGGCGAACCACGAGATGCCGATGTAGTTGATGACGACGAAGACCGCCATCAGCACGATCGCGACGACGAAGCCGAGCGGGGTCAGCGTGTGCACCGTGCCGCCCTTGTGGGCCTCGGTGAAGTCGGCGTACCGCGTGGCGTACTGCAGCGCCCCCTCGACCTCGATCGGCGCGGTGGTCGACGCGGCCACCCAGGTGGACCAGCCGGCCGTGTAGCTCGCGAACGAGCCGAAGGCGAGGTGCGGGAACCTCACCACGCCGCCCGCGATCGGGAACATGGACCCCAGCTCCGCGAAGACGAGGCCGATGAACGAGACCATCACGCCGCCGACGATCCAGGACAGGATCGCCGACGGGCCGGTCGTGGCCGCGGCGTTGAGGGCCCCGAAGAGCCATCCGGAGCCGATGATCGAGCCGACGCTCGCGAAGAGCAGGCCGACGATGCCGAGATTTCGCTTGAGCTCGGTGTTCGAGGGCGACGAGCCTTCCGCCGCCGGGGTCGATAAAGGTGATGTGGACATGTAACCTCCGAGTCGGATGGTCAACGACCATACGGGAGCCTATGTTTCGGGCGTGCTTCACGCGCTGGCCCGAGCCCAACGGATCATTCACCGATTCCCTCGCTGACCTGCATGGATGCGCGGCGGCCGGGTTACGGTGACGGCATGGCCATCACCGACGAGGACAAGCAGGTCCTCGACCCGCCCTCGATCGCCGCCGAGCTGCTGACCGACTGGCGGCTCCTGGCGGGCCGGCTGTGCGCGAGGTTCGCGACCGGCTCCTTCGCCGCCGGCCTGACGATGGTCAACCAGGTCGCGGAGGAGGCCGAGAAGGCCAACCATCATCCGGATCTCGACCTGCGCTACCCGCACGTCGACGTCACACTGGTCAGCCACGACGTCGGTGGCATCACCCAGCGCGACATCCGGCTCGCGCGGGTGATCAGCGAGATCGCCGACCGGCTCGGCGCGACGCCGCAGCCCGGGTCGCTCCAGATCGTCTCGATCGCGCTCGACACGCCGGACCCCGACGCGATCAGCCCGTTCTGGCAGGCGGTGCTCGGGACGTCGCCGGACCCGTCGTACGACGCGTTCCTCGCCGACACCGACCAGGCGCCCGGGCTGTACCTGCAGCAGACCGACGACCCGCACGGCTTCCACGTCGACATCGACGTCCCCGACGACGTCGCCGAGCAGCGGATCCGCAAGGCGCTCGACAACGGCGGCACGGTCGTCAACGACGGCTTCGCGCCCGCGTGGACAACGCTGGCCGACGCCGACGGCAACCGGGTCGACTTCTCCACCTGGCTGGGGAGGCAGTAGCCGCCGGGATGTCCGGGAAGTGGGACCGCGGTCCCACATGCTGGGACGCGTGTCACACTCGGGTGACACGAAACGATCGCCGCGGTTACGGTGTGCGCATGCTGCACCAGATTCTCGTACTTACCGGGCGCGTCGCCTGAGCCCCAGCCAGCCGACGCGTCTCCCTCCGCTGCCTTCGGGCCGGAGGGTTTTTTGTTGGGATCACACATGCAGCAGTCACCCGGACGACACGAGTAGGAAACGCAGAGACATGAGCGAGCAGGGCGCGTCGGTCACCGGCGCACAGAGCCTGATCAAGTCGCTGGAAGCAGCGGGCGCCGACCACATCTTCGGCATCCCGGGCGGGGCCATCCTCCCGGCGTACGACCCGCTCATGGACTCGAAGATCCGCCACGTCCTCGTACGCCACGAGCAGGGCGCCGGCCACGCCGCCGAGGGGTACGCCGCGGCGACCGGCCGGGTCGGGGTGTGCATGGCCACCTCCGGGCCGGGGGCGACCAACCTGGTCACCCCGATCGCCGACGCCCACATGGACTCGGTGCCGCTGGTCGCGATCACCGGCCAGGTGGGGGAGACCCTGATCGGCACGGACGCCTTCCAGGAGGCCGACATCCGCGGCATCACGATGCCGATCACGAAGCACAACTTCCTGGTCACCGATGCCGCCGAGATCCCGCGCCGGGTGGCGGAGGCGTTCCACATCGCCTCCACGGGCCGGCCCGGCCCGGTGCTCGTCGACGTCGCGAAGAGCGCACTGACCGCACAGACCACCTTCGACTGGCCCACGGAGCTCAGCCTGCCCGGCTACCGGCCGGTGACGAAGCCGCACGCCAAGCAGATCCGCGAGGCGGCCAGGCTCATCCTGGCCAGCCGCAAGCCGGTCCTCTACGTCGGCGGCGGCACCATCCGCTCGCGCGCCCACCGTGAGCTGCGCAGGCTAGCCGACCTCACCGGCATCCCGGTCGTCACCACCCTGATGGCGCGCGGGGCCTTCCCCGACAGCCATCCGCAGCACCTCGGCATGCCGGGCATGCACGGCACCGTCGCGGCGGTCGCCGCGCTGCAGAAGAGCGACCTGATCGTCAGCCTCGGCGCCCGCTTCGACGACCGCGTCACCGGCGACCTGTCCTCCTTCGCGCCGAACGCCGCCGTCATCCACGCCGACATCGACCCCGCGGAGATCGGCAAGAACCGGTACGCCGACGTGCCGATCGTCGGCGACATCAAGGAGGTCGTCACCGACCTGCTGACCGTGCTCGAGCCGGAGGTCGCTGCGGGCCGCACCGGCGACTACCAGGGCTGGATCACCTTCCTCGCCGGGATCAAGGAGAAGTACCCCCTGGGCTACGACGCCCCCGCGGAGGGCCTCGCGCCGCAGTACGTCATCGAGCGGCTCGGCAAGATCGCCGGCCCCGAGGCGCTGTACGTCGCCGGGGTCGGCCAGCACCAGATGTGGGCCGCGCAGTTCATCGGCTACGAACACCCCAACACCTGGCTCAACTCCGGCGGCGCCGGCACCATGGGCTACTCCGTACCCGCCGCGATGGGCGCCAAGGTCGGCCGCCCCGACGCCACCGTCTGGTCCATCGACGGCGACGGCTGCTTCCAGATGACCAACCAGGAGCTCGCCACCTGCGCGATCGAGAACATCCCGATCAAGGTCGCCGTGGTCAACAACGACAACCTCGGCATGGTCCGGCAGTGGCAGACGCTCTTCTACAACGAGCGCTACTCCAACACCAACCTGCAGAAGCACGGCGGACCGGTGCGCATCCCCGACTTCCCGAAGCTCGCGGAGGCCTACGGCTGCGTCGGTCTCGCGTGCGAGAGCGCCGACGACGTGGACGCCACGATCGAGAAGGCCATGGAGATCAACGACGTGCCCGTCGTGGTCGACTTCCGGGTCAACAAGGACGCGATGGTCTGGCCGATGATCGCCGGCGGCGCCAGCAACGACGAGATCCAGTACGCGCGCGACCTCGCGCCCAAGTTCGACGAGGACGACCTCTGATGAGCATCGCACCGCACAAGCAGACGCCGACGGGCAGGCACACCCTCAGCGTCCTGGTCGAGGACAAGCCGGGCGTCCTCGCCCGCATCGCCGGGCTGTTCAGCCGGCGCGGGTTCAACATCGAGTCCCTCGCGGTCGGCCCGACCGAGCACGCCGAGGTCTCCCGGATGACGATCGTCGTCAACGTCGAGGACACCCCTCTGGAGCAGGTGACCAAGCAGCTCAACAAGCTGGTGGAGGTCATCAAGATCGTCGAGCTCGATCCCGCCGCGTCGGTCCAGCGCGAGCTGATGCTGGTCAAGGTCTCCGCCACCGCGGAGACCCGCGGCCAGGTGCTCGAGGTCGTCAACCTCTTCGGCGCCAAGGCCATCGACGTGTGGCCGGACGCGCTGACGGTCCAGATCGTCGGCAACACTGACAAGCTGGCCGACTTCCTGCGCGTGCTCGAGCAGTTCGGCATCCGCGAGCTCGTCCAGTCCGGCGTACTCGCCATCGGCCGCGGCTCGCGGTCGATCTCCGAGCGCAGCCTGCGGCCGGTCGCGGTCCCGGCTCCGCCGGCGGCCGGCTGACCCGGTTCCACCCGGCCGCCGCCCGCGCGCCAGACTCACCCCCAACACAAGAAACAACGAAGGAGAAGCCCCCGTGGCTGAGATGTTCTACGACGACGACGCCGATCTGTCCCTGATCCAGGGCAAGAAGGTGGCGGTCATCGGATACGGCAGCCAGGGTCACGCCCACTCGCTGTCCCTGCGCGACTCCGGCGTCGACGTGCGCATCGGTCTCCAGCCGGAGTCCAAGAGCCGCGCCAAGGCGGAGGCCGAGGGCCTCGTCGTCGGCACCCCCGCGGAGGTCTCGGAGTGGGCCGACGTGATCATGATCCTGGCCCCCGACCAGCACCAGCGGAAGCTGTACGCCGAGGAGATCGCGCCCCACGTGACTCCTGGCAAGGCGCTCGGCTTCGGCCACGGCTTCAACATCCGGTTCGGCTACATCACGCCGCCGGAGGGGGTCGACGTCTTCATGGTCGCGCCGAAGGGCCCCGGCCACCTCGTCCGCCGTGAGTACGTCGACGGCCGCGGCGTCCCGGTGCTCGTGGCCGTCGAGGCCGACGCCTCGGGCAAGGCCTGGGACCTCGCGCTCTCGTGGGCGAAGGGGATCGGCGGCCTCCGCGCCGGCGGCATCAAGACCACCTTCACCGAGGAGACCGAGACCGACCTCTTCGGCGAGCAGGCCGTCCTCTGCGGCGGCGCGTCCCAGCTGATCATGTACGGCTTCGAGACGCTCACCGAGGCCGGCTACCAGCCCGAGGTCGCCTACTTCGAGGTGCTCCACGAGCTCAAGCTCATCGTCGACCTGATGTACGAGGGCGGCATCGCCAAGCAGCGCTGGTCGGTCTCCGACACCGCCGAGTACGGCGACTACGTCTCCGGGCCCCGGGTCATCGACCCGCACGTGAAGGAGAACATGAAGGCGGTCCTGGCCGACATCCAGGACGGCACCTTCGCCAAGCGGTTCATCGCCGACCAGGACGCCGGCGCGCCGGAGTTCAAGGAGTTGCGCGCCAAGGGTGAGCAGCACCCGATCGAGACGACCGGCCGCGAGCTCCGCAAGCTGATGGCCTGGGTCAAGTCCCACGACACCGACTACACCGAGGGCACCGCGACCCGCGACTGACCGCGGGTCGGCGCTTCCGGACGCCGTACGCCCGCCGAGTCGGCGCCTCTGCACACCAGCGCGTGTGCAGCGGCGCCGGCTCGGTGCATTTCAGGGGTGCACAGTGCCGACCCGGCGGGGGTCGGTCGGGTCAGTCGAGCGTGACGACGACGGCGGTGTCGGCGTATGTCAGGCCGTGGCGCTTCAGCGTCAGCGGACCGGCCGTGAGCGCGAGGCGCGCCTTCAGGCCGTACTTCTTCCTGATGGCGGCCATCGTCTCGTCGTACGCGCCGTCGCCCTGGTGGAGCTCGGCGGTGCCGGTCACGGGGACGGTGCCGGGCTTGAGCCTGCCCGACCAGCCGCACGGCTGGAGCGTGAGGCGCGGGTCGCGGCGCAGCCGCTTGGTCTTGCCGGTGCCCATCGCGGTGTAGAAGCCGAGCCGCCCGTCGGGCAGTCGCGAGATCCAGACCGGGGTCGTGACGCCGTCGCCGTTGCGGCGGTACGTCGTGAGGGCGACGCAGGTGGAGTCGGCGAGGTCCATACCGGCAACCTACGCCCGCGGGTGACGGGCGCGAAGGACGAGCGACGGGTACGACGACGCCCCGCCACCCGAGGGCGACGGGGCGTCGGTACGCCGGCGGGACAGGTCAGCCGAGCGAGGACTCGAAGTCGGGGTTGGCCTTGAGCCACTCCTCGACGCCGGTCTCCATGTCGTCCTTGTGCTCCTGCAGGACGGTCTCCTCGAGGCTGCCGAGCTGCTTGTCGTCCATGTGGAACTTCTTCACCATCGCGTCGACCTCGGGGAAGTCGTCGGCGAAGCTGCCGGTGCCGATCGCGTGGATCTGGTCGGGCTTGCCCATGGCGCCCTTCGGGTCCTGGAGGTCACGGATCGGGAACGCGGAGTAGGCCCAGTGCGGCCGCCAGAGCGTGACGACGATCGGCTTCTTGGCGTCGGTCGCCTTCTTGAGCTCGGCGAGCATGCCGGCCGTGGACGACGTCTTCAGGGTCCAGTCGGAGAGGCCGTACTGCGGCATCATCTTCTTCGTCGTCGCGGTCAGCCCCGCGCCCGGCTCGATGCCGATGATCGTGTTGTCGAACTCGTCGGCGTGTGCCTTCAGGTCGGACAGCGACTTCACGTCGGTGACGTAGTTCGGCACCGCGATGGTCAGCGGCGCGCTGTCGTACCACGTCTTGATGTCGGTCAGCTGGCTGCCGTACTTCTTCCAGTACGACGCGTGCGTGGCCGGCAGCCAGCCGTCGAAGAAGAGGTCGATGTCGCCCTTGGACAGGCCGACGTAGGTCGGACCGGCGTCGGCGATCTGCTGGATCGTGACGTCGTACCCCTTGTCCTCGAGGACCTGCTGCCACAGGTGGGTGACGGCGACGTCCTCGTCCCAGTTGATGTAGCCGATCGTGATCTGCTTGCCTCCGCCGGCGTTGTCTCCGCCGCCACCGGTCTCGCTGTTGCCGCTGGCGCAGCCGGCCACGCCCAGGAGGGCGAGGGCCGCGACCGCGGCGCCGAGCTTGAGGCGCTTCATGATGACTCCTTCTCGTCGTTCATCTCGGGGTACTGGGTTGCGCGCCCCGGACGCTCATGTCGCCCGGGGCGGGGGTAGGCGGTCAGGACTGCGTGACGACTGCCGGCTGCGGCGAAGCCTGGCGTCGGCGGAGGAACCGTCGGGCCTTGGCGACCGGGGACTCCGCGGTCCGGCTGAGACCGGCGGTGACGCGGTCGAGGTAGATGGCCAGGATCACGACCGAGACGCCGGCCTCGGCGCCCTGACCGATCTGCAGCGAGGTCAGTGCCGCCGTGACGTCGCTCCCGAGCCCGGGAGCGCCGACCATGCCGCCGATGACGACCATCGACAGCGACAGCATGATCACCTGGTTGACGCCCGCCATGATCGTCGGCATCGCGAGCGGGATCTGGACACCGCGCAGGATCTTGCCGGACGTCGCCCCGAACGCCTGGCCCGCCTCGACCATCTCGGCGTCGACCTGGCGGATCCCCAGCTCGGTGAGGCGTACGCCGGGCGGCAGCGCGAAGACGATCGTCGCGAGCACGCCGGCCGCCTGGCCGAGGCCGAAGAGGAACAGGACCGGCAGCAGGTAGACGAAGGCGGGCAGCGTCTGCATGAAGTCCATGACCGGACGGGTGATCGCCGAGGCGATGCGCGACCGGGCCGCGAGGAGACCGATCGGGATCGAGAGGACGATCGCGATCACCGCGGCGACCACGATGAGCGCCAGGGTCTCCATGGCGGCGCTCCACTCGTCGAACGAGTCGATCAGCAGCAGGCCGACGGCGGCCACGATCGCGAGCTTCCAGCCGCGGGAGAGGAAGGCGATGGCCGCCAGCACGATCACCACGACGATGATCGGCGCCGAGAGCAGCCCGTCGGTGATGTGGCCGACGATGCTGTTGAGGACGTTTGCGACGCCGTCGAAGAAGCCGCCCCAGTGGGTGGTCAGCCAGTCGACGGCGTCGCTGGCCCACTCGCCGAGGTTGATGCGCGGCATGAGGTTCAGGGGGATGGTCATCAGGTCAGGCACTGGCGGACTCCTCGTCGGCGACGACCGGGGCGTCGGCGTACGCACCGAGCGCGGACAGCAGGGTGACGGTCGGGATGACCCCGATCAGCCGCTCCTCGTCGTCGATCACGGGCAGCGGGACGGTCGTGGCCGCGGACGGTCCGAAGAGCTCGGCGAGCGCGGTCTGGCCGTGGACGGGCGTCGGCGCCGGGTGCAGCAGCGTGTCGAGGCCCTCCTGGTCCAGGTTCGCGCTGACGTCCTCCTCGGTGACGTAGCCGAGCAGGCGGCGGTCGCGGCCGACGACGTACAGGCTCTTCTGCTGCTGCTCCCGCATCAGCTTGTGGGCGGCCCTGGGCCCCTGCTCGCCGCCGAGGACGGCGACGGGCTGCTCCATCACGGAGGAGGCGGTGAGGACGCGGGTCCGGTCGACGTCGGCGACGAACTGCGCGACGTAGTCGTTGGCGGGGTCGGTCAGGATCTCCTCGGCCGTCCCGATCTGCACGATGCGCCCGTTGCGCATCATCGCGATCCGGTCGCCGAGGCGCATCGCCTCGTTGAGGTCGTGGGTGATGAAGAGGATGGTCTTGCCGAGCTTGTGCTGCAGCTCGATCAGCTGGTCCTGCATGTCCCGCCGGATCAGCGGGTCGAGGGCGCTGAACGCCTCGTCCATCAGCAGGATGTCGGTGTCGGCGGCGAGCGCCCGGGCGAGGCCGACGCGCTGGCGCATCCCGCCGGACAGCTCGCCGGGACGGTGGTTGTCCCAGCCGCTGAGGCCGCACAGCTCGAGCGCCTCGTGGGCGCGATCGCGGCGCTCCGCCTTCGCGACGCCCTGCGTCTCGAGGCCGTACGCCGCGTTGTCCAGCACGGTGCGGTGCGGGAACAGCGCGAAGTGCTGGAAGACCATGCTGATCCGCTCCCGGCGGAGCCGGCGCAGGTCGCGGCGGCTGGCGCCGGTCAGGTTCTCGCCGTAGACCTCGACGTGACCGGCGGTGGGCTCGTAGAGCCCGTTCATCATCCGGATCAGCGTCGACTTGCCGGAGCCCGAGAGACCCATGACGACGAAGATCTCGCCCTCCTCGACGGCGAAGGAAGCGTCGATGACCGCCGGGGTCAGCCCTGACCGCTTGAGCGCCTCGGGGTCCTCGCCGGACTCGAGACGGGCCACGCCGGCCCGGCCCTTCCGGCCGAACACCTTGTAGAGATGGTGTGCTTCGATCGCAGGCAAAAAGCCCCCTCGTCGTTGGGTCAGGTCAAGGCGCGCCAGGCGCGTCTGTCACGTCAGAGAACCTTTCCAACCCATCACAGGAGGAGGGTTTCCGCAAACCGGGACTGGGGTACCGGCGGCCGCTCGGCAGGGTCGGCGAGGCCTTCCGGCGCCCTGCAGGAAGGGGCCGGAATGGATCGGAGGGCCGCCGATGTTCTCCGCTTCATGGTTGCCCAGGTCATGCGCATCGACATCTGGTCCGACGTCGTCTGCCCGTGGTGCTACATCGGGAAGCGACGACTGGAGAAGGCGCTGGAGGGGTTCGCGCACCGCGACCGGGTGGAGCTGGTCTACCACTCCTTCCAGCTCGACCCGAGCGCCCCGCGGGTGCCGACCGAGACCGCCCGGGAGATGCTCGCGCGGAAGTACCGCATGACGCCCGAGCAGGCCGCCGAGACCCAGGGCCGCGTGACCTCGCTGGCCGCCGAGGAGGGGATGGCCTGGCGCCACGCCGAGTCGCCGTTCGTCAACACCCTCGACGCCCATCGGCTGCTCCACCTCGCGCTCGCGGAGGGCCGCCAGGCCGAGCTGAAGGAGGCGCTCATGCACGCCTACTTCGGCGAGGCGCGCAACGTCGCCGACCACGCCGAGCTCCGCAAGCTCGCGGTCGGGGTCGGCCTCGACGAGGGCCGGGTCGACGAGGTCCTCGGCAGCCGGGAGTTCGAGGACGCGGTCGAGGCCGACGTACGCCGGGCGGCGTCGTACGGCGCGACGGGGGTGCCGTTCTATGTCGTCGACGGGAAGTACGGCGTCAGCGGCGCCCAGCCGATCGAGCTGTTCGCCCAGGTGGTCCAGCGGGCCTGGGACGAGTCGCACCCGGGCCTCGAGATCGTGACCGGCTCCACCGACGAGGCGGACGCCTGCGGGCCCGACAGCTGCGCCCTCTGACCGGACCACGACCGGCGCGCGACGGCAGGGGCGAAGGTCCCGGCACCATCTGCGGCACGGCCCGTGACTTGACCGGCCGGGGATGGCTATGGTGCGGTGAGGCTAACCTAAGATAGCCTCACCTAAGCCATCCGTCCGGAGCGCCGCAGCTCCCCGAGCCCGAATCGAAACGCCCGTGCTGCCCACCTTCGTCATCGGCCTTCGCGAGGGCCTCGAGGCGGCGCTCATCGTCTCGATCGTCGCGACCTTCCTGCGCCGAAACGCGGCCTCCCTGCGCGGCCTCTGGCTCGGCGTCGGGGCCGGCGTCCTGCTGAGCGTCGCCGTCGGTGTCGTGCTCAAGCTCGTCGAGGAGAGCCTGCCGCAGCGCCAGCAGGAGGCCATGGAGACGGTGATCGGCGGCGTCGCGGTCTTCTTCGTGACCGGCATGGTGCTCTGGATGCGCACGCATGCGCGGACGATGAAGCGGGAGCTGGAGACGGCCGCCGCGGCCGCGCTGAAGGACGGCACCACCACCGCGCTCGCCGTGATGGCGTTCCTCGCGGTGCTGCGCGAGGGCTTCGAGACCTCCGTCTTCCTGCTCGCGACGTTCCAGAGCGCGGGCGACGCGCCCGCGGCGATGACCGGCGCGGTGCTCGGCATCCTCGTGGCCGTCGGGCTGGGCTGGGGCATCTACGCCGGCGGCGTACGCCTCAACCTCGCGCGGTTCTTCAAGGTCACCGGCGTCTTCCTCGTGCTCGTGGCCGCCGGCCTCGTCATGAGCGCGCTGCGCACCGGACACGAGGCCGGCTGGGTGACGGTGGGCCAGGGCAGCACCGTCGACCTCACCTGGCTGACCCCCAACGGCTCGATCCGCTCCGCCCTCGTCACCGGGGTCCTCGGCATCCCCACCGACCCCCGCGTCGTCGAGGTGCTCGGCTGGGCGGCCTACCTCGTCCCGATGCTCGCCCTGATGTTCTGGCCGGCCCGGCTGCGCCCGAGCCCCGCGCTCGCGCAGCGGCTCCGGCTCATCGGCGCCGGCGCGATGGCCGTCGTGGCCGTGGGGCTGTTCGCGCTCGTGCGGCAGCCGTCCGCCGACGTACCCGCCCAGGCGCCGGTCAGCGGCGGCGGCACCGCCGTGGTCGCCGTCGACGGCGACCACGCCACCCTGACCGCCGACGGCCGCACGACCACGCTCACCCACCCGACGGCGACCTCGGCGGAGGGCGCCGACACCCGCTGGACCGCGACGAAGGTCGCCGGCGACCTGCCGAGCCGCCTCGACGTCGACCGGCTGCTCACCTACACCGGCAACCGCATCCCCGTCGGTCTGAGCGTCGCCACCGCCCCCGGTCCGTACGCCGCCCGCTGGTCCGACAGCACCGGCCTGACCGTGCTGACCCGCGACGGCGGGCTCGTCGACGCCCGCACCGGCGGCCGCCTCGTGCTCACCATCTCCGGCGGCGGCCTGACCTCGCCCCGCACGTTCACCGTGGAGGGCGCCGGCAGCGGCGGCACCTGGACGGTCGACGAGGCGTACGCCGCCGACCTCTCCGCGAAGATCGCCGACGCCGATGCGGCCGCCCACGACCGCACCCTGTGGAAGCACTGGGTCCCGGTCGCGCTTCTGCTCGGCGCCGCTCTCCTCCTCGTCTCCGCCCGCCGGCACCGTGCCGCGGCGGGGCCCGCGGTCGTCGCGACCGCCCACGACCCTGCGCGCACCGAGGCGGCGCAGGCGCCTGCACCGGAAGGAACCACCACCCATGCCGACTCCCTTGCGTAGGAGCTCAGCCCTCGCCGCCCTCTCGGTCCTCGCCGTCGCCGCCCTCGCGGGCTGCGGCAGCTCCGAGGACAAGGGCGACGACACGTCAGCGACCAGCAAGGGCTCGGGCGCCTCGCAGGTGAACGTCACGCTCGCCAGCGGCGGCGGCGGCGACGAGTGCCAGGTCGACACCAAGGAGCTGGCGGCCGGCCCCGTCACCTTCACGGTCAAGAACGAGAGCGCCACCGGCATCACCGAGGTGGAGCTGCTCAGCGGCCAGCGCATCCTGGGCGAGAAGGAGAACCTCGCGCCCGGCCTGCCGGAGGTGCACTTCACCGTCACCCTCGGCGGCGGCGACTACGAGATCTACTGCCCCAACGCGGCGACCGAGAAGACCCCGATCAAGGTCACCGGCGAGGCCAGCGCCTCGCCGACCGGCAGCGCGGCCCAGCAGCTGGCGCAGGGCGTCACCGAGTACACCCAGTACGTCAACCTCCAGGTCGACAACATGGTCACCGCGGTCCGGAACCTCCAGAAGGCGGTCGACGCCGGGGACCTGGCCAAGGCCCAGCAGGCCTACGGCGAGGCCCGGCCGTTCTACGAGAAGATCGAGTCCGACGTCGAGGGCTTCGTGCTCCCGGGCTTCGACGCGACCGACAACCACGGCAACCTCGACTACCTCATCGACATGCGGGCCTCCAACCTCGACCCCGCGGTCGGCTGGCACGGCTTCCACGCCGTCGAGCGCGACCTGTTCGGCCGCAAGCAGATCACCGCGAGCACCAAGAGGCTCGCCGCCGAGCTGACGACCAACGTCACGAAGCTCGCGAAGGTCGCCAAGACGCTGAAGCTCAAGCCCGAGGACCTCGCCAACGGCGCCGCCGGGCTCCTCGAGGAGGTCCAGGCCAACAAGATCTCCGGCGAGGAGGAGGCCTTCAGCCATATCGACCTCGTCGACTTCGCCAACAACGTCGAGGGCGCCCAGCAGGCCTTCGAGGCGCTGCGCGCCGGGCTCACCGAGATCGACCCGACGCTGACCGAGACGATCAGCAAGCGCTTCCAGGCCGTCACCTCGATGCTCGAGGACTACAAGGACCCGAACGCGATCGGCGGCTACAAGACCTACACGCCGCAGCTGAAGAAGACCGACGCCAACAAGCTGAGCCAGACGGTGCAGGCCCTCCAGGACCCGCTGAGCCGGCTGGCCGAGAAGGTGGCCACCGCCTGATGACCTCCGAGCCGCACCGGGCGCAGGACCGTACGCCGGACGCCCCCGCCACCCGCGGGGGCCTGTCCCGGCGTCGGCTCTTCGCCGGCGCCGGTGCCGGGGTGGCCGTCGGCGCCGTCGCCGGGTTCGCGGGCGGCCGCGGCACCGCCAACGCCCAGCCGGCGACCGACGCGGGCGACTCGGTGGACCTGAGCCGGAGCCACACGTTCTACACGGGCAGCCACCAGGCGGGCATCGAGACGCTGCCGCAGCGGCACTGCGTCTACATGACCTTCGACCTCACCACGACCAGCGTCACCGACCTTCAGGTCCTGCTCGCCCGCTGGTCGGCGGGGATCGCCCAGATGATGGCCGGCCGCCCGATCGGCACGGTGGCGCCCGATCGCGCCGGCGCCGTCGCGCAGGACACGGGGGAGGCCTACGAGCTCGGGCCGAGCTCGCTCACGGTGACGCTCGGGCTCGGGCCGGGTGTCTTCGACGGCCGGTTCGGGCTGGCGGGCAAGAGGCCGCGGCTGCTCGCCGACCTGCCTTCGCTGCCGAGCGACTCGCTCCAGCCGGCCCTGACCGGCGGCGACCTGTCGCTGCAGGCCTGCGCCGACGACCCGCAGGTCGCCTACCACGCGATCCGCGACCTCGCCCGGATGGGCCGCGGCACCGTCAACACCCGCTGGACGGTCATGGGCTTCGGCCGGGCATCGGCCGGCAAGGGGCAGATGACGCCGCGCAACCTGATGGGGTTCAAGGACGGCACCCGCAACATCAAGGAGCCGGCCGAGTTCGACGAGTTCGTCTGGGTCGGCGACGACGAGCCCGCCTGGATGCGCGGCGGCACCTACCAGGTCGCGCGCAAGATCCGGATGGACATCGAGATCTGGGACTCCGACGACGTCACCGACCAGCAGCGGGTCATCGGCCGCACCAAGGAGGTCGGCGCCCCGCTGTCGGGGAAGAAGGAGTTCGACACCCCCGACTTCCACAAGACCGTGTCCGGCAAGGCGGCCATCGACCCGACCTCCCACATCGCGCTCGCCGCCCACGAGAACAACGGCGGCATCAAGATCCTGCGCCGCAGCTACAACTTCACCGACGGGATCAACGATCTCGGCCAGCTCGACGCCGGGCTGCTCTTCATCAGCTACCAGAACGACCCGGGCCACTTCGTCACGCTGCAGCGCCGGCTCGGCAGCTCCGACCTGCTGAACGAGTACATCGCCCACATCGGGTCCGGCATCTTCGCCGTACCTCCCGCGCCGCGCGAGGGGCACTACCTCGCCGAGGGGCTGTTCAGCTGATCCGGGGTCAGTTCACGGCGTCGGCCGAGCGGCCCGTCGTACGCGTGCCGAGGACGCCGACGTCGACCGCCAGCAGGCCCATCACGACCGCGACGACGCTGAAGACCGTTCCTGCGCCGTGGTCGAGCAGGATCGGCAGCAGCACGAAAGGCATGACGCCGGTGACGACCTTCGAGAGGGAGTACGCCGCTCCGGCGGCCGTCGCGCGGACCGCGGTGGGGTAGGACTCCGACAGGTAGACGTGGTAGGCGTTCGAGAACAGGTTGCTGACCAGCGTGTACGCCACCCCGAAGACCACGATCAACGCCGCCGACCCGGCCAGCCCGAAGAGCACCCCGAAGAGCGCCATCCCCAGGGCGCTGCCGATGACGAGCCACTTGCGCTCGACCCGCTCCACGACCGGGACGGCGATCAGCGAGCCGATGGGGTAGCCGACGGCCGTCGCCGCCACGAAGCCGAGCGACTCGACGATGTCGAAGCCCTTCGTGATCAGCGCCTGCGGGGCGAGCGTGCCGAAGCCGTAGTACCCGAAGACCTCCAGCGCGCTGAGGATCCAGAGCATCACCGTGCGGCGGAGGTACGGCGCCTTGAAGAGCGCGGCCAGCGGGAGGTTCTCACGCCGGGTCGGGCGTACGGCGGGGTCCGGCTCGGCCAGGGTGTGACCGGCCGCGCGGGCCTCGTCCTCCATTGACGCCACGATCCGCTCCGCCTCGTCGTGCCTGCCGGCCAGCTCGAGCCAGCGCGGCGACTCGGGCAGCCCGCGGCGCACGAGCCAGACGGCGAAGGAGCCCAGCGCGCCGAGGACGAACAGGATGCGCCAGCCGTCGATCCCGCCGGGGGAGAGCGGCACCAGCCAGCGGGCGAGCAGCGCCACGGTCGGCACTCCCAGGAAGGAGAGCGTGTAGGCCCAGGAGATGAACCGGCCGCGGACCTTCCGCGGCATCAGGTCCGACAGGTAGGTGTCGGCGAGGGCGTACTCCGCGCCGATGCCGACGCCCGCGAAGAAGCGCGTGACCACCAGGAAGATCGCGTTCGGGCTGAAGGCGCCGAGCAGCGAGAAGAACGAGTAGACGGCCAGGTTGATCATGAACGCCGGCCGGCGGCCGACGCGGTCGGCGAACCTGCCCATGAAGATCGCGCCGAGGAACTGGCCGAGGAAGGCCGAGCCGAGGACGAGCGCGAGCTCGTTGCGGCCCAGCGTCAGCTCCGCCTGGAGGACCGCCGAGATGGTCGAGGCCAGGAAGTTCTCGTACGCGTCGAAGAAGAGGCCGAGGCCGATCACCAGCGTCGCGACGACGTGGGTCCGGGTGATGGGCAGCCGGTCGAGGCGGGCGGCCACCGAGTAGCCGGCGGCGGGGGGCGTGGTGTTCCGAGCGACAGTCACGCGGGCGGACTCTACTCAGCCGTCGGCCCACTTCGACAGAACCCCACATGGGCACGGAAATGCCGGCGCTCCGGCGCCGTGAGACTGCAATTTCCCCACAATGGCGGGAAAGTGACGCCGGCCGGCTACCGCTTCGTCGCGATGAGCACCGAGGTGTCGCCCGCGACCATCACCTCGACGGTGGTGAACCGCTCGTCGGTCAGCCACTGCTCGCGCAGCGTGTCGACGCGGCCGTGGACGAGGGGCGGCCAGACCTCCGACGGGGTCAGGTCGTCGACGACGACGATCCCGCCCTCCTCGACGAGGTCGACGATCTTCTCGACGGTCACCTCGCCGGGTGTCTCGGCGTCGAGGAAGAGCAGCGAGAACGGCCCCTGGTCGCGCAGGGTGTTCCAGTCCGCCGCGAGGACCTCGACCTGCGGGTCGTCCTCGAAGATCTCCGCCGCCGACTTCGCGAGCACCTCGTCGAGCTCGGCGGTGACGATGCGCGCGGTCTCCCGGCGTACGCCGGAGCGGAGCCAGGCGGTGCCGACGCCGCAGCCGGTGCCGAACTCCGCCATCGTTCCGTCGCGGGTCGCCGAGAGGGTGGCGAGCAGCCGCCCGGTCTCGTTGCGGCAGAACGAGACGTAGCCGGCGCGTCGGGACACGTCGAAGGCCCGGGTGACGATCTCCGGCAGCTCCGGCGGGGCGCTCATGCCTCTAGTGTCGCCGACCCGGGGGGTCGGTCTCCACCGCCGGACCGTCGTCTCGGATCCCGGACGGTTTGCGGCGTTCCGTGGCCGCGACGGGCGCCGCGCCGTACGCTGGCCGCACCATGCGGAAGATTCTCCTCGTAGCCGAGCGCCGCGACGGGGCCACACAGCAGTAGCTGTCGGAGAGGCCACCTCGTCGCGGTGGTCTCTACGTACTTCTTTCGTAGCCGGCTTCTCCTCCCCCTGTAGGCCGGTCAACGAAGGAGAGCCGACATGTACGAGATGTATCCCGAGTGGGGTCCTGCCCGCCACGACCCGGAGCACCCGCAGAGCCAGGAGGCCGTCCAGCGGGCGCTCGACCTGCGGGACAACGGCGGCGAGCGCCCCGACGACAACTAGTCTGCGGTCCATGACCGACGCAACTGGCGCATCAGGCCTCAAGCTCGCAGTGATCCCCGGCGACGGCATCGGGCCGGAGGTGACGGCCGAGGCGCTCAAGGTCCTCGAGGCCGCCTCGCCCGTGAAGTTCGAGCAGACCCGCTACGACCTCGGCGCCGACCGCTACCTCCGCACCGGCGAGGTGCTGCCGGACTCCGTGCTCGCCGAGATCCGCGAGCACGACGCGATCCTGCTCGGCGCCGTCGGCGGCAAGCCCAACGACCCGAACCTGCCGCCCGGCATCCTCGAGCGCGGCCTGCTGCTCAAGCTCCGCTTCGAGCTCGACCACTACGTCAACCTGCGCCCGTCGCGGCTCTTCCCGGGCGCGACCTCGCCTTTGGCGAACCCCGGTGACATCGACTTCGTCGTCGTACGCGAGGGCACCGAGGGGCTCTACACCGGCAACGGAGGAGCGATGCGCGTCGGTACGCCGCACGAGGTCGCCACCGAGGTGTCGGTCAACACCGCCTTCGGCGTCGAGCGGGTCGTCCGCGACGCGTTCGCCCGCGCCCAGCGTCGGCCAGCCAAGTTGCTCACCCTGGTCCACAAGACCAACGTGCTCGTCAACGCCGGCTCGCTGTGGTGGCGGACCACCCAGGCGGTGGCGGAGGAGTTCCCCGAGGTGACCGTCGACTACCTGCACATCGACGCGGTCATGATCTTCCTGGCCACCGACCCGGCCCGCTTCGACGTGATCGTCACCGACAACATCTTCGGCGACATCATCACCGACCTCGCCGCGGCCGTCACCGGCGGCATCGGGCTCGCCGCCTCGGGCAACGTCAATCCCGACCGCACCGCTCCGTCGATGTTCGAGCCGGTCCACGGCTCCGCGCCCGACATCGCCGGTCAGCAGAAGGCCGACCCGACGGCGGCCATCCTCTCCGCCGCGCTGCTGCTCGACCACCTCGGCCACACCGACGCCGCCGCGGCCATCGACGCGGCCGTCCTGGCCGACCTCACCGACCGGGGCGCGGAGCCCCGTCCCACCTCCGAGGTCGGCGATGCCATCGCCGCCCGCCTCGGCTGAAGTCTTCACCTCTGAAAGGTCTAGGTTGATCCCATGGAGATCACCACGACGCTGTCGTCGAACCCTGCCAGCGACGAGCGGCTTGCGGAGATCCTCGCCGAGCCCGGCTTCGGCAACTACTTCACCGACCACATGCTCGTGGCCGAGTGGACCCCCGAGAAGAGCTGGCACGACGCCCGGATCGAGCCCTACGGTCCGCTGCGGCTCGACCCCGCGACCGCCGTCCTGCACTATGCGCAGGAGATCTTCGAGGGGATGAAGGCCTACCGCCACGAGGACGGGTCGGTCTGGGCGTTCCGCCCGGAGGCCAACGCCGTACGCATGGCGAAGTCGGCCCAGCGGCTGGCGATGCCGTCGCTCGACGTCGAGGACTTCGTGCAGTCGGTCTTCGAGCTGGTGAAGGTGGACCAGCGCTGGGTGCCCGAGGCGTCCGAGGGCAGCGAGAAGAGCCTCTACCTGCGGCCGTTCATGTTCGCCTCCGAGCCGTTCCTCGGCGTGCGCTCGGCCCACCACATCACCTACATGGTCATCGCCTCGCCCGCCGGCGCGTACTTCAAGGGCGGCGTCAAGCCGGTCCGGATCTGGCTCTCCGAGCACTACACCCGCGCCGGGCGCGGCGGCATGGGAGCGGCCAAGACCGGCGGCAACTACGCCGCCTCGCTGGTCGCCCAGGACGAGGCGTCCGCCCACGGCTGTGACCAGGTGGTCTTCCTCGACGCGAGCGAGGGGAAGTACGTCGAGGAGCTCGGCGGCATGAACCTCTACTTCGTGTACGCCGACGGGCGGATCGTCACCCCGGAGACCGGCACGATCCTCGAGGGCATCACCCGCGCCTCGGTGATCGAGCTGGCCGGCAAGCTCGGCTACCAGGTCGAGGAGCGCAAGTTCGCGATCGACGAGTGGCGGGCGGGTGTCGCCTCCGGAGAGATCACCGAGGTCTTCGCCTGCGGCACCGCCGCGGTCGTCACGCCGGTCGGTGAGCTGGTCTGGGAAGGCGGCTCGCTGCCGTCGGTGCCCTCCGGCAACGTCGGCGCCACCATCCGCAAGCAGCTCGTCGACATCCAGTTCGGCCGCGCCGACGACACGTTCGGCTGGATGCGTCGCATCGTCTGAACGCGACCCGGCGCCCCGAGGCGTGCAGAAGCGCCGAGTCGGCGAGGTGCCAGGTAACCTCGCACCGTGACGACTGCGCCGCGCCGGAAGGCCGAGGGGACCCGGACGGTCGGGGACTACACCCTGCTCGCGCCGCTGGGCGAGGGCGGGATGGGCGTTGTCCATCTCGCTCGCAACGAGCGCACGGGGGAGCGGGTCGCACTCAAGATCCTACGGCCGCAGATCGTCGGCGACGAGGAGGGCCGGGCGCGGCTCGCGCGCGAGGTATCCTCGCTCGGCCGGGTCCGCAGCCGCTGGATCGCGGAGATCGTCGACGCCGACCCGTGGGGACCGGTGCCCTACGTCGCCACCCGCTACGTCCCCGGCCTCTCCCTCCACGACGAGGTGCTCGAGGAGGGGCCGATCGCCGGACCCGACCTGATGTGGTTCGCCCGCGGCCTGGCCGAGGGGATCGCGGCCTGCCACGAGGCCGGTGTGCTCCACCGCGACGTGAAGCCGTCCAACGTGATCATGGAGGGCCGCACCCCCGTCCTCATCGACTTCGGGCTCGCGCGGGTCGCCGACGACCCGAAGATCACCCACACCGGCTGGCTGCTCGGCACGCCGGGCTACCTGCCTCCCGAGATCCTGCACGGCGACGACGCCACTCCGGCCACCGACGTCCACAGCTGGGCGGCGACCGTCGCGTACGCCGCCACTGGCCGGCCGCCGTTCGGCAAGGGCCCGTCGATGGCGATCATGGACCGCGCCCGGCGCGGGCAGTTCGACCTGGCGGGCGCGCCCGACGAGCTGCGCCCGGTGCTCGCGGCGGCGCTGTCGCCGGACCCGGGCCGACGGCCCACCCTCGAGGTGCTCCTCGCCTGGCTGCGTGACCCGTCGGCCCCGAGCCCGGTCGCCGTGCCGTCGTACGCCGGCCGTGGCGGTCCGGCGCGCGAGGATCCGCAGCCGACGCTGCCGTACTCCGTCGCGCGGGGATCCGACACCGAGCCCGAGACCGAGCCTGAGCGGACCCTGGTGGACTCCTGGGACGCTGCGCCCGCGAAGCCGGGCTTCGCGATGCTGACCCGTCGCTTCCTGCTCTGGCTGGCCGCGGGCCTGGCCGCGGGCGCCGGCCTCGCGGCGTACCCCTGGGTCACCCTCGTCGCCCTCCTCGCCCTGGTCTGGGTGCTGCGCAGCGCCTCGCTGGCGTCGTCCCACGTCGCGCGCCGGCGGGAGGTGCGCGGCGCGAAGTGGTACGACGGCCCGCGGCTCGTCCTCGGCGCGCCGTGGGACCTCGTCCGCTCGGTGCCGAGCACCGTCCTGCTCCAGCTGTGGGCGATCGGCATCGCGATCGCGGCCGTCCTGGTCTGCTATGCGGTGGCCGCGCCGCTCGCCTCGACGCTCTACGTCGGCGGGGTCGTGCTCGCCGCGATGCTCTGGCTCGGCCCCGGGGGCGAACGCGTCCGCGGGCCGCTCGCCGGCGTCGTCCACCCGCTCGCGCGCGGGCTGCGGCGGTGGGCGGTCGCCTTCTGCCTCGTCATCGCCGTCGGCGCCGCACTGCTGTGGTCGCTCTCGATCAACGGCGTCGACTGGTTCCCGGGGACCGATGAGCCCAAGGTCGCCTCGATCTTCCACTGAGTCGGGGTCGCGATCCGCGCCCGGATCCTGAGACCCCTGCCCGGATCGCGGAGGACATGGCAGGATGGGTGCCGTGACGACGTTCACCATCATCATTCGCTAGCGCGCTGAGCCCCAGCCCAGCGCGCCACCTCTCGTGCCCCGAGAGGTTTTTTTATGCCCCGACGACCCCCGACGACCCCCGACGACTGAGACGAAGAAGATGAGCATGGACCTGCAGGGCGCGTTCCACGTCTACGACACCACGCTGCGCGACGGCGCGCAGCAGGAGGGCCTCAACCTCACGGTGGCCGACAAGCTGGCGATCGCCCGCCAGCTGGACGGGCTCGGCGTCGGCTTCATCGAGGGCGGCTGGCCGGGGGCGAACCCCAAGGACACCGAGTTCTTCCGACGGGCGCAGAGCGAGCTCGACCTCAAGCACGCCCGGCTCGCGGCGTTCGGGTCGACCCGGCGGGCCGGCGTACGCGCCGCCGACGACCCGATGGTCGCCGCGCTGCGTGACTCCGGCGCCTCGGTCGTCACGCTGGTCGCCAAGTCGCACGACCGCCACGTCGAGCTCGCCCTGCGGACGACGCTCGAGGAGAACCTCGCGATGATCCGCGACACCGTCGCCCACCTGCGCGCCGAGGGGCAGCAGGTGTTCCTCGACGCCGAGCACTTCTTCGACGGCTACCGCGCCAACCGGGACTACGCGCTCGAGGTGCTCCGGACGGCGTACGACGCCGGGGCCGAGGTCGTCGCGCTGTGCGACACCAACGGCGGGATGCTGCCGTCCTGGGTCGCCGACGTGGTCGACGACGTCGTGGCCACCGGCGTACGCGTCGGCATCCACTGCCACAACGACACCGGCTGCGCCGTCGCCAACACGCTCGCCGCCGTCGACGCGGGCGCGACCCACGTGCAGGGCTGCATCAACGGCTACGGCGAGCGCACCGGCAACGCCGATCTCGTCTCCGTGGTCGCCAACCTGCAGCTCAAGCTCGGCCGGCAGGTGCTGCCCGACGGGCTCCTCCAGGAGGCCACCCGGACGGCGCACGCCGTAGCCGAGGTGACCAACGTGCCGCCCGCCTCCCGCCAGCCGTACGTCGGCGCGAGCGCCTTCACCCACAAGGCCGGCCTGCACGCCTCGGCGATCAAGGTCGACCCGGACCTCTACCAGCACATGGACCCCGTCGGGGTCGGCAACGACATGCGGCTGCTGGTCTCCGACATGGCCGGCCGGGCCTCGATCGAGCTGAAGGGCAAGGAGCTCGGCTACGACCTCTCCGGCGACCGTGCGCTGGTCACGCGGGTCACCGAGCGGGTCAAGGAGCTCGAGGGCCGCGGCTACACCTTCGAGGCGGCCGACGGCTCCTTCGAGCTGCTGCTGATGGAGGAGGTGGAGGGCCGGCGGCCGTCGTACTTCGACGTCGAGTCGTGGCGCGTCATCAGCGAGGCGCGGGTCAACGGCGCGGTGGGCGAGGGCGGCGCGCAGAAGGAGACCGAGGCGACGGTCAAGATCCATGCCGGCGGCGTCCGGTACGTCGTCACCGGCGAGGGCAACGGCCCGGTCAACGCGCTCGACCAGGCGCTGCGGACGGCGATCACCCAGGCCTACCCGGTCGTGGCGCAGTTCCAGCTCATCGACTACAAGGTCAGGCTCTTCGACCAGGGCCACGGCACCGACGCGAAGACCCGGGTCCTGATCGAGACCAGCGACGGCGAGGACTCCTGGGTCACCGTCGGCGTCGGCACCAACGTCGTCGAGGCCTCGTGGGAGGCGCTGGTCGACGGACTCACCTTCGGCCTGCGGCGGCACCTGAAGGAGGGCTGACCGCGCCGGAGACGCGCTGGCCCGGCTCCCGGCGCGCTCCTCAGGTCCCGGGGACGCCGTGGACCGAGACGGTCAGCAGCACGACTGAGTCCTCGACCGCCTCGAGGTCGTGACGGGCCGGCGGGATGAGCGCGTAGTCGCCGGGCCCGCCCTCCCACGTGTCGCCGTCGGCGTGGACGCGGACCGTGCCGCGCAGGACCTGCACGGTCGCCTCGCCGGGGCTCTCGTGGTCGCCGAGGCGCTGCCCGGCGACCAGGGCGATCAGGGTCTGCCGCAGCGCGTGGTCCCGACCGCCGTGCAGCGTGTGCGAGCTGCGGCCCGCCGCGGTGTCGGCCGCCTTGGCCAGGTGCTCCTCGGCCAGCGAGGAGAGGGAAACGCCGTTCATCGAGACCTCCTCGTCCCGGTCGTCGTCGTCATTGCCAACATAGCGGCCCCGCGGCGCCACTTCCCGCACCCGGCGCCAGCGTCTACGTTGGCGGCATGGCCGAGCTCCACGACCTCACCGCCCTCGAGCAGGGCGAGCTGCTGCAGCGGTGCGAGATCTCGCCGGGCGAGCTCGCCGAGCACTACCTCAACCGGATCGACAAGCTCGACGACGTCGGCGCGTTCGTGACGATCGCCGAGGAGCGGATCTCCTCCTGCGCGCGCGAGCTGTCGATCAAGCCGGTCGGCGCCTCACCGCTGTGGGGCGTGCCGACGGCGATCAAGGACCTCAACGTCACCAAGGGGGTCCGGACGACCTTCGGCTCGAAGGCGTTCGAGGACTACATGCCGGACGTCTCCGACGAGGTCACCCTCGCGATCGAGGCGGCCGGGATGATCTCGCTCGGGAAGACCAACACGCCGGAGTTCGGCTCGCCGTGCTACACCGAGCCCGACGTCGCACCGCCGGCCGTCACGCCGTGGGACCGCACACGGATGGCCGGCGGGTCGAGCGGCGGCGCCGGGGCCGCGGTGGCGGCCGGCCTGGTCCCGCTGGCCCAGGGGTCCGACGGCGGCGGCTCGATCCGCATCCCGGCCTCCTGCTGCGGGCTGGTCGGCCTCAAGCCCAGTCGTGGGCGGATCTCCAGCGGGCCGGCGTACGGCGACCCGACCGGCCTCGCGACCGCGGGCCCGATCGCGCGCACGGTCCGTGACGCGGCCGCCCTCCTCGACGTGCTCGCGGGCCACCGGCCGGGTGACCCGTACTGGGCCCCGGAGCCCGTCGGCACCTTCCTCGAGGCCTGCGACCGACCGCCAGGCCGCTTGAGGATCGCCCGGTTCATCGAGCCGCTCTTCGTCGAGGCCGACGTACACCCGGAGTGCCGGCAGGCGTGGGAGGACGCATCCCGTCTGCTCGAGTCGCTCGGCCACGAGGTCGTCGACATCCCGCGGCCGCTCGCACCCGAGCTCGGCAAGACCTTCAGTCCGCTGTGGACGGTGCTCACCGCGCTGTCGACCAGCCGGGTGCCGGAGGAGCGCCGCGACCTGCTCCGTCCGCTGACCCGCTGGCTCGGCGAGAAGGGCGAGAGGGTGAGCGGCGTGGAGTTCGGGCTGGCGCTGGCCGAGGCGCGGAGGTACGCCGCCGACGGGCTGCGCACGCTGGCGGCGTACGACGCCGTCCTCACGCCCACGCTCGCCAGCCCGCCGCTGCCAGTCGGCGCGCTCCGCAACGACGAGGAGCCGTGGAACGACTTCCACGCCCAGGGCGAGTTCACGCCGTGGACCTCGGCGTGGAACCTCACGGGCATGCCGGCGATCTCGCTGCCGCTGCACTGGACGCCCGAGGGACTGCCGGTGGGCGTCATGCTCGCCGGCCGCCCGGCGGAGGAGGAGGTGCTGCTCTCGCTGGCCGCGCAGATCGAGGAGGCAGTGCCCTGGGCCGACCGGAAGCCGCCGGGCTGGAGCTCTTGAACCTCACGCGGCGTCAGGGCCTAGCGTCCCCGTCATGGAGTCGCCACAGTCGCTGCGCATCGGCGAGGTCGCCCGGCGGACGGGCCTGACCGAGCGGACCCTGCGCTACTACGAGGAGCTCGGCCTGCTCGCGCCCGAGCGCGGGTCCCGCGGCCAGCGGGAGTACGACGCCGGCGCGCTGGCGCGGCTCTACCGGATCCGGCTGCTGCGCGACCTCGGCACGCCGCTGGCGGAGATCGACCCGGAGGACGGCGACCTCGGGCCGGTCGTGCAGCGCCATCTGCTGGAGCTCGACGAGCGGCTCGCCGCACTGGGCCGTCTGCGGGAGAAGGTACGCGCCGTCGAGGCCTCGCTGCTGCGGCACGACCGCCCGACCGACGACGAGCTGATCGGGCTGCTCGCCGGCATGCCTGCCGAGGAGCCCGCGCTCACCCGCCGGATCACGCTCCTGGTCTACCGAGACCTCGAGGCCGCGGCCGACTTCCTGGTCACGGTCTTCGGGCTGGGGGCCGGGCCGCCCCACCGCGACGAGTCCGGCACGGTCGTACACGCGGAGCTGTCCGCCGGCGACGGCCTGCTCTGGCTGCACCGGGTGGCACCGGAATTCGGGCTCGCCTCGCCCGCGAGCCTGGGTGCCGCGACCGCGTGCATGGCGGTCTGGGTGGACGACCTCGATGCTCACCACGAGCGGGTGGCCGGCGCCGGGGCTGAGGTCGTCAACCCGCCCAGGACGATGCCCTACGGCGTACGTGAGTACGACGCCCGCGATCCCGAGGGTCATCTGTGGTCGTTCATGCAGGCACTGGAAGGGGAGACCGATGAGTGAGCTGACGCCGTACCTCGCCCTGCCCGACGCGCGCGCCGCGATGAGGTGGTACGCCGACGTCCTCGGCGCGGAGGTGACCTATGAGCCGATCGTGATGCCGGACGGCCGCGTCGGGCACGCCGAGATGAGCATCGACGGCGCCCGGCTCATGCTGGCCGACGCGCACCCGGAGATCCAGGTCGTCGCGCCGGACCCGAGCGGCAGCCCCGTCACGCTCCACCTCACCGTGACGGACGTGGACCGGCTCGCCGCCGCCGCGAAGGATGCCGGCGCGGTCGTCGATCGGGGGCCGGAGGACTCCCCGCCCGTCGGCCGGGTCGCCGTCTTCCGCGATCCGTTCGGGCACCGGTGGTTCCTCAACCAACCGCTGGCGTAGCGACCGTCGTTCGGGCCCGAGCCCCCTGCGGCGGTGCATGAGCAACCGGAAGCGGGCCCCGGTTGGTTGCTGGAACACCGCCGTTGGGCGCCGGCTCGGGGCTCAGTCGTCGCCGATGCCGCGCGCGGCGAGCGCATCGCCGGTCTCGTGGGCGCGGGCGACGACCCGGATGACGAACGGGGTGAGGTAGGCGCGTGGGCTGCGTTCGAGCCCCCGCGCCCGCGCGGCGTCCCGGGTCTCCTGGGCGAGGGTGAGCGTGCCGGGGAGCGCCTGGACCGCGAGCCCGATGGTGAGCGCCAGCCGGTCGGGGTCGAGGCCGAACCGGCGCAGCGGGGCGGCCCACCTGACGACGGCATCGAGCATGTCGGTCACGGCGGTCGTCACGGTCAGCGTGAGCGCGAGCAGGGCTAGCGACACCAGGTCGAGCAGCGACTCGACCGCCCGGTCGAGGGAGAACAGCCACCACTGGAGCGCGGCGACGACGAGCGCGACGACGAGTACGCCGCGCAGCGACCGGGCCACGACGCGAAGGTCGAGCCGGCCGACGAGGGCGAGCACGACCGCAGCCGCGAGGAACGCCACGGATGTCAGCGGCCCGCGGACCACCACGATCGCCACGCTCAGCACCGCGAGGCCGAGCAGCTTCGCCCCCACCGGCAGCCGGTGGAGGAGCGTCCCGCCGGGCCGGTAGAGCCCCACCGTCAGGCTCATGCCGGCACCGACCCCACCGACGCGACGTAGTCGTCGACCGCCTCGCCGGCCGGGCCGTCGAAGCGGACCCGGCCGTCCTCGACCACCAGCACCCGGTCGCACCGCCTGACCAGGTCGAGGTCGTGGGTGACTAGCACCAGCTGCTGGGGGAGCGAGAGGAGCAGGTCGCCGACCATCCGGCTGTTGCGCAGGTCGAGCAGCGTCGTCGGCTCGTCGGCGACCAGCACGTCCGGGCCGGTCGCCAGCACGCCGGCCAGCGCCAGCAGCTGCCGCTGCCCCCCGGAGAGCGCATGGACGCTCACGTCCGCGCGCTCGGCGAGCCCGAAGCGGGCCAGCGTCTCGAGGGCCAGCTGCCGGCGGCGTACGCGATCCTTGACGGTACGCCGCAGCGACAACTCGACGTCCTCGACACAGGTCGGCATCACCAGCTGCGCGGCCGGGTCGGTGAAGGAGAACGCCACCCGGCGGCGTACGGCGGCGCCCTCGCGGGCGACGTCGCGCCCGTCGACCAGGACCCGGCCGGCGGTGGGGGAGACCAGGCCGTTGACCAGCCGGGCGAGCGTCGACTTGCCGGACCCGTTGCCGCCGACGACGCCGATCCGCTGCTCCGTGAGCGTCAGCGTCGTCGGGTGGAGGATCGTCCGCCGAGCTCCGTCGGCGTCCTCGACGGAGACCTCCGCGGCCTCGAACCGGATCTCAGCCACGGTGCACGGCCTCAGCCACGCCGCAGCAGCGCGGGGAAGGCGCGGTGCACCTCCGCCGCGACGATCGCGGCGACCGCGGCCTTGATGGCGTCGCCGAGCCAGAACGGCGCGTCGAAGGAGGCCGCCTTCGCGAGCGAGACGTGCAGCACGGCGCTCATGCCGAGGATGCCGCCGGCGTGGTTGACCAGGACGCCGACCGCGCAGGCCAGGAAGACGTAGAGGGCGGAGGTACGCCGGCGGCCGACGACGTACCTCACCAGGAAGCCGACGACGAGCGCGATCACGGGGAAGGACCAGAGGTAGCCTGCCGACGCGCCGGTGAACGGCCCGGGGCCGGAGGTGTGGCCGGCGAAGACGGGGAGGCCGGCGAGGCCGAGGAGCAGGTAGAGCGCCACCGCGAGGGTCCCGCGGAGCGGGCCGAGCAACGCCCCGGCCAGCAGGATCGCGAACGTCTGCAGCGTGATCGGCACGCCGGCGCCGCCGACCGGGATCGCGGCGACGTACGAGCACACGGCGACCAACGCCGCGAACGCCGCCACCAGCGCCAGGTCGGTGGTGGACAGCCGCCGTCCGGCGGTCCCGGACGGGGGTGTCGTGGTGTCGGCGGTGGGGCTGGTCGGCTCGGACATCGTGCTCATGGGCTTCCTTGCTGCGACGGGGACCTGAACGGTGGTCAGGTGAACGGCGTTCAGGTTAGGGTGGCGGCCCGCGCTGGTCAACGCGGTCCGAGGACCGGAAGGGGGTCGGATGCGCTACCGCCGTGGCGACGTGGTCGCCCGGGCGCTGCAGGTGCTCGACGACTACGGCCTCGCCGACCTCACCATGCGCCGGCTCGGGGCGGAGCTCGGCGTGCAGCCCAGCGCGCTCTACCACCACTTCGCCAACAAGCAGACGCTCCTGGCCGCCGTCGCCGACGAGATCCTGTTGCGGGGCCGGCGGGCGCAGCGGCCGGAGGAGTGGGACGCCCGCGTCGACGCGGTCTGTACCGAGCTCCGCGACGCCATGCTGGCCTACCGCGACGGGGCCGAGGTCGTGGCCACCGTCAGGTCCTTCGGGCTCGGCGCGCAGGAGCCGTACGACGAGGTGGTCGCCGCTCTGCGGGACGGCGGGCTCGACGACGAGCTGGCCGCGACCGCCGCCCGCACGCTGCTGCACTTCGTGCTCGGCCACGTCACCGACGAGCAGACCCAGCTGCAGGCCGCCGCCGTGGGGGCGATCGACGCCGACGTACGCGAGTCCTCCGACTTCGCCGTCGGCCTCGGGCTCGTCATGGACGGGATCCGAAAGCGGCTCGCCGTCTGACGCCCTCGCCTCCCAGACTGGACGGGATGACGCCGTACGAGATCCACGTGCCGGACGAGGTCCTCGCCGATCTGCGCGACCGGCTCCGGCGTACCCGCTGGCCCGACCGGGAGACCGTCACGGACTGGTCCCAGGGCGTGCCCCTCGCTGTCGTCCAGGAGCTGTGCGCCTATTGGGCCGACGACTACGACTGGCGCCGCGCCGAGTCCGCGCTGAACGCCTGGCCGCAGGTCGTCACCGAGATCGACGGGATCGCCGTCCACGCGCTCCACGCCCGCTCGCCCCACCCCGATGCCACGCCGCTGCTCCTCACCCACGGCTGGCCCGGCTCGGTCGTCGAGTTCCTCGGCGTGCTCGGGCCGCTCACCCGCCCCGAGCGGCACGGCGGCCGCGCGGAGGACGCCCTCCACGTGGTCTGCCCGAGCCTGCCCGGCTACGGCTTCAGCGGCCGTCCGGCCGAGCCCGGCTGGGGGATCCAGCGGATCGCCGACGTGTGGGCCGTCCTGATGAAGCGCCTCGGCTACGACCGGTACGTTGCAGGCGGGGGCGACTGGGGCACGAGCATCAGCACGATGCAGGCGCTGCGTCACCCCGGTCGGATCCTCGGCCTCCACCTGACGCCGCCGCTCGTGGCGCCGGACCCGGCGACGTACGCCGACCTCACCCCGACCGAGGAGGCGGCGATCGCCGCGCTCGAGGACCGGTCGGGATCGGCGTACGGCGAGGTCCACGCGACCCGCCCGCAGACGCTGGGCTACGGGCTGTCCGACTCCCCGTCCGGGCTGTGCGCGTGGATCCTTGACAAGCTGTGGGCCTGGACCGACGGCGACCTGTGGGAGGTTCTCGGGCGAGACCGGGTGCTCGACGACATCACGCTCTACTGGGTGACCGGGACCGCCGCCTCATCGACGCGGCTCTACTGGGAGAGCATCGCGACCGTGACGTCGTGGTTCACCGAGGGGGCGGGCGACCGCATCGACGTACCCACCGCCGCGTCGGTCTTCCATGACCTTCCGCGGCCGTCGCGCCGCTGGGTGCAGCGCCGGTTCACCGACCTCCGCTACTGGAGCGAGCCGGCGGTGGGCGGCCACTTCGCGGCGTGGGAGCAGCCGGCGGTGTTCGTGGCCGAGGTGCGGGCGGCGCTCGCCGCACTGCGCTAGGTCGCGATATCGACCTCGGCACCGTGCAACTCGGTGAGGAGGACGGCACGCCGAGCCGACGCCGGGACCGGGCGCCCGGTACCCTCGACGCCATGATGCCATCGCCGCCCGCGCGCACCCCGAAGATGCGCACCGAGCGGCGCTGGCTGATGAAGATCCTCAAGTACGCCGGCGGCTCGGCGATCGCGACCGTGTGCAGCGAGGCCGCCTTCGTGCTGATGTACGGCGTCCTCGACACCTCGACCACGGTGGCGTCCGTCGTCGGCTGGCTGGCCGGCGCGATCCCCAACTACTGGCTGAACCGGCACTGGGCCTGGGGCCGCACCGGTCGGCCCAGCTTCAAGCGGGAGATCCTGCCGTACGCCGTGATCGTGCTGACCACGCTCGTCCTGGCGACGCTGCTGACCGGTGCCGCGGACCCGTTGCTCACCCACCTCGGGGTCGCCCACTCGGTGCGGGTCGCCCTGGTCGCGATCGTGTTCCTCGCCGTCTACGGGCTGATGTTCATCCTCAGGTTCTTCCTCTTCGACCGGCTCTTCGCACGTCTCGATCGGCTCGACGCCGTGACCCACCAGGAGGCTGTCCTTGACTGACGCCGTCGGCACCAGCGCGTTCACCCAGGCCACCGGCCGCAGCCTCGAGGACACCTCCGGTGCCAACCAGGTCCGCTACCGCGCCTACCAGAAAGAGCTCATCGAGCCCTACTGCGGGCCCTCGGTGCTCGAGGTCGGCGCCGGGCTCGGCGAGTTCGCCGCCCAGTTCCGCGGCCTGACGCGGCACGTCGTGACGGACGTCGACCCCGACGCGGTCGCCG
Source organism: Nocardioides asiaticus (assembly GCF_040049175.1). Taxonomy (NCBI): domain Bacteria; kingdom Bacillati; phylum Actinomycetota; class Actinomycetes; order Propionibacteriales; family Nocardioidaceae; genus Nocardioides; species Nocardioides asiaticus. The sequence continues at coordinate 594,031 of NZ_JBDZDM010000001.1, read as the reverse complement.
CGATGGCGGCCCGGTTCGCCGACCGGCCGGAGGTCGAGGCGCGCCGCTTCGACCTCACCGAGGGCGCCCTCGACCTCGACAAGCCGGTCTCGACCGTGGTGGCGATCAACGTGCTCGAGCACATCGAGGACGACAGCGGCGCCCTGCGCGCGCTCTCCTCGATGGTGGAGCCCGGCGGGCGGATCGTGCTCTGGGTGCCGGGCTACCAGCAGCTGTACGGCGACTTCGACCGCGCCGTCGGACACTTCCGGCGCTACACGCCGGCGACGCTCTCCGCGGCGATCGAGGGCGCAGGCCTGCGGGCCGAGGGCGTCAAGCCGGTCAACCTCCTCGGCGGGATCGCCTGGTGGCTGACCGTACGCCGGGGCGGGGTCGGGACACCGAACCCGAAGCTGGTGCGGATCTACGACCGGTTCGTGGTGCCCGTGACCCGCACCGTCGAGCGGCGGCTCACCCCGCCGTTCGGTCAGTCGGTGATCGGTGTCGCGGTCGTCCCCGGCTGAGGCGCGCCCCGCTCGCCGGAGGCCGGGCGGAGGGGGCCGGGCGGAGGCGTGCCGCGCCGACGCGTGCTCGACTGGCGGCGCGGCGGGGCGAACGCGGGGGCGAACTCCGCCACGGGCCGCGGCGCGCCCTCGCGCCACCAGGTCGTGAGCATCACCCGGGCGTAGTTCGCGCCGTAGGTCAGGTTGCGGCCCTTCTTGCTGCTGCCGGCCGAGCGCAGGTGCATGGTGCCCGGCACCTCGAGCACGCGGTAGCCGTGCGAGATGGCGCCGAGCAGCAGCTCCGAGGACTGGTACTGCGGCTGGTTGAGGGTGACCGCCGCGGTCACCTCGGCCCGCATCGCGCGCAGCCCGAACGAGGTGTCGGTCAGCCGCTGCCCGGTCAGGAAGGTCGCCAGCCAGGCGAAGACGTGGACGCCGGTACGGCGTACCCGGTCGAAGGTGTGCTGGTGCCCGAGCACCCGCGAGCCGGTCACGAAGTCGGCGTTGCCGGCCAGGATCGGGGCGAGCACGCCGGGTAGGTCGGCCACGTCGTACTGGCCGTCGGCGTCGGTGGTCAGCAGGTAGCGGGCGCCGTGGTCGCGGGCGAGCCGGTAGCCCAGCCGCAGCGCGGCGCCCTGGCCGCGGTTGACCGGGCAGGTGGCGACGTAGGCGTCGCTCTCGGCCAGCTCCTCGGAGGTGCCGTCGGTGCTGCCGTCGTCGACCACCAGGACGTCGGCGGGGAGCCCGCAGACCTCGCGCGGAAGGGTCTCCAGCACCGCCGGCAGCCCGCCCGCCTCGTTGTAGGCGGCGATCACGATCACTACCGCCGCGAGCTCGCGGTCGCCGTAGGCCGCCGCGAACGCCGCGGCCACCTCCTCGTCGACCTCGTCGGCCTGGGGGCGGCTGCTGCCCGGGCCGCGATCACCGCGCAGCAGCGCCGAGCAGCCGATCGCGGTGGCCATCGGCCAGACCGTGAGCGCGAGCAGCACGGCGTACGCCGGCGCGGCGAGCAGGAGGAGTGGCGCGACCAGCAGCAGCGCACACAGCAGCCGCGCCGGCCTCGCATGCGCACGCCCGACCCCGGCCACGGCCACCAGGGCGACCACGGCGCACGCGCCCAGCCCCACCAGCCGCATCGGGTGACCCGACAGCAGGGTGATCCCCGGCCGTCCGGCCAGGTTGGCCAGCACCCCGGCCAGCACCAGCAGGGCGGCGCCGAACAGCCAGGCCGCCGGCCGCTGTGCTGCCCGCCACGCCATGATCATGATGGCGAGCGTCGCCACCAGCAGCGATAGCCCCCCGGGCGTGGCCAGCCGCAGCGTCATCGCCGGCCCCAACAGCATCGGGACCGTCGCCAACGCGGTCAGCCACCGCCAGCACCCCCACCGGTCCGCGACCATGGCGGCCGGCCCGGTAGCGGCCACCGCGAGCAGCGTCGCCGGAGTCAGCTGCACCCGCGTGATGCCCCATCCCGACGCCACCGCCACCACCACCATCAGGACCGGCCAGTGGCCGGCCCAGCCGAACAGGTCGGGCCGGTGGAAGACGGTCTGGTCGCTAGGCGTGTGCCGGACGGTACGGCCGGCCTCGGTCTGCGTCATGCACCGTCCTCTCGGTCGCTCGGGTCTGCTGAGAGCGTAGTTACCCCGATCGCGGACGCGGAACCCGCCTCGCCCGGCGGCCGGTGGTTCCAGAAGCACCGGTACTGGTCGTTCTGGAGCGCCGGTGTCATGCCGAGGCGGAGCAGAGCCTGCGCCCGCCGTGGTGCATAGCTGAGCACGCAGGCCATCGTCACCGGGACCTTCGCCAGCGCCTGCCGGATCTCCTGATCGCGGTACGGGGGCCATCCGGCCGCACTGCTGGCGAACCGCCACAGCGTCATGCGCTGGTGGAAGTGGAACGTGGGGTCGTCGCGCAGGTAGTCCATGTAGTAGTCGCGCGGGGCCACCGTCTTCACCGAGGTCGTCGCGATCGCGATCGTGATCGCGAGGTCCCTGGGCGCCAGGACGACGCCACCCGGGCGGACCTCCGCCAGCACCCGGTCCGCCATCTGCCGGTCCCAGCGGCCCCGCTGCCAGTGGAAGGGGGCCGCCCAGTCGGCGCTCGAGGTGATCGGCCGCCCGCTCGCGACGAGCGCCGCCGTGGTGACGACGATGGTGCCGGTCAGCACGACCCTCCGCGGACCGGGGACCGCCGAGCCGAGCCTGACCAGGACGACGCCGACCAGGGCGGCGATGCTGCATCCCCACGAGATCCGCCACAGCGTGGGGCCGAGCCCGGTGACGTCGTACGCGAACCTGATCACGCCGGGCACCAGCACGATCCCGAACGCGCCGGCGAGCAGCGCCGTCGTCAGCCGCGCCGACATCCGTGGGACCAGCAGGCAGCCCGCCAGCAACGACGCGACGGCCACGAACGCGATCGGACCCGACGCGAAGACGAGGTGCCCGACCCACTCCGCGTCGAACCGGTAGAGCCTGCGGGTGTCGAAGAGGTCGGCGGAGTAGCCGCCCGTCGCCTTGGTGGTGACGATGGCTCCGAGCGGGTACGCGGCGCAGGCGAGGCAGCCGAGCACGGCACCGCGGACCGACCGCCGGGCGAGCGGTGCCGCCCCCGCTATGGCGACGACGGGGACGAGGAACATGGCGGTCGTCGTCAGGCCGACGCCGGCGATCCCGCCGGTGAACAGCATGACGAGCCGACGTCGGTCGGGGCTGTCGGCGTACCTCGCGAGGTGCACCAGCAGCCACGGGACCAGCAGGCACAGGAGCAGCACCTTCCCCTGCCACATGCGGGTCACGAAGAGGTCCCCCGGCAGGCCGTACCACGAGTCGCGGGCGACGAGCATGAACACGAGGGCCACCGAGAGGGACGTGACGGGGTAGCGGATCCGCCAGGCGCGGAGCAGCCGCCAGAGCGCGAGTACGGCGAGGAAGGAGCCGACGGGCGGGACGAGCAGGTAGGCCACGGACGCCGCCCTGACGCCGAGCAGGCCCGCGACGGCGCCGACCAGCCCGTCGTACGACGCCAGCGGCGGCCAGTTCGCGATCGGATAGGCGAGGTTGCTGAAGACGGTGTCCCGGATCGGGAACGTCCCGTGGCTCGCGACCCACTGCGACAGGTTGATGTAGAACAGGTCGTCCGGGTTCGGGGTGAGCGTCCACAACGAGACCGCGGCCATGGCCACCGCCCACGCGAGCACGACCACCGGCGACCAGCGCGCGGCCGGTGTCTCGGCGTACGCCGGCACGGGCGAGCGCCCCGCGGCCCGGAGCCACCGCCAGGCGGTCACCGCGCCGGCGGCGGCCGCCAGCAGCCAGGTCGGCCACACCAGCCACCACGGCGCGCTGAACGCCATCGCGAATGCCGTCAGCACCGCCGCGGCCACCGTGAGGAGCACCGTCCACTGGCGCCGGAGCGGCGTTCGACAGGTCCTCGCAGGGACCGGTGGATCGTCGGCGGCAGCGGTGGTCGGGCGGGCCGGGGGAGGAGCGGCGCGCTCAGCGGGCTCGGCGCCGCGCGACTCGGAGGTGTCGTACAGCCGCCGGTGCAGCAGCCACCAGCCGACCAGGCACACGGCCGCGATTGCCCACGCCCACGGCACGCCCAGCCGCGCCACGAGGCACACGTGGTAGGCGACCGTCCAGCCGGCGAAGATCACGACTCCCGCGTCGTAGACCCGATCCGACCATGTGGTCACCCCCCGCGACAGCCTCACGTGGGCGATCCAATCATCCGGCTGCCCACGACCCGCTGAGGAGGGCCCGGCAGGGGAGGCGTGTCCGGTTGGCGGACCGTGCTCACCCGTCGAAGAGCCGCTCGCACTCCGCGACGAGGCGCTGACGGATCGGCGCCGCCCGCTCGGCGAAGCGGCGCTGGGCGGCGGCGTACTCCTGCTTGCCCTCGGCGGTCTCGACCCTGACCGGTTCGAGGCCGAGCCCGGCGAGGTCGTACGGCGCGGCGCGCATGTCCAGGACCCGGATGTCCCACGCCAGCTCGAAGCAGTCGGCGACGACGTCGGACGGGATCAGCGGCGTGAGCCGGAAGGCGTGCTTGTAGAGGTCCATGTTGCCGTGGAGGCAGGCTGGCTGCTCGTACGCCGGCCGGTCGTCCGCGCGGCCGGAGCGTGTTGAGCGGGGCCGCGGCGGGGGTGAAGAACCGGTAGGCGTCGAAGTGGGAGCAGGCGATCCGGTGGGACTCGACGACCCGGTCGGTGCCCTCGGGGCCGAGCCGCAGCGGCCAGTCGGCGTGCCGGACCTGCTCCGGCGTCAGCCGGTAGACCATCGCCCACTCATGCATCCCGAAGCAGCCGAGGTTGGCCGCTCGGCCCGCCGTCGCGGTCAGCAGCCGGTGGATCGACGCCACCAGCGGCCGCTGCGCGACGGCGTACTCCTCGGTGACGGTGGCGGCGGTGGGGGAGGTCGCGCAGCGACCGTCTGGAGACCACCGGCCGTACCCCTTCAGCGACGCGTACGCCGGCGCGTCCTCGAGCGCGACGCCGAAGCCGGGGTGCCAGCGGCGCAGCTGCGCAGGCCGCTGCGAGTAGTAGGTGAACAGGAAGTCGTGGACGGGGTGCTTGACCCGGTCGCGCCGGCGCTCGAGGTGGGGGCGGACGTAGGCGTCGATGCGGGCCTCGTGTGACGCGGCCCGCGCCTGCCACTCCTCGCGCGACAACACCTGCACAGCGCACCAGGGTAGGTCGATAGGCTCGCAGCGTGCGCATCGCGAGATTCAGCGCGGGGGGAGACCCGCAGTTCGGCATCGTGACGGGGGAGCTGGACGAGTACGGCCAGCCCGAGGAGGGCGCGACCGTCGTCGCGCTGGCCGGCGACCCGATCTACGCCGGCGTCAACCTGCTCGACGAGGTCCACCAGCTCGACGACGTACGTCTCCTGGCTCCGGTGCTGCCGCGCAGCAAGGTCGTCGCGATCGCGCGGAACTACGCGAAGCACGCGGCGGAGCTCGGCAACGAGGTGCCGACCGAGCCGCTGTTCTTTCTCAAGCCCAACACCAGCGTCATCGGCCCGAACGACACGATCCTGCGACCGGCGGCGAGCCAGGAGCTGCACTACGAGGGCGAGGTCGCGGTCGTGATCGGCCGGATCTGCCGCGATGTCCCGGCGACGGTCGAGGACGTGGCGAAGGTGATCCACGGCCTCACCGTCGGCAACGACGTCACCGCCCGCGACGTGCAGCGCGCCACGGGGCACTTCACGCGGGCGAAGGGCTACGACACGTTCTGCCCGCTCGGTCCGTGGATCACTGTGCTCGACGAGGGGGGCGACGTCGACCTGGAGCAGCTCGCCGCCGGCGTACGCATCCAGACGTTCCTCAACGGCGACGTCGTGCAGGACGGCTCGACGAAGAACCTCGTCTTCGACATCCCCGCGCTGGTCCACGCGGTTTCCAGCGTGATGACGCTGCTGCCCGGCGACGTCATCCTCACCGGCACCCCCGAGGGTGTCGGACCCATGGAGCCCGGCGACGAGATCGAGGTCTACGTCGAGGGCATCGGCTCACTCACGAACAAGGTGGCTTCTCGATGACGAGCAGCAAGGTCCGTGTCCGCTTCCCACCCTCCCCGACCGGGAGCCCGCACGTCGGGATGATCCGCTCGGCGCTCTTCAACTGGGCGTTCGCGCGGCACCACGGTGGCAGCTTCGTGTTCCGGATCGAGGACACCGACACCGCGCGCAACACCCAGGAGTCCTACGACGCGATCCTGCGGCTGATGCGCTGGTGCGGCCTGGACTGGGACGAGGGGCCAGAGATCGGCGGCCCGCACGGCCCGTACCTCCAGAGCCAGCGCGGCGACATCTACGCCGACGCGCTCGCGAAGCTGCGCGGGACGTCGTACGTCTACGACTGCTACTGCACCAACGACGAGGTCGAGGCGCGCCGGAAGGCGAGCGGCTCCAAGATCATGGGGTACGACGGCTTCTGCCGCTCGCTCACCGAGGAGCAGGTCAAGGCGTTCGAGGCCGAGGGGCGCCGGCCGGTGCCGCGGTTCCGGATGCCCGACGGCGAGATCACCTGGAACGACCTGGTCCGCGGTGACATCGCGTTCGAGACGCAGTACGTCCCCGACTACGCGCTCGCGCGGGCCAACGGCGACCCGCTCTACACCCTGGTCAACCCGGTCGACGACGCGCTCATGGAGATCACCCACGTCCTGCGCGGCGAGGACCTGCTCTCCTCGACCCCGCGGCAGCTGGCCCTCTTCGAGGCGCTGAAGGAGGTCGGGCTCGCGAAGGAGACCCCGGCGTACGGCCACCTGCCCTACGTCATGGGCGAGGGCAACAAGAAGCTCTCCAAGCGTGACCCGGAGGCCCACGCGAGCCTCTACGTCGAGCAGGGCTTCCTGCCGGAGGGGCTGCTCAACTACCTCGCGCTGCTCGGCTGGTCGATCTCCGCCGACCGGGACGTCTTCACGATGGAGGAGATGGTCGCGGCGTTCGACATCAAGGACGTCAACCCGAACCCTGCGCGCTTCGACCTCAAGAAGGCCGAGGCGATCAACACCCAGCACATGCGGCGCCTCTCGATCGAGGAGCTCACCCACCGGGTCAAGCCGTTCCTCAAGCACGCGAGCGTGATCAGCAGCCCGGTGAGCGACGCCGACGCGCAGCTGCTGGAGGCGGCGATGCCGCTCATCGCGGAGCGGATCAACAAGCTCGCCGAGGCGCCGGACATGCTCCGCTTCCTGTTCTGCTCCGAGGAGGAGTTCGAGGTCGACGAGGCGGACGCCGCGAAGCTGCTCGACGACGCCGGCCGGGAGATCGTCAGGGCGGCGTACGACGCCGTCGCGGACCTTCCGCAGTGGTCGGCCGGCGCGATCCAGGAGGCTCTCGGCGAGCGGCTGACCGGCCAGGAGGAGGGTCAGCTCGGGCTCAAGCCGCGGGTCGCATACGGACCGGTCCGGGTTGCCGTGACGGGCAAGCGGGTGAGCCCGCCGCTCTTCGAGTCGATGGAGCTCCTCGGCCGCGAACGCAGCCTCGGGCGCCTGCAGGCGGCGTTGTCGTAGTGCCTGTCACGGTCGAGCCGGGGGGCGGCCTGGAGTACCACCAGTTGCAGCGCGGGGGGCGAAGCGGCTGGGGCTGGACCGCGCTCGGCGTCGTCTCGCTCGTGGTGCTGACCCTGGTGGTGGCGCCGACGGTCCTGCTCGCGGTCTTCCTCATCGGGTACGCCGTCCACGGCACCCCGCTCTCCGACGCGGTCGACCAGCTCTCCGACACCAGCCACGTCACACCGGCCACGCTGGCCTACATCAACGCAGGGCTCGCCGCCGCGATCCCCATCGCGATGCTGGTCAGCTGGCTCGTCCACGGCCTGCGTCCGCGGTGGCTGGCCTCGGTCCGGCCGCGGATCCGGTGGCGCTGGCTGCTCACCTGCTTCGGTCTCGCCGCGGTCACGCTGGTCGTGACCGTCCTCGTCGCCAATCTGCTGCCCGCGCAGGGCGACACCGCCGACATGAGCGGCTCCGCGAACCACTTCACCTCCGAGACCCGCGACTTCCTGCTCGTGATCCTCTTCCTGACGCCGCTGCAGGCGGCGGGGGAGGAGTACGCCTTCCGCGGCTACCTCACCCAGGCGTTCGGCGGCCTGCTCCGCTCGCGGGTCGCCGCTGTCGTACTCCCGGCCTTCCTGTTCGCTCTCGCCCACGGCGGCCAGGACGTGCCGATCTTCTTCGACCGGTTCGCCTTCGGCCTGGTTGCCGGCGTACTCGTCATCGTCACCGGCGGCCTCGAGGCCGGTATCGCAATGCACGTGCTCAACAACTTCCTCGCCTTCGGCGTCGCGCTGGCGTACGGCGACATCTCCAGCACCCTCAACGTGACCTCAGGAAGCTGGTGGAACGTGCCCGTCACGCTCACCCAGTCGCTGGTCTACCTGGGCCTCGCGACCCTCGTCGCGCGGCGGCGCGGACTGGCCACGCGCACTGCCGCTCCGGCCGGGCGAGCCGATTTCGTGGAAGGTGTCGGCCGCCTGTAATGTTCTCACTCGGTCCGGGCCGTTGGCCCGGCCGCGCGACGCGGAGCGAAGCCTCCAAAGTCGATGGGGTATGGTGTAATTGGCAACACGGCTGATTCTGGTTCAGTTGTTCTAGGTTCGAGTCCTAGTACCCCAGCGAGTCGGTGGGAGCGCCCACCGATTTGGGTCGGAACCCGCGGATCCAGTAGGGTTTCAACCCGCTGACCGAGGCCGCCAGGCCGACGAAAGCACGTGCGAGCCCCCGTTGTGTAGCGGCCTAGCACGCCGCCCTCTCACGGCGGTAGCGCCGGTTCGAATCCGGTCGGGGGTACCACACGAGTTGGGCCCTGACCTGCAGCGATGCAGAGTCGGGGCCCTTCTTGCTGTGTCCGGCCGAGTACGGCTCGTACCGGCCTTCGACGCGCCTGGTCCGCTCCTGCACGGGTCCGCGAGGCCCGGCTGCGACACCGCACCACCGTCCAGTGTCGCCCGCGCAACGCCCCGTATCCCGCGGTGAGGATGGTAGCGGGGGGTGGTCGGGTACCTGCACGCCGACGGAAGGAGCCCGTTATGTCCACCATCGGCTGGATCATCGTCGCGATCATCGTCGCGATCATCGTTATCGCCGCGCTCATCGCCGGCGTCGTCGCGGCGCGCAAGCGCCGTCGGGAGCAGCGCGCCGCGCAGGCCGCCGAGTTGCGCTCGGCCGCGCTCGAGCAGCGCCCCGACCTGAGCGCGGCGCGCCATGGCACCGCCGAGTCAGAGGCGAACGCGAAGCTCGCACGCGCCGAGGGGGACCGCGCCGAGGAGGAGGCGGCGCGCTCGCGGCGTGCCCTCGACCAGGAGGAGGCCACCCACGAGGACCGGCTTCGCGAGGCCGATCGGCTCGACCCCGCGGTCGACGACGAGGCCGACGACTACCAGCCGGGCGCGAACCTGTCCCAGGGCGAAGCGGGGACCGAGGGGCGGACGTACGCAACCGGCGCGGGCAGGGGCACCCGGCCGCCGGACGGGGCCACCCCGACCACTGACGGACCCACGCCCGGCGCGCACCGGCGCGACTGAGACGCACGGCGACGCCGCGTTCGATCTCGACGCGGCGTCGCCTGCCGGTGACTGTCTTCTCAGCACGGCCGGTGGACCGCCTCGGCGACGTGCGCAGGCGACGACTTCCTCGGGGGCGGGCTGCCCCGAGCCCCTGAGCCCAGGCGGCGCGACGGTGGTCTTGGATCGGGCCTTGACGTGATGCGTGTCACATCCATATGTTTTCCAACATGGAGAACAAATCTCTCCTCCGCGTCCAGGACCTGCGTCCGCTGAACCGCTCAGCGATGCTGCGGCGCCTGCGGGACGAGGGTGGGAGCACCCGCGTGGCACTCGCCAAGGCGCTCCGGCTGAGCCACAGCGCGGTCACCAACATCGCGACTGAGCTCATCACCGACGGCCTGGTGGCGGACGGCTTGGTCGTCGACGGGGCTGATGGAGAGCCGCGGGTCGGGCGTCCGGCGACCCGGCTGGCGATCGTGCCGCGGAGCCGTCTCGTGCTCGGTGTGCAGGTGGGAGTCGGGGTTGCGAACCTCGTCGTGTGCGATCTGCTCGCCCGGATCGTCGAGCGCCGCCAGGTCACCTTCGCAGCCTCGACGGACCCGGCGCCCGGCGTACAGGCCGTCATGGACGCCCTCCGTGGGTTGATCGACGGCCTCGGTGACGACGCTGGCAAGCTGCTGGGGGTCGGCATCGGAGCTCCTCGGCTCTACGACGCGACGCAGCACACTGACACCAACCCCATCGCCGCAGGCTGGGCCGACGACACGCTGACCGAGCGACTGGCCACTGAGCTGGACCTGCCGGTCGCGGTCGACCACAACGTGCGCGCGATGGCCCTTGCCGAGGCCAGGTTCGGCGCGTTCAAGGGCGCGGAGAGCCTGGCCTTCCTCTACGTCTGGACCGGTGTCGGCGCCGGCCTGATCGTCGACGGGCGGCCGTACCGCGGGGGCACCCACGGCGTCACCGAGTTCGGCCACCTACCGGTCGTGCCCGGCGGTCCGGTGTGTCGGTGCGGCAACCGCGGCTGTCTCGAGGCGGTCGCCTCTGAGCCGGCGATAGCCGCTCTGGTGGCCTCTCGCGCCCCCGGCGGCGGGCTCGGGGACCGCCTCGCCGCCGGGCAGGGGGCGACTCAGGCGCTGATCGACGCCGCGGACGACGGCGATCGTGCCGCACTCGCGATCTACGACGAGGTGGCCGTCAACCTCGCCGACGGGCTCGTGAGCATCGTGAACCTGCTCAACCCCGAGGTCATCGTGACCGGCGGGTTCCCGTACCTCGGCGGTGACACGTTCATGGAGCGGCTCCGCTCCGCCGTGGTGGAGCGGTCGTTCCCGACGCTGCGGTCCGCCATTCGGATCGAGCCTACGTCGTTCGGTGCCGATGTCGGCGCCATCGGCGGCGCCAGCGTCGCGCTCGACCAGTTCTTCTACTCACCTCACGCGGGAGCCGCCACCGCCGCCCGCCGATCCCTCGCCCCAGCTCTCAGGAGATGACCGTGACCCTCGCCCCCACCGGCCCGACCGCCCATCGCGTCTTCGGCAGACTGCCGTCCTTCGACCCCGACCAGGCCGAGATCGTGCTCGAGCCCGAGAAGCCCGGCAACGGCTACTGGGTCGGCTGCCCGAGCGTCCTCCACGACGAGGCGCAAGGCGTCTACTGGCTGACCTACCGGCGGCGGCGCCCCCGCGGCGAGGACGCCGACCGCGGCTGGCGCTGCGCGGTGGCGAAGAGCACCGACGGCCTCCACTTCCAGGACGTCTGGTCGGTGGAGAAGCAGGAGCTCGAGACCACCTCGATGGAGCGGTTCAGCCTCCTGCCCGCGCCCGACGGCGGCTACCTGCTCTACCTCTCGTACGTCGATCCGGCGGACAACCGCTGGCGCATCGACGTCATCGAGGCGGAGAGGCCCGAGGAGCTCGACGTACGCAAGACCGCGCCGGCGCTGACGGCCGAGTCGACCGGCACCGAGGGCGTCAAGGACCCCTACACACTCCGCATCGGACCGGCGGTCTACCTGTTCGCCAGCTACGCCAGCGGGGGGCTCAGCGACGAGGACCTCCAGCGCGGCCACGCCAATGCCGACATCTACAACACCGGCGTCACCACCCACCCGACCGGCCTGGCGACGAGCCTCGACGGACGCACGTTCGCCTGGCAGGGCCCGGTCTTCGACGTCGGCTCCGGCTGGGACCGCTACCAGGCGCGCCTCAACACCGTGCTGCCGCTCGGAGGCGCCTACCTGAGCATGTACGACGGCTCGGGCGACGTGACCGAGAACTACGAGGAGCGCACCGGCCTGGCGATCTCGCACGACCTGCGACAGTGGCACTCGCTCACCCCGGACCGCCCGTGGATCACCTCGCCGTACGCGACGGGTTCGCTGCGCTACTTCGACGCGGTCCCGCAGGACGGCGAGACGTGGCTCTACTTCGAGTTCGCGCGGCCGGACGGCTCCCATGACCTGCGTCGTACCCGGATCGCTCACTGAGAGCACCGGGACGTCCGAGGAGGAACGCGACATGCGTACCAAGACCGGTAGCCCGCCCGAGGAGGTTGCGGCGTTGGCGACCCCGACGCCGGCCGATCCGCCCGATGCGCCTCTGGCCGAGGCTCTGCTGCAGGAGCCGCGCCGGCGCCAGGTCCCAGCGGGGGTCTACTACCTCGCGTCGGTCGTCGTCGGGATCGGGATCTGGTGGATCGCGGCCGTCGCGGGGACCAACGAGCTCCTGCCGACTCCCGGTGCGGTGGCGAGGGCAGGCTGGGACGGCCTGCGCGACGGCGACCTCCTGACACAGACATGGGCGAGCCTGCGGCGGGTCCTGATCGGCTTCCTGCTCGGTGTCGCTGTCGCCGTGCCGACGGGATTCCTGATGGGCTGGTACCGCTGGGCCAACAGCGCGCTCGAGCCCTGGGTGCAGTTCTTCCGCACCATCCCGCCGCTGGCGCTCATCCCGCTCGTCATCATCTTCCTGGGCGTAGGGGAGTCGGCCAAGATCTCGCTGATCTTCCTCGCCGCCTATCTCTCCTGCGTCATCGCCGTCGTCCAGGGCGTCCGCAACGTCGACCGGGTGCTCCTCAACGCCGCCCGGGTCCTCGGCGCGAAGGACCGCCACCTCTTCGTGAAGGTCGTGGTGCCGGCGTCGTTGCCGTACCTCTTCGTCGGGATGAGAGTTGCGCTCGGCAACGCCTGGGCGACCCTCGTCGCGGCCGAGCTGATCGCCGCGGACACCGGCCTGGGCCACATGATGAAGACGGCGGGGACCTACTTCGAGGTCCCCACGGTCATCGTCGGCGTCATCGTGATCGGCATCCTCGGGATGCTGATGGATCGCGTCGTCCTCTACCTCGACCGCCGGCTGACCCGCTGGCAGGACAAGTCGGAGAGCTGACATGACGACGTCCACGCTCCAGGGGAGCGGCATCGCGATCAGGCGGGTCTCGAAGGTCTTCCCGGCCAGCAGCGGCCCGGTCCAGGCACTCACCGGCGTCGACCTCGACGTCCGCGAGGGCGAGATCGTCACCCTCGTCGGCACCAGCGGCTGCGGGAAGTCGACCCTCCTCAACATCGTCGCCGGGCTCGAGCGCCCGACGGAGGGCGAGGTGACCGTCTCGGGCCGTCCGGTCACGGGTCCGGGTCCGGACCGAGGAGTGATCTTCCAGCAGTACGCCCTCTTCCCGTGGCTCACGGTCGCCGGCAACGTCGAGTTCGGCCTCCGCCTCCAGGGCGTACGCCGTCGCGAGGCCGCCGCCACCGCACGGCGCTACCTCGAGCTCGTCGACCTCGCGGGCTTCGCCGACGCTCTCCCCAAGGAGCTCTCCGGCGGCATGCGCCAACGGGTCGCGATCGCTCGCGCCTACGCCGTCAACCCCTCGATCCTCCTCATGGACGAGCCCTTCGGCGCGCTCGATGCGGTCACCCGCGTCGAGCTGCAGGACCAGCTGCTCCGCGCCTGGAGCGCGGAGCCCAAGACGATCGTCTTCGTCACCCACGACGTGGAGGAGGCCGTCTACCTCGCCGACCGCGTCGTCGTCATGTCGCCGCGTCCCGGACGCGTCAGCGAGGTGATCGATGTCGACCTCCCGCATCCGCGGACCGAGCAGACCCGCCTCTCCGAGGACTTCCTCGCACTGCGCGCCCACGTCTGGGAGCGCGTCTTCCACGGACGCGACCTACCGCGTCCCCGTTAGCACCGGCAACCCCACGGCACACCCACGGCAGCACCCACGGCAAAGGAGCCAGGACCGTGACCCCCACGCTCACCACCCGCCCCCGTCCCCACCACCGACGCCTGCGAGGGATCGTCGCCACGGCCGCGGCCGTCGCCCTCGGCGCCGCACTCGCCGCCTGCGGCTCCTCGAGCAACGCCGGCGCGAGCGACAGCGGCTCCACGATCCATGTCGCCTACATGCCGGACGTGCACGGCGCCGGACTCATCGCCATCGGCGAGAAGCAGGGCTACTGGAAGGACGCCGGGATCACCGTCGACGCCAAGCAGTTCGCCGACGGCCCGACCGAGATCCAGGCCATGGCCAGCGGTGACATCGACATCGCCTACATCGGCCCCGGCGCGACCTGGATGGCCGCGACCGGCCGGGCGGTCGTGGTCACCGCCGACAGTCTCAACATCGGCGACTACCTGATCGGGCAGTCCGACATCAGCGACCTGGGCCAGCTCAAGGGCGCGAAGGTGGGCTACCCCGAGGGCACCTCCGGCGAGATGATCCTCCGGCTCGCCCTCCAGAAGTCGGGCCTGACGATGAGCGACATCGACGCCGTCCCGCTCGACGCGGACGCCGTCGTACCCGCCTTCGTCGGCGGGAAGATCGACGTGGCCGCCATCTGGGCACCGCTCTCGGAGGAGATCCGCACCCGGGTCCCGGACGCGAACTTCCTCGTCAGCGACAAGGACTTCTCCGACGAGTACAGCTTCCCCCAGTCCTGGGTCGCCTCCAAGGACTTCGTCGAGAACCACCCCGACGAGCTGCAGAGCTTCCTCCAGGGATTCGCGGCGTCCAACGACTTCCGGGCGAAGAACCTGGACAAGGCCGTCACCATCACCGCCGACTACACCAAGGTCGACCCGAAGAACCTGCAGGCCCAGGTCACGACCACGACCTGGCTGACCAGCGACCAGCTGAAGCAGGCCTACGAGAACGGCGATGCCGCCGGCTGGTACGAGAACCTCGAGAAGCTCTTCGTCGACATGGGGTCGATGGACAAGTCCGTCCCCGCCGATGACTTCACCGACTTCGCCGGCTTCGGCAAGGCGGTCGCGGCCGCAGCGGGTTCGGACAGCGCGCAGTGAGCACCATGCGCGGACGGTCCCGGGCCGCGCTGGTCGTGGCTACCTCGCTGCTGGCGGCGGGACTCGGGGTCGGCCTTCCGACCCCGGCCCGCGCCGCCACTGACGATGCCCCGACCATCGGAGCCATCACGATCAGCGCCCACTCGGTGCGCGCGCTCGAGGATGTCCGGCTCGACGCCGACGTGCACGCCGAGTTCGACAACCCCGACGACCCGGACCAGATCGCCGTCTCGGCGCTGGTCACGGCCCCGGACGGGTCGACGCGCGACGTGCCGGGCTTCTGGTTCCAGGACTACCGCGTCGTCGGCCAGCAGGTTCTCCCGAAGGGCGAGCCGGTCTGGCAGATCCGGTACACACCACCAGCGCCCGGGCACTACGAGTACGCCGTCCGCGCCGTCACCCCCAGCGGCACCGCAACCTCCTCCACCGGGAGCTTCGTCGCCACCCGCGCGGCCGCCGGCGCCGACGGCTACGTCCGGGTCGACGTCGACAATCCGGCGTACCTCTCCTTCAGCCGCGGTGGGAAGACCTTCTTCCCCGTCGGGATGAACTTCGACGTCCCCGAGCTGTCCAAGCAGGCCAACCACGGCGCCGACCTCGACGCCCGCTACCGCGGGATCTTCGGCGACGGCCAGACCACCGACCAGCCCGCCGTCGGACAGACACCCGAGACGGAGTACGACGTCTATCGGCTCTACCACGACGGACTGGCGAGGCTCGCGGCCGCCGGCGGCGACTCCGTCCGAGTCATCCTCGACTCCTGGCTCCTGCCGCTCGAGCTGCCCGAAGGCGCGTCGTGGGTCGGCTACCCCGACGGCGTACCCGGGTTCTCGATCGGACGCTACAACGCCGCCAACGCCTGGCTCGTCGACCAGATCCTCGACCAGGCACACCGCCTGGGTGTGAAGGTGACACTGGTCGGCTGGGACGGTCAGACCGACCACTCCGCCTGGAGCTCGTACGCCCGCCCGGCCAACGCCGACCTCGGCCTGATGGAGCGGCGGCTGCGCTACCAGGTCGCGCGCTGGGGCTACAGCACCGACGTCACGGCGTGGGAGCTGTTCAACGAGGCGGACGCCGACCTCTCGGCTGCGCCCTACAGCGACGCCATCGACTACCTGCGCACCATCGACGCCGACCAGCACCTGGTCTTCAACACCTGGAACGGGCTCGAGGAGACCGAGACCCACACCTATCTGTGCGGCGACGGGATGACCGACCCGTCCAGCCCGTACTACTACCCGTACTGCCCCCAGCAGTCCGACTTCCTCTCCTGGTCGAGCTTCTCACCGACGCCTGCCAAGCCCAGTCTGCTGAGCGAGTTCGGCGAGAAGTGGTACTTCCGGCTGCCCGCCGACACCGACCCGACCGGCACCCGCGCCCACGAGGGCATGTGGGCGTCGCTCATGGGGCACAAGGCGGGCGCGCAGTACTGGTGGTACTACGCCCACCTCTCGCCGCTCGACCTCTTCGACGGCGTCTACCGTGGCATCTCCCGTTACCTCGACGGTGTCGACCTCGGCGCCTACGACTGGCACGCGCCCGACCTCACCCAGGTCTCCGGCCCCGGCGGGCTGACCTACCGCGGGATGGTCCAATCGGCCGCTGTCGACGGGAGCGTCGGCTCCACCGACGCGCCGCGGGCGTTGTTGTGGATGGTGCGCACGCCCAGCAGCGAGTACGCCGACAGGGCGGCCGCCGACGGCAACGTCGTCCGCCTCGGCGGGATGCAGCCCGGCCGCTACCGCATCGAGTGGTACGACACCCACACCGGCGACGTCGTCCGCACCGATCAGGTGAGCGACGACGGGAGCGGCGGCGTCCTGCTCAGCGTCCCGGACGGTGTGACCCGCGACGTCGCGGCGAAGGTCTACGGCCCGATCGCGTCCGCACGGCTCACCGTCGCACCCGGCGACGACGTGGAGCCGGGGGAGTCGACCACCGTCACCGCCACGCTGACCAGCACCGGCGCAACGCCGCCACCCAGCGAGATCGCCTTCTCCCTGGACGCGCCCGACGGATGGCAGGTCACCGCGCAGGGGCCGACCGAGGTCTCCGGACCGCTGCCGTCCGGACGGTCGGTCACTGCGACCTGGCAGATCACCGCACCGGCCGACGTGACGCCCGGGGACTACTCCCTGACCGCCACCGCGACGTACGACTCCGGCGGCAGCCACACCATCGCCGAGACCGTGGCGCAGACGGCGCTGCCGCCGCCGCTGTCGAGCTACGGGCCCGTCCAGCCGCCGTACGCCACCTTCGCCTCGACCGACGCGAGCTTCTACCAGCACGACGACCAGGTCGCGATCGTCGCCGGTGGGGCCGACATGTGGAACAGCGTCGACCAGTACGGCACCGTCTATCTCCCGCAGTCCGTCGACGAGACCTCGACCGCCACCACGAAGGTCACCTACCAGCAGGCGGCCGATGCGAAGGCGAAGGCCGGGCTCGTGATGCGCAACGACCTCGCCGCACCCGGCAGCTCCGCGGGTTACGTGATGGTCGCCGTGACACCCGGCAACAACATCGTCATGAACTGGGACGGCGACGGCAACGGCTACCTCGACGGCGCCACCGCCGTCGGGAAGACCGTCTACCCGTGCTGGCTGCGGCTGATCAGATCCGGCACGTCCTACACCGGCTACTGGTCCTCCGACGGCACGACTTGGAACCTCATCCGCACCGTCACCGCCAAGGGTGCCGCCGCCACCCAGGACGTCGGACTCGTCGCCTCGGCGCACGCCGCCACCGGCACCACCCGTGCCGACTTCTCGGGCCTGGAGGTCACCCCGTGAACATCCGCCGTACGCTCGCGCCGCTGGCCTCGCTCGCCTGCGGACTCGCGCTGACGCTGGCCGCTACCCACGCCGCGAGCGCCGACCCTGTCGGGACGACGTCCGGTCCCGAACGCAGCGGCACCGTCACCGACGGGCATGCCCGCTTCGAGGTGCTGACCCCGACGCTCATCCGGATGGAGTACGCCGGCGACGACGCCTTCACCGACGCCGGCACCTTCAACGTGCAGGACCGGTCGTTCCCGACCCCGGCGTACACCACCTCGGTCGAGGACGGCTACCGCGTCATCCGGACCTCGGCGCTGACCCTGCGCTATCTGGAGGGGTCCGGGCCGTTCACCGACGCCAACACCTCCGTCGACCTGCGGGTGGCCGGGCAGCCGGTGACCGCGCACCCGGTGTGGACCAACGCGCCGTGCGTCGCGGGCCAGTGGTGCCAGGCCGAGGCCGGCACGCTGACCGGCGGTGCCGGAACGGCCACCGACCACACCGGCTACCAGGGCAGCTCCTTCGTGGCGCTCAGCCGCGCGGGCGCGGCGGTCGACTGGTCGCTCATCGGCTCGCAGGAGGGCGACGTGGTCGTCCGGATCCGGTACGCCAACTCCTACGGCGCGATCGGCGGGGGCACGAAGACGCTCTCGCTGGCCGTCGACGACGGTACGCCGCAGACCGTGAGCCTGCCGATGACGGCCAGCTGGGACGACTGGGGCACGGTCGACGTCCCGCTCCACCTCGCCGCCGGCGACCACCACGTCGTGCTCTCCTGCGGCACGGGAGACAGCTGCAACGTCAACGTCGACGCGATGACCGTCACAGCGCCCGACGCCGCCCTCCCGGCCGACCCGGCACCGGTGGCGCACCACCAGCTCGGCGGCTGGTACCGCGACCTCGGCGGCAAGACCGGCGCCGTCCCGCTCAACCCGGGCCTGCTCTCCCGCGACGGCTGGTACCTGCTCGACGACACCACGACGCCGACGTGGACCGGCGGCACCGACACCCCGGTCGCCCGCACGCAGCATGCCGGCGGCTACCAGGACGGCTACTTCTTCGGCTACGGCCACGACTACAAGTCGGCGCTCTCCGAGCTCAACCACCTCACCGGCCCGGCCGACCTGCTGCCCCGGTGGGCCTTCGGAGTCTGGTTCTCCCGCTACTGGCCCTACACCACCCAGGACTACGAGCAGACCCTGCTGCCAGCCTTCCGGGAGCACAAGGTGCCCCTCGACGTGCTCGCCGTCGACACCGACTTCAAGTCGCCCAACACGTGGAACGGCTGGAACTGGAACAGCAAGCTCTTCCCCGACCCCAAGGCCTTCCTCACCTGGGCGCACTCCCAGAACCTGAAGGTCACCACCAACATCCACGCCGGCATCCAGGACGACGACCCACGCTTCGCCGACGCAGAGGAGGCCGCCGGCGGCTCCCTGATCAACAACGGCTCCGGCCACTGGTGGGAGCCGTCGAGCACCGAGTACACCTGGGACTGGTCCGACCCGAAGCAGGTCGCGTCGTACTTCTCACTCCACAAGCCCTTCGAGGACGACGGCGTCGACTTCTGGTGGCTCGACTACTTCGGCCAGGGGGAGAGCGGCGTCAGCACGCCCGGGCTCTCACCGGACGCCTGGATCAACAACCTCTACGACCAGCGCCGCGAGGCGAAGGGTGAGCGCGGCTTCTCCTTCGCCCGGATGGGCGGCCAGTGGGGCGAGCGGCGTACGACGGTCGCGTTCACCGGCGACACGAACGCGACCTGGGACATGCTGAAGTTCGAGTCGGAGTTCACGGCTGCCGAGGGGGCGTCGCTCGGTCTGCCCTACGTCACCCACGACATCGGCAGCTTCCTCGGCAAGCACCTTTCCGCCGATCTCTACGTCCGCTGGGTCCAGCTCGGCGCCTTCCAGCCGGTCATGCGCCTCCACTCCGACCATGGCGACCGGCTGCCGTGGGACTACTCCGACGCCGCGGGGGAGGCGGCGACCAAGTTCCTGCGGCTCCGCGAGGCGCTGGTGCCCTACTCCTACACGCTCGCCGAGGAGGCGACCCGGACCGGCGTGCCGATGACCCGACCGCTCTACCTCGACTACCCAGAGGAGGACGCGGCCTACGAGCACAACTCGGAGTACCTCTACGGCGACGACGTCCTCGTCGCGCCCGTCTCCACGCCCGGCCGGACCGCGACCACCGACGTCTGGCTCCCGCCCGGCACGTGGACCGACTACTTCACCGGCCGCACCTACGCCGGAGGCGCGTCGTACTCGATCACCACCTCGTGGGACGAGATGCCGGTCTTCGTCCAGGGCGGCGGGATCCTGCCGACCCGGGCGAAGTACGTCGATAACGACGCCTCGGATCCCGGCACCTCGCTCGCGCTCGACGTCTACCCGCAGGGACGGTCGTCGTTCTCGCTCTACGAGGACGCCGGCGACGGCCAGGAGTACCGCTCCGGAGCCCATGCGTCCACGACGGTCTCGGTGACCGCGCCGCAGCGCGGCCGCGGCCAGGTCGACGTGACCATCGGCGCCCGCCGGGGCACGTACGCCGGCGCACCGACGGCGCGCTCCTACACCGTCGCGCTGCACACCGACACCGAGCCGGCGCAGGTCTTCCTGGGGAACCGGAAGCTGCCCCACGTGGCGACACTGGATGACGCCCCCGGGTGGACCTACGACGACGGCGTCGTGCGCGTCTCCACCGGACGCGTGTCCACCCGCACCGCCACGACCGTCCGCGCAGTCGCCACCAGCGCCGTCGGCGGCGCGCACGCCGAGGACGAGGCCGACCTCGCCCTCGACGTCCCGCCGGTCGCCACCCCGGGAGGCACCGTCGACGTGAGCGCCACGGTCACGAACACGACGGAACAGCGGCTCAGCGGTGTCGCCACCACGCTCACCGGCCCGAGCGGCTGGTCGATCGAGCCCGCCGACGCCGGTGGGAGCTCGGCTCTCGCCCCCGGCGCGAGCCTGACCTCGACCTTCCATGTGACGCCGCCCGGCGACGCACAGCCGGACAGCTACGTGCTGCGGGCGCGGACGTCGTACGTCGCCCGAGGGACCTCCCACACGGTGAGCGCGGTCGGCTCGCTGGCCGTCGCCGACAGCGACGTCGCGGCGTACTTCGACAGCATCGCGATCACTGACGACAGCAACCTCGCGCCCGGCGACTTCGACGGCTACGGCGACAGCTACTCGGCGCAGGCGCTCGCCGCCGCAGGCTTCACGCCGGGCGGCGACCTGAGCGCCGACGGACTCACCTACCACGTGCCCGACACCGCGCGCGGTGAGCCCGACAACGTCATCGCCGCCGGCCAGACGCTCGCAGTGCCTGACGGCGCGTCGGCGTACGGCCTGCTCGCGTCCGCGACAGGAACCAGGCCGACGGGAACCGTGGTCGTGACGTACGCCGACGGGTCCACCGACAACGTGCCGATCAGCGTCGACAACTGGACGCTGAGCGGTGGCCAGCAACAGGCGGTCAACCCGATCGCGGTGCGTACGCCGTACCGCAACTGCCCCAACTGCGGCGGGCGGCAGAACACCGCCACCTACCTCTACTCCGTGCGGGTGCCGCTCGACCCAGACAAGCAGGCGATCACCGTCTCCCTGCCTGGCGACGCGACCGGCGGCGAGATCCACGTCTTCGCCGTCGGCAGCAGCTGAGTCGCCATCGGTGGAAGGCGCGTCAGCGCTTGAACTCCAGCTCGCGCAACTCGGTCTGCACCGTACGCCCGCTCTCCCAGGGATTGGCGCCCTCGATGACCTCCGGCACCGGGATGTCTGCCCGGTTGCGGCGCTTGTGCGGCGTGGAGACGCCGAGCCGACGGTCGCGCTCGTGGATCAGGCTCTCGTCGGCCTGGCCGTCCCCGGTCAGGCCCATCATCAACTGAGGGATGCCGTACGGGAAGTCGTCGCGGTCGTACTGCCAGGTGTGGAACGTCTTGCCGTAGGTCGTGATCAAGTCCTCGAAGTAGGCGTGCTCAGCGAGGTCGGGAATACCCGGCGCGGTGAGGACGCCTGACGCCACCTCGTAGTGGTGGCTGTGCCACAGCCGCTTCTCCTCCTCGGGCAGACTGCGGAAGCGCTCGTTGCTGATGATGTACTCGATCCCGATCAGGCGAGCGTCCGGCGCGTTCCGGTCGAAGATGACGCACTGGTGCAGGTCGTGCCGCAGGTGGACGCAGAAGTGGCTCGCCTCGACCTGGCGGCCCAGCTCGTCGGCGTACATGTGGAGGCCATTGAGGTAGGTGCTCATCGCCTGCAGCGGGTACTTCGGCTGCATCACGCCGGCTGCCAGGTCGAGTGCGCGATGCTTGAGCGGATGGCCTTTGCCGACCTTCGCGGCCGCCGCCACCTTGCGGGCGAGCAGCGCAACGGCCGCCGTGGTGGTTCCGGCCGCGATACCGATCCCCAGCCCCCGCACTGATCCGGTGTTGGTACCCATCTGTTGCGGGTACCCGTCGCCATCGCTCCACATACTGCACGTCGCTGGGCGCGACTCCGCGATCGAGCAGCGACTCACGCACAGCCTGCATGAAGGGAAGCGGCCCGCACAGGTAGTAGGTGGCGTCCGTGGGCAGGTCCACCTGGGAGAGGTCCATCCGACCGGCGAAGCGACCATCGACCGGCAGCTCGCCGTCGGCGCCGTCCTTGGCTGCCCATCCATGCACTGGCGTGCGCAGGTCCTTGGCCAATGTGTCCTGGCGTGCGTAGTCGGCCGTCAGGTCGACGCGCTGAGTCGGTGTCGCACCACCCTCCGGCGCAGCGTGGGCGATGCCTCGACCTCGTAGCCTGCGTCGAGGAAGACCTGGAGCAGCCCGACCGACGCCTCATCCCAGATCACGGTCTTGCCCGGCGACGGCTCGGTCGGGTATCCCTCGAGGACCCGAGCGCCGACCCGCCTGCCGTACTCCACGGTGGCGGCGGCGAGCTCGTACATCAGCCCCTGTCGACGGAAGCCCTTGCGTACGACGAAGCAGGTGACCGACCAGACGCCCTCGAGGTCGGGGTCCCTCCGCATCCACGACTTCTGCCGGGCCCAGATCCTCGGGTAGTTCTCCCGCGGCTCGACCGCGACCCAGCCGGCCGGCTCGCCGTCGACGTACCCGACGAGGCCGGATGTAGGGCCGCTCGTGCCACAGCCGGCCTGCTCGATGAGCGCGGCGTCGCGCTCTTCCTGGGTCGTGTCGCGCCAGATCCAGCCCGCGACCTTGAGCGCCTGGCAGCGGCACTTGCGGGCGCCGCCGGCCTCGAACACGGCTTCGACGTCCTCGCTCGTCGCCTCGTTGGCCGGTCGCCAGCTGAACTCGGGCACACCGCGAGACTAGCGACGGGCCGGGCGCGGGTTAGAGGATTGCGCCGCGCGGCGCAAGCTCGATCGAGGCGACGCCACGAGCGAACAACACGAGCAACCGGTCACCATGCCGGCAACGCAGGACACCCGAGTCGGATGCCAGCGTCGAGACCACGTGTTCGATGACCTGGTCCTCATCGATCAGATCTGGATCCCCATACCTGACGTCGGTGTGATCACCGCTGGTGAACCGGACACGAATCACGACGTCTGCCATGAAGGCACGCTAGCCGCGGCAGTGCTCACATGCCATGGCTGCGTCGATCCGCCGCGAGTGCGCGCGTGGAGGCACCGGCTCGGCTCGACCGGCGTGGGAAAGGGGCCCGGCTTGATGGTCCCGGGACTAGGGTCACGCACGTGCACGAACACAAGCGATTCGACGACGAGGCCGCGACCTGGGATGACGACCCGGGCCATGAGAAGCGGCAGGTTGCGGTAGCCCGGGCCATCGAGGGGGCGGTGAACCTCAGCCCCGGGATGAGCGCGGTCGACGTCGGCGGCGGCACCGGCCGGCTGAGCATCCTGCTCGCCCACCGGGTCGCCTCGGTGGTGGTGACCGATCCCTCCGCCGGGATGGTGAAGGTCGCGCGCGAGCGGATCGAGGCGGCCGGCCTCGGTGACCGACTGCGCGCTGTCCAGGCAGACCTGACGACCGACCGGCTCGACGGGGTCTACGACGTCGTGTGGAGCTCGATGGCCTTGCACCACGTGCGCGACGTGGATCGGCTGTTGCAGTCCGTGGCGGAGCTCCTCGTCGAGGGTGGTCGGCTGGCCGTCGCGGACCTTGACGAGGACCCCGACGGAGCCTTCCACGCCGACAAGGTCGACTTCGACGGACACCACGGATTCGACAGGCAACGCCTTGCCGAGCAGTTGGCTCGCGCCGGCTTCGCCGACATCAGGTTCGTCGACGCCACGACCATCCTCAAAGGCGACCGCGAGTTCGGCCTGTTTCTGTGCACGGCGACCAAGGTGCCTGAGTCGAGCGGAGATCAGTGAGCGGAGCGAGGCGTTCTGTGCGCGGGCCCCTGATCCCGGACTGCTTATCGCCGTGCTTGAACCCTTGAGACGTGGTCGGGTGCTGGCTCTGCGAGGGCGTCTACGTGGTCGGCGCTGAAAGCCCGTCGGACAACGCGCCGCGGTCCCTCGCTTGCGTCCACGTTCGACAGGGTCTCGCGAAGAAGGGCCCGCAGGGGAATCGCCCGTGATGGTCAGCAGAGGCGGAGCCGCGGGCCGGGGACAAGCCGGGCCCGTCAGCGAAGCGCGGCAGCCGCGGCGGCCAGATCGGCGACCCGCTCCCAGTCCCCGGCCGCGAGCGCGTCCTTCGGTGTGAGCCAGGAGCCTCCGACGCAGGAGACGTTGGGCAGCGCGAGGTAGGTCGAGGCATTGGCCGCGCTCACGCCGCCGGTCGGGCAGAAGACGGCATCGGGGATGACCGTCGGCAGGGCCGACAGGTAGGCGGCACCACCCGACGCCTCGGCGGGGAAGAACTTCATCGCACGGTGGCCGGTCTCGAGCACCGCGATCGCCTCGGAGACGGTCGCCGTCCCAGGGAGGAACGGCAACCCGCTCTCCCGCATCGCCGCCAGCAGCGTCGGGGTACACCCTGGTGACACCAGGAACTGTGCCCCGGCCTCCACGGCCTGCTTGACGGTGTCACGCGAGGTCACGGTGCCGGCGCCGATGGTGACCTGCGGGACCTCGGCACTGATCGCGCGAATCGCATCGAGCGCGACCGGCGTCCGGAGGGTCAGTTCCACCACCGGGATGCCGCCGGCGGCAAGAGCGCGCGCCGTGGATACGGCCTGATCAAGGGCATCGACCACGACGACCGGGAGGACGGGGGAGATGGTGACCAGCTCGAGGGAGCGGTCAGAGGCGCTCGGCAACGAGAGACTCCTGGCTGTTGGCGACTGCGGTGTTCACAAGGGTCCCACCAGTAGGGTCCCTTCGGTGCGGTGACGAGGTAGGCGCCGCGCCACGGGCGTACGCCTTGTGCTGGCCGCGCGCGGGGCATGTCGCAGGTTACTAGTGGCGGCGGGTTCCAGGGCGAGTCGGACGCATCGAAGTTCGATGTTCCTTAGCGCAAGGCTCTCTTGAGGGCGTCGACGGCCAGGTGGCGGGCGACGTTGGCGGCCTTGGTGTCGCGAAGGCTGTCCAGGAGCAGGAAGTCGTGGACCATGCCGGCGACCCGGACGGAGGTGACGTCGACTCCGGCTTCGCGCAGCCTATTGGCGTACTTCTCGCCCTCGTCGCGCAGGACGTCGGCCTCGTCGGTGATGACGAGCGTGGTGGGCAGACCCTGGAGGTCCTCGATGGAGGCCTGCAGCGGCGATGCGTACTTCTCCGCCCGCTGGGCGGGGTCGGTGGTGTAGGCGTCCCAGAACCACTTCATGCCGTCGCGGGTGAGGTAGTAGCCCTCGGCGAACTGGAGGTAGGAGGGGGTGTCGAAGTCGGCGTCGGTGACGGGGTAGAGGAGCACCTGTGCCTTGAGGTCGATGCCGCCGCGGTCCTTGTTCATCAGTGCGAAGACCGTTGACATGCACCCGCCGACGGATTCGCCGGCAACAGCGATGCGGGAGGTGTCCAGGCCGTGCTCGGCGCCGTGCTCCAGGACCCA
Organism: Nocardioides asiaticus; assembly: GCF_040049175.1. Lineage (NCBI taxonomy): Bacteria > Bacillati > Actinomycetota > Actinomycetes > Propionibacteriales > Nocardioidaceae > Nocardioides > Nocardioides asiaticus. Next base: position 568,464 of record NZ_JBDZDM010000001.1, on the reverse strand, counting down.
CTGGCCGACGGCGTAGTTCTGCTCGACCTGGGTCGGGTATCCCTTCTCGGGAGCGCGGTCGTAGACGGGGAACACTCCGGCGGCACCGGCGCCGACGGCGAGCTCACGGAAGAGCCGGTCGTGGGTCTTGTCGTCGCCGAAGACCCACCCGGCGCCGTGGATGAAGAACACCACCGGCAGCGGGCCCTGGGAGTCCTTGGGTCTGATGATGCGGGTACGGACGGTGCCCCACTCGCCGGCGTCGACGTCGACCCACTCCTCGTCGACCTCCGGACGCGGTACGCCCTCACCGCTCTGCAGGTCGGCCAGGATGGCCCGTCCCTGGTCCGGCGGGACCTCGTAGATCCGCGGGTGCGGGTCGGTCTGCTCGCACAGCTCCTTGGCCTCTGGCTCGAGGTAGGGGGTGAGGGGCGCGGGGAGGTCGGACATCGTCGTCTCCAGTTCTGTGCTCTTCGGTTCGTCGGGACGGATGGGCATGCTCGGGTTTGCTGCGGCGGCCGGCGACGGTGACGTTTCGGCGGCGACGTCGGCCATGAGTCGTCTCGCCAATGCGCCCGAGGATCCGGGATTCTGGCCGGTGTAGAGGTTGCGGTCGACGACGACCTTGGGCCTCAGAGGGAGGCCGGAGGTGTAGTCGGCGCCGGCTTCCTTGAGGCGGTCCTCGAGGAGCCACTTGGCCTTCCAGGCGAACGGGCTGAGCCGTTCCTCGACGTTGGACAGGCCGGTCATCCTGTAACCGCGGAAGGGCCAACTCCCGTCGGAGTTCACGGCCGCCAGAGCTGCTGCGGGGGCGTGGCACAGCAGAGCGAGTGGTCGGCCGGATGCCAGGCGCTTGGTCAGTAACGCACCCGAGATCTGATCGACCACCAGGTCCTCCATCGGCGCATGCCCACCGGAGTAGAAGACGACGTCGTAGTCGTCGGGGTCGATCTCGGACAAGCTCGCCGGCTGCGCGAGCACGTCAGCGAGTCGGTCGAGCTCGTCGCGGAGCTTCTTTGCGGTCGTGGGCAGTACGCCCCCTCGTAGGCCGAGGCTGAGCTCGTCGACGACCGGACGTCGTCCCCCGGGTGTGGCCACGGTGACGTCCCAACCGGCCTCGGTGAACAGGTTGTACGGGACGACGAACTCCTCGGCCCAGAACCCGGTCGGGTGCTCGGTGCCGTCCTTGAGCGTCCAGACCCGGGCAGCCGAGAGCACCTGAAGAACGGTGGGCATGGGCGGCTTCCTTTCCGCTGGCTTACCGCTGGTGGGATTCAGGAGGCGTCGGGAACCGAGTACGGGACCGGCATGTGCAGGGCGAGCTGGCCCTCGGTGACGACGTCGAGTCGGATGGTGCGGATCGGCTCGAGCGAGCGGAGGTCCTCGCTCATCCGGCCCTGGCCGAGCCGCAGGTCGACTCCGCGCGGGAAACTGGCGCCACCCGCGATGAGGGCATTGGTCTGACTCAGCGTGCAGTGCCAGGCCCCGTTGATCGAGGTGTACGAGGTCAGGGTTGACACCATCTCGCCGCTGCGGCGCGTGGTCTGGTGAGGGCTGGATGCCGAGAGGGCGAGGTCGGTCTCGCCGGCGTCGTTGGCCACACGCCCGGTGACGCGGTCGCCGTTGATATCCACGTCGACCTCGGTGACCCATTTCGGGAATCCGTACCCGTCGTGACCGCGGACCTGGGCGATCTCGGTGTTGACCGGCAAGGACAGGACGTAGGAGTGCAGGTCGTCGTTCACCAACGCCGTGGCCAGATCGATCGCGCCGAAGCGGCCGTGCCGGGCCGGCCGGACGGCCACGCCGACGGCGGCCTCGTTGTAGGAGTCGATGTCGCACACGTCGTAGCGGAACAGCATCACCGAGACCAGCCCGAGTCCCGGGGCGATCTCGAGCGGGGCCAGCTCGCGTGGCAGACGGGCCCTGATCGCCCGGGACCGGGCGAGCATCGTCACCCTGGCCGAGGACATGCGGTAGTAGAAGTTCGGGGTGAGCGTCGGACCGATCGGCGAGTCGACCCTGGCCTTGGGCAGGGGCCGGAAGAAGTCGACGCCGCTGACACGGGGATCCTCGGCGATCTCGTCGAGATCGGCGTCCATGCGGTAGCGGTCGTACAGGCCACCCTTCGGCACCCTGACCAGGCGGCCGCCCAGATCCACCTCGACGGTCTCCGCTGTGGTTGCGGATGCTGCAGTTGTCCGGGTTGCCGACGGCATCAAGCCAACTCCTCCGATGTGTACAGTGCTCACATTCACTGTAGACGTGGGTTGTAAGCACTGTCAACACGCGGGAAGCGCCCGATCGCCCCGCCCCAGCCGACACCGATGCCAGCGAGAGGCGCGGCAAGCACTACTTCTGAGTCGCCCCTTGCGCGGAGAAGACGGCGAGGAACGACGAGCGCACCTGCTGAGCAACCTCGTCGGCTGAGCTGCTGGTCAGCTTGCGGTCCAGGTGCAAGAACGCCAGTCCGTGGACCAGGGCCCAGCCGGCAACAGCGAGCGCGACCGGGTCGGAGTCGGGAAATACGCCGATGATCGCGGCGGCCAGCAGCTCGTGGATCTCTGCAGCAGCGCGGACCCGGTCGTCGTTCTCGGTGTCGCACTCGTTGCCGAACATCAACCGGAACAACGCCGGCCGGCGCAGCGCGAAGTCGACGTAGGCGACGCCGAACTCGGCCAGCTCCGCCACCGTGGTCGGCATCTCCCGGTCGCGAGTCAGGTCCGCCTTCAGATCGCGTAGCCCCTCGGCCGCGAGGGCCGACTCCAGCGCCTCGCGGTCCGCGAAGTGACGGTACGGGGCCGCGGCGGAGACGCCTGCATCCCGGGCCACCGCGCGCAGGGAGAACGGCTCACCTCGCTCGAGCATCCCCATCGCCGTCGTCAGCAACGCCGCCCGCAGATCGCCGTGGTGGTAGCTGGCCCGCGCCGAAGTTGACATCGCTAACACTGCCTCCTATCGTCATGTGAACACTGCAAACATAGCGCACCGAACGTCTACTCGAGGATTCCGGAGCCGCCTGCGTGTCTGGTGGCAAGCCCGTGTCCGAGCACCCGGCGGTCGAGAGCCGACAGAGGGTCCGCGACGCAGCGCCCTCACCAGGTGCGGCGCTTGCCGCGCAAGGTGCCCGATATCCGACCCGAGACGAGGACCGAATGCAGACCGTGCTTGGAGCCAACGGCCAGATCGCCGAGGAGCTGACCCGCGACCTCCATCGGAACTTCACCCAGGACATCCGCCTGGTGAGCAGGAATCCGCGCAAGGTCCACGAGACCGACCAGCTCGTCCAAGCGAACCTCATGGACGCGGCAGCGACGGACGCGGCGGTCGAGGGCAGCGAGGTCGCGTACCTGACCGTGGGTCTGCCCATCGACTCGCGCCTCTGGGAGGAGCAGTTCCCGGTGATGATGGCGAACGCCATCGCCGCCTGCCGCAAGCACGACTGCAAGCTGGTCTTCTTCGACAACACCTACATGTATCCACGAACCTCTGCGCGTCAGGTGGAGGACACCGTCTTCGAACCGGTTGGCCGAAAGGCCACGGTGCGCGCGCAGATCGCGACCATGCTGCTCGAGGAGATGCACGCAGGCACGATCGAGGCGGCGATCTGCCGCGCCCCGGAGTTCTACGGCCCCGGCAAGACCAAGAGCCTCACCAACGCGGTCATCTTTGACCGGATCAAGCAGGGGAAGCGCCCGATGGTTCCGCTCAGCGCCCACACCCGACGGACCCTCATCTGGACGCCGGACGCCAGCCGGGCCATGGCGCTCATCGGCAACACCTCCGATGCCTACGGGCAGACCTGGCACCTGCCCTGCGACCCGGAGCGCCTGACCTACCAGGGCATGATCGACGTGGCCTCGGAGGTCACGGGCAGGAGGATCCCGTACACCACGGTGCCCTTGCCGGTCTTCAAGATCGGGAGCCTGTTCAACCAGTCGGTCAAAGAGGCCTCGGAGCTGCTGCCGCGCTACCAGACGGACAACATCTTCGACTCCTCGAAGTTCGCCGCACGCTTTCCCGACTTCGAGGTCACGACCTACCGCGAAGGCATCGCCGCGATCCTCGTCGACATGCCCCACGGATAGCGGCTCAGGCCGTGGCCAGAGCTGGAGCAGGCGTCGAGTTCGCGTACCAGTTCGGCTGCGCGGCGCCGGCGGGGGCGGAGGCGGCGAAGGTCTAGGAGGTCGTGCCGAAGAACTGGATCCCGTTCATTCCTGCCCGTCCGGCCTCGCGTTCGACCGCATGGTCGACGTGAACCTCACGCCACCGTTGGCCTAGCTCACGTCCGTACCGAGCGCCTGCTCCGCCTTGGCGAAGAAGTCCGTGAGCGTGTTGTAGTCCGCGAGGGTCGCGGTGGGGAACCACTTCAGGTTGGCCTTGCAGATGGCTTGGAGCACCGCGTTCTCACCGGGGTCGGAGCAGTCGGTGCTGACGGGGATGCGCGAGTTGTACGTCTTGGCGAGGGCAGCCTGGGCCTGGTCCGAGGACAGGAACGAGGTGAGCAGCGCCGCTGCCGCCGGGTGAGGCGCGCCCTTCGGGATGTAGAGGTAGGACTCGTTGGCGTTGGTAGGGGAGAGGGGCGCGACCGCCACGGGTGCGCCGTTCTGCTGAGCCTCGAGGACGAGGTTGATGAGACTCGTGCCGATGCTGACCTGGCCGGATTCGATCGGGGCCTCGGACTGCGTCGTGTTCGGCGTGAAGTGTGGCTTCTGGGCGGCGAACTTCTTGGCCCAGGCAAGCGCCTTGTCCTCACCCAACGTGGGGTCGAGCGCCCAGACCGTCATGAAGGAGGCGCGTGACTCCGCGGAGATCTGGCCACCGGACCACCTGGGATCCAGCAGGTCGTCCCACGTCTTCGGGGCATCGGCGGCCTTGACCTTGTCGGTGTTGTAGGCCCAGACCTTCGGCACGGCCCAGATGTAGACGAAGTTCTTGGCGAAGATGTCCTCGCTGTCGATGCCGTACTCGGACCAGTCGACGTCCGCAGCCAGCGACGCAGACGGGACGACGGTGAGCCCGCCGGCGTTGGCGACGTCGACCGACACCTTGCCGGCAGCCTCCTCGACCTTGAGCTGGCTCACCTGGTCGGGGGCCTTGGTGTTGGTGTACTTGACCTTGATGTCCGGGTACTTCTTCTCGAACAGGTCGATCGCCGGCTGCATCTGCTCCTGCGGCTTCGGCGCGGACCACTCGACCTCGCCCTCGCTCTTGGCCTGCTTGACCAGCCCCGCCATCGAGCCAGGCAGGTCGGCGCTCGCGCTGCTTCCACCGCAGCCCGTGAGTGCGGCACCAGCGGCGAGAAGGGCAGCGGCCGCGACCGCCAGTCGGCGCTGACCCGATCCGACGGTGAACCTGCGGGTGAGACGCTGCGCGGAGGGCAGCCGGCGGTCGTACGTGTTCGAAGTGTGCTTCATTGCGGTTTCGTCCTCGGGATGGCGGCGCCCCTGCGGGTGCCGGACTGTTAGTTGTCGTCCCCGGCTACGCCGTAGACGCGGGCGGCGTTACCGCCGAGGACGCCGGCGAGTTGCTGGTCGTCCATGCTCGGGAGCCGATCCAGGATGGTGTCGCGCAGCTCCCGTAGCTCCCCGGCGGACGCGGGGAAGTTCGAGCCCCACATGACGTGGTCGGCACCGAAGATGCCTGTCAAGCGCGCCAGGACCTCGGTGGGATCGACGCCCGGCTCGTTCGCCAGCCGGTGCAGCGCCGGCGGGGTGATCTTCAGATGGACGCCCTGGAAGCGGGCCAGCTGTCCGAGCTCGACCAGATGCGGGTACTCGGGCCCGCCGGTGGCGTCCGGCCGCCCGGCGTGGTCGAGGAGCACCGTGAGCGTCGGATGCGCCTCGAGCACCTCGGCCAGCTTGGCGGCGTCCTTGGAGTGCATCTGGATACACACCGGGAGACCCCGCTTCTCCACGTAGTCCCACACGGCGCCCATCCGCTCGTCCGTCACCCCAGAGCCCGGCGTGGGGACCTTCGTCGTCCCGTCCGAGACGCGGATCCGTACGCCGCTGAAGCCGCGCTCCTCGACCCAGTGCTGGAGGTCGTCCACGGCGGAGTCCGAAAGGAAGTCGACGCCGCAGACGCCGACCAGACGGTCGGGATGCTTCGCCAGGGCGTCGGCGGCATAGCGGTTGTCGAAGCCGTACACCGTGGACGCGTGGACGAGGGCAGCACGCTCGACCTCCGCGTCGTCGAGGCTGCGGAGCAGGCCGTCGACGTCGACGGCGCGGGTCTTCGACCACTCCGACCGGGTCCCCCCGAGCGGCCGGACCGGATACGCGGTCGCGTCATCGGAGACCGCGTGGGTGTGGGTGTCGAAGTAGAGCATGCGTCCTCCTCGGGGACAGTGTGGACTGGGGGAGTCGTGGCGGAGCGCCTGTCGGGGCGTGCTGACGGGATCGCGGACCTCAGGTCGCTCCGACGTACCGCTCGAAGTCGGCGAAGAGATCGGCGGGGCGGATGTCACTGGTGATGACCTCCTGCTCCCGGGCGTACCGGATCGCGGTCTCCACGGTCGCCACCAGTCGGTCGGTGACGCCGTAGTCCACGACCAGCTCGCGCGTGGACCCTGTGGGCTGCGACGGACGGGCGGCGTCGATGCTCTGGGCGAAACCCTTGTAGAGCGCCCGGACGAGATCCGGCTGCGAGACGAGGACATCACGGCGTACGACCGCGAGGTGGTTGATCGGCACCCAGCCGTGCTCGTCGAGGAACGCCTTCTGCTGCGTCTGCCAGTCAGTGATCACCGGAACGAGACCGTCGACGTGGTCGGCCGAGCGGGTTCCCATGACCACGGCGTCGACGTCGCCGGCCCGGAGGGCGTCGACCAGCCGTCGGTCCGTGCGTACGACGAAGGGCGGCTCGACCACGCCGGCGACGTGTGGTCCCTCGGTGGTCACCCAGGTGACGTCCTGGGCGCGGACGCCGTACGTGTCGCTGAGCACGCCACGGACCCACAGCCCGGTGGTCTGGCTGTAGGCACGGACGCCGACCCGCTTGCCGACGAGGTCGGCGGGCCGCAGCTGGCCCTCGCCGCCCCAGACCCAGATCGAGCGGTGATGGAAGTTGCCGTGGAGGACCACGGGGATCGCGGCCACCGGGACGCCGGCCTCGAACGCCTGGAGCAGCGTGGCGATGGCGAGCTCCGAGATGTCGTACCGCTGTTCGCGGACCATCGGCGCGAAGGCGTGGTTGATGGGCTCGACCTCGGGGAACTCGAGCTGGCAGCCGGGGATCTCCACGGCGCCGTCGAGGAGTGCCTCGGTGTGCGGGTACCGACGCAGCGCGGCCGTCAGCCTCGTCATCGGCCCTCGTGCCTGCCGCGTGTGCCCGCCTCTCGGCGGAAGACTCTGGTCACCTCGACGCTCTCCTTCGGCTCAAGTTGTCAAACAATATAGCGAATCTAGCAGTGGCCTCGGTCACATGCAAGGGCAGCGGGCGCAAGATCGTTAGACAAAACGACGAGGAATGTCTTCAGCGGTCCGAGCGTCGGCGGTCGTCGACAGCGTGTCCGTAGGCCCTCTCGGCGGCGCCGGCGTTGAGCAGCAGGGCGCGGCGCGCAGAGGACACGTGGTGGCGCATGGCGGCGGCTGCCGCCTCCCGGTTGTGCGTCTGCAGCGCGGCGAGAATCGCCAGGTGCTCGCTGAGGGAGTCGGCCCGCGGATGAGGAGTGGTGAGATCCCGGTACTGACGCATCACCAGCGGGTAGACGAGTGCGTCGACGAACGCGTTGAGGATCGGCTGACGCGCGATCGTACGGATGTGCTGATGGAACCGGCGGTTGAGCCGGGAGTACTCACTCGCGTCGTGGGCGTACTCGGCGGCGCGCATCTCGTCGCCGATCGCCGCCAGCAGGTCGAGCTCCCCGGCTGTGGCGCGCTCGGCGGCCTTGCCGGCCAGAGCCGACTCGAGGACCTCGCGGGCCTCGAGGATCGCCGCTGCCTCCTCGACGGTGAAGAACCTGGTCCGGACGCCCCGGTTCGGCTCGCTCATGAGGTAGCCCTCGTGCGTGAGCCGAACCAGGACGGACCGGATGGTCCCCCGTGAGACGTCGAGGAGGCTGGTGAGCTCGGCCTCGGTCAACCGTATATTGGGTTCGAAGTATCCCGAGATGATCAGGTTCCGCAGGTCCTGATAGGCCTTGTCGAACCTGGACGACGCGTCGCCCGCCCTCGGTGCCAGCTCGGTCATGGGCCGCACACTCCTCGTGAGGCAGTTCGCGAGTCCGCGCTCAGGGGGTCGCGAGCGCGGGGTAGAGCCGACGGGTGGAGCCCGTCATGATGCCGGCGCGATCCTGCGGGGACACCAGACGCAGCACGCCGGCCCCGAGCTCCACGAGCTCGTCCAGAGGCTGCTCTGCGGCTGGGCAGTTCGAGCCCCACGCGATCCTGTCGTGACCGAACGCGGCCAGCGTCGGCGACAGGAACTCCACGGCGGCGTCGCCCAGGTCTCGGAGACCTTCGAGTGTGCGATGCGTCAGCTTGAGATGCAGGCCCGGGTAGGCGGCCATCGGGGTCAGCTGCGCGGCTGCCTCGGAGGGCGAGCGGCGTACGTCCGGATACCCACAGTGGTCCAACAGCACGATCGCGTCGGGGTGTCGTCGGAGAAGGCCGTCCAGCGCCGGGATCGTCTCGGCCCCCAGGCGGAGCTGGAGGCAGACCGGGAGGCGCGCCGCGGCGGCCGCGTCCCAGAACTCGTCCGTGGCCTCGTCGGCGAACCACAGCCCCTGCTCTGAGACCGTGCTCCCCGTCGTGAACAGCCGCACCCCGCCGAGACCGGACTCGATGGCGGCGTCGAGACGCTTGGCCGCCTCCGCGCTCAGCGGGTCGAAGGTGCCCACGGCGACGAAGCGATCGGGGAAGCGATGGGCGGAGTCCAGCACATAGCTGTTGTCGTAGCCGTAGGCGGTGGTGGCCTGGACGAGGACGGCCTGGGCGATCCCGGCCGCGTCCATACGCTCGAGCAGCTGCTCCGCCGTGAGCGGTCGCTCGGTGGCCCACACCGATTGCTTGCCACCCAGAGGCGACCGCGGGTACCTGGTCGTGTCCGGAGACAGGATGTGGCAGTGAGCGTCGACGATGGTCATCTCGTTCCTCTCTGGTTCGTTGCTCAGTGGTCCGGGTAGGTGCCGTCGGCGAAGACGGAGCCTTGAACGTCGTGGTCCAGAAGCCACTGGTCTCGGCTGTAGCGCTCAAGCGCGTCGATCGTGGCGACGTTGCTCTCGATCCCGTAGGGCACGGGGTCGCCGCCGATCCGGCGGTGCTGGGAAGCCAGGTGGGGCTGGCTCTCCCACCCCGGGTCCCTCCGGACCTGCAGCTGCTTGGCCTCGGCGAAGGCGGCGTAGAGCCTGCTGGGGAGGTCGGGATCCTTCTCGATGAGCTCATCGCGGAGGACGATGACCGAGTGCGCGGGGTAGATCCCCGTCCGGAGATACCAGTCGCGCTCGATGACGTCGCTGTGTGGGAACAGCGGGTAGATCTCGCCGGTTTCGTGGTCGGAAGGCTGGGCCTCCCACCCTGCCTGCGGGGCTCCGGCGCGGCCGGTGCCGGCGTTCCCGGTGAAGGCTGCCGTGAGAGCGCCCGCCTTCAGCATGCTCCCCAACGACCGCCCGTCGGTGACGCGCTCGACGTTCGCCGGCACGTGGCCCTCGACGTGGTCGTCGTCGTCCACGACCCAGGTGAGCGTGCCGAGATCGACGCCGTAGTCCTCCTTCAGGATGCCGCGGCCCCATACGCCGGTGCTGACGGAATAGGCCCGCACGCCGATCCGACCGCCTTCCAGGTCTTTGGGTGCCGTGATGCCGGATCCCGGCGCGCACTGGATGTCGCCGTGATGGAACCGACGGTTCAGGAAGACCGGGATGGCGCTGATCGGCACACCGGCTTCCCGGGCCATCAGGTACGAGACCGGCGCGAGCTCGCAGACGTCGAACTCGAGGTCGCGGATCATCCGCCGGTAGGCCGCGATGATCGGCCGGACCGTGACGGACTCGAAGGCATACCCGTCCGGGGCGACTGCACCCTGCAGCAGGGGTTGCACGTGGGGATAGTCGCCGAGCGCGACGGTGAGCACGTTCATAGAACCTCCAGTGTGGATTGACGAACAATCCACGGAACCGTAGCACGGTCTGACGGTGGTCCCACCTCCTCGAGCAATGCAATGACCCCGTAGTTCTGAGCGGCAATCCCGCGGGCGACTGGCGATCTGGCGCGAATTTGGTGACGCCCTTCACAGCGGGGGATTGCGGTGCTACGGTCTCGTTTTGTTCGACAAAATGCCGCTGGCGCGTGGTCAGATCTCGCGACGTACTTCGTCGAGATCCCGCATGTCGCAGGTAGAAGCCCCGTCCATCTCGCCACACCGTCTGACTGGAGTTGCTGCGTGATCACGATCTCCGAGCGCGTGCAGGTGCCGCACTCGCCCGACCTTGTCTGGAGCGTTCTCTCCGACCCGAAACGGGTCGTGGGGTGCATCGAAGGCTCCGAGCTGGGCGAGTACCACGAGGACGGGAGCTTCGACGCGCGCCTCGCGGTGAAGTTCGCCGCGATCAAGGTCGCCTTCGCTGCTCGCGCGTCCCTCGACCTCGACGAGGCGGCGCGGGTCGGACGTCTGGAGGCGCAGGGTGCCGACGCGCGGGGCTCGACCCGGGTCAAGGGCCATGCGACGTTCGAGGTCCGTCCGGACGGAACGGGATCGGTCGTCGACCTCGACGGCAACGTGGACATCACCGGGCAGCTGGCGTCGCTGGTCACCACCGGTGCCGCCGTCGTCGTGGCCCGGATGACGCGATCCTTCGCCGCGGAGCTGACCGCCACCTGTGACGAGCTGGCCGGCGTCAAGCCTGTGACGGCGTCCGGACCCACGCTCGGACAGCGCCTCCTGGCCGCGGTCCGAGCGTGCGGGGCATGGTTCCGACACCTTGTTGCGCGCCGCGATCGCAGTGCGATCGGGAGGGGCTGACGTGAGCCGTCTGAACGGGATCATCGATCTGCTCGACGCCGGCGCGCCGGTCATCGGCACGTTCGCGGCCGCGGAGCCGTCCTCGGCGGCGGCGCTACGCGGCGCGGGCTACGACGCGGTCGTGTTCGAGGCGGAGCACAAGCCTTGGGACGCGCCGCTGCTGCGCGACTCGATGCAGTACCTGCTCGACCGCCGAGAGATCCAGGCCGCGGACGGGTTGGCCCCTGCGATCACGCCGCTCGTCCGGGTCCCGCCCAACGGCGGCGAGCGCTCGCAGTGGCAGGCGAAGCAGGCGCTCGATCTCGGTGCGTACGGTGTGGTGTGGCCCCATGTCGACACCGTCGAGGACGCTCGCAACGCGGTCGCTTCCTGTCGCTATCCCGCTCTCAACCGCGGCGCGGGCGACCCCGGTGGCGTCCGGGGTGACAGCCCGGCCTGGGCGGCTCGGTACTGGGGCGTCCCGGTCGCCGAGTACTACCGGCGCGCCGGCGTGTGGCCGCTCGACCCGGACGGCGAGATCCTCGTCGCCCTCATGATCGAGAGCGTCGAGGCCATCACGAACCTCGACGACATGCTGACCGAGGTCGGCGGGATTGGCCTGGTCATGGTCGGCGAGGGCGATCTGAGCCAGGAGCTCGGTGTGCCGCGCCAGTACGAGCACCCGACCGTGATGGCACACAAGGAGCGGATCCTCGAGATCTGCGCGGCGCACGGCGTCGCCGTCGGCCACCCGCATGTCACGGAGAAGAACGTCGACGAGGTGCTCGAGCAGGGCTATCGGCTCCTGCTCACAGCCCCTGTCGTCTCGTACCCGGGCCTGGAACGCGCCCGCACCATCACCGGCCGGCCATGACCCCGGTATCCGAACACCCGTCCCCAGAGGAGGAGCCCATGTACGTCGACTGTCACGCCCATTTCACGACTGTCCCCAACGCACTCAAGGAGTGGCGTGACCGACAGATCGAGGAGTTCGAGCAGCGCGGGAAGCACCTGCCCCCCGACGGTATCGAGATCGCCGACGAGGAGATCGCCGATGCGTTGAGGAACGGCCAGCTCGCGCTACAGGCCCAGCACGGGATCGACGTCGCGCTGCTGTCGCCGATCGCCGGCAAGATGGCCCACCACTACGGCGACCAGGAGACCAGCCTGACCTGGACGCGCCTGTGCAACGACACGGTCCACCGGGCCGCCAGCCTCTTCCCCCAGAACTTCGTCGGCGTCGGCCAGCTGCCGCAGTCGCGGGACGGGGACATCCGGACCTGTGTCGCCGAGGTTCGCCGGTGCGTCGCCGAGCTCGGCTTCGTCGGGTTCAACCTCAACCCCGACCCCTCCGACGGCTACTGGCAGGCGCCGCCGATCACCGACCCGTACTACGACCCCCTGTGGGCCGTCGTGGTCGAGCTCGACGTCCCCGTCATGGTGCACAGCTCGATGTCGGCCAACCCGGCGGTCCACGGAACCTGCGCGCACTACCTGAACGGCGATGTCACTGCGTTCATGCAGCTGTGCCAGTCAGACCTCTTCCGGCGGTTCCCCGAGCTCCGCCTGGTGATCCCGCACGGCGGCGGCGCCGTGCCGTACCACTGGGCGCGCTACCAGGGTGTGATGTACGACCAGGGTCGCGGCGACCTGCTCGACATCATCGGCGACAACATCTACTTCGACACCTGCGTCTACGGCCAGCGAGGGATGCAGCTCCTCGTCGACACGGTTCCTGCGAAGAACCTCCTCTTCGCCTCCGAGATGATCGGCGCCGTCCGCGGGGTCGACCCCACCACCGGCCGCCGCTTCGACGACACCCGCTCGCTGCTGGAGTCGACGACCGGCCTCTCGGCGGAGGACCGCGAGGCGATCGCGTCGGGCAACACGCTCAAGGTCTACCCCCGCCTCACGGCGGCCCTAGACGGGAAGCAGTCACCGCTCGCCGCAGCAGTCTCCGCCGGTGTCGCCACGAACGACACGAACGAGAGGAGCCACGCATGACCAAGGTGTACGAGGCGATGGCGGAGGCGTTCCTCGCCGAAGGGGCCACCCACGTCTTCGGGATGATGGGCGACGCCAACATGCACTGGATGAACGCCATGGCCGAGCGCGGCGCTGAGTTCTTCGAGGCGCGACACGAGGGCTCCGGCCTGGCGATGGCCGACGGCTGGGCGCGAGGTGCCGGCCGTCCGGGTGTCGCGACGACGACCAGCGGTCCGGGGGTGACCCAGCTCGCCACCAGCCTGGTGTGCGCCAGTCGAGCGCGTACGCCGCTGGTCGTGATGTGCGGTGAGGTCGGCCTGGGTGACACGGGAGCCGTGCAGTACCTCGACCAGCGCCGGTTCGCCGAAGCGGTCGAGTGCGGGTTCGTGCAGGTCTCGAGCCCGTCACAGGCCCAGTCGGCGGTGCAGCGCGCGTTCTGGCTCGCCCGCACGGCCTCTCGCCCGGTGATGGTCAGCGCGCCCACCGACATCCAGCAGCAGGAGTACGACGGGGGCTTCGAGTACGTCACCTCGACCGGCTTGATCGACGACGCCCCGCGGCCGGCGGACCCGGAGCGGATCCGCCGGGCGGCGGAGATCCTGGCGGAGAGCGAACGCGTGGTCGTCCTCGTGGGCAAGGGCGCCCGCAGCGACGACGTCGGGGAGCTCGTCCTGCAGCTGCAGGACAAGACCGGCGCGCTCCTCGCGACGACGCTGCAGGTCAAGAACTGGCTACGCGACCGTACGCCGTACTACGCCGGCATCTCCGGGCTCTACGGCACCCAGACCGCGCACGAGCTGCTCCAGGAGGCCGACTGCCTGGTCGCGGTGGGTGCGAGCCTCAACCACTTCACGACCGAGCACGGCTACCTCTATCCGATGGCACGGGTCATCCACCTGGACCGAGCCGACCAGGTCGTGACGGGCACCGGGCGCCCGGCCGACTGCTACGTCCGCGGCGACGCGAGCGAGTCGCTCCGCCAGCTCGTCGCGGCCGTCGCGGCCGTCCCGACCGGGCGCGGCGGCACCGGCTACCACACGGCCGACGTCGCCGATCGCCTGCGGACCGCCGACGCCCTGTCGGAGCCGTTCCACCAGGAGGCCGACCGGCTGGACCCGCGGGAGGTGATCCTGGCGCTCGACGAGCTCGCCCCGGAGGAGCTTCCGCTCGTGCTCGGCAGCGGCCACCAGACCGATTTCGGCACGATGCTCTTCACCAAGCCTCGCGAGATCGTCTCCAACTACGGACTCTTCGGAGCGATCGGCCAGGCGCCCCTGCTGACCATGGGGTGGAGCCTCGCGCGCAACCGCCAGCCGACCTTCGTCGTCGAAGGAGACGCGAGCTTCATCATGCACCTGGCCGAGTTCGACACCGCGTGCCGCTACGGCTGGCCGGTGCTGATCGTCGTGATGAACGACGAGGCCCTCGGTGCCGAATACCACAAGTCTGCGGCGCACGGCCTCGCCGCCGACCTCTCTGCGATCCCCTCACCCGACCTCGGCTCGGTCGCGACGGCCATGGGCGGCTCCGGAGCGACGGTCCGCACCATCCCGGAGCTCGAGAAGGTCGTCCGCGAGTTCCTGGCCAACCCTGCGCCCACGGTGCTCGACGTCCGCATCACCCGCGAGGTCCTCAGCGTGCCGTACCGGCGCCTCTGGTACGCCGAGGAGGTCTGATGACGCGGTCCGACGCATCACGCAACCCCCGAGAGGAGGGACGGCCGTCCATGACGTCGATCCCGGTTGAGCTGCTCATCAACGACAGTGAGCTCGAGCCTACGGCGCTCGACGCGCTCCGGGGCGACCCGGCGGCGGGACCGGTGACGGCCTCTCCGCTGCGTCCCGTGCACAACGGGTTCCGGGCGTTCATCAACGCCGAGCGCTTCGACGTGAGCGAGATCGCGATCGTGACGCTGCTGCAGGCCGTCGCCAGCGGCAAGAAGGTGCTCTTCCTTCCGCTCACGGCGCTCGGCCGCTACCAGCATCACACGCTGATCTCCACCAAGGACCTCGGCGTCGAGGACCTGCCCGGCCGGACCGTCGGTGTACGAGCCTGGAGCCAGACGACGGGGGTATGGGTGCGCGGCTTCCTCGCCGAGCAGTACGGCATCGATCTCACGACCGTGGGGTGGAGGACCTATTCGGCCGGCCACGTGCCCGAACAGCCCGAGCCCGCCTGGGTCACCCGGGCCGCCGAGGGCCACCAGCTCGCCGGCGACCTGCTCTCGGGCGCGGTCGACTTCGCGATGATGGGCAACGACCGGCCCGACGCGGCCGGCGTCCACAGCGTGATCGATTCGCCCGACACCGTGGCGCGGGACTGGGCCACCCGGGTGGGCTACATCCCGGTCAACCACGTCTTCGGCGTCAGCGAGGCGCTGGCCGGCGCGCTGCCGCGGGCGGTGTGCGCGGCGTACGACGCGCTCGCCGAGCGCCTCGCGGTTCGCAACGCCGACGCGGACGGGCTCCCGATGTTCCCCTTCGGGTTCGCCGGCCTGCGGCCCGCGGTCACCGCCGCCGCGAGGTTCGCCTGGGACCAGGGGTTGCTGCCACGCCAGGTGGAGTACGACGAGCTCGTCGACCGGACCTGCGCCGCGCTCGGGGTGAGACCCGATCGCCTCGGCGGCTAGCCGAGGCCGGTTCCCGCGCGCCGATTTCCTGCATCCCACCGTCGGACACCGTCCGAAAGCCCTCGAGGAGGAGGGGCAGACATGACATTCAGCATCAGGATGAAGAGCCCGAAGGCCCGCGCCGTATGCACTGCCGCGGCCGTACGGCGGCGGGTGACTGCGGCGGTCGCGCTCGGAGCGGCGGTCGCGTTGGTCGCGACCGGGTGCGGCGGCCAGGTCTCGAGCGCCGACCTTCCGACGACGATGAGCGACCTGGTCAAGCAGGCCAAGCAGGAAGGTGAGGTCTACTGGGTCTCGTGGCTCCCGGAGTCACAGATGGAGCCGGTGATCAAGCTGTTCGAGAAGAAGTACCCCGGCATCGACGTCAAGTACACCAACATCAAGGCGCCCGACCAGATCAGCCAGATCAAGACCGAGCAGGCCGCGAGGAAGGTGTCGATCGACGTCGCCAACGCCGGCGGTCTGACGATGACGCCCGCTGTGTCGCTGGCGAGCGACGTGGACTGGTCGAAGTACGGCGTCGGCACCGACGACGTCTTCGCCAAGAACTTCGTCTACATCTTCGCGAGCCCGAAGGTCTGGGCCTACAACACCACCAAGGTGAAGCCTGCCGACGTACCGAAGAGTTGGGACGACCTCCTCGATCCGAAGTGGTCGGGAGGGAAGATCTCGGCGGAGTCCCGGGCATCCTTCATGACCGTGTGGGACATCGACCCGTCGCTGGGGGAGACGAAGGGACTGGACTGGGCGACCAGGTTCGCGGCCCAGAAGCCGCACTACGCCACCAGCCTCACGCAGTCGGAAGCCCCGGTCGAGACCGGTGAGGTCTCGGTCGGCACCTCGTTGGCCAACCTCGTCCTCGCCGCCCAGGACAAGGGCGTTCCGGTCCAGATCGCACCGATCTCGCCGACCACTGCCAACAAGTCGTTCCTCTACGTCCCGAAGGGTGCTCCGCACCCGGCGGCGGGAGTGCTCCTCACCTCGTTCCTGTCGTCGGATGAGGCCCAGTCCGCGCTGGCCAAGGTCTACAACTCCCGGATCCCGGGCAAGACGGACTGCTCGGACCCGGGCGGCGTGCCGGTGCTCCGAGCGCTTTGCAAGAGCAAGATCACGTGGACCGAGGTCGAGACGCTCGCGGAGTACAACAAGCTCTCGGAGTTCTATCCCAAGGTCGAGAAGGCGTTCGGCACCGATGTTGGCTGATGAGTGGGCTCAGGACATGGACGTACGCCGCAGGCGAACGCCTTGGGACGCGACCGCGCCCCTGAGGCTTCCATCGGATCCGACCGGAGAAAGCAGCTCCAGAAGTGGGGGTCAACGATGGACCTGACGACCGCCGAGCCGGCCCGGATGCCCGCCGCAACGCCACCGCCCAGAGGGAAGGCGCCCGCCCGGGTGCCGACGGGGAGGAAGGTGGCGCCCGCCGCCGGCACGGTCGTGAACCTCGTGATGATCGTGCTGGTCGGTTACCTCGTCCTGGTCCCGCTGGCGATCCTGCTCTACAGCAGTCTGAAGCCGTCCACCACCGAGCTGCCGTTCGACGTCCCTGGGTTCTCGCTCGACAACTTCCGCACGGTCTTCGAGTCGAGCAGGATCGGATCGGTCTCACTCAACACCCTGGTTTACGTCGTGGGCTCGCTCGCGGTCGCCCTGGTGCTGAGCCTGTGCCTGGCCTACCTCTTCGAGCGGACCGACATCCCGGGACGACGCGTGCTCGGCCCCCTGGCCCTGGCTCCTATGGCCATTCCCGTCACCGTGATGGCGATCGCGTGGGCACTCGTGGCCAACCCGGTCAACGGTCCGCTGGCCGTGGCGATCCACAAGATCCTCGGGGTCCACCTCGACATCTACTCGCTCGGCGGCATGATCGTCGTGACCGGGATCTTCGGCTTCCCGAGCATGTATCTCATGATCGCCCCCGCACTCGGCCGGCTGAACCCGGAGCTCGAGGAGGCTGCGGCAGCCGTCGGGGCCCCGATGTGGCGCCGCCTCCGGCTGATCGTCGTCCCGCTGGTGACGCCCGCCGTCGCCGCTGCGTCCATCTTCATGGTGGTCGTGGCCCTGGAGGGGTTCGCCATTCCCGCGGTCCTGGGCCTGCCGGACCAGATCTTCGTGTTCAGCAGCCTGATCCAGTACTCGATGCAGCCACCGAGCGGCGTACCCAACTACGGCCAGGCGAGCACGTACGGCGTCATCATCCTGGTCCTGTCGCTGATCCTGCTCATGATCTACCGGCGGCGTGTCCGCGACACCAACCGCTTCCGCGTGGTCGTCGGCAAGGGATACCGCCAGACCCGTGTAGGGCTGGGGCGGTGGCGGATCCCGATCTTCGTCGTGGTCTGCCTGTACATGTTCATCGGCATCGTCCTGCCGCTCCTGGCGCTGCTGTGGACCAGCCTCTCGTCGTACGCGCGGCCGATCAGCTGGGCGGGACTGCGGTCGATGACCCTGACCAACTACAGCGACCTTCTGTCCGTGCCCGACATCGACAAGATCCTGCTGAACACCGCCGAGGTCGTGCTGGTCACCGCCACGGTCACGACCGCGATCTCCGTGTGGATCGCGGTGGCGGCGTCGCGGCGTCAGTTCCCGGGCAGCACGCTCCTCTTCGAGGCGACCTTCCTCGTCTACGGCGTGCCGAGCGTCGTCCTCGGGGCGGCGGTGCTGTTCCTCTACCTGTACATCCCGGTGGGGATCTACGGCACGGTGTGGATCATCGTGGTCGCGCTCGTGACGCGGTTCCTGCCGCGGGGGTCGAGGATGGTGCAGACGGCGCTGATGCAGCTCGACGACGGCTTGATCGAGGCTGCCCGCGTCACCGGGGCCTCGCCCACGACGGTCACGAGGACCGTCTTGCTGCCTCTCCTCAGGCCGGCGCTCTGGAAGTGCTGGCTGTGGATCTTCGCCCACGCCCTGGGCGAGCTTCCGATCGCGCTGCTGCTGACCGGTTCCGACAACCGCACTCTCGTGGTGCTGCTGTGGGACACCTTCACCTCCAGCGTCGACTACCCGACGGCGAGCGCGCTTGCCGTCATCCTTGTCCTGATCTCGACGATCGCGGTCTGGCTCGTCAACAGGCGCAGCACCGTGGAAGAGGTATGAAAGATGACTGAGACAGCGAGCCCCACAACGACCGCGACCGAGTCCACGGAGTCGATTGTGATCACCGAGCTCCGCAAGTCCTACGAGCGAGCGGCTGGCACCAGCTCGACGTACGCCGTCGACGGCGTCTCCTTCGACGTCCCCAGGGGAAAGTTCGTGACCCTGCTCGGGCCGAGCGGATGCGGGAAGACGACCACCCTCCGCTGTGTCGCGGGGCTCGAGCGCGCGTCGGAGGGCCGCATCGAGATGGCCGGGTCGGTCGTCTTCGACGGGAGAAGGAAGATCTTCGTACGACCCGAGGAACGGCCGATCGCGATGGTGCCCCAGTCCTACGGGATCTGGCCCCACATGACCGTGCTCGACAACGCCGCCTTCCCGATGCGGCACGGCCGCAACCGACGTCGCGGCCGGGACGTCCGCAAGCGCGCGATGGAGATGCTGGAGCAGGTGGGCCTCGCACCCATGGCCGACCGGTGGGCGACCCAGCTCAGCGGTGGGCAGCAGCAGCGTCTGGCCTTCGCCCGTGCGCTGCTCGGGGACCCGGAGGTCCTGCTCCTCGACGAGCCGCTGTCGAACCTCGACGCGAAGCTGCGCGCGAGGCTCCGACACGAGCTGCGGTCGTTCCAGGAGCAGTTCGGCGTCACGGCGCTGTACGTCACTCACGACCAGTCGGAGGCGCTCGCCCTCTCCGACACGGTGGTCGTGATGAACCAGGGGCACGTCGAGCAGATCGACGCCCCCGAACGGCTCTATGCCCACCCGCGCTCGTCCTTCGTCGCGGACTTCATCGGCAGCGCCAACCTGCTCCCCGTCCATGACGTGTCCCGGGGACGTGACGGCGTGGTGGCCAAGACCGACATCGGCCCGGTGCTGTGTGGTCGTGACGAGACCGAGGAGCACGGCAATGGCGCCGGCGGCTTCGTGTGCGTGCGCCCGGAGCACGTCGAGGTACGAGCCGCGGACCGGGAGCCGATCGCCATGGCCGAGACCGAGTTCCTCGGCACCGTGGTGTCCTCGGAGTTCCTCGGCGACCGGCTCGAGCTCGTCCTACGGGTTGCCGATGTGACGATGACGGCGTCCGCTCCGGCCAAGCAACCCTGCCGCCCCGGTGACAGCGTCGTCGTGCGGCTCGATCCCTCTGCCACCAGCTACCTGGCGAGCTGAGGCCCCGAGCAGCTCGGCCTCCTCGACAACCGCGTGGTCGCCTACGGGCGCGATGACCGTCGGCGTGTCCGGCCGCGCTCGGAGGGCTCGCCCTCGGCTTCGGCGCGCGCGAGGAGAGCACGACGCCCGGAGGCTATGTGGTGGCGCATCGCGGCGGCCGCGGCGTCCCGGTTCCGGGTCTGGAGGGCCGACAGGATGGCGCGGTGCTCGATGAGCGTCGTCTGACGAGGGCCGACGTGCGCCGGGTCGCGATACTGCCGCATCACCAGCGGGTACGCGAGCGAGTCGGCGAAGCCCGACAGGACGGGTTGGCGCGCGGAGTCCCGGATCTGCTGATGGAAGCGCCGGTTGAGCTGGGTGTAGGCGGGCTCTGACTCGACGTATTCCGAGGCGCTCATCTCCTCGCAGATGGCTGCGAGAAGTCCGAGCTCCGCCTCGGTGGCGCGCTCGGCGGCCTTCTCGGCCAAGGCGGACTCGAGGGCCTCTCGAGCCTCTAGGACGGCCAGCGCCTCCTCGAGCGAGAACGAGCGTGTACGAACCCCGCGGTTGGGCTCACTCGTGAGGTAGCCCTCTTGGACCAGGCGAACGAGGACCGACCGCACAGTCCCTCGCGAGACTTCGAGTTTGTTGGTCAATTCGGCCTCGGTCAGTCGCGTGTTGGGCGCGAAGTGCCCACCCAGGAGCAGGCTGCGAAGGTCGTCGTACGCCTGGTCGGAGCGGCCGGGTGCGTGTGGGGTCCCTGCCGCGGCATCGTGCCCGTTCAACGCAGGTCTCCAGTCCTCGTCGGCATTCCGGTGGTTGCGCGCAGTCTGGACCTCAAGGGCTGCTGCTCCTTGTCCGTTCTCCGTCAGTCACACCCGTAGTCGTCCTCGGGGAAGCCTCCGATGGTCCGCTCGGATTGTAGGGCAATCTACCGGTAACAGTGCCTGGTCGCCCCTTGAGGTGGATGCGCCGCAGCCGGATGCGCGCATACCCGACGTGGGCCGATGGCCGGTGACATCCACTCGCCTTGTCTGCTGGCCGCTCCGCACAGCGGATCGTTAGACAATTTCCAGACCTGGCAGGGTTGCTTGTGACTAGCGTCACTGCTAGCGTCGCCGTGTTGTTAATCAATCTACCGGCTCATGTCACCGACCCCCGTAGTGGCGAAGGAGGCGGAAGTGTCCGCTCAGCAGCTCGAGGCCCAAGCAGAGGCGCTTCGTTTCGACGACGTGACCCTCGAGTTCCCCGGCAGCCACAGGCCGGCGGTGGAGGAGGTCTCCTTCAGCGTGAGACGAGGTAGCTTCGTCGCCGTCATCGGTCCTAGTGGCTGCGGCAAGAGCACGCTCCTCAACATGGCAGCCGGCCTACTGAGCCCGACGGTCGGGCAGGTCTCGTTCAACGGCCAGCCGATCAGATCGGTGAACGCCGAGGCCGCCTACGTGACGCAGAAGGCCAATCTCCTGCCCTGGTTGACCGTGAAGGCCAACATCGGCCTTGCACTCCGGTTCCGGAAGGTGCCCAAGGAGGAGCGCGAGGCACAGATCGATCGATGGGTGAAGACGGTAGGCCTTCAGGGGTTCGAGAACCACTTTCCGCGCGAGCTGTCCGGAGGCATGCAGAAGCGCTGTTCGATTGCGCGCGCGCTCATCTACAACCCGTCGATCGTGCTCATGGACGAGCCCTTCGGCCCACTCGACGCGATCACCCGGCTCAATCTCCAGCAGGAGCTGCTCAACCTGTGGGAAGAGCAGGAGGGAACCCTCATCTTCGTCACCCACGACCTGAACGAAGCGCTCTACCTCGCTGACGAGGTCGTGGTCATGTCGGACGGCCCCGGCACGGTTCGTCGCGTCGTGCAGGTGCCGTTCGGACGACCGCGGCAGATCAACTCGGTGATGGAGTCAGAGGAGTTTGCGGAGATCTACAACGAACTCTGGGGCTTCTTCTCGGCCGAGGTTCACGCATGACCTCGGCCCTGGACCCCGCGTCGCGGCCGCATGCGGTCCGTGCAGGCCTGACCTCGGCCGGGAGGCAGACAGCGACCGGTGTCCCCGGGCTCAGGCATCGGCCTTCGGCTCCGACCCGTCGTCCGACGACCTGGACCCCCGAGCTCCTGGAGAAGGTCGAGTGGCGGGCACGTGCCGCTGCCGAGCCGTTTCGGGGTGTGACGTCGCCCGATGGCTTGGTGGAGGCCCTCTTTCCTCTGCGCCCGACCGGGATCGACATGCGACCAGTGCGGACCGCTGCCGAGGCCTATCTGGCCGCACTCACCCATGACGAGCTCCGGCGGGGCTTGCTGCCCATGGGCGACACCACGTGGCGCCAATGGGCCAACGGCGCGCGCTACTTCCTGCGACACGGCCTCTGTCTGGAGGAGCTGGCACCGGAGAAGCGCAGCCTGGCCCTGGCGATGGTCCGGGCAAGCTTGAGCGACGCCGGCTTCCTGCAGGTCCTCGACCTGATGCATCTCAACCTCACCGTCGGCGAGCTCCGCCGCGAAGAGGACCTACTGAACGAGTGGCTCTACTGGGTCACCGTCTACGGCAGTCCCGACGACGGCGTGTGGGGATGGCAGCTCGACGGACATCACGTCAACATCAACTGCGTCTTCGTCGGAGACCAGATGACTCTCACGCCCACGTTCCTGGGTGCCGAGCCAGTGCACGCGGACGCCGGAAAGTACGCCGGCACGACCGTCTTCCGACCCGAGGAATCGATCGGTCTGGAGCTCTTCACCAGTCTCTCGGCACGACAGCGCGCCTCAGCCGTCATCGCCGAGCAGATGCCCGAGGACCTCTTCGTCGGCGCCTTCCGTGACAACTTCGAGCTCCGTTACGAGGGCCTGCGGCTCGCCGAAATGACATCCACACAGTCGCGAACGGCCGCCGAGCTCATTGGTCTCTACGTCGACCGCGCGCCGCGTCGGCACGCTGAGGTCCGGATGGACGAGGTCACGGCGCACTGGGGCGAGACGCACTTGCCTGGGTGGGAAGCGAGGCTCCTGACGGGGTCTTCTACTACCGCGTCCACAGCCCCGTGATCCTCATCGAGTTCGAGCATCAGACCGGCGTCATGTTCGACAACGACACGCCTTCGCGCAACCACATCCACACGATCGTCCGGACACCCAACGGTGGTGACTACGGCGCCGACCTGCTGCGTCAGCACCATGAGCGCTTCCACTGACGGACATGTCACCCGCAAACCCAGCCGAGCAGCACTGCCGTGGGTACGAAGCCGTACCCGCGCTGACCTAGCAGGAGGATCTCAATGAGAAGTCACGGCCACGATCCGGTCCGCGCACGCAGCGGCGTGCGGTGGAGGCCGAAGGCCGCGCTTGCACTCGTGGTCGCAGCGGTCGTAGGTGCTGCCACGCTGAGTGCATGTGGCTCGAGCGCCGGCGCGAGCAGCACGGTCAAGATCGGGGTCCAGGGCAACATCTACGACCTGCCGATCCAGGTGGCCGAGGCTCAGGGCTACTTCAAGGACGAGGGCATCAGCGTCAAACTGGTGACGATCACGGCGTCGACCGGCACCTCGGCGCTGCAGTCGGGGTCCGTCAGCCTGCTTCACGCGAGCCCCAGCACCCTTGCGGCGGCGGTTGGGCAGAAGATCCCGCAGCAGGCGATCGGTGTCGACGCGGTCGGTAACCCGCTCGGGATCGTGGTCAGCAGCGACTTCGCCAAGGAGCATGGCCTCAGCGCGAGCTCCTCCGGGGCGGAGGTGGCCAAGGCGCTGCGAGGGTCGAAGGCAGGGGTCAGCTCGACGAACACGCAGGCGGAGGCCTCCGTCTTCCTCAAGGCCCAAGGACTCGACCCCAGCAGCGACGTCAAGTGGGCGACTCTTCCGAGCTCCTCCGCTGACCAGGCAGCCCTCAAGAACGGTCAGATCGACTGGTTCATCACCTCAGAGCCCTTGCCCTACCAGGTCCAGGCGGATGGCGACGGCGTCGTCGTCGCAGGGCCGAAGAACGTCTCGCAGTGGGCTGTCCCCTCCTACAGCGAGGTGGTCATGGCCACGAAGAGCTATCTGCAGGAGAACGGTGCCACGGCGACGAAGTTCATGAAGGCCATCCAGAAGGCGACGGCCTACATCAACAGCCACGAGGGCAGCAGCGACCTGGAGAAGATCGTCGCCGACGCCTACCCCAACTTCTCGTCCGACGCCATGAAGGCGAGCATCGCGGAAGTCGACTGGCCGACCTCGGCCGAGATGGACGACAAGGGGTGGAAGACGACCCTCGACTTCCTGGACTCACTCGGCACCATGCCGGATGGAGCAACGATCTCGAACGATGACTGGACCAACTCTTACCTGGGCTGATCCAGCGAGCCGGGACCGGGAAGGACAAGCGATATGAGGAGTAGAGGATGGTGACGGCCACGTACGCGGGCACAGCCACCAGGAAGCCGAGGAGGACGCGCCGGAGTCGACGCGCGTCGAGGAGAGGTGCCGTCATCATCGCCCTGCGGCTCGGCGTGCTGGCTCTGATCGTGGTGCTCTGGCAGGTCTTGAGCGGCCGGCTCCTCCCCGAGTACGCCGTGAGCAAGCCCACCGACGTGGTGAGGGTTCTCGGTGACACGCTGAGTTCGCAGCAGGGCTGGCTCGACATCAAGACCACGGCCGTCGAGATCCTCGCCGGCTTCGCGTTGGGGACGGCGGTCGGCAGCTTCATGGGGCTCGTTCTCGGGTCGTTCCCGCTGCTCGGGCAGGTGCTCGAACCCTTGATCGCCGCACTGAACGGCATTCCGAAGATCGCCCTGGCGCCCTTGTTCCTGTTGTTCTTCGGGATCGGGGAGTGGTCCAAGATCACGATCGCAGCCACGGGGGTTGCCTTTGTGGTCTTCTACAACCTCTACATGGGCCTGCGACTGCGAGAGCGCGAACTGGTCGAGAGCGTGCAACTGATGGGGGGACGGACACACCACGTCCTCGGCTACGTCACGCTGCCGACGCTGGTGTCGCCGTTCTTCACCGCGCTGAAGACCGCCGGTCCGTTGGCGATCATCGGCGTCATCGGGGGTGAGTTCGTGGCGTCCTCCGAGGGGGTGGGTCACCAGCTCTTCACCGCCGCGACGAACCTCGATGCCGCGGCCGAGTTCAGTGGGCTCATCATCCTCGTGGTGATGACGCTCGTTCTCAACGGCATCCTGAACCAGCTGGACGCCTTCGTCATCCGGCGTCTCGGGCTGGCTGACGGACGTACGAAGGGCCGCTCGTCCGCGCGTGGCAATGTGTCGACGTGAGCGTGCCTGCGTGCACCGCCCGTGACGTCAAGCGGCTGATGGCAACCCAGGCGATGATCACTCCGGGACGGACGCGGCGAGCGACGACCTGATCTGCCGAAGCAGGCCAGGTCGATCATGACGCGACAGGATCACTCCGCGGGTGGCGCGGCCGGCCTCGAGAGCGATGTCCAGAGCGATCCGATCGGCCTCGACGGCGACGCGGTCTGCCGCTTGCTCGAGCCTTCGTACCAGGTCCATGGGGACGCAACCGGGTGGGAGCTCGTCGTGCAGCGTGGCGGCCTCGGCCGCGGAGCGGAGCGGATGCACAGTCGCGATGACCGGGACGTCGCCGTCCACGACGTCGAGCAACGGCTCGAGCGCCTCGGGTCGGTAGACCGGACTGGTCACGATGAAGTGCGCACCTGCCTCGATCTTCCGTCGGATCCGCGAGCGGTCGGTGGCGGCGAGTCGCGGGGCCGCACGGATCCGGACGCCGATCTGGAAGTTCGTCGGTGACTCCAGCCGCAGTCCGTACCTGTCGATGCCGTCGTTCAGGCTGCGAAGGAGCTCGATGAGCTCGACGACGTCGACAGCCCAGCGACCCCTCACGCGCAGATCCCGATGGCTCGGGGCGCTGCCGTTCCCACAGACCAGTCGGGTGATTCCCCGGGCATGCCCGCCGAGCAGATGCGCCTGGAGGGCCATGACGGTCCTGCTCCACGTGGTAACTGTTGCCACAGCCGGGATCCCGGCGCGCTCCTGACAGGCCGCCGCCAGATCGATGGCTTGGTTCGTGCTCGTGTAGCGGGAGCGCTCAGGGCCGGAGGTGGCGGTGACGACGAGGTCGGCGCCGTCTGCCGCCGCAGCGACAGCGTCTCCGGCCGCCGACTCGCGGTCGTCTGCGACCGGTACGACGTAGGCGCCTACCAGCGGAGCGCCCTGCCTGCTCATGACGAGGTCGTACATGCGTCCTCTCCCATTCCGGCCAGGATCTCGAGGGCGACCTGGACCGCAAGACGGTCGGTGTAGGACCCCAGGTCCATCCCCGTGATCTCCTCGGCGCGGCGCACTCGGTACGCGATCGTGTTCGGGTGAGTATGGAGACGCGACGCGGCTCGCTGTGGGCTCGCGTTCTCCTGGAAGTACACGTGGATCGTCCGGCAGTAGTCGGTCCCGTTGCTCCGGTCGTAGTCGGCGAGCGGACCGAGAACCTGGCGTGCGTACGCCGTCAGCTCTGCCGTGCCGCGGACGTGCGCGAGCAGGCGATGGACTCCCAGGTCCGCGAAGACGACGACATCGGAGGAGAGACCGGGCATCATCCAACCGATCTCCGCCGCCCGCCTCGCCTCGGCGTACGAGACGCTGATACGCGAAGCGCCGGTATGAGGATCGCTCAAACCGGCGACCAGGCGCACTTCCGGGTATCGGCTGGTCGCGGCTCGTCGGCAGAGCCTGGCCAGCTCCACCAGCCGTCGGCCGAGGCCTGCGTCGTCATCGCCCGGGACAAGCGCAACGACCTCCGTGTCGCGGTTGACGACCGTCGCGTCCGGAAGCCTCGTGACGATCAGGCTCTCGATGAGATCGGTCACGGCTGGGGCCACGGCTGCACCCGACGGATCCAGGGCCACCAGCAGGATCCGGTGGCGGTGGTCGGGCTCGATGCCGAGATGACGAGCCCAGCCATCCACGTCCGCGACCGTCCGATCACCGACGAGCACCAACCCGTCGAACAGCTCTCGGCGCGCTCGTCCCGCCGCGATCGTGACCACCCGCCGCCTGCCCAGGATGACGGCGCTCACCATGGCGGCGTGCTCGGTCACCATGATCCGGGTGTCCTCGTCGGTCTCGCCGACGTCGTGACCCGCAGTGAGGAAGTAGGCCACGGAGTCGTCGCCGACCAGGATCGGGGCGACCGCCAACGACGCGGCATCGACTCCGAAGGCCGGCAGCGAGAGGGCGCGACGCATCGTGGCCGCGGCAGAGATGAGCTGGGAGACGGCGTGCTCCTCGCTCCTCAGCACGTTCAACAGACGCTCGGTCTCGAACGGTTCGATCCCACCGTCGGCCGCCAACACCGATGCCGTGTCGTCGACGACGGCTGCCCAGACGCCGGCGCGGCGCGCCACCAGGGATACCACCTGGCTGAGATCTCCGATGTCGGACGTTGCCAGGCTGGACAGCTCGCTGCACAGGGCGACGACGTGATGAAGGTCGGTGACCTCGTTCTTCGCGAGGTTCATCGGCGCGGAGTCCCGAGACGGGGCAGCGAGGCGAGACGGAGCCGGCCCGCTCCTCCTACCGGTTGGTGCCTCAGCATTCGAATGAGTCCCATCAGACGGCCAAGCCCCGCGGTCGACCGAACGTCGACCCGTCCCGGACGGCTTCGGCAGCAGCTCTTGCAGGGGCTGCTGGCACCCGCTAGCCCGGGTCAGTCCAGTATCGGGTGATTTGTGCTTCAGCACAATCGACCGGCGACGTCTTTGGCGTGGATGACGGTGCCCGGAAGCGCTCGACTTTGCGACCGTGGAGGTGTTGCGCGGTGCTTCGCCATCCGCCTCCGATCCGCGCACCTCGTCGAAGGGAACAGCATGAGCAAGGCAGCAACCGAGACCCTCCAGGACGCGATCGACCGAGCCGGAAATCCCATCGAACTCATGCGAAACCAGGCGCGCCGACCGTTCTCTCATGGCTTCGGCTTCGTCCCCAGTGAGTTCACGAACTGGCGGGACGAGGCGCTCGCGTGGCATGAGTCGTGCGCGCTGATGGATCAGTCGCACCACATGGTCGACCTGTTCGTGGACGGGCCCGACACGATCCGACTGCTGGAGCACCTCGGTGTGAACAGCTTCGCCACGTTCGGAAACAACAAGGCCAAGCAGTTCGTGGCTGTCAACAAGGACGGCTACTACATCGGCGACTGCGTCCTCGTAGGGCTCAGCGACACCTCCGCCGACCTCGTCGGTCGCCGGACCGCCCTGGACTGGATCGAGTACCACGCGCTCACCGGCGACTGGGACGTGACCGTCGAGCGCGACCCGCAGTCCGTGGAAAGGGGCGGCCGTCCGCCCAGGCTGTACCGGTATGAGATCCAGGGGCCCGCGACGGCGGCGATCGTCGAGAAGCTCACCGGTGAGCCGATGCCCGATGTGCGGTTCTTCGGAATGGCGACGTTCGTCATCGCCGGCAGGGAGGTCCGCGCCATCCGCCACGGCATGGCGGGCCAGATCGGATTCGAGATCTTCGGGCCGTGGGAGGACGGCCCCGCCGTGCACGGGGCGATACTCGGCGCGGGGGAGGAGTTCGGACTCAAGCAGGTCGGCTCGCTCGCGTACTCCACGGCGAACCTGGAGTCCGGCTGGATCCCCGGTCCGATGCCGGCGATCTACACCGATGAGACCCTGGTCGAGTATCGGCGCTGGCTGCCGGCCAACAGTGCCGGCTCGCTCGCCGGAAGCCTCAGCTCGCTGGACGCGACCGACTACTACGTCACGCCGTATGACCTCGGCTACGGAAAGCATGTCAAGTTCGACCACGAGTTCGTCGGCAGGGACGCGCTTCGCGCTCGCGCCGACGGGCCGCACCGTCGCAAGGTGACGCTGGTGTGGAACGCCGAGGACGTCGGGCGGATCTTCACCTCGCTGTGGACCCCCGGACCGACCTTCAAGTACTTCTCCCTGCCGAAGGCTCGCTACGGCCAGTTCCAGATGGATGAGGTCCTCCGCGACGGTCGCCGTGTCGGCATCTCGATGGACTGCGGCTACGTCGTTCGCGACCAAGCGGTCGTCTCACTCGCCGTCGTCGACGAGGAGGTCGCCGAACCAGGTACTCAGGTCCGCGTGGTGTGGGGTGAGCACCCCGTCTCGGCCAAGCCCGCGGTTGAGGCGCACGACCAGTTCGAGGTCCGGGCCACCGTCGAGCCCGCACCGCTGGACAGCTTCGCCAGGACTCGCTACCGCAAGGTGCTGTCAGCATGAGTGCCGCGCGGGCCGACACGGCTGCCCGTCGGGAGCTGTTCGTCGATGTGTCGCTCGAGATGACGGGCAAGGATGTCGACCTATTGCTCGGGGCCAGCGGCACCATTCCGCCTGGGAGCCGGGTCAATGTCACGTACCTCGAGAACGAGACGCTCGAGATGCGGGTCGCCGCAGCGAGGACGGCCAGGAAGCTGGACCTCGTGCCGGTGCCGCACCTGTCGGCGCGGCGGCTGAGGTCCCTCGGCATGCTTCAGGAGACACTGGCGGCGCTCCACGCCGTAGGCGCGACCGACGACGTCTTCGTGGTCGGGGGCGATCCCTCCGTGCCGTACGGTCCGTACGACGACGCGCTCTCGTTGATCCGTTCCGGCCTGCTCGAGTCCTATGGTGTCGCGCGAGTCAGCATTGCCGGCTATCCCGCAGGGCACCCGGAGATCAGCTCGGCCCGGTTGTGGACGGCCCTGGAGGCGAAGGCTGCGGAGCTGGCCCGGCGGGACGTCGCCGGGGACATCATCACCCAGTTCGGCTTCGACGTGGATCCGGTGATCGCCTGGATCGAGCAGGTCCGCCACCGCGGCATCAGCATGCCGATCCGGGTGGGCGTCCCCGGCCCCGCCGGGATACGCCGGCTGTTGCGCTACGCCGCCCGGTTCGGGGTCGGCACCAGCGCGGCGATCGCGAGGAAGTACGGGTTCGCGATCACGAACTTGATGGGTACCGCTGGTCCCGACCGATTCATCGGCGAGCTCGCCGATCGTCTCGACCCCGGAGTGCACGGGCAGATCAGACTGCACTTCTACACCTTCGGAGGGCTGCAGACGACCTCGGAGTGGGTCGCCGCGTCCAAGGCTTCGTGGACTGAGGGGCGCCGATGACGGCTTCGCAGCCCGCACCGCCGCCGACGCGCGCTGCTCCGAGCAGGACCGGGCAGGCATCGCTGGTCGTTCGGGGTAGTGATCGTCCGGGGATCGTGGCGACGATCGCGTCCATCCTGACCGAGCACGGGGCGAACATCGTCTCGCTCGACCAGTACTCCGACGACCCCTGGGGTGGCGCCTTCTTCCAGAGAACGATCTTCGGTCTGCCGGACCTGCCGGTGGCGTTACCACGGTTGAAGGACGATCTGCGCGGGGCTCGAGGAATTCGGCCTCGAGTTTCGGTTGCGCGATCTGTCGGTGCCCCTGCGGGTGGCGATCTTCGCCTCGAAGTCGGACCACTGCCTGTTGGACCTGTTGTGGCGTCATCGGCGGGGCGAGCTGGCACCGGATGCGACGGTCATCGTGGCGATGGTGGTTTCCAACCATCCCGACATGGCGGAAGAGGTGCGGTCCTTCGGTGTGCCGTTCTTCCACGTTCCCTCGGCCGGCACGGACAAGTCGGCGGCCGAG
Organism: Nocardioides asiaticus; assembly: GCF_040049175.1. Classification (NCBI taxonomy): domain Bacteria; kingdom Bacillati; phylum Actinomycetota; class Actinomycetes; order Propionibacteriales; family Nocardioidaceae; genus Nocardioides; species Nocardioides asiaticus. Next base: position 538,091 of record NZ_JBDZDM010000001.1, on the reverse strand, counting down.
GCTGAGCATCTTCGGTTGCTGAAGGGCAACGTCGACTTCGTGGTGCTCGCGCGCTACATGCAGATCTTGTCCGGTGGGTTCATCCGGGATGTCGGCGTGCCGATCATCAACATCCACCACTCCTTCCTCCCGGCGTTCATCGGTGCGGGTCCTTATGCGAAGGCCAAGGACCGCGGAGTCAAGCTGGTGGGAGCCACAGCGCACTACGTGACCGAGGATCTGGACGAGGGACCGATCATCGAGCAGGACGTCGTCCGGGTCAGCCACGCCGACACCGTCGCCGACCTGCAACGCCGTGGAGCGGACGTGGAGCGGGCCGTGCTGTCACGCGCGGTCGCCTGGCATGCCGACGATCGAGTCATCCGTCACGGAAACCACACAATCGTCTTCGTCTGAGCGAGCGGCCTTCGGTGGCGTCTCGGACCGCACGCGACCGAGCGTGTCCACACGCACGGAACCGGCGTCGGCGATCGGACCAGGTGCGCACACACGTGTCTGGTCGCGGGTACGACGCTGTGACCTAGGTGGAGAGACCTCCCAGATGCCGATGCATCGGCTCGATCTCGAGGAACTCCAGCTCGCAGGCAAGAACGAGCACCCCGTCCTCCGGGGTCCGCACGACGCCGGCGTCCTGCCGAAACACGGTCGTCAGCGCATCTGCCAAGCGCGCCAGCAACCGGCCAGACGGCTTCGCCTGCCGGTGAAATCGCTTGAACATCGCGCTACCTCTTTCGCCGGTTGTCTTACAAGACGCGAATCTAACAGTGGCGCGTCTCACATTCAATCGGAGTGGAGCTCTGTGATTGTTGAGCAATGTCGGACGGCGGAGGGTTCTAGTGGCACGGCAATTCGCCGACCTTCCCCTGAGCTGTCGCGCCGTTGCCCTCGAGGAGCGAACGTCGGCCTGACGCGATGTGGTGACGCATCGACGCTGCGGCGGCTTCTCCGTTGCGGGTCTGGAGGGCCGAAAGGATCGCGCGGTGCTCGATCAAGGTCGTACGACGCGGGCTGGTGCTCGTCAGGTCGCGGTACTGGCGCATCACCAGCGGATAAACGAGTGAGTCGGCGAAGCCGGCCAGGATCGGCTGCCGGGCCGAGTCCCTGATCTGCTGGTGGAAGCGCCGGTTGAGCCGAGCGTACGCAGACTCGGACTCGACGTAGTCCGTCGCACCCATCTCGTCGCAGATCTCGGCGAGGAGCTCGAGCTCGTCGTCGGTCGCGCGCTCTGCGGCCTTCTCCGCGAGCGCCGACTCGAGCGCCTCGCGCGCCTCCAGCACCTCGAGCGCCTCCTCGAGCGAGAAGAAACGAGTGCGTACGCCGCGGTTCGGCTCGCTCGTGAGGTAGCCCTCCTGGACCAGTCGGACCAGCACCGCGCGCACGGTCCCGCGCGAGACCTGGAGCAGGCTCGTCAGCTCGGCCTCCGTCAGCCGCGTGTTGGGCGGGAAGTGCCCGCCGAGCAGCAGGTTGCGAAGATCCTCGTACGCCTGGTTCGAGCGACTCGAGCTCTGCGCCTCGCTTGCCGCGGATTCGTGTTCGGTCAACGGATCCGTCCGGCGTCCGGGACCGACATGGCCATCAGATGCGGTCGGTGTCCCATGCCGATGCTGTTCCTCCCCGCGTGAGGGTCTGTCCGGGACCCTCGGGCCTTGGTCGTCGATCTCTTCCTGAGCGCAGCAGGCGTGCGCCGATTGTTGGGCAATCTACCGCCAACAGTCGCGGACGCCGCAGTGGCGCGGCGTTTCGACACCGAGGATCGCTCCGGTTGGGCGATCGGCTCTGCTTCGCGTGAGCGCGCCCCGCGCCGTCTCGCCCAGGCGGACGTCACCGACGACGCGAGCCGCCGGCTGCTTCGACGTCGTCATCGGCGCCGATGGCGTCCACCGGGAAGGTCCGGCGCTACTGCGGTGAGGCAGACTTCGGGTGGAAGGAGGGGCCGTGACCGACCGGGTGACGATGCAGGACGTGGCGGACGCGAGCGGCGTCTCCCGCGCGACCGTGAGCTTCGTGCTCAACGACGTCGGGAACCAGCGGATCTCCGCCGAGACCCGTGAGCGGGTGCGGGCGGCGGCGGAGCGGCTCGGCTACCGGACGCACGGCATCGCCAGGGCGCTGCGTGAGGGGACCTCGAGGATCGTCGTGCTCTACATGGATGCGGGTGCCGAGGGGCACTACTCACGCTCCTTCGTCGACGGCCTCGACGACGAGCTGGCCCGGCACGGCCACGTGTTGCTCGTGCGCCACCGCGGTGCGAACGAGGACGAGCGGCGTCGGGTTGCTGAGGCCGTCGTCCCGCGGGCCGTCGTCGACTTCGCGGGCTCCTACGCCCGCCCCGGCCACGAGCTCGACGACGCCGGCGCCGGCTGGCAGGACGGCCTGGCCGCCCACGCGGCGGCCCAGGTCGGCTATCTGATGGAGCGCGGGCACAGTCACATCGCTATGGCGCTTCCCCCCAGGCAACCGCCCGTCGTGGCGGCCAGGCTGGCCTTCAGCCGCGAGGTCGCGATCCGGTTGGACATCGCGCCGATCGAGGCCCTCGTCGTACCGACACCGCGAGACGAGGCCGCGGCCGCGCTGCGGGTGCTCCTGGACCAGCACCCGGAGGTGACGGCCGTCGCCGGCTATAGCGACGATGTCGCCCTGCGCGTGCTGGCGGCCGCTGACGATCTGGGGCTCGCTGTTCCCGATCGGCTCGCCGTGATGGGCTACGACGCCACCGACTACTCCGGCCTGGTCTCACCGGCGCTGACCACGCTGCGCATCGATGCGGAGGCGCACGGTCGCCGGGTCGCGCGGCGGCTGCTGGGACTCGACGAGGCGGGGCTGGTCCTCGAGCCGGCCAGGGTGATCGCGCGCGCATCGGCCTGACCGTCCGCCGCCGGCCGGCGGGCAGTGCAGGAGCGGCGATCACAGGTTTTCGCGCCGTGGGCGCCGACTTGGTTGTGGCGTCGGTCACGGGACCCTAAGGTGTACTTAATCGATTTAGCACCAGGAGGAGCCCCATGGTCACACCCAGCGTTCAGGACGGACTCGACCAGGCCGGATCGGCGGTCGCTCTGCTGTGGAAGCCCGACGCTCCGCCCTGGTTCCCCGAGGTCATCGAGCCCGAGTACGCCGGCTGGAAGGTCGAGCAGGCCGCGTGGTACGACACCGTGACGATCGCCGACCTGTCCCACCACATGTCCGACACGTTCATCGAGGGACCCCAGGCGACCGAGATGCTGACGGCGGTGAGCGCCAACAACTACGAGAGCTTCGCGATCGGCCAGGCCAAGCAGTTCGTGCCCGTGGCCGAGGACGGCAACATCATCACCGACGGCATCCTGCTGCGCACCGGCGAGCAGACCTACACGCTCAGCGGGGTCTCGGCGGCGCAGAACTGGGTCAAGTACCACGCCCAGCGGATGCGCTACGACGTGTCCTTCGAGACCAACCCGGAGACCTCCGTCCGTCAGCGGATGGGCGGCGGAGAGCCCGCACTCTTCCGCTACCAGATCCAGGGCCCCCTCGCCGGAGCCCTGATCGAGGAGGTGTTCGGTGGCCCGCTCCCACCGACCAGGTTCTTCCACTCGACGCCGGTCGAGCTCGAGGGCCGGCGCTTCAGGGCGCTGCGCCACGGCATGGCCGGCCAGGCCGGCTTCGAGTTCATCGGCGACTGGAAGGACGGCGCGTTCGTCAAGGAGGCCCTCCTGAAGGCGGGCGAGCACTACGGTCTGGTCCACCAAGGTGCGTGGTCCTATCCGACCGCGAGCCTCGGCAGTGGCTGGATCCCGTCGCCGACCCCGGCCATCTACACCGACCCGGCGCTGGAGGACTACCGCCGCTCCGTGTCGCTGTTCTCGTACGAAGGCCAGAAGCCGCTGCAGGGCAGCTACTTCTCGCCGAACATCGAGGACTACTACTGCTCGCCGTACGAGCTCGGCTACGGACGCTCGATCTCCTTCAACCACGACTTCATCGGACGGGCCGCGCTGGAGAAGGCCAAGGACGAGGCGCCGCGTACGAAGGTCACGCTGGTCTTCGACCGAGACGACGTCACCCGGGTGCTGGGCGAGGACCCAGGACTTGTCCACCACTACTGGCGCAACCGGGTCGAGGTCGGCGGCGAGCTGGTCGGCGTCACATTCCAGACCGGCTGGCTGGACCCGGTCGGCACCGTCATGGCGCTCACCCTCGTCGACAAGGCCCACGCCGCGACCGGGACCGAGGTCGAGGTCGTCTGGGGCCAGCACCCGGGCGCCGGGACGGATCCCGACGCCGACCTCGGGTTCCCCCGGCTGCGCGCGACGGTGCACCCCGCGCCGTACAACGAGGTGTCGCGGACCCTCTACCGCGCTCGGGCGTGAGGGCGCGGATGACCGTCGAGACCGCTCCTTCCGAGGTGCTGCGCGCCCTGCTCTCCGACGCGTCCTTGGAGATGACGGGCAAGGACGTGCCCGCCCTGCTGGACGCGCACGCCGGGATTCCGCCCGGAACCCGGATCAACGTGACGTTCCTCGAGAGCGAGGACCTCGAGACCAGGCGGGAGGCCGCCCGGACCGCCAAGGCACTGGGGTTCGTTCCAGTGCCGCACATCTCTGCCCGGCGGCTGCGCTCGGAGGCGGCGCTGGAGGAGCTCCTCGCCGCCCTGCAGGCCGACGGCACCGGCGAGAGCGTCTTCGTGGTCGCGGGTGACCCGTCGACGCCGCACGGTCCCTACGGCGACGCGATGTCGGTCATCGGCAGCGGCCTCCTGCCGGCGTACGGCGTACGCCGGGTCAGCATCGCCGGCTACCCGGAGGGCCATCCCGACATCGACGACGCGGAGCTGTGGCGGGCACTGGAGGCCAAGGCGACCGAGCTGGCGAGGCACGACCTCGCGGGCGACGTGATCACGCAGTTCGGCTTCGACGTCGACGCCGTCATCGGCTGGATCGAGCAGGTGCGCGAGCGCGGCATCGGGCTCCCGATCCGCGTCGGGGTCGCCGGCCCGGCGGGCATCCGGCGGCTGGTCCGCTACGCCTCGCGGTTCGGGATCGGCACCAGCGCCGGCACCGCCCGGAAGTACGGCTTCTCGCTCACGAACCTGATGGGCACAGCCGGGCCGGACCGGTTTCTACGGGAGTTGGCGGGTCGGTATGTGCCCGCGCGGCATGGGGCGGTGAGGCTGCACTTCTACACGTTCGGCGGGCTGCGCGCCACCTCGGAGTGGCTCACCGACTTCACCGAAGGAGTACGACGATGACCCTGACCCAGGCTCGGCCCGCGCAGTCGGCCGGCGTACCGGGGACCGACCACGCCTCCCTCATCGTGCGAGGACGGGACCGGACCGGGATCGTCGGCACGATCGGGGGCGTGCTCAGCGGGCACGGCGCCAACATCGTCTCGCTCGACCAGTACTCCGACGACCCGGAGGGCGGTGCGTTCTTCCAGCGGACGGTCTTCGGGATGCGGGACCTCAAGGCCGCGCTGCCGCGGATCGAGGAGGACCTGCGCTCGGCGCTGGGAGAGTTCGGGTTGGAGTTCAGGCTGCGGGACCTCTCGGTGCCCAAGCGGGTGGCGATCTTCGCCTCGAAGTCCGACCACTGCCTGCTGGACCTGCTGTGGCGGCATCGGCGCGGCGAGCTGGCGGTCAACGTCGCGATGGTGGTCTCGAACCATCCCGACACCGCCGAGGAGGTGCGGTCCTTCGGGATCCCGTTCTTCCACGTGGCCTCCTCGGGTCCGGACAAGTCCGCCGCCGAGGCCGAGCACCTGCGGCTGCTGAAGGGGAACGTGGACTTCATCGTGCTGGCCCGCTACATGCAGATCCTCTCCGGGGACTTCATCCGCGAGGTCGGGGTGCCGATCATCAACATCCACCACTCCTTCCTGCCCGCCTTCATCGGCGCGGGGCCCTATGCGAAGGCGAAGGAGCGCGGGGTCAAGCTCATCGGGGCGACCGCGCACTACGTCACCGAGGAGCTCGACGAGGGCCCGATCATCGAGCAGGACGTCGTCCGGGTGACCCACGCGGACACGGTCGCCGACCTGCAGCGCCGGGGCGCCGACGTCGAGCGGGCGGTGCTGTCCCGGGCCGTCGCCTGGCACGCCGAGGACCGCGTGATCCGCCACCGCAACCACACCATCGTCTTCGCCTGATCCCGGGGTCAGTGGTCGAGCTCGAGGTGCAGGGCGAGCAGGCTCTTCCCGTAGTCGTTGCCGTTCGGCGTACGGATGATGGTGTGGATGTGCCGCTGGCTCATGCCGGCGTCCCAGCCGGCTGCCTCGCCGACGGGGCCGAGGTCCTGGCAGTCGAGCTCGATGAGGACCACCGGGCTGTGGACGCGGTAGTAGATCGGGGCATCGTCCTCGGTGGTGCCGTGCCAGGAGAAGTGGGTCTCGTCCTTGTGCTTCCTGACCTCGGCCATCTTGACCCTGGCGTGGCCCTCGTCGACGTTGCCGACGTAGAGCTCGACGAGCTTCCACAGCTTGGCCAGCTGTGAGCCGCTGAGGTCGGTGGCCTTGATGCCCTCGTACGGCAGGACCTTGTTGTCGGAGTACGCACCCGCAGAGAGATCGCTGGGAGTGCCTTGGACGATCGCGACCGACTGCTGGTCCTCGTCCAGGGAGCGTACGACGTCGTAGCCGGCGGCGAGCTCCTCGGTGAAGATCCTCGTCCCCTCGTACTTGCTGTCGATCTTGTACTTGGCGATCGTCGGCTCGGATCCCATGAACGTCGGCGTCATCACGACCTGGTCGCCGAGCACGAAGTAGTTGATCACCAGGTGGTGGCCCTCGAACTGGAACCCCCACGGCTCGGTCATGGACGGCCTCCCCATGATGACCAGCCAGTAGAGCTCGTCGTTGAACCGGTCGGTCGTGTCGGTGAGCTGTCCGCCGTACAGGTTGAGGTGGCGCACCTTGTCGGCGTTCTCCAGCCCGCGTGCGCTCATGCCCGCCTTCAGGATGGCCATCGCCTTGGCGCGCTGGGTGCTGGTCATGTCCTGCAGGCTCATGCCGTCGCTCCGGTCGCCGTCGACGTTGGTCCACAGCCGCCACTGGTCCTTGGTGTAGTCGGCCGCGCTGACCGGGAAGGTGACCGCCTTGCGCTGCGCGGCGGTCAGCGAGCCGAGCCAGGCCTTGGCGGCCGCCACGACCGGTCGGGTGCTCACGCCGGTCCTGTGGATGCTGAACAGGTCCTCGATCACGGTGCCGTCGGTGGTGACGCCGACGAACTTGTCGGTGATGCCCGGGCCGCCGTCCGCGCCACCGCCACCCCCGGGACCGCCACCACCCGGCCCGCCGCCGCCCGGCCCCTCGCCACCTGGCCCGCCGTACCCGCTCGGCGCCTCCGAGGACGAGGTCAGCGACGTGGACGAGCCGCTCGACCCGCACGCGGCGAGCATTCCGGAGAAGGCGGCGACTCCTGCCGCCGCGAACGCCTGGGTGATGAAGCGCCGACGTGCGACGAATCCCGGAGACCCGGGCTCGTGATGGCGGTGTCCGTGGGCGTGCGGGTGGTCGTCGCGGTGGTCGGCGTGCTCTCGGGTCACAGGCTGCTCCTCGGTGCTTGTCTGGATCGCCGCCACGCTATGAACGCGGTCTTTGCGTCGGCTGTGCAGAGTCCAAGCGCCTGCGACGAGCCCGGGGCGGGGGCGCACCGGACCGGCCGGCGCGGGGCGTCACTCCGCGAGTGCGTCCCCGAGCCGGCGTAGGACGTCGAGGGCGGCGACGCCCTCGATCAGGAGTGCCGGATCGAGCTGGCCGAGCCGCTGTGCCCAGTACGCGCGGAGGCGCTCGATGTTCTCGGTGGCGAGCTCGGTGGCGACGAGCTCGACGGCGCGCCCGTCTCCGGCGGGGTGCTCGCGGACGACCATGCCGCGGGCCTCGAGGCTCCGGATGGCGGTGCTGACGTTGCTTCGCTGCAGCCCGGTGGCGGTGGCGAGCTGGGTGGGGCTGATGCGCGGGGTCCGCTCGATCTGGCGGATGACGGCGACCTCCGTCCCCGTCAGCGGTACGACGTCGCGCACCTCGGGCCGGCGTACGTCGAGCTTGCGTGCCAGCTCCAGGACGGCGTCAGCCAGCTCGGCGAGCGCGGCGTCGGTCACCGCCGGTGATGATCTGCGGCGTGCTGGCATGCATCGATCCTACCGAGCATGTATTGTTTCATAAACATAATCTTTGTCTTCCGCCATCCTAAGGAGCCCTCCTCGTGAGCTCGCCCGTGGCCAGCGCCGCGACCACCCCGACCGACCCGACCGACGCCGGACGGGTGGGCCGCCCCGGCCTGACCCTGGTGGCCGTCTGCTTCGGCCTGTTCATGGTCGGCCTGGACTCGACCGTCGTCCATATCGCCAACCCCGCCATCCAGGCCGACCTCGGCGCCTCGTTCGCCGAGCTGCAGTGGATCATCAACTCCTATCTGCTCGCCCTGGCGGTCCTCCTCGTCCTCGGAGGCAAGCTCGGCGACCGGCTCGGTCGCAAGCGGCTCTACCTCGGCGGTGTCGCGCTGTTCGGCCTGTCCAGCGTCGGCATCGGCCTGATCGGAAGCGTCGAGGGCGTGATCGCGCTGCGGGCCCTGCAGGGCCTGAGCGCGGCGATGCTGATGCCGCAGACGATCGCGCTGCTGCGTGCCACCTTCCCCCGGGAGAAGTTCGGGATGGCGGTCGGCATCTGGGGAGGCGTCTCCTCGGTGGCGATCGCGGCCGGCCCGCTGGTGAGCGGAATCCTGGTCGAGCGGCTCGGCTGGGAGTGGGTCTTCTACATCAACGCCCCGATCGCCGTCATCGGGCTCGTGTTCGGTGCGCTGGTGCTCCGGGAGACCGAGCGGCAGCGCGAGGGCCGCTTCGACCTCGCCGGCGTCGTGCTGCTGGCGGTGTTCCTCTTCGCGCTCGTGTTCGGGGTCGTCCAGTCCGAGGCATGGGGATGGGGGAGTGAGAAGACGCTCGGCACCCTCGTGCTCGCCGTCGTCGTGCTTGCGGCGTTCGTCGTCGTCGAGAGCCGGATCGAGAGCCCGCTGCTGCCGATGCACCTGTTCCGCTCGGCCGGGGTGAGCGTCGGCGGGCTGGTCTTCATCGCGAACTTCTTCGCCATTCTCGGCATCACCTTCCTCATCACCCTCTACCTGCTCAACACCCTCGGCCACACCACCATCGGTGCCGGCCTGCGGATGCTCCCGCTCAGCGCCTTCTCGATCCCGGCTGCACCGCTGGGTGCCGCCCTGACCGCCAAGGTCGGCCCCCGCCGCGTCGCAGCCCTCGGCCTCCTCCTCATGGGTGTGGCGCTGCTCGCCCTGACCCGGATCGACCCCGGGTCCTCGTACTGGCTGATGGCCGTGCCGTTCGTGGTCCTCGCCTTCGGGTCCGGGTTCGCCATCCCGTCCGGCGCCGACCTCATCGTCGGTGGCGCTCCGCTCCACCTCGCCGGCGTCGCCAGCGGCTTCCAGACCACCTGCATCCAGGTCGGCGGTGCGATCGGCACCGCGGTCCTGTCCGCGATCGTCTCCGGCCGGGTGGCCTCCGGCCTCGCCGGCCTCGACCTGAAGCCGGGCGCCGACGAGGCGGCCGCCGCGGGCCTGCCGATCGCCGGGCTCCCGCAGGCCACCGAGGGCTTCATGAGCGGCCTGCACACCGGCATGGTCGTCTGCGCACTGCTCGCCATCGTGGTCGCCGGGCTGGTTCTCCTCCTGGTCCGGGACCCGGCCCGCCACGACTTCGAGACCGTCCTGGAGGAGACCGTCGAGGGCGAGGCCGGCCACCTGTAAGGGGTCCGGCGAGTCGTGCCCTGGCGGGGGCCCGCCGAGCTCAGGTCTCGGGCGCCGTCTCCGGGGCGCCGCTCTCCTCCGCCGGGTCGGCGTCACGGGTGAAGAACGACAGGCGGCCGTCGGCCTCGAGTACGGCGTACTCGATCTCCGCTGTCCGCCGGATGCCCTGCTCGCGGGCCGCGACCAGGACGTCGGCGACGGCGAGTCGCTGCTCCCGCATCGCGTCGTCGACCGGAATGCCGTCACGCCACACCAGGAGGGGCCGACCCGCCGTGACGGGCCGTGTGCGTGGGAAGCGCCATTGGAGCCAGGAGAGCGCGACGGTGAGGAGCGCGAAGGTGCTGATGGCGAGGATGCCGGCGGTGAGGGAGTAGTCCTGCTGGGTGACGGCCTGCTGGACCAGGTCGCCCATGGTGACGTAGAGCAGGAGCTCGAAGGTGCTCAGCTCGCCGAGTGTCGAGCGGCCGACGGCTCGCGTGATCAACCAGAGGAAGCAGAAGATCACCAGTGCGCGGATCACGATCTCCATGCGGTCATCTCCATCCGATTGCGCGCCGTCGCGCTGGGTCTGTCCGGCCGGTCGTCATGGCAGCAACGAGGTCTTGAAGTCGACGCTGGCCGCGATGCTGCCCTTGTCGAGCACCCGCACCGTGCCGCTGCGTCCGCGCTGGCTGGAGGGCTGGACGTAGACGTCGAGCGAGATCACCAGCGTGTCGCCGGATGGTGGATCGAAGCTCAGCCGCCACCACGTGCCGTCCCGGGTCTCCTGCGACGGCTCGGGGGAGATTCCTTGCGACTCGAAGATGTCGAAGTAGGCACCGCTGGCCTCGACGACCACCGGTCCGGAGAAGCCGCCCGGGTGGGTGACGGTGACCTGCCAGGGGACGTCGAGCCCGGCGCGTGCGATCCGGGGATAGTGCAACGAGAGCCGGTAGCCGTCCGCGCTTGCGGAGGTCGTCGCGGCACGAACCCCCAGGACGCCGCACAGCCCCGCGACCACGAACCCGAAGATGACCAGCAGGAAGACCCGACGCGACCATGCCGCGAGCCGGTGCCGGGTCCCGGTGGTGACATCGTCGAGTGACGAATCAGGGGCCTCCACGCAGAAAGGCAACCACGCCGAGCGCCACCGAGGTCGCTGCTGCGTCGCGTGTCGCGCCAGATCGATGCTCGCTGCCGTCACGTCGACGCGGACGTCCTCCGGTGGTCACAGGGAGATCACAGTGGCGACCGAGAGCCGCCCCAGCGGCGCTGGAGACGCTGGGCCTCCGAGGTCGAGCAGCCGGAGGTCACCATGGACAGCGTCCCTTGCGTCATCACCCGACCCGTCGCCGCGACTCCCCAGCGCGACGACGTCCCGACCGTCGGCATCGCGCCCGCGCTGCCGGTGCTCTTCACCGATCGCCTCGTGGTCGGCGACGAGCCCGGCCACGTCTGGTACCGCGTCCCTTCGCCGGCGAAGTAGCAGCGGACCCTGCGACCCGCTGCTCCCGCTACGGACTGGGCGCGGTGAAGTCGGTCGGGTCGAGGTAACCCTCGATCGCGTGCATCGCGTCGGCCCACATCGGTCCGGCGAATCCCGACCCGGACGGGTCGTGGTAGGTGCCGGCGACGGTGATGCTGCCGAGCGGGATCGGCGTACCGGCCTGGTTGGCGCCGGCGATCATGGCCGCGGTGGCGATCTGCGGCGTGTAGCCCATGAACCAGACGGACTTGCCGTCCTGGGTGGTGCCGGTCTTGCCGGCCGACGGGATCGTCTGACCGGTGTCCGGGTCGGAGAGGTTGGTGCCGTTCGAGTAGCCGAACCCGCCCGGCTCCTGGACGCCGCGCAGGACGTCGTTGACCGAGTCGGCGGTCGACTCCGGCATCACCTGGGTGCACTTCTTGTGGTAGGTGCGTACGACGTCGCCGGAGGCGTCGAGGATCTTGGTCACCGGGTGGGGCTCGCAGTATGTCCCGCGGGCGGCGAACGTGGCGTACGCGCCGGCCATCTCGAGCGGGCTGACGTCGGCGATGCCCAGGGTGAAGGTGGGGTAGCGCTCGGTGGCCGGATCGGTCAGCTCGATGCCCATCGACTTGGCCAGCTCGTACGGCTTGCAGACCCCGGTCTTCTCCTCGAGCTGCGCGAAGTAGGTGTTGACCGACTCCCGCGTCGCCTTGTAGGCGTCCATGACGCCGTCGATGGTGGAGTTGCTGACCGTCCAGTAGCCGCTGTACGGCGAGGAGCCGGCGCAGTTGGCGTAGCTGCTCTCCGGGATCGTCATCGTGTGCTGGGCGTTGAACGTCGTCGAGAGCGGGATTCCCTGGTTGAGCGCGGACGCGAGCGTGAACACCTTGAAGGTCGAGCCTGCCTGGAACCCGGGCGCGTTGCCGACCTCCTTGGGGATCGTGTAGTCGATGTAGGTCTCGCCCTTCTTGGTGTCGGCGCCCATCGGCCGGGACTGCGCCAGCGCGAGGACGTTGCCGGTGCCGGGCTCGACCTCGGCGATGGCGCCGATCGCCTGGTCGGTGGACCACACGTGGCTCTTCACCGACGTGGCGGCGGCGTTCTGGAAGGCCGGGCGCAGCGTGGTCTGGATGGTCAGGCCACCGGAGTACAGCAGCTTCTTGCGCGCCTCGCGGGTATCGCCGAGGGCGTCGTCCTGGAGCAGGTAGTTCACGACGTAGTCGCAGAACCACGGCGCGGTGGAGTTCACGCAGCCGTTCCGGCTGGTGGTCACGTGGAGCCCCAGGCCCCGCTTCGACAGCTTGTCGGCCTTCGCCTGCGGGATGACGTGGAGCTCCGCCATGCGGTCGAGCACCACGTTGCGCCGGGCGATGGCCGCGTCGGGGTACGACGTGGGGTTGTAGCCGCTGGGGTTCTTCACCAGGCCCGCGAGGGTGGCCGACTGGCGCCAGTTCAGCTCGTCGGCGTCGACGCCGAAGTAGTGCTTGGCGGCGGCCTGGATGCCGTAGGCCCCGTCCCCGAAGTACGCCGCGTTGAGGTAGTGCTCGAGGATCCAGTCCTTGCTGTGGTTCTGCTCGAGCGCGACGGCGTAGCGCAGCTCCTTCAGCTTGCGGGCGTAGCTGTCAGCGGTCGCCGCCTTCTGCTGTGCCTTGGTCTTCGCGTTGTAGAGCAGCGTCATCTTCACCAGCTGCTGGGTGATCGACGACCCGCCCTGGACGACGCCGTCGTTGGCCTCGTTGGTGATGAACGCCCGCAGGGTGCCTTCGAGGTCCAGCGCGCCGTGCTGGTAGAAGCGGTAGTCCTCGATCGCGAGGATCGCCTTGACCATCTTGCGGGAGATCTGGCCCAGGGGGCGATAGACGCGGTTCTGGTCGTACAGGTTCGTGATCAGGTCGCCCTTGGCGTCCAGGATCTTCGTCGTCTGGGCGAGGTCACCGACCTCGAAGTCGGCCGGCAGGTTCTGCACGGCCTTGGCGGCATCCCGGGCGCTGAGCCCGACGAGACCGGCGACCGGAGCGATCAGGCCCGCCGTCACCACGCCGAGCACACCGGCTACGACGCACATCATGAGGAGCTGCCTGGGCACCCTGCCCGCGGCGAGGAACGGGCTCAGCATCGTCGGGACCTCACCTCCGCTGTCGGTCATCGGTCGTGTGGGACTGGCCTGACGCTAAGGACCGGCTCTATGTCCCTGCTGTGCAGACGCCCAGGAGTGCCGACGAGTTGCGTCGGAGCGCTCAGTGGCGGGCTGCCGGACGCACAGCGCCCGCACAGGGGCGGTGGCTAGCGTGGCGCGGCCATCCTCGGCTCCCAGACCTACCAGAAGGCCCCACCTGTGCTCAGACGTTTCAGTCCCTCCGCGGTCGCCCTGATCTCCGCCCTCCTGCTACCGGCCCTCGCGGCCTGCGGCGGAGGCGCGAACGACGACGCCGACCCGGCCGGGGGAGGAGGGCTCTCTGCGGTCTCCTTCACCGGCAAGGTCGGCGACAGCCTCAAGGCGACCTGGCACGCCAAGCTCGCCAAGCCGAAGTCGACCACCGTCACGACCCTGGTGAAGGGGACGGGCGCGAAGGTCGCCAGCGGCGACGCGGTCAGCACCTACCTCTGGCTCGCCGACGGCACGACGAAGAAGGTCGCCTACAGCGACTACTCCAACGGCGCCGCCGAGTCGCTCCAGAACGACGGTCAGCTGGGGGACGTGTTCGACAAGATCTTCAGCGGCGCGACGTACGGCTCCCGCGTCGTCGCGGTGACCAGCGCGAAGGAGCTGCTCGGCTCCGCGTCCGCCGGCACGCAGCTGGGCATCGGAGCCAACGACAGCGTCGTCGTCGTCGCTGACCTCGTGAAGAAGGCGGCGACCTCGCCGACGCCGTCGGACGCCAAGGTGCACGACGTGCCGGCGAGCGAGATGCCGAAGGTCGTCGTGAAGAAGGGGAAGCCCACGGGGCTCACTTGGACCGGCATCGACAAGCCCGCGCTGACCACGCCCGTCCGCCGCGTCATCCTGAAGCGGGGCAGCGGTGCGACGGTGAAGGCGTCGGACACGGTGACCGTCAACTACCTCGGTGAGACCTACCAGGCGAAGAAGCCGTTCGGCGAGAGCTACACGACGAAGACCTTCACCCAGTCGCTGAGCGGCCTCATCCAGGGCTGGAGGATCGGCTTGTCCGGTGTGAAGGTCGGCAGCCGGGTCCTGCTGGAGATCCCGCCGGCGTACGGCTACGGAGCGCAGGGGAGCGGGTCCGCGATCCCGGGCAACGCGACGCTGTGGTTCGTGATCGACGTCGTCAAGGCGAAGTAGCGACCGCCAGGCCCACCTGAGCGGTCCGTGAGGCGGTACGGCGTACGCCGTACCGCCTCAGGCGCACAACCCGTTCTCGGCGGCCTGCTGCTTGGAGGACTTGCCGGGCTTCTTGGCGCTGATGGCACCGGACCCGAGCCGCTTGCCGAGCGGCTGGTCCTGGCTCATCCGCTTCCACAGGCGCTTGGCGGAGGGGAGGATCCGCAGGCGGCCCCAGTTGGGGCTGTCCTGCGAGTAGGCCACGTTCGGCACCGTCGTGAACTTCACGTGCGCGAGGTCGGCGTCCTTGAGCTGGGTGGCGAGGTCGACGAGGTCGCTGACGTGGTCGACGTCGGTGGTGATCGACTGGGTGAGCTCGTTGGCGAACCGGTAGAGCCGGTCCGGCCTGGTGAGCATGCCGGCCGAGACGACCTTGTTGATCATCTGGGCGATGAAGTACTGCTGCCGCTTCATCCGGCCGAGGTCCGAGTTCGGGGTGGAGTAGCGCTCGCGCACGTAGTTGAGCGCCTGCTGGTCCTTGAGGTTGTGGGTGCCGGCCGGAAGGTGGATGTTGTGGGCGCTGTCGTCGACCTCCTCCGGGATGCAGACGGTGACCCCCCCGATCGCGTTGACCATCCCCTTGAAGCCGGCGAAGTCGAGCGCGATGTAGTGGTCGATGTGCAGCCCCGTCAGCAGCTCGACCTGCTTGGCGGTGCAGCCGGCGCCGCCGAGCGCGTACGCCGCGTTCCACATCGCGGCCCGGGAGCCCGGGATCTCGTCGCCGGCCTCCGTGGTGCACGCGGGCCGGCGTACGAGGGCGTCACGGGGGATCGAGACGCCGTACGCCGACTTCCGGTCCGCGGCCACGTGGAGCAGGATCGTGGTGTCCGAGCCGCCCTCGCCCGACTCCTTGTCGATGCCGCAGCCGTCGCAGTTCCTGGAGTCGGTGCCGAGCAGCAGGATGTTGAGCGGCTGGTCGGACTGCCCCGCCTTCCGCTGTGCCTCCGGCACCAGGTGGTCGATGTCCTGCCCACGGCGCAGGTTGCCGTCGAGGTGGCGGTAGAGGAAGAAGACGGCGAGTCCCGTGACGAGGGCGAGCACGACCAGCGTCACGGTGACCGTCTTCAGCACGGTGCGGCGGTTCGCCGCGAGCTGCCCGGTCGAGTCAGAGGCGAGGGGCATGTCCGGATCCTTCCAGCATCGGCTGAGAGATCGATGAAGAACCAACCGGATTCGTTGCCTGTGTCGCGCAGATCTTGCGGAGCAGCCGTGTCCGATTCCCGCGAGAGCCTGTCGGTGGCGGGGTGGATGATGGGGACATGACCAGTCCGGAGACCACCGCCGCAGGACTCGACCGCGAGTCCTGCTACCGCGCGGTGAAGTCCCGCGACCGGCGCTTCGACGGGGTCTTCTACACCGCCGTGCGCACGACCGGGATCTACTGCCGGCCCTCCTGCCCGGCGCGTACGCCGGCGTACGCCCACGTGACGTTCCACCGCACCGCGGCCGCCGCCCAGGCGGCCGGCTACCGCGCCTGCAAGCGGTGCCAGCCCGACGCGACGCCCGGCAGTCCGGACTGGGACGTCGTGGCGACGGCGGCCGGCCGGGCGATGCGGCTCATCGCGGACGGCGTCGTCGACCGCGAGGGCGTGGAGGGTCTGGCCCGGCGGGTGGGCTACTCCGCGCGCCATCTGACCCGGCTGCTCACCGCCGAGCTGGGCGCCGGACCGCTGGCACTCGCCCGCGCCCGCCGCGCGCAGACCGCCCGGACACTCGTCGAGACGACCGATCTCGGCTTCGCCGACATCGCGTTCGCGGCGGGCTTCACCAGCGTGCGGCAGTTCAACGACACCGTCCGCGAGGTCTACGCCGCCACGCCGACCGAGCTGCGCGGGCGCCGTCGCGCCCCGCGGGCCGCCGACGGCACGGTCGCGATGCGCCTCGCCGTCCGCACCCCGTTCGCCGGCCGCGCCCTGCACGCCTTCCTCCGCGACCACCTCGTGCCGGGGGTGGAGGCCGCCGGTGACGGCTGGTTCGCGCGCACGCTCGACCTCCCGCACGGGCCCGGCACGGTGCGGCTCGAGCTCGCCGACCTGTCGACGGTGGGGGAGACCGGCTTCGTGCGCGCCACGTTCCGGCTCGCCGACCTGCGCGACATGGGTGCCGCGGTGGAGCGGGCCCGGCGGCTCGTCGACGCCGACTGCGACCCCTGCGCCGTCGGGGAGGCGTTCGCCGGCGACACGGTCATCGGGCGCCTGGCCCGCTGTGTGCGGGGCCTGCGCGTCCCCGGCAGCGTCGACGGCGCCGAGCTCGCCGTACGCACCGTGGTCGGGCAGCAGGTCAGCGTCGCCGGCGCCCAGACCGTCCTCGGCCGGATCGTCGCCGCCCACGGCACGCCCGTCGAGACCGGCCCCGAGCTGAGCGCCGCCGGCCTCACCCACCTCTTCCCCTCGCCGGCGACGCTCGCGGAGGTCGACCCGACCTCCCTCCCGATGCCGCGCGCCCGCGGCCGTACGATCGCCACCCTCGCATCGGCCGTCGCGGGCGGCGAGCTCGCCCTCGACCGCGGCGCCGACCGCGACGACGTACGCCGTCGGATGCTGGCACTGCCCGGCGTCGGGCCCTGGACCGCCGACTACGTCGCGCTGCGCGCGCTCGGCCACCCCGACGTGTTCCTGCCGACCGACGTCGGCATCAGACGCGCACTCGCCGCGCTCGGGGCGGCGGACGTCGAGCCGGCCCGCTGGCGGCCGTGGCGCTCCTACGCCCTGCTCTACCTGTGGACCTCACTCTCACCCGATCTCACCCACCCGGAGATGCCCTGATGTGGACGATCATCGACTCACCTGTCGGACAGCTGCGGCTCGTCGAGCGCCACGGCTCGATCACCGCCATCGACTTCCACCCCTTCACCTACGCCGACGGGCGCCCGCGCGGCGACCGCGACGACACCCACCCGCTGCTCGTGGAGTGCGCGCGCCAGCTGGCCGAGTACTTCCGCGGTGAGCGCACCGACTTCGACCTCCCCCTTGCGCCCGCCGGGACCGAGTTCCAGCAGCGGGTGTGGAAGGAGCTGCTCTCCGTCGGCTACGGCCGCACGGCGTCGTACGGCCAGATCGCCGGCCGCCTCGGCCTCACCGGTCACGGCGCCCGGGCGGTCGGGCTGGCCAACGGCCGCAACCCGATCCCGATCGTCATCCCGTGCCACCGGGTGGTCGGGGCCAACGGCTCCCTGACCGGGTACGCCGGCGGCGTCGAGCGCAAGCAGCTGCTGCTCGACCTGGAGTGCGACTCGCTGTTCTGAGCGGCGCGTCCGCGGGCGGCGGGACGGGTCGGGTTTACTGGCCGGCGTGACCGGCTGGCAGACCCACGCGTCCCGCACCGTCTACGAGAACCCATGGATCCGGGTGCGCGAGGACGAGGTGACCCGCCCGGACGGCAGCGACGGGATCTACGGGGTCGTGGAGCTGCAGCATCCGGCGGCCTTCGTCGTGCCGGTGACCCACGCCGGCGAGGTGGTCCTGATCCGGATGTACCGCTACACCCTCGGCCGCGAGTCGCTCGAGGTGCCCGCCGGTGGAACCGACGGCGAGGACCTGCTCACCGCCGCGATGCGCGAGCTGCGCGAGGAGACCGGGTACGCCGCCGCCGACTGGGAGCAGCTGGGCCTGATGCACGCGAACGACGGGGTCGCGCACGCGCCGGCGTACGTCTTCCTGGCGCGTGGTCTGTCTCTCGCTGACGAGGCGCACGAGATGGCCGAGGAGGGGATCAGCGAGGTCCTCACCGTGCCGTGGCCCAGGGTCCTCGAGCTCATCACGTCCGGCGAGCTGCACGACTCGGAGTCCATCGCCGCGCTGGCGTACGCCGCGATCGCGCTGGGCCGGATGACGTGACGCGGGGAGCGTGCGGGAGGATCAGGCGTGAGCAAGAGCCGTGAGTCGAGGTCCTTCCCGACCGAGTCGGGCGTCCCGCCCCAGGTCGGCCCCTTCTCCCACGCGACCAGATGGGGAGACCTGCTGTTCGTCACCGGCCAGATGCCGACCGACCCCGCGACCGGCGAGCTGGTCGAGGGTGACGTGGTCGCGCAGGCGCGACAGGTGCTGGCGAACCTCGCCGCGGTGCTCGCGCACTACGGCGCCACGCTCGACGACTCGCTGATGGTGCGGGTCTACCTCACCGACTTCGACGACTTCGACCGGTTCAACGCGGAGTACCGAACCTGGTTCTCCGAGCCGCTCCCGAGCCGCACCTGCGTCGGGGTCACCGGGCTTGCCGTCGGCGCGGCCGTGGAGATCGACCTGGTGGTCGGGCTCTGCTCTTGAGCGGCTGGTAGACGCCTCACTCCGCGGCCGTGATGGCACCGGCACCGAACGGACCCAGCGGCCTGTCCCGTATGACCCGACGCCACAGTCGCGAGGCGGCCGGTGTGAAGGCAAGGCGGCCCCAGTTCGGGTCGCCCTTGGGAAACGCGATGGTCGGCGCCGTGACGAACTGGATGCCGGTGAGTTTGGCGTGCCTGAGCGAGGTGGCTAGTTTGACCAGCGCGGGGACGCGGGCCAACTCTGGGTCGGTGCGGAGGGAGCCAGTGAGGGCATCCGCGAAGCGGTAGAGGCGAACCGGTCGGGCAAGCGTGCCGGCCGAGAGCACCTTGCGCGTCAGCGAGGCGATGAATGCCTGCTGCCTCCGCAGTCGGCCGAGGTCCGAGCCGTCGCCGACCGCGTGCCGCTCACGGACGTAATCTAGCGCGCGGACGCCGCCCAGCGTCTGTGTGCCAGCGGCGAAGTGGATGTGGGCGAAGTGGTCGTCGATCTCCGTCGGGATGTGGACGCGCACGCCGCCGACGGCGTCGACCATGCCCTTGAACCCGCCCATGTCGAGCGTGACGTAGTCGTCGATGCGGATGCCGGTCACCGCCTCCACTTGCTCGACCGTGCACTCCGGACCGCCGAGCGAGTACGCGGCGTTGAACATGGCACGCCGCGCTCCCGGGATCACCGGGCCGTCCTCGGGATGGCAGTCAGGGCGGTCGACGAGCACATCCCGTGGGAGCGAGATGGCGTACGCCGACCTGCGGCCGTCCCGCACGTGAATGAGGATCGTCGTGTCGGATCCGTCCTCGCCCTTCTCCTTGTCGATCGCGCAGCCCGCGCACTGCCGAGTGTCGGAGCCCATCGCGAGAATGTTGAGCGCGGAGTCCGGGAGGTCGGGATGGGATCTCGGAGCGTGGTGGTGAATCCGGTCGCCCGCCTGGATGCGGTGATCGAGGTGCCGATAAGCTACGTACACGCCTGTGGCGGTCGCAGCGGCGAGGACGACCAGTGTCACCACGATCGTCGTCAGGACGGCCCGTCGGCTGGCCTGCCCGGTCTCCGAGACGAGTGGCATGGCCGCATCCTCGCACCCTACTGGCCCCGTCTGCCATGGTGACGAGGCCGTCGCGGCCGACGGCCTCGCCCTCGGGGGCCTTACTCCGCGGCGGCGCGGCGCAGCGACTCGGAGAGCCGGTCGGCGGCGGCGAGGACCGCCGGCGCGTGCATCTTGCCGGGCTGGCGGGTGAGCCGCTCGAGCGGACCGGAGACGGAGACGGCGGCGATGACCTTGCCGCCGGGCGAGCGCACCGGGGCCGACACGGAGGCGACGCCCGCCTCGCGCTCGCCGACCGACTGGGCCCAGCCGCGACGGCGGATACCGGAGAGGGCGGCGGCGGAGTAGGCGGCGTTCTGCAGGCCGCGGTGCATGCGCTCGGGGTCCTCCCAGGCGAGCAGGACCTGTGCGGCCGAGCCGGCGCGCATGGTGAGCTGGGAGCCGACCGGGATGGTGTCGCGCAGGCCGGAGGGGCGCTCGGCGGCCGCGACGCAGACGCGGTAGTCGCCCTGCCGGCGCCACAGCTGGGCGGACTCGCCGGTGATGTCGCGCAGCCGCGCGAGCACGGGGCCGGCGGTGGCGAGCAGCCGGTCCTCGCCGGCCGCGGCGGAGAGCTCGGCCAGGCGGGGGCCGAGGACGAAGCGGCCTTGCATGTCGCGCGCGACGAGCCGGTGGTGCTCGAGCGCCACCGCGAGACGGTGGGCCGTCGGTCGGGCCAGCCCGGTGCCGGCGACGAGCCCGGCGAGGGTGGCGGGGCCCGACTCGAGGGCGGTGAGCACCAGGGCGGCCTTGTCGAGGACGCCCACTCCGCTTGAGTTGTCCATATGGCAAGACTAACTTCTCACAAACTGAGATGCAATCGTACAGTCGTGTGACGTACGACGAAGGTGCGGACGCTTGACGCGCCGTCGCACCATGGACGTGCGGTCAGCGCCGATTTGCAAGTGGATGGAGATCGTCATGGGCAGGACCCTGTCGGAGAAGGTGTGGGACGAGCATGTCGTCCGGTCGACCCCAGGGGAGCCCGATCTCCTCTACATCGATCTCCACCTCATCCACGAGGTGACGAGCCCGCAGGCCTTCGAGGGCCTGCGCCTGGCCGGCCGGAAGGTCCGCCGCCCCGACCTCACGATCGCGACCGAGGACCACAACATCCCCACGGTCGACTGGGACAAGCCGATCGCCGACCCGGTCAGCCGCAAGCAGGTCGAGACGCTGCGGCAGAACGCCGAGGAGTTCGGCGTACGCCTGCATCCGCTGGGCGACGTCGAGCAGGGGATCGTCCACGTCGTGGGGCCTCAGCTCGGGCTGACCCAGCCGGGCATGACGATCGTCTGCGGCGACTCCCACACGAGCACCCACGGCGCCTTCGGCGCGATCGCGTTCGGGATCGGTACCTCCGAGGTCGAGCACGTCCTCGCCACCCAGACCCTCCCGCAGGCGCAGCCGAGGACGATGGCCGTCACCGTCAACGGCAGCCTGCCGGCCGGCGTCACCGCGAAGGACCTGATCCTCACCCTGATCTCCAAGACGGGCACGGGCGGCGGCCAGGGCCACATCGTGGAGTACCGCGGCCAGGCCATCCGCGAGCTCTCCATGGAGGCCCGGATGACGATCTGCAACATGAGCATCGAGTGGGGCGCCAAGGCCGGGCTGATCGCCCCCGACGAGACGACGTTCGCCTACATCGAGGGCCGCCCGGAGGCGCCGAAGGGCGCGGACTGGGACGCCGCCGTCGAGCACTGGAAGACGCTGGTCACCGACGAGGACGCGGTCTTCGACAAGGAGATCGTGCTCGAGGCCGAGGAGATCACGCCGTTCGTCACCTGGGGCACCAACCCGGGCCAGGGCGTGCCGCTCGGCGCGAGCGTGCCGAGCCCCGACGACTTCGAGGAGCCCGACACGCGGGTCGCCGCCGAGAAGGCGCTCGCCTACATGGACCTCGAGGCCGGCACCCCGATGCGCGAGATCAAGGTCGACACCGTCTTCCTCGGCTCCTGCACCAACGGCCGGATCGAGGACCTCCGCGCGGCCGCCGAGGTCATCAAGGGCCGCCACGTCGACGAGAACACCCGCTTCCTCGTGGTCCCGGGCTCGGCACGGGTGCGCCTGCAGGCCGAGTCCGAGGGGCTCGACATCGTCTTCAAGGAGGCGGGAGCCGAGTGGCGCGGTGCCGGCTGCTCGATGTGCCTGGGCATGAACCCCGACATCCTCCAGCCGGGCGAGCGCAGCGCCTCGACCTCCAACCGCAACTTCGAGGGCCGCCAGGGCAAGGGCGGCCGCACCCACCTCGTCTCGCCGCTGGTCGCGGCCGCGACCGCCGTACGCGGCACCCTCTCGTCCCCCGCCGACCTCGCGCCGATCGGTGGTTGAGGAGGTCGCGCTGCGACCGTCTCGAAACCACCATCACGAAGGAACTGACATGGAGAAGTTCACCACCCACACCGGCGTCGGCGTCCCGCTGCGCCGCAGCAACGTCGACACCGACCAGATCATCCCGGCGGTCTACCTCAAGCGGGTCACCCGGACCGGCTTCGAGGACGGCCTGTTCGCCGCGTGGCGCAACGACCCGACCTTCATCCTCAACAACGAGGCGTACGCCGGCGGCTCGGTCCTTGTGGCCGGCCCCGACTTCGGCACCGGCTCCTCGCGCGAGCACGCCGTCTGGGCGCTGATGGACTACGGCTTCAAGGTTGTCATCAGCCCGCGGTTCGGCGACATCTTCCGCGGCAACTCCGGCAAGGCCGGCCTGCTCGCCGCGCAGGTCGACGAGAAGGTCGTCCAGAAGCTGTGGGACTACCTCGACGACAACCCTGGCGCGGCGATCACCGTCGACCTCGAGTCGCGGACCGTGCGCGCCGGCGACGGGGTCGACGCGATCGAGGACTCCTTCGACATCGACGACTACACCCGCTGGCGGCTGCTCGAGGGGCTCGATGACATCGGCATCACGCTGTCCCACGAGGACGACATCGAGGCCTTCGAGGCCGCCCGGCCGAGCTGGAAGCCGGCGACGCTCTGAGAGCTTGCCTCTCCTGGTGGGAACTGGTGCCGTTCGGCGCGTGATCCGCTCCGCATCCCGCCGGGTGGCGCCAGTTCCGTCTCACGCGCGCACCGCCAGCTGGGTGCAGTAGCGCTCGAAGCCGAGCCCGCCAGCGATCGCTAGCGAGGCGCCGTTGGTCGTCAGCGCGCGCCAGCGGGCGAGACCGGACCGCTCGACGGCGTACGCCGTCGCGTGCCGCCCCAGCAGTCGGCCGAGCCCTCGGCCGCGCGCGTGCGGGTGGACGAGGAGCCCGACGTCGCGGGGCGCCCCGGCGAACTCGGTCAGGTTCGCGGCCGCAGCGACCTCGCCGTCCTCGACGAGCGCGAAGGCCGGATCGGCGGAGGGGTCGAGACTTTCGAAGCCGGACTCGCTCCACTCCTGCGCGGTGACCGCCGCCCGGAGGCGGGCCAGCTCGCCGGGCGCGGCCGGCGCCACGCCGTCGACCGCGCCGGGGGAGCGGTCGAGATAGGCGTGGCACGACGGTCCGATCACGCGGAGGCCGCGGCCGCCGGCGTACTCCTCCTAGGCCATCGCATCGGTCAGGCCGACCGGCACGTCGTCGAGGCCGCTGCCCGGCGGGGCGGAGACGTGCGCGACGCTGTGCCGCCAGGCGACGTACCACCCCTCGTAGTCCCCGAGCATCGAGTGGTGCCGGACCGTCGGGTCCCGCCACAGCCGATCACGGCGTACGCCGAACAGCTCGGCCCACCACTGCTCGACGAGGTCCGCGGTCCGCTCCATCCGGCCATGATCGCGGCGGCCGCGACCCGGGGCGACGGCTTTCTCACACCTGACTTCCGGTGCGCGTCATTGTGGGCGGTGACCGAGATGTCTAGCGTGCGGTGTACGTCGGGCGTTCGCTCGACCGCTCTTCGGCGAAAGGGAGATCGTGAAGAAGTCTCAGCTCATCGACTCGCTCGCGAAGCGGTTCGACGGGAACAGGAGGGCCGCCGCGCACGCGCTCGACGCTGTCGTCGACACCATCACTCGTGAGGTCGCGAAGGGGGAGAGCGTGGCCATCAAGGGGTTCGGGACCTTCGAGCGCGTCCTCGCCAAGAAGGCCCCCGCGAAGAAGGGGAAGGCCGCGAAGAAGTCGTTCGTGCCCTCCTTCGTGCCCGGCAAGGAGCTCGCCGGCGTCGTGTCCGGGAAGGTCAAGCTCCCCAAGCTGGCCGTACCCGCCAAGGCCGGCGCCTTCGCCGACATCATCGAGGAGCAGGTCAGGGAACGGCTCGCCAAGAGGGCTCCCGCGACGACCGCGAAGGCCACCCCGTCCACGCCGCGCAGGGCCACGCCGGTGAAGAAGACGAACCCGGCCGCCAAGAAGACGACCACCGCGAAGTCCACCGCCGCGAAGTCCACCGCCGCGAAGTCCACCGCCGCGAAGTCCACCGCCGCGAAGTCCACCGCCGCGAAGAAGTCCGCGGGCACGTCGACCACGGCGAAGAAGACGGCGACGCCCGCCAAGAAGACGACCGGCACGGCTGCCAAGAAGACGACCGGCACGGCTGCCAAGAAGTCCTCGACCCCCGCGAAGACCGCCTCCACCACGGCGAAGAAGACGACGGGCTCGGCCGCCAAGAAGACGACCACGCCCAGGAAGACGACCGCGAAGAGGACGACGACGGCGAAGAAGACGACCCCGAGGAAGACGACGGCGAAGAAGACGACGCCGCCGGCGTCGGCGACCCCGCCCGCGGCGCCGATGACGCCCTCGACGCCCGAGCCGGCACTGCCAGATCCGGAGACGCCGCCGACCGGCTCCTGAGCCGCGGGACGTCATACACCCCGCGGGGCGACGAGCCGCCGTCCGTATGACGTCGCGCGAAGACTAGAGCGCCACACCGGCCTGGAGGGCGGCGAGGAGCGTGCGGGGACCGAGGCCGTACGCCTTCACCGCCCGCAGGTCGTCCAGCGTGTCGACGTCGTGGCGGAGGGTCTCGAGCACGCCGTCGAGCGCGAGCGCGCCGCCTTCGTGGTGCAGCCTCGCCGAGTCCGGTCCGAAGCGCGGGGCGAAGCCGTCGTACGCCGCGGTGTAGAGCGTCGTGCCGGTGCCCACCGCGTCGACGACGTACGCCGCCGTCCCGGGCGTCACGGACGCGAGCGCCTCCTCGAGGTCGGCCGGCCGCAGGGCAGGCAGGTCCCCGCAGAGGGCGACCGGGACGAGCTCCGGCCACCGGCGGTGCGCCTCCGCGGCGGCCTGGACGAGGGCGCCGTTGAGGTCGCCGCTGACGCCGTCGGGGATGACGGCGCAGCCGAGCCGGCGTACCTCCGATGCGAAGAACGCGTCGTCGGTGGCGACGAGGACCGCCCCGACGCCGCCGGCGGTGAGGCAGGCCTCGGCGGTGTCGAGCGCGAAGGCGCGCGCGAGCGCGGTGCGGGCCTCGTCGGCGAGCCCGACGAGGCGCGACTTGCCGCGGGCCGGGGGCTTGACGGGGAGCAGGACGGCGTGGGTCGGGGCAGGCCCGGTCCGGGGCGCCTGCGAGGAGCTGGGCATCACCGATGATCCTGACACGCCACCGCAGGCGTCGGCTGCCGAGGGACCGGTAGCCTGCAGCCGTGGGTAAGTACCGGAAGCTTCAGCACAAGCGAGGGTGGGCGTGGACGCTCGCCGTCGGCGTCGTCAAGCCCGTCCTGCTCGCCACTACGAGGCAGCAGTGGGAGGGCGGGGAGAAGATCCCGGAGACCGGTGGCGCCATCCTCGCGCTCAACCACGTCTCCCACATCGACCCGCTGACCGCCGCCCACATCACCTGGGACTACGGCCGCGAGTCGCGCTACCTCGCCAAGTCGGGGCTGTTCAAGAACAAGTACTTCGCCCACTTCCTCCGCTCCGCCGGCCAGATCCCCGTCGACCGCGGTGCCGGCGCCGGGTCCCTGAACGAGGCGATCGAGGCGGTCAAGAAGGGCGAGCTGGTGGTCGTGTACGTCGAGGGCTCGATCACCAAGGACCCCGAGGGCTGGCCGATGAAGGGCAAGACCGGCGCCGCCCGGATCGCGCTCGAGACCGGCTGCCCGGTGATCCCGGTCGGGCAGTGGGGCGCCCAGGAGCTGCTGCCGGCGTACTCCACCAAGCCCAACCTCAAGGGCCGCAAGCTGATCAGGATGAAGGTCGGCGACCCCGTCGACCTCAAGGACCTCGAGGTCCAAGAGCACACGAACGCCGTCATCAACGAGGCGACCGACCGGATCATGAAGGCGATCGTGGCCCTGGTCGGTGAGGTCCGCGGCGAGGATCCGCCGGCGGAGCTCTACGACCCGCGCAAGCACGGCGTGAGCGCGACCGGCAACCCCAACAGGAAGCGGTCCACCGGAGAAACCGCGTGACGGCGAAGGTCGCCGTCTTCGGTGCCGGCTCGTGGGGCACCGCGTTCTCGATCGTGCTGGCCGACGCCGGCAACGAGGTCACGCTCTGGGCGCGCCGCGAGGAGCTCGCGGAGGCGATCAACAAGGAGCACGAGAACGCCGAGTACCACCCCGGCGTACGCCTGCCGGAGGCGGTCACCGCGACCCACGACGTCGAGAAGGCGGTGTACGCCGCCGACCTGGTCGTCTTCGCGACGCCGTCGCAGACGCTGCGCAGCAACCTGACGGAGTGGGCGCCGTACCTCCCGAAGGGGGCGCCGCTCGTCTCGCTCATGAAGGGCGTCGAGCTCGGCACGCTGGAGCGGATGAGCGAGGTGATCGCCCACGTCACCGGCGCCGCCCCGGAGCGGATCGCCGTCGTCAGCGGTCCCAACCTCTCGCCCGAGATCGCCCGCCGTGAGCCCGCGGCCGGGGTCGTCGCCTCCGCGGACGAGCAGCTCGCGAAGGCGATCCAGGACCGGATCCACAGCCCGGCCTTCCGGCCCTACACCTCCACCGACGTCATCGGCTGCGAGCTCGGCGGCGCCTACAAGAACGTCGTCGGCATCGCGGTCGGGATGGCGGCCGGCCTCGGCTTCGGCGACAACACCCGGTCCTCCCTCATCACCCGTGGCCTCGCGGAGACCGCCCGGCTGGCGACCAACCTCGGCGCGAACCCCATCACCCTGATGGGCCTCGCCGGGCTCGGCGACCTCGTCGCCACCTGCTCCTCGCCGCTCTCGCGGAACCGGACGTACGGCGAGAAGCTCGGCCGCGGCATGACCACCGAGGAGATCCTCGCCTCGTCCCACCAGGTCGCCGAGGGCGCCAAGTCGAGCCACTCGCTGCGCGAGCTCGCCGCTCGCCAGGGCGTCGACGCGCCGCTCGCGGTGTACGTCGACCAGGTGGTCTCGGGGGAGAAGACCGTCGCCGCGGTGATGGACGAGATGCTCGAGCGGCCGACGAAGGCCGAGACGGACTGACGCTCGGGCCCTCAGGCCGCGACCAGCTCCTCCGTCGCCTCGTCGGCGCCCGCCGCCGCACGAGCGGGCCGAAGGAACACGAACCCGACGACAGCGGCGAGGAGGGCGAACCCGGCGCCGCCGGCGAAGCCCCACTGGAAGCCGCCGTCGAGCGCGGCGACCGGGTCGGTGCCGCCGGCGGCCAGCGCCTCGGTGTGGCTGGTGGCGACGCTGACCAGCACCGCCAGCCCGAGTGCGCCGCCGAGCGAGAAGGAGGTGTTGGCCAGGCCGGACGCGAGCCCGGCCTCCTCGGGCGGCACCTCGCTCATCGCGACCAGCAGCACGGGGCTGAGCGCGAGGCCCGCCCCGAGCCCGGAGAGGACCATCGCCGGGAGGACGTCGGTCGCGTAGTGGCCGTCGACCGGCGCCAGCGCGAGCAGCCCGAGCCCGACCGCGACCAGGGTGAGCCCCGCGGTCATCGGGGCCCGCGGCCCGTACCGCATGACGATCCCGCCCGACCAGCGCAGCGACACGTACGCCATCGCGACGCAGGTCGGCAGGAACGCCAGCCCGACCTCGACGGCGCTGTAGCGCAGGACCTGCTGGAGGTAGAGCGAGGCGAGGTAGAAGGTCGCGAACATCGCGCCCGACCACAGGATGCCGACGACCTGCGCGACGACCAGGCTCCGGATGCGGAACATCCGCAGCGGCATCAGCGGGTGGGTGGCGCGCGCCTCCCAGCCGACGAAGGCGGCGAGCAGGACGGCACCGGAGGCGAGTACGCCGAGGGTCCGCCCGGAGGCCCAGCCGTGCTCGGAACCGCCGACGACGGCGTACACCACCAGCACCAGGGCCGACGTCACCAGCACCGCGCCGGGGACGTCGAGCCTCGTACGGGCGGCGGGCCGCCGGTCCTTCGGCAGGACCCGGGCGCCGAGGACGCCGACGGCGAGCCCGATCGGGACGTTCACGAGGAAGACCCAGTGCCAGGTCAGGAAGCCGGTGAGCACGCCGCCGAGGAGCACGCCGACGGCGCCGCCGCCCGACATCACGAAGCCGTAGAAGGCCATCGCCTTCGCCCGCTCGGCCGCGTCGTCGAAGAGCGCGGTGATGAGGGCCAGCGCGACGGCCGAGACGAACGCGCCGGCCACGCCCTGCAGCCCGCGGCCGCCGACGAGCGCACCGGCCTGGGGCGCCGCGGCGCACAGCGCGCTGGCGGCGGTGAACGCGACCACGGCGCCGAGGAAGACCCGGCGGTTGCCGAACAGGTCGCCGAGCCGGCCGCCGAGCAGCAGGAAGCCGCCGAAGGTCAGCATGTAGGCGTTGAGCACCCACGCCAGCGCCGACGGCGAGAAGCCGAGGTCGCCCTGGATGGCGGGCAGCGCGACGTTCACGATGTTGGTGTCGAGGACGATCATCAGGTCGCCCAGGCAGAGCACGTAGAGCGCCAGCCAGCGGGCCTTCGTCGAGTTCATGTCGGTCTCCTTGTCGAGGTCTCTCACGAGGACCACGAAGCCGGGAGGCCGGATTCGACAGGACGGCCCGGAAATCCCCTAGAGCCCGTCGAGCGCGCCCTTCAGGTCCGCCCACAGGTCGTCGACGTCCTCGATCCCGACCGAGAGCCGGACCAGCCCCTCGGGGATCGTGGGCGCCTCGGCCTTCCAACGGCGCCGGCGCTCGAACGTCGACTCCACCCCGCCGAGCGAGGTGGCGTGGACCCAGAGCGACGTCGCCCTGACGAGTACGTCGGCGGGGCCGGCGCCACCCGCCACGACCACCGACACCATGCCGCCCATGCCCGGGTAGCGGACCTCCTCGATGCGCGGGTGCTCGGCGAGCCGCCGGGCCAGCTCGGCGGCGTTGGCGGAGGCCCGCTCGACGCGGAGCGGCAGGGTCCGCAGGCCGCGCAGGGCGAGCCACGCCTCGAACGGGCCGGGGATCGCGCCGGTGAGGTCACGCCGGCCCTTGAGGACGTCGTACAGGCTCGGTTCGGCGACGACGATCGCGCCCATGAGCACGTCGGAGTGACCGGCGATGTACTTCGTCGCGGAGTGGACCACGATGTCGGCGCCGAGGGCGAGCGGGTTCTGCAGGACCGGGGTGGCGAAGGTGTTGTCGACGACGACCTGTGCGCCCGCGGCGCGGGCGGCGGCGACGATCGCGGGGATGTCGGCGACCTCCATCGCGGGGTTGGTCGGCGACTCGAACCACACCAGCGCGGTGTCCTCGTCGATCGCCTTCACGACCTCGTCGGTGTCGGTGACGTCGACCAGTCGGCTCTTGATCCGGCCGCGCGCCTCGAGGTCGGCGAGCACGCCGAGGGTGCCGAGGTAGGAGTGCCGCGCCGCGACGACCACGCTCTCCTGGCCGACCAGGTCGAGCAGCGCCGTCACCGCCGCCATGCCGCTCGAGAAGGCCAGCGCGCGACCGCCCTCGAGCGCTCCGAGGGCCTCCTCGAACGCGGTCCAGGAGTCGTTGGTGTAGCGGCCGTACTCCTTGCCACCACCCGCGACGTAGGTCGACGCCATCGTGATCGGCGTGTTGAGCGGCTGGTCGGGCTCGTGCGGCGGCCGGCCGGCGTGGACGGCGACGGTGGCGGGCTTCAGCGGCTTCTCGGACGTCACGCCTCGACCCTAGATCAGCCCGCGCGGACGCTCCTGGCGGGTGCGGGCTCGAGCGAGAACGCCTCGATCGGGAAGGCGGCGAAGCCGAGCTCGGCGATCGCCTCGGCCGCCCGGACGTCGCCCCGGCCGGGTCCGCGCAGGACGACCCGCAGCGACCTCGGGTCGAGGCCGCACTCGACCGGCTCGCGGAGGACGTCCTCCAGCAGGGCGGCGACGCGCGCCCGCACGGTCGCGTCGGCGACCCGGACGTGCAGGACGGGGGCTGAGGTGACGATGGTCATGGCTCGGTACATGGCTCGATCGTTCCCGGATCCGGCCGCCCGGTCGTCGTACGGCGGGACCGGATCGGCCCGCCACCCGACGCGGACGCGGGCGCGTCGGGCTACTCCGTCGGGAGTACGCCGCAGCTACGGCCGAAGGCGGATGCCGCCGGCGCCGTCGCGGCCTACTGTCGGCACATGCAGAGAGTGCACGGGCGCAAGCCGCTCGTCGCCGCCGGCTTCGTCGCCGGCTGGGCGACCTCGGCGGTCATGGCGTACGCCAGCTGGCGGATGAGCCTGCAGCGGACCGCCGAGGCCGAGGCCCGTGCGGCCGAGGCGGAGCGGACCCGGGAGGAGACGGCGAAGCGGCGCGCGGTGGAGGAGCGGCTGCGGATCGCGCGCGACCTGCACGACTCACTGACCCACAGCATCTCGGTCATCAAGGTCCAGGCCGGCGTGGCGGTCCACCTCGCCGAGAAGCGCGGCGAGGAGGTCCCGCCCGCGCTCAGGGCGATCAGCGAGGCAAGCTCGGAGGCCGCGCGCGAGCTCCGGGCGACGCTCAGCGTGCTGCGCGACGGCACCGGGCCCAACCGTGGCGGCCTCACCGAGGTCGACGGCCTCGCCGCCGCCGCCCGCGAGTCGGGCGTCGCCGTACGCCTGCAGGTGGCGGGGGAGGAGCGGCCGCTGCCCGACGCGGTCGACCACACGGCGTACCGCATCGTGCAGGAGGCGCTCACCAACGTCTGCCGGCACGCGGCGCCGGGCCCGGCGACGGTGGACGTCGAGTACGCGCCGGACGCGCTGGTCGTCCGCGTCGACAACGACGGACCGGTGCTGGCCGATCGCCCGACACCGGGCTGGGGGCTGATCGGGATGCGCGAGCGGGTGACCGAGCTCGGCGGGAGGCTCGAGGCGGGCCCGCGGCCGACCGGCGGGTTCAGCGTGCGCGCCGAGCTTCCGGCACCGGCATGACCGGGGGCACGGACGGCGGTGCCCGCCGGGTGTTCGTGGAGCCGATCAGGGTCGTCCTCGCCGACGACCAGGCCCTGATCCGCAGCGGGATCCGGGCGCTGCTCGACGCCGAGGACGACATCGAGGTCGTCGCCGAGGGCGTCGACGGCGCCGAGGCCGTCCGGCTGGCCGCGGAGCACCGTCCCGACATCGTCCTCATGGACGTGCAGATGCCGGTCCTGGACGGCATCGGGGCGACCCGGCGGATCGCCGAGGACGAGGGCCTGGCCGGCGTACAGGTGGTGATGCTGACCAACTACGGCGACGACGAGTACGTCTTCGACGCGCTCCGCGCGGGCGCCAGCGGGTTCCTGCTCAAGGACACCGCGCCCGCCGACCTGCTCCAGGCGCTGCGGGTGGTGATCCGCGGCGACGCGCTGCTGTCGCCGGCGGTGACGCGGCGGCTGATCAGCGAGTTCGTCGCCCGCCCGGCCGATCTCGCCCCCGCCGACGCGCTGCGCGCCCTCACCCCGCGCGAGCTCGAGGTGACCGCTCTCGTCGCCCACGGGCTCAGCAACGACGAGATCGCGGAGCGGATGGTGCTCAGCCCGACGACCGTGAAGACCCACGTCAGCCGCGCGATGACGAAGCTCGCGGCGCGCGACCGCGCCCAGCTGGTCGTGATGGCCTACCAGTCGGGGCTGGTCGCCGGCCGCGCGGGGACGCCCTGACCGCGACATCCCGCGCGAAGGCGGCGCGAAGTCGGATGATGCCCCCACCCCCTTATAGGGTTGCCGCCGTGTTGACGACGCTGTTGGACGGGACCGCCTTCGCCGAGAGGTTCGGCCAGGGCTCACCCGCCGTCGTCGCCATGCACGGCTGGGCGCGCAACCGCAGCGACTGGACGACCACGCTCGAGCGGTACGACGCGCTGGCGCTCGACCTGCCCGGCTTCGGTGCCACGCCGGCGCCGGAGAGCGGCTGGGGGAGCCAGGAGTACGCCGAGTGGGCGGCCGGGATCCTCAAGGGGCTCGACCGGCCCGTCGTCGTCGGCCACAGCTTCGGTGGCCGGGTCGCGGTCCAGCTCGCCGCGCTCCACCCGGACCTGCTCCGCGGGGTCGTGCTGACCGGCGTACCCCTCTACCGGCCGCCTTCCTCGGGCGGGCCGCGGCTGTCGTTCCGGGTCGCCCGGGCGCTGCACAAGCGCGGGCTCATCCCGGAGGGCCGGATGGAGGCGATGCGGCAGAAGTACGGCTCCGAGGACTACCGCAACGCCCGCGGCATCATCCGCGACGTCTTCGTGAAGGTCGTCAACGAGGACTACACCGAGCAGCTCGCCGCGATCCCGCAGGACCTGCCGGTGCGGATGGTGTGGGGGGAGCACGACACCGCGGCGCCCGTGTGGATGGCCGAGAAGGCGCTCGGGCAGCTCGGAGACCGCGCCGCGCTCGAGGTCGTCGCCGGCTCCGCCCACCTCCTCGACGCCGGCCTGGTCGCCGCCGTCCGCGCCGCGATCGACGAACTGAAGGTGGCATGAGCATCGTCCTCCCCGTCGTGATCGGCCTGGTCACGCTGCTGTCGTACCTCCGCTGGCTGCGCGTCGCCCAGCGGGAGCACTACGAGCCCGGGCGGCTGTTCGCGATCGCGGGGATCTGGACGAGGTCGCGGCCCGTGGAGCTCGTGCTGCTGCTCGCCGTCGTGGCCGTCTGCGTCGCGTCGTTCTGGCTGCCGTGGGGCGGGATCGTCGGCGCGCTGCTCTGGCTCGGCTGGCCGGCGGGGATGAGCTTCGTCGGCGCCAAGCGGCTCGTGTTCACCGACCGGGTGCGTCGGCTGGCTGCGGTGGTCGTCGTGCTCCACGTGATCGCGGCGGTCGTCCTCGCTCTGGTGCCGTCGCACGCGGTCGTCGTTCTCCCGCTGCTCGTGCTGCCGATCGCCGAGGCCGGGCTCGCGATCATGGCGCCGGTCGAGCGCCGGCTGGCCAGGAAGTGGCAGGTCCAGGCGGCCGCGAAGATCCGCAGGGTCAGCCCGCGGGTGGTGGCGATCACGGGGTCGTACGGCAAGACCTCGACCAAGAACTACGCCACCCACCTCATGCAGGGCCGCTGGTCGACGCTCGCCTCGCCGGCGTCGTTCAACAACGTGATGGGCCTCTCCCGCGCGGTCAACGACCGGCTCGAGCCCGGCACCGACGTCTTCGTCGCCGAGATGGGCACCTACGGCCCCGGCGAGATCAAGGCGCTCACCGAGATCTTCCCGCCCGAGGTCTCCGCCATCACCACGATCGGCGAGGCCCACCTCGAGCGGATGAAGACGCGCGCGACCATCGTGAAGGCGAAGTCGGAGATCCTGCCGCCGGCGCGGGTCGTCGTGCTCAACGTCGACGTCCCCGAGCTCGCTCGGATCGCCGACGAGCTCACGGCCACCAAGAAGGTGGTGCGCTGCTCCACGGAGCCGGGCAGCCAGGCTGACGTGATCGTGTCCGCCGGAGCCGATCACGACGTTGCGAGAGTCATCATCTCGGGAGTCTCGTACGATGTCGTTCTGCCCGACGAGGTCGGCCACCCGATCAACGTGGCGGTCGCGGTGGGTCTCGCGCTCGCCGTCGACGTCCCGGTGGAGACGATCCTGCAGCGGCTGCCGGGCGTGCCCGCGACGCCGCACCGCGCCGAGGCCGCGCAGACGCCCGGCGGCGTGTGGGTCGTCGACGACACCTTCAACTCCAACCCGACCGGCGCGGCGGCCGCGCTCGCCAAGGCACAGCGCCTGGCCGGTGAGGCGGGCACGGTCTGGACGATCACGCCCGGTATGGTCGAGCTCGGCTCCGAGCAGGCCGCGCGCAACGCTGACTTCGCCAGGGCCGCGACCGCCACCGAGCGGCTGCGGCTGTGCATCGTGGGGCGGACGAACCGCAAGGCCCTGCGCGCCGGCGACCCCGGGCGCACGCTCGAGTTCGACAGCCGGCAGGCGGCGGCCGACCACGTCCTCACCCATGCCGGGGCGGGGGACGTGGTGCTGTACGAGAATGACCTGCCCGACCATTACGCATAGCCGGAAGTTGTAGGGAGAATCGAGCACGTGGTGAGCAAGGCGACCGTGGTCTTCGGGGGCCCCTCGGCGGAGCACGACATCAGCATCCTGACCGGGCTGCAGGCCGAGCGGATCCTCGCGGGCGCCGGGGTCGAGGTGCAGTGCCTCTACTGGGCGCGCAGCGACAAGTGGTTCCTCGTCCCGAACTCGCTCGAGGCCCGCGACTTCCTCGGCGGGGAGCCGAAGGGCTCCAAGGCGGTCGAGTTCCGGCTCGGCGCGTCCAAGGGCGACGGCTTCTACCTTCCCGGCGGTCTCGGCGGCGGCAAGCTCCTGGAGACCGGGCCGGTCCTGAACTGCTTCCACGGGGGCGCCGGTGAGGCCGGCGGCATCCAGTGGCTCTTCCAGCTCGCCGGGCTCAAGGTCACCAGCGGCGACCCCGGCGCGGCCGCGCTCGGCATGGACAAGCTGGCCTTCGGGGCCGTCATGCTGGAGGCCGGCCTGCCGTCGCTGCGGCGCGAGCTGCTGTCGGCGCACACCCCGCCCTCGTTCGACGGCCCCTACATCGTCAAGCCGCGCGCCGGCGGCTCCTCGATCGGCATCGAGGTCGTCGAGGACCACCAGACAGCCCTCGCGCTCCTGCAGACCTCGCCGCACCTGCGTGGTGGCGCGGTCGTCGAGCCGTACCGTCCCGACCTCTTCGACCTCAACATCTCGGTCCGCACCGCGCCCGAGCTGCTCGTGAGCGACATCGAGCGCCCGCTGCGCCCCGAGGACGGCTCGATCTACGACTACGGTGCGAAGTACGTCCACGCCGAGGGCCTCTCCGCCGCTCCCCGCGAGTTCCCCGCGCAGCTGCCCTCGGTGCTGACCGCGCGGATCAAGGAGCTCGCCGCGCGGGTCGTCGAGCTGACCGCCCTCACCGGCATCATCCGGATCGACTTCCTCTCCGACGGCAAGGAGGAGGTCTACGTCAACGAGGTCAACGCCCCGCCGGGCGCCCTCGCGCTCTACCTCTGGCCCGACACCCCGACGGCCGACATCCTCGTCGCGGCCCTCGAGGAGGCCGAGCGCCACGTCCCCCAGGTGACCCGCAACTACGAGGAGGGCGTCGCCCTCCGCGCCGCCGGCGGCATCGCCGGCAAGCTCGCCGGTCTCCCCACCAACCGCAGTTGACTCGGGGCTTGTGACCGGTCGAGTCGGGGCTTGTGGTCGGTCCGCTGACCCGAACCCCCGACTCGACGGGCCCGAACTCCCGACTCAACCGGTGGCGAAGCGGTCCAGCGCCGCAACGAGTCGTTGGAGGGTGTCGTCACCGGCACCGTGCGCGTCCGCCTCGACGACGTCGAGGGTGGCGAGGGGGAGCGCCTCCGCGATCTCGTACGCCGCCCGTAGCCGCGAGGCGATGTCGAGCCGGCCGCGGAGCAGGTAGGCGGGGATCGCGGAGATCCGGTCCAGCCGGCCCACGATCGCGTCGTCGTCGAGGAAGGCGTGGTGCCCGAAGTAGTGGGTGACCAGCCGCGCGAAGCCCAGCCGGAACCGTGGGTCCTCGTAGCGCCGGCTCGGCACGACCGGTCCGGAGAGCGTGGCCAGCCGGTCCTCCCAGGCGCACCACGCCCGAGCGGCGGCGTCGGCGACGGCGGGGTCGGGGGAGCGGAGAAGCCGGTTGACGGCGAGCGGGACGTTGCCGTCGCGCTGCTCCGGAGGGAGTACGCCGAGGAGCTCGTCGTACTCGGCCGGGTACAGCTCGCCCATCGTCCGGGTCAGCCACTCGATGTCGACCGCGCGCGTCGTGACGACCGCCCAGAGGACCAGCTCGCTGACCGCCTCGGGGTGCTCGACGGCGTACGCGAGGCCGAGCGTCGACCCCCACGAGGCCCCGAAGACGAGCCAGCGGTCGATCCCGAGCTGTGTGCGCAGCGCCTCGAGGTCGGCGATGAGGTCTGCGGTGGTGTTGTGGTCGAGCGCGCGCAGGTCGTCGCCGGCGTGGGGCCGGCTGCGGCCGCAACCGCGCTGGTCGAGCAGCACGACCCGGTAGCGATCCGGGTCGAAGAACTGCCGCCACCACGGTGTCGCACCCGACCCCGGCCCGCCGTGGAGCACGACCGCCGGCTTGCCGTCCGGATTGCCGCAGACCTCCCAGTAGACCTCGTGCCCGTCGCTCGTGACGAGGTGGCCGGCGGCGTACGGCTCGGTGGCCGGGTAGGCCATCAGCGGGCGAGCGCCCGCTTGAGCAGGTCGAGGGCGACCGCGCCGAGGGAGGTGCCGGCGGCGGTGCAGGCGTAGGGGAACACCGAGGTCTCGGTGGTGCCGGGCGTGATGGCGACCTCGAGGATCACGAAGGAGCCGTCCGGCATGACGATGAAGTCGCTGCGGGACAGGTCGCGCAGCCCCAGCACGTCGTGGGCGCGGCAGGCGGTCTCGCCGATCCGCCGGAGCAGGTCCTCGGGCAGGTCCGGCGTCGAGAGGCCGACGAACTCGGCCGTGTAGCGCGCCGCGAAGTCGAACTCGTGGCCCTTGGTGAAGTCGACCGCGATCGGCGGGAGCGGGGAGAGCCCCTCGTCGGTCTCGCGGACGACGACGGAGACGTCGATCCCTGCGTAGAAGCGCTCGATGAGCGCCTCCTCGCAGTAGGCGTAGGTCTTGACCAGTGCGGCGGGGAGCAGCGAGAGGCCGTCGACGCCGGTCACGCCGAGCGCGGAGCCGCCGCGGGACGGCTTGACGACGACCCGCTCGCCGAGGTGGTCGATGACGTGCTCCATCAAGGCACCGGCGCCGATGTCGCGGAAGGTCTGGGCGGACAGCTCGACGGAGTCCGGCACCGGCAGCCCGCCGCGGCGGAGCAGCTCGCGCGCGGAGCCCTTGTCGTAGGCGACCCGGCAGGCGCGGGACGGCGAGCCGACGTACGGCATCCCGATCAGCTCGAGGAGGGTCTGGATCTCGCCGTCCTCGCCGAACTGGCCGTGCAGCGCCGGCAGGGCGACGGCCACCTTGTCGCGCTCGAGGTTGGAGAGCAGACCGCGGTCGAAGTCGTACGCCGCCGCGTCGACCCCGAGCGCCCGCAGCTCCCGCACGAGGTTGCGCCCGCTGGCCAGCGAGACGTCACGCTCGTGGCTCAGGCCGCCGGCGACGACGGCGACGAGTCCGGGGAGCTCGGGGGAGGTCATGGCAGCCCTTCGGGTCAGATGTGGACGACCGGGCAGGTCAGGGTGCGGGTGATGCCCTCGAGGACCTGCACCTTCGCGACCACGAGCTTGCCGAGCTCGTCGACGTTGC
Source organism: Nocardioides asiaticus (assembly GCF_040049175.1). Lineage (NCBI taxonomy): Bacteria > Bacillati > Actinomycetota > Actinomycetes > Propionibacteriales > Nocardioidaceae > Nocardioides > Nocardioides asiaticus. Next base: position 500,794 of record NZ_JBDZDM010000001.1, on the reverse strand, counting down.
GGGCCTCGGCGCGCACGATGACGTCGTAGGGGCCGGTCACGTCCTCGGCCAGGGTCACGCCCTTGATCTTGGCGATCTCGCCGGCGACCTCCGCCGCCTTGCCGACGTCGGTCTGGATGAGGATGTAGGCCTGGACCACCATCGTGCTCTCCTTCGCGTCGCGGGTGCCCTCGTTGGCACCCGTCCGCCCGTCAACCTATCGCGCGACGCGGTCCGGCCCCTAGCCGCGGCCGCTCGGTGGACTCCTGTTGGATAGGGGACATGACGGTCCCGCGCGACGCCACCCTGGCCGACGTCGGCGAGTTCGGCCTGATCGCCGAGCTCGTACGCCGCTTCCCGCAGGGCGAGCAGGTGCTGGTCGGGCCCGGTGACGACGCGGCTCTCCTGCGGGTCAAGCAGGGTCACGTCGTCGTCTCCACCGACCTCCTGGTCGAGGGCCGGCACTTCCGCCGCGACTGGTGCGGCCCGGGCGACGTCGGCCACCGCGCGGCCGCCCAGAACCTCTCCGACATCAACGCCATGGGCGGCACCGGCCACTCGCTCACCGTCGGCCTCGCCGCGCCGCCCGACCTGCCGGCCCACTGGGCGCTCGACTTCGCCGAGGGGTTCGCCTCCGAGTGCGGGCTCGTCGGCGCCTCGGTGGTCGGCGGCGACCTGACCGCCGCCGACCAGATCGTCGTCGCGGTGACGGCCGTCGGCGCCGTGACGCAGGCGCCGGTGCTCCGGTCGGGGGCGCGGCCGGGCGACGTGCTCGCCCTCTGCGGTCGCCAGGGCTGGGCCGCCGGCGGCCTCGCGATCCTCAAGCGCGGCTTCCGGTCACCCCGGGTGCTCGTCGAGGCCTACCGCCGCCCGCAGCCGCCGTACGCCGCCGGGCCGGCGGCCGCGGCTGCCCGAGCCACCGCGCTCATCGACGTCTCCGACGGGCTCCTCGCCGAGGCGCGGCACCTGGCCGAGGACTCGGGAGTCGCGATCGACGTACGCACCGATGCCCTCGACGTCCCCGAGCCGCTCCACGCCGTCGCGTCAGCCACCGGCCAGGACCCGCTCAGCTTCGTGCTCGGCGGCGGGGACGACCACGCCCTGCTCGCCACCTTCCCGGCGGGCACCGCTCTGCCCGAGGGGTTCACTCCCATCGGCTCCGTCATCGAGCCCGGCGAGGCGCCGCTGGTCACCGTCGACGGCGAGGAGTACGACGGCCCCACGGGGTGGACGCACTTCTGACCGACCGATCGGCGCCGGACACGATCCCGCAGGGGTGCGTACGACGACGAAGGCCGCCGCCCTCGCGGGCGACGGCCTTCGTCGACGAGTGGATCAGCGCGTCAGCGGCTGACCTTGCCCGCCTTGAGGCAGGAGGTGCAGACGTTCAGACGCTTCGGGGTGCCGTTGACGGTGGCCCGCACGCGCTGGATGTTGGGGTCGAAGCGACGCTTCGTGATCTTGCGGGACCACGGCCGGTTGTTGCCGAAGCCCGGCTTCTTGGCGCAGATGTCGCAGACGGCAGCCACCGTGAACTCCTGGGATCGAATCGTATGTCTAGGTCGAGGGTGCACCAGCAGGCAAGGGTCCGGCCGGGCAACCACATGATGGTATCCGCTCAGCCACCGACCCACGAAATCGGAACGCTCCTCTACCCTGTGGGCTCACGTGCCCGCGCGGGTGCAGGATGCTGGGCAGGACAAGAGTAGGTGACGATCGACGACGGAGGTGGCATGACGACGCTCGACCTCCGACTGATCCACAGCTTCGCCGACCTGGCGACCGACGCGCTGGCGGCCCACCGCGAGGAGATCGACGCCCTCAACGTCTACCCGGTGCCCGACGGCGACACCGGCACCAACCTCTACCTCACCATCGCCGCCGCGCGTGACCGGTTGCGCGAGGAGGCGCCGACCGACCCGGCCGAGGCGATCCGGGTGTTCGCGAAGGGGGCCCTGCTCGGTGCCCGCGGCAACTCCGGCGTCATCCTCGCCGAGATGGTGGGCGCCCTCATCCGGCGGTACGGCGAGGCGGGCGAGGACGAGTGCCATGCCGCGGTGCTCGCGGCCGCCCTGCGCCAGGCCACCGAGGCGTCGTACGCCGCCGTGGGCGAGCCCCAGGAGGGCACGATGCTCACCGTGCTGGGCGCCGCGGCCGATGCCGCCGAGCGGGCAGCCGCCGACGGGCGGCGTCGTACGCGCGAGGTCGTCGCGGCCGCGGCGAAGGCGGCCCGGGAGTCGCTCGCCCACACGCCCGAGCAGCTCGCGGTCCTCGCCGAGGCCGGTGTCGTCGACGCCGGCGGACGCGGCATCAGCGTGCTGCTCGACGCGTACGAGACGGCCGCGACCGGCCGCCGGCCGGTCCCCGGCGACGCCAGCCCGGGCACCCACACCATCCCCGTGCCCGTCGGCCACACCGAGCTGAGCCCGGACGGGCCGGCGTACGAGGTGATGTACCTCCTCGACGCCGAGGACGGCCAGATCCCCGCGCTCCGCAAGGCGCTCGCCCCGCTCGGGGACTCGCTCGTCGTCGTCGGCGGAGAAGGGATCTGGAACGTCCACGTCCACGTCGACGACGTCGGGGCGGCGATCGAGGCGGGCATCGCCGCCGGACGGCCGCACCGGATCCACGTGACCCACTTCGCCGAGCAGGCCGCCGAGCGTGCCCCGGTCGGGCGCAGCGGCCGCCGCGTCGTCGCCGTCTCGGCAGGGCCCGGGCTGACCTCGCTCTTCGAGAGCGCGGGCGCCGTGGTCGTCGAGGGCGGCCCGCGCCGTCGCCCGTCGAGCAGTCGGCTGCTGTCGGCGATGGTCGACTGCGGCGCGGCCGAGATCATCGTCCTCCCCAACGACCACGACTCGGTCCGCGCCGCCGAGGCGGCCGCCCGGACCGCGGAGGAGGACCACGGGATCAAGGTCGCGGTGGTTCCGACGGTGGCGCAGGTGCAGGGGCTGGCCGCGGTCGCCGTCCACGAGCCCGGGCGCACGTTCGACAAGGACGTGCTCGAGATGACCGCGACCGCCCGCCACGCCCGCCATGGCGCCGTCACGCTCGCCACCAAGCGCGCCATCACGATGGCCGGGCCGTGCCTCCCGGGCGACGCGCTCGGCGTCATCGACGGCGACTTCGTGAAGGTCGGTCATGACCTCGCCGAGGTCGCGTCGTTCATCCTCGGACGGCTCATCGGCGGCGGTGGCGAGCTGGTCACCATCGTGTCCGGGCAGGAGGACGCCGACGGTGAGCTCGCGGCTGCCGCCGCCGCCTGGGTCGAGGCGCATCACCCGACTGTCGACGCCGTGGTGTACGACGGTGGGCAGGAGCGCTACCCGTTGCTGGTGTCGGTGGAGTAGCCGGAGAGGAGCCCCGATGGCGATCACGCTCGACTCCCCGGTCGAGTCGGTGCTCGGCGCCAGCAAGCAGGCCGAGCGGTTCACCAAGGGCCTTGGTCTGCGCACCGTGGGCGACCTGCTCCACCACTTCCCGCGGCGCTACCTCCGGACCGCCGAGCTGACCGAGGTGCCCGAGCTCCACGAGGGCGAGATGATGACGGTCCTCGGCGAGATCGTCCGCAGCGACCTGCGGCCCTACACCGACCGGCGTACGGGCCGGACCGCCTACCGCGTCGAGGCCGTCCTGCAGACCAACGGCCCGGCGCTCCGGATGACGTTCTTCTCCAAGTCCCAGCACATCGCCCAGTGGCACAACCGCAAGCTCTCGCCCGGCACCCGCGGCGTCTTCGTGGGCAAGGCCGGCGCGTTCAAGGGACAGTGGCAGCTCACCAACCCGCAGATGGTGCTCTTCGGCGACCCCGAGGAGGACGCCGAGACCGAGCTCACCGTCGAGGCGATCCGCGACCTCTTCCCGATCTACCCGCTCACCAACGGACTCCAGCACTGGGACGTCATGCGGGCGGTCCGGTTCGCGCGCGAGGTGGTGAGCGGGCTGTGGGACCCGCTGCCCGAGGAGCTGCGTGGGCGCTACGACGTGCTCGACCTGCGCCGCGCCTTCGACTGGATCCACGCGCCCGACGACTTCGGCCAGGTCCGCGCCGCGCAGCGCCGCTTCCGCTTCGAGGAGGCGCTGACGCTGCAGCTGGTCCTCGCACGCCGCCGCCGGGCGCTGATGGCGCAGGGCGCCCAGGCGCGCACCGGGGGAGTGACCGACCTGCTCGCGGCGTTCGACGCCCGACTCCCGTTCGAGCTGACCGCGGGCCAGAAGGAGGTCGGCCAAGAGATCGAGGCGGACCTCGCCCGGCCACACCCGATGAACCGTCTCCTGCAGGGCGAGGTCGGCTCCGGGAAGACCCTCGTCGCGCTCCGCGCGATGCTCCGCGTCGTCGACTCGGGCGGCCAGGCCGCGCTGCTCGCGCCGACCGAGGTGCTCGCCCAGCAGCACTACCGCTCCATCACCGCGATGCTCGGCGACCTCGCGGCCAACGGCATGCAGGGCGGGCTCCTCGGTGGCGCCGAGGAGACCACCCAGGTCGAGCTCCTGACCGGCTCGATGACCAAGACCCAGCGCAAGGAGCCGCTGAGCCGGATCGCGACCGGCGAGGCCGGGATCGTGGTCGGCACCCACGCTCTGCTGCAGGAGCACGTCCAGTTCTACGACCTCGGCCTCGTGGTCGTCGACGAGCAGCACCGCTTCGGCGTCGAGCAGCGGGCGGCGCTCACCGACAAGGCGGGAAGTCCGCCGCACGTCCTCGTCATGACGGCAACCCCGATCCCGCGCACGGTCGCGATGACGGTCTTCGGTGATCTCGAGGTCTCCACCCTCACCGAGCTCCCGGCGGGCCGCGCGCCGATCCAGACCAACCTCGTCCCCCTCGCCGAGCGCCCCGGCTGGATCAACCGGGTCTGGGAGAGGGTGCGTGAGGAGGTGGAGAAGGGCCACCAGGTCTACGTCGTCGCGCCCCGCATCTCCGGCAACGAGCACGAGCAGGGCGAGACCGACCAGGTCGACTACGACGCGGAGGGGCAGGAGCTCAAGCCGCCCGAGTCCCAGCTCGCTGCGGTCGTCGAGGTGGCGGACGAGCTGGCTCGCGGCCCACTCGCCGGCGTACGCCTCGCCGTGCTGCACGGCAAGCTGCCGCCCGAGGAGAAGGAGCGCACCATGCGCGACTTCGCCCGCGGCGAGCTCGACGTGCTCGTCGCCACCACCGTCATCGAGGTCGGCGTCGACGTGCCCAACGCGACGACGATGGTCGTCCTGGACGCCGACCGGTTCGGCGTCTCCCAGCTCCACCAGCTCCGCGGCCGGGTCGGCCGCGGCGGCCTGCCGGGGCTCTGCCTCCTGGTCAGCGGGGCCGAGGCGGGCAGCCCGGCCCGCGTGCGGCTCGAGGCGGTCGCCGGCACCACCGACGGGTTCGAGCTCTCCCGCGTCGACCTCGAGCAGCGCCGCGAGGGCGACGTGCTCGGCGCCTCCCAGTCCGGCTTCCGCTCCAGCCTGGAGAACCTCCGCGTCCTGCGCGACGAGGAGACGATCGTCGAAGCGAGGCGTGCGGCCGAGGAGCTTCTCGGCGAGGATGGCGACCTGCAGTCCGCGCCGTTGCTCGCCCAGAAGGCCGCGGAGATCGAGCAGTCGGTCCAGGCGGCCTACATGGAGAAGACGTGACGCGGATCATCGGTGGTGCCGCCGGCGGACGCCGCCTCGCCACCCCGCGAGGTGCCCAGACCAGGCCCACGAGCGACCGCGTGCGGGAGGCCCTCTTCTCGGCGATCGAGTCGTGGTGCGGCTCGCTCCACGGGCTCCGCTTCCTCGACCTGTACGCCGGCAGCGGCGCCGTCGGCCTCGAGGCATGGTCGCGCGGGGCCGGGGTCGTGACGCTGGTCGAGTCCGACCGGCGTACGTCCTCGCTGATCTCCGCCAACGCCAAGAGCCTCGGGTTCCCCAAGGCCAACGTCGTGACCGCCGCCGTCTCCAGCGCCCTCGCCAAGCCACCGGCGGCGCCGTACGACATCGTCTTCCTCGACCCGCCCTACCCGCTGGGCGACGACGCGGTCGCCAAGGACCTGGGCGCACTGGCCACCTACGACTGGCTGGTCCCGGGCGCGATGGTGGTCGTCGAGCGGTCCTCCCGCAGCCCGGCGCCGGCCTGGCCGGACGGCTTCACCGACACCCGCAGCCGCAAGTACGGCGAGACCGCGCTTTGGTACGGTCACGCCGGTCCTGCCTGAGCCCCGAGACGAGGGAGTGCACGTGGTACGTCGGGCCGTCTGCCCGGGATCGTTCGACCCGGTGACCAACGGACACATCGACATCATCGGACGGGCCGCGGCCCTCTTCGACGAGGTGATCGTCGGGGTCGGCGTCAACAGGTCGAAGTCGGCCTCGTCGAGCAAGCTCTTCACCGCCGACGAGCGGATGGCGATGATCCGCGACGCCGTCACGCCCTGGCCCAACGTCCGCGTCGAGGGGTTCAGCGGGCTCGTCACCGAGTTCTGCCGGGAGGTCGGCGCGGTGGCCATCGTCAAGGGCCTGCGCGGTTCCAGCGACTACGACTACGAGCTCCAGATGGCGCAGATGAACTCCCATCTGACCGACGTCGAGACGGTCTTCCTGATGACCGACCCGGGCATGTCCTTCGTCTCCTCCAGCCTGGTCAAGGAGGTCGCCTCCTTCGGCGGCGACGTCGCCGACTTCGTGCCGGCCCACGTCCTCACCGCGCTCACCCAGCGGCTCGCCGAGCGGCGGGAGCAGGGCTGATGGCCTCGGGACGCAGCGCGCTCGGCTCCGCCAAGCGGGCGTACGCCGCCTCGCTGCGCACCCTCGGCACCGGTCTGACCCGGGCCGGGCTCGCCGACGACGAGCCGCCGCCGCTCGACCAGCGCTGGAGGCACTGGGCCCACAGCCTGACCCGCGTCCACGACTCGCTGGCGATGGCTCGCCTCGACGTCCCCTGGTGGACCTACGCCGCGATCGCCGAGGTCGACGCCTGGCTCGCCGCGCGCGAGCGACCGGTCCGGGTGTTCGAGTACGGCTCCGGCGCCAGCACCCTCTGGCTCGCGCGGCGCGCGCAGCAGGTGCACAGCGTCGAGCACCACCGCGGCTTCGGCGAGATGATGCGGGCCGAGCTGGCGGCGTATCCCCAGGTCTCGCTGCGCATCGTCGAGCCGGTCCGGAGCGACCACCCCGCGATCGGCTCGCGCAAGGAGGGCCACGCCGGCCTCGACTTCGCGGCGTACGTCGCGGCGATCGACGACGTGGCCGGCGACTTCGACCTCGTGGTCGTCGACGGGCGTGCCCGGGAGGCGTGCCTGCGGGCGGCGATGGGACGGCTCGCGCCGGACGGCCTGATCGTCTTCGACAACAGCCGCCGGCGGCGCTACCGCGACGCCATCGCCGCCTCCGGGCTCTCCGAGCGGGTCCTGCGCGGGCTCACCCCGACGCTGCCGTATCCCGAGCAGACCTCGCTGCTCACCAAGGGCTAGGCCGAACCCGCCGCCACAGCGCGCCGACGACGGCGAGCAGCACGTCGGCGAGCAGCAGCAGCACCCGCGACGCGAGGGCGATGGCGAGCGCCGGGGTGCCTCCGACCAGCGGGCCGAGCGTCAGCACCAGCACCCCCTCGCGCACTCCGGCCCCCGCAGGGGCGGGCACGAACGCGATCCCCGCGGCCCACGCGAACGCGATGCCACCCGTGGCGGCCGCAAGGGCGGCGGCCCGTACGCCGTCGTACGGCGCCATCAGGACCAGCAGGTGTACGCCGAGGACGAGCCAGGTCACCACCGACCACGCAACCGCGGCGGCCAGCCCCCGACCCGTCACGCCTACGCCGAGTGGCTCGCGGCCGAGCCTCCGCAGCGCGAGATCGAGCACGGCCGGCACGAAGCGCGGGTGCAGGCAGGGGAGCAGCGCGAGGAGGAGGACCAGCAGCCACCAGTACCGGGTCAGCCCGCCGGGGCTCGACCACGGCAGCAGCACGGCGCCGACGGCGATCCCGCTCGCGGTGACGACGCCGAGCAGCAGCACCCCGGCTGCGAGCATCACCCGCCGCGGCGCTCCCCAGCGCCGTCCGAACTGCATCTGCGCCACGAGCGGCCAGACCGACCCGGGGACGTACTTCCCGAGCTGGCTCACGAAGAAGACCGCCTCCGCGTCGCGCGCCCCGGCACGGACGCCGAGCCCCACCAGCAGTGCGTACCAGATCCGCTCGACGAGGTAGGCCCCGACCACCGCGAGCACGCCCGACGCGACGACGCGGCCGGCGCTGAGCCGGCGCACGGCCGCGCCCAGGTCGTCGGTCTCCCGCCAGACCAGGGTGGCCCCACCGAGCACGACGACGGCCGCGAGCAGCAGGCGGAGCGCCCGGCGCCCGGCGCCCGTCCGCTCAGTGGGCGGAGCGGTGCTCTCGGTGACGTGACCGGTCAGTGGACGTCCGATCGGGCTGCGGGCAGGTCGAACTCCGGTACCGACGTCTGGTCGCGCAGCATCTCGGTCCCCGACTTCCCGAAGCGCGCCTTCTTGGTGTGCTCGAGGTCGTCCTCGATGAGGATCCGGTTGGTGCGGATCAGGTCGGCGATCACCCCGAGCATCGCGCTCATGCAGGCCAGGATGATGAGGAGGGAGCCGAGCAGCAGCGACTGCACGTGGCCGCGGGCGTCGTACTGGAACCACAGCACGAGATAGCGCACGAACGGGATCAGCCCGAGGATCCCGAAGAACAGCGTGGCCCAGAAGAAGATGACGTACGGCTTGTACATCATGAACGACCGGATGATCGCCGCCGCCGACTTCAGGATGTGCTCCGGGGTCGACCGGAACAGCCGCGACTCCCGGGTCTTGGCGTTCGTGACGACCGGGACGCTCTCGATCCGCAGCCGCTTGTTGCCGGCCTGGATGATCGTCTCCATGCAGTAGCTGAAGCGTGTGATCGTGTTGAGCAGCATCAGGCTCTCGCGGGAGTACGCCCGGAAGCCGCTGGCAGCATCCGGGAGCTCGGTCCCGGCGGCCCTGTTGACGACGGCGCTGCCGATCTTCTGCAGCCGCTTCTTCAGCGGCGAGAAGTGCTCGACCAGGTCGACCTGCCGGTCGGCGATGACGATGTCGGCGCGGCCCTGCACGATCGGCCGTACGAGGTCGGTGATCCGGTCCTGCGGGTACTGGTTGTCCCCGTCGGTGTTCACCACGATGTCGGCGCCGAGCTCGAGAGCGCGTACGATGCCGTCGTGGAAGGACCGGCCCAGCCCCTGGTTCCGTGCGTGGTGCACGAACTCGCGTACGCCGTGCTGCCGAGCGACGCTCACGGTGCCGTCGGTGCACCCGTCGTCGACGACCAGGACGATGATCTCGTCGATGCCCGGGATGCGCCGTGGGATCGACCGCAGGACGGCCGGGAGGGTCGCCTCCTCGTTGAGGCACGGGATCTGTACGACGAGCTTCACCATCACCTCTTCTCGCAGGCGCTGTCCTGCACGCGTCGGCCCTACGCTGCGAGACGGTAGGAAGGCCGGTCGTCGGGGTCGTGAACCGCGAGTGACGTGTCGCCGTCGGGTTTTGGTCGCCCACCCCCCGGACAGCTAGGATTCTTCTGATCTGTCGTGCCCTCATCCGGAAGTGAACCAGTGACCAGCCTGGACCCGAGAGCGCCGCTCGTGCTCGACACTCGCGAGCTCGGCCGCCGCCCGGGGTCCCAGCGGGAGCTGTCGCTGACGGTGCCGGCGCCGGCGGATCTGGGCATCGAAGTCCTCCGTGTCCCCGAAGGTTCGCCGGTCGAGCTCGACCTGCGGCTCGAGGCGGTCATGGAAGGGGTTCTGGTCACGGGGACGGCGCAGGTCGGCCTCGAGGGCGAGTGCGTGCGGTGCCTGGAGCCGATCGAGGACGAGACCGAGGTCGGGTTCCAGGAGCTGTTCGTCTACGACGACACCCGCTCGGGCCAGGACGCCGATGAGGACGACGAGGTCAGCATGCTGGAGGGCGACCTGCTCGACCTCGAGCCTCTGCTGCGGGACGCGGTGGTGCTCGCACTGCCGTTCCAGCCGATGTGTGAGGATGACTGTCCTGGTCTGTGTCCCGAGTGCGGGGCGCGGCTGAGGGACGAGCCGGATCACTCGCACGAGGCGCCGATCGACCCGCGGTGGGCCCAGCTGGCCGCGCTCAAGCAGGACTCCGAGAAGGACTGACGGGCCGGCTGCCGCCGGCCCGGAGCAGAGAAGACGTGGCCGGTGGAAACCACCGGTCCTGGTGAGAGGAACTAACAGTGGCTGTCCCGAAGCGGAAGATGTCGCGCAGCAACACGCGTCACCGTCGTTCGGCCTGGAAGGCCGTCGCCCCGACGCTGGTCACGTGCGCGAACCCCGCCTGCGGTGCCAAGCACCTCCCGCACCGTGCGTGCGCGGAGTGCGGCCAGTACGGCGCGCGCGCCGACCGTCGTCAGGTCCTCTGACCGGACCGGTCTCCTGACCAACTACGCCGAGCTGCGCGCGGCGCTCGGGGATCCCACCCTGGACCCCGAGCTGCTCGAGCGCGCGCTCACCCACCGGTCCTACGCCTACGAGCACGGCGGCCTCCCGACCAACGAGCGACTCGAGTTCCTGGGGGACGCCGTGCTCGGCGTCGTCGTGACCGAGACGCTCTACCTCAAGCATCCCGACCTCCCGGAGGGCAGGCTCGCGAAGCTGCGGGCAGCGGTCGTCAACGCCCGCGCCCTCGCGGAGGTCGGTCGTGCGATCGGCCTCGGCCAGCAGATCAAGCTCGGCCGGGGCGAGGAGGCGACCGGCGGCCGCGACAAGGCCTCGATCGTCTCCGACACCGTCGAGGCGGTCATCGGCGCCGTCCACCTCTCCGGCGGCATCGAGACCTCCAGCGCGCTCGTCCACCGGCTCTTCGACCCGCTCATCGAGCAGGCCTCGGCCCTCGGCGCCGGTCTCGACTGGAAGACCTCCCTCCAGGAGCTCGCCGCCGAGCGCGGCCTCGGCGTCCCCGACTACGTCATCGAGGACACCGGTCCCGACCACATGAAGACCTTCACCGCCCAGGTCCGGGTGGGCGAGCGGCTCTACGGCAACGGGGTGGGCCGCTCCAAGAAGGAGGCCGAGCAGGCCGCCGCGGAGACGGCGTACGGAGAGATCCTCGCCGCGACCGCCGCACGGGCCTCCTCCGCGGGCTCGACCAGCAGCAAGAGCTGACGTGCCGGAGCTGCCCGAGGTCGAGGTCGTCCGGGTCGGCCTCGAGCGCCACGTCGTCGGCTCGACGATCACCGCCGTCGAGGTCCTCCACCCACGCCCCGTACGCCGCCATCCGACCGGGCCCGCTGGCTTCGCCGCCGCCCTGACCGGCCGGACGCTGGTGGGCGCCTGCCGCCGCGGCAAGTACCTCTGGCTCCCGCTCGCCCCGCTGGACTCCGGGCCGGGGGACGCGCTGATGGCCCACCTCGGGATGAGCGGGCAGCTGCTCGTCCAGCGCCCGGACGCGGCGTACGAGCGACACCTGCGGGTCCGGTTCACCCTGGACCGACCGGACACCGAGCTCCGGTTCGTCGACCAGCGGATGTTCGGGGGACTCTCGGTGAGCACCGGGGGAGCGGAGCTGCCGCCGGAGATCGCCCACATCGCCCGCGACCCGCTCGACCCGCTCTTCGACGAGGCACTCTTCGTGAAGCGCGTACGCCGCTCAGCCTCCGGCATCAAGCGGATCCTGCTGACCCAGACCGTCATCAGCGGCGTCGGCAACATCTACGCCGACGAGGCGCTCTGGCAGGCCCGGCTCCACGGCGAGCGGCCCGGAAAGCGGCTGACCGCGACGCAGGTCCGGGAGCTCCTCGGCCACGTCCGGGCCGTGATGAACGACGCGCTGGGCCAGGGCGGGACGTCCTTCGACGCGCTCTACGTGAACGTCAACGGCGAGTCCGGCTACTTCGACCGCTCCCTGCACGCCTACGGCCGCGAGGACGAGCCCTGCGAGCGCTGCGGTACGCCGATGAGGCGGGTGGCGTTCATGAACCGCTCCTCCTTCTTCTGCCCGGTCTGCCAGCCGGCTCCGCGGCGTACGACGGCGTCCCGATCCCGTGCCGGATCATGCGCCGGATCAAGTAAGACCACCCCTGCCGCGGCAACCACACGCTGACTAGGCTCATCGTCGTGCGAGGACGCTTCCGACTGACCCCAGGTGGCAGACACCCCCAGGAACCCTGGTTCCACATCGGAACCCTGGAGGTGACGACGACATGGCTGGTCGTCCTGCTCGGGATCGCGGGTCTCCTCGTCTTCGCCGGTGCCCACGGTGAGTGGACCTCGACCAACATGGCGCTCTTCCCGGACTGGGTCTACGACGGCCGCGTCTGGACGCTGCTGACCTGGCCGTTCGCAGTCATTCAAGGGGCCGACGTCTTCTGGACGGTTCTCACGATCTTCTTCTTCTGGTACTTCGGCTCCGACCTCGAGCGCAGCGCCCTCGGCAAGAAGCGGTTCCTGTGGATGCTGCTCATCTGGACCGTCGCGCTGGGGCTCCTGCTGCTCGCGATGAGCGAGCTCAACACCCCGGACGCGATCTACGGCCTCAACCTGCTCGAGCTGATGGTGCTGCTGCTGTGGACCGCCGAGTGGCCGACCCGGATGTTCTTCTTCAACATCCCTGCCTGGCTGATCGGCCTCGTGCTCGCCGGCATCCAGGTGATCGCCTACCTCGGCGACGGCCGCTGGACCCTGCTGCTCGTCTTCCTGTCCGGGGCCGTCGTCTGCGGCTTCGTGGCGCGTCAGTTCGGCATGCTGGCCGAGTACCCCTGGATCCCCAAGCTCGGCGCCCCGCACCGCCAGCCCCGCCCGCCGCGGCCCGCCAAGCCGCGCAAGCGCGACTTCGACCCCGGCCGGCCGACCGTCGTCTCCGGGCCGTGGACACCGCCGGCGAGCCGACCCGCGCCGCCGCCGTCCCGCGACGAGCAGCGGATGGACGAGCTGCTGGAGAAGATCCACGAGTCCGGCACCGCGTCCCTCACCGAGGCCGAGCAGGCGGAGCTGCGCGAGCTCAGCGCCCGGCGTCGCCGCCAGTCCTGACGCCCGGCCTGGCCGTCGGTGGGCCGGATGCGATCGGCGTTCGCGGCGCCGCGACCGCCCGCCCTCCATCCGGAGTCGTGGGTGCGGTAGGGGTTCAGCGGCACGTTTCTTGCCAAGAGCCTCGCGTCGTGCCTTACTTTGCAAAGAAGGAGTTGGTGACTCGACCGTTTCGGGAGACGCTCAGAGTGTCTAGTCCAGTTTCGCCCTTCTCGGTTCCGGCGCTGTCGGCCCGGGTCCGCTGTTGAGGGACTCGCTTGCAACGCGACGACTTCGAGGTCAGAGCCTTCCCGGGCATCGACACGGTCCCGCTGGGCGAACACACCGGGCGGCTCCGGGTCGCGATCGTGACTGAGGAGATCCTCGGTCCGGTCCGCAACGGCGGCATCGCCTCGACGTACCACCACCTGGCGAAGGGGCTCGCCGCCCAGGAGCACGAGGTACACGTGCTGTTCCTCAAGGGCCCGGTCGTCCAGGACGAGACCCCCGAGCACTGGGTGGAGACGTACGCGCGGTTCGGCGTCGCACTGCACTATCTCGAGGTGGGGGATCGCCCCCTGTGGGCGGCGGCGGAGCAGTGGCAGCGCCGATACGCCGCGGCGTACGAGTGGCTGCGCGACCAAGATCCCTTCGATGTCGTCCACACCTCGGAGTGGCGCGGTGGCTTGGTCTACGCGCTGATGGCCAAGCGGCTGGGCCTGGCGTTCCGGGATACCTTGTTCGTGGTGAAGGCCTCCTCGCCCTACATCTGGAACCGGCACTACCAGATGCAACCGATCACCCAGACCCACCTCGTCGCGGCGGCGCACGCCGAGCAGAAGTGCGTCGAGCTCGCCGATGTCGTGGTCGGTGGTTCGGCTCACCTGATCTCCTTCATGGGCCGGATCGGCTACGAGCTCCCGACGTCCCACGTCTTCGTCCAACCCAACATCGTCGACTTCTCCGGTGTCTCGGTGGACGACCGCCGGCCCGGGCCTCGCAGTCCGGGCGACCTGGTGCGATCCCGAGATCTCGTCTTCTTCGGCCGCCTGGAGGAGCGGAAGGGCCTTGAGATCTTCTGCAGTGCGGTCGATCTCCTCCACGAGCGCGGAGAGCGACCGGACTCCGTGACCTTCCTCGGCAAGTGGGGCGCCGCCTTGCCCTCGGGCCTGACGCCCGAGGCCTACGTCCGTGCCAAGGCCGAGACATGGGACTGCCCGGTCGAGGTGGTCACGGATCGGGACCAGTCCGAGGCGTTGTCGCTCCTATGCGAGCGCGATGTCATCTCCGTCATGCCGTCCCTGATCGAGAACTCCAGCATGGCGGTCTACGAGGCACTCGAGCAGCGCGTGCCGTTCGTCGCGACCGCTGTTGGCGGTACGCCGGAGCTGATCGCCGAGGAGGACCAGATCGCATGCCTCGTGCAGCCTACTGCTCAGGCACTTGCGGATCGGCTCGAGCGGGTCCTGCGTGAGGGACAGGTCATTGCACGTCCGCGCTTCTCCAACGATGAGAACCTCAAGGTCTGGTACGACTTCCACGCGCGCCTCGGCGGACTGATCGAGGAGCAGGGGCGCGGTGCGGCGGTGGCGCACGTGATGCAGGGGCGTGACCGACCGGGTCCGCCGGTCCGGACGGTCAGCTACGTCGGGCTGGTGCGGGCGGGGGAGACCGTGGAGGACCTGACGAAGGCCTTCCACGAGGAGATGCCGGACGAGATCGTGTTGGGCTATACGGACACCAGCGTCCGCACCGAGATGGAGAAGGCCGAGTGTTCGCTCGCGGACCTCGGAGCGCGGGTCACGATCGTGAACGCGCTGGGCCGTACGGCGGGGGAGGCCCTCAGCCTCATGGTCGAACAGCAGGGCTGCGACGCGCTCGTCATGGCGGGTGGCGTATCGGTCGTTCCCCAGACCGGGTTCTTCGGAGCCGTACGCCAGGGGCTGACTCACCGACCGGGAGCACTCCTCACCACCTTCTTCGATGCGGAGGAGGCTACTGTCGGGATGCCGTTGGGAGGCGACGTCGCCTCCCAGATCCTGACGTCGCGTGCGTACGGGCCCGAGCTGGTGGCACTCCGTCGGGAGACGCTGCTGGACACGGGTGGGCTGGAGCCGTACGACGCACGGTACGGGATCGTCCATGCCTACGTCACCCGAGCGGTCGAGGCCGGACACGACCTACTGGTAGTGCCGGAGCGGCTGCTCGCCTGGCCCGAGGCCGCCGAGGAGGCCGGGCCCTAGCCACGGATCCGCTGTACGCCTACCTCAAGGCGAAGCCGCTCATCGACGGTTCCGATCTCCCTCGTCGGAAGGTACTACTCGCTGCTCTCAACCAGGCCGGCGGCCGCGGTGGCGTGGAGGAACACCAGCTGCGCGGTCCGCAGGGAGACGGGGCCGAGAGCCATTGGCTCATGCCGGCGACCTGGGATCGGGAGAACGTCACCGCAGCCCGGCACCGCCGTCTCATCGTGGCGCTCGACGCAGAGGCGGATCAACTGTGGTTCTACGCCCGCGGTCCGGGCGAGCGTCGCCTGACGATTCGAGGCGAAGAGCAGTCTCTTGTGCCGCTCGCCAGCCACGGGGAGGAGGGCACGGACGACCACATCACCGTCTCGACCTTCCAGGTGCCGAGCACGTGGGCCCAGGGCCGTTCCTATCCGCTGATCTGGGGCTTGTACGACGGAGCCGAAAAGCTGCGCACTCTCTTCTTGCGGATCAACAAGATCGGTGCCGCCACGTACGCGATGTCGGGCCGTAACGTGGTGTTGTCCTCCGGTGCTCTCAGCGAGCTAGTCGACCAGCGCACCGTGCCGAGGCAGAAGGAGGAACAGCCGCAGCAGGCTGAGCCGAGCGGCGCGGCCGGTGTCGCAGCCCCGATCCCTCTCGGCAACGTGGTCGGTGGTGTCGCGGCCGGCGACGCCGGCGCAGGGGTCGCGAGCGATGCGACAGAGGAGTACATCAACCAGGCGGTCGCGGCGGCACGGCGTTTCGTTCGCCGCAAGAGCGTGGCAGACCCGGTGCGGGTCGTCATGCGCAGCCGTTCCCTGCTGGCGCAACCTCCCTCACAGATGCCACTACCGATCAGCCCCCGGTCAGGTCTGAAACCGCCTGACCTCCGCGACGGCTGGCTCGTGGGCGATTGGCTGCTCGGCTGGGCCTGGGACCGGGAGGACCGGGAGCGCACCCTGCATGTCGCCGTGATGTGTGGGGGGAAGCCGCTCATCATGGTTCCCGCCGAAGCTGTCGACCGGTCACTGAACGACGTCCCGGGTCGCGGGCTGCACGCCTTCCAGATCCCAGTCATGCTCGAGTACTTCGAGGCGGACCGACTGCATCTGGAGATCGTGGAGGGCCACGTCCCGGTTCACCAAGCCCGCCTCTACGTGGATCGTGCCGGCAAGCCGATGCTGCGCCGCGCCCGCCCCGCTCCCGAGCCGGTCCAGGCACGCGACATCAGGAGAGGGAGGAAGTGGAGATGGTGGAGACGATGATGCCGGAGCGCCTCGGGCGGGGCATCCTCGGCGGGCCCTTCCTTGCTTCGCTCGACGTTCCCGGTGTCGCCGCGACCATGCGGGAGGGGCAGGTCGCGCCCGGAATGCTGTCCTTCGCGGAGCGGGCGATGCTGCAGCAGCTCGTTCGCCTCACCTGGCGCGGGGACGGCGCGATCGTCGACGGCGGCAGCTTCTTCGGCTCCTCCTTGGTCGCCGAGGCCGTCGGGATGCGGGCGGGCCCCGCACTGGAGACGGTGCCGGCAGACCGGTTCCCCGACGGCAAGCCGATCCATGGGTACGAACTGGGCTACCTGCCGGCACCGAAGAGCGACAAGGTCGACCGCCGGCGCGTGTACGCGGGAGTTGAGTATCTCCTCGGGGATGACTTCGTACCGATCCTGGAGAAGACGATCGCCCCGTACGACGATCTCATCGAGCTCCACATCGGTGATCTGAACCAGGAGTCCTGGGACGGCTGGCCGATCGAGATCGCCTTCATCGACGTGTGCAAGACCACGAGACTCAATGCCCACGTGTCGAAGGAGTTCTTCCCGGCCCTGCTCCCCGACGCCACCCTCATCAACCAGGATTTCTTCTTCGACCGGCTCCCTTGGATCAAGGTCACGATGGGATACCTCAAGGAATACTTCTCCTGGGAAGGGCAGGTCCGAACCAGCTCCATCTACCGGACCCTCAAGCCGGTGCCGGCCGATGTCGCCGCGGTGGACCCGTTCATCGAGGGCACCCTAGCCGAGTGTCTCGAGCTTCACGACGCCGTGCAGTTCCCCGGTCTCGAGCCAACCTATCGGTACTGGATGGCGCTCTCACGTGCGTACCTGATCGCGCTGAAAGGCGCCAAGGACGATGCCCTCGACACGTTGCGTACCGTGGCCGAGACTCACGGTGAGCTGCTCGAGGACCACGACAACCCCCGCGGCAACCGGTTCCGGCTGGACCGGGCGACCCGACAGATCACGAACGGCAACATCTTCAAGGTGTCCTGATGACCACCACGAACGAACTCGAGACTGCCAAGAAGGCGATCCAGGACAAGGACTGGGAGACTGCACGTCGCCTACTGGCCCCGGTCGTTGCCGAGAACCCGCATGGGACAGGTGCCTTCCATCTGGCTCGCGCGGAGTTCGAGCTGGGCCGACCCGAGGTGGCCGCGCCGTTGGTCGCGGCCTTCCGCTCCTGGCGACCGAAGCACGTGGGGGCCCGCGTGCTGGGAGCCCGGGTGCACCTCGCCAACGGTGACCTCGCTGAGGCGGAGGCCGAGGCGCGGACTGCGCTCGAGCTCGACCCGGACCGGGCCGCCGCACGCCACCTGATCCCGCGGATTGCGGCCGCCCGGGCGGCCGCCGACGTCGAGGACCACATCCGGGTTCTCGACGCCGCTTACCTGGATGCGCGCGCCACCGGGCCAACCCCGGAGATGCTGCATGCCGCACGCACGCTGCAACAGCTCGAGCCGGACGAGAGCTGGATGCGCGACCCGCGACAGGCCACCATTGCCTATTTCCACCACGCCAGCGATCTCGAATGGGCGCTGCGCAACTACGACCCGCACCTGATCAAGATCTCAGCGGAGTTCGACTACATCGCCTGGCCCAAGCGGATCCAGGAGTACGTCCGGGGTCGGGCAGTCCTGGACGTGGGTTGTGGATTCGGCGGGTTCGGGATGGGCTTCCTGATCGCCGGCACGAAGGCGTATACCGGGCTCGACCCGGCCATGGACCTCGACAGCACCCGGGCCAAGAACAAGCGGGTCAGAAAGTGGGCCGACATGGGGGTCACCCCGCGCCGGATCACCGAGACGCTGCCGGCCATCCGACTGTTCCAAAGCTCGTCGGAGGACAGCTCGTTCACCGAGACCTTCGACACCATCGCGCTGCACAATGTCACCGAGCACCTGCTCGACCTGGAGACGGTGATCCAGGGACTCACGCGGTTGTGCACGCCGGACACCGCGGTCGTCTTCCATCATCACAACTTCTATTGCTGGAACGGGCACCACCTTGCGCCGAACCGCCCCGAGCAACTCGACGAGGACGACCCGAAGCACCAGCAGGTGTACGACTGGCAGCACATCGACCTCGTGCCCGGCCTCCCGGACGATCACTACATCATGACCAACCTCAACCGGGTCCGGATGGACGAACTCCGCGACGTGGTCGAGAGGTACTTCGAGATCGAGCGGTGGGAGGAGATTCCGTCCTCTGAGTCGACGCTGTCACGGCTGACTCCGGAGATCCTCGAGCGAGTCCGGGGGATCATGCCGGAACTCACCGAGCGCGATCTCGCCGTCAACGCCGTTCTCGGGGTGGCCCGGCCGAAGCGGTGAGCGCCTCCATCATTCGCCGAAGCAGACCAGCGAGATCTTCCGGTTGGTCGAGGTGTCGCAGGAACTCCCTTGAGCTGCCGCGTCGCGCCAGAACATGACCTTGTCAGGGTGCGGCCCGTTCGCGTGCAACAGGTCGTGCAGCCAGCGCGCGTCATCCAGCGTGGTGCCGGGGGCACCGAGTTGGAAGTTGACGACCAACCGGTCATGGTCGCCGTCGGCGAGCGGTCCGAGCATCCCCACCTGTGCGTTGTAGGAGGCCGGCACGCTGTGGCGGGGGTCACCTGCCCACAAAGACACGCCCATGTAGTCGACGACGTCGAAGATCGCGGGGAGGTTTTCTTCGGTGCACCCGGTGTACCGCTGGGTGGGTGCGTCGAAAGCGTTCGTCAGGAAGAAGAACGACTTTCCGGTGCCGTCGAAGTCGTGGGCGAGCTCGCGCACGAACGCCTCGGTGATCTCCGGACGTCGTCCGTCCTGGACTTCGTAATCGAGGACCACTCCGACCCGGTTCTCGGCGTTGGGCCCCTCGGTCAGGCGCGCGGCCGGGAGAAGCACCCTGTCTAGCATGACCCGGTATGCCTGGTCCTTCCACGTGGTGTTCGTGCGGCAATAGTCTGCTGGCCGCTCGCGGAAGTCGGAGTCTGAGATGAAGTCGGCCGAGGATGCTCCCTCGCGCAGCCGGAGCCAGGGCTCCTGGTAGTGCGCGGGCGGCATGCCGAGCAAGTAGCGGAGCTGGCATCGGGTGGCGGCGTTCGCCTTCGCATGTGAGGTGAAGACTGCGCGGCACTCCAGGGGACCCACCCTCTCACGTGGGGCTGGCAGCGGGTTCGGCTTCTTGTTCCAGGCCGATCCGTCATTGCGCCGGTTCGCCCAGACGAAGGCCCAGATGTTTCCTCCTGTCCAGGTGGAGCGGTTGATGTCCTGGGACGTCGCTGCATCGGTGCACGGCCAGTAGAGGTAGTTAGCGTCCGCCGCGTCGTCTACGGGCGGGAAGGCCTGCTGGAAGACCCGGAGGCCGTTGAGGCGCCGTTGATCCTCGGCTGCGGTAAAGCAATGGGCACTGACGGTCGGGCCGTGACTGTCGTCGTCGGAAAGACAGCCTGATCCGACGGCGACGCCGGCGAGTGCGCCGCCGGTCAGCAGGGTTCGACGAGTCAACCTGCTCGTGCCCACGGCTTCACCGTAGCGGAGCGCCGCCGCGACGGCTCGTCGTCGGCGACCCGGGCAGGGTGCCGGCTCATTCCCGGGCTACGTTTGCTCGACCGATGGCTTTGGGCGGCCAAGCGCCTCGTAGGGTCGGTTGCCCGGGCTCCGCGAGCTCAGCGCCCGCCGTCGCGGCCAGTCCTGAGCCGGGCCGGGCCGTCGTACGCCGGTCTCCAGGCCGTCGCCTCGTGCCGAGAGACGTGGTCGCTCAGCGGGTCCGAGCGGCCTCGCGCTCGGCGATACGCCGCAGAGGAGGATGTTGCTCGATCGGGATCCGGAGCAGCTCGAGGTAATGGTCGAGCCGGGCAGGATCGAGTCGCTGGACGGGCGTGGTGTTGCGGGTCTTGCGCGGCGCGTGGAAGAGCTCGTCCTCCCCGAGGTACTCCCGTGCGACGACCCGGTTGGAGGCAGACCAGCGCTCCATGAATCGGTCGAGCAGATCGTCGGAGAGGGTGAGGGTGGGTCCGCCGGTGGGGCTCTCGCGCAGAGCGCGTACGAGCGCCCGGTTGTCGATGAGGTAGGGCGTGGCTCCCTCGTGCTCGACGCGGTAGATGTTGAGCAGCCGGATGAACTCCGCGGACTCGACATCGATGCTCTCGTTGCGGGCTGAGACCTGCTCGAAGTCCTCAGCACAGGCGTCGATGCCGATGGCACCGAGGAAGTCCTGATAGAGCGAACCACCCTCGAAGCGGCCGGGCTCGTAACGGCGCAGGACGACGCGGGCGGGCTGCAGGACGCGCTGCCAGCGGGAGAGCTGCATGCCGTAGTCGTATTTCCAGGCCCAGTCCCGGGCGGCGTACTCATCGAGACGGGCGGTCTCGCCGATCTTCACCGCCTGTTGGTAGCGGCTGACCATGTGGTCGTCCTGGCGGCGTACGTAGGCGACGAGGCGTACGCCGGCGGCGAGCCGCCCCATCAGCCGACGCATCCGGGTGACCGCCTGTTCCGAGGAGCTGAACAGGTCCTCGTCGGTGAAGAGAGCGCGAGGGAGACCGGACTTCACGATCTCGCGGCGGAGCCGACGACGGAACCGCTGCCGCCATTCGTCGGGCGACTCGATCCCGAGACGCTGCCACTCGATCGTACGCGCGAGCTCCCTCCGGGTCTTGACGAAGAAACCGAGCTCGGTGTGACGTTGTCGCCCGGCGGAGACCGGGTTGAGGACGCCGAGCTCCGCGAGCCGGTCGCGGTTGCGGAAGAGGAAGAACTGCACCGAGGTGGTGCCGCACTTCCCCAGCCCGATGTGCAGGACGGCTTCCTGCAGCGGCGGGTCGGCCGGGGGCGGCGAGGGTTCCATCGGGGTCCTGGCGAGGAGGCGTAGAGCGAGCGACGCCACTGTGCCACAGCGGGTGACCATCAGGCGCAGCTGACACAGCCTGGTGTGGGTTCGGCAGCGGTCACTCCGTGTCCAGCGTCGATCACCAGACCCGTGGCGGTCTCCGAAAGCCGCGGACACACCGAAACGCTCCCGACACGCCGACGACACGCCGATATGGTGCCCAGGCGCCCGTGGGGAATTGACCCCGCGCGTTGGTGGTGGGACTCTTGAAGACGGCCCGGCGACCCGGGTCTTCCCCTATCCAGCCAAAGGAAATGATCCATGGCCAAGGCGCTGATCGGTTACATGAACAGCGACCTGCGGACTCCCGTCCACCTCACCGTCGAGAACGCTCGACTGCGTGCGCGTGTCCGGGAGCTCGAGGAGCTCGTGCTCTCGCTCAAGCAGGAGAACGAGTCACTGGTCGAGGCCCACGCCGCCGACCTGCTCGAGTCCTCGATGCAGGAGATGCAGCCCGCCTGAGCCGCGGGCTACACACAACCGCATGACCAAGGACGGGTCCGCCCGTCCTGCTGAACCGACTCCGGGGCTCTGCCCGGAGTCGGTTCTCTGCGTTTAGGCCCCGATCCTCCGGTCGCCGACACCCTAGGATCCGGGGCATGACGACCTTGCCCGACCGGCCGGACCCCGTCACTGCGGTCCCCGCCGGCCTCGCCGTCGAGCTCAACGCGCTCAACCCGATCCCGGAGAGCGAGCGGCACGGACGACCGGCGAGCCTGTTCTGGCCGTGGTTCGGGGCCAACGTCTCGGTGCTGGGTCTCGGCTACGGCTCGTACGTCCTCTACTTCGGCGTCTCCTTCTGGCAGGCGCTCGTCGTCGGGGCCGTCGGCATCGTCGTGTCGTTCCTGCTGTGCGGCTTCGTCTCGCTCGCCGGGCGCCGCGGGTCGGCCCCGACGATGGTGCTCAGCCGGGCGGCGTACGGCGTCGAGGGCAACCGGCTGCCCGCTGTCGTCTCCTGGATGCTGACCGTCGGCTGGGAGACCGTCCTCGCGGCGTTGTCGGTGCTGGCGACGTCGACGGTCTTCCGTGAGCTCGGCTGGGGCGGCGGGACCGGTACGAAGGTCGTGGCGCTGATCGTGACCGTGGTCGTGGTCATCGCGGCCGGTGTCTTCGGCTTCGGCCTGGTCATGCGGCTGCAGGTCCTCATCACCGTCGTGACGGGCCTGCTGACCGTCGTCTACGTCCTGCTGGTGCTCGACCACATCCACTGGAGCACCGTCTCCGCGCTGCCGAGCGGCGACGCGCCGGCGGTCGTCGGCGCGCTGATCTTCATGATGACCGGCTTCGGGCTGGGCTGGGTCAACGCCGCCGCGGACTACTCGCGCTACCTGCCGCGCCACGCCTCCGGCCCGGGCATCGTCTGGTGGACGACCTTCGGCGGCGCGCTCGCGCCGGTCATCCTGCTCCTCTTCGGGCTGCTGCTCGCCGGCTCGTCGACCGACCTCATGGACGCGATCGGCGCAGACCCGATCGGGGCGCTCTCCACGATCCTGCCGACCTGGTTCCTCGTCCCCTTCGTCGTGGTCGCGGTGCTCGGCCTCGTCGGCGGCGCGGCCCTGGACATCTACTCCTCGGGGCTCGCCCTGCTGGCCGCAGGGCTGCCGGTTCCGCGCTACCTCGCGGCCGCGATCGACGGCGTCATCATGACGATCGGCGCGATCTACATCGTCTTCGTGGCGGACAGCTTCATCGGCCCGTTCCAGGGCTTCCTCATCACGCTCGGGGTGCCGATCGCGGCGTGGTGCGGCATCTTCCTGGGCGACCTGGCGCTCCGGCGCGCGGACTACGCCGACACCGAGCTCTACGATCGCCGTGGCCGCTACGGCAGCGTGCGCTGGTCCGCGGTCGTCACGATGGTCGTCGGCACCGTCGTCGGCTGGGGCCTGGTCACCAACACCTACGCCGGCTGGCTCAAGTGGCAGGGCTACCTCCTCGACCCGTTCGGGCTCGGTGGGAAGGACGGCCGCTGGGCGGGCGCCAACCTGGGCGTGCTCGCCGCGCTGGTGATCGGGCTGGTCGGCGCGCTTGTCGGCGCCGCCGCCGTACGCCGGCAGGAGGCGCGGGCCTCGTGAGCGACCCCTGGCTCGTCGTCATCGACATGCAGCGGGTCTTCGCGTACGACAGCCCGTGGGCCTCGCCCGACTACGCCACCGCCGCGGACGGGGTGGAGCGGCTGCTCCCGTCGTTCGGCGAGCGGGTGGTGCTCACCCGCTACGTCGCACCCGCGAGACCCGAGGGCGCCTGGGTGCCGTACTTCGAGCAGTGGCCCTTCGCCCTCGTGCCCGACGACGACCCGCTCTACGAGCTGGTGCTCGACCCGGGCGACCACCCGGTCGTCACACGTACGACGTTCGGGAAGTGGGGACCCGAGCTCGCGGAGGTCACGGGGGGAGCGGGCGAGCTGGTGCTGACAGGCGTCTCGACCGACTGCTGCGTGATCTCGACCGCCCTCGCCGCCGCCGACGCGGGGATCCGCGTCCGGGTCGTCGCCGACGCCTGTGCCGGTGCGTCTCCCGCGGACCACCGGCGGGCGCTGGACGCGATGGCGCTCTACGCCCCGCTCATCGAGATCACGACCGTCGCAGGGGTGCTGCGGGCGTGAGGCGCGCGACCGTCTCCAGGAGGCGGTCGGTCTCCTCGACCGTCAGGCCGAGCCCGAGCTCGCCGAGGAACCCGAGGAGCTCGCCGTCGCGCAGCGGCCGGTGCTCGGTGGGCTCACCGGGCCGGCGTACCGTCACCGTCTCGCCCGTCACCGTGACGTGGCGGCCGGGCAGGTGCCTGGCGGCCATCAGCCCGGTCGTGAAGTGCGAGGCGGGCGACGTGCTGGTGAAGTGGTGGCCCATCGCGACGTCGACCGGGTGGACCGGGAGCTCGTCGGTGGTGTGGAGGAGCTCCCAGCCCTCCTCCCGGAGCCGGTGCAGCTGCCAGCCGGCCTGGCCGGGCCCGAGGTCGACGCGCGTCACGCGGTAGGCCCAGCCGCCCTGGTCGTCCGTCGCGCCGTCCCGCAGCGGGACCGGGCGCAGCAGGCTCATCCCGAAGCCGGGATCGGCGAGCAGCTTCTCGCCGTCCACGGAGACCACGGCGACGAAGTGTGTGCGCCCGTTGGTCATGCCCGGCCGGTGGACCCGGCCGAGGTGCCGCCGGACGGCGTAGCCGAGCCTCTCGAGCGCCGCCGAGAAGAGGGAGGTGTGCTCGAAGCAGTAGCCGCCGCGGCCGCGGCCGACGAACTTCGCCGACACCGCCTCGAGCGCGACGCCCGGATGCCGCCGGAGGAGTACGTCGACGTTGTCGAAGGCGAAGGTGCGTACGTGCGCCTCGTGGAGCTCCTCGAGCGCCGCGCGGCCCGGCGTACGAGCGGGCAGGCCGAGGCGGTGGAGGTAGCCCTCGAGGTCGAGCGCTTCCACGTTCCAGCTGTCAGGTGTCACTCCTCGGACGCTAGCGCCTCCGCGCGCTCGGCCGCCTCCTTCAATCGGCTCAGCTCCTCACCGGTCTGGTTCGGGTCTCCGCGCCGGAACTCGACGGCCTCGTCGATCTGGTCGACGTACGGCGCGGAGACCGCTGCCACGAAGGTCCGCAGGAACTCGTCGAGCCTGGGGCGGAGGCCCTCCTCGAGGTCCGGCTGGGACGGAAGCATGCCGGGCGAGATCTCGAGCTGGGCGAGGATCAGGACGGTCAGCGCGACGTCGAGGCCGGGGTCGCCGGGCCGCGCGTTGGACCAGTCGACCACCACCGGGCCGTCGGGGCTGAGGATGACGTTGAGCGGGTGCAGGTCCAGATGGAGGAGTACGCCGTCGGGCCAGTCGATCGCGTGCAGCCGGTCGTGCAGCTCGGCGAGGAGCGTCGCCCCCTCGGCCACGGTGACGTCACCGGCGACCATCGCCTCGGCGAGGGTCGGCCCCTCGACCCGCTGGAGGACGATCTCGGGCCCTGAGACCCGGTGCACCTTCGGGACCGGATAGCCCGCGCACGTGAGGCGGCGCATGACCTCCGCCTCCTCGCCCGCGGGCCGGCCGTCCCGGTAGCGCCGCAGCACCAGGCCCTCGGCGTACGCGTAGACGTTGGCATCGCGTCCCGAGCCGATCAACTCCATGTGCGCCCACGCTAGCGGGGATGCCGTCGACCCGGTGTGAGCGCGACCTCAGTGCGCCATCGCGTCCTCGCGGGGGCGCATCGGCAGCAGGAACGCCGCCAGGAA
This sequence comes from Nocardioides asiaticus, assembly GCF_040049175.1. NCBI lineage: Bacteria > Bacillati > Actinomycetota > Actinomycetes > Propionibacteriales > Nocardioidaceae > Nocardioides > Nocardioides asiaticus. The sequence continues at coordinate 475,279 of NZ_JBDZDM010000001.1, read as the reverse complement.
GCTCACGGCGTAGCAGCCGAGCGTGACCCACGTGATCCACTCCGTCGCCTGTGACCAGCCGTGGGCTGGGAGCCAGTGGAAGAAGACCGTCCCGAGGACCGCGACGCCGAGCGCGCCGCAGAACTGCTGCGCGGCGTTGAGCAGGCCGGAGCCGGAGCCGACCTCGCGGTCACTGAGCTCGGCGAGGATGAAGTCGAACAGCGGGGCGAAGATCATCCCGCTGCCGAATCCGGCGACGAGGAAGGGACCCGCGAGGTGCCACGCGCTGGCGCCGTGGTCGAGGCCGGCGGCGGTGGTGCCGAACCACAGCATGCCGAGGATCGCGATGCCGACGCCGAGGTGGAGCACGTGTCGGCCGAGCCTCGGCCCGAGCAGCGCGGCGGACAGGACGGTGCCGAGGACGATGCCGAGGGCGTACGGCGTCTGGGCGACCCCGGCGTGCCGCGGCGTGTAGCCGAGCCCGAGCTGCATGAAGAGGTTCATGACCAGGCCGAGCCCGACCATCGAGACGAAGAAGGTCCCGAGGAAGACCATGCCGGCGAGGAAGCTGCGGTGCCGGAAGAGGCCGGGTTCGATGACCGGGTGGTCGCTGCGCCGCTCGCTCCAGGCGAAGACCACGAACAGGACGAGCGCGCCGGCCATCAGCGCGTACGTCCACGCCGGCCAGCCGAGCTCACGGCCCTGCACGAGCGGGTAGATGAGCGCCGCGCAGGCGACGGTCACCAGCACCGAGCCGAGCGGGTCGAGCCGGGTGCCCGCGTCGCGGGGGACGGTGGGCAGGTAGCGCACCGCGATCGCCGTACCGACCACGCCGATGGGGATGTTGATCAGGAAGATCATCCGCCAGCCGGTGCCGAACAGGTCGGCGTCGATGAGGAAGCCCGCCAGGATCGGGCCCAGCACCGCGGAGAGGCCCATGATCGGGCCGAACGGGACGAACGCCTTCTGCAGGTCCTTCGGCGGAAAGGACTGCTTCACCATCGCCAGTCCCTGCGGGATCATCGTGGCTCCGCAGAGCCCCTGCAGCGCTCGGAACGCGATCAGGGTCCCGGGGCTCGGCGCCAGGCCGCAGGCCAGGGACATGACGGTGAAGCCGGCCATGCCGGCGATGAACATCGGCCGCCGTCCGATGATGTCGCCGAGGCGGGCCGAGGTGATCAGCCCGACCGCGAAGGCGAGGGTGTACGCCGCCAGGATCCACTGCAGCGTGCTCTCGCCGCCGCCGAGATCGCGCCGGATCGAGGGCCCGGCGAGCTGGGCGACGGTGGCGTCGACGAGGTCCATGACGTCGGCGGCGATCACCGCGGCGATGACGAACCAGCGGTAGCGGTAGCCGGTCTCCGACACGCCGGTGTCGGTGGTGGGTGCTTCCGAGGTGGCCACGGGCCCCTCCTCCCTGCGAGATGACGAACGGTGTTCGACTCGAACGAACACTGTTCTAAGACCGAACGCTGTTCGTGTCAACTACATTGGGAGGCATGGCGAAGAGCGAGAAGACGTGGAGCGCCGGCCCGCTGAGGATCAGGGTCACGACCGACGTCCCCGAGTCGGCGCCCCGGGAGCGGCTGACCCGCGAGCGGATCGTGGACGTGGCGCTCGCACAGATGAAGGAACGTGGCTACGAGGCGGTGAGCATGCGCTCGATCGCCAAGGAGCTCGGCACCGGTCAGGCCTCGCTCTACGCCCACGTCGCCAACCGCGAGGAGCTCGACCAGCTCGTCGTGGATCGGATCGCGGCGCTGATGCCGCACCCCGAGCCGGATCCGGAGCGGTGGGACGAGCAGGTCGTCGACTTCCTCCACGACGCCCTGGCCATCTATCGCGAGCACCCTGGGTCCGCCCGGGCTGCGATGGGGATGATCCCGACCATGCCAGGCGCCCTCCGCAACGCAGAGGACCTGATGGGCATCTGCCTGGCAGGCGGCGTACCGGAGCAGTACGCCTCGTGGGCGTGCGACATGTTCGCGCTCTACGTCGGTGCGGTCGCCGTGGAGGAGGACATCTGGGCCGACCGTCTGCGGACCGGGCCCGAGGGGCGGTCCTACAGCGAGGAGGCGGTCGTCGCCGCCGTACGCGAGCACTTCGCCGCTCTGCCTCCCGAGCAGTACCCCATCCTGAGCTCACTCGCCGAGGTGATGACGACCGGGACCGGCGAGGAGCGCTTCGACTTCGGCGTACGCCTGCTCGTGGCGGGGCTCAAGGCGGTCTCGCAGCGCTCCTGACGCGCTGACAGGCCCGGGCCGGGGTCCCACGGTCGGCGCTCGCCTCAGGTTAGGGTGGGCGCGCTGAGCTTCCCCCGCGCAGCCTCACGTAGATTGCGTGTCCGCTCGACCTCAATCGACATCCAGCGAACCGACCAAGGTGGGGGGCCGCCGTTGTACCTGAAGAGCCTGACCCTGAAGGGGTTCAAGTCCTTCGCGTCCGCGACGACCCTGCAGCTCGAGCCCGGGATCACCTGCATCGTCGGGCCCAACGGCTCCGGCAAGTCCAACGTCGTCGACGCCCTCGCCTGGGTGATGGGGGAGCAGGGCGCCAAGTCGCTGCGCGGCGGCAAGATGGAGGACGTCATCTTCGCCGGTACGTCGGGCCGCCCGCCGCTGGGTCGCGCCGAGGTGGCCCTGACGATCGACAACACCGACGGCGCGCTCCCGATCGAGTACGCCGAGGTGACGATCTCGCGCACGATGTTCCGGAACGGCGGGTCGGAGTACGCCATCAACGGACAAGCCTGCCGCCTGCTCGACGTGCAGGAGCTGCTCAGCGACTCCGGCATCGGCCGGGAGATGCACGTCATCGTCGGCCAGGGCCAGCTCGACTCGATCCTGCACGCCACCCCGGAGGACCGGCGCGGGTTCATCGAGGAGGCCGCCGGCGTACTCAAGCACCGCAAGCGCAAGGAGAAGGCGCTGCGGAAGCTCGACTCCACCGAGGGCAACCTCAACCGGCTCAACGACCTGCTGTCCGAGATCCGGCGCCAGCTGAAGCCGCTCGGCCGCCAGGCGGAGGTGGCGCGGCAGGCGGCGACGGTCCAGGCCGACGTACGCGACGCGAAGGCCCGCATCCTCGCCGACGACCTCGTCCAGGCGCAGTCGGCGCTGGAGCAGGAGCTCGCCGACGAGTCGGTGCTGCTCGAGCGGCGCGCCGACGTCGAGCGCCGGCTGGAGGAGGGCCGCCGCCAGGAGTCCGAGCTCGAGGCGGCGCTTCGCGAGGAACTGCCGGCGCTGGCGCGGGCCCAGGAGACCTGGTTCGCGCTCTCGGGGCTGCGCGAGCGGCTCCGTGGCACGCAGTCGCTCGCGGCGGAGCGCGCCCGCAACGCCCAGGGCAGCGACGAGGTCGAGGAGCGCCGCGGCCGCGATCCCGAGGAGCTCGAGGCCGAGGCGGAGCGCGCCCGCGAGCAGGAGCGGGCGATCGAGACCGAGGTCGAGACCCTCCGCCGCGGGCTCGAGGAGTCGGTGGCGGCCCGCAAGCGGGCCGAGGACGCCGCGGCCGAGGAGGATCGCCGCATCGCCGCCCTCCAGCGGGCGGCCGCCGACCGGCGGGAGGGGCTCGCGCGGCTCACCGGCCAGGTCAACGCGCTGAAGTCGCGGGTCGCCGCCGCCGACGACGAGGTCGGCCGGCTCTCGCTCGCCCGCGAGGAGGCGCTCGCGCGGGTCGAGCGCGCCCAGCGCGACTTCACCGCCCTGGAGACCAAGGTCGCCGGTCTCGATGCGGGGGAGGAGGGCCTCGACGCCGAGCACGAGGCCGCCACCGCCGCGCTGGAGGACATCGAGGAGAGGCTCGCGAAGCTGCAGGCGGAGGCCGCCGAGGCGGACCGCGAGCGGGCCTCGCTCGCGGCGCGCAAGGACGCGCTCGAGCTCGGCCTCAACCGCAAGGACGGCGCCGGCGCGCTCCTCGCCGCCGGCGCCGAAGGCAGCATCCCCGGCGTGATGGGGTCGGTGGCCGCGCTGCTGACCGTCAGGGCCGGCTACGAGGCCGCGGTCGCCGCGGCTCTCGGGTCGGTGTCCGACGCGGTCGTCGTCGACGGTGCCGGCGCGGCCGTGGGCGCGATCGCCCACCTCAAGGAGGAGGACCTCGGCCGGGCCGGGCTGCTTCTCGGAGGCGCTCCCGCCGAGTCGGCTCCGCGCCCGGAGCTGCCGGGCGACGCGACGTACGCCGCCGACGTCGTCGACTGCCCCGACTCCCTGCGACCCGCCGTGGCCAGGCTGCTGGCCGGGGTGGCGGTGGTCGACAGCCTCGACGCGGCCCGTCGGCTGGTGTCCGGCTCACCGGGCCTGGTGGCGGTCACGTCCGACGGCGACGTCCTCGGCGGCCACTTCGCATTCGGGGGCTCCTCGTCGGCGCCCAGCCTGCTCGAGATTCAGGCGGCGGTCGACGAGGCGACGGCGCAGCTCGAGGAGGCCGCCGCCGCGTCCGAGCGGGCGACGTTCGAGACCTCCCGGCTCGAGGCGGAGCGGCTCGAGGCGCAGAAGCGCGTCGACGTCGCGCTCGCGAAGCTCCACGAGTCCGACGCGACCCTCGCCGCGGTGGCGGAGGAGCTCGGCCAGTTCGGCGCCCAGGCCCGGGCCGCACGGGGTGAGGCCGAGCGACTCGAGGCGGCCATCGCCAAGGCGGAGGAGGCGCGCGAGCAGGCCTCCAACGGGCTCGCCGAGCTCGAGCAGCGGCTCGCCAGCGCCGAGGGCGCGCCCGAGGAGGAGCCCGACACGGGCGCCCGCGAAGAGCTCGCCGAGGCCGCCCGGGCCGCGCGCCAGGCCGAGATGGACGCCCGGCTCGCGCTGCGCACCGCCGAGGAGCGGGCCCGGGCGCTGCACGGCCGGTCCGACTCCCTGCTCCGAGCGGCCCGGCAGGAGCGCGAGGCACGGGCGAAGGCTGCCGAGCGGCGCGAGCGGCTGCGTCGCGAGGGCGCCGCAGCGCGCGCCGTCGGCGTCGCCATCAGCCAGGTGCTGGAGCGGCTGGAGACCTCCGTGCAGCGCGCCGCGGAGGCACGCTCGGCCGTGGAGCAGTCGCGGGCGGGTCGCGAGCAGGAGCTCCTCGGCTGCCGCGCCACGCTGCGCGAGCTCGGCAAGGAGCTCGAGGAGCTGGTCAGCTCGGTCCACCGCGACGAGATGGCCCGCGCCCAGCAGCGGATGCGGATCGAGCAGCTCGAGGAGAAGGCACTCGCCGAGCTCGGCCTCGACGCCGCCGCGCTGGTCGGCGACTACGGCCCGGACAAGCCGGTCCCGCAGCCGCCGCTCGAGGACGGCACCGAGCCGGAGCCCGTCGCCTACGTCCGCGAGGAGCAGGCGGCCCGCCTCAAGAAGGCGGAGCGCGCGCTCAACCAGCTCGGCAAGGTCAACCCGCTGGCGCTCGAGGAGTTCGCGGCGATGGAGGAGCGCCACAAGTTCCTCACCGAGCAGCTCGAGGACCTCAAGCAGACCCGCAAGGACCTCCTCGACATCGTCCGCGAGGTCGACGCCCGCGTCGAGCAGGTCTTCACCGATGCGTACGCCGACGTCGAGCGGGCCTTCGAGCACGTCTTCACCCGGCTCTTCCCGGGCGGCGAGGGCAAGCTCGTCCTCACCGACCCGGACAACATGCTGACCACCGGCATCGAGGTCGAGGCCCGGCCGCCGGGCAAGAAGGTCAAGCGGCTCTCGCTGCTGTCCGGTGGAGAGCGGTCCTTGGTCGCGGTCGCGTTCCTGGTGGCGCTCTTCAAGGCCCGGCCGTCGCCGTTCTACATCCTCGACGAGGTCGAGGCCGCGCTCGACGACACCAACCTGGGCCGGCTGCTGGAGATCTACGAGGAGCTGCGGGAGAACTCCCAGCTCCTCGTCATCACCCATCAGAAGCGGACCATGGAGGTCGGCGACGCCCTCTACGGCGTCACCATGCGCGGCGACGGGGTTTCCACCGTGATCTCCCAGCGACTCCGGGAGGCTGAGCCCGCCTGACTGGTCTAACGGCCGTTTCATCGCTGGGTCCATGCGATCAGCGCGCCTCACTGCGGTCGGGCGCCCGGATGATTGGATCGGGCGCATGAGACCGCCCCGTGGGCTGACGGCGTGGATCGATCGTGCCTACGACGTCGGAGTCGTGGTCTTCGCCGCCTGGACGATCGCCTATCACGTGTGCCTCGCGCTGCGGCTCGGCGTTCCGTGGGCCTGGGCAGTCACCGCGGTGTGCCTGATCGGCTGGTGGTTGGTTCAGCGGCGACTCCCGGACACGCCCTCGCCCGACAGCACCATTGCGCCCTCGTACGACGGCACCGCTGCTCACGCGGCCGCCCGGCCGCTGCTCCGACGGGAGTGGACCGCCGTCCTCACCGTGCTCGCGGCGGTGGTGACGGCGTTCGGGATGGCGTTCAGCGCGCCGTGGTCTCTGGTCTGGATCGGCTGGCTGGTCACCGCGGTCATCGGCACTCTGACGGCATGGCGTTGGCTGCGCAGACCTGCCGAACCACCGGGAGACACCGAGACGCTCCTCGAGCGCTGGTCGCCGGTGATCGCGCTCGGCTGGGCGATCGGGATCGCCGTCGTCTCGCTGTGGACCATGTCCCCGAGCGGCGACGACGTCTACTACGTCAACCTCTCGCAGTGGGTCGCGAGCCACGGTGAGTTCCCGATCCGGGACACGCTGTTCGCCGACCTCGAGTACCCGATGTCGAACTGGCCGCCCGTCGCGTCCTACGACGCGCTCGTCGGTGCCGTCGCGGCGCTGGTGGGCGCGAAGGCGGGGACGATCGCCTACCTCGTCGTCACCCCGGTGGCGTCCTTCCTCGCGGTCCTGGGGCTGTGGCGCCTGCTCCGCGCCTGGCGGGTACGCCCGGCGATCGTGGCGCTCTCGGTCGTGCTGCTGGGCCTGCTCGCCGGTTCCGACGCGCATCACACGGCCGGCGGAGGCCTCGTCGTGCGGATCTGGCAGGGCAAGTTCATCTTCGCCTGGGTGCTGATCCCCTGGCTGCTCGTCCACCTCGTCCGCTACTTCGACCGGCCGAGCCGGCGCCAGCTCCTCTCGCTCTTCGCGGGCGGCACCGCCGCGGTCGGCCTCAGCACGACGGGGATATTCGTGGTGCCGGTGATGGCGCTCGCCGGCTCGGTGCCGCTGCTGCGCAGATCATGGCGGCAGGCGTGTGCGTGCTTCGCGGCCACCGCGGTCTATCCGATTGGCGCGGGCCTCGTCACCAAGGCGCTCGGTGGTCGCTCGGCTGACCTCTTCGGTACGCGGAAGCTCTACCGCTTCGATGCCGACCACATCGGCCACAGCTTCTTCGCCACCGGGCCGTACGCCGTCGTGCTCGTCCTTGCCGTGCTGCTCGGTGTCCTGCTCATCCCGCATCGCGGCGCGCGCGTGACGACCGGGGTGATGGCCCTCGCGCTCGGCGTGGTCTTCGTCCCAGGCGTGACTCACCTGTCGTACGACGTCGTGGGGCTCGGCCCGACGATCCGGCGGATCAAGCACGGTCTCGACTTCGTCGCGCTCGTCGGCGTGACGGCGGTCTGGCTCGGCACGCTCCTACGCCGATGGCGCGGCCTCGGCCTCGCGGTGGTCGCGCTCGCGGCGACAGTCTTCTTCGCGGCCTACGGCACGCCGATGAGGGCCCAGGTCTCGACGTGGCAGCGGCCGTTCCACTGGCAGCGCCTCGACGACGAGAGGGTCGCGGTCGCACGCCTCGTCCGGGCCGGCCCGCTCCACGGCCCGCTGCTCGCGCCCACGGGGCTCTCGGTCACAACCGCGCTCACCACGACGTCGATCAAGGCGGTCGTGCCGCGCGACTACTACATGGACTACCTGCGTGACGACCCGACCTTCCACTACGACCAGCGCCACTTTCTCGGGGGGTTCGTGAACAGCGCCGGGCCGTGGGACAGGAGCGGCCAGCGGACGCTGGACCACGCGCTCGCGGTGGTTCACGTGGGGGTGGCTTGCGTCTTCGCCGGCGCCGACCAGCGGGCCCGCGCTCTTGTGAGGGCCGGCTTCAGTCCGTTCTTCGTCACTCCGAGGTATCGCTGCTTCCATCACGCGTGACGCTTGAGGGGCCACCGAGGAATGCGCTGCGCTCGAATTGACGCGAGGACCCCCTCGGCGGGTGTGCTTGGATGCGTGCCATGAGCTTGAAGGTCGCCGTCAACTCTGCGCTCTATCGGGTCACGGGATACACCCTGACGCGCGAGACGCCGTCGCAGCGTCAGGAGGCGATCCGCCAGGCTGCCCGCGCGGCTGCCGAGCGCGCGAGGCAGCAGACAGCGGAGTGGCATCGGAGGCGGGCCGCTGAGCGCGCGGCGCAGTGGAAGGAACGGCAGGCGGAGCGTCGTCGGGCCGAGCGGGCGAAGCGGGCCGAGGCCGTTCTCCGCGCCGAACGCCGCGGCGTCCGTAACGAGCGCAAGCGCCAGGCCGAGCTGCGAGCCCAACGCAAAGCAGAGAGGGATGCCGCGGCGGCGCAGCGCAAGGCCATGCGGGAGGGGCATTACGACGAGGAGGCAAGGGCGATCCTCGAGCGGGTCTCGCCTCGCACGATGACCGGGGGGCCGAAGGTGTGGTCCCTGATCGAAGCCACCCGCTACGTCGTACGCCACCAGATCCCCGGCGACGTCGTCGAGTGCGGCGTGTGGCGCGGCGGGAGCATGCAGGCGGTGGCGCTCACGCTGCTGTCGCTCGGTGAGAGCTCGCGCGAGCTGCACCTCTTCGACACCTTCGAGGGAATGCCGCCGCCGTCCGAGGAGGACACCCGGACGCTCGATGGGGAGAAGGTCACGGCAGAGCAGATGCTTGCCACCTCCGACAAGGATTCCAAGCTGTGGGCGGTCGCCGGTCTCGAGGACGTCAAGGAGGGAATGGCCGATACCGGCTATCCCGCGGAGAAGGTGCACTTCCATCCGGGGCTCGTCGAGGACACGACGCCGGCAGAGGCTCCTGAGCAGATCGCGATCCTCCGCCTGGACACGGACTGGTACGCCTCGACCAAGCACGAACTCGAGCACCTCTACGAACGACTCAGCCCCGGAGGCATCCTCGTCATCGACGACTACGGCGACTGGGAAGGCGCGAGGAAGGCGGTCGACGAGTTCCTCGACAAGACCGGCGAGGCGCTCTTCCTGTGTCCGATGGGCACGGGACGGATCGCGATCAAGCCTTTCGAGCGCAGGGACTGACCTGCGGGGCGGGTCGTCGCGACGGGGCGCGGCGTCGGCGTGAGGCCCCGGCTCGTGGCTGGTGTCAGGCCGGGCGGGTACCTGTGACAAGGTAGAGCCCGTTCTGACCGCCTCGGGAGGGGAGACCGTGCTAGCCATCGCCGTCGTGATGATCGTGATCCTGGTCCTTGCGGCCCTGGTCTTGATCTATGTCGCCTACCCTCACCGCGGCGAGGAGATGCCCGCGGCTCCCTGGCTCGGAGAGGCGATGGAGAAGGCGGCCGACGCGGCCCCGACCCTCGCGCCGGAGGATGACCACGTCGGCGACAGCTCCTGGTTCGGCTCCGGCTCGACCGGCGGCGCGTAGCACCGGGGCGAGCCGAAGATGACAGACGATTGACCTGCTTCCTGCGTCCGGCCTGAGCAGAGTTGGACCGGGGGCGGGCTCGGTCTCGGCTAGGGTTCGGCCATGCCCAACCCGGACAACGTCGACGCGCCGGTGACCTTGGTGGGCCCCGGCCGCTCCGGGACGACGCTGGTCACCCAGATCTTCCGGCGGCACTCATGCTTCTTCGCCGTCGGCGAGTCCGCGAGCCTCGTCTACACGACCTACAAGCAGCTCAACAGCTATCTCCGCAACACCGGCAGGATCCCCGGCGACCGTACTGTCCCGGACGCCGCCCGGGACGCGGTCTACGCGATGCTGTGCTCGGCGTACCCCTCCGAAGAGGAGCGCTGGTTCCAGAAACCGATCTTCCTGCCGACCGTCAACCGTGCGTTCGAGACGCCCGAGGAGTTCGGCTCGTGGTACTGGGAGGCGTCCTGCCATCTCTTCCCGCGAGGCAGATGGCTGACCGTCGTCCGCGAGCCCGTCAGCACCGCCGCCTCGATCATGGTCCGCTGGGGCAACACCGAGGAGCACGCCTTCCGCCGGATCGAGAACAGCTTCCGACTGATGCTCCACCCGGCCAGCCGGCTCGGCATGGTGATGCCGTTCGAGTTCCTCCAGGCCAAGCCGAGAAGGGCCGTACGCGCGCTCCTCGGCTTCGCCGACGTGCCGTTCGAGCAGCCGTGCATGGGTGCGTTCAGGGCCAATCAGGCGCGCAACCCGGACGTCCCACGGCCGACCGGACTCGTCCCGCCCCGCAGCGTCATGGACCTCTACGAGCAGCTCCTCGACCGGGCGGACTCGGCACATCTCGCCGCGACCGCCGACTAGCTGCCCCAGGATCGTCCCAGGATCCTCGGAGTGTCCGGCGGGACCGACCGCGGCCGGACCCGGTCGCGACGTTAAGGTAGGCGCGACATTCGGGTGCGAGCGGAAGAGTACGACGTGAAGAAGGTCCTGATCACGGGCGGTGCGGGCTTCATCGGCCGGCATCTGTCGGATCACCTGATCCAGCACGGTGACTACGAGGTCACCGTCCTCGACAACGAGTCGCTCGGCGACCGCAAGCACCTCGACCTGGCCAAGGTCAGGTTCCTCGAGGGTGACCTGCGCAGCCGCGACGACGTGCGCTCGGCCGTCGAGGGCCAGGACGCGGTCGTCCACCTCGCTGCCGACACCCGAGTGATGGACAGCATCGAGAACCCCGCCAACAACTTCGAGAACAACGTCGTCGGCACGTTCAACCTGCTCGAGACGATGCGCAGCCTCGGGGTGAGCCGGATCGTCGCCGCCTCGACGGGCGGCGCGATCGTCGGCGACGTCCCGCCGCCGGTGCACGAGCGGATGGCGGCGCAGCCGACGTCGCCGTACGGCGCCTCGAAGCTGATGCTCGAGGGCTACCTCAGCGCCTACAGCGCCGCGTTCGGCATGCCAGGGTGTGCGCTGCGGTTCTCGAACATCTACGGACCCCGCTCCTTCCACAAGGGCTCGGTCGTCGCCCACTTCTACAAGCAGATCCTCGCCGGTGAGCCGCTGGTGGTCTACGGCGACGGCAGCCAGGCGCGCGACTTCCTCTACGTCGGCGACCTGGTGGAGGGCATCCGGGTCGCGATCGACAGCGGCGCGACCGGCGCCTACCAGCTCGGGAGCGGGAGGCCGACCACCGTCAACGAGCTCATCGACGCCATGCGCAGGGTGACCGGCCGTGAGCTCGAGGTCATCTACAAGGACTTCCGTCCAGGCGAGGTGCGGCTGACGTGGTGCGAGATCGACAAGGCCAGGGAGGGCTTCGGGTTCGACCCGTCGACACCGCTCGAGGACGGTCTCCGCACGACCTGGGAGTGGTTCGCCGCTCAGCAGACAGCGTGACGGGAGCTCCACTGATGACGAGCGACGACCGCGCGATCCGCCGGGCCGGCCGACGTGCCCGCAGACTCCTCGGTCGGGTTGCCCGCAAGACAGGTCTTCGGCCGACCGTCCCGGCGCCGCCACCGCCGCCCCGGTACGGTCCGAAGCCCGAGGTGGTCCTCGACGAGACCAACTACGGCCCGATGATGGATCGGATCGTCGAGCGCGCACGCCGCAACCAGCGTGCGCTGAGGGTCAACCCGGACTACGACCTCGTCCGCCAGCACTTCGACCACTACAACTTCATGCTGTCGGCGGTGGCGCTCCAGGACGAGCCCGGCTTGGACCCGATCCGGGTGTTCCTGCACAACGGCGCCGAGGCGATCAACAGCCCCGACGTCAACTTCTCGATGAGGAACTACCTGGTCCGGTACCCGGAGCACGCCGAAGGTCCCGAGCGGAGCCCATATCTCGAGTGGCTCAAGCGGGGGAAGGAGGCTGGCGAGATCGCAGACCCGGCTCCCGGCATCGAGAGCATGGCCACGGTGCTCGGCTTGGAGCCAGCGCGCGTGGTCGAGCTGCTCGTCGAGACCCGTACCGACCTGCAGCATCGGCTCCGGTACGGCGTCCTGGGGGAGATGATCGCGAAGGCCGCCGAGATCGAACCGCTCATCGGCGCGGTTTGGTCAGAGACGACCAAGGCGAAACAGCTGCCGTTCGGCTCGCCGCTCGTCGTGGCGCAGGTCGCCGCCGTGCACGCGTGCCAGGAGATGGCTGGCTTCCGGCGCGCACGGTTGCTCCTCGTCGTCAACAAGCCCCGTTGGGGTGGTGGTCGCCGGATGGAGGGCCACATCGCCCACGCGCTGATGGACCGGATCGCGCCCGAGGACATCGTCGTCATCTACACCGATGAGGGTGGCCGGGCGCCGGAGGGGCGGTTCCCGGCCGGCGTACGCGAGGTCGACTTCGCGGCTGCCGTGGGGGAGATGCCGACCGAGAGCGCCGGGCTGAGCCTGGTGTCGCTCATCCGCTCGTTCGAGGCCGACGCGGTCGTCAACATCAACTCGCGGACCCTCTACACCGCGCTGACGGCGTACGGCAGGGCCCTCGCGGCCTCGGAGCGGATCTTCCTTGCCTTCTTCTGCAACGAGCAGCGCGCCCAGGGCAACTGGGAGGGCTGGAGCCTCAAGTGGTTCTACCGCGCCTTCGACTTCGTCGAGGCTGTCCTCACCGACAGCGACTACCTCCGTGACTGGCTCGCCGACGCCTACCAGCTCGGCGACGACGACCGGTCCCGGATCCACGTCCTGCGGGCCCCCGTCGAACCCGAGCTCGGCCGACTCGCGGCGACGGAACCGGCCGCGCTCTCGGCCGAGCCGGGCCGTCGGCCGCAGGTGTTCTGGGCGGGTCGCTGGGACCGCCAGAAGCGGGTCGATATCGCGCTCGTTGTCGCCACGCGCATGCCCGATGTCGACTTCCGACTCTGGGGCGAGGCCGTCCTGCAGGAGGGCGGTGTCGGCGCCCTGCCCGACAACGTCTCTCTCGAAGGTCGCTACGGCCACATCTCCGAGCTCGACATCGCCCAGGCCGACGCGTGGCTCTACACCTCGGCCTGGGACGGCGTCCCGAGCCTGCTCCTCGAGGTCGCGATGGCCGAGGTGCCGATCGTCGGCAGCCTCGTCGGCGGGACCGGCGAAGTGCTGTCCGAGGAGGACTCCTGGCCGATCGCCGCCTGGGAGGACCCGGAGGCGTACGAGAAGGCGCTGCGCGACGTGCTCGCGGATCCCGCCGGAGCCCGTCGGCGCGCCGCTGCGCTCCGGGAGCGCCTCGAGCGCGACCGCACCCAGCAGGCGTACGCCGAGACGGCCGCTGGCCTGCTGCTGGTCGACGACCCACGGAAGGGCGACCGATGACCGACCTCACCCTGATCGTGACGGCCCACAACGAGACCGTCGTGTGCGGGCCGACCATGCGCGCGGCCGACCTCGCGGTCGACGCCGCCCGCGCGCGGGGGTTCACCGTGGAGCCGATCATCGCCCTCGACGCCGCGACCGAGGCGACGACGGCGTACTTCCACCAGCCGCGCTTCGACCACTGGGAGCGGCGGATCATGCAGGAGGGCGACCTCGGGCGGGTCCGCAACGCGCTCGTGCCGGAGACCGACGGCGACTTCATCGCCTTCCTCGACGCCGACGACCTGTTCAGCGAGAACTGGCTGGCGGAGGGGCTGACGACCCTCACGGAGGCCCGTGACCGGGGCGAGCGGGTGATCGCCCACCCCGAGCTGAACATCATCTTCGACGGCGGCAAGACGGTGCTCCGCAACGTCGACCAGGACTCGCCCCTGTTCACGCCGCACTTCTTCTACGTGCGCAACTACTACGACTCGTTGTGCCTGACGCCGCGCGAGGCCCACCTGCAAGTTCCCTACATCCACCGGGACATTCCGAACGGGCTGTCCTTCCAGGACTTCCAGTTCAGTATCGAGACGATGTCGCGCGGCTGGAAGCACGTCGTCGTCAAGGACACCATCATCTTCAAGCGTCGACGCGACTTCTCGCTCGTCGTCGAGAGCAACAACCGCAAGGCGATCGTCCGCTCGCTCCCCGAGATGGCGATCGACAAGGTGCGTGACCTGAGCCGGATCAGGGCCGCCCGGGCCTGATCCACCACTGCAACGGACGAGGCCCCGCGACACATGTCGCGGGGCCTCGTCCGTTGCTGCCGGAGGTGCTGCTCAGACGGCGGCGGGGGTGGTGCCGGCGGGTACGTCGGGGGCCTCGACCTTGTGCTCCTCGTTCCACGCCGAGAGCGCGGGGATCTTGGAGAGGTCGCAGCGGTCGGCGTACTTCTTGGTGATCTCGGTGACCTCCTCCATCAGGCCCTCGGAGAGAGTGATGGGGGTGAGACCCAGGTGGAGGAACCGGTCGTTGGCGACGTGGAGCTCGTTCTCGTCGGCCTCGTTGCGGGGGTTGGGCTGGTTGTGGACCTTCACGCCGGTGCGGTCGGAGATCATCTTGGCCAGGTCGCGGACCCGGTGGGTCTCGGTCATCTGGTTGAACACCGAGACCCGGTCGTCCTTGGCCGGCGGGTTGTCCAGCGCGAGCTGGATGCACTTGACGGTGTCCTGGATGTGGATGAACGCCCGGGTCTGGCCGCCGGTGCCGTGCACGGTGAGCGGGTAGCCGATCGCGGCCTGCATCAGGAACCGGTTGAGCACGGTGCCGTAGTCACCGTCGTAGTCGAACCGGTTGATCAGCCGCTCGTCGAGCTTGGTCTCCTTGGTCTGGGTACCCCAGACGATGCCCTGGTGGAGGTCGGTGACCCGGATCCTGTCGTTCTTGTTGTAGTAGGCGAACAGCAGCTGGTCCTGGGTCTTCGTCAGGTGGTAGATCGACCCCGGGTTGGCCGGGTAGAGGATCTCCTGCTCGATGACGTTGCCCTCGTCGGTCAGCACCTGGACGGTCAGGTAGCCCTCGGGGATCTTCATCCCTGCGGTGCCGTAGCCGTAGACCCCCATCGTGCCGAGGTGGACCACGTGGATGTCGAGTCCGGACTCGACGACCGCGGCGAGCACGTTGTTGGTCGCGTTCAGGTTGTTGTTGACCGTGTAGCGCTTGTGCCGGCTGGACTTCATGGAGTACGGCGCGGCGCGCTGCTCGGCGAAGTGCACCAGCGCGTTGGGCTTGAAGTCCTCGAGCAGGTCGAGCAGGCGCTGGTAGTTGATCGCGACGTCAATGTCGTGGAAGGCGATGTCCTTGCCGGACACCTCCTTCCAGGCGCGCAGCCGCTCACCCATCGGCCGGATGGGGGTCAGCGACGACACCTCGAGCTCGATGTCGATCTTGCGCCGGGAGAGGTTGTCGACGATCGCGACCTCGTGCCCCTGCGCGGACAGATGCAGAGCGGTCGGCCAGCCACAGAAGCCGTCCCCGCCAAGGATGAGTACCCGCATTGGTTTCCCTTCGTGCGTATCAGCCGCGGAGAGCGGCACAACAGGAGCGAGACCCGGCATTTCGTCGGATCGGTCAGAGGTGGGCTCGCTCGTGACGGCGGCTGGGGCGGGCTTCCGGGTCCGCTCCAGCCGGCCGGTCTCGGGGTTGAGATGGATGCCGCACTCTTTCACGGCGTCCATCTCCCACCACCATCGACCCGCCCTCACGTCCTCGCCGGGCGAGATCGCCCGGGTGCACGGAGCGCAGCCGATGCTGGTGTAGCCGTGGTCGTGCAGCTTGTTGTACGGCACGGCGTGATCGTGGATGTAGGCCCACACCTGGTCGTGGGTCCAGTCGAGCATCGGGTTGAACTTGACCAGCCCGTGGGCCTCGTCCCACTCCTTGACCTCGAGGTCGCGGCGGGTGGAGGCCTGCTCACGGCGCAGGCCGGTCAGCCACGCCTTCTTGTCCGCCAGAACTCGATTGAGCGGTGCGACCTTGCGTACGCCGCAGCACCCGTGGCGCTGCTCCACGCTGTCGTAGAAGCCGTTCTGGCCGTTCGCCGCGGTCCACGCGGCGACCTCGTCGGGGTCGGGGCTGACCATCTCGATGATCGGGCCGTAGCGCCGGTGGACGCTGTGCGCGAGCGCGTGCGTCTCCTCGGGCAGCCGCCCGGTGTCGAGGCTGAAGATCGAGATGTCGAGATCGTGCGTCGCGATCAGGTCGGTCATGACCATGCTCTCGGGACCGAAGGCGTTCGCGAGCACGGCAGGGCTGTAGTCGGAGGCGATCTCGCGCAACAGGGTCAGAGTGTCGGCGAGCGCGTCGCGATAGTCCACGACTGGACGGCTCCCATGCTATGGAGGGTCAGAGGGGGTTCCCGGACCGCGTTGGTCCCGGTGTCAGAGTTTCCGCGATGCTAACATCGGCCGGCGGCCGAACCGTGGCACCACGACTCTGACACCGGGACTTAACCAGTCGTTTCCCTGGAGGTCCCAGGGTGGCACGGCCAGTCCGCGGGCCCCGCGTGGGCCCACGTCATCCCAACCGGCAGAGGTACCCCACACCGATGAAGTCGTTCAGGCGCTGGGTCAGCCCTTCCCATGGCTCCCGCGGCGCCGAGTCGTCCGCCGCGCCGAGACCGACGGAGCGGCGGCCCGAGGGGCCCGATACCCCGCCGGCCGCACTGATGGAGCTCCTCGTGGGCCTGCCGGACGCCCGGCCGCGCCAAGTCTGGGACCGGCTCCGGCTGTGCACCCACCCGCGCCTCTACGCCGCACAGCTCGACGCCGAGGAGCTGGCGGCGTACGGCAGGACGCTCGACGTCGACACCGCGATCGCGCACTACCTTGCTCACGGCGCGCGCGCCGGGAAGCGGATCAGCGTGGTCTTCAACCCCGGGTGGTACGCCGACCGGCTGACCGAGCGCGGGATCGAGCTGCCGGACGGCGCCGCGCCTTTCCTGCACTGGCTGAGTGTCGGCTGGGACGAGCGGATCGTGCCGACGCCGCTCTTCGACGAGGACTGGTACCGCGCGAAGCACCCCCTCATCGGGCACCAGTGGGCGTTCGTCCAGTATCTCAACCGAGGTCTCTACGAGCCGTATTGGAGGCCCAGTCCCCTCGGCAAGCACCATTCGGGCGGCCCGGTCCCGGACGCGGCCGACCAGCACGCCCCCCTGCTGCTGCCCGAGATGCTCCACCGGGCCGAGGACCACGACCTCACCCGGACCAGCTGGCTCGAGGAGGGCTGCCTGCGCTCGCTCGACATGCGGGCAGCCCTGCGCTCCGCGCGCATGCAGGACCTCATCGCGAAGGCGGCGGCGATCGAGCCGCTGGTCGACGACGGGCGCCCGGACGACGTCCCGATGACCTGTCCGCCGTACCGCGCGCCGCGGCTCTACATGGCCGCCCAGGCCGAGGCCGTGCGCAGCCGGGTCGCGGCGACCCATGTCGACACGGTGATCGTGGTCGCCGACCTCGATGCCGGCACGCTCGCCGGGCCGGCCGGCCTGCTGGCCGCGGGCCTGCGCGAGGCCGAGCGGTCGTCCTCGGTCCTGCTGGTCGCAGCTCCGGCGACCACCGCGACGGTGCCTGCGGAGACGGCGCTGCCGGCCGCGCTGCCGGAGGGCGTGGAGGCGCTCGACCTGGCGCCGTACGCCCAGGGCTTCGACGAGGACCGCCGGGTGGACCTCCTGCTGGACCTGGTGCGCGGGCTGCGGGTCGACCGGGTGGTCGCCGCGGACAGCACGATCGGGTGGCGCCTGTTCGCCGGCTATGCCCGGCAGCTGGCCGAGTTCGCCTCGCTGGGGGCGTGCCTGTCGCCCGCGGCGAGGACCGAGCACGGCAACCTCGCCGGCTTCGCGGTGAGGGAGTTCCAGGAGTCGTTCGCCGACCTCGACTGGGTGCTCGTCACGACGCCGGAGCTGGCCGAGGACCTGACCGCGCGCTATGTGCTGCCTGCCGCGTCGCGGCAACGGCTGCTGACGGCGTACGCCCCCGGCGAGCCGCGGCGGCTCGACCCCGCGGCCGTCAAGCACATCGTCGCCGACCGTGAGCGGCGCCAGCCGGACGAGGGAGCACAGCGGTGAGCGTGCAGCAGCCGGACAGCCCGACCGGGGCCGGACCGGACATCACGGGGGTCATCATCGGCCACGACGAGGGGACCCTCCTCGGCCTCTCGCTGCGCAGCCTGCTCGACGCGGCGGCGTACGCCCGCGACCACGGGCTCACCGTCGAGGCGCTCGCCGTCCTCGACAGCGCGGACGACGCCACCCGGGCCGCGCTCGCCGACGCGGGCGAGCACGACTGCCGGGTCGTGGAGGTGGCGTACGCCGACCACGGGCTGGCGCGCAACGAGGCGATCCGGCTCGCCTCGGGCCGCTACGTCGCGTTCCTCGACGGCGACGACCTGTGGTCGGAGAACTGGCTGGTCGACGCGCACGCGATGTGCGAGACCGATCCCGGCCGGGTGATCGCCCACCCGGCGATCAACTGGATCTTCGACCAGGGCAGCTACTGCTACGTCCTGCCCGACCAGGCCGACCCGGCCTTCGACCCGGCGTTCCTGCGCGTCGCGAACGCCTGGGACCAGCTGTGCATGGCGCCGGCCGAGGTGCACCAGCGGCACCCGTACCGGCGGCGCGAGCTCGACCGGGGATTCGCCTATCTCGACTGGACCTGGAACCTCGAGACCATCGAGGCCGGTCTCGTCCACCGCACCGTGCCGGAGACGATCCACTTCAAGCGGCGTCGGACGTCCTCCCAGTTCACCCAGGCCCGGGCCAACAAGTCGCTGCCGTTCCACAGCGCGCTGCACGACTACTCGTGGTGGACGGCGCGGGACGCCGCGGAGGCGCACGAACCGGCCTGATCCGTCGGCCGGACGGCTCGGCCGCTCTGGTTGGATGGAGTCATGCTCGTCACGCTCATCGTCGTCATCGCGGTCGTCGTCCTGGCCCTCGTCGGGCTGACGGTCGGGCTGGTCGGCCGGCGCCGGAAGGCGGCGCCGCCGTCCCGCCCGGTCCCGCCCGTCGTCGTACCCCCCGAGGAGGGGGTCTCCGACGGCGGTACGACGGTCGCGGAGCCGGAGGCGCCGCCGGCGGAGCAGCCGGTGGCCGAGCCGGTCGTCGAGCCCGCGGCGCCGACGCTGGAGAAGCCGGAGAGCACGGCCTCCCGGCTGGTGCGGCTGCGGCAGCGGCTCGCCGGCTCGCAGTCGGGCCTCGGCCGCGGCCTGCTCTCGCTGCTCTCGCGCGACCGGCTCGACGAGGAGACCTGGGAGGACATCGAGGACCTGCTCCTCACCGCCGACGTCGGCGTCGCCCCGACCCAGGAGCTGGTGGAGAAGCTGCGTACGCGGCTGCGCGTCGAGGGCTCGGCCGCCGGCGACCCGCGCACGGTGCTCCGCGAGGAGCTCGTCGAGCTGGTCGGGCCCGGTCTCGACCGGCGGCTCCAGATCAGCGGTGCCGACGGCAGGCCCGGCGTCGTCCTCGTCGTCGGTGTCAACGGCACCGGCAAGACGACCACGGTCGGCAAGATCGCCCGCATCCTGGTGGCCGAGGACCGCAGCGTCGTCCTCGGCGCGGCCGACACCTTCCGCGCCGCCGCCTCCGAGCAGCTCACGACCTGGGGCCAGCGGGTCGGCGTCGAGGTCGTCCGCGGCCCGGAGGGCAGCGATCCGGCCAGCGTGGCGTTCGAGGCGGTCAAGGACGGCATCGACAAGGCCGTCGACACCGTCATCGTCGATACCGCCGGCCGGCTGCAGAACAAGGCCGGCCTGATGGACGAGCTCGGCAAGGTCAAGCGCGTCATCGAGAAGCAGACCCCGGTCAGCGAGGTGCTCCTCGTCCTCGACGCGACGACCGGCCAGAACGGCCTCATCCAGGCCCGGGTCTTCAGCGAGGTCGTCGACGTCACCGGGATCGTGCTGACCAAGCTCGACGGCTCCGCGAAGGGCGGCATCGTCGTCCAGGTGCAGCGCGAGCTCGGCGTACCCGTCAAGCTCGTCGGCCTCGGGGAGGGCCCGGACGACCTCGCTCCGTTCAGCCCCGAGGCGTTCGTCGACGCGCTCCTCGGCTGATCCGTCCGCCCGCCGCTCCGCTCGAGCGCGCTCGAGAACGACAAGCTGCCGTAACAGAACCCGCCGACTCGTTACTTGCCCGAAACATGTGACAAGCGGCACCGAAACGTCGGACCACCAAGGTTGCTCCGAATGAAGGCGGGTGCGGTAGCGCACGACGACGAGGTCGTGGCCCCTCGCCTCCCGAGATGCGAATCCATGGAGGTTCTGTGGACGGCTACTACGCCTGGATGATCGTGGCCACGGCGCTCGTACTGATGATGACGACACCGGCGCTGGCCCTGTTCTACGGCGGCATGACGCGGTCGAAGTCCGTGCTCAACATGATGATGATGTCCTTCACGGCGATGGGCGTCGTGGGGATCGTCTTCGTCCTGTGGGGATGGTCCGAAGGTTGGAACGGGATCGGCAACGGCAAGCTGATCGGAAACCCGTTCGACCTGTTCGGGCTCAATGACGTCGACTGGACCAGCTACATCGGTGTGATGTTCCAGATGACCTTCGCCGTCATCACCGCCGCACTGATCAGCGGCGCCATCGCCGACCGCGTCAAGATGTCCTCCTGGATCGTCTTCATCATCCTGTGGGTGACGCTGGTCTACTTCCCGATCGCTCACAACGTGTGGGGCGGTGGCTGGTTCTACTCGCACTTCCCGAACCTCGACTACGCGGGCGGCACGGTCGTCCACATCAATGCCGGTGTGGCCGGCGGCGTACTCGCCCTGCTCATCGGCAAGCGCGTCGGCTGGCCCCGGGAGATCAGCCGCCCGCACAACCTGACCCTCACCATGATCGGCGCCGGCCTGCTGTGGTTCGGCTGGTACGGCTTCAACGTCGGTTCGATCGTCTTCGCGGCCGGTGACGGCGGCTCCAAGGACACCGCCCAGTTCATGTCCGAGACCGGGGTCACCTTCGTCAACACCACCGTCGCGACGATGGCCGCCATGCTGGGCTGGCTGCTGATGGAGCGGATCATCCACGGCAAGGCCACCTCGCTCGGCGCGGCCTCCGGCGTCGTCGCCGGCCTGGTCGCGATCACCCCGTCGTGTGGTGCCGTCAACACCGTCGGCGCGATCGTCGTCGGTGCGGTCGCCGGCCTGCTGTGCGCGCTCGCGGTCAACCTGAAGTACAAGATCGGGCTCGACGACTCCCTCGACGTCGTCGGTGTCCACCTCGTCGGCGGCATCGTCGGTGCCGTCCTGATCGGCCTCGTCGGCACCGTGAAGTCCCCGACCGGCGAGGACGGCTTCTTCCCGGACGGCAGCAACGGTCTCTTCTACGGTGGCGACCTGACGCTGCTCGGCCACCAGATCGCCGGTGTCCTCTTCACCGTCATCTGGTGTGGCGTCTGGACCCTGATCATCGGGCTCGCGATCAAGTTCACCATGGGCTGGCGGATCACCGAGGAGGCCGAGGTCGAGGGCATCGACGGCGACCAGCACGGCGAGTCGGCGTACGACATCGTGCCGGGCACGGGGGTCTTGTCGTGAAGCTCGTGACCGCGGTCATCAAGCCGCACAAGTGGGAGGACGTCCGGGAGGCGCTCGAGACCTTCGGCGTGACCGGCATGACGGTCTCCGAGGTCAGCGGCTACGGGCGCCAGAAGGGCCACACCGAGGTCTACCGCGGTGCGGAGTACGACATCGCCCTCGTCCCCAAGATCCGGATCGAGATCGTCGTCGAGGACGGTGACGCGGACGACATCGTCGGCCTGATCGTCAAGACCGCCCAGACGGGCCGGATCGGCGACGGCAAGGTCTGGGTCAGCCCCGTCGAGACGGTCGTCCGGGTTCGTACCGGCGACCGCGACTCGGCGGCCCTGTAAGTCCGGTCAGCGTCATCTCGATTGATCCGAGGGCAGTGCGGCCCGGCTTCCCCGACCGGGGAGGCCGGGCCGTTCTCCCACCGGGGCGGGCCCGCAGCGTCCGCTCCGTGCGGCATGATGCGAGTAGCCGGATGAGCCGGCTGTCACCGTGAGTGCCGCTCTCGACCGCACCCCGTCGGAGGAGAAATGAAGCTCGTCACCGCAGTCATCAAGCCCCACAAGTGGGAGGACGTCCGCGTCGCTCTCGAAGCCGTGGGCGTCACCGGAATGACCGTCTCCGAGGTCAGCGGCTACGGACGGCAGAAGGGGCACACCGAGGTCTACCGCGGCGCCGAGTACGACGTCGCCCTCGTCCCCAAGATCCGCATCGAGATCGCCGTCCCCGACGGCGACGTGGAGGCGGTGGTCGGCGCCATCGAGACCTCCGCCAAGACCGACCGGATCGGCGACGGCAAGGTCTGGGTCTCCCCGCTCGACACCGTCGTCCGGGTCCGCACCGGCGACCGCGACGACGCGGCGATCTGATCGGGCCGCACGGCACCAACAGGGATTGGGGGGCTCGGGACTTCCGTGACAGCCGAGGAGAGGGCGCGGCGGACCGCTGAGGCCGATGCCCTGTGCGCGAAGGCGTACGACGAGAAGGGCGGCCCCGACACCGGGGCCGCCCTTGTCGCAGTAGGGGGCTACGGACGCGGGGAGCTGGCGCCGTACTCCGACTGGGACGTCGTCCTCGTCCACGACGACGGAGTGGAGCCCGGCGACTTCGCGGTGCAGCTGTGGTACCCGTTGTGGGACGTCGCCGCCCGGCTCGACCACGCGGTGCGATCGTTCTCGGAGATGCTCGAGGCCGCCGGCGCCGACCTGCGGGTCGCGGTCGGGCTGCTCGACATCCGCCACCTCGCCGGCGACCCCAACCTCACGCTCAGGCTGCGGGCGACGATGCTCGCCCATTGGCGCCGCCAGGCGCGGCAGCAGCTGCCCGCGCTGAAGCGGATGACCTTCAGCCGGCACGAGCTGATGGGCGAGCTCGCCCACGTCTCCGTGCCCGACGTCAAGGAGGCCGGGGGAGGGCTCCGCGACGCCGTCGCGCTCAAGGCGCTGGTCGCCAGCTGGTTGGTCGACGTCCCCCACGGCGAGCTCGATCGGTGCAAGACCGCGCTGCTCGACGTACGCGACCTCGTGCAGGAGCTCGCCGGGCGGGCGAGCGACCGGATCGCCCCCGAGATGTGGGACGGCCTCGCCGAACGACTCGGTCTCGAGGACGCCCGGGCGGCCCAGGTCCACGTGCGCGAGATCGGCCGCCGGATGATCCACCTGACCCGGCTGACCTGGCGTCGGGTCGACGCCGCGCTGGAGCGTACGCCGGCGGTCGGGCCGCGCCGGCCGGCGCTGACGCCGCTCGACGACGGTGTCGCGCTGGCGTACGGCGAGATCGTGCTCGAGCGCGGCGCGAAGCCCGCCGAGGACCCGCTGCTGCTGCTCCGCGCGTCGGCGGAGGCGGCCGAGCGGGGCGTCGTGCTGGCCCCGCCGACGGCCGCCCGGCTGGCGCGGGAGGTGGCGCCGCTCCCGGAGCCGTGGCCCGCCGAGGCCAGGCAGCTACTGGTCCGGCTGCTCGCGTCCGGGCGCGGGCTGCTGCTCGTCTGGGAGACGCTCGAGGAGACCGGGGCGCTCGCCCGGATCCTGCCGGAGTGGGAGCGGATCATGCTGCTCCCGCACGCCTCTATCGTCCACCGCTTCACCGTCGACCGGCACGTCGTCGAGACCTGTATAGAAGCGTCCCACCTCATCCGCGACGTCGCGCGGCCCGACGTCCTGCTCCTCGCGGCTCTGCTCCACGACATCGGCAAGGGCAGCCTCACCGAGCACAGCGTCGCCGGCGCGCCGATCGCGCGCGACGTCGCGCTGCGCGTGGGATTCGACGAGGAGACCGCCGACCTGATCGCCCACCTCGTCCGCTGGCACCTGCTCCTCGCCTCCACCGCGACCACACGCGACCCCGACGACCCCGTCACCATCCGACAGGTGGCCGAGACCGTCGGCAGCGCCGAGGCGCTCGAGCTCCTCACCGCGCTCACCGAGGCGGACGCGCGCGCGACCAGCCCGAAGGCGTGGTCGGCGTGGCGCTCGCGGCTCGTGCTCGACCTGGCCGGCCGGGTGCAGCGCGCGCTCGACACCGGCAGCGCCCCCAGCGAGCGGCCGCCGGCCGAGGTCGAGATCCCCGCCGTCGTACATTCCGGGCAGCCGTACTTCCACGTCGAGCCGCTCCCGGACGGCTCGCGGGTCACCGCGATCGCGCCCGACCGGCTCGGTCTGTTCGCCGACCTCGCCGCCACCTTCGCCTTCCAGCGGACCCCGGTGCGGGCGTGCCGGGCATGGCCGCAGGGGCCGTACGGCGTCACCGTCTGGGACGTCGACGACCAGCACCTCGACGCCGCCGTGCTGCGCTCCCGCTTCGAGGCGATCAGCGAGGGACGCCTCGACGCCGGCGCCCGGCTGCGCCCCGGAGAAGCGCATACGACGCTCGCGCCGTCCGTCGTCGTACGCCCCGAGGCGTCCACGCAGGCCACCGTCCTCGAGGTCCGCACCGCCGACCGGCCCGGCATCCTCTATCTCGTCTGCCATGCCCTCTCGCAGCTCGAGGTGGCCGTCCGCTCCGCCCACGTCGACACGCTCGGCCCGCAGGCGGTCGACGTGTTCTACCTCCAAGAGGCCCACGCCGCCGCCCTTACCGACCAGCGGGCCGCCGAGGCCGCGCATGCCGTGCGTGCGGCGCTGACGGGGTAGTCGACGGTCGCTCGGGTCTGGTCGGGTGGGAGGGCGCCTCAGGATTCCCCGGCTGGCAGGGGAAATCCGACCTTGTGGGGCATTCAGACACCCCACAAGGTCAGGTTTCCCCGGCCGACCGGGGAAACCCAGCTCGCCGCCGCCCACTCCGCCAGTCCCCGCCGCCCCGCGCCGACGCGGCCCGGATGGGGTCGGCCGGTTAGTCTTGACCCTCGACACGATCCATCAGCGTTTGAGGACCTGCACTTGTTCGCCACGCTCTCCGACCGGCTCGCCTCCACGTTCAAGAACCTGCGGGGCAAGGGGCGGCTCTCCGAGGCCGATATCGACGCGACCGCGCGCGAGATCCGCATCGCCCTGCTCGAGGCGGACGTCGCGCTGCCGGTGGTGCGCGAGTTCGTCGCCAACGTCAAGGAGCGCGCCCGCGGCGAGGAGGTCAGCCAGGCGCTGAACCCCGCCCAGCAGGTCGTCAAGATCGTCAACGACGAGCTGGTCAAGATCCTCGGCGGCGAGACCCGCCGGCTGCGTTACGCCAAGACCGGGCCGACGGTCATCATGCTGGCCGGCCTGCAGGGCGCCGGGAAGACGACGCTGGCCGCGAAGCTGGCGCTCTGGCTCAAGGAGCAGGGCAAGCAGCCGGTGCTCGTGGCGGCCGACCTGCAGCGGCCCAACGCGGTCAACCAGCTCCAGGTCAACGGCGAGCGCGCCGGCGTACCCGTCTTCGCACCGGAGCCCGGCAATCCCCACGGTGTCGAGCACGGTGGGGACCCGGTCGCGGTGGCGCGGCAGTCGATCGACGAGGCCAAGCGCAAGCTGTACGACGTCGTCATCGTCGACACCGCCGGACGGACCGGCGTCGACGCCGAGATGATGAAGCAGGCCGCTGACATCCGCGACGCGGTCCAGCCCGACGAGGTCCTCTTCGTCGTCGACGCGATGATCGGGCAGGACGCGGTCAACACCGCGCAGGCCTTCCTCGACGGCGTCGGGTACGACGGCGTCGTACTCACCAAGCTCGACGGCGACGCCCGCGGCGGTGCCGCGCTATCGATCGTCCAGATCACCGGCAAGCCGATCATGTTCGCCTCCAACGGCGAGAAGCTGACCGACTTCGACCTCTTCCACCCCGACCGGATGGCGTCGCGCATCCTCGACATGGGCGACGTGCTCACCCTGATCGAGCAGGCGGAGAAGGCCTTCGACCAGGAGGAGGCGCAGAAGGCCGCCGAGCGCCTCGGCACCGGGGAGTTCACGCTCGACGACTTCCTGAAGCAGATGCAGCAGCTCCGCAAGCTCGGCTCGATGTCGAAGCTGATGGGGATGCTGCCCGGGATGGGGCAGTTCCGCGACCAGCTAGAGAACTTCGACGAGCGCGAGATCGACCGGATCCAGGCGATCATCCAGTCGATGACCCCGGCCGAGCGGGCCAACCCGAAGATCCTCGACGGCTCCCGCCGCTCCCGCATCGCGAAGGGCTCCGGCCGCCAGGTCTCCGACGTCAACCAGCTCGTCGAGCGGTTCAACGAGGCCAAGAAGATGATGACGCAGCTCGCCCAGGGGGGCGGGCTCCCGGGCATGCCCGGGATGCCGGGCGCGGGCTTCGGCAAGCGCTCCGGCGCCAAGCAGGCCCCGAAGCAGAAGAAGGGCAAGGGCGCGCGCCGCTCCGGCAACCCCGCCAAGGCCGCAGCGCAGGCGAAGGCCGCAGCCGAGAAGCAGGCGGAGAAGAAGCCGGCCAACCCCTTCGGCCTGCCGGACGGTGAGGAGCAGGAGGTCGACTACGAGGCCGCTGCCGCGCAGCTCAACCTCCCGAAGGACTTCTCGAAGTACCTCAAGTGACGCCCCGCTCGAGCTAGACGCCGACGGCGATCACCCGCGCGGGCGTGATCCGGATCAGCTCGCCGGAGAAGCCCGGCGGCGTCTCCTGGTCGGTCAGCGTCTCGGCGGTGCCGCGGATCTCGACCATCCGCGGCCGCCAGGGGTCGACGGACGCCAGGTCGTCGACGACGAAGGCGACCTGGGGGTGGTGGCGCACGTTGCGGTACTTCTGGCTCTGCCCGAGCCGGTGCCCGCCGATGACGATCCGGCGCTGGTCGTCGATCCAGAAGCCGACCGGATTGTTCTGGACGTCGCCGTCGGGACGGACGGTCGCCAGCCGGCCGAGTCGCTGCGATCGGAGGTAGGCGAGCTGATCGTCGGTGAGAGCCATGGCTCGATCGTCCGACCTCGAGCGCGGTTGAGGTCAAGGACGCCCTACGCTCCTCCCATGTCCACGGTTCTCGTCATCGACGGCGCCAACGTCGTCGGTGCCCGTCCCGACGGTTGGTGGAAGGACCGGGCGGGCGCGGCGAGACGCCTGCACGAGTCGCTGCTGATCGCCGACACGGCGTACGACGAGATCGTGCTGGTCCTCGAAGGAGCCGCGAAGGGCGGCGTACGCGCCGGCCGGGACGGCCACGTCACCACCGTGCACGCGCCGCGCGACGGCGACGCCACGATCGTGGCCGAGGCGAGGGCGGCCGCCACCCGCGGCGCGCAGGTCGTGGTCGTCACCGCCGACCGGATGCTGCAGGCGCGGGTCTGGGGGACGGGCGCGACCACGGTGAGCCCGCAGTGGCTGCTGGACCAGCTCTGAGCTGATCGGCCGAGTGGTCCAGACCGTTCCGCAGGTTTGACCGGACCCCGTCGGGGCATAGCGCGGCCATGACGATGCTGCGTATCGAGGTCGACGGCCGTGCCCTCAGCTTCCCGCCCGACAAGGTGGTGAGGATCGGGCGCTCCATCGACGCCGACGTGGTCCTCTCCGCGACGTCGGTCTCCCGTGCCCACGCCGAGCTCAGACCGGGACGATCCGGGTGGACCCTCGTCGACGTGGGCAGCTCCGGCGGCACCTTCGTGGACGGCAGGCCGGTCAGGGAGCAGCCGATCACCGGCCGCACCCTCGTCCAGTGCGGGCCCGCCGGACCCGGGTCGAGCCTGACGGTGGACCCGGAGGTGCAGGGCGCCACCCCGCCGCCGCCCGCCCCCCGGGCACCCGGTGCCGCCGCGGCCGCACCGCCCGAGCAGTCGATGCCCGCCATGCCGCCCGCCCCCGCGCCTCCGCCGGCCGGCGCCGCGGCAGTGTCGTACCCGCCGCCCACCGGCGCGCCCGTCGCCGGGTCGGGAGTCCCCGGCTCGCCGGCCCCGGCCGCCGCTGCGCCCGCCGGCGCACCCGGCGTACCCGACGCATCCGGCGCACCCGGCGCACCCGGCGACGCGGCGTACGACGTGACCATCGCCCCAGGCAAGGCGGCGCCGATCGTCGCGCCCGGGATGCCACCGGGCGCCACGCCACCGCCGTCGGGCCCGGACCTGCTGGTGGTCGCGGAGGGCAGGGAGTACCGCTTCCGCCACCCGGCCACGGTCACCATCGGCCGGCTCCCCGAGAACGACATCGCGATCAACGACCAGGGCGTCTCGCGCCAGCACGCCCGGATCATCGCGAAGCCGGGCGGCTGGGTGTTCCAGAACGGCTCGCAGTCGGGGTCGTATGTCAAGGGCAAGCCGGTGACGAACCTGGAGTTCGACGAGACCACCGACGTACGCCTCGGCCACCCGGTCGCCGGCGAGGCCGTCTCGCTGGTCCCGATCCTGAGCGCCGAGGAGGAGGTACGCCGGTTCGCGCGCAAGCGCCGCAAGAAGATGCTGACCATCGGCGCGATCGCCGCGGCAGTGATCGTCCTCGTTGGTGGCGGCGTCACGGCGTCGGTCCTCCTCGGCGGCGGCTCCGACGAGCCGACCGACACGATGGCGACGCTGACCCAGGCCGAGCAGGACCGCGCCCAGGCGGCGACGGTGCTCATCTCGTACGAGGTCCACACCTCGCAGGGGGACGGCCTCGTGACCGGCTCGGGGTCGATCATCGGGAGGAACGGGCTGATCCTCACCAACGCCCACGTCGCCGAGCCGGAGGCCGACGGGCTGTCCGACATCTACGGGCCGAGCTCGCTGCCGAACCCGGACTACCTCGAGATCCACCTGACCGACCCGGACAACAACTACTACACGAGCGACGCCGACTACCGCGCCAAGGTCGTCGAGGCCGACGGCCACCTCGACGCGGCCGTGATCCAGGTCTACGCCGACGCCTCCGGCGACCCCGTCGACCCCGACACTCTCGACCTGCCGACGATGCCGATCGGCGACTCCGACGCGATGCACACCGGCGACGACGTGACGATCCTGGGCTTCCCGGGCATCGCGCGCTCGGGCGACACCGACCCGTGGGACGAGCACCCCGAGGTGACGGTCACGAAGGGCGTGATCTCGACGTTCATCGACACCGAGCGGCTCGGGAAGCGCTCCGAGATCGACACCGACGCGCGGATCGCGCCCGGCAACTCCGGCGGAGCTGCGATCAACAACGACGGCGAGCTCATCGGCGTACCCTCCGCCACCTTCAAGGAGGAGGAGAACGGCGAGTCGAGCGGCAGGATCCGCCCGCTGGCCTACCTCACCGACCTGATGGACGAGGCGAAGTCGGAGGCGCAGTAGGCGTCACCGCTGCGGGTGAAATGCGCGTGCCCGCGGATGTTACGCACGGGTCGCTGTTGACGTGACGCGCGTCACATTTTTACCTTGAGGGGCGCGCCGCGCATCCGGCCACCGTCGGGCCGCGGCTCCGGTGCGGCCTCGACGGGGAGGCCGGGCGAACCTCGCTCGGGCTAGGAGACCCCTGTGCCGCACCGCTCTCGCCTCGTCAGCTTCCGCCATCTATTCCGTCGTACGCCGCTGCTCGCCTCGGCCGCCGCCGGCGTCCTCGCCCTCGGGCTGGTCCCGTCCGCGACAGCCCACACCGCACCGGTCGCCGGCGCAACCGCCCGCCACAGCGCCGCGGCTCCGGCGTACCTCAACGCACGGCTCCCCGTCGAACGCCGGGTCAGCGACCTGCTGAGCCGGATGACGCTCGCCGAGAAGATCGGCCAGATGGCGCAGGCCGAGCGGGCCGACGTCACCGCCGACCCCGGTCTCATCACCAGTCTCCGCCTCGGCAGCGTGCTCTCCGGCGGCGGGTCGGTGCCGGACCCGAACACGCCGGAGGCCTGGGCCGACATGGTCGACACCTTCCAGAAGGCCGCGCTCGGCACCCGGCTCCACATCCCGATCCTGTACGGCGTGGACTCGGTCCACGGCCACGGCAACCTGTACGGCGCCACGGTCTTCCCGCACAACATCGGGCTCGGTGCCACCCGTGACCCGCGGCTGGTCGAGCAGATCGAGCACATCACCGCGATCGAGACTCGGGCGTCCGGGCCGCAGTGGGTCTTCGCCCCCTGCATCTGCGTGGCGCGGGACGACCGCTGGGGCCGCACGTACGAGTCCTTCGGCGAGGACCCGGCGCTCGTGAAGCGGTTCGAGACCGCGATCGACGGGTTCCAGGGCACGTCGCCCAAGGACCTGGCGGCCCGTGACCACGTGCTCGCGACCGCGAAGCACTTCGCGGGCGACGGGCTCACGTCGTACGACCCGTCGAAGGCGCTCTCCAACACCGCCTACCCGATCGACCAGGGCGTCGACGAGGTCTCGCACGCCGAGTTCGCCCGGCTCGCGCTGGCGCCGTACGTCGACGCGATCCGCCGCCACGGCGTGCAGTCCGTCATGCCGTCGTACTCCAGCGTCGACTGGACCGAGGACGGTCTGGGCAACCCGATCAAGATGAGCCAGAACAAGCAGCTCATCACCGGCTGGCTCAAGCACACGATGCGCTTCAAGGGCCTCGTCATCTCGGACTGGCAGGCGATCCGGCAGTTGCCCGGCGACTACGCGAACCAGGTCGCGCTCGGCGTCAACGCCGGCATCGACATGTTCATGGAGCCCAACTCCGACGGCGTCGGCACCCCGCAGTTCATCGCGACGCTGACCGACGACGTCAACGACGGGCTGGTGCCGATGAGCCGGATCGACGACGCGGTCTCGCGGATCCTCCGGGTGAAGTTCGAGCTCGGCCTCTTCGAGCACCCCTACACCGACCGGTCCCTCATCAACACGATCGGCAGCAGGGCCCACCACGCCGTCGCCCGCAGGGCGGCCGCCGAGTCGCAGGTCCTGCTCACCAACCGCGGCGGGACGCTGCCGCTGAGCGGGCGGCAGCCGGTGTACGTCGCCGGCGGCAGCGCCGACAGCTACGGCAAGCAGGCCGGCGGATGGACGCTGCAGTGGCAGGGCGACCCTGACAACGTCATCCCCGGGACCACGATCCGCGCCGGCATCGAGGAGGACAGCAGCGGGCCGGTGACCTACAGCGAGGACGCCAGCGCACCGGTCCCGAGCGACGCCAACGGCATCGTGGTCGTCGGTGAGACGCCGTACGCCGAGGGCCCGGGCGACTACAACGGCCCGCTGTGGGCGCCCAACGGGGTCCAGAAGATGACGCTCTCGGACGCCGACGCCCAAGCGGTGAGGACGGTCTGCTCCCAGGCCGCGACGTGCACGGTCGTCGTCGTCTCCGGCCGGCCGCTGATCCTGCCGCCCGACCTCCTCTCGCAGGTCGACGCGCTCGTCGCCGCCTGGCTGCCGGGCAGCGAGGGAGCCGGGGTCGCCGACGACCTCTTCGGTCTGCACCCCTACACGGGCAGGCTGCCGGTCACCTGGCCGCGAACGCTCGACCAGGAGCCGATCAACGTCGGCGACCGGGACTACGACCCGCTGTTCCCGTACGGCTGGGGCCTCACCACACGCGTACGCCACTGAGCCGGCCCGCGGGACGTCATACCGGACGAGCGGGGGGACCGACCTCGTCCGTATGACGTCCCGCGGCGCCTGTAACGTGCCTCACGTGACTGCCCTCGCCTTCTCCGGACCGGTTCTGCCCGACGGCGAGCCGCGCGACCTGTACGTCGTCGACGGCCGCATCACCTACGAGCGGCCGGCCGGCGCGGAGACCGCGGCGCGCGGCTGGATCGTGCCCGGGCTGGTCGACGCCCACTGCCACATCGGGCTGGGGATGGACGGGGCGGTCGACGAGGCGACCGCCGAGCAGCAGGCGATCGAGGACCGCGACGGGGGAGCGCTGCTGCTGCGCGACTGCGGCAGCGCCGCCGACACCAGCTGGATCCACGAGCGCGAGGACCTGCCGCGGCTGATCCGGGCCGGTCGCCACATCGCGCGGACGAAGCGCTACATGCGCAACTACGCCGAGGAGGTCGAGCCCGAGGACCTCCGCCAGGCGGTGGCGCACCAGGCCCGCCGCGGCGACGGGTGGGTCAAGCTCGTCGGCGACTGGATCGACCGGGCCGAGGGCGACCTGCGGCCCAGCTTTCCGGCCGAGGACTTCGCCGCTGCGGTCAAGGTCGCCCACGACCACGGTGCCAAGGTGACCGCACACTGCTTCGGCCGCGACGTCCTCCCCGGGCTGATCGAGGCCGGCATCGACTGCATCGAGCACGGCACCGGCCTGACCCCGGACCTGATCGAGCCCATGGCGGAGAAGGGCATCGCCCTCGTGCCGACCGTCCTCCAGTTGGAGATCTTCCCCAGCCTGGCCGAGCAGGCCGGCGCCAAGTTCCCGGCGTACGCCACCACCATGACCGACCTCTTCGCCCGCCGCCGCGAGACGATCATGAGCGCGTACGAGGCGGGCGTCGCTCTTTACGCCGGCTCCGACGGCGGCGGGGTCCAGCGCCACGGCATCCTCCACTCGGAGGTACTCGCGATGCACCAGCTGGGGCTGCCGGCCCACTACGCCCTCGGCGCCGCCAGCTGGCGCGGCCGAGAGTGGCTGGGCTGGAACGCCGGGCTCGAGGAGGGCGACCCCGCCGACTTCGTGGTGTACGACGCCGACCCGCTCGCCGACCTCAGCGTGCTCGCCCGGCCGGCCGCCGTCGTGCTCCGCGGCCGGGTCGTCGGGTAGGGCCTGCACCACCACCGGTCGGGGTGGTCGCACGGTCGTCATCCATGGCCCGACGGCCGAGCCTGGAGGCATGGTCCTCACTGACACTGACACCGCCACCGTCCCGCGCGCCGTCGAGATCTCCTTCCGCCTCTGGCTCCTGGCCGTCGCCGCCGGCCTCTTCGAGACCGTCCTTGTCGTCACCGACGGACTGGTCGAGCACACTCTCTCCGGCGGGGCGATCGTCTCGGGCGCCGGCGTACGCCTCGTGGTCTTCGCCGTTGCGCTCGTCCTGGCGTTCCGGATGCGGGCGGGCTCCCGGGCAGCATCCCTCGCACTCACCGTGCTCCTCGGCGTCCTCGGGCTCGCCTCCCTGCTGGTCGGGCCGCTGGAGTGGCTGGCCGACGGCGCCCCCGACCCGCACCTGCGGCCCGTCGAGTGGGTCTTCGCCGGCAGCCGCGTCGTCCACGTGGCCGCGGTGCTCGGGGCGGTCGCCGCGATGTACGCCGCCCGCGCGCGCCGGTGGTTCCGTGGCTAGGACTCCGCCGGCTCCCGCACGTCGCCGCGGGACGGGACGTCGCCGGCGTGCCGCGGGTGCGGCAGATGGACCGCGCGCAGCCCCGCCCGCGACGCGACGAGCACGCCGAGGAGCGGCAGCATTGCGACCGCCGCGAAGGACCCGATCGCGGGCACCGCGCCGATCGTGTCGGCCAGCGGCGGGGCGAGGACCGAGCCGACGAGCGCGGCCGCCACCATGGCGGTGTCGGCGAGGCCGAGCAGCCCGGCGCGGCGGTCGTCGTCGGCGTACTCCTGGATCGCCGCGGTCGCCGCCGACTCCACGACGACCGTGGACGCGCCCACCAGCGCGAGCGGTGCGAGCGCCCACCAGACAGACCCCGAGACGACGACCAGGCCGAGGCCGCCGGCGACCAGGAGGAAGCCGAGCCGGGCGCGCGAGACCGGGCCGCGGGCGAGCAGCGAGAGGAGCGGGCCGCCGAGCGCGCTGAACCCGAGAGCGGCCACGGCGGGGCCGTACGCCCCGTCGCCGCCCCACTCCGCCTTCGCCAGCGGAAGCACGCCCACCGCGACCGCGGAGTCGACCAGGTTGACCAGCATGAGCACCGCCAGCGCCCGACGGAGCGGGCTGCCGAGTGGGCCGCCCAGGGCGCGGTTCGGACCGCGATGCCCTGACGGCGGCGCAGCCAGGCGGCCGGGTGCGGGCCTCGGCTGTCGTACGCCGGCATAGGCGGCGACAGCGCCGAGGGAGAGTACGACGGAGACGGGGCCGACCAGCCACGGCACCCCGAGCAGCAGCCCGCCGATCGCCGGCCCGACGACCCACCCGGCCACCTCGATGGTGACCAGGAGGTCGGTGGCCCGCTCGCTGTGCGCGCCGGCGAGTCGCGGCATCCCGGCGGCCAGGGCCGGGTAGGCGGGGGTCGCTGCGGCGATCGCCAGCGTGGCGAGGACGACCCCGAGGACCGCGTGGTCGGTGGCCAGGGCGAGCATCGTCGCGGTGAGGAGCCCGAGCCGGGCGATCAGGGTCACGCGCACGATCAGGTCGCGGCGGTGCCGGTCGGCGAGGCGCGCGACCCACCACGAGAGCACCACGTACGGGAGCATCCGTGCGCCCGCTGCGGCACCCAGCACGAGGCCGTCGCCGTACTCGTCGAAGATACGGAGCAGCAGCAGCGGCCACACCAGCGACATCGCCGTCGACGCCAGCGCGTGCGAGCCGAGCACGCGCAGCGTGGTGCGGGACATGGCTGACCTCCGGGGCAGGCGGCGATGGACAGGAGTGCCCCGCCCCAGCGCTGATACCCGGGCTCAGCGGAGGTCGGTGATGCGGGACGCCTCCGGGACGTACTTCACGAGGGCGCAGTTGCGCTTCACGCACTCCTCGCCGATCCGGTCGCCGGTGCGCTTGTCGACCAGCGTCCGCCAGATCTCGTTGCGGCGGTATACGCGGCCTGACGTAGTCCGGACGAACTCCTCGCCGCGGGCCTCCACCTTGTACGAGACGGCGGTGGGCCGGTCGGCGCGTAGCTCGCCGCGCAGGTGCTTGCGGGCGACGCGGACCCGGAGCTGGAAGGTGATCGGGGTGTCGTTGCGTACGACGAGGTCGACGTAGTTGTAGACGATCGAGCAGCCGACGCCCCACGGCAGCACCCGCCTGCTGTCGGGGAAGGGGTCGAAGCTGTGCTCGGAGCGCTCGACGACGGTGAGCGGGGAGTGCAGGAACATCCAGTGCAGCAGGTTGGCGAGCTGGCAGATGCCGCCGCCGACGCCGCTGGTCGCCTCGCCGTTGGAGAGCCGCATCCCCTCGACGTACCCCTTCCGGCGGGTGCAGTTCCCCACCACCTTGTTGAAGCTGAACGTCTCGCCCGGGCGGATCAGCAGGCCATCGACGCGGCGGGAGGCGAGGCGGAGGTTGACGACCTTGTTGTGCTGGAGCCGCATCTGCGCGCCCTCGAGCTGTCGGAGCAGCAGCGAGCCGTGGCGCTTGACCAGCACCGGGAGGTCCTCGTCCGAGCGGTCGGCGGCCCAGCGGGCGTCGGAGAGCAGCCACGACACGCTGCGGCGTACGCGGTGGGCGCGGACCGCCCACGGATAGAGCCACGGGTGGCGCCGGCTGAGGGGCAGGCGCGGCGGGGCGTCGTACGTCGGCTCCCGGCGTACGACGGGGCGTTCCTCGAGGACGGTCACACCGGGGTTGACGCGAGCCGGGGCGGGTTGGTTGCCTGGCGGTCCCCGGCGCCGGCCGTGGATTTCTCGTGGCCCCGGGTGTCTGGCAGACTTGGCCGTCGAGTCCTGCGCGCCCGGACCCTCTCACCCGGACGACGCAGAGCCCATCGAAGCGACCTGCCGGTGTCCCCACTCCGGACGCGGTCCCTTCACCCGAATTCGATTCCGAAGGAATACCACCGACAGTGGCCGTCAAGATCCGCTTGAAGCGCCTGGGCAAGATCCGGGTGCCGCAGTACCGCATCGTCGTCGTCGACTCCCGCAAGAAGCGCGACGGCAAGGTGATCGAGGAGATCGGCAAGTACCACCCGAAGGAGGACCCGTCCCTCATCGAGGTGGCCTCCGAGCGTGCGCAGTACTGGCTCGGCGTCGGCGCCCAGCCGTCCGAGGCCGTCGCCGGCCTGCTCAAGATCACCGGTGACTGGCAGAAGTTCAAGGGCCTCCCCGGCGCCGAGGGCACGCTGAAGACCGCCGCTCCGAAGGCGGACAAGCTCGAGATCTTCAACAAGGCGCTCGCCGAGGCGCACGGCTCC
The DNA here is from genome assembly GCF_040049175.1 of Nocardioides asiaticus. Classification (NCBI taxonomy): domain Bacteria; kingdom Bacillati; phylum Actinomycetota; class Actinomycetes; order Propionibacteriales; family Nocardioidaceae; genus Nocardioides; species Nocardioides asiaticus. Next base: position 439,675 of record NZ_JBDZDM010000001.1, on the reverse strand, counting down.
GCCGACACCGAGGCCGTCACCAAGAAGGCCTCGAAGAAGGCCGAGCCCAAGGCCGAGGCGAAGGCCGAGGAGGCTCCGGCTGCCGAGGCTCCCGCCGAGGCCGCGGCCGAGGAGGCTCCGGCCGAGGAGGCTCCGGCCGAGGCTGAGGCCGAGGCCTGATCCGGATGCTGGCCGAGGCTCTCGAGCACCTCGTCCGCGGGGTCGTCGACCACCCGGACGACGTGGTCGTGCGCGACAAGCAGCTGCGCCGCGGCTCGGTCCTCGAGGTGCGCGTGCACCCCGACGACCTGGGCAAGGTCATCGGCCGCGGCGGCCGCACCGCCACCGCGTTCCGCACCGTCATCGGCGCGCTCGCCGGCAAGGGCGGCGCGCGGATCGACTTCGTGGACGTCGACCGGCAGCGCTGAGCCCGCGGCCCACCTAGCACAGACGAACGGGCGTCACCCTTTCCGGGTGGCGCCCGTTCGGCGTCCCCGGCCGCCCCTCAGCTCACCCCTCGTGCCGCATCATGTGCAGCCAAGGCCGGTCGAGGCGGAACGCCCGACCGGTGAGGACCTCGGGGGAGATCTCGACGACGTCGTACTTCTCCGCCCCGACCCACGGCCGCAGCGGCACGAACTCGGCGCGGTGGGCCTCGTCCTCACCCAGCAACCGTGCGGTGCCGCGCAGGACGACGCTCTCGGCGTGCTCCTCGTCGAAGCGGTCCACCTCGAAGGCGATCTTGCCGCCGAGCATGACGGCCAGCAGCTTGTCACCGGGGGCGGTGCGGAAGAGCAGGGTGTGCTCGTCGACGGCGTAGTTGATCGGCACGATGTGGACGTCGTCGACCATCCGGAAGGCGAGCCGACCGAGCTCCTGGGACCTCAGGAACTCCCAGCACTCGTCCTCGGTCAGCTCCCGCATCAGCTCGTCGGTCCCGCTGGTCATCTCTGCCTCCCGTGGTCGGTTACCTCCACCGTAGGCCCGTGCGGTCACGACCGGGAGTGACCTAAGTGAGGGTCGAAGGTCCGGAGGCGGATCTACCACCTGATCCGCGGTTCACGGCGCCGCCGTCGTACGCCCTACGCTCTCCACCGTGGAGTCCATCGAGGTCCTGGTCGGGAGGATCGGCAAGCCGCACGGCGTCCGCGGCTTCGTGACCGTCGACGTACGCACCGACGAGCCGGAGCGGCGCTTCGCCGCCGGCTCGGTGCTGCGGGCGCAGCCGCCGAGGGGCTCGTCGTACGCCGTGAAGGAGCTGACCGTCGAGGGCGCCCAGTGGCACCAGACGAGGCTGCTCGTCGCGTTCGAGGAGATCACCGACCGCAACGACGCGGAGTCGGCGCGAGGCACGATGCTGTACGCCGAGCTGCCCGCGGACGAGAGCCCCGAGGATCCCGACGAGTACTACGACCACCAGCTCGTCGGCCTCGCGGCGTACGACGAGGACGGCCGCGAGATCGGCAGCATCACATCGCTCGTCCACGGGGGTGCCCAGGACCTGCTCACGATCCGTACGCCGGACGGTCGCGACGCGCTGGTGCCCTTCGTCAAGGCGCTGGTGCCCGTCGTCGATCTCGACGGCGGGCGGGTCGTCGTCGCGGACCGGCCGGGGCTGGTCACGCCGCTTCCCGAGGACGAGCAGTGAGACTGGACTACCTGACGATCTTCCCGGACTACCTCGAGCCGCTGCGGCTGAGCCTGCCCGGCAAGGCGGTCGAGCGGGGCCTCATCGAGCTGCACGTCCACGACCTGCGGCGGTGGACCCACGACCGGCACCGCACCGTCGACGACACGCCGTACGGCGGCGGCGCCGGGATGGTGATGAAGCCCGAGCCGTTCGGCGAGGCCTTCGACGAGCTGGCGATCGACGGCGCGACGCTGGTGGTCACGACGCCGTCGGGTGCGCCGTTCACGCAGGCCGCCGCCCGCGAGCTGGCGAGCAAGGAGCGGCTCGTCTTCGTGATCGGCCGCTACGAGGGAATCGACCAGCGCGTGCTCGACCACGCCGCGACCCGGGCCGAGGTGCGCGAGATCAGCCTCGGCGACTACGTGCTCAACGGGGGAGAGGTGGCCGCGCTGGCGATCACCGAGGCCGTCGTACGCCTCCTGCCGGGGTTCATGGGCAACGCCGAGTCGCTCCTGGAGGAGTCGCACGAGGACGGCCTGCTCGAGTACCCCGTCTACACCAAGCCCGCCGAGTGGCGCGGCCTCGGCGTACCCGACGTCCTGCTCTCCGGCGACCACGCGAAGATCGCCGCCTGGCGGCACGAGCAGGCGGTCGAGCGGACCGCTGCCCGCCGGCCGGACCTGCTCCACCCGAGCCGCGTCGCGGGGGAGTGGGAGATCGTCCGCGCCACCCGCGGCGACGCCGGCGAGATCCTCACCCTGCAGCGGGCCTGCTGGATGCAGGAGGCGATCATCAACGATGACCTGAAGATCCCGCCGCTGCACGAGACGCTGGCGGACCTCGAGGAGTCGATCGGCACCTGGGACACCTACGTCGTCAGGAAGGCCGGGCGGCTCGTCGGCTCGGTCCGCGGGCGGCTGGTCAACGGCGACGAGTGGGAGATCGGCCGGCTCATGGTCGCGCCCGACCTCCAGGGCGGCGGGCTCGGGCGGACGCTGCTCGAGCACATCGAGGCGGTCGCGCCGTCGAGCGTGAGGCTGTTCTGGCTGTTCACCGGGGCGAAGAGCGAGCGCAACCACCGGTTCTACAAGAGGGCCGGCTTCCGGCTGCGGCCCGACCTGCCCTCGCCGGGCCCGACCGCGGTCACGCTGACGAAGGCGCGTCGCTGACGGCGCCGGTCAGCGATTTTCGGGCCGTACGACCGCTGTGGCAGACTTTGTCTTCGGTCTCGTCGGCCGAAGGACCGCTCCGGAGCAAGCGCGCGGAGGGTCTGCGTCGGGCTCCTGCCACAGGGGGAACCGTACGCCGCCGGCCACACGACGCGACCCACACCTGAAGATCCACTCGAATACCGCGGCTGACCTGTGGCACTCGCGAGGAGAGACATGAGCAACGTTCTCGCCGAGCTCGGCAACTCGATCAAGCGCGACGACCTCCCGGAGTTCCGGGCCGGTGACACCGTCAAGGTGCACGTGAAGGTCGTCGAGGGCAACCGGTCCCGCATCCAGGTCTTCCAGGGCGTCGTGATCCGCCTCCAGGGCGCCGGCGTCTCCCGCTCCTTCACCGTCCGCAAGGTCTCCTTCGGCGTCGGGGTCGAGCGCACCTTCCCGCTGCACTCCCCGATCTTCGACACGATCGAGGTCGTCACCCGTGGTGACGTCCGCCGCGCGAAGCTGTACTACCTGCGCAACCTCCGCGGCAAGAAGGCCAAGATCAAGGAGCGCCGCGAGGCCTGAGCGCCCCGCACGGTCAGGGTCCCTAGACTCTGCGCGTGACTTCCGACGACCGCGATCCATCCAGCGTCGAGGTCGAGCCCGACGGGCTCGAGCCGGACGACCGGGAGGGGTCGCGGTCTTCGCGTTCGGAGGCGCGTACGGGCAGGTCCCACCTGCCGCTGTGGCAGGAGACGATCCTCCTCGTCGTGATCGCGGTCGTCGTGGCGGTGGTCGTCAAGCAGTTCTTCCTGCAGGCGTTCTACATCCCCTCGGAGTCGATGGAGCCCGGCCTCGTCGACAACGACCGGATCCTGGTCGAGAAGCCGTCGTACTGGCTCGGCGGCGAGCCGCAGCGCGGTGACGTCGTCGTGTTCAGCGACCCGGGCGGCTGGCTCGACGACGAGACGGCGGGGCAGCCCGGGAGCGTGCTGACGAAGGGGCTGGCGAAGATCGGGCTCTACCCGACCGGCGGCCACCTGGTGAAGCGCGTCATCGGCGTCGCCGGCGACACGATCAGGTGCTGCGACAAGCACGGCCGCATCGAGGTCAACGGCAAGCCGCTCGACGAGCCGTACGCCAGGCCGGGGCGTACGCCCACGACCGGCGCCAAGGGCGGCGTGCCGTGCTACGGGCCGATGCCCGGGATCCTCAACGGCTCCTGCTCGTGGAAGGCGGGGCCGGTGCCGAAGGGCTACGTCTTCGTGATGGGGGACAACCGCGCCCACTCCGCCGACTCGACCGTCCACCTGTGCACGGACCAGGTGACCGAGTGCTCCGACTCGCCGTACGTGCCGGTCCACGACGTCGTGGGCAAGGTCTTCGCCCTCGCCTGGCCACTCGGCAGGGCACACTGGGAGCATCGGCCGAAGACCTTCGACTCCGTCCCCAACCGATGACCCAGCAGAGCCAACGGATGAGCGCCACCCGATCGAACCCGATGAGCAAGCCGCCGAGCCTGCGTGTCGAGCGGGCCATGCTGCGCGACGGCCTGACCCACCTCGCCGCCTGTGACGAGGTCGGCCGCGGTGCGCTGTGCGGACCTGTCACGATCGGGGTGGTCGTGATCTCCGAGGCCACCCGCACCGCCCCGCAGGGCGTCCGCGACAGCAAGCTGCTCACCCCCGAGGCGCGGCTGCGGCTGGTCCCGAAGATCCGGCGGTGGGCGCTCTGCTCTGCCGTCGGTCACGCGACGCCCGCGGAGATCGACGACATCGGGATCATCGCCGCGTTGCGCCTGGCCGGCCAGCGGGCGCTCGCGCAGCTCACCGTGGCGCCGGACGGCGTACTCCTCGACGGGAACCACGACTACCTCTCGCCGCCGCAGCAGGCCGGGCTGTTCGGCGAGCCGGAGGAGCGCTACCCCGTCGGCGTACGCGTCCCTCCGGTGACCACGATGATCAAGGCCGACCTCAAGTGCGCGGCCGTCGCCGCGGCGTCCATCCTGGCCAAGACGACGCGCGACGCGCTCATGGTCGAGCTGCACGACGAGCACCCGGACTACTGCTGGGCGGAGAACAAGGGGTACGCCTCGCCCGCCCACATCGACGCCCTCTCCCGCCTCGGTCCGTCGGCCCACCACCGTCGCTCGTGGAGCCTGCCCGGGGTGGACCCGGACGTCGATGTCGAGGCCGTCCTGGCCGGTCTAGAGTCTGACGCATGAGCGAGCGTCAGCGAGCGACCATCGGATCTCTCAGGCCGCCGCGTCCGTATTCTTTCTGTCCTTCCACGGAGGCGGCGGCATGAGCGCCGAGGATCTCGAGAAGTACGAGACCGAGATGGAGCTGACCCTCTACCGCGAGTACCGCGACGTGGTCGGCATCTTCAAGTACGTCGTCGAGACGGACCGACGCTTCTACCTGTGCAACCAGGTCGACGTGAAGGCGCGCACGGACGCCGGTGACGTCTTCTTCGAGGTCACCATGAACGACTGCTGGGTCTGGGACATGTACCGCCCCGCCCGGTTCGCGAAGTCCGTCAAGGTGCTCACCTTCAAGGACGTCAACGTCGAGACCCTCACGCCCTCCGAGATCGACCTGCCGAAGGACTAGCCCACCGGCAGGTTCATCAGCTTCACGCCGGTCGTCACCTGGCTCAGCGCGGTGATGAAGATCGGGGCCAGGTCATCGCCCTGGGCGGCGCAGAAGAAGAAGTCTCCGTCGCCGTTCTCGACGTTGCGGTTGGTGCCGTCGCAGGCGTCGGCCGCGGCCGATCCCGAGCCGGCGCCGTCCGGGCCGCTCGCCGCGGCGCCGAGCACTTGCGCGACCGACTCGTCCGGTTCGCGGTTCACGTTGGTCGTCGTCGTCACGGTCCTGTCGGCGGTGTAGGTGATCGTCGCGTTCGCCGAGCACTTCGTGTTCTGCTGGTACGGGTCGGCGGCCGTACCCGATCCGCCGCTGATGCACTTGGTCGGGGTGATGGCGCTGATGTACGGAGTACCGCTGTAGGTGGTGTTGCTCGTGGTATGCGGAAGCGATCCACCGTTGTTGTAGTCGGCGCAATACTTCCCGTCGAGGTTGTAACCGATCGTGATGAGCAAGACGCCCGCCGCCTTGGCCAGATCGGCGATCTGCTTGAAGTTGTCGCAGGCCTGCTCGCCGCCGTACCAGGTCGTGCTGGTCGTCTGGTCGGTCTCCGTGCCGGTCTGATTGTAGGTGTACTTGTAGTTGTTGTACTTCGACGGATGCTGCTGGGGGTTCACGCCGTCCGGAAGCCCGGTGGCGGTGTACGGCGAGGTCGACTGCTGGGTCGTCTGATCGGTGTGGTCGGTGTCGTTGGAGAAGACATCGGTCGAGTTGTCGAGCGAGAGTGCGCTGGCGGAGGACGAGGTCTGTGGCTCCCACGGTTGGCCGTCGGTCTCGAAGATCAAGACCTTGCGCGGTAGTCCCGCCCGGTTCGCCCCGCCGAGAGCTGAGACGTTGTTGTCCTCACCCGGCTTGTTGAGCAGGTAACGCGCGGCGGACTTCAGCGACGCCGCGAGTGCCGTGTGTGTGCCCGGGTTGGCCTGGCTGAGGCAGCTGATCGCCTTGTAGAGCGCGTTGTTGGTGTCGAGCGTCCTTGCACCGTTCGAGTTCATGGTGCTGTAGTCGTCGTGGAACTGGATCGGGACCCAGGATCCTCCGCTGGCGACTGTCTCGGACGTGCTGGGGTAGATCAGCCCCTTGTCACCGCTCGTGCAGGACTTGGACTCCGGCGATTCAGTGCGCTTGAGCGCACTGGGGCCCAACGCGCCGAAGGCGACGTACTGCTGCTCCGGCGTCATCACCTGCAGCATTCCCTTGATGCCGTCGGCGAGTTGCGAGCGATAGTCGGTACGGCCGTCGATCATCGACATCGTCCGGTCGGCCATGACCACGACGTCCATCGGGTTCGGCGAGATGGCCCCGCAGGGACCCTTGCACGCCACGGCCACCTGAGCCCCCGTCGAGCCCTTGTCCACGCCGATCACGGGCGCGAAGCTGAACGGCACGTCCTGGTCCGCGCCGACGCGGATCGTGTTGCAGGTGATCGGCAGGCCGTTGTACGCCGACGTACCAGGGCTCGAGCCGTCGCTGGCGTCCTTCAGCCCGCACGGGATCGCGCACAGGGTCTTGTTGCACGTCATCGAGAACGTCGCACCGTCCCAGGCCCGCACCCGGTTCTGGTACTCCGACTGCTTCCACTGGGTGGCGCTCGAGGTGGCGTCCGGGTTGCAGACACCGGCGGTCTGGCCACCGCTCGGGATCTGGTAGTCGGCGACCATCGGCGTGCTGAACGGAGTGCCGTCGCCGTTCAGCTTCCGGCCGACCACGCACCAGAAGCTGACGTCGTCAGCGTCCAGGCTGCCCTCGCCGTTCTGCTCGAAGAAGGTCGACGCCTTGTCGACGGCCTGCTGCAGGCCGTTCGTGCCCGTGTCGAGATAGAAGGCCGCAGCGGTGGCGGCGGCGTCGAGCTGGTTCTTGAGCAGGTGCTTGCGGTCGACCTGCTTGGCGATGTCGACGCTGATCGCCGCCGACGCGAACAGAACGATCGCCAGGACCGCGACCAGGATGGCCACCGCCCCGCGCTCGTCGCCCCGGCGGGACGCGAAGTACCTGATCATTCCCTCACCATCTCCGCGGTGCGGGTGAGCGTGATCGTGTCGCCCGTGCACCTGTCTCCGAACATGCTGCACATGGCTCCGATCGGGGTCAGCCAGTGGTGGACGTAGCTGACGGTCACCTTGACCGTCGAGCCGGACTTGGCGGCGCCGTCGTACGACGAGCCGCAGCTCCCGTCCGCGCAGATCGTCACCGTCAGCCCCGAGCCGCTGATGCCGACGTCGCCGAGCTCGTCGTCGACCGTCTGCTGGATCGTGGCGTAGTCGCCGTCGAGGCTCGCGACGCGTGCGGCGTCGCGGGCGGCGTTGTTGATGACGGAGTCGCGGTTGAGCATGTAGCCGAAGTCGATGATCCCCATGACGAGCATGAGCAGGATCGGTGCGAGCAGGGCGAACTCGAGCACGACGGAGCCGAGATCGTCGCGCGTACGGTCACGTACACGCTGCAGCATCCGGTCCCCCTCCCAGGCGTGCTTCGCAGGGAACGTAGACGCCCGCGACCACCTCCCACGCCCGGTTCGAGTGAGAACCACCCGAACGGACAACCCGGATGACCGATTTGGCCCACCCACCCCTAGTCCGGACGACGGGAGAAGGAGGGTGCGATGACCGTCTGGCTACAGTCGGATCATGCGCGTTGCCGTACTCGGAACCGGGATCATGGGCTCTGCGATGGCCCGCTCGCTCCGCCGTGAGGGGCACGACGTCGTCGCCTGGAACCGCACCGCGGCCAAGGCGGAGCCGCTGGCCGCCGACGGGATCGAGGTGGCGGGCAGCGTCACGGACGCGGTGACGGAGGCGGACGCCGTCATCACGATGCTCTTCGACACCGACGCGACCCTGAAGGTCAAGGACGAGCTGGTCGCCGCGCTCGGGCCTGAGGCGGTCTGGCTGCAGATCGGCACCGTCGGACCCGATGGGGCGAAGCGGCTCGCGGAGGGGGTGGACCGCTTCGTCGACGCTCCGGTGGTCGGGACGAAGGCCCCCGCCGAGAGCGGCACGCTCGTCGTACTCGCCTCCGGTCGGCCCGACCTCGTCGAGCGGGCGAGGCCGGTCTTCGACGCGATCGGCAGCAGGGTCGTCGTGGCCGGCGAGGAGGTCGGCCGGGGGAGTGCGCTCAAGCTCGTGGTGAACTCCTGGGTCGCTCTGATGGCCGGCGGGATCGCCCAGTCGATGACGTTCGCGCGGGCGCTCGGCCTCGATCCCGCGCTCTTCCTCGAGGCGGTGGACGGCGGCCCGACCGGTGCGCCGTACGTCAAGCTCAAGGGGGAGAGCATCCTCAACGGCGACTACGCCACCTCCTTCGCCGTCGACGGCGTCGTGAAGGACGTCGGGCTGATGATCGAGACCGCTCGGTCCGTCGGCTTCCCGACCGAGCTGCTCTCGACCGTGCGGGAGCTGTACGCCGCGGCCTCCGACTTCGGTCACGGCGGCGAGGACATGGCCGCCGTGACGTACGCCTTCGAGCGCTGAATCGCGCCAGACCGGGCCACCTACCGTCCACAGCCCCGCTTCGGGCAGGGCTCCTCCACAAGGCGTCTCGTACGCCCTCGTCGTCGTCCCCGCTGCCGCCGATGCTGGTCGGCGCAACCACACGGCACGGAGGACGCCATGACGACAACCGCACTTCAGAAGCAGGCGCTGGGGAGGTACGGCGAGACGGTCGCCGAGCGCCATCTCGTCGACCAGGGGATGCTTGTGCTCGACCGCAACTGGCGCTGCGACGAGGGCGAGATCGACCTCGTCCTGCGCGACGGCGACGTCCTCGTCGTCTGTGAGGTCAAGACCCGCAGCAGCGACCAGTTCGGGTCGCCCCACGAGGCGGTCGACGACGCCAAGGTCGAGCGGCTGCGACGGCTGGCCGACCGCTGGAAGACAGAGCGATCGCTCACCAACGTCCCCGACGTGCGGTTCGACCTGGTCGCGGTGCGCCACACACCCAAGGGTGCCGCCCTCGTCGACCACGTGAGGGGGCTCTGAGGTGTTCGCGACGGCTCATACCGTCGCCCTCCGCGGCGCGGTCGGCCACCTCATCGACGTCCAGGCCGACGTGTCACCCGGACAGGTCGGGTTGACCCTGGTCGGCCGGGCCGACGCGGCTCTCACCGAGGGCCGCGACCGAGTGCGCATGGCGATCATCAACAGCGGCTTCGACTGGCCGGCCACCAAGCGCATCACCGTGCTCCTCTCGCCGGCGGACCTCCCGAAGAACGGCAGCCACTACGACCTCGCGATGGCCGTCTCGATCCTCGCTGCCTCGGAGTCGGTCCATCCCGGCGCGGCGGAGGGCACCGCCTTCATCGGCGAGCTCACCCTGGACGGTGGCCTGCGCTCGGTCACCGGGGTGCTCCCGATGGTCCTGGCGGCCGCCCAGCGCGGGGTCTCCAGGGTCATCGTGCCGGAGCCTCAGGCGCGCGAGGCGGCCATGGTGCCCGGGATGGAGGTCCTGGGGTTGCGCTCGCTGGCGCAGGTCGTCGCCGTGCTGCGCGGCGAGCAGGTCCCCGAGGCTCCACCGGTGCCGCTGGTCACCGGCGGCCACGTCCTGGGCTGGCGCGGTGACGACCGCCTCGAGGAGGTCGACATGGTCGAGCTGCTCGGCATGCACGAGGTGAGGTACGCCGTCGAGGTCGCTGCGGCAGGGGGCCACCATCTCCTGCTCAAGGGGCCGAAGGGGTGCGGCAAGACCTCCATCGCCGAGCGCATCCCGACCGTCCTCCCCGATCTCGAGCGTGACGTGTCGGTCGAGGTCATGGCGGTGCAGTCGCTCGCGGGAGCCCTCGACCCGACGAAGGGACTGGTCACGCGGCCGCCGTTCGCTGCTCCGCATCACGATGCGAGCCGGGTGAGTCTGGTCGGTGGGGGAGGCGGTCGGGTGCGGCCCGGCGAGATCTCGCTGGCCCACGGCGGCGTGCTGTTCCTACACAACAACACCTAACCCGCTTCTGATCCTCCGCCATCCAGCGGCCACGCGGCCGAGGTGTCGCCCCGCACCACCCCGCCGAGCGCGTATGGTGCCGGGCCGCGCTCGGCCGAGCACGAGCCGACCGCCGAGGAACGCGACGAGGGGTAGCAGAGGGTCCGCGCTGCGAACTTTTACCTTCCGCCGGGAACCACAGGTAACCACAGGTAATCGGCGTCCAAACTGACCGCTAGCAACCCGTTGTAGCCGGGGCCGTTGTGGGTTTTTGTACCCATAAACGCCAATGGACGGGCCCCGGTCCTTGCTTGCCGGCTCAGCCGGGGCCCGCCGCCTCTACGGAAAGGCGGTCACCAGCCTATGCGCACCACGCCCGCGGACCAGGGACAGCCCAGCGGCTCGCACGCCGACTCCTACGTTCGACTCAGCCTCGCCGCGCAGATCGTGGACGTTCACCCGGAGACGCTGCGGCGAGCCATCCGGGATGGTCGCCTCACCGCCTCGCGCACCGGTCCCGGAGGGAGCGCAGGTCACTATCGCGTTCGGCTCGCCGACCTCGACCGCTGGTTGGCGGGGCGATGAGCAGACTCCCCGACCCCCACGACCTGGTGGACCCGGACGTCTACGACGCCTGGGAGCAGCGGCAGCTCGCCGCTGCACCGCCCATGAGCCAGCGCCAGCGGGAGGACATCGCCAAGATCCTGGCCGGGATCGAAGCCCGGCTGGTCGCCAAGCAGGCCGAGGCGTCCGCGGACCACCGCGGCGCCGCCCGGCTCGGCGATGCCGGCAGCGAGCAGCCCTGAGACGCACGACGGCGGCCGGGACTCCCGGCCGCCGCCCTGAACGGGGTGCCGACCCCGCCGACCTCTCACCACCGCCGAGTGGAAGAAGACGAAACTGATGTTAGACCACCACCACACCGCCGGCGGTCGGCCGCGCCGAACTGGACGGCGTTCAGGCTGCCCGTGGGGCTGCGAACTTGGCGGCCCCCACCAGGAGCCCTGCCCGCTCGCCGAGCGCCCCGGCAACGGCTGCGCCGGGTGCCCGTGCTGCGTTGTGCCCGAGGCCGAACCCGACGAGCACGGGAACCTCGTCTGCTGCCTGCACGGCGGCTTCGCAGCATCGTGCCGGGTCTGCTTCCACGACCTGGGCGACCCCTGGGCGGGGGCGGCATGACGCCGGCCTACGACCGGCTGCTCGCCGACCTGGAGGCCCACGGCTGCCGAGTGGTCCCGAACGGAGCAGGCAGCGCGATGGCGACCTGCCCGGCCCACGAGGACGGCGACCCGTCGTTGTCGATCAGGAGGATCGAGGGCTCGGTCCTGATCTTCTGTCACGCGGGCTGCGACTACCGCGACGTGCTGGCCGCCCTCGGCCGGAGCCCCCGCGACCTCTACGACACACCGGGCAAGCAGGAGTACGTCTACGAAGACCGCACCGTCACCCGGCGGGTCACCGCCAGCGGCAAGAAGTTCGCGCAGAAGATCAGCGAGGACGCCAAGGGACGGCCGGCGCTGCTGTACCGGCTCGACCGTCTCCGGGCTGCACCCGAGGCCGCGGTCTATCTGGTCGAGGGCGAGAGGGACGTCCTCGCCATCGAGTCCCTCGGCTCGGTCGCCACCACCGCGCCGATGGGCGCCGGCAACATCGACAAGTGCGACCTCTCCCCGCTGCACGGCCGCCACGTCGTCGCCGTGGTCGACCGGGACCCCGCCGGGGACAAGTGGGCCACCACGGTGCGGGCCCTGCTCACCGGACGCGCGGCCACTCTCCGGTTCGTCCGCGCAGCGACCGGGAAGGACGCCGCCGACCACATCGCCGCCGGGCACAGCCTCGATGACTTCATCCCCTACACCACGTTGTCGGCCGCGCCGGATCATCCGGTGGAGCCGCCGGCGCTCGCCTCGGTGCCTGTGCCCAGGCGCGGCGTCGAGGACATGGACCCGATGCCCGAGGAGATGTGGACCGAACTCGGGTTCGCCCGCCGCCTCGTGGCCAGCTACGGCGACCAGCTACTCCACGTCAGCGCATGGCGCCGATGGCTCGTGTGGGACGGCACCCGCTGGGCCCACGACACCACCGGCCAGGCCACCCGATGGATGAAGGCCACCGCCAGGGCCATGACCGCGATCGCGTACGCCCAGGGCGAGAAGGACAGGATCAAGTTCGCCCAGCGGGCCGAGTCCTCCGGCGGCATCCAGGGCATGCTCAGCCTCGCCTCCACCGAGCCCGGGATCGCCGTCGACCACCGCGACCTCGACGCCGACCCGCTGCTGCTCAACTGCACCAACGGCGTCCTCGACCTGCGCACCGGCGAGCTGCTGCCCCACGACCCGGCGCGGCTGATCACCAAGATCACGAACGCGGCCTACGACCCGAGCGCCGGCGGGACCACGTTCACGACGTTCCTGGAGCAGATCCAGCCCGACCCCGACATGCGCGACTACCTCGCCCGCCAACTCGGCCACACCCTGGAGGGGCGGGTCATCGAGCACGCCCTGTCGATCTGGGACGGCGACGGTGCCAACGGCAAGTCCACGCTGATGAACGCCGTCATCACGGCGCTGGGCGACTACGCCGCCTCGGCCGATCCCGGCCTGCTCATCGCCCGCAGCTTCGACGCCCACCCCACCGGCGTCGCCGACCTGTTCGGCGTCCGCCTCGCCGTCATCCACGAGGTCGACGCCGGGCGCAAGCTCGCCGAGGGCACCGTCAAGCGGCTCACCGGCGGCGACGAGGTGAAGGCCCGCCGGATGCGCGAGGACTTCTGGCACTTCACCCCCTCCCACTCCTTCGTGATGATCACCAACCACAAGCCGGTCATCACCGGCACCGACGAAGGCATCTGGCGGCGCATCAAGCTCGTGCCCTTCAACGTCGTCGTCCCGCCCGACCAGCGCGACGACCACCTCGGCGACAAGCTCGCCCTGGAACTCTCCGCCGTCCTCACCTGGATGATCGAGGGCCACCGGGCCTGGAAGACCCGCGGCCTGGACGCACCCGCCTCGGTCATCGAGGCGACCACCACCTACCGGGCCGACTCCGACGCCCTGGGCCGCTTCATCGCCGAACGCTGCCAGACCACCGCCAGCGCCTCGGTGCTGTCCTCGGTGCTGTTCCGGGCCTGGAAGGAATGGACCGCCGTCGAGGGCGAGGAACTCCTCGCCACCAACAAGAGCTTCTCCGAGGCCGTCGAGCGCGCCGGCTACCTCAAGAAGCGCACCAACCACGGCGCCATCTTCCGCGGCATCATGCTCGCCGGCGACCACGGCGGTGACGGGTCGTGACGTCACCACAGAACTATCGCCCCCGCGCGCACGCACGCGGCCGGTCAAGGTGGCAACCCGTCACCACCCGTCACACCCGTCACCCCGGAGTGACGGGTGACGGGTTGTGCCGGGTCAACAGGTTGACCCGCATAGGGGCATCCGGCCGGACACCAACCCGTCACAACCCGTCACTTCCGCGGCGGCGGAGCCGACGAACAGGAGCACCGTGATGCCCACCTGCATCTGCGCGCAACTCGCCGGACGGTGCCCGATCTGCCGAGGCCCCATCACCCCCGGGCAGACGATCTGGCGGGGCAAGCGCCTCGCCCCCGGGTGGGTGCATCGGGCCCGCGTCGGCGGAGGCGAGATAGCAGTCGAGGAACCCGCGAGTGGCCCTCGCTCGGCCTCGCGCGTGCGCGTGCGTGGTTCGTGCTCGTGGCCCTCGCCGGGCGGCCCTTCTGGCGCCGTACTTAACCGGTTGTTACATACCGAACCCCGGTTGACCTGCGGAAACGCGCTGGCTCTCACGCCTGCTCTAACGGTGACGCGAGGAAAGGGCGGAGATCGTGCCTGAGCAGATCGTGACGTGGCCGTCGCCGTCCTGGTCGAGGATCGCGGCCTACCCGTGCGAGCGGCACGACGCCGTATCGGGTGACCCCTGCTGGGGAGCGGTCGCCGAGTCCGCGGCCGGCGGGTCCGGCCTGTGCGGGGCGCGGATGCGGGCGGCCGGCTTCCCTGCCGTGGCCGTCCACTCGACCCGGAGGGAGACGACATGAACGAGTCCGACGAGCTGCCGCCGGCGTGGGTGAGCAGCTACCTTCGGCGGCTCGCCCGCAACCGGACCGCCTACGCCGAGGCGCTGCGGTTGAGGGACGTGCCCCTCGACCGGCACCGGGTGATGACCTGCCCGTGCGTGGCCTGCCACGCCGCGAGGGTCGCCGCCCCCGACGCCGCCTTCGCCGCCCTGGGGGCCGCCGAGGACCGCCCCGGGGCAAGTACCCCGCCCCGTCCCTGTTCGCCCGCCCAAGCCGCGACGGGCGCGCCGTGCGGGGCCGCTAGCCAATCACCCACCGACACCACTACCGACGAGAAGGATGGAACCGCCATGCCACGTACCAAGACCGCCCCGACGCCCACGGCCGCGCAGACCTGCGCGTGCCGGTTGTGCGGCGTCCCGACCGACTACACCCCGCCCGCCCGGGACGCGATCACGGACCCGGGCTGGCCCGCCTGCCCGGCCTGCTCGGCGATCCTCGCGACCGGCCGGGCACGCCGTGCCCACGTCGCCGAGGTGGGGCTGCTCAGCGCCGCCCTCGGCGAGCCCCTCGACCCGGAGGACCCCGCGGCCCGCCGCGTCGCCCGTGACCTGACCCCGGCCCGCGACCTGCCGCAGTTCGCCGCCGTGCCCTCCCCGCAGGTGGTGGCCGCCGGGTTGGCCGACCCGGTGCCGAGGCCGAGGGTGGGCGCGGGGTCGAAGCGCCCGTGGGCGCACATCGACGCCAAGGCGCTGCGGAAGGCGCTGGAGTCCGAGCGTCGTCGGCAGGCCCGTGGCCCGGGGGTGACCTGCTCGCAGGCCGAGTTCTGCTCCGGCTGCGGCGTCCACCGGGCGCGCCGCTGGACGGTGACCCGCCGGGAGGTCGAGGGCCGCCGGATCGTGCTGTGCGACGGCTGCTTCCCGCTGTGGTCGCTGGCGGGCTGCTCGACCGGCTGGGGCACCGACTCCCGCCGCAGGTTCGCCGACCGGTTGGCGACCGTCGCCCTCCGGGTCGTGGGCTGGAACGAGCACCCGCAGGCCTGGCACGCCCCGGAGGGGATCGCGGAGACGTTCGGCTTCCGGCCGTTCTACAGCGCCCACGCGGCCAGCGGCGGGCAGGCGTGGGACTACCTGGGCCCGCAGTTGGAGCAGGCCCGGCGGGCGGCGTGGGAGCGGTGGCCGTCCCGGGCACCCGCGGAGTACCAGCAGCGTCGCCGCAGGCTGCGGGCCGCTGAGGCCCGGATGCGGGCGAGTGCCCCGGCAGCGCCGCCTCCGCCGCCGTTGATCCTGCCGGTGGCGCATGGGGGTGGGTCCCGGTGAGCGTCGAGGCCGTGAACGTTGCTGCTGTGCCCGAGCCTTCTGGACCGGAGTGGTCGAACCTCGTGTTCGCCGTGAACAGGGAGGTTCCCCTCGGCGTGCTCACCGTCCCCGAGGTGTTGTCGCTGCTGGGCTCCGCCGAGAACCTGGCGGATGACTGCCGCCGCGAGTTGGAGCGGAGGCACCCTCGCAATGAGGCGATGCTGCGGACGTTGCGCGATCGACTGGAGCACGCCGAGTGGAGGTGGCGCCGTGAGGCGGTCGGGGGTGGCGACGATGGCTGAGGCGCAGGGCCGGGTCCACCCGGACGTGGCCGCCGTGCTGGAGGAGCGCCGCGCCGAGCAGCGTCGTGCCCGGGTGGAGGCTGCGGCCGAGCGCATGGCGGTCGCCTCCGCAGCGGTGCGTGCTCGCCGGGTCGAGGTCGCCGAGGAGCGGGTGCTGCGCCCGTACCGGGCCGCGTCGCGGGCTGTGGCCCGGTCGGCGGGCGTGAAGGTGACCGAGGAGGTGCTGCGCCGTCAGGTGCGGGAGGCGCTGGCCCGGTCGAGGCAGCAGCAGGCGGCCCGTCCGAGGCCACCGGCCCGGCGCTCGGGCAGGCTGTCCGCGACGCTGGGTGACCGGGCGGTGCGGCCGTCTGAGTCGGCCTCGCCGTACGCCGAGTGGTTCCGCCGCCACGGGGACGGGGAGGGGCCGGGATGGTGAACGTGTTCGTCATCGAGCCGCCGGACCCGGCCGTCTACCGCGACTGTTGGGGTCGCGAGTCGAAGGTTCCGGTCGGCGGGCGGGCGGTCCCTCGTCCGCCGGCCGGTCGGGTGCTGGTGGAGGTGGGCAGGGGTCCGAACGGGCTGCGTGCGTTCCGGGCGGTGGATCGGCTGCTGGCCGGGCCGACCGAGCACATGAACGTCCGGTTGCCGGGGCCGCTGGTGGAGGCGATGGACGCGGCGGCGGCGGCCGTGGGCCTCTCGCGCCGGGAGTGGCTGGAGGCTGCCCTGGTCGAGGCGGTGCGGGCGGGGCCGGTGTCGGGCGCCGAGCCGTGGTGACACCTGCTGGCACCGTGTGACACCCGACGGGTGCCGTCGGGGTCGTGAAGGAAAGAAGGCAGGACGATGACGCAGGAGCCGTTGGAGCCGGACGCCGGGGACGAGGACGGCCCGGAGGTCGGGCTGGACGACCTGGACCGGAAGATCATCGCCGCCCGGGCGGCGGGGCTGACGCTGGAGAACACCGCGGAGGCCGCCGGGTGCAGCAAGTCCACGGTGCTGCGCCGGTTGCGGAAGCCGGGGGTGGACCGGGCGGTGGCCGAGGAGCGGGAGGCCCAGGTCGCCCAGGTGGTGGACGTGCTGACGAAGGTGCTCCCGGCGGCGGTGTCGCGGCTGGCACGCATCCTGTCCTCGTCGGCCACCTCCGATCACGATGCGGTCGCGGCGGCACGGATCGTGCTCGCGGAGGGCCGGGCGTGGCGGGACCACAAGTGGACCGAGGACCGGCTCGCGGAGGCCGAGGCGCTGATCAGGGAGCGGGGGCTGGGGTCGTGACGTGGAAGGAGCGGGCGCGGCGGCTGAACCCGCCGATCACCCCGGCGACCCGGCTGCGGTGCGAGGCCCTGCTCGATCAGGTCGAGGACGCCCTGGCGGTGCTGCCCCCGGACAGCGCCGCGGCCCGGGAGTTGGCCTCGGGGCTCGCCGACCTGCTCGCGGACCTGGAGGCGATGCGCCGCCGGTGACGCCCGGTCTTCTTCGGCGTTCTCCCCGAAATTGTCGGTGGGTTGGTGTTTGCTGTAGGAGCATGACGAACAGGGACAGAGGAAGGGGTCGCGCGATGACGGTTGTCCTGGAGCCCACGGTCGAGGATCTGGACCGCGAGCGGGCCGAGCTTCTGGATGAGATCCGGTTCACCGAGGCCGAGCTTCGCGACCGGGCGGCGAGCTACCGGCTCACGACGGACGAGGCGCGGGTCCTGCGGCGCCTCGATGAGATCGCCTACCTGCTCGGCGACGACGACTGACTCCGCGGGTGGATACCGCCCCGACTCTGCGGGAGCGCGCCGAGGAGTTCGCCCAGGAGTTGACGGCCACCTTCACCGGCGTCCTCGGCCCCGACGTTCCCCGGTTCGTCGCCGAGCCGTCACCCCGCAAGCGTGGCCAGTCGGTCAGGGTGGTGGTCCGCACCGTGGACACTGCCGATATCGAATTGATGATCGCCGGGACGCACGCCTTGTCGATGGTGTGCGACTACCGGTGTGAGTGGGACACGTCGGCGACGTTCCTCAAGGTGCGGGTGGCGAACTTCCACGTCCTGCCGGTCGACCAGGCCACGCCGTTGTTCCGCTACGAGTTCCAGGCCGACAAGAGCGAGCACTACCCGTGCGCCCATCTGCAGCTTCACGCCCACCCGTGACGAGTTCCTCTACACCATGCTGCGAGCCGAGCGCGGCAAGCCGGCGGCCCGTCGTGCGGCTGCCGTTGGTGAGCCGGGGGCCGGCGCGGTGCCTCGTCTGGCCGACGTCCACTTCCCGCTCGGCGGCCCCCGGATGAGGCCATGTGTGGAGGACGTCCTGCAGATGCTGATCACCGAGTTCGGGGTCGACACCCAGCCCGACGCGCAGCAGGTGATCGAGGAGGGCCGCGCCCGGTGGCGTCGGCGTCAGACCGCGGCGATCGTTCGGGACGCGCCGGCGGAGGCGGTCCGGGTCCTTCGCGAGGAGCTTGGCTATCAGGTGATCGAGCCGACCACGGGGCCGGCTGACGAGCGTCTGGGGAACCTGACCCGGTTCTAGGACTCCACGGACGGCCTCACGCCTCCTCCGCAGCGGTGGGGATTTCCCCGGCCAAGGTGGGGAGGTCCCCACTTGCTGCGGGGAGTTCCCCGACCTGGGCGCGGACCTTCGCGACGGTCTTGTGGTCCACGCCGATGAGTCGGCCGATCTCCCTGTCCGACCTGGAGCCATCGGTGCCGAGGGCCTTCAAGATCGCCCGCCGCTTCGCCTCGCGGCCCGACTCGATCACGGCCAGCGGCTGCTCCTCGACCGGGCCGATGATGTCGGTGACCGCCGGAAGCGCCTCGGTGACCTCGGGCAGCATCGCCATCAGCGCCTCCGCGTCCTCCGGGGTGAGCACCTTCGTTGCGAGCGCCGTCAGGGCCTCGTACTCCCATGCCTCGATTTCGGTGATGCGCCGCTCGACGGCGGCCTCGACCTCCACCCTGGCCTTGCGGCGCTCCTCGCTGCGGTGCGCCGGTTCCCGTGATCCACCCGGGTGGTATCCGAAGTAGATCCGGCCGCGGAGGTCGCGGGAGACCCCGAGTGCATCGAACCGGGCGTCCAACTCGCGTCGCAGCGCCTCGACCTTCTCCTCGACCTGCTCAGCGATCTTCTCCACGCCGAGGTCTTCCAACTGGAACCGGCGGTCCAGTTCGGCGTCGGCGTTGGCGATCAGTTGGGCGCCGTGGGCCTTGGCCTTCTGCTTCTCGACCTTGACCCGCTTGGCGATCAGTGACTTCTGGAGCGCGATCTGGGAGGCGTTCACGACAGCCGCTCCAGGTCGCCGGAGGTGACGTCCCGGCCGAGCCGGTCCACGTCCTCGGGGCGGATGCGGATGAGGCGGGAGCCGAGGCGGCGGGCGGGCAGTTCGCCGGTCTCGATCAGTTTGCGGATCGTCTTGGGGCTCACGCCCTTGCGGGCGGCGGCCTCCCTGATGGTGATGTCCGGTTCCGGGTCCTGCGGCATGGCGTACCTCCGGGGTGTCTAGGGCCGTTGTGGGACCTATAGGACACCGCCGGCCACCCCGGTTGTCATGGCTGCTAGCACGGGCGCTTGTGGATAACTAAGGGGTCTACGGGGTCCGCCATGCCGCCCATCCGCCCCACCTGAGCGTGGAAGACCCGCGGGCGAGGGCCACCACCGGACTCACGAAAAGTCGCCGCGGCTACCGCCCCTCACGCTCCCCGGCGCCTGGCTCGTGCTCGCCGAACGCGGCCTCGGTGCCGGGGTCGCCGTCCGCCCCGAGCGCCTCGGCCTCGGTGAGCAGCCCGGCGTCCACCAGCGCCGCGAGCACCGAGCCCCCGGCCTGCCGTGCCCGGTCGCGGGTGGTGAGGAACGCGGCGTCGTACGCCTCGGGCTCGTCGGTCGGGCCGGCCATGCGGGTGAGCGTACGAGGTCCAGACGCCGGCGGCCCGGCAACCGCGAGCTTGAACGCTATCCCTCCGCGGCGTGGCCGAGCGCCGCCGCCGCCGCCGCGATCCCCGAGGCCCCGGAGGCGGGCAGGTAGGTGCGGAGGTGGACGTCCACGGTGTGCCCGAGTAGCGCGGCGGCGTCCGCCGGGGTCACCCCGAGGGAGTGCAGCCAGAACGCCAGGCTGTGCCGGACGCTGTGCAGCCGGATGGGCGGCACCCCGGCCTCGGCGCACAGGACCGCGAACCTCGCGGAGTAGTCCCGCGGCGACGTCGGCCGCCCGAGGGCGTCAGCCGCCACCAACCCCGTGTCCCGCCACCGGCTCCCGGCCGCCAGCCGGGCCTCGGCCTGCCGGGCATGCAGAGACCGCAGCATCCCCGCGGTGCCGGGGTGGATCACCTCCACCGGCACCGTGCGGCGGCGCTGGGCGGACTTCGGCTCATCGGTCGCGGTGCCGGACCCGTGGACGACCCGGCCCTGCGCCACGGTCACGGTGCCCGCCTCCAGGTCTACGTCGCACCACCGCAGGCCCATCACGTCCGCCCGGGTGAGCCCGGCCAGGGTGAGGCGCCACAGGGGCGCCCACTCATTCCGGTCGGAGGTCTCGCGGAAGGTGAGCAGTTGCGCCGGGGTCCAATGCTCCAGGTCCGTGCCCACCCGTGCCCGGGTGCGAGGCTTGCGGGCGATGCGCACCGGGTTGGCGGGCATCATCCCGTCACGCACCGCGAGGTCGAAGGCCCCGGCCAGCGGGATCAGGACGGCCCGTACCGACCCGGGGGCCAGCGGCCTGCCGCCCCGCCCACCGCGCTCGGTCAGGGTCACGGTCAGGTGCTCGATGTCACGCACCGTCACCTCCGCAGCCACCCTGTGCCCGATCACCCGCAGCGCGGGGGCGGCCCAGGCTGCGTACCCGTCCCGGGTCACCGCTCGCACGTCGGTGCGGGAGGCCACCCACCGGCCCACGAGGTCGGCCACCGTCTCCCGGGACGGGGCGCTGCCCTGGCTACGGACCAGGGCCACCCACTCCCGGGCCTCGGGCAGCGTGGGGAAGGTGCGGGTGTGCTGGCGCCGGGTCCCGCCAGGCGGGGTGACCCCGACGACGGCCCGGAACCGCACCTGCCCGGCCAGGTTGGGGGCCAGGCGCCGGATGGGCTCGGCGTAGGTGGGGCAGGCCGGGCAGGTGACGGAGACGGCCACGCCGTCCCGCACCCGGAAGGTCCAGCCCACTCGGCGGCTGCGCCGCGGGGTCCCGCAGGAGGCGCAGGCCCGGGTGCCGCTCGTGGTCGTCGCCGTGCTCGTCGCGGCGCTCATCGGGTCACCGCCTCGTCCTCGGCTCCGGCGTCATCGTCCCGCCAGACCACCTCCAGCCGATCCGGGGTGAACCGGGCGCCCCGGTAGGCGGCCCGCCCAACGACCACGGCCTCCACGACCCGCTCCAGTGCCGCCCGCTGTGCGTCCGTGTCGCCAGCCCTCAGCGCCTCGGGGTCCATGTCCCGCGCCCTCGGCGTCGAGGTGGCGATCAGGAACCTGCTCCGGGCGGCCTTCAACTCGTCGCGTTCGGCCTCCAGTGCCGCCACCTGCGGGAACACCACGGCCCCTGACAACTGGCTGGCGTTGTAGGCGTCCATCAGCTCGGCGATCTTCCCCGGAATCTCACGCAGCCGCCCCTCATGCTCGAACTCGGCGG
Organism: Nocardioides asiaticus; assembly: GCF_040049175.1. Taxonomy (NCBI): domain Bacteria; kingdom Bacillati; phylum Actinomycetota; class Actinomycetes; order Propionibacteriales; family Nocardioidaceae; genus Nocardioides; species Nocardioides asiaticus. The sequence continues at coordinate 418,168 of NZ_JBDZDM010000001.1, read as the reverse complement.
CCGGTCGCGGCGCCTTCAGGCGCTCCGCGGTGACCCTCTTGATGGCGAGGTCCAGGATCGCGGCGTCTGTCGGTATCCCCGCGATGCTGTTGACGTGCTCGCCCTTCACGCCGGGGCCGGAGTTGCGGCAGACGTAGGCGTGACCCGTGGGCGTCGGCCCGGCGTACATCCGGCTGCCGCACACGCCGCACCGGGCCACCCCGCTCAGCAGGTACTTGCGCGCCCCCCGCCGGCCACCACGACCGGGGGTCCTCGAACTCAGCGCGAGCTGGAGCCGGTCATAGGTGTCCTGGTCCAGGATCGGCTCCCACACCCCATGCACCGGCTCCCCACCGGAGTCGGTGGCGACCCTGCCCTGATGGACGCGCCACCCCGCCAGCCGTGGGCCGCGCAGCATCTGCCGCAGCGCCCGGTGGTCCCACTCGTTCCCCCTGGCGGTGCGGACGCCCTGCTCGTTCCACTCGCGGACGATCGCGCGCAGGCCGATGCCGCTGATGACGTCGGCGGCGGCCTTCTCGATCAGCGCCGCCTCGCGGGCGTTCTTCGTGGTCTTGTCCGGCATCCAGCCGAACGGCCTGCCTCCGTGGTTCACTGCTCCGCTCCTCGCTCGGGCCAGGTGGGCGCGCTTCACACGTCGGGACGTGTCGGCGCTGGACTTGTTGGCGATGTTGACCATGAAGCGGGCCGTCAGCCGGCCGCTCTCGGTCATCAGGTCGATCTCACTGGCCGTGGCGGAGATGATGACGGCGCCGTAGTACTCCACGGCCTCGATGGCGTCCTCCAGGTCGTACGGGTCGCGGGCGAGCCGGTCGAGGTCGTACACCATCAGGGCGTTGATCCGCCCGGCCCGCAGGTCGCGGAGCGCCGCACCCCACTTGGGCCGGATCACCCGGTAGGCGTCCCGTGTCTCCCCGTACTGGTCGGTGATGGTCACCCGGCGCTTCTTGAAGGCGCCGGTGTCGTTCTCCACCCGCATCCGGTTCACGTCGGCCCGGTCGGGCGGGATGGCGCCGAGGCGCAGGATCGCGTCCTCGATGTCCTCGACCTGGCGGGTGACGCCGAGGCGCTCGTCGTCGGGGTCCTCGGAGATGCGGGCGTATCCGCCGAACACGAGGTCGGCGTAGCTGCGTGCTGCCGGGTTGCGCGGTGCTGCGGCACCCCGGCTCGCCGCTGGCTTGGTGGCGGTGATGGTCATACCCACATAGTACGTGTTTAAGTGGTTTTTTTCCTGGACGAGTTCCCGATGTTCCGCGCGGATGCGATCGAGGCGCTCCGCGAACCGTTGGAGAGCGGCGACATCACGGTCGCGCGAGCCGAGGAGACCGTCACCCTGCCGGCCCGCAGCATCGTCGTCCTCGCGGCCAACCCGTGCCCGTGCGGCAACTACGACGCCGATGTGGTCAACAGCGGCTGCAACTGCCGTCAGCTCGAGCGCGAGAACTACCTGAGGAAGGTCACCGGACCGATCACCGACCGGATCGACATCACGCGGCACGTGAGGCCGCTTCGTCCCCACGAGTTCGATCCGTTGGCCCGGCCCGAGAGCAGCGCGACGGTCCGGGTGCGCGTGACTGAGGCGCGGCGCCGCCAGGAGGAGCGGTACGCCGGCACGGGCTGGCGTCTCAACGGCCACGTCTCCGGTGCCGCGCTCCGGGAGCGGTGGCCGCTGCCGGACCCGGCGCAGGTGATCGTCGACAAGCTGGTCTATGCCGGGAAGCTGAGCCGCCGGGGCGCGGTCCGGGTCCACCGGCTCGCGTGGACGGTCGCCGACCTCGCCGGCACTCCGCGTCCCGGCGTACCCGAGATCCGGACCGCGCTGCGGCTGCGCACCGGTGAGGCCCTGCAGGTGTCCGACTACGAGCGGAGGTCCGCATGAGCTCCCCGGTCCTGACGGCACCGGAGCAGGAGCGCGAGCGCCTGGCCCGGGTCGCCCTCAACCTGCTGTTCGAGCCGGGCGACCGACGCCTCGACGGCTTCATGGCCGGCATGGACGCCTACGAGCTGTTCTGTGCTCTCCGGGCGACGCCGCATGACCAGCGCCTGCGTGACGCCCGTGACGACGTGGCGACGCGGCTGGACTCGATGAGGCCGGACCAGGTCCTCGACGACGCCGACCGGCTCGGGATCCGCTTCGTGATCCCCGGCGACGCCGAGTGGCCCGCGCAGGTCGAGGACCTCTTCGGCCAGGAGCCGGTCCAGGAGCGGACCGGCGTGCCGCTCGGACTGTGGGTGAAGGGCCCGCTCCGGCTCGGCGACCTGGACCGCTCGGTGGCCGTCGTGGGGTCTCGTTCGGCGACGAGCTACGGCGTCGATGCCGCCGGCCAGATCGCCTACGGCATCGCCGACAAGGGGTTCGTCGTCGTCTCCGGCGGGGCGATCGGGATCGATGCCGCCGCCCATCGCGGCGCCCTCGCAGCCCGGGGGAGGACCGTCGCGGTCCTCGCATGCGGCGTGGACCGGTTCTACCCGAAGGAGAACATGCGTCTCCTCCAAGCGGCGCTCGACACCGGGGCTCTCGTCTCCGAGCTGGCTCCCGGCCTTCCGGTCACCCGGATGCGGTTCCTGGCGCGCAACCGGGTCATCGCGGCGCTCGCTCGGGGCACGGTCCTCGCCGAGGCCGCGCCCCGCAGCGGCGCGCTCAACACCGCCAACTGGACCACGAAGCTCAACCGCCAGCTGATGTGCGTCCCCGGGCCGATCTCCGCCATCCAGTCCCTCGGCGTGCTCGAGCAGGTCAGGTCGGGGAAGGGGATGATCGTCACCCGCGGCGAGGAGGCACTCGAGCTGGTCTCGCGTCCCGGGGAGTTCCTCGTCGAGGAGCGCCGCGGACCCGAGCGGAAGCGGGACCGGCTCTCCACCAGACACCGGCAGGTCCTGGACGGCGTGCCAGCCGGCCGGGGTGGATCGTCGCTGTCGATCAGCCGGTCCTCGGGAGTCGCGTTCGCCGAGGTCGCGTCGGCGCTGCTCCACCTGGAGAAGGCCGGGCTCGTCGAGCGCGTCCCGGACGGCTGGCAGCTCACGGCGGAGGCGATTCGCTCGTGACGACCGGTGCTCCGTCCTAGACTCGTGCTGTGACCAGTGAGACTGGTGAGACCACCGATGCGCTGCCTGAGGGGATGGCGCGCGTGCTCGGTGACTACGAGCGCCACCTCGTCTCCGAGCGCGACCTGACGCGGCACACCGTCCGTGCCTACGTCGGCGACATCGCGGGCCTACTCGAGCACGCCGCGCGGCTCGGGATCGAGGACGTCGGCGACCTCGACCTGCGGACGCTGCGCAGCTGGCTGGCGAAGCAGCAGACCCTCGGCCGCTCGCGCACCACCCTTGCCCGCCGGGCGACCGCGGCCCGGGTGTTCACCGCCTGGCTGGCCCACACCGGCCGCGCGACGACCGACGCCGGCGCCAGCCTCGGCTCTCCGAGGGCCTACCGCACGCTGCCGCCCGTGCTGCGTGCGGACGAGGCCGAGGACCTGCTGCGGGCCGCCTCCGAGCTCGCCGACGACGGCAGCCCCGTCGGTCTCCGCGACGCCGCCATGCTCGAGCTGCTCTACGCCACCGGGATCCGGGTCGGCGAGCTCGTCGGGCTCGACGTCGACGACCTCGACCGGGAGCGCAACGTCGTGCGGGTGCTCGGGAAGGGCCGCAAGGAGCGCACCGTGCCGTATGGCGCCCCGGCCGCCCACGCACTCGACGCGTGGCTCACCCGGGGCCGTCCCGGCCTCGTCGCCCCCGGCTCGGGACCGGCGCTCTTCCTCGGTGCCCGCGGCGGCCGCATCGACCAGCGGGCAGTGCGGGCGCTCGTCCACCGGCGGATCGCCGATGTGCCTGGTGCGCCCGACATCGGCCCGCACGGACTGCGCCACACCGCGGCGACGCACCTGCTCGAAGGCGGCGCCGACCTGCGGTCGGTGCAGGAGCTCCTGGGACACGCCTCGCTGGCGACGACGCAGCTCTACACCCACGTCAGCACGGATCGGCTCCGCCGGGCCTACCAGCAGGCGCATCCGCGCGCCTGAGACCGGTTGGCAGAGCGCGGGTCAGAACCCGAGCCCGGTGGCCGAGAGCCAGCGGCCGTGGACCGGAGCGACACCGCTGCTCACCGGCGTAGAGCGCCAGAGCGGCAGCAGGCGGACCGGCGCCGGGCCGCCGACCAGCCGCAACGGGTCGAGGTAGACGTCGTCGGCGTTGCGGATCCACCCCCAGTGCAGGCAGGCGCGAGGGAAGCAGTGCGACTGGACGATCTCCAGTCGCCCGAGCACGGCCCCGGCGGCCACCGAGTCGCCGACGCCGACCGAGGCGGCCACCGGCTCGTAGGTCGTCCGGGTGGCCCCGTGGTCGACCACGACCACCCCGCGGCCGGCGAGCACGCCGGCGTAGGTCACCGTGCCGGGCAGCGCCGCGTGCACCGCGGCGCCGACGCTGCCGAGCAGGTCGACGCCGCGGTGGCCGGGACCCCAGGTGGACTCCGGCGGGTCGAAGCGGCGGACCACCTCCGGTGTCGGGCGCAGCGGCCACTGCCCGACAGGATCGTCCCCGACCGCGCTCGGGTCCGCGCCGTGGCCGACGGCCGCCGGTGTGGCGGCGCCGGCGCTCGGGACGCCGGTCGCCCACGGCGTCGCCAGGACGACGAGGAGGGCCACGACGAGGACACGACCGCGGTCGGGGAGACTCGGGATTCGCAGTGCCATGAGCCCAGGCTCGCCGAGGGGAGGGACGGTGGGCAGGGCCCGGCGTACGCCCTGTGGAGAGGACGCACGGGGGAGGCGGTTGTGGACGACTACCGGCCCGACCGGCGCCGCGGCGGCGGAGATTCGCCCGGCCCGGGCGTGAGCGACTACTCTGGGTGTCGCAACCCGTATGGGTTGACTTCGCACGTCCGCAGACCGCGACGCCCAACCCTTGTGAAGGGCGACCACCCGTGGGCGACGGCTCTCAGTCCCGAACGCGTGTCGGGTCGGGCCGCGCGCAGGCGTCAGGGTCCACCACCCGGTGGACGCGAACTGAAAACCGACCGGACCCCGGTCACCGGCACGTCCTCGACACGAGCACGAGGCAAGGACGAGCACCACGGTGCGCGGGGCCCACCACAAGGAGAAGAACACCATGGCAGTCGTGACCATGCGCCAGCTCCTCGAGAGCGGCGTCCACTTCGGGCACCAGACCCGTCGCTGGAACCCGAAGATGAAGCGCTTCATCATGACGGAGCGCAACGGCATCTACATCATCGACCTGCAGCAGTCGCTCGCCTACATCGACCGCAGCTACGCCTTCATCAAGGAGACCGTGGCCAAGGGCGGCACGATCATGTTCGTCGGCACCAAGAAGCAGGCCCAGGAGGCCATCGCCGAGCAGGCGACCCGCGTCGGGATGCCCTACGTCAACCAGCGCTGGCTGGGCGGCATGCTCACCAACTTCTCGACCGTGCACCAGCGGATCAACCGCCTCAAGGAGCTCGACGAGGTCAACTTCGACGACGTCGCCGGCTCCGGCCGCACCAAGAAGGAGCTCCTGCAGATGAAGCGGGAGCGCGACAAGCTCGAGAAGACCCTCGGCGGCATCCGCGAGATGGGGCGTACTCCGAGCGCCGTCTGGATCGTCGACACCAAGAAGGAGCACCTCGCCGTCGAGGAGGCCCGCAAGCTCCGGATCCCCGTCATCGGCATCCTGGACACCAACTGCGACCCCGACGAGGTCGACTTCCCGATCCCGGGCAACGACGACGCCATCCGTGCCGTCGGCCTGCTGACCCGCGTGGTCGCCGACGCCGTGGCCGAGGGCCTCATCGCCCGCTCCGGCGCGAAGACCGAGGGCGCCGAGGGTGCCGCGGAGGAGCCGCTGGCCGAGTGGGAGCGCGAGCTGCTCGAGCAGGGCAACGCTGCCGAGGCCCCGGCTGCCGAGTCGACCGAGGCTCCCGCTGCGGAGTCGACCGAGGCTCCCGCTGCCGAGGCCACCGAGTCCACCGAGACCCCGGCCACCGAGACGGCCGAGACGGCCGAGTCGACCAAGGCCACCGAGGCCACCGAGGCCACCGCCGAGGCGGAGACCCCCGCCGAGGCCTGAGCCGCCGGTCGACGTACCCACTCCCGAACCAGCAAGTCAGAGGAACACACATGGCTTTCACCGCTGCTGACGTGAAGAAGCTTCGCGACCTCACCGGCGCCGGCATGATGGACTCGAAGAAGGCCCTCACCGAGGCCGACGGCGACTTCGACAAGGCCGTCGACATCCTCCGGACCAAGGGCGCCGCCAAGGCGGCCGCCCGCGGTGCGGAGCGTGAGGCCACCGCCGGTCTGGTCGCCAGCTCCGGCGGCGCGCTCATCGAGCTCAAGTCGGAGACCGACTTTGTCGCCAAGGGCGAGGACTTCGTCGCGGCAGCCCAGCAGATCGCCGACGCGGCCGACGAGGCCAAGGCCGGCGACGTGGAGACCCTCAACGAGGTCAAGATCGGCGACAAGACCGTCGCCGAGATCGTCCAGGGCCTCGCCATCACCATCGGCGAGAAGATCGAGCTCGGCGGCGTCGCCTACTTCGACGGCCCGGTCTCGGTCTACCTGCACAAGCGTGCGGCAGACCTGCCGCCCGCGATCGGCGTCCTGGTCGAGTACGACGGCTCCGAGGCCGGCGCCCAGGGGGCCGCGAAGCAGATCGCGGCGATGCGCCCGCAGTACCTCACCCGCGACGAGGTCCCCGCCGAGATCGTCAAGCACGAGCTCGAGATCGGCGAGGCCACCGCCCGCGAGGAGGGCAAGCCGGAGCACATCATCGGCAAGATCGCCGAGGGCCGCCTCAACGGCTTCTACAAGGAGGTCGTCCTCCTCGAGCAGCCGTCGGTGACGGAGAACAAGAAGAGCGTCAAGCAGGTCCTCGACGCCGCCGGAACCACCGTCAAGCGGTTCGTCCGCTTCGAGGTCGGCGCCTGAGGCGCTCGGCACGCACGCACCGAGCACCTCAGGATCGGATAGGTTCGGCCTGACGACCGACGCGACATCAGAGGAGGCCGGTTCGATGGCACGCACAGTGATCATCGGACCGGCCCCCTTCTCATTTGGCACCCCTGAGCACCCCACCCGGAAGGACGGCAAGTGACCGGATACAAGCGCGTACTCCTCAAGCTCTCGGGCGAGGTGTTCGGAGGCGGCCAGGTCGGCCTCGACCTGGACGTCATCAACGCCATCGCGGGGGAGATCGCCGACATCGCCCGGTCCGGGGTGCAGGTCGCGATCGTCGTCGGCGGGGGCAACTTCTTCCGCGGTGCCGAGCTGCAGCAGCGCGGGATGGAGCGCGCCCGCGCCGACTACATGGGGATGCTCGGCACGGTCATGAACTGCCTCGCCCTCCAGGATCTCATCGAGAAGCACGGCGTCGAGACCCGCGTGCAGACGGCGATCACGATGGGCCAGGTCGCCGAGCCCTACATCCCCCGCCGCGCGATCCGCCACCTGGAGAAGGGCCGCGTCGTCATCTTCGGGGCCGGCGCCGGCATGCCGTTCTTCTCCACCGACACCGTCTCCGCCCAGCGCGCGCTCGAGGCGCGCTGCGAGGTCATGCTCATGGGCAAGCAGGGCGTCGACGGGGTCTACGACTCCGACCCGAAGAAGAACCCCGACGCGGTCATGTTCGAGACCCTGACGTACGACGAGTTCCTCGGTCGCGACCTCCGCGTCGCCGACGCGAGCGCGATCAGCATGGCCCGCGACAACAACCTCGAGATCGTCTTCTTCAACCTCTCGGTTCCCGGCAACATCGCCCGTGCGGTCCGGGGTGAGAAGATCGGTACGACGGTCTCCCGGGCCTGACCCCGGGCCACCGCCACCGTCACGAACAGACGCCACAGAAGTACGCAGCGAAGCGACCCACAGCTAGGAGCGATCCCGTGATCAACGACATCCTCAACGAGGCCGACGCCAAGATGGACAAGTCGGTCGAGGCGACCCGTGAGGAGTTCGCGGCGATCCGGGCCGGCCGTGCGCACCCCAGCATGTTCAACAAGATCCTGGTGGACTACTACGGCACGCCCACCCCGATCCAGCAGCTGGCCAGCTTCACCAGCCCCGAGCCGCGGATCATCATCATCTCGCCGTTCGACATGGGCGCGATGGCCAACATCGAGAAGGCGATCCGCGACTCCGACCTCGGCGTGAACCCCGCCAACGACGGCAAGGTCCTGCGGTGCGTCTTCCCGGAGCTGACCGAGGAGCGCCGCAAGGAGTACATCAAGGTCGCCCGCGCCAAGGCCGAGGAGGGCCGCGTCGCCGTCCGCAACCTGCGGCGTACCGCCAAGCAGAGCCTCGAGAAGCTCGAGAAGGACGGCGAGGTCGGCAAGGACGACGTCACCGGCGCCGAGAAGCGGCTCGACGCCACCACGAAGAAGCACACCGACACGATCGACGAGCTGCTCAAGCACAAGGAATCCGAGCTCCTCGAGGTCTGAGGACGCCGGAGACATGACGGACATCTCGATGCCCGCCTCCACGCCGCCGCCCGAGCCGGCGGCTCCCGAGCCTCCGGGCAAGCAGAAGGACTACGGCCGGGCGGGCCGCAACGTGCCGGTGTCGATCGCGTCGGCGGTCGTCCTCCTCGGCGTCGCCGCGGCCAGCCTGCTCATCGTGAAGACCGCCTTCATGGTGGTCGTCGCGGTCGCCGTCGTCGTGGCCGTCTGGGAGCTGCGCCGCGGCATGCTCGCCAAGGACATCGACCTGCCCGAGCAGCCGCTCATGGCCGGGGGCGTGGTGATGGTCGTCGTCGCCTACTTCTGGGGCTCCGACGCCCTCGTCACCGCGACGGCGGTGACCGGGCTGTCGATCATGCTGTGGCTGCTCCACCGCGGCGTCGAGGGCTACGTGCGTACGGCGACGGCCTCGGTCTTCACCGTCCTCTACGTGCCGTTCCTCGGCTCGTTCGTCGCGCTGATGCTCAGCGAGGGCGGCGGCCCGGGCGCCGGCGGGTTCGACGACGACGGCGTCAAGGGCATCATCGCGTGGGTCCTCGTCACGATCGCCTCCGACATCGGCGGCTTCGTGGCCGGGGTGCTGTTCGGCAAGCACCCGATGGCCCCGGTCATCTCCCCGAAGAAGTCGTGGGAGGGCTTCGGCGGGTCGTTCGTCTTCACGGTGGCGGTCGGGATCGTGGTGGTCACCATGCTCCTCGACGGCGACTGGTACGTCGGGGTCGCGCTCGGCGTGATCGCGGTCGTCATGGCCGTCCTCGGCGACCTGTGCGAGTCGGTCATCAAGCGCGACCTCGGCGTGAAGGACATGAGCCAGGTCATCCCGGGCCACGGCGGCCTGATGGACCGGCTCGACTCGCTCCTCGCCACCATCGCCCCGGTCTGGCTGCTGCTCCACTACGCGGTGTTCTGACCGGTCACCGGTCCTCGTCGACGATCCAGTGCAGCGTGCGCTCCACGGCGCGGCTCCACGCCGCCCGTCCGCGAGCGCGCAGGGCCTCGGTCATCCTCGGCTCCCACAGCGCGGCCCGGTGCCAGTTGCCGCGCAGGACCTCGAGGTCGGGCCAGTAGCCGACCGCGAGGCCGGCGGCGTACGCCGCGCCCAGCGAGACCGACTCCGAGACGAGCGGACGCTCGACGGGGACGCCGAGGAGGTCGGAGACGAACTGCATCAGCAGGTGGTTGGCCGTCATCCCGCCGTCGACCTTGAGCCGGGTGAAGGCGAGCCCCGAGTCGGCGGCGATCGCATCGACGACCTCGGCGGTCTGGTAGGCCGTGGCCTCGAGGACGGCGCGGGCGAGGTGCGCCTTCGTGACGTACGACGTCAGGCCGACGACGACTCCGCGCGCGTCCGGCTGCCAGTGCGGCGAGAACAGCCCGGCGAACGCCGGGACGATGTAGCAGCCGCCGTTGTCCTCGACCTGTCTCGCGAGCGTCTCGATCTCGGGCGCCGACTTGATCATCTCCAGGGAGTCGCGGAACCACTGGACGAGCGCCCCCGCGACCGCGATCGAGCCCTCCGTGGCGTACGTCGGCGGCTCGCCGTCCCGGGCGTACGCGACGGTCGAGAGCAGGCCGTTGCGGGAGGGCGCGATGTGGTCGCCGGTGTTCATCAGCAGGAACGCGCCGGTGCCGTACGTGCACTTGGCCTCGCCCTCGTCGAAGCACGTCTGGCCGAACAGCGCGGCCTGCTGGTCGCCGAAGGCCCCGCCGATCGGTACGCCGGGCAGGCCGACCCGGCAGGTGCCGTACACCTGCACGTTCGGGCGGATCTCCGGCAGGATCTCCGTCGGGATGTCCAGGGCGTCGACCAGCCGCTTGTCCCACTGCAGAGTCCTGATGTCCATCAGCATCGTCCGGCTGGCGTTGGTGACGTCCGTCAGGTGCTCGCCGCCGTCCGGCCCTCCGGTGAGGTTCCAGATCAGCCAGGACTCGATGGTCCCGAAGGCGATCTCGCCCGTACGACAGCGCCGCCGGAGCCCGGGCACGTGGTCGAGCAGCCAGCGCAGCCGCGGTGCCGCGAAGTAGCCGGCGGGGCGCAGGCCGCAGACCTCCTCGAAGAGGCTCGCGACGGGGTCGTTGTTGAGCTCCTCGACGAGGGCGGCCGTCCGGGTGTCCTGCCAGGTGACGGCGGGCGCGACCGGGCGGCCGGTGAGCCTGTCCCAGACCACTGTCGTCTCGCGCTGGCTGGCGATCCCGACCGCGGCGATGTCGCTGACCTCCAGGGATGCGCTCCGGAGGGCCTCGGGCAGCACGCGGAGGGTGTTCTGCCAGATCTCCGAGGCGTCGTGCTCGGCCCAGCCGGGCAGCGGGAAGTGCTGCCGGTGCTCGTGCTGGGCCACGGCCACCATGCGGCCGGCGTGGTCGAAGACGAGACACCGGGTCGAGGTCGTGCCCTGGTCGATCGCGGCGACGAAACGGCCGGTCACAGTCGCTCCTCGAGCGTGCTCGACACCGACCGCGCGGTGGTGGAGACGAGCTCGGGAAGCGACGGGCGCGGCTCGCCGCCGACCCCGACCACGCTGGTGCTGGGTCCCACCACGGCCAGCGCGCCGACGACGGCACCGCCGTGGTGGCGGATGGGCGCCGCCAGGGCTGCCACGCCCGGGGCGAGCATCCCGTCGACGAGCGACCAGCCGCGGCGCTGGGTCCGGCGTACGTCGCGGGCGACCTCGCCGCCGACGGCCGCGTCGAGGTTGCGTGCGTCGACCGGCAGGTGCCGCGAGACGACGGGGGAGAAGGCGAGCAGGACGTGGCCGAGGGCCGTGGCGTGGAGCGGCTGCAGCTCACCGACCCGGAGCTTCTGGGGCGAGCCGTCTGGCCGGAAGACGTGGTGGATCAGCTCCACCGCGGGACCCTTCGGGATGCCGACCTGGACCTCGAGCCCGGTGCGGGCGGCGAGCCCGTCGGCCCAGTTCACCGAGCGCGACCTCAGCAGGTGGGGGTCGAGCGGCGCGCCGATGGCGGCGAGACCGGCGCCGAGGTGGTAGCGGCCGGAGCCCGGCTCCTGCGCCACGAACCCGACACCGCACAGCGTGCGGAGGATGCCGTGGGTGGTCCCCTTGGCGAGGCCGAGCATGCGGGACAGGTCGCCCAGCGTCACCGGCTCGCCCACCGCCCCGAGGAGGCCGAGCACCGCCGCTGCGCGTTCGATGGACTGGATTCCATGGGGCACGGCCTCGAGGCTACGCCGCGCGCTTTACCTTCCCGAGGCGATGACGCCCACGGCGCGACAGGGCCCGCTCGTGCCGTCTCCGGTGCCGTTCGGCCATGCCGACCGATCGTTCGACATGGCCGAACGCCCGCTCTGGCGCCCGACGCGACCGCCTGGACATCGTGTGACGTACGACACAACAGACCCGCTCATCGACACGTGCGGCCGCCCTCGTGGCCGCACCGGGCATGTGGAGGACAGCATGAAGGACAAGCGGCTCATCGGAGAGCTGTGCGCGGAGTTCGCCGGGACGATGATCCTGATCCTGTTCGGCTGCGGAGTGGTGGCGCAGGTCATCACCAGCAAGAACGGCAGCCTCGGGGACCACGACTCGATCGCCTGGGCCTGGGGGCTCGGCGTCACCCTCGGCATCTACGTCGCGGCGCGGCTCTCGGGTGCTCACATCAACCCCGCGGTGACGCTGGCGCTCGCGGTCTTCAAGGGCTTCGAGTGGCGCAAGGTCCTGCCGTACTGCCTCGCGCAGTTCCTCGGCGCGTTCGTCGCGGCCCTGATCGTGCGGGCGGCGTACGCCGAGCTCATCGGCGCGACCGATCCCGGCCACACCATCGCCACCCAGGGGATCTTCTCGACCCTGCCGGGCAACGGCACCGGCCACGTCGACATCGGCGGCGCCTTCCTGGACCAGGTCGTCGGCACCGCCATCCTGGTCTTCGTGGTCTTCGCCGTCACCACCGAGCTCAACAACCCGCCGCTCGCCAACCTCGGGCCGGTGATCGTCGGGCTCCTCGTGGTCGGCATCGGGATGGCCTGGGGCGCCAACGCGGGCTATGCGATCAACCCCGCCCGTGACTTCGGGCCCCGGCTGGCGTCGCTCATCACCGGGTACGGCGGCGCGATGCGGGACCAGCACGGCGACCTCTACTTCTGGCTGCCGATCGTCGCGCCCCTCGTGGGCGGTCTCGTCGGGGGCGGCGCCTTCAAGCTGCTCGTCGAGCGGCACCTCGACGGGCTCCCGCCCGAGCAGCCGCCGGGCCGGACGCCCGACAGCGCGCGGGTTCCCTCGGCGAGGGGGGAGGATTCCGCCGTAAGCGAGCCGATCCCCAACGCGTGACCGACCAGCGCACCCGACCGAACCACGACACCCACGAGCAGCAACCAGCAGGAGGACACGATGGCTGACTACGTCGGCGCCGTCGACCAGGGCACGACCAGCACGCGGTTCATGATCTTCGACCACGACGGCCGGGAGGTGGCCCGGCACCAGCTCGAGCACGAGCAGATCATGCCGAAGCCCGGCTGGGTCGAGCACAACCCGGTCGAGATCTGGGAGCGCACCAGCTCCGTGATCCAGTCGGCCCTCGGGAAGGCCCGTCTCAACGCGGGCGACCTCGCCGCCGTCGGGATCACGAACCAGCGCGAGACCACGCTGGTGTGGGACCGGAACACCGGCCGGCCCTACTACAACGCCATCGTCTGGCAGGACACCCGCACCGACCGGATCGCGTCGAAGCTCGAGCGCGACGGCCACGGCGACCTGATCCGGCAGCGCACCGGGCTCCCGCCGGCGACGTACTTCGCCGGCGGCAAGATCAAGTGGATCCTCGAGAACGTCGACGGCGTACGCGAGGCCGCGGAGCGCGGCGACGCGATTTTCGGGACCACCGACTCCTGGCTGGTGTGGAACCTCACCGGCGGCACCGACGGCGGCGTCCACATCACCGACGTCACCAACGCCAGCCGCACGATGCTGATGGATCTCGAGACCTGCGAGTGGGACGACGAGCTCCTCGAGGTCTTCGGCATCCCGAGGGCGATGCTCCCCGAGATCAGGTCGTCGAGCGAGCCGGACGGCTACGGCAAGACCCTGCGGAGCGGGCCGCTCCGCGGCGACGTCCCGCTCACCGGCATCCTCGGCGACCAGCAGGCCGCGACCGTCGGGCAGGTGTGCTTCGCGCCGGGGGAGGCGAAGAACACCTACGGCACCGGCAACTTCATGCTGCTCAACACCGGCACGGAGCTGGTCCGCTCCAAGGCAGGACTCCTCACCACGGTCTGCTACCGGTTCGGCGACGACGCCCCGGTCTACGCGCTCGAGGGGTCGATCGCCGTCACCGGGTCCGCGGTCCAGTGGCTGCGCGACCAGCTCGGCATCATCTCCGGCGCGGCGCAGAGCGAGATCCTCGCCCGCCAGGTCCCGGACAACGGCGGGATCTACTTCGTGCCGGCGTTCTCCGGTCTGTTCGCGCCGTACTGGCGCTCGGACGCCCGCGGGGCGATCGTCGGTCTGAGCCGCTTCAACACCGACGCCCACATCGCCCGGGCCACGCTGGAGGCGATCTGCTACCAGAGCAAGGACGTCGCCGAGGCCATGGAGCAGGACTCCGGGGTCAGGCTCGAGGTGCTCAAGGTCGACGGCGGCGTGACCGCCAACGAGCTGTGCATGCAGATCCAGGCCGACATCCTCGGCGTCGAGGTGAGCCGCCCGGAGCTCGCCGAGACGACCTGCCTCGGAGCGGCGTACGCCGCCGGGCTGGCCGTCGGCTTCTGGAAGGACACCGACGAGCTGCGTGCCAACTGGCACGAGGGCCAGCGCTGGTCGCCGCAGTGGGACGACGAGAAGCGCGCCGAGGGCTACAAGGGCTGGAAGAAGGCCGTCGAGCGCACCGTCGGCTGGGTGGACGTCGAGTAGGTCGACCGGAACCAGATGAGAGCGACAGCACTGTCCCCGGCGTACCGCGCGGAGGCGTTGGGCCGGCTCGCGGGCGAGGAGCTCGACGTCCTCGTGATCGGTGGCGGCGTCGTCGGCGCCGGGGTCGCGCTGGACGCCGTCACCAGGGGACTGCGGGTCGGCCTGGTGGAGGCGCGTGACTTCGCGTCGGGCACCTCGAGCAGGTCGAGCAAGCTCGTCCACGGCGGGCTTCGCTACCTGGAGATGCTCGACTTCGGCCTGGTCGCCGAGGCGCTCCGGGAGCGCGGCCTGCTGATACAGCAGCTCGCACCCCACCTGGTGCACCCGGTGCCGTTCCTCTACCCGCTGCAGCACCGCGGCTGGGAGCGGCTGTACGCCGGCGCGGGCGTCGCGCTCTATGACGTCATGGCACGGGTGTCGGGGCGCGCGGGGGTGCCGTTCCACCGCCACCTGACCAGGCGCCACGCCCTCAGACTGGCGCCGTCGCTGCGCAAGGACGCGCTCGTCGGCGCGCTGCAGTACTACGACGCCCAGGTCGACGACGCGCGGCACACGATGTTCCTCGCGCGTACGGCGGCGTCGTACGGTGCGGCCGTCGTCTCCCGCGCACGCGTCACCGACTTCGTCCGCGAGGGCGAGCGCGTCACCGGGGCGGTCGTCGTCGACCTCGAGTCCGACGTCCCGCTCACCGTCCGGGCCCGCCAGGTCGTCAACGCCACCGGCGTCTGGACCGACGAGACCCAGTCGCTGGGCGGGCAGCGCGGGCAGTTCCATGTGCGTGCGTCGAAGGGCATCCACCTCGTGGTGCCCAAGGACCGGATCCGGTCGGAGACCGGCATCATCCTCCGCACCGAGAAGTCGGTGCTGTTCGTGATCCCATGGGGTCGGCACTGGATCATCGGCACGACCGACACCGACTGGAACCTCGACAAGGCCCACCCGGCGGCGAGCGAGGCCGACATCGACTACCTGCTCGACCACGTCAACGCGGTCGTGGCTACGCCGCTGACGCGGGAGGACGTCGAGGGTGTGTACGCCGGCCTGCGCCCGCTCCTCGAAGGCGAGTCGGACGCGACGTCGAAGCTCTCCCGCGAGCACGCCGTGGCGCACCCGGTGCCGGGGCTCGTGGTGGTCGCCGGCGGGAAGTACACCACCTACCGGGTGATGGCGAAGGACGCCGTCGACGAGGCGGTCTTCGGCCTCGCCGCCCACTTCGACAAGCGGATCCCCGGCTCGGTCACCGAGCGGATCCCGCTGCTCGGCGCGGAGGGCTACGAGGCGCTCTGGAACTCGCGCAACGTGCTCGCGCAGCGGCACGAGCTCCACGAGGTGTGGATCGAGCACCTCCTGAAGCGCTACGGCTCGATCGTGCACGAGATCCTCGCCCTCATCGATGCCGACCCGGCGCTCGGGAAGCCGCTCGCGGGCGCCCCCGACTACCTGCGCGCGGAGGTGGTCTACGCCGCGTCCCACGAGGGGGCCCGGCACCTCGACGACGTCCTCACCCGGCGTACCCGGATCTCGATCGAGACCTTCGACCGCGGCACCGAGGCGGCCGAGGAGGCCGCCTCCCTGATGGCCCCGGTCCTCGGCTGGAGCGAGAACCAGCGCTGCCTCGAGGTGGACCACTACCTCAAGCGGGTGGATGCGGAGATCCAGAGCCAGCGGATGCCCGACGACCAGACCGCCGACGCCGCGCGCCTCGGGGCGGCCGACGTGGTGCCGCTCAGCTGACGGTGCCCTAGAGTCGCGTTCCCGTGGCACTCTTCCTGGTCCGGCACGGCCGGCCCGCGATCGACCGCACCCGCCCGGCGTCGGAGTGGGAGCTCGACCCGGCATCCTTCGACGAGGTGTGGGCGCTCCGCGACCGGCTGCCGGCAGGTGCGGCCTGGTACTCCTCCCCGGAGCCCAAGGCCCGGCAGACCGCCGGGCTCCTCACCGACGGGGAGGTCGGCGTCGTCGACGGGCTGCGGGAGCACGTGCGGCCGGCGGGCTGGCTCGACGACTTCGACGCCGTCGTACGACGGGCCTTCGAGGAGCCGTCGCTGCCGGCGTACGACGGCTGGGAGCCGCTCGCCGCCTGCCGCGACCGCGTCACGGCCGCCGCCCACGGCATCCTGTCCGCGCACGAGGGGGACGACGTGGTCCTGGTGGGCCACGGCACCGCCTGGACGGTTCTGGTCGCCGAGCTCACCGGTTCGGCGCCCGACCTCGCCCGCTGGCGCGCGCTCGCGATGCCGGACGTGATCGTGGTCGACGCGGCTCCCGGCCTCCCGGCCGCAGAGCGGCTACGGTGGTGGCGATGAGCGACGACGTCTCCACCGTCACGGAGCCCGACGTGCCAGCGGGCGGCGGTCACCTGCCTCCGGCCGACCGCGGCCACCGGCACTGGTGGAACTGGTGGCAGGGCTCCCACCCGACCTTCGCCGCGCTGACCGGCTTCTACGCGGGCCTGGTGTTCATCATCCTCGTCCCCGGCCTGGCCACGGCGATCCTGGCGTGGGTGTTCGGGCAGGAGAAGGCCGAGGACTACTTCCCCTACGTGCTCATCACGCTCGTCGTACCTCTCGCCCTGCTCATCCCGCGGAAGACACGGCGGTTCGCGGAGTTCGTCTGGCTCGGGATCGTCTCGACGTTCGTCGTCGTGGTCGGCGTCGCCTCGCTGGTGCTCTGGATCCTCATCGAGCACGCCTGAGCGGCGACCGCGCCGTTTAGGCCGCGGCGTACGCCGATGGGAGAATGGAGGCGTCATGTCCGAGCCCTCCCCGCACTCGCCCGAGGCCGAGGCCGCCGCCCAGGCCGGCCGCGCGCTTCCGCTGGTGATGAGCGCACCGCGCGGCCGCGCGAAGCCCCCGCGCCACCTCGCCGACCTGACCCTGGCCGAGCGACAGGAGGAGGCGAAGCGGCTCGGTCTGCCCGGCTTCCGGGCCAAGCAGCTCTCGGTCCACTACTTCGAGCGGCTCGTCGACGACCCCGAGCAGATGACCGACCTCCCGGCGGCCCAGCGCGCCGAGCTGGTCGAGGGCTTCCTGCCCCACCTGATGACGTCCCTGCGCACCCTCGAGGCGGACAGGGGCACCACGCGCAAGACGTTGTGGAGGCTCTTCGACGGCGCGCTCGTCGAGTCGGTGCTCATGCGCTACCCCGACCGCACCACGATGTGCGTCTCCAGCCAGGCCGGCTGTGGGATGGCCTGCCCGTTCTGCGCCACCGGCCAGGGCGGACTACAGCGCAACATGTCCACCGCCGAGATCGTCGAGCAGGTCGTCGCCGGCGCCCGCGCGCTCGCCCGCGGCGAGGTCCCGGGAGGTCCCGGCCGGGTCTCGAACGTCGTCTTCATGGGGATGGGGGAGCCGCTCGCCAACTACAAGGCGGTCATCGGCGCCGTTCGCCGGCTCACGGCTCCCTCGCCGGAGGGGCTCGGCATGAGCGCGCGCGGCATCACCGTCTCCACCGTCGGCCTCGTCCCACGGATCAGGCAGCTCGCAGACGAGGGCATCCCGGTCACCCTGGCGCTCAGCCTGCATGCGCCCGACGACGAGCTCCGCAACGAGCTGGTCCCGAT
The DNA here is from genome assembly GCF_040049175.1 of Nocardioides asiaticus. Classification (NCBI taxonomy): domain Bacteria; kingdom Bacillati; phylum Actinomycetota; class Actinomycetes; order Propionibacteriales; family Nocardioidaceae; genus Nocardioides; species Nocardioides asiaticus. The sequence goes on along the minus strand of NZ_JBDZDM010000001.1, from coordinate 400,293 downwards.
CAACACCCGCTTCTCGGTCGCCGAGACCGTCGAGGCGGCGTGGGAGTACGCCCACAAGACCAAGCGCCGCGTCTCCATCGAGTACGCCATGATGCGCGGCATCAACGACCAGGCGCACCGCGCCGACCTGCTCGCCGACGTCCTCAACTCCTATGGCCGCCGGCAGCGTGGCGCGGAGCGACACGCTCGGCCAGATCCAACGGGCCGGCAGCGTGGCGCGGAGCGACACGCTCGGCCAGATCCAACGGGCCGGCAGCGTGGCGCGGAGCGACACGCTCGGCCAGATCCAACGCAGTGGGGATGGGTGCACGTGAACCTGATCCCGCTCAACCCGACGCCGGGCTCGAAGTGGACCGCCTCCGACCCGGCCGACGAGCGTGAGTTCGTCCGGCGACTCGAGGCGAAGGGCATCCCCACGACCGTCCGCGACACCCGCGGCCGCGAGATCGACGGCGCCTGCGGGCAGCTGGCGGCGGTCGAGAAGTAGCCCGCGACACCGCGACGCTAACTTGCTAGCATCGCGGTCCGTGACCGCCTTCGACGCCGCCGCGGTGGCGGCCGCCAGCAACGCCTGGATCTGGTACCCCGACGACGCCACCGTCGTCGACACCGCCGACTACCTCCTCGTGCGGTATCCCGACCACTACACCCATCGGCTCGAGCTGCAGCGGTTCTGCCCCGCCGCGCCGGCGGAGAAGGCGCTCGACGAGGTCGTCGAGAAGGCGCACAGCTTCGGCCTGCCGCAGCTCCACGCCTGGGTCAAGCTCGACGCCCCCGAGGGCTTCGAGGAGCTCCTCCGTGCGCGCGGTGGCACGCTGCTCGAGACCACCGACGTCCTCGCCCGACCGCTCACCGACCCGCCCGACCTCGCCGTACCGGAGCGGGTCGAGACCCGGTGGCGGACCGACCTGCCCACCGCCGTCGACTGCAACCGGGTCTTCGTCGAGGCCTGGGAGGAGGGCGAGCTCAAGCCGGAGGAGGAGCTCCGCGCAGTGGCGGCGGACTCCGCGGAGGAGTACGCCGCGGGGCGCGGCGGTGCGGTCGTCGCGTACGTCGACGGCCGCCCGGTCGGTGCCGGCGGCGTGAGCCTCGTCGACGGCGTCGCCCGGTTCTGGGGCTCGGCGGTCGTGACGGAGGCCCGGCACCGCGGCGCCTACCGCGCGATGGTCGCCGCCCGCCTGGCGTACGCCGTCGAGCACGGCGCCTCGATGGCGCTGGTCAAGGGCCGGGTGTCCACCAGTGCGCCCACGCTCCGGAGGGCCGGCTTCGAGGCGTACGGCCAGGAGCGCTCCTACCTGCTGCCGCTGGGCGAGGGGTGAGGGCCGTGCCCGTGTCCCCTGACACCGCCGCCGCGGCCTTCGGCCGGTGGCTCTGGATCCCCGACTTCGCGCAGACCGTGGAGACCGAGGAGTACCTGCTCGTCCGGTTCCCCGACTACTTCATCCACCCGCTCGAGCTCGCCCGGCTGCGGCCGCGCGGCCGCGCCACCGGGCAGGTGCTCGACGAGGCGCTCGCGCGGGCCCGCGAGCTCGGGCCGCCGAGCCTCAACGCCTGGGTCAGGCTCGACGCGCCCGCCGGCCTCGACGAGGCGCTGCGGGCCCGCGGCGGCGAGCCCGAGGAGACGCTCGACGCCTTCGCGCTCGACCTCTCCGCCGGCGTACCCGACCTGGAGCCGCCCGAGCTCGAGCTGCGCTGGTTCGTCGACCTCGCGACCGTCCGGGACGGCCAGCGGGTCGAGGTCGAGGTGTTCGGCGGGACGATGCCGCCCGAGGAGCGCCTGGCCCGGATCGTCGAGGAGGAGTCCGAGGCGTACGCCGCCGGCCGCGGCGGCCGGGTCGTCGCCTACCTCGACGGCGAGCCGGTCGGGACCGGCGGCCTCGTCGTCGCCGGGAGCGACGCGCGCCTCTGGGGCGGCGCCGTCGTCGAGAGCGCCCGCGGGCGAGGCGTCTACCGCGCCGTCCTCGCCGCCCGGCTGGCGTACGCCGCCGACCACGGCGCTACGATCGGCCTCGTCAAGGGCCGGGTCGAGACGAGCGGCCCGATCCTGCGCCGGGCCGGCTTCGAGGTGTTCGGGCAGGAGCGGTCGTACGTCGTACCGCTCGGGCAGGCTCGCTAGCCTGCAGCGGTGAGCTCCCTCGACGACGCCGACGTCCGGGCCGCCTTCGCGCGGTGGCGCTGGGTGCCGCCGGGCGCGCCACGGGTCCAGACCGAGGAGCTCCTCATCGTCAGGCTGCCCGACCACTTCCCGAACCCGCTGCAGCTGCTCCGTGCCCATGCCCTCCGGCCGGTCGCCGACCTGGTCGACGAGGCGCTCGCGCAGGCGCGCAGGCTCGGCGACGGACTCCGTGACGACGCGCTCACGGTCTGGGTGCGCCTCGACGCCCCGGCCGGCCTGGAGGAGGAGATCGTGGCCCGCGGCGGCCGGCTCGACGAGGCCGTGGACGCGTTCGCGCTCGACCTCGCCGACGGCCACCGCCTCCCCGAGACGCCCGAGACCACCGAGACCCCCGGGACGCGGAGCCGCGTCGAGCTGCGCTGGGTCACCGATACCGCCGCCGCGCGCGACATGGGCCGCCTCGCCGCCGAGATCTTCGGTGGCGACCCGCCGACCGAGGCCGACGCGGCCGACGACGGCCGCCACGGTGCCGCCAGCCAGCGCACGGGCACCGGGGGAGCGGTCCTGGCCTACGTCGACGGCCGCCCGGCGGCGTACGGCGGGCTGACGATCGCGGGCCGCGACGCCCGGCTGTGGGGCGGCGGTGTGCTCGAGCCCTACCGCGGCCGCGGGCTCTACCGCGCGATCCTCGCCACCCGGCTGGCGTACGCCGCCGAGCACGGGGCGCAGGTCGCCCTCGTCAGGGGCCGGACCGGCACCAGCGCGCCGATCCTGCGCCGGGCGGGCTTCGGCGCCTACGGCCAGGAGCGCTCGTACCGTCTTTCCCTCTAGACGCGAAGCGTCTCGCGTGCACCTCTTGCCACACGAGATTCACCGACACGTCAACTCGGCTCACCGTTTCGTTGCGCCGAGCCGACGAGCATCGGAGCATGACCAGTCAGCTCGAGCTCACCGCCACGACCGCCGGCAACGGCGACCGGCTGCGCGTGCTGGTCGTCACCGAGTCCTTCCTCCCGCAGATCAACGGCGTCACCAACTCCGTCCGCCGCGTGCTCGAGCACCTCGCCGCCGAGGGGCACGAGGCCGAGCTGGTCGCGCCGACCGGCCCGGAGGAGTACGCCGGGTTCGCCGTCGTCCGCGCGCGCGGCGCGAACCTGTGGTTCTACCGCGAGTTCCGGATCGGCCTCGAGACCCGTCGTCGGCTCCGGCAGGTCATGCTGCGCTTCCGCCCCGACGTCGTCCATGTCGCCTCGCCCGCCACCCTCGGCTACCAGGCTCTGCGGGTCGCGAACGAGCTCGACATCCCGACCGTCGCGATCTACCAGACCGACCTGGTCGGCTTCGCGGCGCGCTACAACATCGCCGGCGGCGTGCGCGCCGCCGCTGCGCTGACCCGCCGCATCCACGCCGGCGCCGCCGACCGTACGCTCGCCCCGAGCACCGCGAGCCTCACCCAGCTCGACCGGCTCGGCATCCTCCGCACCGCGCTGTGGCCCCGGGGCGTCGACGTCGAGACCTTCCACCCCTCGCGCGTCGACCACGAGCTGCGCCGCAGCATCGCCGCGGACGGCCAGACGATCGTCGGGTACGTCGGCCGGCTGGCCGCCGAGAAGGAGCTCGAACTCCTCGCCCACCTCGACCACGACGACCGCTACGCGCTGGTCCTCGTCGGAGGCGGGCCCGAGGAGCAGCGGCTCCGCGAGCTGCTCCCGCGTGCCCGCTTCCTCGGAGTGCTGCACGGCGAGGAGCTCGGAGCGGCGTACGCCTCCCTCGACGTCTTCGTCCACACCGGCCGCCACGAGACGTTCTGCCAGTCGGCGCAGGAGGCGCTCGCGTCCGGCGTACCCGTCGTCGCGCCACGCTCCGGCGGTCCCGTCGACATCGTGCAGGACCGGGCGACCGGGTTCCTCTACGAGCCCGGCGACGGGCTCGAGCTCGCGGCGTACGTCGAGCGGCTCCACCGCGACCCGTGCGAGCGGCGCAGGATGGGTCGCAACGGCCGGATGAGCGTGGCCGGAAAGTCGTGGAAGAACGTCAACGACGCCCTCGTCGGCCACTACCGCGACGTCATCGCGGAGCGGGCCGAGAGCGCGGCGCGGCTCGTCGTCTGAGCGCACTCTGACAGCGCTCGGACGACGGCCGGCCGTTCACGCCTCGAGGACGCCGGGCACCTCGTCGAGGCGCTCGACCAGGTGCACCCGGCCCTCCATCGGCCGGCCGCGGGCGAGCGAGCGCAGCAGCGGCCACGCGGGCAGCTCCTCGGTCCAGTAGCGGGTGCCGACGAGCACCATGGGCGCGACCGCGGACGGGTCCGCGTAGTAGTTCTCGCAGGCGTCCTGGAAGACCTCCTGGACGGTGCCGCCGGCGCCCGGCAGGAAGACGATGCCGGCGTCGCAGACCTCGAGGAGGATGGCCTCGCGGGTGGCGTTGCGGAAATACTTCGCGATCGCCCCGGAGAACACGTTGGGCGGCTCGTGGCCGTAGTGCCAGGTCGGGATGCCGAGCGACCGCGCGTCGTCCCCGGACAGCCGCCGGCGTAGGTCGAGGGCGACGCGGACCCAGTCCTGGACCGAGGGGCGGTACGACGGCACCGCGGCCAGCGCTGCCAGGGCGCCGTCGAGGTCGCCCTCCGGCCGCCCCGCGAGCCAGGCGCCGAGGTTGGCGGCCTCCATCGCGCCTGGGCCGCCGCCGGTGGCGACGACGAGATCGCCGCCCAGCAGGCGACCCAGCCGGGCGGCGTCGGCGTACGCCGGCTCGCCGCGCCGCAGGCCATGGCCACCCATCACGCCCACGATCGGCTTGCCGTCGATCCAGGTCCGCAGCGCCTCGTCGACGGCGTGGTCGTGGAGCGCACGGGCGAGGGTGGCCTCGGGGTCGGCGTGGGTCTGTGACCACGAGTAGGCGTGGGCGTCGAGCGTGTCGGCGTACGCCTCGGCGTCGTACAGCTCCTCGGCGGTGTAGAGCCCGGAGCGGTAGACGTCGACCGGCACCTTCCGGATCGCGGGCAGCACCAGCGCGCCCTCGGCCTCGGCGCGGGCCGCGTCGCCGGGGGCGAAGGTGCAGCCGAGGAAGGATGCGCCGCGCAGCTCCAGCCGGTGGAGCTCGGCGGAGTAGCCGGTGAGATCGAGGCCGTGGAGGCGCCACCCGCGAAGCGAGGTGGCGCCCCCGGCGAACCTGCTGTCGAGCTCGGCCGTGGACTCGACGTCGATCAACCGGCCGCGGTGGTGCTTCACCTGGCCGACTCTAGAAGGCCTGGGCCATCAGCTCGCCGAACACCTCCTGCTCGTCCACCTCGAGCCCGCGGGAGCGGAACCAGCGGCACACGTTGGTCACGTCGCGCAGCAGGTAGTCGAAGCCCTGCGGGTTGCCGACGAGGTCGACCATCTGCGGCAGGTCGATGATCACGAGGCGCTCGCCGGCGGCGAGGATGTTGTACGCCGACAGGTCGCCGTGCACGAGACCGGCCCGCGCCATGGTGGCCAGCGCGTCGCGCAGCTGCTCGAACCAGCTCGCGAGCAAATCCGGTCCGGGGCGGGCCTGCGCCAGCCGCGGGGCCGTCTCCCCGTCGACGCGGATCCACTCCATCAGGATCTCGGTGCCGTCGATCTGGACGGGGTAGGGGACGGGCGCGCCGAGCTCCCAGCACCGCACGAGCGCCGACCACTCCGCTGCCGCCCACTCGGTGTTGGCGACCTCGCGGCCGAACGTCGACTTGCGCTTGATCGCCCGCTCGTCGCGGGAGCGCTTCATGCTGCGGCCCTCGGTGTAGGCGGCGGAGCGGTGGAAGGTGCGGTGGTCGGTCGTGCGGTAGCGCTTCGCGACCATCACGACCGACTGGCCGGGGTCGTGTGGGTCGGTGCGGTCGACCAGGAAGGCGTCGGCCTCCTTGCCGGTCTTGAGGACGCCGAGCTCGGTGTCGACCGCGCCCTGGGAGGTCACCACCCAGTCCGGGCGGGGCTCGGGGCCGCGCGAGAGCGGCTCGACGGAGAGCCAGGTCGACCAGCGCTGGCCGTCGGCGAGGTCGTCGTACGCGGTGAAGTCGAAGACGAACCGGGGGTCGATCCCGGCGAACGAGTCAGGTGAGGAGTGCTCCTCGGTCACGATGGGTGCTCCTGAGGTGAGAGGGACGGTCTGCGGACAGGCAGACGACGACAGTCGTGGACATGTCACTGCTCCTCTCACTCGGGTGCCCGGGCGTTCGCGCCCGGAGGCGGACCCGACCGCGGGTCGGACCGGCACCGGCCTAGCATCGGTGGTGGGTCGGACGCTGTGCAACCGAGAATTCGCGAGCGAGAGGTCGAGAGTGCCGAGCAGGAGCCCCAGCCACGCAGAGACGGTCGGCGAGAGGCTGGAGGAGCACCTGCGGCGCATCTACCCGACGGAGGCGCAGCGACGCGCGGCGTACGACGGGCTCGGCGCGCTCCTCGAGGCCCGCCGCCCGGGCGCGCTGGGAGAACCGCACCGCTCGACGTACGCCGTCCCCGACCAGGCGACAGTCGTCATCTCGGCCTATCCCGACCACGTCCGCGCCGCCGAGGGCACTGCCCCGCTCCGGACGCTGGGCGACTTCCTCACCCGCCACTGCGCCGGGCTGGCGAGCCACGTCCACCTGCTGCCGTTCCATACCGCGACCAGCGACGACGGGTTCGCGGTCGCCGACTACGACGGCGTGGACCCGGCGCTCGGCGACTGGGCCGATCTCCGCCGTCTCGGCCCGTTCGGGCTGGTGGTGGACGCGGTCGTCAACCACGTCTCGGCGTCACACCCGTGGGCGCGGGCGCTGCGCGCCGGCGAGGCCGCGGGAGAGCGGATCGCCACCGCGCGGCCCGGTGCGGACCTGAGCGCCGTCGTACGCCCCCGCACCTCGCCGTTGCTGCTCGACGTGGAGACCGCCCGCGGGACCCGGCAGGTGTGGTGCACGTTCAGCCACGACCAGTGGGACCTCGACTACGGCAACCCGGACACGCTGGTGGCGATGACGGGCGTGCTGGCGAACTACGTCGACCGGGGCGCCGCCGTCCTCCGGCTCGACGCCGTCGGCTTCCTCTGGAAGGAGGAGGGCTCGCCGTCGATCCACCTCGCCCAGACCCACGAGGTGATCCGGCTGTGGCGCACCGTGCTCGACGCGGTCGCCCCCGACGTCCTGCTGCTGACCGAGACCAACGTGCCGTACGCCGACAACGTGAGCTACCTCGGCCGCGACCAGGCCCAGCTGGCCTACCACTTCTCGCTCCCGCCGGTGATGCTCGACGGCTACCAGCGCGGCGACGCCTCGCACCTGGTGGGCCTGCTCGGGCAGGCCGCCGGCCTGCCGGACGGGTGCTCGCTGCTCACCTTCCTCGCCTCCCACGACGGCATCGGGCTGCGCGGCGCCGAGGGGATCCTCGGCGCCGAGGAGGTCGCTGACCTGGTCACCCGCACCGAGGGCCACGGCGCCCTGGTGAGCTACCGCGCGGGCCGGGACGGCCCGGTGCCGTACGAGCTCAACACCACCTACTTCGACGCCCTCGTCGGCGCGGACACCGCCGACCCGGACGACGAGGACCTGCGACGGTTCGTCGGCGCGCACGCCGCGATGCTCGCGCTGCCCGGCGTCCCGGCGATCTACCTGTCGTCGTTCTTCGGCGGCCGCAACTGGACGGACGGTCCGGCGGCCACCGGCCAGAACCGCTCGATCAACCGCGGCCGGCTCGACCCGGCGGCGGTCGACGCCGCGCTCGACGACCCCGGCTCGACCCCGAGCCGGGTGCTCGCCGCGCTCGGCGACCTGCTTCGGGCCCGACGTACGACCGACGCGTTCCGGCCGGATGCGCCCTGCGAGCCGCTCCCGGCGCCCGCCGAGGTGCTCGCGGTCGAGCGCCGGTCGCCGTCGACCGACACGCGGGTCCTCTGCCTCCACAACATGAGCGGGCGGCGGGTCGAGCTCACGCCCGAGCTCGTCGCGGAGTCAGCTCCGGGGAGCCGGCTGCTGGCGGGCGGCGTGGCCGAGCCGGACCCGCGCGCGCTCGGGCCGTACGAGTACCGATGGGTCGCCCGTCACGCGTGACCCAGCAGCGGCGCCATCGCCCGGGCGACGAGGCTGGAACGCCCGGTGGCGCCCTCCTCGGCATCGGCGAAGGTCATCGCGCGCAGTCCGGCGTTGACGCCGAGCCAGCGCAGTGGCTCCGGCTCCCACCGCGGGGAGCGGTGGTTGACCCAGGGCAGTCCGGTCAGGCTCGTGCTGTCGCCGAGGATCAGGTCGCGCAGCGTCCGACCGGCGAGGTTCGTCGTGGACACGCCATCGCCGACGTACCCGCCGGCCCACGCCAGCCCGGTCGGCTCGTCGAGACCGACCGACGCGCACCAGTCGCGCGGGATGCCGAGCGAGCCACCCCAGGCGTGGGTCACCTTCGTCCCGCGGAGGACCGGGAACATCTCCAGCAGCGTGGCGTAGAGGTGCCGATGGGTGCGCGACTCGCGGTCGACGGCCGGGTCGATCCGCGAGCCGAAGGAGTACGGCGCCCCGCGGCCGCCGAAGACGAGGCGGTCGTCGGCGGTGCGCTGGCCGTAGACGATCAGGTGGCGGTGGTCGGAGAAGGTCTCCCGCTCTCGCAGGCCGATCTCGTCCCACACCGCCGCGGGCAGGGGGGCGGTGCCGATGACCAGCGAGTGGACGGGGATGCTCGCCCGCTTCAGGCCGGGGATCTGCGAGGTGTAGCCCTCGGTCGCGCGGACCACGACGTCGGCGGTCACGGTGCCGCGGTCGGTCCTCACCCGGTGCGGCTCGATGGCCGTCGCCCGGGTGTGCTCGTGGATCGTGACCCCGCGTGCCTCGACGACGCGGGCGAGGCCGCGGGCGAGCCTGGCCGGGTGGATGGCCGCGCAGTCGGGGGTGTAGGTCGCGCCGAGGGTGCCGGCGGCGTCGAGGCGGGCGCGGGCGGACGCCTCGTCGAGGAGGACGACGTCGTCCTCGCCGCGGCCCCACGAGCGGGCGTCGGCGACCTCGGCGCGGGCCCGGTCGAGCTGGACCGGGGTGCGGGCGAGCACGACCGTGCCGCCCTTGACGATGTCGGCCTCGATGCCCTCGGCCGCCGCTACCTTGACCACCTCGTCGACGGTCGCCCGCATCGCGGCGTGCTGCGCGAGTGCGGCCTCGCGGCCGCCCATCCGGGCGAGCGTGTCGAGCGAGGCGGGGAAGAGGGCCGAGCACCAGCCGCCGTTGCGGCCGGACGCCCCGAACCCGGCCACCTCCGCCTCCAGCACGACGATGCGCAGGTCGGGGCGTGCGCCGGCGAGGTAGTAGGCGGTCCAGAGGCCGGTGTAGCCGGCGCCGACGATCGCGACGTCGGCCGTCACGTCGCCGGGAAGCGCCGGGCGCGGCCGCCACGGGTCATCGGCGGTGGCGTGCCACAGCGACAGGCCGTCGTACGCCTCCGGCATCAGCGCACCCCCCAGGCGTAGGTCTGCTTGCGGAGGCCGAGGTACATGAACGTCTCGGTCTGGGCGACGCCCTCGAGGCTGCGGATCTTCGTGGAGATCAGGGTCAGGAGGCTCTCGTCGCTCTCCGCGACGACCTCGATCAGCAGGTCGTAGGCACCGGCGGTGATGACGACGTAGTCCACCTCCTCCAGCTCGGCGAGCTTGTCGGCGATGGGCTCGATCGGGCCGTTGACCTTGACGCCGATCATCGCCTGGCGGGCGAAGCCGAGCTCCAGCGGGTCGGTGACGGCGACGACCTGCATCACGCCGCCGTCGATGAGGCGCTGGACCCGCTGTCGTACGGCGGCCTCGGACAAACCCACCTCCTTGCCGATCGCGGCGTAGGAACGGCGCCCGTCCTGCTGCAGCTGCTCGATGATCCTCTTGCTGACGTCGTCGAGGTGGGCGCCCGGGCCCCGCTTCCTTGTCATGGCGTCAGTTTTCCGTTGGACGCGCCGGATCGGCAACTCGAAGACGGCCTCTGATACGACGAAATTCGTTGCGTTCGCGTTAATTCGCGACGCGATCGCTTGTTTCGCTGGGCGATGGATGACAGGATCCACGCCGATCGAGAGAGAGACATACGCTCTCGGGGGAGAAATCTGGAAGGAGTCGGATGAGGGTGCACCCGACGCCGCGGCGCGGTCCGATCACCCGCCGCGGCCTGCTCACCGGAGCCGGCGGCGTGGCGGTCGCCGGGATCGGAGCCGCGGCGCTGCCGTTCTTCTCCACCCCCGACCGGCACCAGGACCCCGCCACCTGCCGGGCGACCGACGTCTCGGCGAGCGACAAGCGGCTGGTGATCAGCAACTGGCCGCTCTACATCGACGCCGACATGCCCAAGCAGCACTACGTGTCGACGAAGACGGAGTTCGAGAGGCACTACGGCGTCAGCGTGAAGTACAGCACCGACGTCACCGACAACGTGATCTTCTTCGACAAGGTCGTCAACCAGCTCGGCTCATGCACCTCGACCGGCCGCGACATGTTCATGCTGACGGACTGGATGGCCGCGCGGATGATCCAGATGGGCTGGATCCAGCCGATGGACCCGGCGAAGGTCCCGAACCTCCACAAGAACATCATCTCCTCGCTCAAGGCCCCCGACTGGGACCCCGAGCGGAAGTACTCCGCACCGTGGCAGGCCGGCTTCACCGGCATCGGCTACAACAGGAAGTACCTCAAGAACCCCCCGAGGACGATCAAGGAGCTGCTCACGCGGCCCGATCTCAAGGGCAAGGTCGCGGTCCTCACCGAGATGCGCGACACGATGGGCCTCGTGCTCCTCGGCCTGGGCTACGACCCGGAGAAGTTCACCCAGGCCCAGTGGGACGAGGCAATCGCCTTCCTGGAGAAGGCCAAGTCCAGCGGTCAGATCCGCGCCTTCTCCGGCCAGGAGTACACCGACGACCTCACCGCCGGGAACACCGTCGCGTGCCTGGCGTGGTCCGGCGACATGGCGGCCTCGGAGAACCCGAACCTGAAGTACCTCGTCCCCGAGGAGGGGATGATGGTCTGGTCGGACAACATGCTCATCCCCAACATGGCCCAGCACAAGACCATCGCCGAGGAATGGGTCAACTGGTACTACGAGCCGGAGAACGCCGCCAAGCTCGCCGACTACAACTACTACGTCAGCCCCGTGCAGGGCATCCGGCCCTTCATGAAGGAGCTCGACCCGGGCGTGCTCTCCGACCCGGCGCTCTCGAACCTCATCCTCCCCGACGCGACCTACCTCAAGCAGACGCACGGATTCATGGCGCTGCAGGAGTACCAGATCCGTGACTACGAAGGAGACTTCTCCCGTGTCTCAGGCGCCTGAAACCCGCGACCTCCGCCTCAGCCAGCTCGAGAAGCAATACGGCAGCTTCACCGCGGTGCACCCTCTCGACCTGGTCATCCCGCAGGGGAGCTTCTTCGCGCTGCTCGGCCCGTCCGGGTGCGGAAAGACCACGACGCTTCGCATGGTCGCCGGTCTGGAGACCCCGACCGCCGGGGCCATCTCGATCGGCGACGTCGACATCACCTACGAGAAGCCCTACAAGCGGCCGGTCAACACGGTCTTCCAGAACTACGCGCTCTTCCCGCACCTCACCATCGCGGACAACGTGGCGTTCGGCCTCAAGCGGCGCGGCATCAAGGACACGAAGAAGGCCGTCGCGGACATGCTCGACCTCGTCGAGCTCGGCTCGCAGGCCGGCAAGAAGCCGGCGCAGCTCTCCGGTGGCCAGCAGCAGCGTGTCGCCCTCGCCCGGGCGCTGATCAACCACCCCGAGGTGCTCCTGCTCGACGAGCCGCTCGGCGCCCTCGACCTCAAGCTCCGCCGCGCCATGCAGCTGGAGCTGAAGCGGATCCAGACCGAGGTCGGCCTCACCTTCGTGCACGTCACGCACGACCAGGAGGAGGCCATGACCATGGCCGACACCATCGCTGTCATGAACGCCGGCCGGGTCGAGCAGATGGGCTCCCCGGCCGAGCTGTACGACAACCCGAACACCACGTTCGTCGCCAACTTCCTCGGCCAGTCCAACCTCATCGCCGGCGTGGTCAAGGGCAAGGACACCCTCGACGGCGAGACCGTCATCAAGGTCGACACCCAGGGCGTCGTCGTCTCCATCCCGGAGCAGCGCGCCCACGTGACCTCGGGCAAGGCCTGGGTCGGCGTACGCCCGGAGAAGGTGCTCATCGCCCCCGCCGGCGAGCCGATCGACGCCCCCGGCAACCACATCGAGGGCGGCGTCATCGTGGACACCAGCTTCATCGGCGTCAGCACGCAGTACGTCGTCAAGATGCCGTGGGGCCAGGAGATCGCGGTGTACGAGCAGAACACCGGCGCGCGGCCCGTGATGGCGCCCGGCACCGTGGTGGACATCTCCTGGCGGCCGGAGTACGCCTTCCTCCTCGACGCGAGCCAGGACGCGAGCGCCGGCATCGAGGAGGAGTGATGGCGGCGACCAAGAAGTCGCGGGCGCTGCCGTACTGGCTCATCCTGCCCGCCGGGCTCTGGCTGCTGCTGTTCTTCCTGATCCCGTTCCTGTCGCTGATCGCGACCAGCCTGTACGACCCCGACGGCTCCGTCCTCACCGGCTACCACATGAGCTGGCACGTGGGGAACTTCGGCCACGTGCTCACGACGTACGGCGCCCACCTGTGGCGCTCGGTGTGGTGGGCGCTCATCGCGACCGCGCTGTGCCTGGTGCTCGGGTACGTCCTCGCCTACACGATCGCGTTCAAGGCCGGCCGCTGGAAGAACCTCGTGCTGGTCATGGTGGTCGCGCCGTTCTTCACCAGCTTCCTGATCCGCACCGACGCGTGGAAGCTGATCCTCGCCGACCGCGGCTGGGTCGTGAACGCGCTGCAGTACGTTCACCTGCTCTCCGACGACGGCCGCATCCTGGCGACCCCGGTCGCCGCCATCGCGGGCCTGACCTACAACTACCTGCCGTTCGCGATCCTGCCGCTCTACACCAGCATCGAGAAGGTGGACCACCGGCTCATCGAGGCCGCCGGTGACCTCTACGCCAACCCGATCAAGGCGTTCGGCAAGGTGACGCTGCCGCTGACGCTCCCCGGCGTCGTCAGCGCGACCCTGCTGACCTTCATCCCGGCGGTCGGCGACTACATCAACGCCCAGCTCCTCGGGAGCACCAACGACCGCGTCATCGGCGCCGACATCCAGGCTCTCTTCACCAGCTCCCAGGACTACGCCTCGGCGGGCGCGCTGTCGGTGATCCTGCTCGTCGTCATCCTGGTGTCGACGCTCGTCTACGTCCGCAAGGCCGGCACGGAGGAGCTGCTGTGACCACGACCCTCGAGCCCCAGCACGGCCTGGACCTCGACACGCCGCCGGAGCGCAAGCCCCGCAGCCTCGTGCTCGGCGTCGAGCTCGGACGCGTCCTGTCGGGCATCGCGGCCTTCGGCCTGCTGCTGGCGGTCTTCGGCTTCTCGATCCACCGCTACGCCGTACCCCACACGAAGCTGAACGTCGCCGGACCCGCCTTCGCGTTCTTCATCCTCGTCCTGCTGGCGCTCGCCGTGGTGGCGGCGTTCGGCGTCCGCGCCGCGGCCCGGACGCTGGCCGACGACACCGGCGCCCGCGATCAGCTCTTCGGCTACGGGGCCGCTGCCGCGGTCATCGCCGCTCTCGTGACGTGGGGCCTGTTCGCCGGACACCACCTCGCCGCCGCCTGGACCGGGGTGGCCTGGGTCGTGCTCACTGTGGTCTCGCTGGTGCTGATGTCGACCCGCGCGGCGAGCGAGTGGCTCGAGGGTCGCGCGCCGGCGCTCAACGTGCTCGGCTGGGTCCGGGCCAACTCGGTCGGGTTCGCCGGTGTGCTGGTGATCGCCTTCCTCTACATCCCCAACGTCGTCGTGGCCGCCATGAGCTTCAACCACGAGGTCGGCAAGAAGACGACGTACCAGTGGTACAGCTTCACCACCGACAACTGGACGAACGTCTGCGCGCCCGAGGGGATGTGCCACTCGGTGGTGACCAGCCTCTGGATCGGCCTCGTGGCGACCATCATCGCGACCCTCCTCGGCACGCTGGCGGCGTTCGCCCTGATGCGCCACGACTTCGTCGGGCGCAGCTCGACCAACACCGTGCTGTTCCTGCCGATGGCGACCCCCGACATCGTCATGGGCACGTCCCTGCTCGCCTTCTTCATCGCCTTCCGGGTCGGCGGGCACCTGGGTCACACGACGATCATCATCGCCCACGTGACGTTCTGCCTGTCGTACGTCGTGGTCACGGTCAAGGCGCGCCTCGCCGGGATGGACTCCACGCTCCAGCAGGCGGCGATGGACCTCTATGCCAACGAGACCCAGACCTTCTGGCGGGTCACCTTCCCGCTGGTCTTCCCAGGCATCCTGGCGGCCTCGCTGCTGAGCTTCTCGCTCTCCTTCGACGACTACATCATCACCAATCTCAACGCCGGCACGGTCTCGACGTTCCCGATCTTCGTCTGGGGCGCCGCGCTGCGTGGCCTGCCGATGCAGGTCAACGTGATCGGCACCCTGATGTTCGTCCTGGCGATCGCCCTAGTGGTCACTGCCGACCTGTTCGGCCGGGCCCGGGCGAGGGGCAAGGCGGCCTGAGCGGTGTCCGACGTACTCGCCGGCGCGCGTCCCGCCGTCTACTGGCTCGACGACCCGGACCGGCCGGCGCCGCTCCCGCCCCTGCTCGGGCAGGCGGAGGCCGACCTGGTGGTCGTCGGGGGCGGTTACAGCGGACTGTGGACGGCGCTGCTGGCCCGCGAGCGCTTCCCCGACTGGTCGGTGGTCGTGCTCGAGGCCGGGCAGTGCGGCGACCAGGCCTCCGGTCGCAACGGCGGGTTCGCGTCGGCCAGCCTCACCCACGGGTTCGGGAACGGCCTCCAGCGCTGGCCCGACGAGCTGGACGAGCTCGACCGGCTCGGCGCGGCCAACCTGGAGGAGATCGGCGAGACGATCGCCCGGCACGGCATCGACTGCGACTGGCAGGTCACCGGCGAGCTCAGCGTCGCCACCCAGCCCCACCAGGTCGACGAGCTGGGCGAGCTGGCCGAGGAGCTGGCGAAGCGGGGCGTGGAGCACCGGCTGCTGGACGCCGTCGGCGTACGTGACGAGGTCGACTCGCCGACGTACCTCGCCGGCCTCGAGATCCCCGGCGAGACAGCGCTCGTCGAGCCCGCGCGCCTCGCCTGGGGGCTGCGGCAGGCCTGCCTCGACGCGGGCGTCACCGTCCATGAGGGCAGCCGGGTCACCGGTCTCGAGCGCGACGGCGCCGCGATGCGCGTCACCACCGATGCGGGCTGGGTGCGTGCCGGGAGGGTCGCGCTGGCCACCAACGCGTTCCCGCCGCTGCTGCGTCGGCTGCGGCTGATGACGGTGCCCGTCTACGACTACGTCCTCATGACCGAGCCGCTCTCGGCCGAGCAGCTGAAGTCGGTCGGCTGGGCCGGCCGGCAGGGACTGGCCGACTCCTCGAACATGTTCCACTACTACCGGCTCACCCGGGACGACCGGATCCTGTGGGGCGGCTACGACGCCGTCTACCACTACGGCTCGCGGATCTCGCCCGAGCTGGAGACCGCCGGGCGCACGCACGCGCTGCTCGCGGAGCAGTTCCGCGAGACGTTCCCCCAGCTCGAGGGCCTCGGCTTCAGCCACCGCTGGGCCGGCGTCATCGACACCTGCACGCGGTTCTCGGCGTTCTTCGGCTCGGCGTACGACGGCAGGGTGGCCTACGCGCTCGGCTACACCGGTCTCGGGGTCGCCGCGACCCGCTTCGGCGCCCAGGTCATGCTCGACACGCTGGCCGGCGAGGAGACCGAGCGGACCCGCCTGCAGATGGTGCGCACCAAGCCGCTGCCGTTCCCGCCCGAGCCGGCTCGCTACGTCGGCATCAAGCTCACCAACCGGGCCATGGAGTCGGCCGACCGCAACGGCGGCCGCCGCAACCTCTGGCTGCGCACCCTCGACCGTTTCGGCCTCGGCTTCGACAGCTGAGGGGGCGCGCCGCCGGGCGCGCTCGCCGGGCCGCGCCGGGCCAAAGTGTCACGGTGACACGAGCCGTGGGCGACAGGGCGGAAGTGTCACTGACCGCGCGAAGGGTCACGGTGACACTTTGGGACTGTCACCGTGACCCTTCCCGCGCGTGGCCCCCTGGGCCTGGTGGCCGTCAGATGAGGCTCATGCCCTTCTCGAGCACGACGCGGAGGATCTGCTCCATCTCGTCGAAGTGGGACTGGTCGCAGATGAGCGGGGGAGAGACCTGGATGACCGGGTCGCCGCGGTCGTCGGCGCGGCAGTAGAGGCCCTCGTCGAAGAGCGCCTGGGACAGGAAGCCGCGGAGGAGCTTCTCGGACTCCTCGTCGCTGAAGGTCTCCTTGGTGGCCTTGTCCTTCACGAGCTCGATGCCGTAGAAGAAGCCGTCGCCGCGGACGTCGCCGACGATGTCGAGGTCGAGCAGCTTCTCCAGCGTGGCGCGGAAGTCGCCCTCGCGCTCGCGCACGCCCTCGAGGATCCGCTCCTCCTCGAAGATCTGCAGGTTGCGGAGCCCGACGGCCGCCGACACGGGGTGACCGCCGAAGGTGTAGCCGTGGTAGAAGGTGTTGGTCCCCTCCAGGAACGGCTGCATGAGACGGTCGGTGGCGATCATCGCGCCCAGCGGGGAGTAGCCCGAGGTCAGCCCCTTGGCGCTGGTGATGATGTCGGGCTGGTAGCCGTAGCGCTCCGAGCCGAACATGTGGCCCAGTCGGCCGTAGGCGCAGATGACCTCGTCGGAGACGAGCAGGACGTCGTACTCGTCGCAGATCTCGCGCACCCGCTGGAAGTAGCCCGGAGGCGGCGGGAAGCAGCCGCCGGAGTTCTGGACCGGCTCGAGGAAGACGGCGGCGACGGTGTCGGGACCCTCGTTCTCGATCGCGACGGCGATCTGGTCCGCGGCCCAGCGCCCGAACGCCTCCGGGTCGCTGCCGTCGAGGAAGCCCCCGGTGATCTCGGCGGCCCGGTAGAGGTTGGTGTTGGGCACCCGGAACGTCGAGGGGACCAGTGGCTCGAACTGCTTCTTGATGTCGGCGAGGCCGGTGATCGAGAGCGCGCCCTGGGTGGTGCCGTGGTAGGCGATCGAGCGGCTGATGACCTTGTGCTTCATCGGCTTGCCGGTGAGCTTGAAGTAGTTCTTCGCCAGCTTCCACGCCGTCTCGACGGCCTCGCCGCCGCCGGAGGTGAAGAAGACCCGGTTGAGGTCGCCGGGGGCGTACGACGCGACCTTCTCGGCCAGCTCGATCGCGGCCGGGTGGGCGTAGGACCACAGCGGCATGAAGGCGAGCTCCTTGGCCTGCGCGGCCGCGGTCTCGGCGAGCTCGGTGCGCCCGTGGCCGAGCTGGCTCACGAAGAGACCACCGAGCGCGTCGAGGTAGCGCTTGCCGTGGGCGTCGTAGATGTAGGGGCCCTCACCGCGGACGATGATCGGCACGTCGTGCGACCCGTAGACCGAGTGGCGCGTGAAGTGCATCCACAGGTGCTCCTTGGCCGCCCGCTGCAGGTGGTCGTAGTCCAGGCTCATGTGCCCATGATCCCTGGCGACTAGCAACAAATGCAAGTGAATCCGCGGCGACGTCGCAAAATCGCAACGGAATCCGTTGTGACACGGGTGTTACGCGGTACTGATAGGAATCAGCCATGACGACCACGGTGTTCCGCAACGGCTCCCTCTTCGACGGCTGGCGCTACCGGGGCCGGGTCGGCGCCGTCGTCGTACGCGACGGCCGGATCGAGGCGGTGACCGACGAGCCCGCGGGAGGCCCCGCCGACCGGGTCGTCGACCTCGACGGCGGCCTGCTCACCCCCGGTTTCGTCGACGCGCACGTCCACGCCGTCCAGGGTGGCCTCGAACGGATTCGCTGCGACCTCTCCGAGCTGGAGACCCGGGAGGAGTACCTCGCCGCGGTGAAGGCGTACGCCGACACGCACCCCGGGCTGCCCTGGATCCTCGGCGGGGGCTGGTCGATGGCCGCCTTCCCCGGCGGCACCCCGACCTGTGAGGACCTCGACAGCGTCGTGCCGGACCGGCCGGTCTTCCTGCCCAACCGTGATCACCACGGCGCCTGGGTCAACAGCCGCGCGCTCGAGCTGGCGGGGATCAGCCGCGACTCCCCGGACCCCGACGACGGGTACGCCGAGCGGGACGCCGACGGCCGCCCGACGGGCACGCTCCACGAGGGCGCGATGGGGGCCGTCGCACGGCTGGTGCCCGCGACCACCGCTGACGAGCTGCGCGCGGGCCTGCTCGCCGGCCAGTCCTACCTCCACTCGGTCGGGGTGACCGGCTGGCAGGACGCGATCATCGGCGCGTACGCCGGGATCGACGACCCCGGCCCGACCTATGCGGCCGCGGCGAGCAGCGGCGACCTGACGGCGTACGTCGTCGGGGCGCTGTGGTGGGACCGCAACCGGGGCCTCGAGCAGATCCCCGACCTGCTCGCACGGCGGGCCGACTACACGGCGGGGAGGTTCCGCGCGACCAGCGTGAAGGTCATGCAGGACGGCGTCGCCGAGAACGGCACGGCGTCGCTGCTCGAGCCCTACCTCGACCGCTGTGGCCACCCGACCCGCAACAGCGGCCACTCCTTCGTCGACCTCGCGATGCTCGCCGCGGCGGTGCCGGCGCTGGACGCCGAGGGGTTCCAGGTGCACGTCCACGCCATCGGCGACCGCGGCGTACGCGAGGCGCTCGACGCGTTCGAGCGGCTGGCCGACCCGTCTGCCGGACGTCACCACATCGCCCACCTGCAGCTCGTCCACCCCGACGATGTCGCGCGCTTCGGGCGGCTCGGCGTGGCTGCGAACATCCAGGCGTTGTGGGCGGCGTACGAGGAGCAGATGACGGAGCTGACCATCCCGGTCCTCGGCGAGGAGCGGGCGCGGTGGCAGTACCCCTTCGCCGGCCTCGCCGCCGGTGGCGCGCGGCTGGTCGCCGGTAGCGACTGGCCGGTGACCAGCCCGGACCCGTGGGAGGCAGTCCACGTGGCAGTGAACCGGATCGCGCCCGGCGAGGACGAGCCGCCGTTCCTGCCGGAGCAGGCGCTCACCCTCGAGGCGGCGCTGGCGGCGTACACCTCCGGGAGCGCGTGGGTGAACCACCGCGACGACGCCGGCACGATCGAACCGGGCAGGGCGGCCGATCTCGTGGTCCACGACCGGGACCCGTTCGCCGGGCCGGCGGCGGCGATCGCAGAGACGACGGTGGTGTCCACCTGGGTCGACGGGCATCCCGTCTACGGGGCCTGAAGCGGGCCGAAATGCCCGCGTAATCGGATCGTTGCAACGGATTCCGCTGTGTGGCGTCACCGGGCCTACAGATTCCGTTGGATACCGTCTAGGCTCCGGGACATGGCCGACCAGACCTTCAAGAACGTCATCAACGGCGAGCTCGTCGACTCCGCCTCCGGCGCGACGTACGACGTCGTCGACCCCGCGACCGGCGAGGTGTACGCCCACGCCCCGCTGTCCGGACCCGAGGACGTCGACCGGGCGTACGCCGCTGCCGCGACCGCCTTCGAGACCTGGGGCGAGACCACCCCGCGCGAGCGCTCCGAGGCGCTGCTGAAGCTCGCCGACGCGATGGAGGCGCGCATCGAGGAGCTCACCCGGGTCGAGGTCAAGGACACCGGCAAGCCGTACGCGATGACCCTGAGCGAGGAGCTGCCGCCGACCATCGACCACTTCCGGTTCTTCGCCGGCGCGGCCCGCATCCTCGAGGGACGGTCCGCGGGCGAGTACCTCGCCGACCACACCAGCTGGGTCCGGCGCGAGCCGATCGGCGTCGTCGGCCAGGTGACGCCGTGGAACTACCCCCTCGCCATGATGTCGTGGAAGATCGCGCCCGCCCTCGCCGCCGGCAACACCGTGGTGGTCAAGCCGTCGGACACGACCCCCGCGAGCAGCACCCTGCTCGCCGAGCTCGCCCAGGAGTTCCTCCCGCCGGGCGTCCTCAACGTCATCACCGGCGACCGTGACACCGGCCGCGCGCTGGTCGCCCACAAGACCCCGCAGATGGTCGCGATCACCGGCTCGGTCCGGGCCGGCATGGAGGTGGCCGCGTCGGCGGCGCAGGACGTCAAGCGGGTCCACCTCGAGCTCGGCGGAAAGGCGCCGGTCATCGTCTTCGACGACGCGGACATCGAGAAGGCCGCGGCCGGGATCGCCGAGGCGGGGTACTTCAACGCCGGCCAGGACTGCACCGCCGCCACCCGCGTGCTCGTGCAGGCGGGCGTCCACGACGAGTTCGTCGCCGCCCTCGCCGAGGCCGCCAAGGCGACGAGGACGGGCCTGCCCGACGACGAGGACGCCTTCTTCGGCGCGCTCAACAACCCCGACCAGCTCGCCCGGGTCAAGGGCATGGTCGACCGGCTCCCGGACCACGCGACCGTCGCGACCGGCGGTGACCTCGCGAGAGTCCCCGGCGGCGAGGGCGGCTACTTCTACCAGCCGACGGTCCTCGCCGGCCTGCAGCAGGACGACGAGCAGATCCAGCACGAGATCTTCGGGCCGGTCATCACCGCGCAGAGGTTCACCGACGAGGCCGAGGCGCTGCGTTGGGCCAACGGCGTGGAGTACGGCCTCGGCTCGAGCGTGTGGACCAGGGACCACGGCACCGCGCTGCGGGTCTCGAAGCGGCTCGACTTCGGTGTCGTCTGGATCAACACCCACATCCCGTACATGTCCGAGATGCCGCACGGCGGGTTCAAGCACTCCGGCTACGGCAAGGACCTGTCGGTCTACGGCTTCGAGGACTACACCCGGATCAAGCATGTGATGTCCTACTACGGCGAGTAGAGACGTTTCCGACATCGAAATTCGCCGTTTCGTGACCCTGCCACCGATGAATCCGAACCGGGGGTCGGCTAACTTGCCGCGCATGTCCGCCGCCATCGCGCTCACCGGATTGAGCAAGCACTACGGCGAGGTGCGCGCCGTCGACGGCCTCGACCTGGAGATCGCCGACGGCGAGTTCTTCTCGATGCTCGGCCCGTCCGGCTCCGGCAAGACCACCGTCCTCCGGCTCGTCGCCGGCTTCGAGCAGCCCACCGCCGGGGTGATCGAGCTGGCCGGCGAGGACGTGACCCGGCGGCCGGCCCACAAGCGGGACGTCAACACGGTCTTCCAGGACTATGCGATCTTCCCGCACCTCTCCGTACGCCAGAACGTCGAGTACGGCCTGCGGGTCAAGAAGGTGCCGAAGGCGGAGCGGCGGGAGCGGGCTGAGGAGGCGCTCGCGACCGTCCGCCTCGAGGGGTACGGCGACCGGCGGCCGCACCAGCTCTCCGGCGGCCAGCGGCAGCGGGTCGCGCTGGCCCGGGCCCTGGTCAACCGGCCGCGGGTGCTGCTCCTCGACGAGCCGCTCGGCGCCCTCGACCTGCAGCTGCGCAAGCAGATGCAGCTCGAGCTGAAGCAGATCCAGCGCGAGGTCGGCATCACCTTCGTGTTCGTCACCCACGACCAGGAGGAGGCGCTCACGATGAGCGACCGGATCGCGGTCTTCCGCGACGGCCGCATCGAGCAGCTCGCCACTCCGCGGGAGCTCTACGAACAGCCCGCGAGCGCGTTCGTGGCCGGCTTCGTCGGCACCTCCAACCTGATCGAAGGCGACGCGGCCGAGAAGCTGGTGGGGGAGGCGGGCACCTTCGTGATCCGCCCCGAGCGGCTCCGGCTCGCGGCCGAGGACGCGGCACCCGGCGACGGGGAGACGGCGGCCGCCGGCGTCGTACGCGAGGTCGTCTACCTCGGCGCCAGCACCCACACCGTCGTCGAGCTCGACGCCGGCCCGACGCTCACCGCGTCCCACCCCAACACGGAGACCGCCGACGCCGCGCTGGAGCGGCGCGGCACCCGGGTCGCCGTCGTCTGGCGCCGCGAGCAGCTGGCGTCGCTCGCCGGCACTGACGCAGGTCCGCCCACGGATTCGCAGGGAGCGCTCGGGCTCCCGGAGATGGAGGAATGATGAGGAGTTCGATCGCCCGGCTGGGTGCCGTGGTGGCGGCCGGCGTACTCGCGCTGAGCGGGTGCGGCAGCAGCGGGGGAGACTCGGGCACGAGCACGCCCGGCACGAAGGGGTTCACCCCGCCGGACGTGCCGATGGCGAAGTCGCTCGGGAAGAACGAGGGGTCCGTCGACATCCTGGCCTGGCCGGGCTATGCCGAGGACGGCTCCAACGACAAGACCGTCGACTGGGTGACGCCGTTCGAGAAGCAGACCGGCTGCCAGGCGAACGTGAAGTACTTCGGCACCTCCGACGAGGCCGTGCAGCTGATGAAGACCGGCCAGTACGACGTCGTGTCGGCCTCCGGGGACGCCTCGCTGCGGCTCATCGCGTCCGGGGACGTCGCGCCGGTCAACACCGACCTGTTGAAGAACTACAAGGACATCGAGCCGTTCCTCAAGGACCGCGACTGGAACTCCGTGGACGGGCAGATGTACGGCGTCCCGCACGGGTGGGGCGCGAACCTGCTGATGTACAACAAGAACGTCGTCAAGCCCGCCCCGACCAGCTGGGGCGCGGTCTTCGACGACGCGTCGAAGTACCAGGGCAAGGTCACGGCGTACGACTCGCCGATCTACATCGCCGACGCCGCGCTCTACCTGATGAAGACCCAGCCGGACCTCGGGATCAAGAACCCGTACGCGCTCGACCAGGACCAGCTCGACGCCGCCGTCGACCTGCTCAAGAAGCAGAAGGAGAACGTCAGCGAGTACTGGTCGGACTACCTCAAGGAGGTCGAGTCCTTCCAGTCCGGCGACTCGGTCATCGGCACCACCTGGGAGGTCATCAAGCAGGTCGCCCAGGGCGAGAAGGTGCCCGTCGACGCGATCCTGCCGAAGGAGGGCTCGACCGGCTGGTCGGACACCTGGATGATCTCCTCGCAGGCGAAGCACCCCAACTGCGCCTACGCGTGGATGGACTACATCACCTCACCGAAGGCGCAGGCCGCCGTCGCGCAGTACTTCGGCGAGGCGCCGGCGAACGGCAAGGCCTGCGCGATCACGGGCAAGAAGTTCTGCGCCGACTACCACGTCACCGACGCGTCGTACGCCGACAGGATCTGGTACTGGACCACGCCGATCAGCCAGTGCCTCGACGGGCGTACCGACGTGGAGTGCACCGACTACGGCGACTGGACGCAGGCCTGGACCGAGATCAAGGGCTGAGACGTGACCCTGTCGTCGGCCGGACGTCGCGACGCGCTGCGGGCGGGCCTCCTCCTCACGCCACCGATGCTGTGGCTGGGGGTGGCCTACCTCGCGGCGCTCGCGACGCTCTTCATGACGTCGCTGTGGATGCAGGACGACTTCACCGGCGACATCGTGAAGGTGTGGACGACGGAGAACTTCCACGACCTGCTGACCATCCCTGTCTACCGCACCATCGCGCTGCGGACGCTGGGGATCGCGCTGGTCGTCACGGTCGTCGATGCCGCGCTGGCCGTGCCTATCGGGCTCTACATGGCGAAGGTGGCCTCGCCGCGGGCGCAGCGCTGGCTCGTCATCGCCGTCCTGATGCCGCTGTGGGCGTCGTACCTCGTCAAGGCGTACGCCTGGCGCGGCATCTTCGCCTCCGACGGGCTGCTGTCCTGGATCGCGTCGCCGTTCGGCGCAGGCACGCCGGGCTACGGGCTGGTCGCCACGACCGTCACGCTGGCCTACCTGTGGCTGCCCTACATGATCCTGCCGGTGTACGCCGGCCTGGAGCGCCTTCCGGGGAGCCTGCTCGAGGCATCGGCGGATCTCGGCGCAGGCTCGTGGACGACGCTGCGGCGGGTGGTCCTCCCGGTCGTCTTCCCGGCCGTCGTCGCGGGGTCGATCTTCACGTTCTCGCTGACGCTGGGCGACTACATCGCCGTCCGGATCGTCGGCGGGACCTCGCAGCTCCTCGGCAACGTCGTCTACGACAACCAGGGGACCGCCAACAACCTGCCGTTCGCCGCGGCGGTCGCGACCGTCCCGGTCGTCGTCATGTTGCTCTATCTCGCCGCGGTGCGGCGTACGGGAGCTCTGGAGAACCTGTGACGCTCTCACCCGGTCTGCGCCGGCTGCTGCTCGCGACGACGGTCGTCGTGCTGGTCGTGGTCTACGTGCCGCTGCTGCTGGTGCTGCTCAACTCCTTCAACACCGCGAAGACGTTCGCGTGGCCGCCGTCGGGGCTGACGCTGCACTGGTGGGGCCAGGCGTGGCACAGCTCCGGCGTACGCCAGGCGCTGTGGCACAGCGTCGAGGTCGCCGTCCTCGCCACGGTGATCGCGCTCGTCCTGGGGACGCTCGCGGCGATGGGGCTGCGGCGCACCCGCTTCTTCGGCCGCAACGTGATCTCGCTGCTCATCATCCTGCCGATCGCGCTGCCCGGGATCGTGACCGGCCTGGCACTGCAGAACGCGTTCCGCACCATCCTCGGCGTGCAGCTCTCGCTCTTCACGCTCGTGGTCGCGCACGCGACGTTCTGCATCGTCACCGTCTTCAACAACGTGCAGGCGCGCTTCGCGCGGCTCGGGAGCGGCTACGAGCAGGCCTCCGCCGACCTCGGGGCGGGACCGTTCACGACGTTCCGGCTGGTCACCTTCCCGATGCTGCGCTCGGCGCTGCTCGCCGGCGCATTGCTCTCCTTCGGGCTCTCCTTCGACGAGATCGTCGTGACCACCTTCACCGCCGACAACGCCCACCAGACGCTGCCGCTGTGGATCTTCAACAACTACTTCCGGCCCAACTCGGCGCCGGTCGTCAACGTGGTCGCCGCGGTCCTCGTGCTGCTCTCGGCGGTCCCCATCTGGTTGGCGCAGCGGCTCTCGGGCGGCGAGTCCGTCTCCCATTGAGTCGCCAGTTCTGACCGCTCGAGTCGCGGGTTGTGGCGTGTCGAGTCGGGGGTTCCGGCTCCGACGTACCTCCGACACCGACCCAGGAGGACGCGATGACCGCCCACCACCCGTTCCTGCTCGAGAGCCTGGCCTGGAAGCGCGCACACGTGCTCGACGCGCTCGCCGGGCTCGACGAGGAGGCCCTGAACACGTCGTACGTCGCCTCCGGCTGGACGCCGCTCGACCTGGTCCGGCACCTGACCGTCGACGTCGAGCGCTACTGGTTCCGGGCCGTCGTGGCCGGCGAGCCCGAGGCCGTGGCGTTCGCCGCTGGTGACGGCACCGGCTGGCGGCAGGCCGCTCCGGTGTCGTACGACGACGTGGCGGCCGCCTATCGCGAGGAGGCCGCCCGCTCGGACGAGATCATCGCCTTGCGCGCGCCGGATGCGCCGATCGCCTGGGAGGCCGGCTCGAGCTGGCCCGGGGCGCCGCGCGACCTGGCGGACGTACTGGTGCACGTGCTCACCGAGACCGCTACGCACGCCGGGCACCTGGACATCGTCAGGGAGCTCGCTGACGGCCGGCAGTACCTCGTCGTGCACCCCTGACCGGGGCCGCAACCCCCGACTGAACGAGCCACAACCCCTGACTCGACGGGCCACAACCCCCGACTCGACGGTCAGGCGGTCGCGGCGAAGGCCTCCGCAACCACGTCGAAGGCCTCCTCGAGGAGGTCGTCGCCGATCGAGAGCGGCGGGAGGAAGCGGAAGACGTTGCCCCAGGTGCCGCAGGTGAGGACGACGACGCCCCGGCTGTGGCAGTAGGCCGCGACGGCCGCCGTACGCGCGGCGTCGGGCTGGGTGGTGCCCGGGACACAGAGCTCGATCGCCATCATCGCGCCACGGCCGCGGACCTCGGCGATGACGTCGTAGTCGGCCCTCAGCTTGTCGAGCCGGGTCTGCATGATCGCGCCGATCTCTCGGGCGCGGGCGGCGAGGTCGTGGGTGCGCATCTCCTCGATCGAGCCGAGGGCCGCGGCGCAGGCGACCGGGTTGCCGCCGTACGTCCCGCCGAGGCCGCCGCCGTGGACGGCGTCCATGATCTCGGCGTGGCCGGTGACGGCGGCGAGCGGGAGGCCGCCCGCGATGCCCTTGGCGGTGGTGACCAGGTCGGGGACGACGCCCTCGTGGTCGACGGCGAACCAGTCGCCGGTTCGGCAGAAGCCGGCCTGGATCTCGTCGGCGACGAAGACGACGCCGTTCGCGCGGCACCACTCGGCGACGGCGGGCAGGAAGCCGTCGGCCGGGACGATGAAGCCGCCCTCGCCCTGGATCGGCTCGATGACGACGCAGGCGACCTGGTCGCCGCCGACCTGCTTCTCGATGACGTCGATCGCGCGGGCCGCCGCCTCGGCGCCGGAGAGTCCGCCGTCGTGGAGCGGGTACGACATCGGGGCGCGGTAGACCTCGCCCGCGAACGGCCCGAAGCCGTGCTTGTAGGGCATCTGCTTGGCGGTCATCGCCATCGTGAGGTTCGTGCGCCCGTGGTAGGCGTGGTCGAAGACGACGACCGCGTCGCGGCCGGTGTGGACGCGGGCGATCTTCACGGCGTTCTCGACCGCCTCGGCACCGGAGTTGAACAGCGCCGACTTCTTCGGGTGGTCGCCGGGGGTGAGCTCGGCGAGCGCCTCGCAGACGTCCACGTAGCCGTCGTACGGCGTCACCATGAAGCAGGTGTGGGTGAACGCGTCGAGCTGCGCCTTGGCCCGCTCGACGACCTTCTCCGCCGCGTTGCCGACGGTGGTCACGGCGATGCCGGAGCCGAGGTCGATGAGGCTGTTGCCGTCGGCGTCGAGAAGCACGCCGCCGCCGGCCGCGGTCACGAACACGGGCAGCGTCGTCCCGACGCCGTCGGCGACGTACGTCTTCTTGCGCTCGAGCACCGCCCGGGACGCGGGGCCCGGGATCTCGGTGACGAGGTTGCGCTGCTGGGGGAGGGACGGCCCGCCGACGATCTCGGTCATGCGGCAAGACTAGGACCCGCGGGACGCGCCGCGCACCGGCCCCACCCCAACTGGGAGGATGGGGCCGTGAGAGACGTCGTGATCCTCGGGTCGACCGGCTCGATCGGCACCCAGGCCCTCGAGCTCGTACGCCGCAACCCGGGCCGCTTCCGGGTGGTCGGGCTGACCGCTGGAGGCTCCAACCAGCGGCTCTTCGAGCAGCAGGTCGCGGAGTTCCGGCCGGCGTTCTCCGGGCTGGGGGAGGCCGCCTCCGTCGAGGCCGCAGGACAGCCGGCCGACGTCGTGCTCAACGGCATCACCGGCGCCGTCGGCCTGCGGCCGACCCTCGCGGCCCTCGAGGCCGGCAACACGCTGGCGCTCGCCAACAAGGAGTCCCTCATCATCGGCGGCCCGATCGTCACTCGGGTGGCCAAGCCCGGCCAGATCGTGCCGGTCGACTCCGAGCACAGCGCGATCGCGCAGAGCCTGCGCGCCGGAGGCTCTGCAGAGGTACGCCGGCTGGTCGTGACCGCCAGCGGCGGGCCGTTCCGCGGGCGGACCCGCGCGGAGCTCGACGGGGTCACCCCCGCCGAGGCGCTCGCCCACCCCAACTTCGCGATGGGCCGGGTGATCACGACCAACTCGGCGACCCTGGTCAACAAGGGGCTCGAGGTGATCGAGGCGCACCTGCTCTTCGATCTCCCCTTCGACCGGATCGACGTGGTGGTGCACCCGCAGCAGTACATCCACTCGATGGTCGAGTTCCACGACGGCGCCGTCGTCGCCCAGCTCGGACTGCCGACGATGATGGTCCCGATCGCGATGGGGCTCGCCTGGCCCGACCGGATCCCCGACGCGGAGACGCCGATCGACTGGTCGAAGGCCTCCGACTGGCGCTTCGAGCCGCTGGACGACGAGGCCTTCCCCGCCGTACGCCTCGCCCGGCTGGTGGGGGAGCGGGGAGCGACCTACCCGGCCGTCTACAACGCCGCCAACGAGGTCTGCGTCGACGCCTTCCACGACGGGCGGCTGCCGTTCACCGGGATCGTCGACACCGTCGCGGCCGTGGTCGACCGCCACGTTGGGGCCCGGGACGTAGGCTCTGCCGCGCACGACCTCACCGTCGAGGACGTGCTCGCCGCCGACGCGTGGGCGCGCGAGGAGACGACCCGACTGCTGGAGACCACTGCATGACCGCCCTGCTCTACCTCCTCGGCGTCGTGATGTTCGTGATCGGGGTCGCTGTCTCGGTCGGGCTGCACGAGCTCGGCCACCTGATCCCCGGCAAGCTCTACGACGTCAAGGTCACGCAGTACTTCATCGGCTTCGGCCGGACGCTGTGGTCCAAGCGCAAGGGCGAGACCGAGTACGGCGTCAAGGCGATCCCGCTCGGCGGCTACGTCAAGCTCGTCGGGATGATCCCGCCCGGCAAGGGCGAGGACCCCTCGAAGGTCCGCAGCCGCAACACCGGCATGTTCGCCCAGCTCGTCGACGACGCCCGCAGCGCCGAGTACGAGCACGTCGGCCCGCACGACCACGACCGGCTCTTCTACAAGCTGCCGTGGTGGAAGCGGATCGTCGTGATGGGCTCGGGCGTGACCATCAACCTGGTCCTCGCCTTCGTCCTCTTCGCGATCGTCTTCATGGGCTACGGCGTCAACGTCCCGCAGACGTCCGTCGGCGCGGTCTATAAATGCGTCAAGGTCGTCCACAGCGGCGAGGACGCCGGCTCCTGCACCAGCAAGGACCCGGAGTCGCCGGCCCACGCGATGGGGCTGAAGCCCGGGGACCGGATCGTCTCCTTCAACGGCCGCCGGATCTCGTCGTACGACGAGCTGCAGTCGGCGATCCGCGCCAACGAGGACGCCTCGGCGACGCTCGGCGTCGTACGCGACGGCAAGGAGCTCACCCTCCACGCCAACACCGTCGTCAACACGCTGCCCTCGCTCGACGACTCGGAGAAGTCGGTGAGGGCGGGCTATCTCGGGATCTCGCCGACCACCGAGCGGGAGCGGCAGGGGCCGGGCTACGTCGTCAGCACCATGGTCGACGGCACCTGGGCCACGCTGAAGGCGATCGGCTCGCTGCCGCCGAAGGTCTACCACGTCGCCCGGGCCGCGGTCGGCCTCGAGGAGCGCGACCCCAACGGCCCGCAGAGCGTCGTCGGCGCCGGCCGGGTCGCCGGAGAGCTGGCCTCCGAGCACGAGGCCCCACTCGCCGCGCGGTTCTTCTCGATCCTGCTCATCCTGGCCGGGCTCAACCTCTTCCTCGGCCTGCTCAACCTCGTCCCGCTGCCGCCGTTCGACGGGGGCCAGATCGCGACCACGCTCTACGAGGTCGTACGCCGGCGCCTCGCCCGGCTGCGCGGGCGGCCGGACCCGGGCGGCGTCGACGCCGCCAAGCTGCTGCCGGTCACCTACGCCATGGCAGCGGTGATCCTGGTCGTGAGCGTGATCCTCATCTATGCCGACCTCGTCGTACCGATTCACCTGTCGTCCAACTGAGAGGACTAACCTGCAAGCATGACTGCGATCTCCTTGGGGATGCCCGCTGCGCCGCCGCCCGTCCTGGCCCCGCGTCGTCCGACGCGCCAGATCCAGGTCGGGACCGTCGGGGTCGGCAGCGACCACCCGATCTCGGTGCAGTCGATGACGACGACGCTCACCGCCGACGTCAACAGCACCCTGCAGCAGATCGCCGAGCTGACCGCCGCGGGCTGTGACATCGTCCGGGTGGCCTGCCCGAGCCAGGACGACGCCGACGCGCTCCCGGCGATCGCGCAGAAGTCGCAGATCCCGGTCATCGCCGACATCCACTTCCAGCCGAAGTACGTCTTCCAGGCGATCGAGGCGGGCTGCGCGGCGGTCCGGGTCAACCCGGGCAACATCAAGAGGTTCGACGACCAGGTCAAGGAGATCGCGCAGGCCGCGAAGGACCACGGCACCGCGATCCGGATCGGCGTCAACGCCGGCTCGCTCGACAAGCGGCTGATGGAGAAGTACGGCAAGGCCACCCCCGAGGCGCTGGTCGAGTCGGCCATCTGGGAGGCCTCGCTCTTCGAGGAGCACGACTTCCACGACTTCAAGATCTCGGTCAAGCACAACGACCCGGTCGTGATGGTGCGGGCCTACGAGCTGCTCGCCGAGAAGGGCGACTGGCCGCTCCACCTCGGTGTCACCGAGGCCGGTCCGGCCTTCCAGGGCACGATCAAGTCCGCCACCGCCTTCGGCGCACTGCTCTCGCGGGGCATCGGCGACACCATCCGGGTCTCGCTCTCGGCGCCGCCGGTCGAGGAGGTCAAGGTCGGCCTGCAGATCCTGGAGTCGCTCAACCTGCGGCCACGCCGCCTCGAGATCGTCTCCTGCCCGTCCTGCGGCCGGGCCCAGGTCGACGTCTACAAGCTCGCCAACGAGGTGACCGCCGGTCTCGACGGCCTCGAGGTACCGCTCCGCGTGGCAGTCATGGGCTGCGTCGTCAACGGCCCGGGCGAGGCCCGCGAGGCCGACCTCGGTGTCGCCTCCGGCAACGGCAAGGGCCAGATCTTCGTCAAGGGCGAGGTCATCAAGACCGTGCCCGAGTCGGCCATCGTCGAGACGCTCATCGAGGAGGCGTTGAAGATCGCCGAGGGCATGGAGCCCACCGAGGGCGCCGCCGCCGAGGTCAGCGTCTCCTGAGCCGCTCCGCGGGGCGGCCATTCGTCAAGGTATGCAGGCGAACGCGCACTCCCCACGCGGAACTCCGCCAGGGGAGTGCGCACCCGGCTGCATCCCTTGACGAACATGCACGTCCGGCCGCCGCGCCGACACCGTAGGCTCGTCCCATGCTCACGACGCGCCAGGGGATCCGGCCGCTGAACGCCGCCGATCTCCCGGCCTTCCTGGAGCTCACCGCACGCGATCCGGTCGTCAACGTCTTCGCCGAGTACCGCGCCCGCACGACCAGCCTCGAGCCGCGCTGGCTGGGCGGGGAGATGTGGGGACGCTGGGACGGCGGTGAGCTGGTCGCGGCCTGCCACGTCGGCGCCAACCTGGTGCCGGTGCAGGCCGACCGGGAGGACGCCGTCGCGTTCGGCGAGCGGGCGCTGGGCCGCGGCCGGACGGTCTCGACGATCGTCGGCCCGCAGGGTCCGGTGCGCGCGTTCTGGGACGTCGTCGGCTCCTCCTGGGGACGGCCGCGCGACATCCGCTGGGAGCAGCCCCACCTGGAGCAGCAGCTGGCCAGCCAGGTCGACCCCGATCCGTGCGTACGCCGTACGACCCGGGAGGACCTCGAGCTCCTCTACCCGGCCTGCGTGGCGATGTACACCGAGGAGGTCGGCGTCTCGCCCGAGTGGGGAGGCGGCAGCGACCTCTACCGCGCCCGCGTGATGCAGCTGATCTCCCGCGGCTGGTCGTTCGCCCGCTTCGACGACGGCGAGCTGGTGTTCAAGGCCGAGGTCGCCTGTGCCACGCCGTCCGCCGCGCAGATCCAGGGCGTCTTCGTCCCGCCGGACCGCCGCGGCCAGGGGCTCGCGGCGAGCGGCATGGCCGCGGTCGCCGAGATCGTACGACGGGAGATCGCACCCGCCGTCTCGCTCTACGTCAACGAGTGGAACGCCCCCGCCCGGCGGGCCTACGAGCGGGCCGGCTTCGTCGAGACGAGTCGGTTCTCGACAGTCATGTTCTGAGCCGTGTCCTGAATCCGCATCTGGTTCGCGGGCCGTCCGGGGCCCGCCGTAACCTTCTCCCATGACCGCACAGCTCGCCCGGATGTCGACCCTGTTCCTCCGGACCCTGCGCGAGGACCCGGCCGACGCCGAGGTCGCCAGCCACCGGCTGCTCGTCCGCGCGGGCTACATCCGCCGTGCCGCTCCGGGCATCTACACCTGGCTGCCGCTGGGCCTGCGGGTCCTGCGCAAGGTCGAGGGGATCGTCCGCGAGGAGATGGCCGCGATCGGCGCCCAGGAGGTCTCCTTCCCGGTGCTGCTGCCGCGCGAGCCCTACGAGGCGACCGGCCGCTGGACGGAGTACGGCGACGGCATCTTCCGGCTCAAGGACCGCAAGGACGCCGACTACCTCCTCGGCCCGACGCACGAGGAGATGTTCACCCTCCTCGTGAAGGACCTCTACGGCTCCTACAAGGACCTGCCGCTGTCGATCTACCAGATCCAGAACAAGTACCGCGACGAGGCCCGCCCCCGCGCCGGGCTGCTGCGCGGCCGCGAGTTCATCATGAAGGACTCCTACTCCTTCGACTACACCGACGACGGCCTCGACAAGAGCTACCAGGCCCATCGCGACGCCTACGTCCGGATCTTCGACAAGCTCGGCTTCGAGTACGTCATCGTCTACGCCCACGCCGGTGCGATGGGCGGCTCCAAGTCGGAGGAGTTCCTCGCCAAGTCGCCGATCGGCGAGGACACCTACGTCGAGTGCAGGGCCTGCGGCTACGCCGCCAACGTCGAGGCGGTCAGGATCCCGGCCCCCGACCCCGTCCCGTACGACGACGCCCCGGCCGCCCACGCCGAGAACACCCCCGACACCCCGACGATCGAGACCCTCGTCGACCACCTCAACGCGGCCTTCCCGCGCGAGGACCGCCCCTGGCACGCGAGCGACACCCTCAAGAACGTCGTCTTCATGCTCACCCACCCCGACGGCACCACTGAGCCGCTCGCGATCGGCGTCCCCGGCGACCGCGAGATCGACGAGAAGCGGCTCGAGGCGGCGGTCTACCCGGCCGAGTTCGCCCCGTTCACCGAGCAGGACTTCGCCCGCTACCCGATGCTCGCGAAGGGCTACATCGGGCCCGGTGCGCTCGGGGAGACCAGCGAGTCGAAGATCCGCTTCCTCCTCGACCCGCGCATCGTCGAGGGCACCCGCTGGGTCACCGGCGCCGACGAGCCCGGAAGGCACGTCCTCGACCTCGTCGCCGGCCGCGACTTCACGGGCGACGGCACCATCGAGGCAGCCGAGGTGTGGCCGGGCGACCCCTGCCCCAACGGCGACGGCGTCCTCGAGACCGCCCGCGGGATCGAGATGGCCCACGTCTTCCAGCTCGGCCGCAAGTACGCCGACACCTTCGGCCTGCAGGTCCTCGACGAGAACGGCAAGCTCGTGACCGTCACCATGGGCTCCTACGGCCTCGGTGTCACCCGGGCGGTGGCGGCGATCGCCGAGGGCACGCTGGACGACATCGGCCTGTGCTGGCCGCGCGACGTGGCGCCGTACGACGTCCACCTCGTGGCGACCGGCAAGGACCAAGCCGTCTTCGAGGCGGCCGCGAGGCTCGCCGACGACCTCGTCGCCGCGGGCATCGAGGTGCTCTACGACGACCGCGAGAAGGTCAGCCCCGGCGTGAAGTTCAAGGATGCCGAGCTGATCGGCGTCCCGACGATCGTCACGGTCGGACGCGGCCTCGTCGACGGCAACGTCGAGGTGAAGGACCGCCGCACCGGCGACCGCACCGACGTGCCGCTCGCCGACGCCGTGAGCAGCATCGGCGCTATCGTCCGCGCATGACCTCCGGGCGGATCCTCGACCGCGTCCTCGCGCAGCGGGTGATGACGGCCGAGGAGGCCGTCACGTTCATCTCGCCGGGCAACACGGTCGGGATCAGCGGCTTCACCGGTGCCGGCTACCCGAAGGCGGTGCCGAGCGCGCTGGCGGTCGAGATGACCTCGTCGTACGCGCGCGGCGAGGCCTTCCGTGTCCAGGTCTGGTCCGGCGCGTCGACCGCTCCGGACCTCGATGGCGTCCTGGCCGGCTCCCACGGGGTCAGCAAGCGGATCCCGTACCAGTCCGACCCCACCCTGCGCCGCCAGATCAACGACGGCGAGGTCGAGTACGTCGACGTCCACCTGTCCCACGCCGCGCAGCACACCTGGTTCGGGTTCTACGGCGACCTCGACGTCGCGGTCGTCGAGGTCGCGGCGGTGCTGCCCAACGGGCTGCTCGTCCCGAGCAGCAGCGTCGGCAACAACAAGACCTGGCTCGAGCACGCCGAGCGGGTGATCCTCGAGGTCAACAGCTGGCAGCCGCGCGAGTTCGAGGGCTTCCACGACGTCTACTACGGCACCCGGCTGCCTCCGCAGCGTGCGCCGATCCAGCTCACCTCGCCGCTGCAGCGGATCGGCGACCCCTATCTCCGGGTCGACCCTGCCAAGGTGGTCGCCGTCGTCGAGACCGACCACCCCGACCGCAACAGCCCGCTGGCGCCGATCGACGACCACAGCCGGGCGATGGCCGAGCAGCTCGTCGACTTCCTCCGCCACGAGATCCGTCGCGGCCGGATGCCGAAGAACCTCCTGCCGCTGCAGTCGGGCGTCGGGAACGTGGCGAACGCCGTCATGGACGGGCTGCGGCAGAGCGAGTTCGAGCAGATGACGTCCTACACCGAGACCATCCAGGACGGTCTCCTCGACCTCCTCGACGCGGGCAAGCTGACCGGGGTCTCGGCCACCTCGTTCGGGCTGTCGCCCGACGGCGTACGCCGGTTCAACGAGAACGTCAACGACTACAAGGGCCGGATCCTGCTGCGCAGCCAGGAGATCTCCAACCACCCCGAGGTCGTACGCCGGCTCGGCATCATCGCGATCAACGGGATGATCGAGGCCGACATCTACGGCAACGTCAATTCGACCCATGTCGCCGGCAGCTCGATCATGAACGGCATCGGCGGCAGCGGCGACTTCGCCCGCAACGCCTACCTCAACTTCTTCGTCTCGCCCTCGACCGCCCGCAACGGCGCGATCTCCGCGATCGTGCCGTTCGCCAGCCACGTCGACCACACCGAGCACGACGTCCAGGTCCTCATCACCGAGCAGGGCCTCGCCGACCTCCGCGGGCTCTCGCCGCGGGCCCGGGCACGCCGGATCATCGACCACTGTGCCCACCCGGACTTCCGGGACCGGCTCGAGGACTACTTCCAGCGCGCGCAGAAGGCCCACCCGCACGGCCTGCACACCCCGCACCTCCTCGACGAGGCGTTCTCCTGGCACCTCTCCTACCTCGACACCGGCCACATGTGAATCCGGTGCGCGTCTGTCGGCGGCGTGGCCTAGGGTCGCGGGCATGGCGATCGACGCGGTCATCTTCGACTGGGGCGGCACCCTCACCCGCTGGCACGACGTGGACTTCCATGCGGAGTCGCTGGCCCTCGCCGAGGCGGTGAGGGGCGCCTGCGACGACGACCATCCGGTCAACGCCGCCCGCCTCCACGAGGCCGGCGCCGCCGTCTGGGGGCGCTCACGCGACCACCAGGAGAGCGCCACGATCGGCGACCTGTTCACCGAGGCCGGGCTGGAGCACGATCCCGACCTGCTCACCGCCTACTACGAGTTCTGGGTGCCCCACACCGAGACCGACGCCGACGTGCGGCCGATGTGGGAGGCGCTGCGGGCCGACGGCGTCAGGGTCGGCGTGCTGTCCAACACCATCTGGCCGCGCGAGTGGCACCGCGGCTTCTTCGCCCGCGACGGCGTCGAGCACCTCATCGACGGTGACGTCTACACCTCGGAGGTGCCGTGGACGAAGCCCTCGGAGAAGGCGTTCCGGGCGGCGATGGACGCGGTGGGCGCCACCGATCCGTCGCGCTGCGTCTACGTCGGCGACCGGCTCTTCGACGACGTCTGGGGGTCCCAGCACGCCGGCCTGCGCGCGATCCACGTCCCGCACAGCAACATCCCGGCCGAGCAGGTCGGCCACTCCGAGGGCATCCCGGACGCGGTCGCCCACCGCCTCGCCGACGTCCTCGGGATCGTGCGCGCCTGGGGCTGAGACCGGCACCCCAGCAGGGGCTGGAATGCAGGTTTATGCAATGCACAACCATGAGCCAGCGTTTCGCTGGCGCCCCTGGAACGGCCCGTTGCAGACTTATGCACGAGAACGAACCCCGTCGGTCCCCACTTTCGAGGCGGAGTTCTCAGCAACGGCCTCGTGTCCAGGCCTTCCAGCCCGCGAGCCGACCCGGTTTCGGGGAACATCTCGGGAGTTCCCCGCACCGGGCGGCTCGCGGGCCCATTCTTTTTCGGCCTCGTTTCTAACCTGCGCCGCCCGCCCTTGTCCCGGGTCGTTCTACCCCTTCGTGCCGGGAAAGGTCTCGGGACCTCCGCCGAACGACAGCTCGCGCACGGCGGCGTCGCCCAGGGCCGTGACGAGGAACCGCCGGAGCTCACCGGCGACCGCGGGCACCGCGTCGAGATAGGTCGCCGCGCAGCTGCGCTCGATCGCCAGCGCGGCGCGGCGCACGCCCGCGGCGGAGTCGATGCCGTGCGGCAGGTCGTACGCCGCCGCCGAGCCGACCGGGTCCGCGCCGGCGGCCACCACGTGCTCGACCAGCGCGTCCCGCGCGGCGACGTGGTCGTCGTACGCCGCCTGGAGGGACGCCGCCAGGTCGGGCTGGTCGCCGCGCGACGTACGCCCGCCGAGGACGCCGTAGAGGTAGACGGCCGCGTGCTCTGAGGCGAGTGCCCTCTGCAGCGCGGAGATCCCGCTCATGCAAGCCCCCGGGCGCGGAGCAGCTGGCGCTGGGCGGCGGCCATCGAGGCGAACAGCCGCACAAGGTCGGCGTCCCGCGCGGTGACCGCGGCGTCCTCGAAGGTGGCGACGAGCCCCTTCTCGAGCGGCTGCCAGCGCTGCTTCCCCGACTGGAGGGTCGCGGCCTTGGTGTCGGGGTAGCGCCGGAGCTGCCGTTTGCGCAGCTTCGTGAACGGAGGCGGGGCGAGGTCGTCGGCGGACAGGAACGCCGACGCGACCCGCGACGCGAGCCTCAGGTCGGCATTGCCAGGCGCCGCCGGCGTCGACGGCGTCGGCGCCTTCAGCGAGTCCACGGTCGACTCCACCGAGCAGCCGGCCAGCCCAGTCGCGGCGGCCAGGCCGGTGAGGCCGAGCGCCGTACGCCGGGAGAGCGGGCCGGGCGACTGCTGGAGCACGGACCAGACCCTAAGGCATCGCCCCGGGGCCGCTGCCGAAGCCCGGAACGCAGCGGTTCGAAAGCGGAGATCTTCCGCTTCTTTTCGATCCCTTGACCATCCGGGTTGCGGAGTGACACGTTTCACAGCACCCGTAACGCGGTGGAAACGTACGGGCCCAGTCGTGTGAACGGAACGTGCGTGGGAGGTGCGATGGCCGGTCTCGACGAGTTCGAACGGGAGCAGGCGATCCTCCTCGCGCTGGAGTCAGCGGGCCGCGTCCAGGTCAACGAGCTGGCAAGCAGGTTCGGCGTCTCGGCCGTCACGGTCCGCAAGGACCTCGACGCCCTCGAGCGGCGCTCGCTGCTCCGGCGGATCCGCGGCGGCGCCGTCAGCGCCGGCAACGCCGACGAGGGCGCCTGGGGGATGCGGGTGCGCCACGGCGTCGAGGCCAAGCAGGCCATCGCGCGAGCCGTCGCGCCGCTGGTCGTCAACGGCGACGTGATCGCGCTGGACTCCTCGACGACCGGCTACCACCTCGCCCGCGAGCTGCTGGACCGGCGCAACCTGGTCGTCGTCACCAACGGCCTGCGCACGGCCCAGCTCTTCATGCAGGAGAGCACCGCGATGGTGCTGATGCCCGGCGGCATCCTGCGCCGCTCCTCGGAGTCGATGGTCGGCCCGATCGGTGACCTGCTGGCCGGGCGCGGCCGGATCGACAAGGGCTTCTTCGGGCTGGTTGGCCTCTCCACCACGCTCGGCCTGCTCGAGGTGAGCGTCGACGAGGCGCACACCAAGTCGTTCATCGCCGGCGTCTGCAACGAGGTCTACGGCCTCTTCGACTCCTCGAAGGCGACCCGGTTCGCCGTCCACCCGTTCGTGCCGGTCGAGCGGGTCACGGCGCTCTACACCGACGCCGGCATCTCGTCCGACTTCGTCGCCGAGTGGAGCCGCGCCGGGGTGGAGACCCGGGTCGCATCGGCCTCGGAGACCACCAGCGCCGCCGAGGCGGCCGACGCCACCGTTCGCCCGATCCGGCGGGACCGCGCATGAGCGCCCGGACCGTCGCAGCCGTCGACCTCGGCGCCGAGAGCGGCCGCGTCGCAGCGGTCTCCTTCGACGGCGAGCGGCTCGAGCTCGAGGTGGTCCACCGGTTCCCTCACACGACGCGGGTCGAGGACGGCATCCTCCGGTGGGACATCGACACCCTGTGGCGGGGCGTCCGCGACGGGCTTGCCCTCCTCGACGCGCGGGAGACGCCGGTCGACGCCGTCGGGGTCGACGCCTGGGGCGTCGACTACGGCCTGTTCGGCCGCGACGGCCGGCTCGTCGACACCCCGACCTGCTACCGCGACGCTCGCAACGTCGGGGCGATGCGGCAGGCGCTCACGCTGGTCGCTCCGGCCGAGCTGTACGCCGCGACCGGGGTGCAGCTCATCCCGATCAACACGCTCTTTTCGCTGTTCTCCGACGTACGCGACCATCCCGGCCGGATCGCTGCCGCCGACTCGCTGCTGATGATGCCGGACGTCTTCCATCACCTGCTGTCGGGCAGCACCGCGACCGAGTACACCGCCGCCTCCACGACCGGCGCCCTCGACATGCGCACCGGCACGTGGGCGTGGGACGTGCTCGACCGCCTCGGCATCCCGAGCCGCATCCTGCCCGAGGTGGTCGCCCCCGGCACGGACGTGGGCCCGCTGCGGAGCTCGTACGCCGGCGCCCTGGCGGGCGCGCGCGTCATCGTGCCGCCGGCCCACGACACCGCGAGCGCGGTGGTCGGCACGCCGTTCCGGCAGCCCGGCGAGCTCTTCGTCTCCTCGGGCACCTGGTCGCTGGTGGGAGTGGAGCGCGGCGACGCGGTCGTCACCGACGGGTCGCGGCGGGCCAACCTCACCAACGAGGGCGGGTACGCCGGCACCATCCGGCTGCTGCGCAACGTGATGGGGCTGTGGATCCTGCAGAACTGCCGCCGGCAGTGGGCGAGCGAGGGCGTCGAGCTGGACTACCCGCAGATCGCGGCGCTGGCCGCCCAGGAGCCGGGGCTGGCGAGCATCGTCAACCCCGACGCGGAGGTCTTCCTCGCGCCCGGCGACATGCCGGCGCGGATCCGGGACTACTGCCGCGCGACCGGCCAGCCCGTGCCCGACGGCGTCGGCGCGGTCGCCCGGTGCGTCATCGACTCGCTGGCGCTCGGCTACCGCAGCGTCGCCGAGGACATCGCCCGGGTCACCGGCACACCGCCGCCCGCGATCGGGATCGTCGGCGGCGGGTCGAGCCACGCGCTGCTCTCGCAGCTCACCGCCGACGCCACCGGGTTGCCCGTGCGCTGCGGCCCGGTCGAGGCGACGGCGCTCGGCAACGCCGCCGTACAGCTGGCGGCGCTCGGGGAGCTCGGCGGCCTCGACGACATCCGGCGGGTGATCGCCGCCTCGACGCGGCTGGCCGAGCACGAGCCGCGGCCCGGCGGCGACTGGGACGCCGCCGCGGATCGCTTCGCCGAGCTCGTCCACGCCGACCTTGCCGCCACCGGCCTCGCAGGGGCCGCGCCGGCCTGACCACGACACACGACACACGACACACGACGTACGACGGCGACCGGGCGCCGAGCAGCACGGCACAACTCGATCAGCAGGAGAAGGACCCACCAGGACGGTCCGCCGGCACAGGAGCCGGACGGGCCCGCGGGGAATCAGGAGAGGAACATGCGCAGAACCAGAAAGACCTCGGCCCTCATCGCCCTCGGTCTCGTGGCCGCGGTCGCGGTGACGGGATGCAGCAAGAAGGGCTCGGGCTCGAGCGCGTCCCAAGGCGGCGGCGACACCTACACCGTCGCGTTCGTGCCCAAGCTCCAGGGCATCCCGTACTTCGAGGCGATGAACGCCGGCGGCAAGCAGGCCGAGGAGGACCTCGGCAACGTCAAGTGGCTCTACCAGGGCCCGACCACCGCGGACGCCGCCCAGCAGGCCCAGATCGTCCGGTCCTACATCCAGCAGAAGGTCGACACCCTCGTCGTCGCGCCCAACGACCCCGACTCGATGGCACCCGTCCTGCAGCAGGCGAAGTCCGCCGGCATCCACGTGATGACCTCCGACACCGACGCGCCCGACTCCGTCCGGGAGGCGTTCGTGAGCCAGGCGTCCACCGAGGGCATCGGCGAGGCGCTGACCGACGAGCTGATGAAGGCGATGGGCGGCAAGGGCAAGTACGCCATCGTCTCCTGCGGCGAGACCGCGGAGAACCTGAACTCGTGGATCGCGGTGCAGAAGAAGTACGCCGCGAAGAAGTACCCCGACGCCCAGCTCGTCGGCATCGTGTACGCCGGCGAGGACCAGGCCAAGTCGACCCAGATGGCCACCGATCTGATGAACGCCCACCCCGACCTCAAGGGGCTCGTCGGCGAGTGCACGTCCTCGGCGCCGGGCGTCGCGCAGGCGGTCAAGGACGCCGGGAAGATCGGCAAGGTCTTCACCGTCGGTCTCGGCACGCCGCAGTCGATGAAGCCCTACCTCGAGAGCGGGGCCTCGTCCGGCTCGATCCTGTGGGACGTCGAGAAGCTCGGCTACCTCACCGCCTGGGCCGGCGGCCAGCTCGCCGCAGGCAAGAGCCTCGAGCCCACCGACGAGCTCAAGGCCAAGATCCCGGACGTCAGCTGGGACGCGTCGTCGAAGACGCTGCTCCTCGGTCCGCCGCTGGAGATCACCAAGAAGAACGTCGACCAGTTCAACTACTGACCGCTCGCGGGGTGGCGCCGTCGTACGCCGGCGCCACTCCGCCCTCGAAACCCGGAGGAAGGCCGATGGCCGAGCTGACGGAGCAGCAGCCCCGGCTGGCGATGCACGGCATCTCGAAGCGGTACGGCGCGGTCCGCGCCATCCGCAGCGCGGACCTCGTCGTCCGCCCCGGCACCGTCCACGCCCTCGTCGGCGAGAACGGCGCGGGCAAGTCCACGCTCATCAAGATCCTGTCGGGCGCGGTGCGCCCCGACACCGGCGACGTCGAGTTCGACGGCCGCCCGGTGCAGATCGCGACGACCAACGACGCGCTCTCGCTCGGCATCGCGACCGTCTACCAGGAGCCGCAGCTCTTCGCCGAGCTCACCGTCGCCGAGAACATCTACCTCGGCCGCGAGCGACGCAAGGGGCCGCGGATCGACTGGGCCGCCCAGAACGAGCGGGTCGTGGAGCTCCTCGAGCTGCTCGGCCTCTCACCCGACCTGAGCACCCGCAAGGTCGGAGACCTCTCGATCGCCACCCAACAGCAGATCTCGATCGCGAAGGCGCTCTCGCACGAGGCCCGGCTGCTCATCCTCGACGAGCCCTCGGCGATCCTCACCGACGCCGAGATCGAGGTGCTCTTCGACGTCGTACGCCGGCTGACGGAGTCCGGGGTCTCCGTCATCTACATCTCCCACCGGCTCGACGAGCTGTTCCGGATCGCCGACGAGGTGACGGTGATGCGCGACGGCTCCACGATCGGCACCTACCCGATCGACGAGCTCGACGTCCGCAAGATCGCCGAGCTGATGGTCGGCGGCGTCCTGCAGGAGTACGCCGCCGCGCGCGACGTCCCCGAGAAGGACCCGGTCCTCGAGCTGCGCGGCCTGACCCGGTCGGGGGAGTACCACGACGTCGACCTCGTCCTGCGGCCCGGCGAGATCGTCGGGCTCTAC
The DNA here is from genome assembly GCF_040049175.1 of Nocardioides asiaticus. Lineage (NCBI taxonomy): Bacteria > Bacillati > Actinomycetota > Actinomycetes > Propionibacteriales > Nocardioidaceae > Nocardioides > Nocardioides asiaticus. The sequence continues at coordinate 358,827 of NZ_JBDZDM010000001.1, read as the reverse complement.
GGCCTGGTCGGCTCCGGCGCCGCCGAGATCGCCGCGACGGTGTACGGCGTGACCCCGGCATCCTCGGGCGAGATCAGGCTCGACGGCCGGCCGGTCGCGCCCCGCAGCCCGCGGGAGGCGCAGCGGCTCGGGATCGCGCTGCTGCCGGCCGACCGCAAGCAGCAGGGGATGTTCTCCTTCCAGTCACTGGCGTTCAACATCTCGGTCGGCCACCTGGGGTTGCTCTCGCACGGCGGCACCTGGATGGACCGCCGCCGCGAGCGGAAGGTGGCCGAGCAGCTCATCGCGCGGCTCTCGGTCCGCACCCCCAGTCCGCGCCAGCCGATCGGCGCGATGTCGGGCGGCAACGCCCAGAAGGTCGTGCTCGCCCGCCAGCTGGTCGAGCGCCCGAGGGTCCTCGTCCTCGTCGAGCCGACGCAGGGCGTCGACGTCGGCGCCAAGGAGGAGATCCACCGCATCGTCACCGAGCTGGCCGACGAGGGCACCGCGGTCCTCGTCGTCACCGCGGACCTGGCCGAGGCGCTCCGCATCGCCGACCGGCTCGTCGTCGTACGCAACGGGACGACGACGCGCGAGTTCGCCCCCGGCGCCTCGCAGGTCGACGTCCTCGCCGCGGCGGCCGGCGCCGACGACGCCGGCACCGAGCCCGGGACCGACTCGATGGAGGTGCACGCGTGAGCGGTCTTTCCCTCGCCGTACGCCGGCAGCGGATCATCGCGCCGCCGGTCTCGGGGCAGGAGCTCGTCCTGCTGGTCGTGATCGCCGCGCTGTGGGTGGTGCTCGGGCTGACCACGCCGGCGTTCCTGACCTCGGACTCGATCCGCCCGCTCTTCGTCCAGGTCGCGCCGATCGCGCTGATCGGGGTCGGGATGACCTTCGTGATCATCGCGGCCGGCATCGACGTCTCCGTCGGCAGCTCGCTGATGGTGTGTGCCGTGGTGGCCGCCAAGCTGCTGGTCGACCAGGGGGCGGCCGGACCGCTCGCCGTGCTGGTCTCGATCCTGCTCGGCGCGCTGCTCGGCGCCGTCAACGGCGTGCTCATCGCCTGGGGGCGGGTGCACCCGATCATCATCACGTTCGGCACGCTCAACGTGTTCCAGTGGATCGGCCGGCAGGTCTTCGGCTCCTCGACGGTCAACGGGATCCCGGGCACCTTCGACGTCTTCGGCCGCGGGGACGCGGGCAGCACGCTCGGCATCCCGCACTCGTTCCTGCTCACGCTGGTGATCGCCGCCCTGGCGTGGTGGTACCTCCGCCAGACCCCCGGCGGCCGGCACTACTACGCCATCGGCGGGGACCCGGTGGCGGCCGACCTCGCCGGCGTGCGCGTACGCCGGCGGGTGGCCGCGGCGTACGTCCTGACCGGGGCGCTCGTCGGACTCGCCGCGGTCTTCACCATCGCCGCCGGCACCAGCACGCTCGACCAGTCCGTCGGCTCGGGGCTCGAGCTCGAGGTGATCGCGGCGGTCGTCATCGGTGGCACCTCGATCGTCGGTGGGCGCGGGTCGGTGCTGGGCACCCTCCTCGGCGCCCTGCTGGTCCAGACGGTCACCTCAGGCGTCACCCAGCTGGGCTGGCCGACCCAGCTGTCCAGCTTCTTCGTCGGCGTCTTCGTCGTCATCGCCGTCGGCGCCGACCTGGTCCGCGAGCACACCCGGAGGAGGGCCGCATGACCGCCTCGCCACTCCCGACCAACACCACCGCGGGCTCCGGCCCGCAGCCGCCGACGCCGGCCGAGCGCGCGCCCGGGCTCGGCGCCCGGATCCTGCGCGCGGTGCTGACCCAGCGGGAGATGCTGCTGGTCGCGCTGATCGTGATCGTGCTCGCCTACATGAGCTACGAGAGCTACGCCGGCTACCTCACCGCCGACTACGACGTCGACTACATCGCCGGCGCGATGATCGACCTCGTCCCGCTCGCCATGCTGGCGCTCGCCGAGCTCGTCGTGATCGTCTCCGGGCGCGGCGGCATCGACCTCTCCGTCGGCTCCATCGCCTCGCTGTCGGGGATGGTCTTCGGCTTCGCGTACGGCGAGTGGAACTGGCCGCTCGGGCTCGCGATCGCGCTCGCGGCCGTCGTCGGCGCCGCTCTCGGAGCGGTCAACGGCCTGCTGGTGGCCTACCTCGGCTTCCCCGCGCTGATCGCCACGCTGGCGACGTACTACGCCTACAGCTCGATCGCGATCGTCATCCACGACCAGAAGCCGATCAGCACGACCGAGATCCAGCAGATGTACTCGCTGACCCGCTCGGTCGAGATCCCCGGCCTCGGCTCGGTGCTGCCGTCGATCCCCCTCGGCGTGTTCACCTTCCTCCTGCCGACGGTCGTCGTGGTGTGGCTGGCGCTCAACCGGACGACGTACGGCCGGCGGCTCTACGCCATCGGCACCAACGACACCGCCGCCACGTGGAGCGGCGTGCACGTCGCCCGCACCAGGCTGACGGCGTACGTGGTCGCGGGGCTGGTCTCCGGACTGGTCGCCGTCTACATCACCGCGCAGTTCGCCTCCGCCCGGCCGGACGCCGGGACGTCGGGCAACGGGCTGGCGCTGCCGGCGATCACGATCGCGGTGCTCGGCGGCGTCGCCATCACCGGCGGCATCGGCCGGGTCTCGGGCGTGGTACTGGCCGCGCTGCTGATCACCTGGCTGGACGCGGGGATCCTGCTGATGTTCGAGGGCAACGAGGGCACCCAGGCCCAGCTGCTCGCGCTCGGGGCCGTGCTGATCTTCGCCGCGCTGCTCAACGCCTACACGACCCGCCGCTACGGGGGCACGAGATGAGCGTCGAGCACCGCCCCGACCTCGTCGGCGAGGACCTCCTCGCCCTCACCCGGTCGCTCGGCCGGCCGGAGCGGGACCTGGTCATCCTCGCGGAGGGCAACACCTCCGAGCGGCTCACCGACGGGCGGCTGGTCGTCAAGGCGTCGGGCGCCCGGATGCGGGACGCCACCGCGGAGGACTTCGTGGTCGCCGAGGTCGAGCCGCTGGCCGCGCTGATCGCGGACCCCGCGGCGACGCAGGACGACCTGACCGCCGCGCTCGACGCCGGCGTCGTCGACGGCCGGCGCCGGCGGGGCTCGATCGAGACGCTCGTCCACGTGGCCGTCCACGCGGTCGCACCGGCGGCGTACCCGGCCGGCTTCGTCGCCCACACCCACCCCACCGAGGTGGTGGGCCTGCTCGCCAGCACGTACGCCGAGGACGCCTTCGCGCGGGCGGCGTACTCCGACGAGGCGGTCGTCCTCGGGACGCCGCTCTTCGTGCCGTACGCCCAGCCCGGCCTGGACCTGGGCCGGGTCTACCTGCAGTGCCTGCGGGAGTACGCCGACCGCGAGGGGGCGCTGCCGCGACTGGTGCTGCTCGCCAACCACGGGATCGTCGCGATCGCGCCGACCGCCGATGGAGCCGACGGCATCACGGAGATGGCGGTCAAGGCCGCAGCGGTCCGCCGGATCGCCTACTCCGTCGGCGGGCTGGCGCCACTGAGCACCGAGGCGGTCGCGAAGTTCGTCGCCCGCGGCGACGTCACCGAGCGCCGCTCCAACATCACGGCGGGGCTGCTGTGAGCCTGCGCCCCGGCATCCGCGCGGTCTTCCTGGACATCGGGGGCCCGGTCTACGACGACGAGAACTTCCTGCGCGCGGTCCTCGCCGCGCTCGACGAGCTCCTCGCCGAGGCCGGCCGTCCGCCCGCGGACCGGGACGCCGTCCGCGCCGTCTACGACCGGGTCCGCGCGACCCAGGCGGGGTCGCTGCGGTCCGCGCTCGCGGCCGAGGTCCTCGGCGACGCCGGACTGCGTGGCACGCTCCACGAGCGCACCCGGCGGCACTGGGTGCACCCGCCCGGCACGATGTACGCCGACGTGCGGCCGCTCCTCGAGGCGCTGCACGGCCGGGTCGCCGTCGGTGTCCTCGCCAACCAGGAGGCGACGGTCGTCGACGCGCTGCGCCGCGACGGGGTCGCCGACCTCGTCGACGTGTGGGGAGTCTCGGCGCTCGTCGGCCACGAGAAGCCGAGCCGCGAGCTGTTCGAGTGGGCGCTGGACCAGGCCGGCACCGACCCCGAGCACTCCGTCCATGTCGGCAACCGGCTCGACACCGACGTCCGCCCTGCGGCCGCGCTCGGCCTCGGCACCGCCTGGGTGCTGCGCGGCGAGGCACCGCCCGAGCCGACGCCCGCCCAGCTGGCCGAGCCGGACGCCGTCGTACGCGACCTGGTGGAGCTGCGCGACCTGCTCCTGCCCCTGCTCGACGCGCGGAGCCGGCGATGACCACCGTCGCGCTCGGGCTCGACCTCGCCACGGCGGCGGCGCGGCTGCTGGCCGTGACCGACGAGGGCGCCGTCGTCGCCGAGCGGACCGCAGCGCTCGCGCCGGTCGAGAGCCCGGCCGCGGGCCACCGCGAGCAGCGCCCGGTCTATCCGGAGGTCGCCCGCCGGCTGCTCGCCGCCGTCGTCGCCGACCTCGGGCCGCTCGCCGCGCGGGTCCGAGCGCTCGCGACCAGCGGCACGTCCGGCACCGTCGTGCCCGCGGACGCGGCCGGCGCCCCGATCGGGTCGGCCGTGCTCTACTCCGACCAGCGCGCCGGCGCCGAGGCGGCGGCGCTGCGGTCCGCCGGACGGCCGTCGACCTCCACCTCACCGCTGGCCCGGATCGGCTGGCTGCACCGGCACCGGCCGGCCGCGCGCTACGAGTTCACCCCCGACACCGTCACCGCCGACCTTCTCGGTCGGCCGGCGCCGACCGACACCTCCCACGCGCTCAAGGCGGGCATCGATCCGACGGGTGCGACCTGGGACCCCGACGCGCTCGCCGCCGTCGGGGTGGACCCCGCCACGCTGCCCGACCTCGTCCACCCCGGCACCGTCCTCGGCGAGGTCGCCCCCGCGGTCGCTCGTGCGGTCGGGCTCCCCGCCGGCGTCGCCGTGGTCGCCGGCATGACCGACGGCTGCACCGCCCAGATCGCGGCCGGCGCCGTCGTGCCCGGCGACACCGTCGGCGTACTCGGCACGACCCTGGTCTGGAAGGGCGTGAGCGACGTCCCGGTCACCGGGTTCGACGGCGCCCTCTACTCCCACCTCGCCCCGGACGGGCGGTGGTGGCCGGGCGGCGCGTCCAACGTCGGCGCAGGCCCGGTCCGCGACGAGTTCGGCGGCGCCGACCCCGGCCGGCTCGCCGAGCTGGAGGCGCTCGCCGCCGCCCACGGGCCGGCGGAGGCGGTGCGCTACCCGCTGCGCGGGACGGGCGAGCGGTTCCCGTTCGCCACGCCGGCCGCGCGGGGGTTCCTGCTCGGGGAGGTGCCGGACGAGTCCGGGGCCTACCGTGCGCTGCTCGAGGGCGTCGCGTACGTCGAGCGGCTCGGCCTCGAGGCGCTCGCCGACCACGGCGTCCCCGTCCGGCGCCATCACCTCGCCGGCGGCGCCAGCCGCAACACGCTGTGGAACCGGATCCGGGCGACGGTCCTCGACGTCCCGGTCGTCCGGCCCCGCCGCTCCGGGAGTGCGTACGGCGCCGCCGTGCTCGCGCTCGCGGCGGTCACCGGCTGCGGGCTGGGCGAGGCGCTGGCGAGGACGGGGGCCGGGGACGACCCGGTCGAGCCGCTGCCGGGGGAGCGGGAGCGGCTGATGGACGGCTACGCGCGCCTGCGGGCCGAGCTCGCCAGGCGCGGCTACCTCGGGGTCGCGGCCCCGACGTGAGAGTTCGAGAGAGGGAACGAGAGATGGACACCGATCAGGTCCGCGCGGTCCTCGCGCGGCAGCACATCGAGACCCCGTCGTGGGCCTACGGCAACTCCGGGACGCGGTTCAAGGTCTTCGGCCAGCCGGGCGTGCCGCGGACGGCGTACGAGAAGATCTCCGACGCCGCCACCGTGCACCGCTTCACCGGCGTCGCGCCGAGCGTCGCCGTCCACATCCCGTGGGACAGGGTGGACGACTACGGCAAGCTCGCCGCCCACGCCCGCGACGAGGGGGTGGCGATCGGGGCGGTCAACCCCAACACCTTCCAGGACGACGACTACAAGCTGGGCAGCGTCTGCCACCCGGAGCCGCGGATCAGGCGCAAGGCGACCGACCACCTGATCGAGTGCATCGACATCGCCCGGCAGGTCGGGTCGCACCACCTGTCGCTGTGGTTCGCGGACGGGACGAACTACCCCGGCCAGGACTCGATCCGGGCCCGGCAGGACCGGCTCTCCGAGGCCCTCGCCGAGACGTACGCCGCGATGCCCGCGGACATGACGATGCTCGTCGAGTACAAGTTCTTCGAGCCGGCCTTCTACCAGACCGACCTGCCCGACTGGGGCACCTCGCTGCTGCACTGCCTCCACCTCGGCCCGCAGGCGAAGGTGCTCGTCGACACCGGCCACCACGCGCCCGGCACCAACATCGAGATGATCGTCGCGACGCTGCTGCGCGAGGGCCGCCTCGGCGGCTTCCACTTCAACAGCCGGTTCTATGCCGACGACGACCTCATGGTCGGCGCCGCGGACCCGTTCGGGCTGTTCCGGATCATGTTCGAGATCGTCCAGGCCGATGCGGTCCTGCCCGAGGCCGGCGTCGCCTTCATGCTCGACCAGTGCCACAACATCGAGGCCAAGATCCCGGCCCAGATCCGGTCGGTGATGAACGTCCAGGAGGCGACGGCCAAGGCGCTGCTCGTGGACGCCGACGCGCTCGCGACGGCGCGCGCCGAGGGCGACGTACTCACTGCCAACGCGATCGTCATGGACGCCTACAACACCGACGTGCGGCCGCTGCTGGCGCAGGTCAGGGAGGACATGGGGCTCGATCCCGACCCCGTTCGGGCGTACGCCGCGAGCGGCTACCAGCAGCGCATCGAGGAAGAGCGAGTAGGCGGCGAGGCCGCCGGGTGGGGGGCGTGACGATGGCAGACCAGCAGACCGACGCGGGCACCAGGGCGGTCCAGGAGCTGCTCGCCCGCTCCAACCGGCTCGGCTCGGACCCGGCCGTGACCAACTACGGCGGTGGCAACACCTCGGCGAAGGCCACCGTGACCAGCCCGGCGACCGGCGAGCCGGTCGAGGTGCTGTACGTCAAGGGGTCCGGCGGCGACCTCGGCACCCTGAAGGCCGAGGGCCTCGCGGTCCTCGAGCGGGACCGGCTCGTCGCGCTCGACAAGGTCTACCGCGGCGTCGAGCACGAGGACGAGATGGTCGGGCTGTTCCCGTACTGCTCCTTCGGGCAGGGCGGCGCCGCCCCCTCCATCGACACCCCGATGCACGGCCTGGTCGATCTCCCGCACGTCGACCACCTGCACCCGGACTCGGTCATCGCGCTGGCCTGCGCCGCCGACGGCGAGCGGCTGGTGCGCGAGATCTGGGGCGGTGCCGTCGCCTGGGTGCCGTGGAAGCGGCCGGGCTGGGAGCTGGGCCGGTCGATGGCGGAGCTCGCCCGCGACCCCGACGTGATCGGCGCCGTCCTGGGCGGCCACGGACTCACCGCCTGGGGCCGGACCAGCGACGAGGTCGAGGAGCGCTCGCTGCGGATCATCCGGGAGGCGGGGGAGTACCTCGCCGCCCACTCGGTCTCAGAGCCGTTCGGTCCCGTCGTCGCCGGGCGGGAGGCCCTGCCCGCCGAGCAGCGCCGGGCCCGTGCGGCGGAGCTCTTCCCCCATCTGCGTGCCGTGGCGTCGCAGGACCGCCGTCAGGTCGGCCACTTCACCGACTCCGACGTCGTCCTCGACTTCCTCTCCCGGGAGAAGCTCGAGCACCTGGTGTCGCTCGGCACCTCCTGCCCCGACCACTTCCTGCGGACGAAGGTCCGTCCCCTCCTGCTCGACACCCCGGTCGACGCGCCGCTCGACGCGCTGCTCGACCGGCTCGGCGAGCTGCACGAGGAGTACCGCAAGGAGTACGCCGCCTACTACCACCGGCACGCCACCCCCGACAGCCCGCCGATGCGCGGGGCGGACCCGGCGATCGTGCTCGTGCCCGGGGTCGGGATGTTCTCCTTCGGCGCCGACAAGCAGACCGCCCGGGTGGCGGGGGAGTTCTACGTCAACGCGATCAACGTCATGCGCGGGGCGGAGGGCGTCTCGTCGTACGCCCCGGTGACGGAGGCCGACAAGTTCCACGTCGAGTACTGGCAGCTCGAGGAGGACAAGCTCAAGCGCCGCCCGAGGCCGAAGGCGCTCGCCGGCCGGGTCGCGCTCGTCACCGGTGCGGCGTCCGGCATCGGGCTGGCCACCGCGCGGCTCTTCGCCGAGCACGGCGCGAACGTCGTCGTGGCCGACCTCGACGCCGACCGGTGCGCCGACGTCGCGGCCGACCTCGGCAGCAGCGACGTGGCGGTCGGGGTCGGGGTGGACGTCACCGACCCGGAGGCCGTCCGCGCCGGCGTCGAGGCGGCGGTCCTCGCCTTCGGCGGCGTCGACCTCGTCGTCAACAACGCCGGCATCAGCCGGGCCGGCTCGCTCGCCGACACCTCGCTCGAGGACTGGGACCTGCAGTACTCCATCATGGCCCGCGGCTCCTTCCTCGTCGCCAAGGCCGTCGAGCCGGTCCTGCGCGCCCAGCGGCTGGGCGGCGACATCATCAACGTCTGCTCCAAGAACGCCGTCTTCGCCGGCCCGAACAACGTGGCGTACTCCTCGGCGAAGGCCGCCCAGGCCCACATGGTCAGGCTGCTCGCCGCCGAGCTCGGCGACATCGGCGTACGCGTCAACGGGATCAACCCCGACGGCGTCGTCCGGGGCTCCGGGATCTTCTCCGGCGGCTGGGGCGCGTCCCGCGCCAAGACGTACGGCGTCGCCGAGGAGGACCTCGGCAAGTACTACGCCCAGCGTACGGTGCTCAAGCAGGAGGTCCTGCCCGAGCACGTCGCGTCCGCGGCGCTCGCGCTGACCAACGGCACGCTCCCGATCACGACCGGCCTGATCATCCCGGTGGACTCCGGGGTGCCGCAGGCGTTCCTGAGGTGAGCGGGATGTCCAACCGGTTCGGCGTCCACGCCCTGGTCTGGGTCGGCGGCTGGTCCGAGGAGCAGGCCCGGCGGGCGATCTCGTCCTCGAAGAACGCCGGCTACGACCTCATCGAGCTGGCCGCACTCGACCCGTGGTCCTTCGACACCGCGATGACGGCCCGGCTGCTCGCCGAGCACGGCCTCGCGGCCGCGGTGTCGCTCGGCCTGGGCGAGGACACCGATGTGTCCAGCGAGGAGCCCGAGGTCGTGGCCGCCGGCCGGCGCCTGCTCGGGCAGGCGCTCGCGCTCGTCCGCGACGTCGGTGGCGACTACCTCGGCGGCGTGGTCTACAGCCGGCTCGGCCGCTACGCCCGGCCGGTCAGCGAGCGCGGCCGGGCCAACTCCGTCGAGACGATCGCCTGGCTCGCCGACCAGGCCGCCGCGTCCGGCATCACGATCGGGCTGGAGTTCTGCAACAGGTACGAGACCAACGTCCTCAACACCACCGAGCAGACCCTGGCGTTCATCGACGACGTCGGCCGCGACAACGTGGTCGCCCACCTCGACACCTACCACATGAACATCGAGGAGACCTCGTTCCGCGAGCCGGTCCTGGCGGCTGCGGCGGCCGGCCGGCTCGGCTACGTCCACGTCGGCGAGTCGCACCGCGGCCAGCTCGGCACGGGGACCGTCCCGTGGGCCGAGTTCTTCGCCGCGCTCCACGAGGTGGCGTACGCCGGCACCATCACGTTCGAGTCGTTCTCCTCGGAGGTCGTGCACCCGCAGCTGTCGAGCGATCTGGCGATCTGGCGCAATCTCTGGGACGACGGGATGGAGCTCGCGACCGGGGCACGGGAGTTCCTGCGGAAGGAGTACGGCGGGTAGCGCTGCGGGGAAGTCTCGTGGGCCGCCGGAGCGGTTAAGGTTGGCGGGAACAACCGCATCCCACAACAGCACCCCACAACAGGACAGGGAGGTCGCCCCGCCGTGAGCCAGGCCCGGAAGGACGCGATCGCGAGCAGCATCGAGAGTGAGCTCGCCGCCCCCCTGCGTGCTCTCGACCTCGACGTCGAGGCGGTGGAGGTCACCCCGGCCGGGAAGCGCCGCATCCTGAGGGTCGCTGTCGACAAGGACGGCGGTGTCACGCTCGACGACGTCGCCGAGGCCACCCGCGAGGTCAACCGTGTCCTCGACGCCTCCGACGTGATGGGCGAGCAGCCCTACACGCTCGAGGTCACCTCGCGCGGCGTCGACCGGCCGCTCACGCTGCCCCGTCACTGGCGCCGCAACGCCAAGCGCCTCGCCAAGGTGACCCTCGCCGACGGCTCGACGTTCACCGGCCGGATCGGCGACTCCGACGAGGAGTCGGTGACGCTCGACGTCGGCGGCACGCCACGGGCCGTGCCGTACGCCGAGGTGACGAAGGCGCTGGTGCAGATCGAGTTCAACAAACGGTCGGACGAGGACGAGTAGGAGACTGGGATGGACATCGACCTGAGCATCCTGCGGATGCTGGAGCGCGAGCGGGAGATCTCCTTCGACGTCCTCGTGGAGGCGATCGAGCAGGGACTGCTGACGGCGTACCACAAGACCCCGGGCGCCCAGCAGGAGGCGCGCGTCGTGCTGGACCGCAAGACCGGCCACGTCAGCGTCATGGCCGCCGAGATGGACGAGGAGGGCAACGTCGTCGGGGAGTACGACGACACGCCCGAGGGCTTCGGCCGGATCGCGGCGACGACGGCCAAGCAGATCGTGCTGCAGCGGCTCCGCGACGCCGAGGACGACGTGAAGTTCGGGGAGTTCTCCGGCAAGGAGGGCGACATCGTCTCGGGTGTCATCCAGCAGGGCCGCAACCCCGACGACGTGCTCGTCGACCTCGGCAAGCTCGAGGCGATCCTGCCGGTCAGCGAGCGGGTGGCGGGGGAGAACTACGACCACGGAACCCGGATCCGGGCGCTCGTGATGAGCGTCCGCAAGGGCATGCGCGGCCCGCAGATCACGCTGTCGCGCTCCCACCCGAACCTCGTCAAGAAGCTGTTCGCCTTCGAGGTTCCGGAGATCGCCGACGGCACAGTCGAGATCGCCGCCATCGCCCGCGAGGCCGGCCACCGGACCAAGATCGCGGTCCGCTCGACCGTCCCCGGCGTCAACGCCAAGGGCGCGTGCATCGGCCCGATGGGCCAGCGCGTCCGGCAGGTGATGTCGGAGCTGCAGGGCGAGAAGATCGACATCGTCGACTGGTCCGACGACCCCGCCACCCTCGTCGCCCAGGCCCTCTCGCCGGCGCGGGTGAGCTCGGTCGAGATCGTCGACGAGGCCACCAAGTCGGCGCGGGTCATCGTGCCCGACTACCAGCTCTCGCTCGCCATCGGCAAGGAGGGCCAGAACGCCCGCCTCGCCGCCCGCCTCACGGGGTGGAGGATCGACATCCGCTCCGACGAGGAAGCGCCCAGCGAGGCGTGAGGGACGCAGTCGCGGGAGCGGGTCGCACCCCGGTGGTGGCCGGGTGACGGGCCGCCAGGAGATCCTCGTCGAGGGCGGGGCGGACGTCGGCGTACTCGTCCTGTCCGGCTCCTCGGGCCGGGTGGAGACCGCCCGCTGCCGACTGCTCGCTGAGCAGGGCATGACCGCGCTGTCGTACCGCTGGTTCGACGGCGCCGTCGACCGCGTCCCCCTCGAGAGCTTCGAGGAGCCGCTCGCGACGCTCCACGAGCGGTGCGACCGGCTCGCCGTCCTCGGCACCTCCCGGGGCGCGGAGGCCGCGCTGCTGCTCGGCGCGCTCAACCCCGAGATCGACGCGGTCGTCGCGCTCTCGCCGAGCGACGTCGCCTGGGCCGCGCTGACCACCGAGCGGCCACAGCGCTCGTCGTGGACCCGGCGGGGCGAGCCGCTCCCGTTCGTGCCGTACGACGACGACTGGACGACCGAGCAGGAGGACGGCCCGATCGCGTTCGTGGAGCTGTACTGCCAGTCCCTCGAGACCTACGCCGACCGGGTCGCCGCCGCACGGATCCCGGTCGAGCGGATCGCCGGCGAGGTCGTCGTCGCGGCCGGCGAGGACGACCAGCTGTGGCCGTCGGTGCTCTTCGCCGAGTTCATCCGGCGCCGGCGGGCGGCCGCCGGGCTGGCGACCGAGGTGGTGACCCATCCCCGCGCCGGCCACCGCGTGGTCCTGCCGGGGGAGGAGCCGCTGCCGCCGCACGCCGGCCGCGCCTACGGCGGCTCCGACGAGGCCGACGCCGAGCTCGGCGCCGCGGTGTGGCCGGTGCTCCTCCGCGCTCTCCGCGGGAGCTGACCGGCGACCGTGACGAACCGATCAGGACCGGCCGGAGATCTCCTCGACCACCAGGCGCGGAACGAGGTGGCGATCGCCGGTCGGCCGGTCCGCCGGTCCCTGGGTAGGGAAGTCGAAGACGGCGACCATCAGCTGCATCGGGTACGTCGGCGGAGCCGCGCAGCGGCGTACGACGGCCCCGTCCACGGTGAACACCGCCTCGTCGGCGTCCCACTCGACGGCGTACGTGTGCGGCTCGGCGACGTCGAGGGGCAGCCGGGGGGCCGCGAAGTCGTCGCGCAGCGCCGGGTCGCGGAACGGCTTGATCCCGACCCCGACCTCGGCCGATGCTGTGGGCTCGGTCTGCAGCGCCCGGCCGAACACCTCGACCACGCACAGCTCGCCGCACCGGATCTGCTCGGGGTCGTCCTCGAAGCCGCTCAGCCACAGCGCCGCCATCGAGCGCGCCGAGAGCTCCATCCGCGCGCGGACCGCGACCCGGCCGGTCGCCGGTAGCCAGCCCTCGAAGCGGGGCTGCTCCTCGGCGACGCGGAGGCCGTCGCGGAACCGCTGCTGCCCGCGGGTGCTGCCCACCGGCCCGGACCAGCTCCCCGACTGGATCCCGGAGACCCGCAGCGGCGGCTCGTGGAGGCCGGGACACCACCGCGGATGGTCCGGCGGGATCTCGAGGACGAGGCCCTCGTCGCCGAGCCGGTACGACGCCGCGGTCGCCGCCCGCGAGGACCACGCGGGCAGGTAGTACGGGAACCATTTCGTCGTGTCGAGTGTTGACCTGTCGAAGCGGTCAGCGAACCCCCCGGCGGCAGGCATGTCACCGACGGTAACGACGGCGCGCCCCGGTTCGGAATCCCCGGGCCGGAGGCGGTAGGGTTGTACCTCGGTGGCACGCCAAGACATTTCCCCCACGGCACGGCCCGTCCGAACCTGTGTGGGATGCCGGAAGCGGGCCGCCAAGCGCGAGTTGTTGCGGGTGACCGCCGGCTCGGACCACGAGGGCAACCCCGCCGTCGTACCCGATCCGACAGCCACCGCACCCGGACGTGGGGCGCACCTGCACCCCACCAGGGAGTGCTACGACCTCGCGGTGCGCCGGAAGGCGTTCACCCGGGCCCTCAGGCTCGAGGGTGGGCTCTCCAGCGCACCGGTGGGGGACTACCTCGACGAGCGCCGAACACCGACCGCCCCGGCGGTCACACGACAACGACCGTCGCCGACGGTCGACTGACCAGGAATTGGAGCAACAGCTCATGAGCACTCGATGAGTACTTCGCGATGAGCGCCCTTTCTTTGTTTGCTCAGCACCAACCACTAGTGGTCGCAGGTTAATTGCCCGGAATCGGGTCTGTGGCCAGAAGGAGAAGCGTGGCTAAGACCCGAGTCCACGAACTCGCCAAGGAGTTCGGCGTCGAGAGCAAGTTCGTTCTCGAGAAGTTCAAGGAGATGGGGGAGTTCGTCAAGTCGGCGAGCTCGACCATCGAGCTCCCTGCGGAGATGCGGTTCCGCAAGGAGATCGGTCCCACCCTGAAGGGTGGCGACCAGCAGGCCGAGAAGCCTCAGGCCCCGGCGAAGAGCGCCGAGAAGCCTGCCGCTCCGAAGGCGCCCGCGGCGCCGGCCCCCGAGAAGCCGGCCGAGAAGCCCGCGGAGACGCCCGCGGCCAAGACCGAGAAGCCTGCGGAGGCCCCGGCCGAGAAGGCCGCTGCGCCGAAGCCGGCCGCCCCGAAGCCGGCCGCCCCGGCCGCCCAGACGCCGGCCGCCCCGTCGGCTCCGTCGGCGCCCAGGCCGGCCGCGCCGAAGCCGGCCCCGAGGGCCCCGCGTCCCGCGGCGCCGAAGCCCCAGGCGCCCGCCGCCCGCGGTGGTTCGCCGAAGCCGGCGCCCCGCCCGGTCGGCAAGCCCGGTGCCCCGCGCCCCGGCAACAACCCGTTCGCCCCGAGCCAGGGGATGGGACGTCCGGCCCGGCCGCAGCGCGACGGCGGTGCCCCGGGCGCCGGTGACCAGCGTCCGCCGCGGCCGCCGGCCTCGCGTGAGGGCGGTGCACCCGGCCGCCCCGGCATGCCGCGCCCCAACCCGGCGATGATGCCCAAGAACCCGGCCGCGTTCGGCAACCGCCCCGGTGGCGGTGGCCCCGGCCGTCCGGGGGCACCTGCCCGCGGTGGTCAGGGCGGCCGTCCCGGCGCCCCCGCCCGCAGCGGTGGCGGCGGCGCTCCGGGCCGCGGTGGCTTCGGCCCCGGTGGTGGCGGTCGTCCCGGCGGTGGTCGTCCGGGTGGTCGGGGGTCCACGCAGGGCGCGTTCGGGCGCCCCGGTGGCCCGTCGCGTCGTGGCCGCAAGTCGAAGCGGGCGCGTCGCCAGGAGTTCGAGGCCATGGAGGCCCCGACGATCGGCGGCGTGCGCGTCCGCAAGGGCAACGGCGAGACCATCCGTCTGCCGCGCGGTGCCTCGCTGACGGACTTCGCGGAGAAGATCAACGTCGACGCCGCGCAGCTCGTCCAGATGCTGTTCAGCCTCGGCGAGATGGTCACCGCGACCGAGTCGGTCAACGACGAGACCCTCGAGCTGCTCGGTGAGGAGCTCAACTACGTCGTCGAGGTCGTCTCCCCCGAGGACGAGGACCGCGAGCTGCTCGAGTCCTTCGACATCGAGTTCGGCGAGGACGAGGGCGACGAGTCCGACTGGGTGGTCCGTCCGCCGGTCGTGACCGTCATGGGTCACGTCGACCACGGTAAGACGAAGCTGCTCGATGCGATCCGCAACGCCAACGTCGTGGCCGGCGAGGCCGGGGGCATCACCCAGCACATCGGTGCCTACCAGGTCTCGACCGAGGTCGACGGCGACGACCGCGCGATCACCTTCATCGACACCCCGGGTCACGAGGCCTTCACGGCCATGCGTGCCCGCGGCTCGCAGTCGTCCGACATCGCGGTCCTCGTGGTCGCAGCCGACGACGGCGTGATGCCGCAGACGATCGAGGCGCTCAACCACGCCAAGGCGGCGGGGGTCCCGATCGTGGTCGCGGTCAACAAGATCGACAAGCCGGAGGCGGACCCGACGAAGGTCCGCGGCCAGCTGACCGAGTACGGCCTGGTGCCGGAGGAGTACGGCGGCGACACCATGTTCGTCGACGTCTCGGCGAAGTCGATGACCAACATCGACGGGCTCCTCGAGGCGATCGTCCTCACCGCCGACGCCTCGCTCGACCTGCACGCCAACCCGAACCAGGACGCCCAGGGTCTCGTCATCGAGGCCCACCTCGACCGTGGCCGCGGCCCGGTCGCGACCATCCTGGTCCAGCGCGGCACCCTGCGGGTCGGCGACTCGATCGTCGCGGGCCCGGCCTTCGGCCGCGTCCGGGCGATGCTCGACGAGTACGGCAACGAGCTCGACGAGGCGCCCCCGTCCCGGCCGGCGATGGTGCTCGGTCTGTCCGCCGTCCCCGGCGCGGGCCAGAACTTCATCGTCGTCGAGGACGACCGGATGGCTCGCCAGATCGCCGAGAAGCGCGAGTCCCGCGAGCGGGCCGCCATGCAGGCGAAGCGGCGCGTACGCCGTACGCTCGAGGACTTCATGGCCTCCATGGAGAAGGGCGAGAGCCAGGAGCTCAACCTCATCCTCAAGGGCGACGTCTCCGGTTCGGTCGAGGCACTCGAGGACGCGCTGTCGAAGATCGACGTGGGTGGCGACGAGGTCTCCATCCGGGTCATCGACCGCGGTGTCGGTGCGATCACCGAGACCAACGTCGACCTGGCCGCCGCCTCCGACGCGATCATCATCGGCTTCAACGTCCGCCCGCAGGGCAAGGCGACCGAGCTGGCCGAGCGCGAGGGCGTGGAGATCCGCTACTACACGGTGATCTACCAGGCGATCGAGGAGATCGAGGCCGCCCTCAAGGGCATGCTCAAGCCGGAGTACGAGGAGCGCACCCTCGGCCAGGCCGAGATCCGGGCACTGTTCCGCAGCTCCAAGGTCGGCAACATCGCCGGCTGCATGGTCACCGAGGGTGTCATCCGGCGCAACGCCAAGGTCCGGGTCATCCGCGACGGCTCTGTCGTCGCCGACAACCTCGACCTGGCCTCGCTGCGCCGCGAGAAGGACGACGTGGCCGAGGTCCGCGAGGGCTTCGAGTGCGGTCTCGTCCTGCGGAACTTCCAGGACATCAAGGAGGGCGATGTGATCGAGGCCTTCGAGATGGTGGAGATCCCGCGCGGCTGACGCAGGTGACGTCCTGGCGCCGCCACAGCCCGACGGCTGTGGCGGCGCCGGCAGTTTTGAGAGAGTGAGAGACATGAGCAACCCGCGCGTACGCCGGATCGCCGACCGCATCAAGGTGATCGTGGCGCAGATGCTGGAGCGGCGGGTCAAGGACCCGCGGATCGGCTTCGTCACCGTCACCGACGTCCGGGTCTCGGGTGACACCCAGCAGGCGACGATCTTCTATACCGTGCTGGGCGCCGACACGGAGGCCCAGCTCGCCGGCACCGCCGCGGCGCTGGAGTCCGCGAAGGGGCTGATCCGATCAGAGGTCGCCAAGCAGCTCGGGATGCGACACGCACCGACGCTGGACTTCATCCACGACGCGCTCCCGGAGTCGGCCCGTCACCTCGAGGAGGTGCTCGCCCGCGCCAAGGAGCAGGACGAGGCGGTCGCCGCCAACCGCGGCACGACCTACGCCGGCGACGCCGACCCCTACAAGAAGCCCCACGAGGACGAGGACATCCTGGGCCTCGACGAGACGGACGACGCGGAGTGAGCCCGGCCGATGGCTGAGTCCGGGCTGGTCGTCGTCGACAAGCCCGGCGGTATGACGTCCCACGACGTGGTCGGCCGGGTGCGCCGCCTGGCAGGCACGCGCAAGGTCGGCCACGCCGGCACCCTCGACCCGATGGCGACCGGCGTGCTGGTCCTCGGGGTCGAGCGCGCCACGCGGCTGCTCGGCCACCTGATGCTCACCGACAAGGCGTACGACGCCACCGTGCGCCTCGGCCAGACGACTACCACGGACGACGCCGAGGGCGAGCTGCTCGCCTCGGTGCCGGCGGATGGTCTCGACGAGGTCGACGTCCGCGCCGCCTTCGCCGCCAAGGTCGGCGAGATCGACCAGGTCCCGAGCTCCGTCTCGGCGATCAAGGTCGACGGCAAGCGCGCCTACAGGCGCGTCCGCGAGGGCGAGGACGTCGCCCTCGAACCGCGCCGCGTCACGATCCACGACCTGGCCGTCCACGTGCTCCGGCCGGTCTCGACGGACTCGACCACAGGGCTGCTCGACGTCGACATCTCGGTGCGCTGCTCGAGCGGCACTTACGTGCGCGCGATCGCGCGCGACGTCGGTGCGGCGCTCGGGGTGGGCGGCCATTTGACCGCGCTGCGGCGTACGGCCGTCGGACCGTACGCGCTCGACGTGGCCCGCACCCTGGACGAGCTCGCCGAGGGCCTCGCCGTGCTGCCCCTGGCCGAGGCAGCGCGCGCCGCGTTCCCGGCGTACGACCTCGACGACGCGCAGACGCGCGACGTCCGCCATGGCCGCAGGCTGGCGCTGCCGCTCGAGGCCCTGAGCGCCGTCTTCGCCCCCGACGGGGAGTTCCTCGCGCTCTACGAGCCCGTCGGCGACGGCAGCGCCAAGGCGGTCGCGGTCTTCGTCGGCTGACACCCCGGTGCGACCCGGCAAGGGCGGCGGGATGCCACCCACGGCCGCCAACGGCCGACCGATAGTCTGACCGGCGTGCAGTTGTGGCGAAGCCTCCAGGACGTGCCGGCCGACCTCGGCCGCACGTGCGTCGTGATCGGGAACTTCGACGGCGTCCACCTCGGCCACCAGCATGTGCTCCGCAGGGCCCGCGAGCTCGCCGACGAGCAGGGCCTGACCCTCGTCGCGGTCACCTTCGACCCGCACCCGATGGCGGTCCTGCGGCCCGAGCACGCGCCGGGGACGCTGACCACCATGGAGGAGCGGGCCGAGCTGCTCGGCGAGGCGGGCGCCGACGCCGTCCTCGCGCTGCCGTTCGACATGGAGATGGCCAACTGGGAGCCCGACGAGTTCGCCCAGCGGGTGCTCGTCGACACCCTCCACGCCGTACAGTGCGTCGTCGGCGCCAACTTCCGCTACGGCTGCCGTGCCGCCGGTGACGTCGCCGACCTGCGGGCCTACGGCGCCGGCCACGGCTTCGACGCCGAGGGCATCCCGCTCGACGGCGGCCCGCAGGTGTGGTCCTCCACCTACGTCCGGACCTGCCTGGCAGCCGGCGACGTGGCCGGGGCGGCCGAGGCGCTGGGCCGCCCGTACTTCGTCCGCGGCATCGTCGTGAAGGGCGACCAGCGCGGCCGCGAGCTCGGCTTCCCGACGGCCAACGTGCCGACCGACCTGCTCACCGCGGTCCCGCCCGACGGCGTGTACGCCGGCTGGCTGACCCGCCGCGACACCGGGGAGACCTTCCCGGCGGCGATCAGCGTCGGCACGAACCCGACGTTCGAGGGCGTGACGGTGCGCCGGGTGGAGGCCTACGTCCTCGACCGCACCGACCTCGACCTGTACGGCGTGGAGGTGGACGTCGCGTTCGTCGAGCGGCTCCGCGGCATGGTGGCCTTCGACTCGATCGAGGAGCTCATCAGCCAGATGCACGCCGACGTGGGCCGGACCCGCGAGGTCCTCGGGGTCGCGTGAGCGAGTCCGATCTCGCTGCGACGCTGCAGAGGACCGACCAGTGGTTCCTGCGGCACGGCCTGACCTACTTCGTCCCCGAGCAGCGGGCCGCCGTCCGGGCGGCGCTGCGGCCCCGGCGTACCGCGCTCCCGACGGTCCTCGGCTTCGTCGTCGCCGCGGTGCTGGGCGTACTGCTCGGCTGGGCCACGGGCCAGGCCGGCACCGGCGTGGCCCTGCTGCTCACGGTCGGCGCCCTCGGCGTGGCGTGGTACGCGCTGACCGCGCTCCGCTTCCGGCCGATCCTGGCCTGGGCCCTCGGGCGCACCTTCGGCTCGCTCGCCCGGCTGCTGCCGATGGTGTCCCGGGCGCTGCCGCTGCTGCTGCTCTTCGTGACCTTCCTCTTCATCAACGCCGACGTGTGGCAGATGTCGGCCTATCTCGAGCCCGGCACGCTGTGGCTGACCGCGCTGCTCTTCGCGGTGTCGGCGATCGCGTTCCTGCTCGTCCGGCTGCCCGAGGAGGTCGACCGGGTCGACGACGACGTCGACGGCGCCTTCCTCACCCGGGCGTGCCGCGGCACGCCGCTCGAGGGCCCGTGTGCCGAGCTGCTCGCCGACGCGGAGGCGGGCCGCGGTCCGGACCCTGCGGCGTACGCCACCATCACCGGGTACGAGCGCTGGAACCTCGTCCTCGCGCTGCTGGTCATCCAGGCCGTCCAGGTGCTGCTCATCGCGGTGGCGGTCTTCGGCTTCTTCGTCGTCTTCGGTGCGCTCGTCCTGGACGACGCGGTCCAGCAGGCCTGGACCGGGCTCGACAACGTCCACAGCCTCTCCTGGCTGCCGAGCGTCTCGGTCGAGCTGGTCCAGGTCTCGGTGTTCCTCGCTGCGTTCTCGCTGCTCTACATCACCGTCTCGACCGTCACCGACGAGACCTATCGCGCGCAGTTCTTCGGCACCGTGCTGCGCGAGCTCGAGCGAGCGGTGGGGATGCGGGCGGTCTACCTCGCGCTGCGCGCCCGCGACCGGGACACACGGGAATGAAGATATAGACAAGAAACTTACTTCACTTTAGTCTCGGCGAATGACCGCAGACCTGAGCCGCCGATCGTTCCTCACCCTCTCCGCCGGCGGTGCCGTCGGTGCCGGCTCGCTGAGCGTTGCCCAGCTGCTTCCGTCGCTCGCCGAGCGCGCCGTCGCCGGCGCGCCGGCGATCGTGAAGCCGCTGCCGCCGGAGTGGTTCATCGACTACGGCAGCAACGCGGAGATGCGCTGGGACTCGGTCGACCCGCGGGTCTACGACACGCCGGCCGCGCGGCTGTTCGTGCGCGACCACACCTCCACGCCGACGGTCGACGCCTCGACGTACGCGCTGCGCATCCACGGCGACGGCCTGAAGGATCCGGACGGCGTCACGCTCTCGCTCGCGCAGATCAAGGCGTTCCGGCACCACGAGGTCACCTCCGTCCACGAGTGCACCGGCAACGGCCGCAGCTTCTTCGGCACCCAGCAGGGCCAGGCGGCCACCGGGACCCAGTGGACGCTCGGCGCCGTCGGGACGGTTCGCTGGACCGGCGTACGCCTGCGCGACGTGCTCGGCGCGGTCGGCGTGCGCCGCGACGCGGTCTCGATCATGGCGACCGGCCTCGACCCGAACTACGTCGACAAGGGAACCGACTACGGCCCGGTCCGGCGGCCCTTCCCCATCGAGAAGGCGTACGACGACGCGCTGCTCGCCTGGGCGATGAACGGCGACCCGCTGTTGCCCGACCACGGCTTCCCGCTGCGGCTCGTCCTGCCGGGCTGGGTCGGGATCGGCTCGATCAAGTGGCTCGGCTCGCTGGAGGTGTCGACGACCGAGCAGACCTCGCCGTGGAGCACGACGTGGTACACCCTCGACGGCGAGCCGCTGACGGTGAACCCGGTCCGCTCGGCGTGGGAGCTCGCCTGGGACGGCGAGATCCCGGCGGCGCGCCGGGTCGTGCTGACCGGCCGGTCCTGGTCCGGGGCGGCTCCCATCGCGCGTGTCGAGGTCAGCACCGACACCGGCGCGACCTGGCACCGCGCGACGCTGCACGCGCCCGGCCGCGCGACCGCGGGGGAGGGTCACGGCTGGACACAGTGGTCCTACACCTGGCACGACCCGCAGCCGGGCGCGCACACGCTGCTCGCCCGCGCCACCGACGCCCTGGGGAGGACGCAGCCGGACGAGACGCCGTACAACGCCAACGGCTACTTCTTCGACGCCGTCGTGAGGCACCCGGTCACCGTGGTCTGAGGTGGTCCAGACACCCGCTGTCATGCGGCTCACGCCGTTCGGGTACAACAATCCGCCATGGATTCCGATACCGCCCTGATCCCGACGACCGGTAAGCCCGCGCGCGGCCGCGGCTGGGTGCCCGCCCTGGTGGCGTCCCTGCTGACCGCTGCCGGGCTCTGGGCCCTCCAGCTGCTCTCCGACGTCGCTCCGCTCGCGGGGCTGCGGGACGACTACCGGAACGACACCGGTGATGTCTGGACGAGCCTCCTCGGCGGCAAGCTGACCTTCTTCGGGTCCGACACGGGCGCCCTGTTCGGGG
This sequence comes from Nocardioides asiaticus, assembly GCF_040049175.1. Lineage (NCBI taxonomy): Bacteria > Bacillati > Actinomycetota > Actinomycetes > Propionibacteriales > Nocardioidaceae > Nocardioides > Nocardioides asiaticus. Next base: position 337,409 of record NZ_JBDZDM010000001.1, on the reverse strand, counting down.
GCGGCGACGACATCGTCCGGGTGGTGGCGATGACGGCCGCGGTCTACGTGGTGGCCTACGTCGTCACCTGGCTCGGCACCGTCGGCGTACGTCCGCGGGCGGTGCTGCCGCTCTTCTGGGTCGCCTGGCTCGGTGCGGTGCTCGGGGGCGCGGCCGGGATCGTGGCGGGCTACGTGGCGGAGTACGTCAGCTCGGGCGGTGAGGACTCGTTCCTCTCCCGGCTCGGTGCGCTGATCGACTACGGCGGCGCGTACGGACTCACGTACGGCTGGATCCCGGCCCTGGTCGCCGCGCTCTTCTGGGCGGCGGCGCCCGGCAAGCAGCCGAAGGGGGCGCGGGACGAGCACGAGGTCGACGGCGCGACGGCCGGCGACGACGCGCCGACGCAGCGCTCGCTGCTCGACGACCTCAGCGGCACGGAGTGACGCCGGCGGCCCCCAGGCCTCAGAGGTTCTGGACGACGCGCGGCTCCGCCTCCGGCCGCAGCCACCGCAGCACCCAGCGCATGTCGGCGGGCCGGCCGAGCGAGGTGCACCCGTCGGTCGGCTCCCAGCGGTGACCGGGCCGCGCCGTGTGGTAGAAGATCCCGCTCCCGGCCGTCGGGTCGGGCGCGGGGCCGGCGCCGGGCCGCAGACGGACGTGGTTGTAGTCGACGATGAAGCCGTACCTCATCGCCGGGCGGTCGCCGTCGGTGCGGCCGGGCTCCTCGATCCAGGTGTTGTAGAACGGCCCGTGCTCGTCCGAGACCGTCGAGGTCGGCAGCCGGCGCCGCCACGGCATCGCGCCCGGGTTCTGCTCGCCGGTCGAGAAGGTCACGACGATCCGGAACACGCCGTAGGGCGAGCGCTGGTCGTTCTCATGGGTCTTGCCCCAGCCGCGCGGGCCGATCGTGGAGCGGAACTGCCGCAGCATCGTCCACGTCCCGCTGCGCCTCTCCCACGCCTGGGTCACGGTGCAGTAGACGCGCGCGCAGTAGCGGTGGTCGGAGACGGTCCGCACCACCTGGGTGGTCCGGGACGGCAGCCGCGACGCCCAGCGCGGCCCGGGGTGGGCCGCCGGCGCTGTGGGCGACGTGGCGGCCGTCGCGGTGACCTCCGCGCCGGGCGCCGGCGCGCTGCGGGTCGAGGTGCCGCCGCAGCCGGCCGCGCACACCGCGAGGCCCCCGACCACGGCGGTCAGGAGCAGCCCCGAGGGACGGCGTACGCCGGACACGCCACCGATCGTGGCACACCCGCGTCCGCGCCCCCTACAGGTGCAGCCAGGCGAGCACGGCGCGCACCCGGCGGTGGTCGTCCTCGCCGACCGGCAGGTCGAGCTTGGCGAAGATCGAGTTGATGTGCTTCTGCACCGCCTTCTCCGTGACGGTCAGCCGCTGGGCGATCGCCGCGTTGGAGCGCCCTTCGGCCATCAGCCCCAGCACTTCCCGCTCGCGCGGAGTGAGCCGGTCCAGCGGCTCCTCGCGCTTCGCCGCGAGCACCGCCGAGACCACCTCGGGGTCCAGGACCGTGCCGCCCGCCGCCACGCGGCGTACGCCGTCGACGAACTCGGCCACGTCGGAGACCCGGTCCTTCAGCAGGTAGCCGACCGCGCCAGCGCCGGACGCGAGCAGCTCGCGGGCGTAGAGGCGCTCGACGTACTGCGACAGGACCATCACCGGGAACCCCGGTCGCTCCTCGCGGATCGCGATGGCGGCCCGCAGGCCCTCGTCGGTCTGCGTCGGCGGCAGGCGTACGTCGAGCACGGCGGCCTCCGCCTCCGGGTCCCGCAGGGCGCCATGCAGCTCCGGGGCGTTGTCGACCGCGTGCAGGATCGTGAAGCCGCGGTCGGCGAGCAGCTCGATCAGCCCGGCGCGGAGGAGCGCGTGGTCTTCGGCGAGGACAAGTCGCACGGGACCTCCAGGGTGACGAGGGTCGGTCCGCCGGGCGGGCTGGAGACCGACAGTGTGCCGTCGAACGCCGCCAGCCGGCGCATGACGCCCAGCATGCCCGTCCCGTCCTCGGGGGAGGCGCCGCCGCGCCCGTCGTCACCGACGACCGCCCGGAGGATGCCGTCGCGATGGGCCAGGTGCACCCACGCGCGGCTCGCACCGGCGTGCTTGCCGACGTTGGCGAGGCACTCGGCGACGCCGAAGTAGACGGCCGACTCCACCGGTGCCGGGGGTCGCCCGGGCAGGTTGGTCTCGACCTCGACCGGCCCGCCGGGCAGCGACATGTCGAGCGCGAGCGCCTCGACGGCGCCGCCGAGCCCCCGGTCGGCGAGCACCGGCGGGTGGATGCCGCGTACGACGGAGCGGAGGTCGCCGATCGCCGCCGCCGTCGTCTCGCGGGCGTCGCCGACGAGGCGCCGGGCCTTCTCGGGGTCCTCGTCGAAGGCCTCCTCGGCGCGACCGAGGCTCATCGAGAGCGCGACCAGCCGGGCCTGGGCGCCATCGTGCAGGTCGCGCTCGAGCCGGCGCAGCTCGGCGGCGGAGTGGTCGACCAGCTCGGCCCTGCTCTCGGTGAGGGCCTGCACCCGCTGCTCGAGCCGCTCGGTGCGGCTGTAGGCCAGGAAGAAGAGGTCGACCCGGGACCGCAGCTGCAGCAGGGGACGCACGGCGTACCACCACAGGACGGTCGTCACGACGCCGAGCAGCAGGATGGTCGTCAGCAGCGCGAGGGTGAACCCGACCGTCACCGCGGCGAGCGCCCAGGCCAGGTCGCGCCACGTCATCGGGTCGCCGAGCACCCCTTGCATGCGGGCGAGCAGCCCGCCGTCGAGTGGCCGGTAGGGCCGCTGCACGGGCTGGCCGAGCGTGTCGGCGGCCATCCGGCGGTGCGCGGTCGCGACCGCGCGCAGCGCGACGCCCACGCCGACGACGAGCGGCACGCCGACCCAGACGACGACGAGCACGCCCGCCACCCACCACAGCGCGAACAGCAGGAGCACCGGCACGGCGAGCAGGAGCTGGGCGAAGGCGTACGCCGCCAGCCGGACCCGACCAGCGGGTCGGCGCGCCTCGCCGGCGGCGTTCGTGCTCATACCGCCATCCTGCCGCGCCGAGCGGCGGCGCGCAGTGGTGCTGGCACCACCACGGGACGGGTGCGAGGGCCCCTGACGGCGGCGGTCCCGGACGGGACCGTGGAGGAGCCCGGTGGACACGAGAGCCGTAGGAGGCACAGACATGGGCAACCCACTGACTGCAGTACCGATGCGCGCGGCGCGCTGGAGCGCCCGCCATCCCTGGCGCGCGATCCTGGCCTGGGTCGTGTTCGTGCTCGTCGCGGTCGGCTGCGCGACCGCGATCCCGACGAAGGAGACCTCCGACGCCGACTACCGCGTCGGGGAGTCCGGCCGGGCCGACGCCCTGGTCGCGAAGGCCGGCCTCGAGGGCGGCGACTCCGAGAACGTCCTGCTCACCGCCCGCGGCGGCAGCCTCGACCTCGCCGACGCCCGTGTCGCGTCGACCCAGTTGCGCGACCGCGCCGGCGACCTGCCCGAGGTCGCGCGGGTCGGAGCGCCGGTGGTGAGCCCCGACCGCAGCGCGGTGCTGGTGCCGGTCGAGCTGACCCGCGACGCCGACGAGCTGGGCGAGATAGCCGGCCTGCGGGCGGCCGTGGCCGGCGTACAGCACGAGCATCCGGACCTCCGCGTCCGCGAGGCGGGCGACGTCACCGTCGACGCCGCGATCAACGACCGGGTCGGCAGCGACCTCGGGTCGGCCGAGACCAGCAGCCTGCCGGTGACGCTCGTGCTGATGCTGGTCGCCTTCGGCGCGCTCATCGCGGCCGGCATCCCGGTGCTGCTCGCGGCCACGAGCGTGGCCGCCACGATCGGACTGCTGGCGCCGCTCTCGCACCTGATCCCGGCCGACATGACGACCTCGAGCATGATCGTTCTCATCGGCATGGCCGTCGGCGTCGACTACTCGCTCTTCTACCTCAAGCGCGAGCGCGAGGAGCGGCTCGCCGGGCGTACGACGCGGGACGCGGTCGACATCGCCGCCGAGACGTCCGGCCACTCGATCCTGGTCTCCGGCGGCGCGGTGATCGCGGCGCTCGCCGGGCTGTTCGTCATCGACGACGCCACGTTCAACTCGCTCGCCGCGGGCTCGATCGTCGTCGTGGCGGTCGCGGTGCTCGGCTCGATCACCGTGCTCCCGGCGCTGCTGGTGAAGCTGGGCCGCTGGGTCGACCGGCCGCGGGTGCCGCTGCTGTGGCGGCTCAACCGGCGCATCGGCCGTGGCGGCATCAGCAGCCGCCTGCTGCGCCCCGTCGTACGCCGGCCGCTCGTGGCGGTGCTCCTCGCCGGCGTCGGGATCGCGGCCCTGGCCGTGCCGGCGCTGGGGATGCGCACCCACTCGGCGACCCTCGACACGCTGCCCCGCGACATCCCGGAGGTGGCCACCTACCGGGCGATGGCGGCGTCCTTCCCGAGCGACAGCGAGTCATCGGCCCGGGTCGTCCTGCGCACCGACGGCACCCCGGGTGCCGCGCAGGAGGCCTACGACCGGCTCGTCCGCGAGGCGGTCGCGACCGGCGACTTCGTCGCCCCCTCGCAGCCGGCGCAGACCTCCCGCGACGGGCGTACGGCGGTGCTCACCCTCGGGCTGCCGTGGGACGAGGCGGACGACCGGACACCGGGCGCGATCCGGCAGCTGCGCGGCGAGCTGCTCCCGCAGGCCCTCGCCGGCGACCGGCACGTCGTCGACCACGCCGTCGGCGGCGACCCCGCGGAGAGCCTCGACTTCGCCGACAAGCAGAGCGGACGGCTGCTGCTGGTGATCGGGTTCGTCCTCGCGCTGACGATGCTGATCATGGTCGCGACGTTCCGGAGCATCGTCCTCGGGTTGCTCTCGACGCTGCTCAACCTCGGCTCCGTGGGCGCCGCCTTCGGGGTGATGACGCTCGTCTTCCAGCACGGCTGGCTGGAGGCAGCACTGGGCTTCCACTCGCCGGGCTTCGTCATCGACTGGCTGCCACTGTTCGTCCTGGTGGTGCTCGTCGGGCTGTCGATGGACTACCACGTCTTCGTGATCAGCCGGGTCCGCGAGCACGTCGACCGCGGCCTGCCGACCCGGCTCGCCGTCGAGAAGGGGATCGCCGGCAGCGCCGGCGTGGTCACCAGCGCGGCGGCGGTGATGGTATCGGTGTTCGCGATCTTCGCGAGCCTCTCGATGCTCGAGATGAAGACCATGGGGGTGGCGCTCGCGGTGGCGATCCTGCTCGACGCGACCGTCGTACGCCTCGTCCTGCTCCCCGCCGCCCTCGTGCTGCTGGGGGAGCGGGTCTGGTGGCCGCGTCGTCGGCCCGGCGTACGCGGCGAGGTCGTGGAGGAGCCCGAGCCGGCGTACGCGGCGGCGGACTGACCGGTGGTCGTCCGCGATTGGGTCGGGCAACCGGCGGCGGGATAGAGTTGTCCGGTTGCCACCCCGGTCCGTCCGGGTGGGCGACACGCCGTCACAACGGCCGCGGATCCAGAGTGCCCCGGTGAACGGGCCCGGGCGCGCCGCGCAACGAGTGGCTCGCAGAGCCGGAAGGAGACCCGTATGTCGATCGGTACCGACGCGGAGACCAAGAAGAAGATCATCGCCGAGTACGCCACGACCGAGGGCGACACCGGCTCGCCGGAGGTGCAGATCGCGCTGCTGAGCCACCGCATCTCGCACCTGACCGAGCACCTCAAGGAGCACAAGCACGACCACCACAGCCGTCGTGGGCTCCTGCTGCTCGTCGGCCAGCGCCGCCGCCTGCTCAACTACCTTCAGAAGAAGGACATCGAGCGCTACCGCTCCATTATCGAGAAGCTCGGTCTGCGTCGTTGATCAGCGCCGGCCGGCGGAGCATCCGCTGCGTTGTCGGGCCTTGACGGCCCGCTCCGCTTGAAGGCCGCCTTCGGCCCTCCGCCTTGCGGCCGCACGCGCCGGCCAACGCTGATCTCACGCTTCGACGGACGAGCGGTCACCCTGCGGGGTGGCCGCTCGTTCTGCGTTTCGGGTGGGTGACCGATAGGCTGCTCCTGCGTGCGATGCGGCACTCGCCGTCGTACGCGGACAATCACATCACCAGGAGCGACCCGCCCCGTCCGGCTCGGTCCTCGGTAGTGGCTTCCAGGATCCCTTCGGGCCCGTGACCGGGCCGGGACCCTGAGGGCCTCGATCGAAGACCGGCCATGTGAAGGCGGGTGCGCTCCGAGACAAGACAAGGAACAAGTCTTGACCGAACCCGTCATCTCCGCCGTCGAGACAGTCATCGACAACGGCAAGTACGGCAAGCGGACCGTCAAGTTCGAGACCGGGCTCCTCGCCCGCCAGGCCGCCGGATCGGTGACCGCCTACCTCGACGACGAGACCATGCTGCTGTCCGCCACGACGGCCTCGAAGCAGCCGAAGGAGCACTTCGACTTCTTCCCGCTCACCATCGATGTCGAGGAGCGGATGTACGCCGCCGGCCGCATCCCCGGCTCCTTCTTCCGTCGCGAGGGCCGCCCCTCCGAGGACGCCATCCTCACCTGCCGCCTCATCGACCGCCCGCTGCGCCCGACCTTCAAGAAGGGCCTGCGCAACGAGGTCCAGGTCGTCATCACCGTCCTGGCGCTCGACCCCGACACGCCGTACGACGTGCTCGCGATCAACGCCGCCTCGATGTCGACGCAGCTCTCCGGCCTGCCGTTCTCCGGCCCGGTCGGCGGCGTGCGCGTCGCCCTCATCGACGGCCAGTGGGTGGGCTTCCCGACTCACAGCCAGCTCGAGGACGCCGTCTTCGACATGGTCATCGCCGGCCGCGTCACCGAGACCGGCGACGTCGCCATCATGATGGTCGAGGCCGAGTCCACCGAGTCCACCTGGGAGCTGGTCACCAGCCAGGGCAAGCAGGCCCCGACCGAGGACGTCGTCGCCGGCGGCATGGAGGCCGCGAAGGTCTTCATCAAGCAGCTGTGCGAGGCCCAGGTCGAGCTCGCCAAGCAGGCCGCCAAGCCGGTCCAGGAGTTCCCGATCTTCCTGGACTACCAGGACGACGTCTACGCCGCCGTCGAGGCCGCCGTCGCGACCGAGACCGCCGAGGCACTGACCATCGGCGGCAAGCAGGAGCGCGAGGAGCGCATCGACGAGATCAAGGCCGCGCTGCTCGACAAGATCGGTGCCGACTTCGAGGGCCGCGAGGGCGAGATCGGTGCCGCCTTCCGCGCGCTCAACAAGAAGCTGGTCCGCGAGCGGGTGCTGCGCGACAAGGTCCGCATCGACGGTCGTGGTCTCGCCGACATCCGCCCGCTCCACGCCGAGGTCGGCGTGATCCCGCGGGTCCACGGCTCGGCGCTGTTCGAGCGCGGCGAGACCCAGATCCTCGGCGTCACCACGCTCAACATGCTCAAGATGGAGCAGCAGCTCGACACGCTGTCGCCCGAGACGCACCGGCGCTACATGCACAACTACAACTTCCCGCCGTACTCCACCGGTGAGACCGGCCGGGTCGGCTCGCCGAAGCGCCGCGAGATCGGCCACGGTGCCCTCGCCGGCCGCGCCCTCGTGCCGGTGCTGCCCACGCGCGAGGAGTTCCCCTACGCCATCCGCCAGGTCTCCGAGGCGATGGGCTCCAACGGCTCCACGTCGATGGGCTCGGTCTGCGCCTCGACCATGTCGCTGCTCTCAGCCGGCGTGCCGCTCAAGGCGCCGGTCGCCGGCATCGCGATGGGCCTGATCTCCGGCGAGATCGACGGCAAGACGTCCTACGTCGCGCTGACCGACATCCTCGGCGCCGAGGACGCCTACGGCGACATGGACTTCAAGGTCGCCGGCACCAAGGACTTCGTCACCGCGCTGCAGCTCGACACCAAGCTCGACGGCATCCCGGCGGAGGTCCTCGCCCAGGCCCTCAACCAGGCCAAGGACGCCCGCCTGACCATCCTCGACGTCATGGCCGAGGCGATCGGCGGCGTCGAGGAGATGTCGCCGTACGCCCCGCGGATCATCTCCGTGAAGGTCCCGGTCGACAAGATCGGCGAGGTCATCGGCCCGAAGGGCAAGGTGATCAACCAGATCCAGGACGACACCGGCGCCACGATCTCGATCGAGGACGACGGCACCGTCTACATCGGCGCCACCGACGGCACCTCGGCCGAGGCCGCGCGGTCGGCGATCAACGCGATCGCCAACCCGCAGATGCCGGAGGTCGGGGAGCGCTACCTCGGCACCGTCGTCAAGACGACCAACTTCGGTGCGTTCGTCTCCCTGCTCCCGGGCAAGGACGGCCTGCTCCACATCACCAAGCTGCGCGCCCTCAACGGCGGCAAGCGGGTGGAGTCGGTCGAGGACGTCGTCGAGGTCGGCCAGAAGATCCAGGTCGAGATCGTCGAGATCGACGACCGCGGCAAGCTCTCGCTGGCTCCCGTCCTCGAGGAGACCGAGGGCGAGCCGGCCGAGGCCGCCGAGGCCGAGACCGCCGACGCCGCGTCGGAGGAGTGACGTAGCCGAGATGGCTTCACGCAACACCCGGACGACCGGCCGGCAGATCCCTGCCGGCCGGTCGTCCGGTTCTTCACAGGCCCCCGGGACGACCGTCACGCTGGAGCGGGCGGTCGACCCGTCGGGCGTGGTGACCTCGCTCGTACGCCGTACGGTCCACCCCAGCGGGCTGCGCATCGTGACCGAGCAGATGGCCGGCGTACGCTCCGCGGCGGTCGGGGTCTGGGTCGGCGTCGGCTCGCGGGACGAGTCGGCCGAGCTCCACGGCGCGTCGCACTTCCTCGAGCACCTGCTCTTCAAGGGCACGGCCGACCGGAGCGCGCTCGACATCTCGGTCGCGCTCGACCGCGTGGGCGGGGAGTTCAACGCCTTCACGGCGAAGGAGTACACCTGCTTCCACGCCCGCGTCCTCGACGACGACCTGCCGCTGGCGATCGACGTGCTCAGCGACATGGTGACCTCCTCGCTGATCACCCCCGAGGACGTCGAGGCGGAGCGCGACGTCATCCTCGACGAGATCGCGATGCACGACGACGACCCCGACGACGTCGTCCACAACCTCTTCGCCGCCCAGGCGTGGGGCGAGGACACGCCGCTCGGTCGCGGCATCGCCGGCACGGAGGAGTCGATCTCCGCCCTGGACCGCGACGCGATCCACGCCTTCTACCGCGAGCGCTACCGCCCCGAGCAGATCGTCGTCTCGGCCGCCGGCAACCTCGACCACGAGACGGTGGTCGCGGAGGTCGTCGACGCCTTCGGCCGGGCGGGCTTCCTCGAGCGCCGGGCCACCCCGGTCGCGCCGCGCGGCGGCAGCCCGCTGCCCGTCATCCCGGGGCAGGTCGAGGCGCAGCGGCCGTTCGAGCAGGTCAACCTGGTGCTCGGCATGGAGGGGCTGCGCCGCGACGACGACCGTCGGTTCGCGCTCGGCGTGCTCAACACCGCCGTCGGCGGCGGCACCTCGAGCCGGCTGTTCCAGGAGGTCCGCGAGCGCCGCGGGCTGGCGTACTCCGTCTTCTCCTTCACCAGCAGCCACGCCGAGACCGGCCTCGTCGGCGTCTCGGTCGGCTGCCTGCCGGCCAAGCTCGACGACGTGCTGGAGACGGTGCGCGCCGAGCTCGCCCGGGTCGCCGAGGAGGGCATCACCCTCGACGAGCTCGAGCTCGGGAAGGGGCAGCTCCGCGGCGGCCTCGTCCTCGGTCTCGAGGACTCCGCCTCCCGGATGTCCCGCATCGGCAAGGCCGAGCTCGTCCACGACGAGCTGCTCACGATCGACGACGTGCTGGCCCGGATCGACGCCGTCACCCTCGAGGACTGCGCCAAGATCGCCGCCGAGGTCTTCGGCCGGCCCGAGCTGCTCGCGATCGTCGGGCCCGCCTGACCGCCGACTCGGCGGGATCAGCGCTTGCCGATGATGCCGACGGCGGCGGGCTGCTTGCTGTCGACGATGGAGACCCGGAAGCCTGCCTCGACGAGGGTCTTGGAGGTCTTCTCGATCATCTCCGGCACTGCCTCGCGGCGGGTGGCCTCGTAGAAGATGTTGACGGTGCCGCCGGGGAGCACGCGCTCGTGGAGCAGGGCGACCTCGGCGGAGGCGTCGCGCACCCAGAACAGGTTGACGTTGAACGCGAACACCTTGTTGAGCCGCTTCACCGGCACCCGCAGGGTGGCCAGGTCGATCTGGCGGACCGTGAGACGGCCGGCCTCGATGAACCTCGCGCAGCGGCGCTTCGTCCGGTCGACCCCCGACTCCGAGCGGTCGATGGCGAACAGCTTCCCGGTCTCGAGGCGGCTGCAGATCAGCTCGGCACCGGCGCCGGGGCCGCATCCGACCTCCAGGATGTGGTCGTTCGGCTGGACGTCCATGAAGTCCACGGCCCAACGGATCCGTGCCGGAATCGTCTGCACCACCATGGTCCCAAGCCTGCCAGACTCCGCCACCGATGCGCCTCCACCCCTGCACAGGGACAGCACGGAGCCGGGCACGGCGGCGCGTCAGCCGGTACGACGGCCGCGGAGGCCGCTGGGATGGAGCGACTGCGACACGAAGACCGGCGTCGCACCGCCCCCTGGTTCGCCGTAGCAGGACGGGCTGCGGCCGAGGCCGGCCGCCTCGACCACAGCGCCGCCGACGTCGACGAGCAGCCCGTCGACGTGGACGGGCGCCGTGCACCAGCCGTCGCTCCAGCCGACCTGGAAGGTGGCCGTCCGGGCGCCACGCAGCACGACGGGCCTCCGGTAGCCGGAGACTCCGGTCGCGTCGTCCCTGACCACCTGCACCGGGACCGGCACGCCCTCGACCGTGTGCGGGGTGAGGGTCGGGCGCCCCCGCACCGAGCAGACCGGGCCGGCGACGCGGCGTACGACGTAGTTCACGTAGACCGTGCCCATCGCCGCGCCCGCCTCCGCCCGCGTCACGCGGAGCTGGTCGGCGCGGCACGAGGGCGCCCGCTCGGCGTCGGCGGTCGGCGACCTGCCCGCCTCCGGCGTACGCGCGTCGCCGCAGGCCGCGAGCGGCACGAGCGGAAGCAGGAGGAGTACGACGAGACGTCTCGCGGTGGCTGCCACACCCCTGCGACGCGCGCGGCGGCTAGTAGGTTGAGGCGCGTGACGAAGGTCGGAGTGCTGGGAGCGAAGGGCAAGCTCGGAAGCGTCATCTGCGAGGGGATCGGGGCCTCCGACGACCTCGAGCTCGTGGCCCGGATCGGCTCACAGGACACCCTCGACACGCTCGTCGAGGCGGGCGCCGAGGCGGTCGTCGACGTGACAACGCCGGCCGCGGTGATGGACAACCTGCGGTTCTGCGTCGAGCACGGCATCCACGCGGTCGTGGGTACGACGGGCTTCGACGACGAGCGGCTCGCCACCCTCCGCGGCTGGCTCGCCGACGCGCCGGGCGTCGGCGTCCTGATCGCCCCCAACTTCTCGATCGGCGCGATCCTGATGATGCAGCTGGCGGCGAAGGCGGCGCCGTACTTCGAGTCCGTCGAGATCGTCGAGCTCCACCACCCGACGAAGGCCGACGCCCCGTCCGGCACCGCCCAGCGGACCGCCCACCTGATCGCCGAGGCGCGTCGCGCCGCCGGGGCGGGCGCCGTCCCGGACGCCACCGAGACCGCCCTCGACGGCGCCCGCGGAGCCGAGGTGGACGGCATCCGCGTCCACGCACTGCGCATCCGTGGCCTGGTGGCCCACCAGGAGGTGGTCCTCGGCGGCGTGGGGGAGACCCTCACGATCCGGCACGACTCGCTCGACCGGGCCTCGTTCACCCAGGGCGCGCTCGCCGGCCTGCGGGCGGTCTCCGACCACCCCGGCCTCACCGTCGGCCTGGAGCACGTCCTCGGTCTCTAGGGGCCACCGGCTGGCGACCCCTGCTCGCCTAGTGGCGGCGCACCCTGAGCCGGTGCGCGTGAGGGCGGTGCCGCTCGTGCACCAGGGCGTACGCCGTGAGGACCCCGACGACACCGCCGACGCCCGCACCCACCGGACCCGCGACCTGCAGGGCGGTGAAGTGGGCGACCCACAGCCCCGCCAGCACACCCACGACCAGGCTGGTCACGACGACCAGGGCCTGGTGCAGCACGGGAAGACGACCGAACATCGAACGCCACCTCTGTGTCGATCTCGCCCATGGTCGCGTCGGCGGTCTTGCCGACGCCTAGGGCGGCCGTCGTACGACGGCGAGATCCATGGTGACCCACGCCACACGGATTTCAAGAGGCGCGCCGCGACAGCCCCCGATTCGGCGTACGCCGGCGAGCCGGATCGCTCGCCGGCGCCACACCGGCACGAGTTAACAGAACAGGAACAGGCCGTATACGAAGACGTCTGTTTGCTCCTACATTGTATACAACTGCCCGTTCACCCCTCACCAACTCGGGACCCTGACCATGCCTCGTACCCCCATCCCCGGGCGGCGCCTGCTGCTGCCCGCAGCCGCGGTCCTCCTCGCCCTCGCCGCCACCGGCTGCAGCGAGACGCAGACGACCTCCCACAAGTCCTCCGACGAGGTGGCCGGCAAGTCGGTCACCACGCTGCCGATCGGCGACAAGAAGGTGAAGGAGGGCGGCACGCTCACCATGGGCCTGTCCGCCGACCCCGACGGCCTCGACCCCACGACGTCCTCGTCGCTCTACACGAGGTACGTCATGGAGACGATGTGCCAGAAGCTGTACGACATCGACGCCGACGGCCAGATCGTGCCGATGCTCGCCACCGCACTGCCGAAGCTGAGCGACGGCGGCAAGACCGCCACCTTCCCGGTGAAGGAGGGCGTGAAGTTCGCCGACGGCACGCCGTTCGACGCCGCCGCGGTCGTCACGACGCTCAAGCGCGACATGACCAAGCCCGACTCGGCCCGCGCCAGCGAGCTCGGCACGCTGACGTCGATCAAGGCGACCGGCAAGTACGAGGTCACCCTCGGCTTCAAGGAGCCGTTCTCGCCGCTGACCGCCTCGCTCGCCGACCGCGCCGGCATGATCATGTCGCCCACGGCGCTGGCGAAGGAGGGCGACCACTTCGCCGACCACCCGGTCTGCGTCGGGCCGTTCAAGTTCGTCGACCGGGTCCCGGCGACCTCGATCACCGTCGAGAAGGACCCGAACTACTACGACGCCGACAGCATCCACCTCGACAAGATCGTCTACAAGATCATGACCGACCCCTCGATCCGGGCGGCCAACCTCAAGTCCGGCGACGTCCAGATCGCCGACTCGATCGACCCCTCCGACGTCGAGGACCTGCGCAGCCAGAAGGACCTGACCGTCATGCAGGTGCCGTCGTACGGCTACCAGGGCATCCAGGTCAACATCGCCAACCAGAAGGGCGTCGGCGAGCCCCCGGTGCAGATCGACACGCCGCTGGCGAAGAACCCCGTCGTACGCCAGGCGCTGTCGATGTCCATCAACCGTGAGCAGCTCGTGCAGAGCGTGTTCCAGGGCTACTACGACCCGGCGTGCTCGCCGATCGCGCCCGGAACCGACTTCGCGACCGAGGCCAGCAACGCCTGCCCGGCGTACGACCCGGCGAAGGCGAAGAAGATGCTGCAGGACGCCGGCGTGAAGGTGCCGCTCACGATCCACATGCAGACCTCCAACACCTCGGGCAGCCTCGAGCTCGCCCAGGCGCTCCAGGCGCAGGTGAAGGAGGGCGGCTTCGACCTGAAGATCGACCCGGTGGAGTACACCACGCTGCTCGACAACGATTCGGCCGGGAAGTACGAGACCATCCAGCTCGGCTGGTCGGGCCGCGTCGACCCGAACGGCAACACCTACAACTTCCTGACCACCGGGGCCGGCAACAACTACTCGTCCTACAGCAACAAGAACGTGGACACCTGGCTCGCGCAGGCGGCGGCGACGACCGACACGGCCAAGCGGGCCGAGCTCTACGGCAAGGCGGTCACGCAGGTCCAGAAGGACAACCCGATCATCTACCTCTACCGCCAGCGCAACATCACCGGCGTGTCCGACTCGATCGCCGGGGTGTCGGTCTTCTCCGACGGCGTCGTCCGCATCAGCGGCGCGGCGTACGTCGCGGACTGAGCGCGCGGGACCGGAAGCAGACCGATGGGGCGCTACCTCCTCACCCGCCTGTGGCACTCGGTGGTCACGGTCGTCATCTCCTCGATCGTGGTCTTCGTCGGCGTACGCCTCCTCCCCGGCGACCCGGCGGTGTCGCTGGCGGGGGAGGAGGCCACGCCGGAGCGGCTCGCCGCCGTCCGCGCCGAGCTCGGGCTCGACCGGCCGGTCTGGGTGCAGTACGGCAAGTTCGTGTGGCAGTACCTCCACGGCGACTTCGGCCGCTCCCTGCGGACGGACACGCCGATCGGCCACCTGATCGCGACCACCCTCCCGGTGACGCTCTGGCTGGCGGCGTACGCGCTCCTCGTCGCGGTGGTCGTCGGGCTCGCGCTCGGCGTCCTCGCGGAGAGGTTCCGCGGCCGCTGGCCGGAGTGGGGAGCCAACATGGTCGCGATGGTCGGACTGTCGGTGCCGAGCTTCTGGCTCGGGCTGCTCGCGATTCTCTTCCTCTCCGTCCAGCACCACGTCTTCCCGGCGTCGGGCTACGTCCCGATGACCGAGAACCCGGTCGACGCGCTCTACCACCTCACCCTGCCGGCGGTGATCCTGGCGCTCGCCCTGGCCGCGGTGGTGATGCGGCAGACCCGTGCGTCGATGATCGAGACGATGCAGTCCGACTTCATCCGCACGGCGCGGGCGAAGGGCCTCGGCCGGGCGCGGGTGCTGCTGAGGTACGGCGTCCGCAACTCGCTCATCGTGGTCGTGACCATCGTCGGGCTGCAGCTCGGCGGGCTCATCTCCGGCGCGGTGGTGACCGAGAGCATCTTCGGGCTGCCCGGCTTCGGGAAGCTGACGCTCAACAGCGTCTTCACCCGCGACTACCCGGTGATCGAGGCGGTCGTCCTGCTCATCACCGTCGGCTACGTCGTCATCAACCTCGCCGTCGACGTGCTCTACTCCGTCCTCAACCCCCGGATCCGCGTGGCAGGTGCTGCATGACAGTTCTCGGAACCCCGGTCGCCGCGACGACGTCGGCGCCCGACGCCGTACGCCCGCGGCGGTGGTGGCGCGGCCTGCTCCGCCACCGCAGCGGCATGGTCGGCGCGGTGCTGCTCGCGGTGGTCATCCTCGCCGCCCTGCTCGCGCCGCTCCTCGCGCCGTACTCGCCGACAGCCGTGCACTTCGACGTGCCGTTCCAGAAGCCCGGCACCGTCGGCTATCCGCTCGGCACCGACAACCTCGGCCGCGACATCCTGTCCCGCACGCTGTACGGCGCCCGCACATCGCTCGAGGTGGGGATCCTGGCCGTCGTGGTGTCGACCGTCGTGGGCGTCCCGCTGGGGCTCGTCGCCGGCTACTGGCGCCGGGCCGACGCGGTGGTCTCCCGGCTCACCGACGTGGCGCTGGCCTTCCCGTTCCTCATCCTCGCGGTCGGCCTCGCCGCGATCCGCGGCGCCAGCCTCTCCAACGCGGTGCTGGCGCTCGGCATCGCCCACATCCCGCAGATGATCCGGGTGGTGCGCGGCGAGACGCTGCGGATCAAGTCGACCGACTTCGTCGTCGCGGCCGTCGCGATGAACGCCAGCAGCCTGCGGATCGTCGGCCGCCACGTCCTGCCGAACTGCCTGTCGGCGATCATCGTGCAGGCGACGATCATCATGCCGGGCGCGGTGCTGGGGGAGGCGATCCTCTCCTTCCTCGGCCTCGGCATCCAGCCACCCATGCCGAGCCTGGGGGTGATGCTCTCCGACGCGCAGCAGTACCTCTCGCAGGACTCCTGGCTGGCGGTCTTCCCCGGCGCCGCGATCGCCCTCATCTGCCTCGGCTTCAACCTCTTCGGCGACGGGCTGCGGGACAGCCTCGACCCGGTCTCCGACGCCCGGAAGTGACTAGGAAGTGACCTCGTGACCTACACCCCTCCGTCCGACTTCCTGACCCGCCCCGACCTGCTCGGGCGGTTCGGGATGGTGGGCTCGACCCACTGGCTCGCGAGCGCCTCCGCCCAGGCGGTGCTCGAGCGCGGCGGCAACGCGTTCGACGCGGCCTGCGCCGGCGCGTTCGTGCTCCACGTCGTCGAGCCGCATCTCAACGGCCCCGGCGGCGACCTGGTCGGCATCTTCGCCACCGCCGACGCACCCGATCGGCCGACGGTCCTGATGGGCCAGGGGCCGGCGCCGGCGGGTGCGACCCGGGAGCACTTCCTCGCCGAGGGGCTCGAGCTCGTGCCGGGCTCCGGCCCGCTGGCCGCGGCCGTGCCCGGCGCCGTCGACGCCTGGCTCCTGCTCCTGCGCGACCACGGCACCTGGGAGCTCGCCGACGTGCTCGCGTTCGCGATCGACTACGCCCGCCACGGCCACCCGGTGCTCGGACGGACCGTCGCCACGATCGCCGCCGTCGCCGACCTCTTCCGCGAGCACTGGCCCACCTCGGCCGACCACTGGCTCGTGGACGGCGAGCCACCCGAGCCCGGCACGATGATCCGCAACGAGGCCTACGCGCAGGTGCTCGACCGGCTCGTCGAGGCCGGTGCGCGTGAGACCAGCCGGGAGGGCCGCGTCGAGGCCGCCCGACGGGCCTGGAAGGAGGGCTTCGTCGCCGAGGCGATCGAGCAGTTCGTGAAGACGCCGTACCGGCACTCCTCGGGGACCGACCACGCCGGCGTCATCACCGCCGCCGACCTGGCCGGCTTCTCGGCGGCGTACGAGAAGGCGGTGACGACCACCTTCCGCGGCCACGTCGTCGCGAAGGCGGGGCCGTGGTCGCAGGGCCCGGTGCTGCTGCAGGTGCTCAACCTGCTCGAGCCGCTCGACGACGTACTCCTCGACCCGTGCAGCCCCGAGGGCGCCCACACCATCCTCGAGGCCATCAAGCTGGCGTTCGCCGACCGCGACGCCTACTACGGCGACGCCGAGGCCGTCGACCTGGGGACCCTGCTGTCCAAGGAGTACGCCGCCGGGCGTCGCGCGCTCATCGGCACGGAGGCGTCCGCGGAGGTCCGCCCGGGGCTAGCGCCGCAGGCGCCGTTCCCGCCGCTGCGCGAGGAGTACGTCCCGCCGGCCGGCGACGCCGGCTCGGCGGTCGGGGAGCCGACCGTGGGCGAGCCGACCGTCGGGGAGCCGACCGTCTCGCCCACCGGCGAGACCCGCGGCGACACCTGCCACATCGACGTCGTCGACCAGTGGGGCAACATCGTCTCGGCGACGCCGTCGGGAGGCTGGCTGCAGTCCTCGCCGACCATCCCCGAGCTGGGGTTCTGCCTCGGCACCCGGCTGCAGATGACCTGGCTCGAGGAGGGGCTGCCCTCGACGCTGCGTCCCGGCCGCCGCCCGCGGACGACGCTCACCCCGACGCTCGTCCTGAAGGACGGCCAGCCCGTCACCGCGGTCGGCTCGCCCGGAGGCGACCAGCAGGACCAGTGGCAGCTGCTCTACCTGCTGCGGACGATCGTCGGCGGCTACAGCCCGCAGGAGGCGATCGACGCGCCGGCCCTGCACTCCACGTCGTTCCCCGGGTCGTTCTGGCCGCGGACCTGGGAGCCGGCCGGCGCCGTCGTCGAGGACCGTCTCGGCGAGGAGCTGGTCGCCGCCCTGGAGGAGCGCGGCCACGTCGTACGCCGGGCGGGGGACTGGTCCCTCGGCCGCCTCTCCGCCGTCACCCGCGACCCGGAGACCGGGACGCTGTCCGCCGCCGCCAACCCGAGAGGGGCGCAGGGCTATGCCGTCGGACGCTGAGAAGCTGCTCGAGGTCACCGGCCTCACCGTCGCGTTCGGGTCGACCGAGGTGCTGCACGGCACCGACCTGACCGTCCGCCGCGGCGAGCGGGTGGCCGTCGTCGGCCAGTCCGGGTCGGGGAAGTCGACCCTGGTCGCCGCGATCCTCGGCCTGCTGCCCGGCGCCGGCCACGTCACCGGCGGCTCGATCAGGCTCGGCGGCGATGAGCTCGTCGGGCTGCCCGAGCGGTCCTGGCAGGGGATCCGGGGCGCCCGCGTCGGGCTCGTCCCCCAGGATCCGGGCACTAACCTCAACCCGTCGATGAAGGTGGGCGCCCAGATCGCCGACGCCCTCGCCGCCGGCGGCCTCCGCGGCGCCGCGGTCCACGAGCGGGTCGTCGGGCTGATGACCGAGGCCGGGATCCCGGACGCGGAGCGGCGGGCGGGGCAGTACCCCCACGAGTTCTCCGGCGGCATGCGCCAGCGGGTGCTCATCGCCATCGCGCTCGCCCGCAACCCCGAGCTGCTCGTCGCCGACGAGCCGACCAGCGCCCTCGACGTGACCGTCCAGCGGCGCATCCTCGACCACCTCGAGTCCCTGGTCGAGGCCCACGGCACGGCGCTGCTCTTCGTCACCCACGACCTCGGCCTGGCCGCCGACCGGGCGGACCGGGTCGTGGTGATGTACGACGGCGACGTCGTGGAGGCCGGTCCCGCCGCGGAGATCCTGCGCCACCCGCAGCACGACTACACCAAGGAGCTCCTCGCCGCGGCGCCGTCGCTGGAGGCGCGCTCCGCCGAGGGCGGGCCGGAGCCGAGCGCCGCGAGCGACCCGATCCTCGTGGTCGAGGACCTGGTCAAGGAGTTCCGCCTGCGCGGCCGGCGCGGAGAGACGGTGCTCGCCGCCGACCACGTCTCGTTCACGGTCGAGCGCGGCACCACGACGGCCGTCGTGGGTGAGTCAGGCTCCGGGAAGTCGACCGTGGCGCGGATCGTCCTGGGGCTCGAGGCGCCCACCTCCGGCACGGCGCTCGTCGACGGCCACAGCATCTCGACGGCGTCGCGTGCGGACCGGCGCGCCCTGCGCCGCCGCGTGCAACCGGTCTTCCAGGACCCCTACGCGTCGCTCGACCCGACCTACACCGTCGAGCAGCTGGTCGGCGAGCCGCTGCGGATCTTCCGCACCGCCGACCGGATGGGGCGGCGCCGTCGCGTCGCCGAGCTGCTCGACCAGGTCGCGCTTCCGTCGGCGATCGCGGGGCGGCGCCCCAACGAGCTCTCCGGCGGGCAGCGGCAGCGGGTCGCGATCGCCCGCGCGCTGGCGGTCTCGCCCGATCTCGTCATCTGCGACGAGGCCGTCTCCGCCCTCGACGTACTCGTCCAGGACCAGATCCTCCGGCTGCTCGCCGACCTCCAGGCCGACCTGGGTCTGAGCTACCTCTTCATCACCCACGACCTCGCCGTCGTACGCCAGATCGCGCATAAGGTGGTCGTCATGGAGAAGGGGAGGGTCGTCGAGCACGGCACCGTGGACCAGATCTTCACGTCACCGACGTCGGCCTACACCGCCGACCTGCTCGAGGCGATCCCCGGTGCCACGCTCGCGAGCTGAGCGCGCCGACCCGGTGCGACCCAGCGGCGCCCTCGTCGACGCCGTACGCCAGGACATCGTCAACGGGCAGCTCGAGCCGGGGACGCGCGTCACGGAAGCCTTCCTGGCGCAGCGCTACGGCGTCTCGCGGGTCCCGGTCCGGGAGGCGCTGCGCGCCCTCGAGGCGGAGGGGTTCATCGAGTCGCGGCCCCATATCGGCTCCCGGGTCGCGTTGATCCCGTTCGACGAGGCGGACGACCTCTTCGCCGTCCGGGAGGCGTTGGAGATCGCGACCGCCCGGCGCGCGGCCGAGCGGGCCCGGACGCTCTTCGACGACGCGACGCCCAACGAGGAGTGGTTCCGGACCCGGCGCGAGCTCGCGCAGATCCTCGACGAGGGCGACGCGTACGTCGAGCGGGACGACCTCGAGCCGCTGGTGGCGCTCAACGACCGCTACCACCTGCTGGTCGCGGAGCTGAGCGGCAGCCGCACGCTCGCGACCCTGCTGCGTCAGCTCTCGCACAAGATCGAGTGGCTCTACGCGCTCGACACCTTCTCCCGCGGCAAGCGGCTGTGGCCCGACCACCGGGTCATCCTCGGCGCCATCGACGCCGGGGACTGCGACCGCGCCGCCGAGCTGATGGGCTGGCACGTGCGCGAGTCCCGGATCGGCTACGCGCTCCGCAACGCGCCGCTCGAGCGGGTGGAGTACCTCCGCACCAACCCGCCCGTGCCGGGTGCGGGAGAGTCGCCGGCCGAGCCGCCGCCCGGCGAGCCCGCCGTACGCCGCGGAACGGGCGGTCGGGTCAGCGGTAGGTCTTCGGGAGCTCGGCGCCGATCTTGACCTGCGGCTTCGGCAGCCGCAGGAAGCGCAGCTGCATCGCGCGCATCACGGCGTAGTAGGTCGTGCCCTTCCAGGGGGCCTGGTCGGGGAACCGCTTGCGCATCTCGCGGCGGAGCGCGAACCGGACCAGGACCAGGTTGACCGCCACCACGACGATCATCACGAGGACGACCAGCTCGCCGAAGATCGCGAGCTGCCGGTTGCCGACGTAGCCCAGCACCATCGCGACGATCAGGATCGGCAGGATGATCTCGGCGACCGTGAAGTGGCTGTCGATCCAGTCCCGCACGAACCGCTTGACCGGGCCGCGGTCGCGAGCGGGGAGGTAGCGCTCGTCGCCGGTCCGCATCGCCTCGCGCATCTTCGCGCTGCTCTCCGCGCGCTGGGCGCGGGACGCGGCCGACTGCTCCTTGCGGGTGCGCGTCTGCTTCAGGCGGGCCTTGCGGGCGGCCTCGGCCTCCTTGCGCGACGGGGTGGGACGGCCCTTGCCGCCCTCCTTGACAGGGGTCTCCGGCTCGGTGACCTGGGGGCTGGACTGGGACTTGCGACCGAACAAGGGGACCTCGGAGTGACGGGTTTGGACAGATCGTGCAGCGCACAGACTATCGAGGTCGTGGCCGGTTGTTGTGATCGCGCCGTAGGGTGACGCGTAGAGCCGTCCGACGCGCGCCGGCATCATGAGCAGAGAGGCGTTTGAGTTTCCATGAGTCTGATGAAGCGCTTGAGCCTGATCTTCAAGGCGAAGGCCAACAAGGCCCTCGACAAGGCCGAGGACCCGCGCGAGGTGCTCGACTACAGCTACCAGAAGCAGCTGGAGATGCTCCAGCAGGTGCGTCGCGGCGTCGCCGACGTCGCCACCAGCCGCAAGCGGGTCGAGCTGCAGATCAACCAGCTCAACCAGCAGTCGCAGAAGCTCACCGACCAGGCCAAGAAGGCCATCGAGGTCAACCGCGAGGACCTCGCGCGCGAGGCGCTCACCCGCAAGTCCGGCCTCACCGCCCAGATCGGCGACCTCAGCACGCAGCACGCCCAGCTCCAGGCGGAGGAGGAGAAGCTCACCCTCGCCCAGCAGCGGCTGCAGGCCAAGGTCGAGTCCTTCCGCACCAAGAAGGAGACGATCAAGGCGACCTACACCGCGGCCGAGGCCCAGACCCGCATCAACGAGGCGGTCTCCGGCATCGGCGAGGAGATGGGCGACATCGGCCTGGCGATGCAGCGCGCGGAGGACAAGACCGCCCAGATGCAGGCCCGCGCCGGCGCCATCGACGAGCTGATCGCCTCGGGCGCGCTCGAGGACGTCACCGCGGCGCCCGGCGACGACATCGCCCGCCAGCTCGACTCGCTCAGCTCCCAGTCCGACGTCGAGGCCGAGCTCGCGGCGCTCAAGGGCCAGGGTGCCCCGCAGGCGATCAGCAGCGGCGACTCCGAGCCGATCATCGACGTCGCCTCCACGGAGCAGCAGAAGGAACAGTCATGATCATCCGGATCCTGGGGGAGGGGCAGTACGACGTCGCCGACTCCGCCCTGGACCGGCTCAACGACCTTGACGCGGGCGTGGAGTCCGCCGTCGGCGCCGGCGACGAGGAGGCCTTCCGCGCCGCCCTGGCACGGCTGCTCGACGGCGTACGCACCGTCGGCGTGCCGCACCCTCTCGACGCCATCGACGAGTCCGACCTGATCCTCCCCGGCGGCGACGCCAGCATGGAGGAGGTCTCGGAGATGCTCTCCGACGAGGGGCTGATCCCGGGCTGATCGGGGCCGCTTCGGGCGGTTCTCAGGAACCTGTTGGACGAGTGCGCCACAATCGCCACATGGCACGCACGCGTTTCGTCGGCGACGCCGGGCTGACCGCCCGGATGACGACGGTCATGTTCCTCCTCGGCGCGATCTTCGTGGCGCTGATCGTCGCGCTGATGTTCATCTTCGGCCGAAACAGCCCGGGGATCGCGGTCATCATCGGACTTGTCGGCATCGGCATCGCCTGGTGGCAGTGGTACAGCTCCGACACCATCGCGATGAAGGCGATGCGCGCGCGTGAGGTGACCCCTCAGCAGGCCCCCGAGCTGCACGCCATGATCGACCGGCTGTGCGCGCTCGCCGACATGCCGAAGCCGCGCGTGGGCGTCGCCGACACGGACATGCCCAACGCGTTCGCGACGGGCCGCTCGCCGAGCCGCTCGGTCGTGGTGGTGACGACCGGGATCCTGCGCCGCCTCGACGCCGAGGAGCTCGAGGGCGTCCTGGCCCACGAGCTCTCTCACGTCGCACACCGTGACGTGCTGGTCATGACCGTCGCCTCCTCCGCCGGGATCATCGCCGGCATGCTGGCGAGAGGCTCGCAGTACGGCGCGATGTTCGGCGGCGGCCGCGGCCGCGGCAACAACAACAACGGGGTCCCGGTCTGGCTGCTCGTCCTCGTCGTCTCGCTGCTGGTGTACGCCGTCAGCTTCATCCTGCTCCGGCTCCTCTCGCGCTACCGCGAGCTGTCGGCCGACCGGGCCGGCGCGCAGCTCACGATGAAGCCCCGTGCGCTCGCCTCCGCGCTGCAGAAGATCACCGGCGACATCAACGCGATCCCGCAGCGCGACCTGCGCCAGGCGCAGACCATGAACGCCTTCTTCATCGCTCCCGCGATCCGTGGCGTCTCCCTCAAGACGCTCACGTCCACCCACCCCTCGCTGGAGCAGCGCCTCGAGCAGCTCGCCCGGATCGAGGCCGAGCTCGGCCGGCCGGCGGCCTGAGGCGGGCCGGATGGGGTTCTGGGACGTCGTCACTGGCCGGTCGCGGCCCAAGCAGGCCAAGCTGGACGCGCTCTTCGCCGTACCCGGCGCCGCCGTCACCCTCCAGGCCGCCCTCGGCCTCGTCCCGACCGGTGACGGCTCGGTCTGCTACCGGGCAGCGCCCGGGGCGGGCTTCGCCGGCACCCAGCAGGACATCCTCGCGCTGCTGCAGGCCTCGGACGGCGCGCCCCGGGTGACCACCACCCAGGACTCCTACGGCTTCACCTGGCTCGAGGTCGACCACGACCCGATCGACCCGGCCAACCCCGACCTGACCGGCCTGTGCACCGACCTGCACGGCGTCAACACGACCCTCGAGCTCAACGGCTACGGCTCAGGCCTGCTCTGCTCCGTTATCCCGTTCACCTCGCCGGACCGCCGCAGCGTCGGTCTCGTCTACCTCTACAAGCAGGGCACGTTCTACCCGTTCGCCCCCTCCGGCCCCGACCGTCGCGACAACCTCCTCGAGATCTCGGTCCGCGACGCCGTCGGCGGCGAGCTGCCCCTGGAGAAGGACCTCTCCCGCTGGCTCGCGCTCTGGGGTGCCCCCGGCCTCGGTTGAGTCGCCAGTTCTGCCCCGTCGAGTCGCCAGTTCTGCCCCGTCGAGTCGCCAGTTCTGCCCCGTCGGGTCGCCACTTGTGACCGCGCCCGACGGCGTACGTCGACCAACCACACAGGTTCGTCACAGCATCACCCGACGACCGCCACAGTCACCCTGAGCAGAGTCCGTGCCGGCGCGCCGCCGAGGCGCGCGGAGCGGAAGGGCGAAGCGTGGCGAAACGCAAGAGGTGGCTCGCGGCCACCGTGGCAGGGCTGGTGGTTGCCGGCGGGGTCGGCGGCTGGCTGCTGACCAGGGGCGACAGCTCCTCGGCGACGACGGGGGCGATGACGGTGCAGGTGACCTCGGGGACCGTGAAGGACACGGTCTCCGCGTCGGGGACGATCGAGGCGGCGAAGACGGCCGACCTCGACTTCTCGGTCTCCGGCACCGTGACGAAGGTGTACGTCGACGAGGGCGACCGGGTGCGGAAGGGACAGGCGATCGCTCGGATCGACGACAGCGCCCTGGTCGCCACCCGTGACGCCGCGGCGGCCTCCCTCACCGCGGCCGAGGAGCAGCTGGACGACGACGAGGACGCGGACGCGTCCGACGTACAGCTCGCCGCCGACCAGACCGCCGTCGTCTCCGCGCGGGCGACGCTCTCCGACGCACGGCAGGATGTGAAGGACGCCGTCCTCCGGTCCACGATCCGCGGCACCGTCGCCTCGCTCGACCTCGAGGTGGGTGACGTCGTCGGCAGCGGTTCGTCGGACTCCACCGGGTCCTCGGGCTCGTCGGGCTCGTCGGGCTCGTCCGGGACAGGCGCCTCCTCCACTGCCTCGACGGGGTCGAGCAGCAGCTCGTCCTCCGACACCAGCTCGAGCTCCGCGGTCACGATCGTGTCGACGAACCGGTTCATCGTGGACGGCACCGTCAGCGCCGACGACGCGTCGAAGGTGAAGAAGGGGCTCCAGGCGGAGATCACCGTCAGCGGTGTGAGCGACACCGTCTACGGCACGGTCTCGGACGTCGGCCTGGTCGCGGAGGCCAGCTCCAGCGGGTCGGCGGTCTTCCCGGTGACGATCGAGGTCACGGGCGCCAGGAAGGACCTGTACGCCGGCACCAGCGCCACGGCGACGATCACCGTCAAGCAGCGCTCCGACGTGCTGACCGTGACGAGCCGGGCGATCCGGAGCGACGGCGACTCGGCGTACGTCGAGAAGGTCGTCGACGGCGCGACGGTGAAGACCCCGGTGACCGTGGGTGAGGTCTACGGCGCGACCACCGAGATCACCAAGGGGCTGAAGGCCGGCGACACCGTCGAGGTCCCCGGGTTCACGGTCGGAAGCGGCTCCGGCGGCTCCGGCGAGCGCGGCGGCTCCGGTGGCGGCGAGGGCTTCTCCGGTGGCGGCGAGGGCGGCTTCCCCGGTGGGGGTACCGGTGGAGGCTTCCCCGGCGGCGGCATGCCCGGCGGAGCAGGGGGCCAGCAGTGACCGCCGTCGTACACCTCGAAGGGGTCCGCAAGACCTACCGCTCCGGCTCGATCGAGTTCGAGGCCCTGCGTGGGGTGGACATGAGCATCGCCGAGGGCGAGTACGTCGCCGTGGTTGGGCCGTCCGGCTCGGGCAAGTCGACGCTCATGAACATCCTCGGCTGCCTCGACGTACCGACCGACGGCAGCTACCACCTCGGCGGCGAGGACGTCTCGACGATGACCGAGACCGAGCTCGCCCACGTCCGCAACCGCCGGATCGGCTTCGTCTTCCAGCAGTTCAACCTGCTTCCGAGCCTGCCCGCGTGGCGCAACGTCGAGCTGCCGCTGGTGTACGCCGGCGTGGCCCGCGCGGAGCGCCGCGACCGTGCCCAGGCGGCGCTCGCGCGGGTGGGGCTGGGCGACCGCGTCGCCAACCGCCCCGGTGAGCTCTCCGGAGGCCAGCAGCAGCGGGTGGCCGTGGCCCGGGCCCTGGTCACGGAGCCCGACATCATCCTGGCCGACGAGCCGACCGGCAACCTCGACTCGGCGTCGACGTCGGCCGTCCTCGGACTCCTGGACGAGCTGCACGAGAGCGGCCGGACCATCGTGCTCATCACCCACGAGCACGAGGTCGCCGCCAGGGCGTCGCGCAACCTCACGATCCGGGACGGGCTGATCACGGCCGACGAGCCGGTGGTGATCGCCTCATGACGTGGACAGAGACGCTGCGCACCGCCTGGGACGCGGTCCGCTCGCACCGGCTCCGCTCGGCGCTCACGATGCTCGGGATCGTCATCGGCATCGCCTCGGTCGTGCTCACCGTCGGCCTCGGCCAGGGCGCACAGGACGAGGTGAAGAAGCAGATCAGCGCCCTCGGCAGCAACCTGCTCATCGTGTCGCCAGGGAGCAGCACCAGCTCCTCCGGCGTACGCGGCGGGTTCGGGTCCGCGTCGACGCTCACCCTCCAGGACGCCGACGCCATCGCGGACGATGAGACCGTCCCCGACGTCGCCGCCGTGGCTCCGGTGACGTCCAGCAACACCGAGCTCGACACCAGCAGCACCAACTGGACGACCTCGCTCGTGGGAGCGACGACCGACTGGCCCGACGTACGCAAGCGGACCGTCGCACAGGGCCGCTTCTTCACGGCCGAGGAGGTCCAGAACGCCGCCAAGGTGGTCGTCCTCGGCCCCGACACCGCCTCGGAGCTGTTCAGCGGGCCGACCAGCCCGGTCGGGCAGACCGTCACGGTGGGCGGGACGCAGCTGACCGTCATCGGGGTGCTGTCCTCGAGCGGGTCGTCGTCGAGCGGGAGCACGGAGGACGACACCGCGGTCACGCCGATCGGCACCGCCAAGGCGCTCACCGGCTCGACCAGCTCGTCGGTGTCGACCATCTACGTCGAGGCGTCCTCGGACGACACCCTCTCCGCGGCGTACCAGGAGATCAACGCGCTCCTGCTCAACCTCCATGACGTGACCGCCGACGAGGCCGACTTCAGCATCTCCAGCCAGGACTCCCTGGTCGACACCGCCAACGCCACGAACAAGACGCTCACGGTCCTGCTCGGCGGGATCGCGGCGATCTCCCTGCTGGTCGGCGGCATCGGGGTCATGAACATCATGCTCGTCTCCGTCACCGAGCGGATCCGCGAGATCGGGCTCCGCAAGGCGCTCGGGGCGACGCCCCGGGTGATCCGACGGCAGTTCCTCGTGGAGGCATCCCTCCTCGGCCTGGCCGGGGGAGTGATCGGCATCCTCATCGCGTACGCCGGCGCGCGGCTGCTCCCCGACCTCATCGACCAACCCGTCTCGCTGTCCGCGGTCGCCACCGCCGCGGCCCTCGGCACCGCTCTCGCGCTCGGCATCGGCTTCGGGGTCTACCCCGCCAGCCGGGCCGCGCGCCTCACCCCGATCGACGCACTCCGCAGCGAGTGACGCTCCCGACGTACGAAGGAACTCTCGTGAACCGCACCATCCTCCCGCTCCTCGCCCTCGCCTCTGCCGGACTGCTCACCCTGTCCGCCTGCGGCTCCGACGGCTCGTCCACGACGGCGCAGTCCGCCCAGGGCGGCTACGGCTCCGGCGGCACCGGCGCCTCCGGTGGCCCCGGTGGTGCCGGCGGCTCCTCCGGCGGTGGCTTCCCCGGTGCCTCCGGGAAGGTCGCCGCGATCAGCGGGAAGACCCTCCAGGTGCAGGGCAGCGACTCGCAGGTCGCCGTCACCTACACCTCGAAGACGTCGTTCACCCGGGAGGTCACGACGTCCGTCTCTGCGATCAAGGTCGGCGACTGCGTGGTCGTCATGCCGTCGGACGCGTCGTCGGACGGCACCGACAGCACCGACAGCACCGACACGGACACGGACGGGCCGGTCACCGCCGGCACCATCCGCCTCACCGCGGCGAGCGGCGGGAGCTGCGACGAGCGCGGCGGTGGCTTCGGTGGCGGCGCGAGCGGGAGGCCCAGCGGCATGCCCAGCGGGATGCCCAGTGACATGCCCAGTGGGATGCCCAGCGGCGGCCCGTCCGGCGGCCCGTCCGGCGGCCCGTCCGGCGGTCAAGGCCGCGGCGGATTCGGTACCTCCGGCGAGGTCACGGCGGTGACCGCCGGCGGACTCACGGTGAAGGCGACGACTCCCGGCTCCTCGGCCACCACGAGCGTGAGCGTGAAGACGACCGGAGACACCTCGGTCATCACGACCCAGAAGGCGAGCGCAGCCGCCCTCTCCGTCGGGAAGTGCGTGTCGGCGAACGGCGACACCGACGACACCGGCGCCGTCACTGCAGAGCGGATCACGATCAGCGAGCCGGTCAACGGTGAGTGCACCGGCGGCTTCGGCTTCGGCGGCCGCGGCGCGAACGGCGAGGGGGCCCAGTGAGGCCTCCCGCCCGCCGCTGGATCAAGGCGGCCACCGCGAGCGTCCTCGTCGTGGCGATCGTCGGGGGCGGCTACGCGACGTACGCCGCCACGGCCGGCGGCCCCGCGGGCTATCGCACGGCGTACGCCGAGACCGCCGACGTCGAGGAGACGCTCGCGCTGTCGGGCGCCGTCGAGCCGGTCGGTCGCAGCGACCTCGCGTTCGGTGCCAGCGGCACCGTCGCGATGGTCGTCGAGCAGGGCACCCGGGTGCGCAAGGGCCAGGTCGTGGCACGGCTGGACCGGCACGACCTGCGCAAGGCGCTGGTCGAGGCCAAGGCATCGGTCGCCGCCGCCAAGGCGCAGCTCGAGTCCGACGAGGACGCGCAGGCGGACGCGGTGACCGAGTCGGCCACGGGCGGCAGTTCGTCGTCCACGGCGGGCACGGGCTCCTCCGGCTCGGGCGGCGGGTCGGCGCCTTCCGGGGCCAGCGGCAACGGCTCGGCGGGCTCGGGCGCTTCGGGATCGGCCGGCGCTGGAAGCCCGGGCGGCGCCGGGAACAGCGGGTCGGGAACGGCCCAGGGAGGTGACGCCGGTACGTCGTCCGCGGACGCTGCCGAGCTCGCCGCGCTGAAGAAGACGCTGAACAAGCTCACCAGCCAGCAGAGGAAGGTGACTGAAGCTCAGAAGAAGGTCTCGGGTGACATCGACACCCTTGCCGCGTACGTCGGGGGCACCAAGCTCGACGGCACCGAGGTCACCTCCGGCTACGTCCAGCAGTACTGCTCCGCCGACGACTCCACGACCGACGACCCCGGCACGGATGATCCGGGCACGGACGACCCCGGCACCGACGACCAGGACAACACCAACGGCCAGGACAACGCCGACGGTTCGAGCACCGCGAACGGCCAGGACAACACGAACGGCCAGGACAACGCCGGCGGTTCGGGCACCGCGAACGGCCAGGACAACACCGGCGGTTCGAGCACCGCGAACAACCCAGGCGGCTCCGAGCAGCCAGACGCGTCCGGCACCGAGACGCCTGAGCCGTCCGAGGGTTCCTCGACTGACACCTCGGGCTCGTCCGGCGCGGACTCGAGCACCACGACCTCGGAGTCGACGACATCCCCGAGCGTGGCGCTCTCCGGCGGAACCGTGTCGACGGCCGCGTACGTGACGACGGTCGACAGCGACGCGCCGACCGACTGCGCCACGGCCCTTTCTGGAGCGACGGCCGCGCAGAAGGCGCTGGAGGAGCACTACAAGACGCTCGACAAGGCGATCACCGCGCTGACGGAGACCCTGAGCGGCTCCGGGTCGGCGGGCGGCTCGACGCCGAACGGTGGTTCGCAGGGCGGCAATGCCCAGGGCGGCACCAAGGGCAGCGGCACCAAGGGCAGCGGCACCAAGAGCAGCGGCACCAAGAGCAGCGGCACCAAGAGCAGCAGCACCAAGAGCAGCAGCACCAAGAGCAGCAGCACGAAGGGCAGCAGCACGAAGGGCAGCGGCACGAAGGGCAGCGGCACCACGGGTGGCAGCGCGCCGACCGGCGGCTCCGGCGGCGCGTCGACGGGTACGGCCACCGACCAGAGCAGCACCGCCTCGACCGGAACCGACGGCGGGACGGGGACAGGATCCGGGAGCACCTCCGGTGGCGGCTCCGGCAGCACCTCCGGTGCGACCGGCACCGTGACGGCGGCGACGCTGGCGAGCGACGAGGCGCAGATCGACCAGGCGAAGGCCGACCTGGTCTCTGCCCGACAGGCCCTGGAGGGCGCGACACTACGAGCCCCGGCGGCCGGCCGCGTGGCCTCGGTCGACGTGGACCAGGGCGACACTGCGAGCGCCGGCACCGACGCGATCACCATCGTCGCGAAGGGCCTGGTCACCGTGGAGGTCGATGCCAGCGAC
The DNA here is from genome assembly GCF_040049175.1 of Nocardioides asiaticus. Lineage (NCBI taxonomy): Bacteria > Bacillati > Actinomycetota > Actinomycetes > Propionibacteriales > Nocardioidaceae > Nocardioides > Nocardioides asiaticus. Next base: position 307,743 of record NZ_JBDZDM010000001.1, on the reverse strand, counting down.
ACCCAGGTGCGCGAGCTGAAGGTCGGTCAGAAGGCCACCGTCACGCCGGCGGGCTCGACCGCCGACCTCGCGGCCACCGTCACCGCGATCGGAGCCGTGCCTGACACGTCCTCGGGGAGTACGACGTACCCGGTGACCATCACCCTCGACAAGCGCGACCTCGACCTGCTCACCGGTACGACGGCGTCGGTCGACGTCGTGGTCGGATCGGCCGACGACGTACTCACCGTCCCGACCTCCGCCGTCTCCAACGGCACCGTCACCGTCCTCGCGGGTGGGAAGACCTCGGTGGCACGGGTGACGACCGGGATCGTGGGGCGGAGCCGTACGCAGGTCACCGAGGGGCTCGAGAAGGGGCAGGAGGTCGTCCTCGCCGACCTGTCCGAGCCGCTCCCGACCGGTGACTCGACCAGTCAGGGGCGCAGCGGCGGGTTCGGCGGCGGCAGCCTGGGCGGGTTCAGCGGCGGTGGCATGCCCGGGGGTGGTGGTCCCGGCGGAGTCGGATGACCACCACAGAGGACTCACAGGAATCGCACAGCCTGACGGCGCACGATAGGAGCATGACGTCCGCCGCCCCTGAGCTGAGCCGCCCCGACGGTACGCCGCTGCGCGTGCTCGTCGTCGACGACGAGGTCAACATCGCCGAGCTGATCACGCTGGCTCTCCGCTACGAGGGCTGGGAGGTGGCCTCCGCCCACACCGGCAGCAAGGCGGTGACGGCGGCCCGTGAGTTCGCGCCGGACGCGATCGTGCTCGACATGATGCTGCCCGACTTCGACGGGCTCGAGGTGCTCCGCCGGGTGCGCAGCCACGCCCCCGACGTACCCGTCGTCTTCCTCACCGCGAAGGACGCCGTCGAGGACCGGGTGGCGGGACTGACCGCCGGCGGGGACGACTATGTGACCAAGCCGTTCTCGCTCGAGGAGCTGGTGGCGCGACTGCGGGCGCTGATGCGCCGGGCGGGCGCGGCACGGGTCGAGGAGCGGTCGGTGCTGCGCGTCGGCGACCTCGAGCTCGACGAGGACAGCCGCGAGGTGTTCCGTGCGGGCCAGGAGATCACGCTGACGGCGACGGAGTTCGAGCTGCTGCGGTTCCTGATGCGCAACCCGCGCAGGGTGCTCTCCAAGGCGCAGATCCTCGACCGGGTCTGGCACTACGACTTCGGCGGCCAGGCCAACGTCGTCGAGCTCTACATCTCCTACCTGCGCAAGAAGATCGACGCCGGCCGCGAGCCGATGATCCACACGATGCGCGGGGCGGGCTACGTCCTGAAGCCGGCGACCTGACGTGAAGCTCTTCGCCACCCTCACCTCCCGCCTCGTCGTCACCGCCGTCGCGCTGGTCCTCCTCGTCTGCGTGCTCATCGGGACCATCACGGCGGTCGCGATGCACCGGTCGCTCATGGCGCGGCTCGACAGCGACGTGCACGACCTCGCGCAGACCGGCCCGCCCGGACGTCTCGACACCCGCAACCTCCCGCCCAAGTCGCTCCTCGTCTTCCTGTACGCCGACGGCACCGTCCGTGGCGGCGTCATCGGCGCCGAGCCCGGCCAGGTCGACAACGTCTCCGACAGCGGGATGCAGGCGGTCGCCGACGTACGCCCCGACGCGCGGGCTCACACGCTCGACGTCGCCGGGTACGGCGACTACCGCGTGATCTCGGAGGTCGCCCACGTCGAGCAGACGGGGGAGACCGTCACCGTCGTACGCGGCCTGCCGACCAGCGACGTCGAGGCCACCATCCACAACCTCGTGTGGTGGGAGGCGGCACTGACGTTCCTGGGCGTCCTCGCCGCCGCGGGCGCCGGGACGTACGTCGTACGCCGGCAGCTGCGGCCGCTGCGCGAGGTGGCGGCGACCGCGCACACGGTGGCCGCCCTGCCGATGGCCTCGGGCGAGGTCGAGGTCAGCGAGCGGGTGCCCGAGCGGCTCACCGACGCGGGCACCGAGGTAGGCCAGGTGGGCGCTGCCCTGAACACGCTCCTCGACCACGTCGAGACCTCGCTGGCCGAGCGCCACCGCAGCGAGCAGCAGGTGAGGCAGTTCGTGGCCGATGCCTCCCATGAGTTGCGTACGCCGCTGACGACCATCCGGGGATACACGGAGCTGGCGCAGCAGCGTCCTGCGGCGGTCGCGACCGCACTGGCGAAGGTCGAGGAGGAGTCGGGCCGGATGACGGCGATGGTCGAGGACCTGCTGCTGCTGGCGCGCCTCGACCAGGGCCGCCCGCTCGAGCGGAAGCCGGTGGACCTCACGCGGCTGCTGCTGGAGGCGGTCGACGATGCGCGGGTCGTGGCGCCCGACCACCAGTGGCACCTCGCCCTGCCCGCCGGCGCGGACCCCGAGGAGGACGCCGCGGTCGTCGTCGACGGCGACGAGCAGCGGCTCCACCAGGTCATCACGAACCTGCTCACCAACGCGCGCGTCTACACGCCCCCGGGGACCACCGTCACTGTGACGCTGCGCCCGGACGGCTTCACCGTCCACGACGACGGGCCAGGCTTCCCGCCCGAGCTCGTACCCCACGCCTTCGAGCGCTTCACCCGCGGTGACGCCGCCCGCAACCGCACCGGCGGCGCCGGTCTCGGGCTCTCACTGGTCCACGCCATCGTCACCTCCCACGGCGGCAGCGTCACCCTCTCCAGCCGCCCGGGTGACACCACGATCGGCGTACGCCTCCCGCGGGGTTGAATCGGGAGTTCTGACCCCTCGAGTCCGGAGTTGTGTACGTCGGCGGGGCGCAAACCCCGACTCAACGGGGCGAAACGCCCGACTCAACGGGGCGAAACGCCCGACTCAACGGGGCGAAACGCCCGACTCAACCTCGGTGCGGCCCGGGAGGTCGAGCATGCGCTGGAGCGCGACGCGGGCGTGGTGCTGGGTGTCGGGGTCGACAGTGATGCGGTTGACGACGACGCCGTCGACGAGCGACTCGAGCGCCCAGACGAGGTGAGGGAGGTCGATGCGGTTCATCGTGGAGCAGTAGCAGACGGTGCGGTCGAGGAAGACGATCCGCTTGTCGGGGTGCTTCGCGGCGAGCCGCTTGACCAGGTTGAGCTCGGTGCCGACCGCCCAGGCGGAGCCCGGCGGTGCCTCCTCGATGGTCCTGATGATGAACTCGGTCGAGCCGATGAGGTCGGCCTTCAGGACGACCTCGTGACGGCACTCCGGGTGCACCAGGACGCGTACGCCGGGAATCTCGGCGCGCAGGTCGTCGATCGTGTCGGGGGAGAACCGGCCGTGCACCGAGCAGTGCCCCTGCCAGAGGATCATCGTCGCGCCGCGCAGCTGCTCGGCGGTGAGGCCGCCGCCGGGCAGGCGTGGGTTCCAGACCACGCAGTCGTCGAGGGAGAGCCCGAGCTTGAGCACGGCGGTGTTGCGGCCGAGGTGCTGGTCGGGGAGGAAGAGCACCTTGGTGCCCTGCTCGAAGGCCCACTCGAGCACCGCCTGCGCGTTGGAGGAGGTGCAGACGACACCGCCGTTGCGGCCGCAGAAGGCCTTGATGTCGGCAGAGGAGTTCATGTAGGTGACCGGGACGACCTGATCCTGGATCCCCGCCGCGGCCAGCGCCTCCCAGGCCGCCTCGACCTGCTGCAGCCGGGCCATGTCGGCCATCGAGCAGCCGGCGGCGAGGTCGGGCAGGACCACCTGCTGCCGGTCGCTGGTCAGGATGTCGGCCGACTCGGCCATGAAGTGGACGCCGCAGAAGACGACGTAGTCGGCCTCCGGCCGGGCCGCCGCGTCGCGCGCGAGCTTGAACGAGTCGCCGGTGACGTCGGCGAACTCGATGACCTCGTCGCGCTGGTAGTGGTGGCCCAGCACGAAGAGCCTGTCGCCGAGCTTCTCCTTCGCCGCCCGCGCCCGTGCGACCAGGTCGGGGTCGGAGGCCGGAGGCAGGTCGCCCGGGCACTCGACGCCGCGCTCGGAGTCGAGGTCGGTGCCACGGCCCAGCGGGAGGAGGGGCAGGTCGACAGTCGTCATGGCGCTGAATCCTAGGTGCCGGAGGCCGGAGCCTTTCACAGGAGTGCGCCGTTGTGAACGTACGGCGCCGGCGGGGCCATTCCGCGGACGCCGAGATACCCCTCGGTGTGCAGCGCGAGCCCGGCGGCGAGCCCGACGTCGACCGCCCACTGGTTGGCGGCCGTGACGTGGCGGACCTGCGGCTCGTCGCCGCCACGGGCGAGGCACTCCCACAGCAGGCGTACGGCGGCGTCCTCGTCGATCGCCGCGACGATCGCGGGACCGCGCCGCTCGGCGTACGCATAGCCCCGGCCGCGTACGTCGACGACCAGCTCGCCCATGGACGCGAGCGCCCCGTGGTCCGGGCCGTGGCCAGCCCCGCGCAGCTCGCGGTCGAGCGAGTCGAGCAGCTCGACGTCGTCGGGCGTCCCGTCGCGCAGCCCGTCGACCGCCGGGATCGCCGATCGGTCGAGCCCGCCGGTCAGCGACATCATCGGGTGCAGGTCGAACCCCGCGAGGCGGTACCTCCTCGCGGCCCTCGCGTCCCCCGACGCCGACAGCATCCACCGGTCGCAGCCCTCGCCGTAGGCGAGCGCGGTGTCCAGCAGCCGCTTGCCGGTGCCGCGCCCCTGGAACCCCGGCCGGACGGCGTACGTCGCCAGGCACCACAGCGTCGACTCGCGCACGAAGCTGGTCGCGAAGCCGAGCAGGCCGCCCTCGTCAACGGCCACCCAGCAGCCGCCCGGGTCGGTCTCGAGGAAGCTCGCCGTCCGGGCGATCCAGCCCGTGCGCCGCGACTCGGGCCGGTGCTCGGGCGGCGCCCACGACGGCGGGAAGGTCTGCAGGTCGAGCTCGTAGAACGCCTCGTCGCTGAGGCGTTCGGCGGCTGCGAGGTCGTCGTGCTGCATCGGGCGGATCTCCACGCTCCACACCCTAGAGAGCCAGTAGGTTGACCGGCATGCGGGTTCTCGTCGCGCCTGACAAGTTCGCCGGCACCCTCACTGCTCCCGAGGCCGCCGAGGCGATCGGCGCGGGCTGGCGCCGCAGGGCGCCGGGCGACGAGGTCGACCTGGTCCCGATGGCCGACGGCGGCCCGGGATTCGTCGACGTCCTGCACGCCTCGCTGGGCGGGCGGGTCGTGCCGGTCACCGTGAGCGGGCCGTACGGCGACGCCGTCGACGCGAGGCTGCTCGTCGACGGCGACACCTGCTACGTCGAGTCGGCGCAGGCGTGCGGCCTCCACCTCACCCGCGGTCGTGACCCCGAGCGCACCACGACCTACGGCGTCGGCGGGCTCCTCCTCGCCGCCCGCGACGCCGGCGCGCGCCGGGTCGTCGTCGGCCTCGGCGGCAGCGGCACGAACGACGGGGGAGCGGGCCTGCTGGCCGCGCTCGGGGCCACCGGCGACCGGCCGCTGGACGCCGGCGTCGCCGGTCTCGAGGGCATCACCCGCGTCGACCTGCCGACGTACGACGGGGTCGAGCTGGTCGCCGCCAGCGACGTCGACAACCCGCTGACCGGGCTGTTCGGCGCGACCAAGGTCTTCGGTGGGCAGAAGGGCATCCGCGAGGAGGAGATGCCGCGCTGGGACGCGGCGCTGGAGGCGTTCGCGGCGGCCACCGACAGGTTCACCGCCGCGGGCGAGGGTGCCGGCGCCGCCGGGGGCCTCGGGTTCGCGCTCCTGCTCCTCGGGGCGACGAGGCGCCCGGGCGTCGAGGTGGTGACGGAGGCGGTCGGCCTCCCGGAGCGGGCGGCCAAGGCCGACCTGGTGGTCACCGGGGAGGGCTCGTTCGACCCGCAGAGCAGCGGCGGCAAGGCTCCCGCCGGAGTCGCGCGGGTCGCCGGCGAGGCGCTCCGGCCGTGCATCGTGCTCGCCGGCCGGGTCGCGGTGGGCGTCCGGGAGATGCGGGCGCTGGGGGTCGAGGCGGCGTACTCCCTCCTCGACGCCGTCGGCGAGGAGCGTGCCTTCGCCGAGCCGGCGGCCGCGCTCGCCGAGCTGGCCGAGCGGGTCGCGCGCACCTGGTCGCGCTGATCCGGCTCCACTCGCGCGAGCTCTGCCGGGAATAACCACCGGTGTGCGAGGATTGGCGCTAGAGACAGACCTCCGCACCCCATGCACAGGGAGCCCACCGACATGACTGAGCAGACAGCGTCCACTCTCCAGGGCGAGCGCCGCGCCGACAGCATCAACCTGAGCCCGGTCGCGGCCGCCAAGGTGAAGAGCCTCCTGGATCAAGAGGGCCGCGACGACCTCAACCTGCGCATCTCGGTGCAGCCGGGTGGCTGCTCCGGCCTGCGCTACCAGCTCTTCTTCGACGAGCGCAGCCTGGACGGTGACGTGATCACCGAGTTCGACGGCGTCAACGTCGTGGTCGACCGGATGAGCGTCCCCTACCTCAACGGTGCGCTGATCGACTTCGTGGACACGATCGAGAAGCAGGGCTTCACGATCGACAACCCGAACGCCACCGGCTCCTGCGCCTGCGGCGACTCGTTCCACTGAGATCGTGACGAAGACAGCCCCCGCCGGGATTCCCCGGCGGGGGCTTCGCCTTCCGGTGGGAGGGGAGGGTCGGAAGGCCTCGTCCCAGGCTGGGCCCTGGGCGCGTTCAGTCCTGGGCCAGCGACAGCGTGTGCGCCAGCCGGTGGGCGGCGGCCAGCAGGTCGATGTCGCGCTTCGGCAGGCCCTGGGGGTAGTCCTCGAAACGGATGCTCGGAGCAGGTCGCCGCACCGAGCGGGCCGCCCGGTCCAGCGCCAGGGCGCGGTCGGCGGCCCGGCAGTCGGCGCACAGCTCATGGGGCGTCGCCGGGTCGTCGTACGCCATCTTGGTGAAATCGCTCGTGCCGCGCGGAGTCGACGCGGTGATCTCGGTCATACTGCGACGCTACGCACTACCGATGGGTAGAAGAAGCAGGACCGCCCGGTAACTTGACCGCCCCCGCCGGTAGGGTTCACGGCATGTCCGGATCCCTCCTGATCGCCGGTTCGATCGCCACCGACCATCTGATGACCTTCGGTGGCAAGTTCGCCGACTCCCTCGTCGTCGACCAGCTCGACAAGCTCTCGGTGAGCTTCCTCGTCGACGACCTCGAGATCCGGCGCGGCGGCGTCGCGGCCAACATGAGCTTCGGGCTCGGCAAGCTCGGCCTCCGGCCCGTGCTCGTCGGGGCGGTGGGCGAGGACTTCGCCGACTACCGCTCCTGGCTCGAGCGGCACGGCGTCGACTGCAGTCACGTCCACGTCTCCGAGACCCGCCACACCGCGCGCTTCGTCTGCACCACCGACCAGACGATGGCGCAGTTCGCCAGCTTCTACCCCGGGGCGATGAGCGAGGCCCGGCAGATCGAGCTCGCGCCGATCGTGAAGGAGGTCGGCAAGCCGGCGTACGTCCTCGTCGGCGCCGACGACCCCGACGGGATGCTGCGCCACACGGAGGAGTGCCGCCAGCGCGGCTACCCGTTCATCGCCGACCCGAGCCAGCAGCTCGCCTTCAGCGGCGGCGAGCTGATCCGCGACCTCATCGACGGGGCGGCGCTGCTGTTCTCGAACGAGTACGAGTCGCACATGATCGAGCAGAAGACCGGCTGGTCCGCCGACGAGATCCTCGAGCGGGTCGGGATCCAGGTCACCACGCTCGGCAAGGACGGCGTCCGGATCACCCGCAAGGGCGAGGACCCGATCGTCCTCCACGCCGCCAAGAACGTCACCGCGATCGAGCCGACCGGCGTCGGCGACGCCTTCCGGGCCGGCTTCCTGGCAGCGCTCGCGTGGGAGCTCACGCTCGAGCGGGCGGCGCAGGTCGGCTGCGTCCTGGCGGCGTACGTCGTCGAGACCGTCGGCACGCAGGAGTACTCCTTCACCCCCGAGCAGTTCGTCGGTCGGGTCCGGGAGTCCTACGGCGACGCCGCGGCCGACGAGATCGCCCCGCACCTGCGCGGCTGACGGCTACTCGAGCCTCCGCACCAGGTAGCGCGGCACGCCGTCGGCGGCCGCGTCCTCGCCGACGTACTCCTGCCCGCGCATGCGGCACCACGCCGGGACGTCGTGACGTGCGGCGGGGTCATCGGCCACGACCGCCAGGACCTGCCCGACCCCGACGTCGCGGAGATGCCTGCCGAGCTCGATGATCGGCTGCGGGCACGGCCGCGCGCGGCAGTCCAGCTCGAGGGCGGCGACGCTCATGCGATCCCGACCTGGGCCCGGATCCGGGCGACGACGGCCGGCAGCGCGTCGAGGAGCGCCTCGACCTGTGCCCGCGTGGTGTCGCGGGTGAGCGAGAGCCGGGCGTTGCCGTGCGTCAGCGCCCCCATCGCCGTGAGGACGCGGGACGGCTCACGCGTGTCGCTCGCGCACGCAGAGCCGCTGGCGAGCCCGAACCCGAGTCGGTCCAGCTCGGTCACCAGCGCCTCGCCGTCGACGTACAGGAACGAGAAGGTCACGAGGTGTGGCAGCCGATCGTCCGGGTCGCCGACCACGTCGACGTCGGGGATCGCGGCCACCCGGGCGCGGACCAGGTCGATGAGCTCGCGCTGACGCCTGCCGACCTCGTCGCGCTCGGCCACGACGGCACGGAGCGCCGCGGCCGCCGCCAGGGCGCCGGGGACGTCGGTGAAGCCGTGCTCGGTGCGGGCCACGGGGTCGTCGGTGGGGTAGGGGCGGGCCCACCACGCCCGGCGGCGGACGACCAGCACGCCGACTCCCGTCGGTCCGCCCCACTTGTGGGCCGAGCCGGCCAGCGCGCTCCAGCCGTCCGGCAGCGGCAGCCTGCCCATGGACGCGCAGGCGTCGACGAAGAGGGGTACGCCGCCGAGCCGCTCGGCCACCTGCTCCACCGGCTGGACCGTGCCGACCTCGTGGTTGGCGTGCTGGACCGCGACCACCCCGGTCGCCTCCGGCGCACCCGTCGCGGCCGCCTCAGCGACCGTCTCCGGGTCGACCCGGCCGAGCCGGTCGACCGGCACCGTCCGCACCACCCGCCCGTGCCAGCCGGCGGCGTCGGTGACGGCCTGGTGCTCGACGGCGCTCACGACCGCCGGTGCGGTCTCGGTCCGGACCAGGCCGAGCAGGCCGAGCTGGACGGCCTCCGTGCCCGAGGAGGTGAAGACGACCTCGTCGCGGGCCACCGCGAGCGATTCAGCGACCACCTCCCGCGCGTTGTCGATCAGCAGCCGCGCGTTGCGGCCGGGTCCGTGGAGGCGTCGCGGGTCGGCGTACCCCTGGTCGACGGCGGCGAGCAGGACGTCGCGGGCGGCCGGGTGCAGGGGCTCGGAGGAGGCCGCGTCGAGGTAGGCGTACCCGTCGCCAGCGCCGATTCCCACACGCCAAGGCTAGAGGCCGACCCTCCCTCTCGCCTCGCTGACGATTCCGATAGTCTGCGAGCATCCCGTGATTGCTTGAGAGAGAGGCTCGTAGTGGGTCTGCACGTGCCAGGACTGCACTCACCAGCAGCCAAGCGGTTGCGTCCGGCGGGCAGCGGTGTACGCCGCGGTGCCCTGCTGGCCACGCTGGCGGCCGGCTCCGTCCTGCTGGCCGGGTGCTCCGGGGAGGCCGAGCGGCTCGGCATGCCCGACCCGAAGTCGGAAGAGGGCGAGCACATCCTGCACCTGTGGCAGGGTGCCTGGATCGCCGCGCTGATCACCGGCGTGATCGTCTGGGGCCTGATCTTCTGGGTCATCTGGCGCTACCGCCGCCGGAGCGAGGCCGACGTCCCCGTCCAGACGCGCTACAACCTGCCGCTGGAGATCTTCTACACGATCGCCCCCGTCCTGATGGTGATCGTGTTCTTCTCCCACACCGTCAAGGCGCAGAACGCCGTCCTCGACGACGACATCACGCCCGACAACGTCATCGAGGTCACCGGCCAGCAGTGGCAGTGGACGTTCAACTACGGCCTCGGCAGCCTGGACAACAGCGCCGACGACGACCTCACGGACGACACCTACCCCTACAGCAACTACGCGTTCGACAGCGGCACCGGCTCCCACATCCCGGTCCTGGTGCTGCCGGCGGGCAAGACGACCCGGTTCAACCTGCACTCCGCCGACGTCATCCACGACTTCGGCATCCCCGACTTCGACATGAAGATGGACGTCGTCCCCGGTCGGGTGAACCACTACGCCATCACGACCAAGTCGCCGACCGCTGTGTTCGACAGCTCGCAGCCCGACCTGCTGAAGCCCGCCTCGTCGAGCCAGCCGGCCACCTTCCGCGGTGCGTGCTACGAGCTGTGCGGCCTCTACCACGGTCGGATGATCTTCAGGGTCGCCATCCTGAGCGCCTCCGACTACCAGTCCTACGTCCAGGCCCTGTCCGACAAGGGCTTCGAGACCGGCGGCGCGCCGTACACCGGCGGCGGCAAGTCCACGCTCCCGGCCGACCTCAACGCTGAAGGAAGCGAGGCAGAGTAAGTGACCGCCACTGCAGCGAGCCCCACGACGTCAACGGGCGGCCGCAAGCCCTTGGGCCAGCAGGTCTACCGCCTCCTGACCACGACCGATCACAAGCTGATCGGGAAGATGTACCTCACGACCTCGTTCGCGTGGTTCCTCATCGGCGGGATCATGGCGCTGCTGATCCGCTCGGAGCTCGCCTTCCCGGGCCAGCAGATCGTCAACGACGAGCTCTACAACCAGCTGTTCACGATGCACGGCACCATCATGCTGCTGCTGTTCGCGACGCCGCTGTTCTTCGGCTTCGGCAACGTGGTCATGCCGCTCCAGATCGGCGCCCCCGACGTCGCGTTCCCGCGACTCAACATGTTCAGCTACTGGCTGTTCCTGTTCGGCGGCATCATCGCCGCCTCGGGCTTCTTCACGCCGAACGGAGCGGCCGACTTCGGCTGGTTCGCCTACACGCCGCTCTCGACGGCGCAGTACTCCCCGGGCGTCGGCGGTGACCTGTGGATCATGGGTCTCTACATGGCCGGTCTCGGCACGATCCTCGGCGCCGTCAACTTCATCACGACGATCATCTGCATGCGCGCGCCCGGCATGACGATGTTCCGGATGCCGATCTTCGTCTGGAACACGCTGATCACGTCGCTGCTGGTCCTGATCGCGTTCCCGGTGCTCGCCGGCGCGCTGCTGATGCTCGAGTCCGACCGCCAGTTCGGCTCCCACGTCTTCGACGCCGCCCACGGCGGCCCGATCCTGTGGCAGCACCTGTTCTGGTTCTTCGGCCACCCCGAGGTCTACATCATCGCGCTGCCGTTCTTCGGCATCATCTCGGAGATCCTGCCGGTCTTCTCCCGCAAGCCGATCTTCGGGTACGTCGGCCTGGTCGGCGCGACCCTCGGCATCGCGATCCTCTCGGTGGCCGTGTGGGCGCACCACATGTTCGTCACCGGTGCCGTCGACCTGCCGTTCTTCTCCGGCATGACGTTCCTCATCGCGGTGCCGACGGGCGTGAAGTTCTTCAACTGGATCGGCACGATGTGGGGCGGGTCGGTCAGCTTCGACACACCGATGCTGTGGTCGATCGGCTTCCTGACGACGTTCCTCTTCGGTGGCCTGACCGGCATCATCCTGGCCAGTCCGCCCCTGGACTTCCACGTCTCCGACTCCTACTTCGTGGTCGCGCACTTCCACTACGTGGTCTTCGGAACCGTCGTGTTCGCGATGTTCGCCGGCTTCTACTACTGGTGGCCGAAGATGACCGGCCGAATGCTCGACGAGCGCCTCGGCAAGGTGCACTTCTGGCTGCTGTTCATCGGCTTCCACACGACGTTCCTGGTGCAGCACTGGCTGGGCGTCGAGGGCATGCAGCGCCGTATCGCCGACTACCTGCCCTCCGACGGCTTCACGACCCTCAACCAGGTCTCGACCGTCGGCGCGTTCATGCTGAGCCTGTCGATGCTGCCGTTCTTCTACAACGTCTACATCTCCCGCAAGGCGCCGCAGGTCACCGTCGACGACCCGTGGGGCTGGGGCCGCTCCCTCGAGTGGGCGACCTCGAACCCGCCGCCGCGCCACAACTTCCACAACCTGCCCCGGATCCGCTCCGAGTCCCCGGCCTTCGATCTCCACCACCCGGAGATCGCGGCGCTCGAGTTGGGCCCGGAGGCCGAGATCGCCGGTGTCGGCCGCTCCTCCGACGGCAAGGAAGGCTGAGCACGATGAAGTCCGAAGCCTGGATGTTCGCAGCCTGCACCGTGTTCCTGGTGCTGGTCACCCCGGCGTACTGGTTCGTCACCGCGGCCAGTGAGCACGGTGGCGACTGGACCGGCACCTCCGCACTGGTCATGTGCACGCTCCTGACGCTGATGATCACGCTCTACCTCGGGTTCCACGCCAACCGGATGGACCCGCGGCCCGAGGACCGCAAGGACGGCGAGATCGCCGACGGCGCGGGGGAGCTCGGCTTCTTCCCGCCGTTCTCGTGGTGGCCGCTGTGGACGGCGCTCACGATGGCCGTCAGCGTCTTCGCCGTCGCGATGGCCGCCTGGTGGCTGCTCATCATCGCCGCCGTGGTCGGCTTCATCGCCCTGGCCGGCTGGAACTTCGAGTACTACCGGGGCCAGTTCAAGCACTGAGACACGCCCTGTGACGAACCCCGCGCACCGAGGCAACCGATGCGCGGGGTTCGTCGTCTGACTGGTGTCACCAGTTACCCTTGGGTGCGGCCGGCCGACGGGGGGCGGCCCACCTTCGATAGACGCACTTGGAGTCCACGCATGTCCCTGGTCCGCCGCTCACGTCGTACCGCGCCTGCTCAGGCACGTCGGTCCGGACCCCTGATCGCTGTCGCTCTCGTCTCCGCCGTGCTGCTCGCGCTGAGCGGCTGCGGCGCGAGCTCGTCGAGCGACGACCAGGGCAGCGCCCCGGTCGGCTCCGCCGACGACGCGCAGGGGGCCGGCGAGACGACGGCTCCGCCCAAGCCGGCCGTCACCGTGACGTCCAACATCGCACGCGGCGCGCACGGCGTCGCCGTCGACAAGGTCGTCAAGGTCTCGGCCAAGAACGGCACCGTCGAGGACGTCGCCGTCACCACCGGCAAGGGTGCCCGGGTCGCAGGCACGGTCTCCGCGGACCGTACGACGTGGACCGCCACGCAGCTGCTCGAGCCGGGGACGGCCTACACAGTCAGGGCGACGGGCGTCGACGCCGACGGGAAGGCGCTCACGACGAAGTCGCGGTTCTGGACCAAGGACCTCACCCTCGACGAGCAGACCTACCCCTCCGTCGCGCCGCTCAACGGCGAGACCGTCGGGATCGGAATGCCGGTCATCGTCACCTTCGACGTGCCGGTGACCGACAAGGCCAACTTCGAGAAGCACATGCACGTCGACTCCAAGCCCGCCCAGCAGGGCAGCTGGTACTGGGTGAGCGACAAGGAGGCGCACTGGCGCCCCAAGACCTACTGGAAGGCCGGCACCGACGTCTCCGTGCACGTCGACGTCAACAGCGTCGCGGCCGGTGGCGGCATCTTCGGCCAGGAGGACCGCGACGTCAGCTTCCACGTCGGCGACGCCCACATCTACAAGGTCAACACCCGGACCGACGAGATGAAGGTCTTCTCCAACGGCAAGCTGCTGCGCACCATCCCGGTGACCACCGGCAAGCCCGGCTTCACCACCCGCAGCGGCGTCAAGGTGATCATCGAGAAGTTCGCGAAGCACACGATGAACTCCGAGACCATCGGCATCGGCAAGAACAACCCGGAGTACTACGACATGAAGGACGTCCAGTGGGCGATGCGCATGACGTACTCCGGCGAGTTCCTCCACGCCGCCCCGTGGTCCGTCTATGCCCAGGGTCATGAGAACGTCTCCCACGGGTGCACGGGCATGAGCACCGCCGACGCGTACTGGCTCTATCAGATGACCCGGCGCGGCGACGTCGTCGAGACCGTCGGCACCGACCGCCCGATGGAGTTCGGCAACGGCTACGGCGACTGGAACATGTCCTTCGCCAACTACAAGAAGGGCTCCGCCCTGGCCTGACGGGGCTGGCCGGCGATCAGGGGGCCAGCAGCTCTCGGACGCGCGGGACGACCTTGGTGCCGTAGAGCTCGATCGACCGCATGAGCTGCTCGTGGGGCATCGTGCCGTTGGAGTACTTCAGGTCGAAGCGCTGGGCGCCCAGCGTGCGGACGGTGCGGGCGATCCTCTGGGCGACCGTCTCGGGCGTGCCGACGTAGAGCGACCCGTGGTCGGCCTCGCGGCGGAACTCCGCCTCCGAGGTGGGCGGCCAGCCGCGCTCGGCGCCGATCCGGTCGCGGTTGGCCTTGAAGTGCGGGTAGAGGAGCCGGCGGGCCTCGTCCTCGTCGTCCCAGACGAAGCCGGGGGAGTGGACCCCGACCGGCAGGTGCTCTGTGCCCGCGCCGAAGTCGTCGGGGTGGAGCTGGTCGAGGGCACGGTGGTAGAGGTCGACGTACGGCGCGAACCGGGCCGAGTCGCCGCCGATGATGGCGAGCATGAGCGGGAACCGCAGCCGGGCGGCGCGCACGACGGACTCGGGCGAGCCGCCGACGCCGACCCAGGCGGGGAAGCCGGGGCGTCCGTCCTTCGGCGCGCTCTTGGGGAAGACCTCCGCGTCGAGGGGCCCGCGGACCGTGCCGCTCCAGGTGACGTGGCCCTCGCTGCGGAGCGCGGCGTACAGCTCGAGCTTCTCCTCGAAGAGGACCTCGTAGTCGGCGAGGTCGAAGCCGAAGAGCGGGAAGCTCTCGGTGAACGACCCCCGGCCGAGGGTGACCTCGGCGCGGCCGTGCGAGAGCGCGTCCAGGGTCGCGAAGCGCTCGTAGACGCGCACCGGGTCGTCGGAGGAGAGCACCGTGACGGCGGTGCCGAGGGTGATCTGCTCGGTGCGGCCGGCGAGCGTGCCGAGGACGACCTCGGGCGCGCTGACCGCGAAGTCCCGGCGGTGGTGCTCGCCGACGCTGAACGCGTCGATCCCGACCTGGTCGGCGAGGACGCCCTCCTCGACGACGTTGCGCAGCACCTCCCAGTGGGGGAGCGGCGCACCGCTCTCGTCGACGGTCACGTCACCGAAGGTGTCGAGCCCGAACCGCACCGTGCTTGCGTCTGTCATCGCGTACTCCTCGTTGTTGATCGCTCAACATCATCGCCCGCGGCGGCATTCCGACGTACGACGAGGGCCCCGGGGCGGTCTGCCCCGGGGCCCTCGGCCGTCGCTCAGCGTGCCGTCGGCCGGCTCAGTGGTCGCCGCGGAGCGGCTCGTCGTCGGTCAGGTGGTGACCGTCGAACTGGTGGCCGTCGGCGGAGTGCCCCTCGAGCGCGGCGACCGCGTGCGCCTCGTGCTCGGCGTGGTGGTGCGCCTCCTCGAGCTCCTCCGTGGTCGGCTTCTGCACCTCGTCGTCGTAGTAGAGCGTGCGGAGGCGGCCGCGGAGCGTTGGCTTGCCGTCCGGCCGCAGCTCGTCGTCGTCACCGGCGCGGCCGCGATCGCGGACGGTCATGGCGTACGCGCGAGCCGGGTCGAGCGGAAGGTGGCGCTCGGAGTACTCACCCTCGGGGGACCGCATGATGATGCCGGTCTCGTAGCCGTGGAGCAGCGTCTCGTTGTCGTGGCGCTGCAGCGAGATGCACCAGCGTCGGGTGATGTAGAACGCCACCACCGGCGCGACGAACACCAGCGCCCGCAGGGCGTAGCTGATGTTGTTGATCGAGCTGTGCAGCTTGATGGCGATCAGGTCGTTGCCGCCGGCGAGCCAGAACATGGAGTACAGCGTCATCAGCGCGACCATCGTGGCCGTCCGGGTCGGGGCGTTGCGCGGCCGCTGGAGCAGGTGGTGCTCGCGCTTGTCACCGGTGATCCACGACTCCAGGAAGGGCAGCAGCAGGAGCACGGTGAACAGCAGGCCGGGCAGCACGATGACCGGAAGGAAGATGTTCCACGACCAGGTGGAGCCCCAGAAGTGCGACTCCCAGCCCGGCATGATGCGCAGGGCCCCGTCGGGCCAGCCCATGTACCAGTCCGGCTGGGATCCGGCGGTCACCTTGGTCGGGTCGTACGGCCCGAACTTCCACACCGGGTTGATCGACAGGACGCCGCCCATGATCGCGGTGACGCCGAAGACGGTGAAGAAGAAGCCCGTCATCTTCGAGATGTAGTTCGGCAGCATCGGGTAGCCGACGACGTTGGTCTCCGCGCGGCCGGGGCCGGCCCACTGGGTGTGCTTGTGGTAGACGAGCAGCAGCATGTGGGCGGCGATGAGGCCCAGCAGCAGGCCCGGGATCAGCAGCACGTGGATGACGTAGAGGCGCGGGATGATCGAGTCGCCCGGGAACTCGCCTCCGAAGAGGAAGAACGAGATGTAGGTGCCGACGATCGGGATCGACTTCATGAAGCCGTCCGCCGCGCGGATGCCGGTGCCGGAGAGCAGGTCGTCGGGGAGCGAGTAGCCGGTGAAGCCCTCGAGCGTGCCGAGCAGGAGCAGCAGCGAGCCGATGACCCAGTTGAGCTCACGCGGCTTGCGGTGGGCGCCTGTGAAGAACACGCGCAGCAGGTGGACCATCATGCCGGCGATGAAGATCATCGCCGCCCAGTGGTGCATCTGCCGCATGAGCAGGCCGCCGCGGACCTCGAACGAGATGTGCAGGGTCGAAGCGTACGCGTCGGACATCTCGATGCCGCGCAGCGGGGCGTACGACCCCTGGTAGGTCGTCTCGCCCATCGACGGCTGGAACCACAGCGTCAGGAAGACGCCGGACAGCAGCAGGACGACGAAGCTCCACAGCGCGATCTCGCCGAGCATGAAGGACCAGTGGTCCGGGAAGATCTTGCGGAGGTTCTTCTTGCCCATCGCGGCGAGGCCGAGGCGCTCGTCGGACCAGGTCGCGAGGGCGCCGAGCCTGGAGGGCCGGCTCGCGGTGGCGGCGGTGGTGCCGTTGCTCGAGGCAACCTTGGAGGTGTCGACGCTCACAGGTCCGTCTCCTTGTAGCCGTACTGCTCAGCGGCCTGGCCGTTCTCGTCCTGCCAGTCCTCGAAGATGTCGCGGACGGAGTGCGTGTTGCGCTCCCAGTAGCTGGGGCCCACAGGCTCAGGGTAGTCCGACAGCGCGACGAGGAAACCCTCGTCGTCGATGCCTAGCGGGAGCTGGGGGAGATGCCGGCCCGCGGGGCCGAAGATCACCTTGCCGGAGTCGGCGAGGTCGAAGGTCGACTGGTGGCAGGGGCAGAGCAGGTGGTGGGTGGTGCGCTCGTTGAGCGAGATCGGGCACCCGACGTGGGTGCAGATCTTGGAGTAGGCGACGATCCCGTCGACCGACCAGTTGCGGGTCTCGGGGCTGACGATGTCGTCGGGGTTCATCCGGAGCAGGACGGTCGCCGCCTTCGACTTCGCGATCTGGAGCGGAGCGCCCTCGAGCACCTCGGACTCCTCCAGCGAGACGCCCTTCTCCTTGCCGAAGATGATCTCCGGCTCGGCGTTGACCAGGTCGCCGATCTCCAGGTCGCCCGGGCGGATCGGCGTACCGACGACGTCACGGACGACCCGCATGCCGGACTTCCACACGGTGTGCTCGAGCCCGGCGCCGGCGTACGGCTGCGACTCGGTGACGTCATGGTTGGTGGGGCCGAGGTCCTTGAGGAACACGACGGCGGGTACGCCGAGGAGCCCCACGGCGCCGATGAGGCTGTTGCGGATCAGCGGGCGGCGACCGATGCCGGACTCGTCGAGGCTGGCCTGCAGTGCGGCGACGGTCGTGGCCTGGTCCTCCTTGCTGGAGGAGGCCGAGTGGCGCAGCTCGACGAGCTCCTCGTCGGCCATCAGCTTGCGGGCGTACTGGATGATCCCGGTGCCGATGAAGAGCAGCGCACCGCCGACGGTGAGGCCGAGGGTGAGGTTGGAGGCACCCCAGCCGAGCCAGACCTGGCCGTCGGTGCCGGTCTTGAGCGTGACGTAGGAGACGACGAACAGGATCGTGCAGATCGCCGACAGGGTGAACAGCGTCGCGACCTGGCGCTCGGCGCGCCTCTCCGCCTTGGGGTCGACGTCGGTGGGACGCCAGTGGTGCTCCTCCAGGCCGGGGTCAGGCAGCAGCTCGTCGGCGTATGCCTGGATCTCGTGGGAGCCGTCGTGAGGCTCGGTCACTGCGCCGTTCCCTTCTTCTTCGTCGAGCGGGTGGTGTGCGCGGCGATCCAGACGGCGAAGCCGACCAGGACGCCGATGCCGACTACCCAGGCGAACAGGCCCTCGGACACCGGACCTAGACCGCCGAGGCTGAAGCCGCCGTAGCCGGGCTGCTCACGCATGGACTCGATGTAGGCGATGACCGCCTTCTTCTCCTGCGGGCTGATGTTGCCGTTGGAGAAGGTGTCCATCGACTGCGGGCCGGTGAGCATGGCCTCGTAGATGTGCTTCGGGTCGGTGTCGAGCAGGCGGGGCGCGTAGCCACCGCGCGGCATCGCGCCGCCCGCACCGGTGAAGTTGTGGCACGCGGTGCAGTTGGTGAGGAAGATCTGGCCACCGAGGGTGACGGCCTCCTGCTTGGCCTTGTCGCTCTCGTAGGTGCTCGGGTCGTAGTCGTTCTTGCTCGGGATCGCCGGGCCGGCGCCGAGGCTGGCGACGTACGCCGCGAGCTCGTCGATCTCGTCCTGGCTGAAGCTGGGGTCCTTGGCCTGGACCTGGGCGCCCGGCTGGGCCATCGGCATGCGGCCGGTGCCGACCTGGAAGTCGACGGCGGCCGCGCCCACGCCGATGAGCGAGGGGCCGAGCAGCTTGCCGTCCTGGGTCTTGAGGCCCTCGCCGTTCTGGCCGTGGCACGTCGAGCAGGACACCAGGAAGAGGGCCCGGCCCTTCGCCGCCTTGTCGGCCTCGGTCTGGTCGGACTGGGCCGACGACGCGGGGGAGAGGAGGGCGTACAGGCCGCCGGTGAGTGCCAGCGCGAGGAGCAGCAGCACGAGTCCGGCGAAGGGGCGGCGACGGTGCCGCGAGAGACGACCGACGGAGCGGTTCAGGAAACGCACATTCAGTCCTTGTTCTTCGACGGTCGGGTAATCACTTGATCAGGTAGATGGTGGCGAAGAGCCCGATCCAGACCACGTCCACGAAGTGCCAGTAGTAGGACACGACGATCGCGCTGACGGCCTGCTCATGGGTGAACCTCTTGGCGACGAACGTGCGGCCCAGCACGAAGAGGAAGGCGACCAGGCCGCCGGTGACGTGGAGCCCGTGGAAGCCGGTGGTGAGGTAGAAGACCGTGCCGTACGGGTCGTTCGGGCCCAGGGCGCCGGAGTTGAGCTTGATGCCCTCCTGGATCAGCGAGGCGTACTCCGTCGCCTGTCCGGCGATGAAGATCGCGCCCATGATGTAGGTGAGGATGAACCACTCGCGCAGGCCCCACTTGGCCACGTTGAAGACCGTGCCCTTGCGGCCCACCTGGCCTCGCTCGGCGGCGAAGACGCCGAGCTGGCAGGTCAGCGACGACAGCACCAGGACCGTGGTGTTGACGGACGCGAACGGGACGTTGAGGTGGGTCGGGTCCTCGGCCCACACACCCGGGCTCACCGCGCGGATCGTGTAGTAGGCAGCGAAGAGGGCCGCGAAGAACATCAGCTCGCTCGAGAGCCAGATGATGGTCCCCACGCTCACCATGCTCGGACGGTCGTGATGACCGTGCAGCCGGGATGCAGGAATCGTCGAAACTGTCGCCACGGGCGCCATTATGTCGTGACCCTTCGGTGACGGCACCCCGACCCCCTGGTGGGCGGGGAGAACCGGTCGGGAACATGGGCGGACACGTCATGAGACACCGCCGGCGGCGCATCCGTGACAGCCTGCCCGGGTGAGGTGGAGGGGCGGTAGCATCGCCGCGTGACCGCCTCCACCTCACGTCCGGACCAGCCGCTCAAGGTGCTCGTCTACAGCGACGACGTCGACGTGCGCAAGCAGGTCATCCTCGCGCTCGGCCGTAGGCCGCACCCGGACCTGCCCGAGGTGGAGTACGTCGAGGTGGCGACCGAGCCGGTCGTGATCGAGAACATGGATGCCGGCCACATCGACCTCGCGATCCTCGACGGCGAGGCCGTCCCCGCCGGCGGGATGGGGATCGCGAAGCAGCTCAAGGACGAGCTGCGGCACTGCCCGCCGATCGTCGTGCTCACGGGCCGTCCCCAGGACGCCTGGCTGGCGACCTGGTCGCGCGCGGAGGCCTCCGTCCCGCACCCGATCGACCCGGTGGAGCTCGCGCGGACCGTCGTCGGTCTGCTGCGGCCCGCTCCGGCGCACCTGTGACCAGCTGGCCGGAGGTTCTCGGCGCACTCGTCGACCGACAGGACCTGAGCGCCGACCAGGCTGCCTGGGCGATGGGGGAGATCCTCTCCGGCGATGCCACGCCGGCCCAGATCGCCGGCTTCGCGGTGGCGCTGCGGGCCAAGGGCGAGACCGTCGAGGAGCTGTCCGGCGTGTCGGCCGGCATGCTCGAGAAGGCCAACCCGATCTCCGTCCCCGGCCGGCTGCTCGACATCGTCGGCACCGGGGGAGACCGGTCCTTCTCGGTCAACATCTCCTCGATGTCGGCGATCGTCGCCGCCGGCGCCGGGGCGCTCGTCGTCAAGCACGGCAACCGCTCGGCGTCGTCCAAGTCAGGCTCCGCCGACGTCCTCGAGGCGCTCGGGATCCGGCTCGACCTGCCGACCGAGCGCATCGCCGAGGTCGCGCTCCGGGCCGGCATCACGTTCTGCTTCTCCGCAGCGTTCCACCCGGCGATGCGGTACGCCGCGGTCCCGCGCCGCGAGCTCGGCATCGCCACCGTCTTCAACCTGCTCGGGCCGCTGACCAACCCCGCCCGGCCGCAGGCCTGTGCCATCGGCTGCGCCGACGTGCGGATGGCTCCGACCATGGCCGGCGTGTTCGCCGGCCGCGGCACCGACGCCTGGGTCTTCCGCGGCGACGACGGGCTCGACGAGCTCACCACCACGACCACCTCGCAGGTGTGGCGCGTCCGCGGCAGCGCGGTGACCACCCACACCGTCGACCCGCGCGACTTCGGGATCTCCCTCTCGACGGCCGACGACCTGCGCGGCGGCGATCCGGCGTACAACGCCGACGTCGTACGCCGCCTGCTCGCCGGCGAGAAGGGCCCGGTGCGCGACGCGGTCGTGCTCAATGCCGGCGCGGCGCTCGCGGTCTACGAGACCGATGCCGGCGACGACCTACGCGACGAGCTGTCGGCCGGGATGGCCAGGGCCGCCGAGGCGATCGACTCCGGCGCCGCCCAAGGGGTCCTCGACCGCTGGGTCGCCGCGACCGCAGGCTGATCCTCGGGATCAGAGGTCGAGACGAACTCCCGGCTGTTGCGCTTCACGTCGTCGGATCCGCACCGGGGCGATGTCGCAACAGCCGACGAGATCGAGCCAGCCCAAGACGTCAGTCGAGGCCGAGGGAGAACGCGGACTCGAGATCGTGCCTGGAGTAGGTCCGGAACGCGATGTGGGTCTCGGTCGAGGTGACGCCGGGGACCTTGTTGACCCTGTCGGCGATCACCGCGGCGACGTCGTCGTGGCTGCGGACCCGCACGATGGTGATGAGGTCGATCTGGCCGGTCACGGAGTAGACCTCGCTCACGCCGTCGATACCGGCGATCGTCTCGGCCACCTCGGGGATGCGTGCGACGTCGGCCTTCACGAAGACGATGGCTGTGATCACGGGGTCACGTTAGCGGGTCGGCTGGTGCACGGTGGTCAGCGTGCGCCGCTCGTCGAACGGCACGAGGGTCTTGCGGGACTCCTCGACGGCGTCGTGGAGCGCGAGGTGCCGGCTCGCGCCGCGGATCGGGCAGGCCCACTCGCCATCGACGTCGACGAGGCGGATGCCGGGCGACTCCAGCCAGCGCAGCACGATCTCGGTCTCCTCGGCGCTCGCCGCGGGGATCGGCCCAGGCGCCTCCGGGACCGTCTCCGCCGAAGCGCGGAGCGACGCGACGTAGGCATGGGCGTCGGCTCCGGGCGGGATGACACCGGCGGCGGCCAGCCGCCCGCGGCGGATCACGTGGACAGCCCAGCGGCCGTCGTCCTCGCGTCGGGCCGCGACCACCTCCGGGCAGCGGGTGAGCGCCGAGAGTCGCTGGGTGCGGGCCGCGGCACGGACGAAGGCGGCGAGGCGATCGCGGTGGACGCCGGCCTCCTCGAACCGCTCCTCCTCCGCGAGCGCGAGCATCCGCCGGTTGATCGACTCGACCACCTCGTCGGGCCGGTGGAGCAGCGTGTCGCGCAGCTGCCGCACCAGTGCGGAGTACGTCGCCTCGTCGACGCTGCCGTCGCACGGGCTCAGGCAGCGGCCCATCTCGGCGAGGACGCACGGCGTCTTGCGGGGATGACGACCGAGCCGGTCCGAGCACTGCCGGACCGGGAAGGTGTCGTGGAGCGCCTGGAGCGCCTTCTCGGCGACCTTCTTGGAGCTGAACGGTCCGAGGTAGTCCGCGTCGTCGTCCAGCACCCGCTTGACCATCGAGAGCCGGGGCCAGGGCTCGCGGGTGAGCTTCACGAAGTGGACCCGCTCGGGAAACCGGGAGCGGCGGTTGTAGCGCGGCTTGTGCTCCGCGATCAGCCGCAGCTCGCGGACCGCCGCCTCGAGCGCCGTCGCGCACTCGATCCCGTCGACGGTCGCCGCCAGGCCGACCATCTCGCCCATCCGGGAGCGGGTCTCCGAGGCGGTGAAGTAGGAGCGCACCCGGGTGCGGAGGTCCTTCGAGGTGCCGACGTAGAGCACCCGCGACCGGTCGTCGCGGAAGAGGTAGACCCCCGGCGCGTGGGGGAGGGTCTCGGCCAGGTGGCGCTTCTTGCGCTGGGCAGCGCTGACGCGGGACGAGAAGGTCTGCAGCTCCTCGAGCGTGTGGACGCCGAGGTTGCCGAGCCGCTCCATCAGGCCGTGAAGCACGTCGACCGTGGCACGCGCGTCGGCGAGGGCGCGGTGGTTGGGCGTCGTGGCGGAGCCGAACGCGACCGCGAGCGACCCGAGCTTGCAGTTGGGCGCGTCGTCGCGCGTGATGACGCGTCGGGCGAGCTTCGCGGTGTCGACCACCTCGAAGGCGGGCCACGGCCGCCCCTGCTTCGCGGCGAAGAACTTCAGGAAGCCGACGTCGAACGGCGCGTTGTGGGCGACCAGGACGCAGCCCCGGGCGAACTCCAGGAACGCGGGCAGCGCCGACTCGATCCCGGGCGCGTCGGCCACCATGGTGTTGCTGATCCCGGTCAGCACCGCGATGAACGGCGGAATCTCGGTGTGCGGGTTGACGAGGGTCTGGAACTCTCCGAGCACCTCGCCGCCGCGCACCTTCACGGCTCCGATCTCGGTGATCATCGAGCCGCCCTCGGCGGAGCCGCCGGTGGTCTCGAGGTCGACGACGCAGAAAGTGAGGTCGCGCAGCGGCCGGCCGAGCTCGTCGAAGCTGCGCTGGGCCTCCCACCGGCCGATCCGCCGGCCGAGGGCCTTCTTCCTCAGCTCCTGGCGGGCGGCTCGGACCAGTGCACTGCTCATGTCTGCGACGGTAGGGCCGGGCACCGACAGTTCCGCGTCGGAAACGCGGAGGAGCCCGCACATGGCCCGCCTATCCTTCACGGCATGAGCGAGCGCCAGCGAGCGACCATCGAGCTTGTCAGGCCGCCGCGTCCGTATTCTCTCTGTTCTTCCACGGAGGCGGCGGCGTGACAGACCCCGCCATCACCGACCTCCCGGATCCCGTCCGGGCCAAGGTGGTCGCGCTCGTGGCCGGGGTGCTGCCCGAGGTCGTGCGCCTGCCGGCGCCGTTGAAGCGGGTCGCGTCGTTCGCACCCGCAAGGCGCGCGAAGGCGGGCGGTACGGCGATCGTGGCGGCGCTCGCCGACGACGAGGAGGGAGAGCTCCGCGACCGGCTGGCCGCGCAGCTCACCGCCAGGATCCCGTACGCCGCCGGCGACCCGCCCGCTGACGCCGACCCGTCCGAGGTGGCCGCTCTCGCCTGGCTGGTGCGGCCGGAGGGCTGGGCAGGCCTCCTCACCGACGCGGTGACCCGGGTCGTCGCGGCGGCCGTGCCGGCGGCGGAGGAGGAGACCGAGCGGCTGCGCGGCCGGCTGGAGGCGGTGGAGCGGGAGCTGCGCGACGTCCGCGCCGACCGCAAGGCCCGCCTCGAGGAGCTGAAGGCAGAGAACGCCACGCTGCGGCGCAAGCTCGGTGAGGCGCGCGCGAGCGCGCGCGCGGCCGGCAGCGGCCAGGAGGAGGCGCTCGAGGAGGCACGCGCCGCCCGGGCGCGGGCGGAGGAGCTCGCCGCCGAGCGGGACCGGACGGTCCGGCAGCTGCGGCAGCAGCTCGAGCGGCTCGAGTCGGAGGTCGGCGCGCAGCGCCGCGCCGTACGTTCTGAGCGGGAGGACGCCAGCCTCCGGTCCCGGCTTCTGCTCGACACGCTGCTCGACGCGGCCAACGGGCTGCGTCGCGAGCTCGCGCTCCCACCCGTGACCGGGGCTCCCGGCGACCGGGTCGAGGCCGAGCTCACCGGCGGCCAGGCCTCCGACGCGGGGTCGGTGACGAGCGCTGCGCACCTGGAGCAGTACCTCGCCATGCCACGTGCCCGGCTCATCATCGACGGCTACAACGTCAGCAAGACGCTCTGGCCGAGCTCCGCGCTCGACGCCCAGCGGGTCCGGCTCCTGCAGGCCCTCGCGCCCCTGGCCGCGCGCACGGGGGCGGAGACGACGGTCGTGTTCGACGCGGCGGCGCTGCAGAAGCGGCCCGTCGTCGCAGCGCCTCGGGGCGTGAAGGTCGTGTTCAGCCCGGTCGGCGTCATCGCCGACGACGTCATCCGTGACCTCGTCGCCGCGGAGCCGCTCGGACGCGTCGTCCTGGTCGTCAGCGACGACCAGGAGGTCGTCCGCGACGTACGCCGCGACGGCGCCCGCTCGGTGCCCGTGACCGCGCTCGGTGGACTGTTGTCCTGACCGCTACAGGCGTCGCTCGCCCCACGCCTGCGCCGCCAGGGCGCCGATCGCGACCATGAGCGCCGTGTAGACCGCGAGGATCGGGGCGCCGTGGAGAAGGTGGAGGAACGCGTTGGCCCGCCACGCGAGCCCGTCGGAAAGGAATGGCGGCTCGAGGAAGCCGCCGAGAGAGAAGGCAGCCAGCTGGAGGCCGAGCACAGGGCCGAGGAGCATGCGTACGCACCGACCGGCGCGGATCGCCGAGACCGCGTAGAGCGGAGTAAGGCACAGCAACGTCTCGAGCGTCAACCGGTAGCCGTAGAAGTTGTAGCCCCCGCTGAAGCCGTTCATCAGTCCCTGGATGACGAGGTAGACCAGCCCACCCGCTGCCAGCAGCCGGGTCCAGTCCGGTGCCTGCCGCCAGTGGCGTACGACGGCGGGCAGGAGCAGCAGCAGGACCGGCGTCCACACGAGCAGGCCCCGGTCGGGCGCCACGAGCAGGCCGAGCTGGTTGACCAACTGATCGAGGTGGTTGCCACTGGCGGCCTTCTCCGCGTACTGGCTCGGCGGGGCGTAGCCGCCCGTGGGGCTGAGGTGGCCGTACATCAGCCACGACCACACCGAGGCGAGGCCGAGGAAGACGCCACTGACGAGGCCCATCTCGACGGCGATGCGTGGTCTCCGCCGCCACGCGGCGAGGCCGAGTCCCACGATCGCGACGATGACCGCGGCGTGCAGTCGGCCCCAGAGCGCAATTCCGCCGAAGACCCCGGCGAGCCACCAGCGCTCGCGGCGTACGGCCCACGCCAGTCCGGCGAGGCCGGGGAGGGTGACCGTGTGCGTGTACATGCCATCGGCGGCGATGCTCCACACGGGGGTCGTCAGCGCGACGGCCAGGACAGCGAGGAGGCGCCGACTCTCGCGGAGCAGGCCGTCGAGCGAGAGCCACAGGAAGAGCATCGCCAGTGCCGTCAGGAGCGACGCCATCAGCCCGCCCGGCAGGTAGGAGAACCACGCCGGATCGTTCGCGTGCCCATTCACCAGTCCGGCGATGAAGTACGCCGGCACGCCAGCCGCGATCACACCCGGCGAGCGGGACACCGTGGTCTGCCCGTCCGGACCCTGAGTGAGCCAGAGCCTGTCGACCTCCACATGTGGCAGGGCCTGGAGGTGCACGCCGTCCAGCCAGGGCGTGCCGGTCCCGGCCAGACGCCAAGAGGCGACCTCGGCCGAGAAGACATCGTTGATGACGTACCCGCGGGCCGCCGTAGCGGCGAAGACCCCGAACAGCGCGATCAGGAGCACGGCGCCGATGGTCCGCGTCGAGACACGTGCGCGAGCATGCGCCAGCGCCTGCGACACGCCGTCGGCCGGCACGGTCGCAGGTCGGCGTACGACGGCCATCGGCTCCCCCACGAGGAGCGATTCTGGTGGATACGGAGGAGCTCGACACGCCGAACGCCGAAACTCGCGAAGGAAACTGTCGGTGCCGCCTGCGAGCGTCGTGGGCATGACAACGAGAATCGACTGCGACACCTG
Organism: Nocardioides asiaticus; assembly: GCF_040049175.1. NCBI lineage: Bacteria > Bacillati > Actinomycetota > Actinomycetes > Propionibacteriales > Nocardioidaceae > Nocardioides > Nocardioides asiaticus. Next base: position 281,398 of record NZ_JBDZDM010000001.1, on the reverse strand, counting down.
CGCGGTCCGGGGGCTGGCGTGTCACGACTGCGTGGTGACCGTGCTGCTGGGGCCGCCGCCCGAGCTGACCTTCGACGACGAGGAGCGCCGCGCCCTCGACGTCCTCGCCGCCGGCGGGCTGGTGCCGCCGTTGCGACTCGTGCAGCCCGTCGACCCGCCGCGCGAGGAGGATCCAGGGTCCGACGACGGGCTCGCGTTCGGGTGAAACCGAGACAGATGCTGCCGCCAGGTGGGAGCCTGACCACGTTCTCCACAAAAATGCGGGGAGGGATTGGCAAGCCGCCCGTCGGCTCCGCTACTGTGCAGGGCACTTGGTGCCTGTGGAAGTGGACCAACCGGTCCGCGCGGGCACCGCGTCGAGTTTCGGTCCGCATCGGGGTGGATCGGGAGCCGGGGAACCATCCGGCGTCGTTCGCGGCGCCACCTGGGGTGTATCCCCCACGAGGGGACGCCTCCCGCAGGGGAGGGGTCACGGAGTGGGGGTAGGGCATGTCGTGCCCGAACCCGTCAGCTCACTCGGTAGACGTACGACAAGCAAGGGAGACCGCCCGCTCGTGTTGAACGGTCGGAAGCGACTCGTCGCAGGCCTCGCAGCCGCCGCCGTCGTCGGAGTGTCCGGGATGATCCCGGCCCCGAGCGCCCAGGCGAAGCCCAGCATCAAGGATGTCCAGCAGCGCGTCGACACCCTCTACCACCAGGCGGAGGAGGCGTCGGAGCACTACAACAACGCGAAGCTTCGCCTCAAGGACCTTCGCTCGGAGCTGAAGGACCTCAAGGCCGACCAGCGCCGCCAGACCAAGGCGCTCAGTGGCATCCGGGAGCAGCTCCGCGACTCGGTGCTCGAGCAGTTCGAGGGCTCCGGGATCTCCGCCGTCGGCCAGGCCGCGTTCTCGAGCGACCCCAAGGAGTTCCTCGCCGGCATGACCACCGTGTCGGCCTACAACAGCGTCCAGGGCGACCTGCTCGACCGCTACAACACCGAGGTCAGCGCGCTCGACATCCGGCGCAAGGCGACCCAGAAGCGCGCCGACCAGGTCGCCGAGACCGAGAAGCAGCTCAAGGACGACAAGGACGCGATCGACGACAAGCTGTCGTCGGCCAAGGGGCTCCTCGCCAACCTCAAGGAGGAGGAGCGCCAGGAGATCCTCTCCCGCAACGAGCCGCGCGTGCCGACGAGCGACGTCCCGGTCAGCGGACGCGCCGGTGCCGCCGTCTCCTACGCGATGGCCCAGGTCGGCAAGGCCTACGTCTACGGCGCCGCCGGTCCCAGCGCCTTCGACTGCTCGGGTCTCACCATGATGGCCTGGGCCCAAGCCGGCGTCGCGCTGCCGCACTCGTCGTCCGCTCAGTACGGCACCGGGCCGCACATCGCCGAGTCCGATCTGCGCCCCGGCGACCTGGTGTTCTACTACAGCCCGATCAGCCACGTCGGTATGTACATCGGCAACGGCCTCATCGTGAACGCCGAGAACCCCTCGGTCGGCGTCAAGGTGACGAGCCTCCACTCGATGCCGTACGTCGGCGCCGTACGCCCCGGCTGATCCAGAGCCGGGAGCCACCCAGCTGGCCGACCAGACGCCGAAGGCCGGCCGCCCACGATGGTGGGCGGTCGGCCTCGCGTCGTTCCTGGCCCTGGTCATCGCGGCGATCGTCGTCTGGCGGCTGACCGGCTCCGGCGAGTACGTCGCCCCCAAGCCGAGCCCCGGACCCTCTCGTGAGGCCGACACCGGCGCGGCCAACGAGGCGCTGCAGGAGCTCGTCGCCGACGTCGACGCGGGCCGGAGGACGGCGTCGGGGCCGTCCACGGACGCTGCTGTCACGACCGTGCTCCGCAACGCGGCGGCGCTCCACGTCGCCGACTTCTCGGCGCGCTACGTCGCCGAGGACGGCGCGGTCGCGGCCGACGGCTCGTGGACCGCCGACGTCGAGATCGGCTGGCGCTTCGCCGGCTTCGACTCGCGCGCGGTGAGCGAGGAAGTGGGCGTCGAGTTCGCCCCGGCCGCCGGCGGCGTACGCATCGCCGGGTTCGGTGGGGGCGACGAGAAGCTGCCGGTCTGGCTCTCCGGGGCGGTCACGGTCCGACGTACGCCCCAGACGCTCGTGGTCGTCCGTGGAGGAGCGAAGAAGGCAGCGGAGTACGCCGACCTGGCTCGCACCGCCGTCGTGACGGTGCGGCGGGTCGTGGACTGGCGGCGGCCCCGCCTCGTCCTCGAGGTGCCCGAGAACCAGGGCGGCCTGGAGTCGGCGCTGGGCGCGGACCCCGGGACCTACGGCGGCGTCGCGGCGGTGACCGCGACCGTCGACGGCTCCGGAAGGTCGTCGGTGCCGGTGCACGTGTTCGTGAACCCCGACGTCATCGGGACGCTCGACAGCCAGGGTGCCCAGGTCGTCATCAGCCACGAGGCGACGCATGCCGCCACCGGCGCCGCCACCAACACCCACCTGCCGATCTGGCTCTCGGAGGGCTTCGCCGACTACGTCGCGCTGCGCGACGTGAAGCTGCCGCTGTCGACGACCGCGGGCCAGATCCTGAAGGACGTACGCCGCCACGGCCCGCCCGCCCATCTCCCGGACCAGTCCGACTTCAACTCGCAGTCCTCGACCTTCGGCGAGGAGTACGAGGCCGCGTGGCTTGCCTGCCGCGTCGTGGCCGAGCTCGGCGGCGAGGACGGGCTGGTGCGGCTCTACGACCGCGTGGAGGTTGGAGCGCCGCTCGGCCGGACGCTGCAGTCCGTCACCGGTCTCGGCGTCAAGGGCTTCACGAAGGCCTGGCAGGAGCATTTGTCAGACTGGGCGGCGTGATCCGGCGCTCGTGGCTCGTGCTCGGCCTCGGGGCCGTCGCCTTCGTCCTCCTCGCCTGGCTGCTCGTGCCCTGGCACCCCTATCCCGGCGGGAGCCTGGACCTGCCGTCGGCGACCTCGGTCTTCAGCCCCGCCCAGATCGAGCGGGCCACGGCGTACTCCCACGTCGCCCGCTGGCTCTCCCGCGGCGCGCTGATCGTCTCGCTGGTCGTGCTGTGCCTGCTCGGCTTCACCCGGGTCGGGAGGTGGGTGACCGCTCGGCTGCCGGGACCGTGGCCCGTGCGCGCGGTGCTGGCGGTGCTGATCGTGGTCGTGATAGGTCGGCTGTGCACGCTGCCGCTCGACGTGGCATACCAGCACGAGGAGCGGACTTACGGGCTCTCCGAGCAGGGCTGGGGGCCGTGGCTGCGCGACCAGGGCGTCTCGACACTGGTGACGGTCGTGGCGACCGCCCTGGCGGTGCTCGCCCTGCTCGCCTGCACGCGGCGGTGGCGGCGCTCCTGGCCGATCGTGGCGGGCGTGGTGCTCGCCGTCCTCGTCGTGCTCGGCTCCTTCGTCTACCCGGTCCTCGTGGAGCCGCTCTTCAACCACTTCCGGTCGCTGCCCGACGGGCCGCTCCGCACGCAGGTGATGGCGCTCGCCGACAAGGAGGGCGTGCACGTCGACGACGTCCTGGTGGCCGACGCGTCCCGGCGTACGACCACGCTCAACGCGTACGTCACCGGCTTCGGCAGCACCCGGCGGGTCGTCCTGTACGACACCCTCCTCGACGCCGCGGACCGGCGCGAGGTGCTGTCCGTGGTCGCCCACGAGCTCGGCCACGCCAAGCACGACGACGTGGCGATCGGGACCGGACTGGGGGCGTCCGGCGCCTTCGTGGGGGTCGGGCTCCTCGGGCTGCTGGCCGGTCGGAGGCACGCCGGCCTCACCGACCCTCGTGCCGTGCCGCTGCTGCTCGCGCTGTTCGCGCTCGGTGCGGCTGTCGCGACCCCGGTGGAGAACGTCATCAGCCGGCAGATCGAGACTCGTGCTGATGTCGAGGCGCTGCGCACGACCCGCGACCTGGATGCGTTCGTCGAGATCCAGCGGGCGCTCGACGTACGCTCGCTCACCGACCCCACACCTCCCGCGTTCTCGCAGTGGTGGTTCGGGTCCCATCCCACCTCGCTGCAGCGGATCGCCGTCGCGCATCGGGTGCTGGGTGAGTAGTCGGGAATTGCGCCGAAATGGGCGAAGGCGCTGCAGCCCCCTCGCTGCAGCGCCTTCGCGTGAACTGCTGTCGGATCAGTGGCTCGTGATGCCGGTGTTGACGTCGTCGAACATGCCGGCGATGTTGTCGCCGAGCGTGAAGACGATCGTGATGATCGCGACCGCGATGGCGGCGACGAGGAGGCCGTACTCGACGGCGGAGGCGCCGCGCTCGTCCTTGAGACGGGTGAGGATCAGTGCGCGCAGGTAGTCGATCTTGCTCTGCATGGTGGTTTCTCCTGTGAATGACCGGGTCCGGGCCCGGGGCGTGTGTCCGTGCGAGGACACTCGCCCCGCGTGACAGTGAGTCTTCCGGGAACAGGAGCCCGGCGAATCGGGCGAGCGGACGGACCGGGGTGGTCAGTTGGGACTAGACCGGACTGGCTCACCTGAGAGTGGACGGGGGGACCTTGGTCCATGGCCAGTTCCTGAGCGTGAAAACGCGGTGATCTGCACGTTAACCGCGGAGCAGTTCGAAGACAAGAACGACCCGCCGACGGTCGTCGGCGGGTCGTCGAATGAGCTGCGGAAGGCGGTCTAGACGCCGGTTGGCTGGACGCTCGAGAGCAGGCCGATCCGCATCGCGGTGACCAGCGCCTGGGCGCGGTTGGTGGCGCCGAGCTTCTGGTAGATCCGGGCGATGTGGGACTTGGCCGTCGACTCCGACAGATACAGCCGGCTGCCGATCTGCTGGGCGCCGAGGCCGTCGGCGAGAAGCACCAGGACCTGGTGCTCGCGCTCGGAGAGTCGGGTGGACTCACCGGACGCTCGCCGCATCATGGCACCGGCCAGACCCGTGCAGACGAAGGACCGCGGCGAGACCGACGCGTGCCGGACGGCGCGGACGACCTCCATCGCCGGTGCATCCTTGCCCACGAACCCGGAGGCGCCCGCCTCCATCGCGGCGAAGATCTGGTCGTCGCCTGAGTGCATCGTCAGGATGATGATCCCGGTCGTGCGGCTCCGGCTGCGAATGGCCCTGACGATGTCGAGCCCGGTGCCGTCGCGAAGCTGCAGGTCGGCGACGACGACGTCCGGCCGGAGCTCGTCGTAGGCCGCGACCGCGTCGGCGACGCTGCCCGCCTCGCCGGTGACCTGCAGGTCGCCCTGCTGGTCGAGGACGCCGGCCAGTCCCGCACGGAGCAGCTCGTGGTCGTCGGCGAGCAGGACGGAGGTGGTAGCCGTGAGCGTGGTCATGAGTCAGCTCCTTGGTAGGAGGGAATCCGAGCGCCGGCGCTGTCGACCCGTGGCGCTGGCAGGGAGACAGTGACGGTGAACCCGCCGCCAGGCGTTGGACCGAGGTCGAGGTCTGCGCCGATCAGCCGGGCGCGCTCGCGCATGATAGAGAGCCCGTGCGAGCCCCGGCGCGGGCCCTGGAAGCCCTGTCCGTCGTCCTTGACGGTGATCCGAGCGGCTGGTGCGCGCACCTGGCAGTGCACGTCGATGCCGCTTGCCCGGGCGTGCTTCACCGCGTTGTTCATCGCCTCCTGGGCGATGCGCAGCAGTTCGCCCTCGATCTCGGGGCGGAGCCTGTCGGTGTGCTCGTCGAGCGTGACGTGGATCGGCACGCCGGACACCTCGGAGAGGCTCCGCGCCACCGAGCTGAGCGCGGCGCCGAGGCTCTCGCCCGGCGCGACGCTCGTGCGAAGGTTGACCAGCGAGCGACGCACCTCGGTCACGATCGCACTGATCCGCTCGCGTACGACGTGTAGACGCGCAGGGTCCACCGGGCCGCCAGCACTGAGGGCGTCGACGAGGTAGCCCAGCGACGCGAGGTCCTGCGCCATGCCGTCGTGCATCTCCCGGGCGAGACGTCGCCGTTCCTCTGTCGTCGCCGAGTCACGGAAGGCGGCGAACAGCAGCGCGGTGTCCAGGTGAACGGCCCGATCCTTGAGACGATCCCCGAGCCGCTTGATCGTCCCGCTCAGGTCGACGTCCTCTGGCTGGGACCGGCTCGAGAGTGCACCGACGACGACGGCGACGAGGCCGGCCTCCGTGCGGAGCGGGAAGGCGAAGTAGCGGCCCGACACCATCGCGAGCCCGGCATCCCACGAGGTGAGGGCAACCTCCTCACACACGCCGAGCTGCTCATTGCCGAGTGAGCGGGTCAGCAAGGGAGTGAGGGTGTTGTCCCGGGGCACATAGAGCGCGAGCGAAGTCGTCGGGAGATCGTTTCCCACGGTGGTGAGGATGTCGCCGCCGAGCCCGACCGGGTCGAGACCGGAGTCGAGGCCGTCGGAGATGGAAATGAGCCGACGAAGGAGTCCCTGCGCGTGGTGATAGGGGGCGAGCGGGTCAGCAGCGCGACCGAGCAGACCGTGGACGAAGGCGCCGATCAGCCCCAGACCGAGTGCCGTGAGCAGCCAGCTGAACAGTGAGGTCATGTCGTTCGCGTCGGGCGAGCGCCAGGCGGCCAGCAGGACCGCGGCGAGCGCCACGGTCTCGCCGGAGAGCGCGCGGAGCAGGCCGGCGACTCCTTCATAGATGCCCGCTACGAAGACGGGGACCACCAAGGCGCCGAGGATCGCCTGTGTGTGGTCGAGACTGGCGCCGCAGACGGCGCCGACTCCGATCGCCTCCAGGACGGTGAGCGACCCGGAAACGTTCCGAGGCCGCAGCTCGGCCGCGGTTGCCACCGCCCACACCGTCGCGATCGCGAGCAGCGCGAGGAGCGCAGCCATGTCCCTGGCCCACAGCACCGGCACGAGAAGCGCTGCGAGCACGAACACGCGCGCGGCAGCAGTGACGCGGAGATGGAGACGGTCGGGAGCCATCAGAAGCTGTCCATGATCCGTAGCGCAGCCGGACCCATGATCATGACGAAGAGGCAGGGAAGGATGCAGAAGATCAGCGGAATGGTGATCTTGACCGGCACCTGCTGGGCCTTGGTCTCGGCCCACTGCCGCTTCTTGATGCGCATCTCCGAGGCCTGAACACGGAGAACCTGGCCGACCGGGATGCCGAACGAGTCGGCCTGGACCATCGCGCTCACGAAGGAGCGGACATCGTCCAGGTTGGTTCGCTCGCCCAGGCCGCGTAGAGCCTCCGAGCGCCCGGCGCCGAGCTGCATCTCGCGCAGCATGCGGGCGAACTCTTCGGCAAGCGGACCCTCAGTGTTGAGCGAGACCTGCTGGACGGCCGCGTCGAAGCCCAATCCGGCCTCCACGCTGATGGTCATCAGGTCGATGGCGTCGGCGAGCGCTCCCTTCATCTTGTCGGTCCGTTCGTAGGTGCGCTGGTAGAGGAACAGATCCGGGGCGAAGAAGCCGACTGCCGCTCCGAGGATCGCCGTGAGGAAGGCGGTCATCATCGCGAACCCGAGCATGATCGCGAACCCACCACCGAACAGGAGGCCGAGGCCAGCGGCGAGGACCTTGCCAGAGACGTATCGGTCGACGGTCCAGCCGGCTGGGTTGCCGGCGAGGTCGAGCTTCCGTCGAACTCGCTCCGCGCTGTCGGAGCCCCCGATGCGGCGGCCCAGCTTCAGCGCGCGATCGCGTAGCGGCTCGATGATCCGGTCGGCGAAGGAGGGCGTCAGCTCGTCGGTCAGCTCCTTCGGCGCGTCCGCGAGTGCCTCGAGCACGGCGAGCGAGCGCGCGACTCCGCTCTGTTTCGGCTGGAGCGAAATCGCGAGAAGGGCGAGGGCAGTGCCGATGCACACGAAGCCGAGAAGCAGGAGGAGAATCACTTCACACCTCCACCTTGACGAGCTTCTTCATCCAGAAGCTCCCGACGCCGAGCCAGCCGAAGCCGAACACGAGCATCACGATGCCGCGAGGGTCCGAGTACAGCGGCGCGACGTAGGACCTGTTCGTCAGCAGCAGATAGACGAGGAACAGCGGAGGAAGCGCGCCGATCACGATGGCGGACAGCTTCCCCTCGGCAGCGAGCGCAGCGACCTGGCGCCGCAGGTACTGCCGCTCGCGCATGGTGGCGGCGACGGTGTCGAGCAGCTCGGCGAGGTTGCCGCCGACCTGACGCTGGATCCTGATGGCCATCACCACCCACGCGAAGTCCTTGCTGGAGAAGCGTTCGGCAATCCCTTCAAGGGCGTCCTCGAGTGAGACCCCGAGACGGTTCTCGACCAGTACCCGCTTGAACTCCGCCGCAATCGGCTCCTGACCTTCGCGTACGACGGTGTCGACCGCCTGCGCGAGCGACAGCCCCGCAGAGAGGGAGCCGGCGACCAGCTGCAGCGTGTCGGGCAGGACGTTGTCGAACCGCTTGCGCCGACGAACCCGCTGGAAGCCGAGGTAGAACCACGGCGCGGCCGCGCCGAGGGCCACGAACAGCAGCCCGACGACGATGTTGCCGCGGCCGAGCAGCAGCCCGACGGCGCCGCCGGCGAGCACGACGGTGAGGTGCAGGATCAGCCACTCGGCCGGCTTCAGCTCGCTGCCGGCCGCCTCGAGGCGGCGCGAGATCCGTTGCTCGAGGCTCTTGTTGCGGCGCAGCAGGTCGTCGGCCGCCTTGCGGGTCGCGGAGACGGCGAGCTCGGTGTCTGACCGGTTGTCGGCCGCCGACGGCGGACGCGCGTGCCTGGCGGTGTAGGACTCGATCCGGTCCGTCGGCGACATCGTGCCCCTGCGCGGCACGAGCGCGAGGCCGAGCAGCAGCAGGGCGAGGCCGACCGCACCCGCGGCGACGTACACGGTCCAGTCGGGCAGCTCGGTCATAGCCGGTCCGTCACGAAGGTCAGCGGGTCCACGGTGACGTTGGCATCGGCCATCTTGTCGAGGACCTTCGGCCGCAGCCCGGTCGGGCGCAGGTGGCCGAGCACCCGGCCTTCGCCGTCGAAGCCGGCGCTGGTGTCGAACACGAAGAGGTCCTGCAGGGTGATGACGTCGCCCTCCATCCGCTCCACCTCGGTGATGTGGGTGATCCGGCGGGTGCCGTCCTTGAAGCGGGTCTGGTGCACGATGAGGTCGACCGCCGAGGCCACCTGCTCGCGGATGGCGCGCACCGGCAGGTCCATGCCCGCCATCAGCACCATCGTCTCCATGCGGGCGAGGGTGTCGCGCGGGCCGTTGGAGTGCAGGGTGCAGATCGAGCCGTCGTGGCCGGTGTTCATCGCCTGCAGCATGTCCAGCGCCGAGGCGTCGCGGACCTCGCCGACGATGATCCGGTCCGGTCGCATGCGCAGGCTGTTGCGTACGAGGTCGCGGATCGTGATCGCGCCCTTGCCCTCGATGTTGGCGGGCCGCGACTCGAGGCGTACGACGTGGTCCTGCTTGAGCTGCAGCTCGGCCGCGTCCTCGATCGTGACGATCCGCTCGTCGTCGGGGATGAAGCTCGACAGCACGTTGAGGGTGGTCGTCTTCCCGGCTCCGGTCGAGCCGGACACGATGATGTTGAGCCGTCCTCGCACCGCCGCCTCGAGGAACTCCCGGCTCTGGTGGGTCAGCGACCCGTACTTGATCAGGTCGTCGATCGTCAGCGGGTCGGCGGCGAACTTCCGGATGGTGAGCGCGGAGCCGTCCACCGCGAGCGGGGGTACGACGGCGTTGACGCGGCTGCCGTCGGGGAGCCGGGCGTCCACCATCGGGCTGGACTCGTCCACCCGGCGGCCGATGCGGGAGACGATCTTGTCGATCGTTCGCCGCAGGTGGGCCTCGTCGGAGAAGTGCGCGTCGGCGCGCACGAGCCGGCCGCTGCGCTCGAGCCAGATGTCGGCGTACCCGTTCACCATCACCTCGGAGACCTCGGGGTCACGAAGGAACGGCTCGATCGGGCCGTAGCCGAGGATGTCGTCGGTGATCTCCTGGCTGATGCGCAGCCGGTCGCCGGTGCTCAGCGGCCGGTCCTGCCCGGCGATCACGTCAGCGAGGACGCTCCGGACCTGCTTGTCGAGCTCCTGCGAGGTCATCTCGGCGTCGTACAGCCGCGGGCCGAGCTGCTTCAGCAGCTCGCTGTGGACGCTCGACTTGAGCTCGCCGATGCGGTTCTCCTGCTGGCTGCCGAACGTACGCCGAGGGTCGTGCTCGTCGCCGGCGAGCGGCGACACCTTCACCACCGGCGCCTCGGCGCGCGCGTCCACAGCGCCCGCGGCAGCCGCACCGGCCGGGTCTATCCGCGGCCGCGGCGGCACCGGCGCCATGTGGTCGACCGGTACGTCGGCGCGGCGCTTGCCGATGTAGGTGCCGATCGTGTGCTCGAGCGTGCCGACCGGCTCGGGGGCGAAGACACCGCCGTCGGGCTCGGACCCGTCGTCGGGACGGGTCGTGCCGCGGACCGCGGCGAGACGCTCGGAGAGGCTCATGGACTACTACTTCCGCTTCCAGCGCCGGCGCGACGGCGCCGGCTCCTCGGACTGCTCGACGGTGACGGGCGGGGCGATGTCCTGGCCGGCGAGCCGTGTCGCCAGGTCCAGGACGGCCACGCTGGTGGGGTGCTTCGGGCTGCGCGTGACGATGGGTACGCCGGCGTTGGTGGCCGCCGCGACGTCGACCGACGAGCCGACCCGGGCGACCGGCTTCATCCCGAGGATCGACTCGACCCGCTCCGGGCCGAGGCCGACCTCGTCGTCGGCCCGGTTGAGCACGAGATGGCGATGCTCGGGCGCCAGCCCGAGCAGGTCGAGCGTCTCGAGGGCGACCTTGACGTTCTTCAGCGTCGGGACGTCGAGCGTCGCGACCAGCACGATGTCGTCGGTGGCGTCGAGCGCGGTCAGGGTCTGCTCGTCGAACGACGGCGAGGTGTCGACGACGACGTAGTCGCAGGTTTCCCGCAGCGTCTTCAGCACCCGCCCGACGAGGACCGGCGACACCTGCTCGCGTACGTCGGGGTGCGTCGGCGCCGCCAGGACGACGAGCGAGTCGGCGTGGCGGGTCAGCAGCCCGTCGAGCAGCTCGGCGTCGAGCGAGCCCTCCGCCCCGATCGCGTGCTCGATCGTGTGGGTCGGGAAGAGCTGCATCGTGATCGCGACGTCGCCGAAGGCGAGGTCGAGGTCGACCAGGCAGACCCGGCGTGCGCCCTGCTCGGTGAGCGCGAGGGCGAGGTTGACCGCGACGGTGGTCTTCCCGACGCCGCCCTTCGGCGACCAGACGGTGATGACCTTGCCGCGCCGCGCCGCGCCGGTCGGCCCGCGCAGCGCGCTGAAGAGCTCGTACGCCCGCTCGACCGCCTTGGTGAGCAGCTTCGGCTCGTCGAGGGGTACGACGTCGCGCGCACCGGCCTGCATCGCCGCCGTCAGCGCGTCGGCGCCGATCTCCTCCTCGCGGGCGACGAGGACCACCGACACGGTGGGGTGCGACGTACGCAGGGTGTCGCAGACGGCGAGCGCGTCGCCGAGCGGGACGGAGGGACCGACCACGACGACGTACTCGTCGTGGTGCTGCGCCAGCCAGGCGCGCATCCGGTCGACGGTGCCTACGGCCTGGGCGCCGGCGGGCAGGCCGCGGAGGATCTCGGGGACCAGTTCCTGGTCGGGTTCGATGACAACAGGCATGGGTGCCTCACTCGAAGAGGTTCCCGAGATCGGTCTGCGGGGCAGCGCCGATGTGGCTCCCGCGGGAGAGGAGCCCGAAGGCCAGAGCGCCGTTCTGCTGCGCGAAGAGGACCTTCTGGGCCTCCTTCTGGCTGACGGCGAGCGTGATGAGCGTGTTGGGCAGGGTCTCGGCGGGGGCGTCGCCGCCACCGTCGGTGTCGGTGGTCGTGGTCGACCCGGCGACCGGCGTGGAGCCGACCCCGAGGACGGTGACCTTGGGCAGGAGCAGCCGGGTGAACGGCGTACCGCCGGCGTCGGTGCCGTTGAGGAACACCGCCACCTGCGAGCCGGGCTCGACGTACCCCGCCACCCGGGCGGGGTCGGTGAGCGTCACCGAGATGGCCACCTTCTTGGGCGGGATCGGCAGGTCGGTGGTCGCCGCGGCGAGGGACTGGTCGCCGAACTCCGCGGAGACGACCTGCTCCCCGGGGTAGATGGTGGCCAGCGCCGCCTTGCCCGCGAGCGAGCTGGCGCCGTCAGGTCCGACGGAGTCGGGTACGACGTCGTCGGCGACAACCGTCTTGTAGCCGAGCTTGCCGCTCTTGACCGCCTGCTCGTACGTCTCGCCGGCGCTGATCTCCTGGTTCGCCGTCAGGACCTGCTTGGTCTCGTAGTGCTGCTGTGCGCGGTGGTCGGCACCGCGCACGTAGACGAGCACCATCACCGCCCCCAGCGCTGCGATCAGTGCCGCGGCGACGACGAGCAGCCTGCGTCGCTCCATGACGACCTCCCCCATATGGAGGCGGCCGGGGATCCGGCCGTCCTCCTCGTGCGCAATGGGGCGCACACCCTTTCCTCGTCGTGAACCGTAGTTGCGCGCAATCGGTCCGGGATGCGTTTTCGGATCCCACGAAAGGGTGGTCTTGGGGGCGTCGGCCTAGTCCGTCCGGACTAGGGTCGGGCGCTGTGGCTCAGCGGTAGAGCGCCTCCACCTCGTCGCGGAACTCCCGCATGACGACGCTGCGCTTCAGCTTGAGGCTCGGCGTGAGCTCGCCGCCCTCCTCGGTCCAGGCGTCGGGCAGGACGGTGAACTTCCTGATCGACTCCGCCTTGGAGACCGCCCTGTTGGCGTCGTCGACCGCGGTCTGGATCTCGGCCCGCAGGTCGGCGTCGTCGACGAGGTCCTCGATCCGCTCCGACTTGCCGTGGGTCTTCGCCCAGGTCGGCACCGACTCCGGATCGAGCGTGACCAGCGCGCCGATGAAGGGCTCGCCGTCGCCCACGACCATGCACTGGTCGACGAGCACGTGGGCGCGCAGGCGGTCCTCGAGGACGGCGGGCGCGACGTTCTTGCCGCCGGCCGTCACGATGATCTCCTTCTTGCGGCCGGTGATCCGGACGAAGCCCTCGTCGTCGACCTCGCCGAGGTCGCCGGTGTGGAACCAGCCGTCGGGCGTGAGCGCGTCGGTGGTGGCGTCCTCGTTCTTCCAGTAGCCGGCGAACACCTGCCCGCCCCGGAACAGCAGCTCCCCGTCGTCGGCCACGCGGACGGAGGTGCCGCCGATGGGGCGGCCGACGGTGCCGATCTTCATGGCGTCGGGCAGGTTGACCGTCAGCGCGGCCGTCGACTCGGTGAGGCCGTAGCCCTCGAGGACGGTCAGCCCGATGCCGCGGTAGAAGTGGCCGAGCCGGTCGCCGAGCGGTGCGCCGCCGGAGACGGCGTACGCGCAGTGGCCGCCGAGCGCGGCGAGGAGCTTGCTGTAGACCAGCTTGCTGAAGAGCGCGTGCTGGGCCCTCACCCGCAGCGGGACCTTGCCGGCGTCAAGGGCACGGGAGTACGCGATCGCGACGTCGGTCGCGATGCCGAAGATCCGGCCCTTGCCGTCGGCGACCGCCTTCTGCGAGGCGGTGTTGTAGACCTTCTCGAAGACCCGCGGCACCGCGAGGATGAAGGTCGGCTGGAACCCCTGCAGGTCGTCGAGGAGGTTCTTGATGTCGGGGCTGTGGCCGAGTCGGGTGCGGGACTTCACGCAACCGACCTGGATGACCCGGGCGAAGACGTGGGCGAGCGGCAGGAAGAGCAGCGTGCTGGCGCCGTGGGTGTCGAAGAGCCGGTCGAGCTCAGTGACCGCCGCGGTGAGCTCGGACATGAAGTTGCCGTGGGTGAGGATGCAGCCCTTGGGCCGGCCGGTCGTGCCCGAGGTGTAGATCAGCGTCGCGATCGAGTCGGCCTTCGCGGACGTACGCCGCTCCTCCAGCTGCTCGTCGGAGATGTCCGCACCGAGCTTGACCAGGATCTCGACGGCGTTGTCGGCGAACGACCAGACGTGGTGGAGGTCCTCGAGGTCCTCCCGGACCTCGGTGACCCGGGCGACGTGGTCGGCGCCCTCCGCGACGATCGCGTGGACGGCGGCGTCGGAGAGGATCCAGTGGACCTGCTCGGCGGAGGAGGTCTCGTAGACGGGGACGGTGATGCCGCCGGCGAACCAGATCGCGTAGTCCAGCAGCGTCCACTCATAGCGCGTCTTCGAGAAGAGGGCGACCCGGTCGCCGGGGTTGATGCCCGCGGCGATGAGGCCCTTGGCGACACCCGAGACCTCGGCGAGGAACTGGGCAGCGGTCACGTCCTCCCAGGAGCCGTCGAGGGCGGGTCGGCTGAAGACGACGTCGTTCGGCGCCTCGGCGGCGTTCCTGACGACGTCGTCGGTCAGGTTGCCGTCCGAGGGGACCTCGAACGTCGCCGGCGTGGAGAACTCGCGCACAAGTGCCTCCGCATACTCCTGGTAGGTGAACACAGTGAGGTTACCCCGGTCACACGTCGGGCGGTCACCGGGGACCTCATCCGGTACGCTCCCAGACCGGTCGACCAGACCGATCCCGGCAGCGCGCGCCCCGTAGTGTCCACGCTGCCGCCGCTCCCCGCAACGATGCCGTCCGAAGGATCTTGCATGGCAGACCAGACCACGTCCTCGATCGTCATCGAGGCCGCGCCCGCCGCCGTGATGGAGGTCATTGCCGACTTCCCGGCCTACCCGGTCTGGGCCAAGGGGATGAAGAGCGCGACGCCGTTGTCGACCGGCCCCGACGGACGGGCCGAGCAGGTGCGGTTCGTGCTCGACGTCCCGCCGATCAAGGACGACTACACCCTGGCCTACACCTGGGACCGCGACCGCGAGGTGAGCTGGAGCCTGGTCGAGGGCACCCTGCTGCGGGCGCTCGACGGCTCCTACACCCTCCGCGACCTCGGCACCGGGTCCACCGAGGTGACCTACCGGCTCTCCCTCGACGTCTCCATCCCGCTCATCGGGATGCTCAAGCGCAAGGGCGAGAAGATGCTGATCGAGACGGCGCTCCGGGGGCTCAAGACGCGCGTCGAGCAGCTCGGCTCGTCGGCCTGATGCGGATCATCCTCTTCACCGGGAAGGGCGGCGTCGGGAAGTCGACGGTCGCCGCCGGTACGGCGGCCCTGGCGGCCGCCTCGGGGCAGCGCACCCTCGTGCTGTCCACCGACGCGGCGCACTCGCTCGCCGACGCGTACGGCGTGACCGGGATCGGCCCGGAGCCGACGGAGGTCGCGCCCGGGCTGTTCGTGGAGCAGGTCGACGCCCAGCTCCGCTTCGAGCAGTCCTGGGCCGACATCCAGCGCTACCTGCTGTCGGTGCTCGAGGTCGTCGGCGTCGACCCGGTGGCCGCCGAGGAGCTGACCGTGGTCCCCGGCGCCGAGGAGGTCTTCGCGCTCCTCGAGCTCCGCCAGCGGGTGCGGTCGGGGGAGTGGGACGCCGTCGTCGTCGACTGCGCGCCGACCGCCGAGACGCTGCGGCTGCTCGCCCTGCCCGAGGCGCTGGGCTGGTACATGCAGCGCGTCCTGCCCCTGCAGCGCCGCATCGTCAAGACCCTCAAGCCGGTCCTCACCCGCGCCTCCGGGGTGCCCATGCCGGGCGACTCGGTCTTCGACGCCGTCGTACGCCTCCACGACGAGCTGGAGGACGTGCGCGAGATCCTCGCCGGCCCGGAGGCGTCGGTGCGGCTCGTGCTGACCCCCGAGCGGGTCGTGCTCGCCGAGGCGCGCCGCTCGTGGACGACGCTCTCGCTCTACGGCTACCGGGTCGACGGCGTGGTCGCCAACCGAGTCTTCCCGGCGGAGGGCGCCGACGACTGGCGGGCCGGCTGGGTCAGCGCCCAGGACGAGGTGCTCGCCGACGTGGCCGCGTCCTTCGCCGGGCTGCCGGTGTGGCGGTCGGTCTACCGGACCGGCGAGCCGGTCGGCGTACCCGCCCTGGAGACGCTGGCGCGCGAGGTGTACGCCGACAGCGACCCGCTCGCGCCGCCGAGCGGCGACGGGCCGTTCCGGGTCAGCCGTACGCCGGCGGCCCGGATCGTCCGGCTCGCGCTGCCCGGCGTGGCCGGCGGGAGCGGCTGGATGGACCGCGACCAGGTGCATCTCGGCCGCAACGGCGACGAGCTCGTCGTGACCGTCGGGTCGTATCGTCGTCTCCTCACCCTGCCCGCCGGGCTCGCGCGGCTCCGTGTCGCCGGCGCCCGGGTCGAGCAGGGTGAGCTGCAGGTGAGGTTCGTCGAGACCCGTGGACCCGGAGCCGAGAGCGAGGAGCAGGAGTGAGCGAGGGACCGTCCGACCCCGAGCAGCCCCGCGAGGAGCCCGTCGGCAGCGCCGCCGAGGAGGCGGCGAAGCTGCTCGGCTCCCTCGGGGACTGG
Organism: Nocardioides asiaticus; assembly: GCF_040049175.1. Classification (NCBI taxonomy): domain Bacteria; kingdom Bacillati; phylum Actinomycetota; class Actinomycetes; order Propionibacteriales; family Nocardioidaceae; genus Nocardioides; species Nocardioides asiaticus. Next base: position 265,210 of record NZ_JBDZDM010000001.1, on the reverse strand, counting down.
GCCCGAGAGAACCTCGGCGAGCACCTCGCGACCGGTGCGCCGGAGTGCACCTACTGCCCGATCTGCCGCACCGTCCACGTCGTACGCGAGGCGAGCCCGGAGGTGCGGGTGCACCTCGCGAGCGCGGCCGCGTCGCTGATGCAGGCCGCGGCAGCGGTGCTCAACGCGGTCGCCACGCCGCCGCGGTCCTCCGCCCGCGGTCCTGAGGTCGAGAAGATCGACCTGGACGACAATGGTGCCGACGACGGCTGGCCCGACCCCGAGGAGGATCGATGAGTCACGGCTTGTCCTGCGGCGTCGACGTGGGCGGCACCAAGATCCTCGGTGGCGTGGTCGACGAGAACGGCACGATCGTCGACGAGGTCCGGGTCGACTCTCCTGCGACCGACGTCGCCGCGATCGAGACGGCGATCGCGACCGTCGTCGACGAGCTGTCCGCGCGCCACGAGTTCGGGACGGTCGGCGTGGGCGCGGCCGGCTACATCGACAAGGCGCGGAGCACGGTCATGTTCGCGCCCAACATCGCCTGGCGCGACGTGAACCTGCGCGAGCGCCTCGAGAAGCAGGTCGGCCACACCGTCGTCATCGAGAACGACGCCAACGCCGCCGCCTGGGGCGAGTTCGTGTACGGCGCCGGGGCCGACGTCGACGACCTGCTGCTGATCACCGTCGGGACCGGCGTCGGCGGCGGGCTGGTCCTCGACGGCGAGCTCTACCGCGGGGCGTTCGGGGTCGGCGCGGAGATCGGCCACATGCGGGTCGTGCCGAACGGCCTCCTCTGCGGGTGCGGCAACCGGGGCTGCTTCGAGCAGTACGCCTCAGGCTCGGCCCTCGTCCGCGACGCCCGCGCGGCCGCGCGCGGCGGCTCCCTGCTCGCCCGCAGCCTGCTCGACCGGGCCGACGGCGACGCGCAGCGGATCAACGGCCCGCTGATCACCGAGGCGGCCCGGGACGGCGACCCGTTCGCGACCGAGGCGCTCACCACCCTCGGGATCTGGCTGGGCGAGGGGATCGCCTCGCTCACGGCGGTGCTCGACCCGGCCGTGGTGGCGGTCGGCGGCGGCGTCGCCGACGCCGACGACCTCCTGCTCGGGCCGGCGCGGCGCGCGTTCGCCGCCCAGCTCACCGGCCGCGGCCACCGTCCCGTCCTCGAGATCCGCAAGGCCTCGCTCGGCAACCGCGCCGGGCTCATCGGCGCCGCGGACCTGGCGAGGCGCTGACATGCAGATCGGGGAGCTCTACATCGGCGTCGACATCGGCGGCACGAAGGTGCTTGCCGCCGAGGTGACCCCGGCCGGGGTCGTACGCCGCACCGCCCGTCGTACGACGCCGGGACGGCGGGTCGACGTCACCCTCGTCGAGGACGCGCTCACCGAGGCGGTCATGGAGGTCGCCGCCGGGCGCCGGATCGACGGCGTCGGGCTCGCGGCGGCCGGCTTCGTGGACGCGCAGGGGGAGCGGGTCATGTTCGCCCCGCACCTACCGTGGCGCGGCGACCCGACCCGGTCGCGCCTGGAGGCCCGCTGGGGCACCAGGGTCGCGCTCGACAACGACGCCAACTGCGCCGCCCGCGCCGAGCTCGCCCTCGGCGCCGCCCGCGGCGTCGACGACGCGCTGCTGGTCACGATGGGCACCGGCATCGGCGGTGCGGTCGTGCTCGGCGGGACGTTGCTGCGCGGGCAGAACGGCATGGCCGGCGAGTTCGGACACATGCAGGTCGTGCCCGACGGGCTGCCCTGCGAGTGCGGCGGCACCGGCTGCTGGGAGCAGTACTCCTCGGGCAACGCGCTCGTCCGCTACGTCCGTGCGCGGATGGACGTGGCCGAGCACGGCCCGACGCTCGTCGAGGACCTGTGCGACGGCGACCCGGCGCGGCTGACCGGCCAGATGGTCACCTCGGCGGCCGAGCAGGGCGACCGGCTCGCGCGCACGGCGTTCGCCTCCGTCGGGGAGTGGCTGGGCGTCGGCCTGGCCAACCTCGTCGCGGCGTTCGACCCCGGGCTGCTCGTCGTCGGCGGAGGGGTGTCCGCGGCCGGCGACCTGCTCCTCGGCCCGGCCCGCGAGGCGCTCGCGGAGTCGCTCGTCGGGGCCCAGCACCGGCGGGTGCCGCCGATCGTCCAGGCCGCCTTCGGGCCGGAGGCGGGTGTCGTCGGGGCCGCCTCGATGGCGCGCTCGGGCGAGCCGTCGGCCGTGGAGACGGCCCGGTGGGCTAGACGCGCGCGCCGTCGTCCCAGGGGTCGCCGGGGTCGCGCGACATGGTGACGAGCAGGTAGCCGAAGCCGCCCAGGAACGCGAGCACGAGGAACGCGATCACCCAGCTGGGGAAGTCGAAGCCGGTGACGGTGTGGATCGTGACGAGCAGGACCGCGATGACCGGGGTGCCGAGCACGCCCAGCCACGCCATGAAGCGCTCCGGCGTCGTGCGAGGCAGCGCCGGGGTCGGCGGCACGAACTGCTCCGACTCGGCGAGGTCGAGGGGGTTCTCGCCGTCGACCTCGTCCGGCGCGGAGCCGTCGTCGCCGAAGGAGAGGATGACGGAGTCGTCGGTGACCGGGTCGTCGGGCTCCTCGAGCACCCGCTCGCCGTAGTTCGCCACGATCTCGCGCCAGGCCGCCTCCTCGGCGGACTCGGTCGCAGGCTCGTCGGCGCGAGGCTCGTCGGCGCGGTCGTCTTCGTGCACGTCACCAACAGTAGACATGCGAAGAGGTGGCGCCTAGCCCGCGGGCACGACTCGCCGTACGAACTCGGCGGTCTCGGCGTAGATCCGCGGCGCGTCGTGGTCGATCGTGGCCACGTGGTAGCTCTCCTCGAGCCGGCGTACGGTGACGTCCTTCGAGCCGATCCGAGTGGTGATGAGGGCCTCGGAGAGGTCGTCGACGACGTGGTCCTCGGTCGAGCGGAAGTAGAGCAGCGGTGCGGTCATGTTCGGCAGGTCGGCCACCAGCGGCGGCCACGCGCGCATCATCGAGTGGGTCGCCTTCAGCGGCGTACGCGGGTAGCTGCGCTCGTCCACGCCCGGCTTCTTGATGTCGTTGCCGATCCCCGGGAAGGACGGCACGAGGTGCTTGAGCAGCGGGAGGAGTCGTACGTCCCTGCGGCGGGTCGCCAGCGCCGGGTTGACCACGACGACGCCCGAGACCAGGTCCGGGTGGTCGGCGGCCAGCCGCAGCGCCAATGCACCGCCCATCGAGAGCCCGCCGACGACCACCGCGTCGTGGTCGAGGCAGAGCTGGTCGAAGACGCGGCCGACCTCGCCGTACCAGTCCTCCCAGGTGGTCGCGTTGAGGTCCCGCCACGAGGTGCCGTGGCCGGGCAGGCGGGGCACGGCGACGCCGTACCCCTGGTCTCCGAGGGACTCGCCCCACGGCCGGACCGAGGCGGGCGATCCGGTGAAGCCGTGGGAGAGCAGGATCCCGATGCGAACTCCACCCGTCAGCTCCGGGCGCGCAGGGATCGTGAGCGGCTGCGTCGACACCTCCGGCTCGGTCACGCCAGGCATTCTGCCGCGCCGGGTCCCGGGACGTTAGGCTCCTCCTTGGTCCCGACGAGGGGCCGCATCATGGACGTGGACTGTGCTCGCGCGGCTGGAGGAGGCAGGTTGTACGAGGGGTTCTTCTACTGGCTGATGAAGTGGGTCGTCATCGGTCCGTGGCTCAAGCTCGTCTTCCGGCCGAGGATCCGCGGGCTGGAGAACGTCCCCGAGGAGGGCCCGGCGATCCTCGCTAGCAACCACCTCTCCTACGCCGACTGGCTCTTCATGCCTCTCTACGTGCCGCGGATGGTGCGCTTCGTCGCCAAGGCCGAGTACTTCACCGGCCGCGGCCCCAAGGGCTGGCTCCAGCGCACGTTCTTCCGCGGCACCGGCAACGTCCCGATAGACCGGTCGGGCGCCTCCGCGGCCGAGGGCGCGATCATCTCGGCCAAGCGGGTGCTCGAGAGCGGCGAGCTCTTCGGGATCTACCCCGAGGGCACCCGCTCGCACGACGGCAAGCTCTACCGCGGCCGCACCGGCATCGCCCGGATCGCGCTCGCGACCGGCGCCCCGGTCATCCCCATCGCGGTCCTCGAGACCGACCGGATCGCCCCGCCGGGCAAGAAGTTCGGCCGCCTCACCCGCCCGGTAGTCATCTTCGGAAAGCCGCTCGACTTCTCCCGCTACGAAGGGATGGAGAACGACCGCTTCATCCTGCGCGCGGTGACCGACGAGATCATGTACGAGATCCTCAAGCTCTCCGGCCAGGAGTACGTCGACGTCTACGCCTCGGAGGCGAAGAAGCAGGCTGCCTAGCCGTGGGTCGGCGGCCGCGACCGGCGGCACAGGCAGCGATCTCCTACGCTCGTCCCGTGACGATCCACGCCGGTCACCCGTTCCCGACCCCCGAGGACCCCGTACGCCGGCTGCGGGCGCGACTGGGTGGGCAGGTGTCGCTGTGGACCGCGAGCGGCGAGGGGGAGGAGTGGGCCGGGCTGACGGTCACCTCGCTGATGGTCGCCAACGGCGAGCCGGCGCGGCTGCTCGCGCTCGTGGACCCGGACAGCGACCTGCGTGACGCGCTGGACGACAGCGGCGCGGCCGTCGTGTCGCTGCTCGAGTGGCGCCACCGCCAGCTCTCGGAGGCGTTCGCCGGGACGGCGCCGGCCCCCGGCGGCCCGTTCCGGACCGGGGACTTCGAGCCGACCGAGTGGGGGCCGCGGCTCGCCGACGCTCCCACGTGGGCGGGCGTGCGCGTGGAGTCGACCGCGGAGGTGGGCTGGTCGGTCCTGGTGACGGCGACCATCGAGCACCTCGAGGTGGGCGCCGACGAGGAGCCGCTGATCCATCGGCGCGGGAGGTACGTCCAGTGAGCCCTGCCGTCGACCGGGCCCGGGACACCGACGCCTACCTGGCGCGGCTGGGACTCGTCGTACGACCGGGGCCGACGCTGGACACGCTGCGCGAGCTGCACCGCAGGCACACCGCGACGATCCCGTACGAGAACCTCCATACGATGCTCGGCAGCCCGCCGCCGGTGGACCGCCACCTGACCCTGGCGCGGGTCGCGCGCGGCGGCAACGCGGGCTACTGCCTGCACCAGAACGGCCTCCTCGAGGAGGTCCTCACCGAGCTCGGGTACGACGTCGTGCGGCTGTGGGGCCACAACTGGGAGGACGAGGCGGAGCGCGCGGACGTCCATCTCGGGCACCTCGTGGTCTACGTCCGGGGTCTGCCGACCTCGGACAACCCCGGCGGTGCGTGGTGGCCCGACCTCGGCTTCGGCGACGGCATCCGCGACCCGCTGCCGCTGGTGACGGGGGAGCACCAGCAGGGGCCGTTCGGCTACCGGCTGCTCGTCCACGAGGGCGGCTGGACCTTCCACCATGACCCGCAGGGCAGCTTCCACGCCGTGGACGTCTTCGCCAGCACCCCCGGCGACGGCGAGCTCCGCGAGGCGCACGCACGGCTGAGCGGCCCGGACGGCGACTACTCCCGCCTGCTGGTGGTCCAGCGTCGTCTGGCCGACTGCACCGAGACGCTCCGCGGCTGCCTCTTCACCCGGGTCGGGGCCGGCGCGGAGCGCACCGAGCTCACGGCGTACGACGCCTGGCGGGTGCGCCTCGTCGAGCTCGGTGCCTCCCTGGTCGACGTCGACGAGGACGCCCTGCGGGCGCTCTTCGACCGCAGCCTGGTCGCGCACCGGGAGTGGGTGACGAGCCGGTGACCGGCTTCCCGACCGTCTTCCGAGCCGCGACCGAGGCGGACGTCGAGGCGCTCACCGACCTCGAGCAGGCGGCCAACGAGAAGTCGCTCGGTCACCTCTTCGGTGGCCGTCCGTTCCCGCGAGACGACGTCGCGGCCACCTGGCGCACGCGGCTCGGCGAGCCGGCGACGGTGGTCGAGGTCGTGGAGGAGCCGGGCGGCGGTCTGGCGGCGCTCCTCTGCTACGACGCCGAGCGGCTGCAGCACCTCGCCGTGCACCCCGACCGATGGGGGAGCGGCCTCGCCCGCGCCGCGGTCGAGCGGGCGGTCGCGGCGATCCCGGGCGACTCGGTGCTGTGGTGCCTGGAGGACAACACCCGGGCCCGCGGCCTCTACGAGCACCTCGGCTGGGTGCTGAGCGGGCGGACGAGCCGCAGCCAGTACCCGCCGTACCTCCCCGAGGTCGAGTACGTCTGGAGGCGCCGTGGCTGACGACGCCGGCGGGGAGGAGCTGCTCGCGATCGCCGAGGAGCTCTACGGCCTGCCGCTCGCCGACTTCACCCCCGCACGGGACGCGAAGGTGCGCGAGTTGAAGGGGACCGACCTCGCCCCGGCGGTCAAGGCGCTCAAGAAGCCGTCGACCGCGGCGTGGGTGATGGACCTGCTGGTGAGGTACGAGACCGAGCAGGTCGACCAGGTCCTCGCCGTCGGCGCCGCGCTGCGGGAGGCGCAGGTGGGGATGGACGCCGCGCAGCTGCGCGAGCTGACGAAGCAGCGGCGGCAGCTCACCGCCGCGGTCACCCACCGTGCCCGCGCGCTCGCACGCGAGCACGGGCTGCGGGTCACCGACGCCGTCGCCGAGCAGGTGGAGGCGACCCTCACCGCCGCCATGGTCGACGTCGGGGCGGCGAAGGCCGTACGCAGCGGGCTGCTGGTCGCGGCCCTGACCGCGACCGGGGTCGGCGAGGTGGACGCCGCGGCCGCGGTGGCGCTTCCGGACGCGCTCGGCTTCGAGGCGTCGGCGGTCGAGGAGCAGCCGCCCGTGCCGCTCCACGCGGTGCCCGACCTCGAGCCGGACACCCGCGCGCTGGACGAGGCCCGGGAGCGGCTCGAGGAGGCCGAGCGTGCGCTCGCCGACGCGCAGTCCGAGCGCGACGAGGCCGCGGCCGACGTCGACCGGCTCGAGGCGCGCTCGCTCCAGGTCCAGTCGGAGATCGAGGAGCTGCGGCGTCGGCTCGCCGACCTCGAGGACACCGCCCAGCAGGTCGACGACGAGCTCTCCGAGGCCGAGGAGGCCCGCGACGACGCCGACGCGGTCCTCGCCGAGGCCCGCGAGGCCCGGGAGGCGGCCGCAGCCGACGTACGCCGCCTCGAGGGCTGAGCCGGGTCAGCCCTCGCCGAAGAGCGCCGCCTGCTGGTCGGCGGCGATCCCGGCCACGGGGAGCGAGAGGCCGAGGAAGGACCGGGCGTCGGTGACGATGCCGGTGCCCCAGTCGCGGACGAGCTCGGGCAGCGCATCGCGCGGTACGCCGAACAGCGAGCACAGCTCCTCGGACCAGTCGCCGGCACCGACGTCGAGCAGCAGCGTCCGCGCGGCGCTCGAGACGTCGCTGACGTGCCAGGTGCCGCGGGTCATCCGGGCGACGAGGTAGGAGTCGACCGTGCCGACGGCGTACCGCCCGGACACGACGTTGGCCCAGGTGTGCGGCTCGTTCTCGCGGATCCAGGCGAGCTTCGGGCCGGGGAGGCGCGGGTCGAGCCGGAGTCCGGTCAGCTCGGTGATGCGGTCCTCGTGCGGGGCCAGGGCTGCGCAGAGGCCCGTCGTACGCCGGTCCGGCCAGCCGATCGCGGGCCGCGGCGAGCCCAGCGTCTCGCGGTCCCAGAGCACGACCGGCCCGTGTCGGTCGGCGATGCCGACCCCGGCGACGTCCGCAGCGTCGAACCCCTGCAGTGCGGTGCGGCAGGCATCGAGCGTGGTGCGCACGATCTCCTCGGGGACGTGCTCGACCCGGCCGGGTCGGGGGACGTGCTGCGGGAGCTCCGCCCGCCCACGGCCGAGGACCTCGCCCTCGGGCGTCACGAGGACCGCGGTGACACCGGTGTCGCCGGCGTCGATCGCGAGGACCGCGCTCATCGACCGCCGCGCACGATGCGGAGGATCCGGCGGTCGATCCAGGCGAGGTCGGGGGCGACCCGCATCTCGTAGTTCTCGGTGCCGACCCAGGCGTGGAAGTCGGCCGCCCCCTGGGCCTTGGCGAACTCCTCCAGCTCGGCTTCGAGCTGCGGGGTGACCGGCACCTTCTCCTCCTCGGTCGAGGCGGTGAGGTAGAGGTCGTTGAGGCCGAGCAGCCGGCCGAGCTCCTCGATCGGTGCTGTGTGGTCGTCGACGCGCAGGTCCACCGCGACGTCGTCGCCGCCGCCGTACCCCGCCTCCTCACGTACGACGAGCAGGGCGGCGCTCTGCCGGCCCCGGCTGTCACCCCCGGCGTTGTCGCCGGCGGCCAGGGCGGTGAGCAGCCGCCGGGCGAGGACCGGCTCGTCCGCGGAGGCCAGCCAGGCCTCCTCCATCGCCTCGACCACCTCGGAGCCGGTGAGGATGTTGCCCTGGATCGCGTAGCCGTCCCCGGTCAGCGACCCGGCCCAGTCCAGGCAGGCCTGCCCGGTGTGGGACGCCGCCCGGCCCTCGACGTCGACGATCCCCACCTGCCGGTGGTCGCGACCGTCGTCCTCCTCGAGCAGCCGCTGCAGCGCGACGTCGGCGGTGGCGCCGTCGTCGAGATGGGAGAGCGCCAGCCCCTTGTAGGCGACGTTCGCGTCGGCCTGGGTGGCGATGGCGCCGACCCCGGCCACCGCCGCCGGCACGACCGCGCCGACGGCGAGGAACCTGGAGGCGACGGCCACGCCCCACGACGGTTCGCCGGTGACCGGGTCGACGGTGCGGGCCACGATCGAGAAGGTCATGGCGCCGACCTTAGAGCCTGGCCCGGCGGGACGACGTCGCGGCGCGTACGGCGCGTCCGTTCCCCTGGCGCCCCTCCGGGACTACGGTTCAGTCACCGGCAACGTAGCCAACCTATCTATCTCCGCTCGGGACGAACCCACGGAAGGACGGGGCCCATGGCTATCGACTACTCGACGGAGCCGCACGAGCAACCGAAGGGCAGCGCCTCGCTCGCGAGGGAGATCGGCATCGTCGGCCTGCTCTGGGCCTCGATGGGCTCCATCATCGGCTCGGGATGGCTCTTCGGCGCGCAGCGCGGGCTCCTCAACGCCGGCCCGGCGGCGATCATCTCGTGGGTGGTCGGCGGGGTCTGCATCCTGGTGCTCGCGCTGGTCCACGCCGAGCTGGGCGCGATGTACCCGCTCTCGGGCGGCTCCGCGCGCTTCCCGCACTACGCCTACGGCGGCGTCGCCGGCGCGGCGTTCGGCTGGTTCTCCTGGCTGCAGGCGGTCACGGTGGCGCCGATCGAGGTGTCGGCGATGATCCTCTACCTCACCCACTACGACTTCGCGAAGGACTGGCTGCGCTCCGACGAGACGCTCACCCACACCGGCCTCGTCGTCGCCATCGTGATCATGGCGGTCATGTGCGTCGTGAACTACTTCGGCGTGAAGGTGCTCGCGACGACCAACAGCATCATGACCTGGTGGAAGGTGCTGGTCCCGGTCCTCACCGTCCTCGTCGTGCTGATCTTCAGCAAGGACGGCCTGCACGGCTCCAACCTGCACGCGGCCGACGGGTTCAGCCCGGACGGGTTCAAGGGCATCCTGGTCGCCATCCCCGCCGCGGGCATCATCTTCTCCTACCTCGGCTTCGAGCAGGCCGACCAGCTGGCGGGCGAGAGCAAGAACCCCAAGCGCGACATCCCGGTCGCGGTGATCGGCTCGATCCTGCTCGGCCTCGTCATCTACATCGGGCTGCAGGTCGTCTTCCTGTTCGCGCTGCCGCCGGACATGATCGGCTCGCACTGGAGCGACGTGACGCCGTCGACCGTCTTCGGCTCCTTCGGGGGTCCGTGGGCGGAGATCGCCTCCGGCGTCGGGCTCGGCTGGCTCGCCAGCATCCTGTACGCCGACGCGGTGATCTCACCCGCCGGCACCGGCCTCATCTACACCGCCGCCGGCGCGCGGGTGTCGTACGGGCTGGCCCGCAACAGCTACTTCCACTCCGTCTTCGCGAAGCTGACCGACTCGAAGGTGCCGTGGTTCGGCGTACTCGTCTCCTTCATCGCCGGCTGCGTCTGCTTCCTGCCGTTCCCGAGCTGGCAGTCGCTGGTCGGCCTGATCACGAGCGCCTCGGTCCTGATGTACGCCGGCGCGCCGCTCTCGTTCGGTGCGTTCCGCAAGCGGCTGCCGGAGGCGGAGCGGCCCTACACGCTGCCGTTCGGCGGGCTGTTCGCGCCGATCGCGTTCGTGGTCTCCACCTGGATCATCATGTGGAGCGGCTGGGAGACCGCCTGGAAGCTGGGGGTCCTGATCATCATCGGCTGCCTGCTGATCTTCAACCGCGAGATGCGCCCCGAGCACATGAACTGGAAGGCCGCCTCGTGGCTGCCGCCCTACCTCGTCGGCGTCGGCCTCATCACCTTCTTCTCCACCTTCAGCGGGCGGACCAACGCCTCACACCAGATCGGGCTGTGGACCTCGCTCGGCGTCAGCGCGGTGTTCGCGCTCGTCATCTACTACTGGGCGATCAACGTCGCACTTCCGACCAAGGTCATCGAGGACATGATCGCCGAGGTCGTCGTGCCCGAGGAGGACGAGCTCGCGGTCCCCGCCGGGCACTAGGTCGTACGCCGACGGGTCACCCGTCGAGGTCGGCCACGAGGGCGAGGTGGTCCGAGACGGGCAGCCGTCGGGTCGTCGTACGCGCGCGCAGGGCCGGATCGGCCAGGACGTGGTCGATCTGCTCCCGCGGCGCATCGGCGGGGAAGGTGAGCCGGGCGCCGAGCGCGGTGAGCCGGGAGCCGGCCAGGGCGCGCTCGGGACCCATGTTCAGGTCGCCGACGAGCACCAGCGGCCGGGGCAGCGGGGCCAGGGAGCGCATCAGCAGGCGCAGCTGGCGGCCGTTCCACCACCGGATGAACGACAGGTGCGTGTTGGCGACCGTCAGCGGCCCGATCGGCGAGTCGATCCGGGCGGCGACCGCGACCCGCGGCTCGTCCCGCTCCAACGACGGCAGCATCCGGTCATGGTGGCGCCACGGCGCCGGGAACGGCACCGGGGGCAGCCGCACCGTCTCCCAGGCGGTGACGGGGTGACGGGACAGCAGCGCGATGCCGTACGCCGCCGACGCGGGCTGCTCCTCCCCGGTGGCGGCCGTCCAGGTCGCACCGGGCGTGCCGGAGAGGGCCGCGACGAACCGGTGGTCGACCGCTCCCATCGCCTCGGCCGCGACGGCGGTCAGGTCCGCGCCCGCGGAGCGCGGCTGGTTCCGGTCGACCTCCTGCAGGGCGAGCACGTCGGCGTCGAGGCTCTTGATCGCGTCGGCGTACGTCGTCAGGTCGACCTCGTGCCGGTCCGGTGCCCGTCCGTTGAGGATGTTGAAGGTCACCAGGCGCAGGGTCGGACGCTGGGGCGTGCGCATGGCGGGTCGGTACCCGGGTAACGACGTGGAATGCCGGACGACGTGCAGCGCGGCCTGCGGGAGGCCCTCAAGGTGGTGGCGGTGACGCTCAAGGAGAGCGACGCGCCGTTCGCGCTCACCGGGGGCTACGCGCTATGGGCGCGGGGCGGGCCCGAGCCCCAGCACGACGTCGACTTCATGGTCGCCGAGGAGGACGCCCCCGGGGTGATGGCTCGGCTGGCCGAGCAGGGCCTGCAGGTCGTCCAGCCGCCCGAGGACTGGCTCTCCAAGGTCTTCGTCGGCGCCGGCTCCGACGCCGTGGCCGAGGACGCACCCGACGCGGCGATGGTCGACGTGCTCTTCCGGAGCGCCGGCGTACCCATCGAGCGGAGCCACTTCGACGGCGCCGACGAGCTCGAGGTCGAGTCGGTCTCGATGCCCGTGCTCTCCGCGACCACGCTGATCACCGACAAGCTCAACGCGCTCGAGGAGCACTCCTGCGACTTCGGCTCGGTCCTGCCCGCCGCGCGCGCCGTACGCGAGCAGGTCGACTGGGAGCAGGTCCGCTCGGCGACGAAGGCCAACGACTTCGCCGCCGCGTTCCTGTTCCTGCTCGAGCGGCTGCGGGTCGTCGAGCCGGGCTGAGGCAGGCGTGGGCTCGGTGCGTCTCGCAGGACCGACAACGATGCGGCCACCGCCGCCTGCGCGCGTACCCTGAGACGCGTGACACCTCTGGACCCCGCCACCCCCGCAGGCTCCGCGGCGGCAGTGCCGTCGCTCGCGGAGCTGCACGCCCTCGGTGCAGCCCAGCAGCCGGCCTACCCCGACCGGGCGGCCGTCGACGCGACCGTCGACCGGCTGCGCACGATGCCGCCGCTGGTCTTCGCGGGCGAGTGCGACGAGCTGAAGGACAAGCTGGCCGCGGTCAGCCGTGGCGAGGCGTTCGTGCTCCAGGGCGGCGACTGCGCGGAGACACTGGCCGGTGTCACCGCCGACAACGTACGCGCCAAGCTGCGGGTGCTGCTGCAGATGGCCGTCGTGCTGACCTACGCCGCCTCGGTGCCGGTGGTGAAGGTGGGCCGGCTGGCCGGGCAGTACGCCAAGCCGCGCTCCTCCGACACCGAGACCCGGTCCACGCCCGGCGGCGACCTGACCCTGCCGGCCTACCGCGGGGATGCGGTCAACGGCTACGACTTCACCGCCGAGGCCCGGGTGCCGGACCCGCACCGGCTGCTCGACGTCTACAACGCCTCGGCCGCGACCCTCAACCTCGTGCGCGCCTTCGCCAACGGCGGCTACGCCGACCTGCGCCAGGTCCACACCTGGAACACCGACTTCGTCAAGGGCTCGCCGCTGGGCGCCAAGTACGAGGCGCTGGCCGGTGAGATCGACCGCGCGCTGACCTTCATGAACGCCATCGGCGTGGACTCCGAGACGCTGTCGCGGGTCGACTTCCACAGCTCGCATGAGGCGCTGATCCTGGAGTACGAGCACTCGCTGACGAGGATCGACTCCCGCACCGGGCTGCCCTACGACGTCTCCGGCCACTTCGTCTGGATCGGGGAGCGCACCCGCCAGCTCGACGGCGCGCATGTGGAGTTCATGTCCCGGATCCAGAACCCGATCGGGATCAAGCTCGGCCCGACCACCACGCCGGACGACGTGCTGGCCTACGCCGCGCGGCTCAACCCGCACAACGAGCCCGGCCGGCTCACTTTCATCACCCGGTTCGGTGCCGGCAAGATCCGCGAGGGCCTGCCGCCGCTGATCGAGAAGGCCGCCGCCGAGGGACTGCAGGTGGCCTGGATCTGCGACCCCATGCACGGCAACGGCTTCACCGCGCCGTCGGGCTACAAGACCCGCCGCTTCGACGACGTGCTCGACGAGGTGCAGGGCTTCTTCGACGTCCACCGCGCCCTCGGCACCTGGCCCGGTGGCCTCCACGTCGAGCTCACCGGCGACAACGTCACCGAGTGCCTCGGCGGTGGCGAGGAGCTCACCGACGCCGACCTCGCCAACCGCTACGAGTCGGTCTGCGACCCCCGCCTTAACCGAGTCCAGTCCCTCGAGATGGCCTTCCTGGTCGCCGAGATGCTGAGGAAGGCCTAGCCGGCCGACCAGACGAGCTGCATGATCTCGTCGCCATCCTGCAGCTTCGACCGGTTGCCGGTGTCGACGAAGCCGGTGCCGAGGTAGAGCCGCTGGGCGCGCCGGTTGTCGGTGCGCGTCCACACGCTCAGCCGCCGCCACTGGCGCCGCTGCAGGTCACGCAGCAGCGTCGTCCCCACCCTCGAGCCCCAGACCGCCGGGTCGACGAACACCATCGAGACGTGGCCGACGTCGGGGTCGGGCACGCCGTCCTCGACGTACGTCTCCGCCAGCAGCATGCCCGCCGGCCGGGTGCCGTAGTGGGCGACCAGCAGCAGCTCGGCGGACTCGACCTTGTGGCGTACGCGTTCGGCGCGGAGCTCGCCCGCCGGACGCGGCCGGGCGGCGTTGGCCGCACGCCAGATCTCCATCGCGAGGTCGCGCAGCTCGGGCGTGTCTGCGACGGAGACCGGGATCCGGGGCACCCCCGTGAGGATAGCCGCGCGTCCCGCTGACTCCGGTCAGTGGCTGAGGAGCCACACCCCGGCTGCCAGCACGAGCACCAGGAACACGCACAGCACCCACAGGGCCACGACCCACGCGGTCGGCTCGCGCGCGTCCTCGTCGTACGCGTCGTAGGTGTCGTCGGAGTCCGCGGCGTCGAGCATCGGGTCGAGCGAGGCCTCCGCCTCCGGCTCCTCCTCGAGGTCCGCGGCCGCGGCCGCGGCCGCGGGGTGCACGGCGGTCTCGGCCAGCGACGGGACCTTGGGGAGTATGGCGGTCTCCTCCACCAGCCGCAGCGCCGGGCGCGGCACGGTCTGCTCCGCAATCGGCTCAGGCTCCGGCTGCGGCTGCGGCTCCGGCTGGGGCTCTGGCTCGCGCTCGACGGCGGGCGCGGGCTCGGGCGCAGGCTCGGGCTCCGGCGGAGGAGCCGACGGCTCGCGATGGCGGCGCGGTCGCCGGATCGCGGTCTCCTCGGTGATGGGCGTGCGAGGCGCGGTCTGCTCGGCGGCGTCCTCCGCGACCGGCTCGGGTGCGGTATCGGCCGGGACGTCGGGGGTCGCCGCGGGCTCGTCGGCGAACAGCGGGTAGCGGGCACTGCCCGGCGGAGACGCCGAGGGCGGCGGACCGGGCGGCGGGCCCGACGGTGGGCCCGGCGGCGGGGGAGCAGTGGGCCCGCCGTGCACGCGCACACGCTCGACGGTCTGCTCGGCGGCCGGCTCGCTCGCCGGTGCCGCCTGCTGAGCGGCCTGCTCGGCGGCCTGCTCGGGGCGGACCTCGAAGCCGCAGTTGCTGCAGAAACGGTCGTCGGCAGCGACCGGGCTGCCGCACTGTCCGCAGTACTTCATGTCACTCCTCGCCGATCCGGAACAGCCCCAGACTAGGGGAGCGGGGCCGTCGCGCCCGAACCGCGAGCGGGCTCTCAGGCGTACGCCGCCTCGCGCAGCGTCCGCAGCCGCGGGAAGCAGGTGCTCTCCGGATCGCGGGAGCCCGGCGTCTCGAGCACGAAGGGCACGCCCTCCGTGGCGGGATGCGCGAAGAGCTCGCCGAAGGCCGCGGTGCCGATGTGGCCGTCGCCGATCCGCTGGTGCCTGTCCTTGAACGCGCCGCGTACGTCCATCGAGTCGTTGGCGTGGATCAGGCGCAGCCGACCGGGCCCGCCGATCTCGACAATCCGGTCGACGGTCGCGGTCGCGCCGCCGATCTCGTCGAGCGGCGCGCCGGCGGCGAAGACATGGCAGGTGTCGAGACAGATCCCGGCCTTGGGGTGGAAGTCGAGGACGTCGAGGTACGCCGTGAGGTCCTCCACGCCGGCGCAGAGCGACCGACCCTGCCCGGCGGTCGGCTCGAGCAGCAGCCACGGAGCGTCCTCGTCCGCGAGCTCGTCCAGCACGGGGAGCAGCGCCTCCCGCACCTGCGTCATCGCGGCGGCGTACCTCTCCTCCGGCGTCGTCGGGTCCTCCTCGGACGGCGGAGTGACGAAGGAGCCGGTGTGGACGACGACCCCCTCGACGCCGAGGTCGGCGGCACGGCGCAAATTGTGGGCCACCGCGGCTGCCGAGCGCTCGTACGTCGCCGGGGTGGGCGACCCGAGGTTGACCAGGTAGGGCGCGTGGATGAAGGCGCGCATCCCGCGGGCCTCGATCGCGCGCCGGAACTCCTTGTCCTCCTCGGGCCTGCCCGGCGAGAGCGCCCAGCCGCGCGGGTTGCCGACGAAGACCTGCAGCGTCTCGCAGCCGAGCGCGTCGGCGCTGGCGACCGCTCCCTTGACGAGACCCTTCCCGACCTGGACGTGGGTGCCGATCGGGTTGCGCTCGTGCGGTGTCACAAGGCCGAGCGTACGGGCTCAGCTGACGTAGAGCGTGATCGAGGAGCCGTACGGCACCTTGTCGCCGGACGGGTCCTGCTCCATGACGTAGCCGAGCCCGAAGTACGGGCTGAAGTGGTCCACCTCGACCGAGAAGCCCTTGTCCTCGAGCTCCTTCCGGGCGTCCTCGATGCCCTTGCCGGTGACGTTGGGCACGTCGACGAGGTGCGGACCCTTCGAGACCAGCAGCGACACCGTGTCGCCGCGGTGGAGCGTCGTGCCGGGGTCGGGGCTCTGGTTGATGACGTGACCCTTCGCCACGTCGTCGTCGTAGTCCTCGTCGAGATCGACCTGGAGGTGGTGCCGCTCGAGCGCGCGCTCGGCGAGGGTCGCCGACCGGCCCTCCCAGTCGCCGACGGTGATCGGCTGGCGGCCCTTGCTGACGACGACCCTCACGGTGTGGCCGGGGCGGAGCACGGTGCCGGCCTTCGGGTCGGTGCGGATCACGTGCCCCTCGGGCACGGTCTCGGACCAGCGCTCGACCGGTCCGCCGAGCTTCATCTTGATCTCGTCGAGCGCGTTCGACGCGGCCTCGAGGCTCTTGCCGGCGAGCTTGGGCAGGGAGTACTGCTCGACGCCGCGGCTCACCGTGATCGTCACGGTGCCGCCGTCGAGGACCTTCTCCGCCCGGCCCGGGTCGGAGGAGATCACCTCTCCCTTGGGGACGGTGTCGGAGAACGCCGTCCGGGCCGACACGTCGAGCCCGGCGGTCTGCAGCTTGGTGGCCGCGGCGGCCTTGCTGAGGCCCACGACGGCCGGGGTCCGGGTGTAGCGGCCCTCGAGCAGCCACCAGCCGCCCACGGCGAGCGCAGCGACGAGCAGGAGTGCCAGCACGATCCGCACGATCCGGCCCGTACGCCGGCGGCGCGGCCGCGGCGGGGACCCGGCCGGCTCAGCGCTGAGCGCCGGCCGCGGCAGCCGCTCAATCGTCGGCGGTGCGGTGTGGAGGGCGGTCGTGCGCTCGGCTCCGAGGGGCGCGGGAGCCCACTCGTCGCCGACGTCGTACGGCTCGGTGTCCTCCTCGCCGTGGACGGGCAGGGCGAGGTCCTCGGTGAGGACCGGGTCGTCGGCGGCGCCGGCGGCGAGCGCGTTGGTCACCCGGTGAACCTGGTGGAGCAGCACGCCGGCGTCGGAGGGGCGCAGGTCGCGGTCGCGGGCGGTCGCGCGGGCGACCAGCGCGTCGACGTACGGCGGCAGCCCGGGCACCTCCCGCGAGGGCGGCGGGACGTCGTCGTGGACGTGCTTGTAGGCCACCTGGATCGGGGTCTCGCCGGTGTGCGGCTTGTGACCGGTGAGCAGCTCGTAGAGCATCACGCCGACGCTGTAGACGTCGGCTCGGGCGTCGGCCCGACCCTCGACGACGAGCTCGGGGGCGATGTAGGAGACGGTCCCGATGAGGCCGCCGGTGGAGGTGTGCTGCGTCTCGGCGGTCACGGCGCGGGCCAGGCCGAAGTCGGCGACCTTGACCCGGCCCACCCCGGAATTCGGCTCGTCGGCGATGAGCACGTTCTCGGGCTTGACGTCGCGGTGGATCAGGCCGGCGCGGTGCGCGGCTGCGAGCGCGGCGAGCACGGGCTCGACGTACCTCATCGTCCTGGCCGGCGACAGCGGCGACTCGGCGGCGATCACGTCACGCAGGGTGCGGCCGGGAACGTACTCCATCGCCAGGAAGACGGTCCCGTCGTCGTCGCCCTGGTCGTAGACCGCGACGACGTTGGGGTGGGAGAGCTTCGCGGCCGCGCGCGCCTCGCGGACGAACCGGGCGGCGAAGGCGTCGTCGTCGCCCATCCCCGGGTGCATCACCTTGACGGCGACGGTGCGGTCGAGGCGCAGGTCGTGGGCCTCGTAGACGCTGGCCATCCCGCCGCGGGCGATCCGGTCGGTGATCTCGTAGCGGCCGTCGAGCACCCGCCCGAGCAAGGGGTCGCCGAATCGCGCAGAGTCCTCTGAGCGGGTCTCCCGTTCAGCTCGCAAGTCGGCCCTCCTACGTCCGGCAGGTGGTGCGGCCGGAGCCCTCAGGATACGGAGCCGGGCGCCGAATCCCCGACTTTGCGGCCGCGACACGGGGGTGTCGGCTGCCGTCCTAGAGTTGGCCCCATGACCGACATGCCTCTGGCTGAGCACGACCTGGCGGCCCTGGTGCCGGAGTGGATCGACTGGGCGGAGGCCGCCCGCCGGCTCGGCGTCACGGTCGCGAAGGTGCGGACGATGATCCGCGACCACGAGCTCGCGGCGGCCGTGCCGAGCCCGGGGGAGAAGGGGCAGAAGATCCCGGCCGACCTCATCCAGGACGGCCTGCCCGTCAAGGGCCTGCCGGGGCTGCTGACGCTGATGCACGACGGCGGCTACGACGACCGCGAGTGCATCGCCTGGCTCTACCTCGACGCTGACCTGCCCGGCCGGCCGATCGACGCGCTGCGGGAGAACCGCGGCTCGGAGGTCAAGCGCCGGGCGCAGGCGATGGCGATCTGACCCGGGACCGAGCGTGAGCAGGCGGACGCTCTCGACCATCGGCTCGGCGCTGGTCGTGGTCGTCGTCGCGCTCGTCGTCGCCTGGACCCAGAACGGCTCCGACGACCCCGACGAGGGGAGTACGCCGGCCGGCGGCTCGTCCTCGCAGGCGGCCGCGCCGCCGTCGTACGAGCCGGGACCATCGGGCGGCTCGACGACCCACGGGAACGACGCCACCGACCCCGCGAGCGGGCTGCCCTGGATCGCGGTCGCCGACCTGCCGCCGGAGGCGCGGCACACGCTCGACCTGATCGACGCCGGCGGGCCCTACCCGTACCCGGAGCACGACGACCAGACGTTCGGCAACTACGAGGGGATCCTGCCCGACGAGCCGCGCGGCTACTACAAGGAGTACACCGTCGAGACGCCCGGCTCCTCCGACCGGGGCGCCCGGCGGATCATCGCCGGCAAGGGCGGGGAGCTCTACTACACCGACGACCACTACGCGTCGTTCTCGCGGATCGACCGGTGACCCGAAGGATGGCGGCATGAGCGGACTCGCAGGACTCCTCGCCGGCCACACGCCGGCCGGCGTCTACCGCTGGCACGCGGCGTTCGACGCCGACGAGCTCGCCCGCACGGTGGCGGTCGCCGGCTGGGGCTGCGCCCACCTCGACGGGGTCGTCGAGAGCCGCGAGGAGGCCCTGGCCGCGCTGGGCGAGGTGCTCGAGTTCCCCGAGCACTACGGCCGCAACCTCGACGCGCTCTGGGACTGCCTGCGCGACGTCGGGCCGACGCTGCTGCTGTGGGACCACTGGGGCGTGCTGGCGTACGCCGACGAGCCGTTCACCGCGCGCCTGCTGGGGCTGCTGCGCGAGCGGGCGGCCGATCCCGAGCGGCCGGCGTTCGGCGTGCTGCTGCGCGGCGACGGGCCCGACCTCGGCCTGCCCTGGCTGGACTGACTGGACTGAGCCGCGGCGTCAACGGGCCCGCTCCGTCGCGGCAGCCGCCAGGCTGCGGAGCACCCCGGCGGCGTACGCGTCGAGCAGGCCGTCGCCGACGGCCCGGTCGAGCGCCGAGAGCGAGCGCGCGGCGAGGGCTGAGATCGCCTCCTCGACCTGGGCCTCGGCGCCGGAGTCGCGGATGACCCGGCGCAGCTCGGCCACCTCGGTCTGGTCGAGGCTGGTGCCGAGCCCGGCGTCGAGCCGGGCGGCGTCGGCGGGCTTCGCGGCGTCGAGCGCGAGCGCGACCAGCACGGTGCGCTTGCCCTCGACCAGGTCGTCGCCGGCGGGCTTGCCCGTCGCGTCGGGGTCGCCGAAGACCCCGAGCAGGTCGTCGCGCAGCTGGAACGCCTCCCCGAGCGGCAGCCCGTACGCCGAGAGCGCGGCGAGCTGCTCCTCCGAGGCGCCCGCGAGCGCGGCGCCGATGTGGAGCGGCCGCTCGACGGAGTACTTCGCCGACTTGTAGCGCAGCACCGTCATCGCGGCGTCGACGTCAGCGCTCCCGCGGGCCTGCACGGAGATGTCGAGGAACTGGCCGGCGATCACCTCGGTGCGTGTCCGGTCGAACAACGACAGCGCCGCCGCGGTCGGCGCGACGGCGAACCCGGCCCCGCGCAGCAGCTCGTCTGCCCAGGCCTGCAGCAGGTCGCCCAGGAGGATCGCCCCGGCGGCGCCGTACGACCCGGGCGGGCCGGACCACCCGGCGGCCCGGTGCTCGGCCTCGAGGGCGCGGTGGGTGGCCGGCCGGCCGCGACGGGTGTCGGAGTCGTCCATCAGGTCGTCGTGGACCAGCGCCGAGGCGTGCAGCAGCTCGAGCGCCGCGCAGGCGCGCACGAGCGCCTCCTCGTCGTCGGGCGCGGGCTCGACGGCGCGGTGGCCCCAGTGGCAGAACGCCGCCCGGAACCGCTTCCCGCCGGCGACCGAGACCCGCCCCTGGGCCAGGAGCCGCTCGGCGTCGGGACCGAGCGGGGCGAGGAGGCCGGCCTGCTCGTCGAGGAACCCGTCGAGCGCCGCCTGGACGCGCCGGCGGAAGTCGGCCCCGTCCCACCCCTCGGTCACCCGATGAGGGTAGATCGTGGACGATTCGCTGATCCGGCCGCCCCGCTCCCTACACTGACGCGTATGACCCAGCCGACCGTGCGCCGCATCGGCGACCTCATCCGGGAGGGCGAGCACTCGTTCTCGTTCGAGTTCTTCCCGCCCAAGGACGAGGCCGGCGAGGCGCAGCTCTGGGACGCGATCCGCGCCCTGGAGCCGTACCGGCCCACCTTCGTCTCCGTGACGTACGGCGCCGGCGGCTCCACGCGCGACAACACGGTCGGCATCACCGGCCGGATCGCCCGCGAGACCTCGCTGGTCCCGATGGGCCACCTCACCTGCGTCGGGCACACCCGCGACGAGCTCGAGGCGACGCTCGACGCCTTCGCCGTCGCCGGGGTCGTCAACGTCCTCGCTCTCCGCGGTGACCCGAAGGACGGTCCGCACTCGGAGTGGACGCCGACCGAGGGCGGGTTCACCTACGCCGTGGAGCTCGTCGAGCTCGCCGCCAAGCGCGGCGACTTCAGCATCGGCGTCGCCGCGTTCCCCGACGGCCACCCGGCCGCCGCGTCGCTGGAGCAGGACGCCGAGGTGCTGCTGGCCAAGCAGCAGGCCGGCGCCGAGTTCGCGATCACCGACATGGTCTTCCGCGCCTCCGACTACGCCGCGCTCGTCGAGCGCGCAGCCCGGATCGGCGTCGACATCCCGATCCTGCCGGGCATCATGCCGATCCTGAACCTCCGACAGATCACCCGCATGGCCGAGCTCTCCGGGCGGGAGATCCCGGCGGAGGTCGTCGCCCGCGTCGAGAAGTACGCCGACGACCCCGCCGCGCTCCGCGCCGAGGGCATCGCCATGGCCGCCGAGCTGTGCGAGCAGCTCCTCGCCGGCGGCGCCCCGGGGCTGCACTTCTACACGCTCAACCGCTCCAAGGCGACGCTGGAGATCTTCGCCGCGCTGAACATGACGGTCTGACCTCGGTACGGCACTACGCCGGTCCGACCACCTGCGCGACGAGCGCGGCGCCGAGCCCCACGAACGGCAGCCCGGCGCCCGGGGTGGCGTGCGCCCCGGCGGCGTACACGTTGGGCAGCGGGGTGCGTGGGCCGAGCCTGCGGCGGACCGTACGCCGGCCGGCCCAGCGCACGCCGAGCGGCGACCCGCCCCATCGGGCGACCAGCTCGGCGGCGCCGAGGTCGACCCGGGCGACGACGTGGTCGCGTACGTCGAGGCCGTGCCGGGCGAGCGCGACGGTGACGTCCTCGAGCAGCTTGCCGTAGGCGTGGACGGTCCACGCGGCGCCGGCCGGGTCGCCGGCGGGCGCCCGCCCGAGGGTGCGTACGACGAGCGTCGGCTCGCCGTGGAGGACCAGCTCGGCGGGGAGGCCGGTGAGCTCGTCGGGCAGGTCGGCGAGGCCGAGGTGGACGGTCGGCGGGGGGATCGCGGGCACGGTGCGCGCGACGTAGGCCGCGAGGGCCGGCATCCGGCGCGGGTCGACGGCGCAGACCACGACGTCGGCGTCGAGGTCTCCGGCGGTGGTGGACACGGCCACGGCCGCCCCCTCGCGGACCACCAGGTCGATCGCGGTGGTGGAGGTGAGCGTCTCGACCCTCCGGGTCGCGAGCCGCCGGGCGAGCGCGGCGGCCAGCTCGCCGGTGCCGCCGGCGACGCGCCAGACGCCGAACCGCTGCTCGAGATAGGCGGTGAGCCCCGCCCAGGCCGGTACGTCGCGCAGCTCGTGGCCGGCGGCGGTGAACGGGTGGCCGGCGACCAGCCGGAGCCGCTCGTCGCGGAAGGACCGCTTGAGCCGGCGGGCGAGCATCTCGCGCGAGTCGAACCGGTCGGTCAGCGCGCGGGGGAGCGCGGCGGGGTTCCACGGCGTCTCGAAGTAGTGCTTGCGCAGCGCCTCCCAGTCGTCGGCGTACGCCGCGACGTGGTCGGCCCACTGCCGCCCGAGCCCGTCCCCGAGCGCGTCGAAGGCGGCGACCTGCGCCGCGCGCGACCCGCCCGGCAGCCGCACCGACGAGCCGTCGGCGAAGCGGTGCTCCCGGATCACGTCGAGAGGCTCGAGGTCGACCTCCCGCTCGAGCGGGCGCCCGGACTTGCGGAACAGGTCGCGCACCACGGCCGGCAGCAGCGTGGCGTGGGCGGAGGAGTCCCACGAGAAGCCCTCGTCGACGACCGGCCGGAGCGCGCCGCCCACCTCGGGCGCCGACTCGACGAGCGTCACGCCGTGTCCCAGCTTGGCGAGCCGGACGGCCGCCGCGAGACCGCCGTACCCTCCGCCGACCACCACCACGCGCGCCACGCGCGGCACCCTAGCCGGGCGCGGGCAGCGGCCTGTCCTTGCCCTTCCACCTGCGCCAGCCCTTCCGCACCAGACGGAAGAGGAGGACCAGGACGACGAGCCCCAGGACGAGCAGGACGGCCGCGATGATCGCGGCCGCGACCGGATGCTCGGTCGCCAGCCACACGACGCCGAGCACGCCGAGGTCCTCGACGCCGCTGGCGGTGACGTTGGTGACCGGCTCGGGGGAGGCGTTGAGCGCCAGCCGGTTGCCGGCCTTCACCAGGTGGGACGCGAGCGCGGACCCGCCGCCGACGACGCCGCCGACGGCGTCGTCGAGCGACGTCGCCTCGCCGGCGAGGAGGACGCCGATGACCGCGCCGATGGTCGGCCTGATGACCGTCGAGACCGAGTCCCACGCGGAGTCGACGTAGGGGATCTTGTCGGCGACGAACTCCCAGACGTACAGCACCGCTGCGGCGATCAGGACCGGCCACGAGCCGAGCGCGTCGGGGACCTGCTGGAGGTCCGCCACGCGGTCGGCGATGCCGAGGACCAGGACCACCAGGTAGGCGTTGATGCCGCTGGCCCACCCGCTCGAGAAGGTCAGCGCGAGAGCGTCCATGGGCTCATCCTGCGCCCGCGGTCACTCCACGTCGATCTCCGACCCGTCCGTGAGCGCCAGCAGCTCGTCGTACGTCGTCGAGAAGACCGCTGCCGGATGGCCGGCCGCCGCCCACACGACCGGGTGGCGGCGCAGCCAGGAGTCGACGTACGTCGGCACCGGCGCGGGATGACCGATCGGGGAGACGCCGCCGATCCGCTGGCCGGTGTGCTGGTGGACGAACTCCGGACCGGCCCGCTTCAGGCGCTCGACGCCGATGGTCGCCGCGGCCTTGGCGGTGTCGACCCGGTGCGCGCCCGAGGTGAGGATCAGGACCGGCGTACCTCCGGCGTCGAACAGCAGGCTGTTGGCGATCGCGCCGACCTCGCAGCCGAGTGCCTCGGCCGCGAGTGCGGCGGTGTGGACCGAGTCGGGCAGAATGACGATCTGACCGGAGCCTCCACGCTCCTCGTGCGCGGATCGGAACGCTGCGATCGAGGGGTGCTCGGTGGGCATGCGGCGACCATAGCGGCCGGCGCCGGCCGGTCCGTAGCAGGTTTCCCGCTGCTCGGCGGGTGCACAGCAGACAGGAGGGCGCATGGCGCAGGAGCACGAGGTCGTCACGGCGGACGAGGCCCGTCCCGCCTCGCTGACATGGGCGCTGCGCGCGCTGCTCGCCCTCATCGCCTTCGGCGCTGTCGTGGTCGCGCTGATCGTCATCCGCCACGACGATCTGCTGCGGGTGTGGGCCGAGGGCAACCCGAGCGCCAGGCGGATCCTCGAGACCAAGGGCCTCGAGGCGATCAAGCACCCGGGGGAGTACGACATCAAGCCTCCCCACTTCGTCGCCCCGGCGCTCACGCTGTGCGGCGTCATCGCCTCGCTCGTGGCGGTGATCATGGTCTACCTGCGCAACGGGTTCGAGTGGGCCCGGGTGGTCCTCACCCTGCTGCTCGCCTTCACTGCTGTCGCGAGCATCGGCGGCATCATGACCGGCCCGCCGTTCCTCTTCGTCGTGCTCACCGTCATCGAGATCGCGATCGGCGCGGCCGCCGTCGTCTTCATGTGGATGCCGGCGACGACGCGCTACATCCACCCCCGCGCCGGCGCCGAGGTCGAGCGACTGCGCGAGCACGTCGGCCTCTGACCGCGTTGAGCGTCGCCCCCTAGCGGCGCCCACCCCTTTGGCGGCCCTTGTGGCTGTCGGTGGGCGGGTGTAACTTTCTGCTCGTTCGAAAGTGTGTTCGAACCGCCGGGCGGAGACGACCTCGACCCGGGTGTGGAGCGCAAGCAGCCTGGAGGACGCCCATGACGCCGTACGACGACCGCCGCGTGCGCGGCACCCCGCACGTCCAGCACACCCTTCCCGCAACCACCCACTCCTACCTGCTGCGGGCCGCGGAGTCACTCGCCGATGCGATCGCCGCCACCGACGTGCCGAGCCGCTACGCCTGTGCCCACGTCGCCGCCCTGCGGGCCGCCGCTGCCCTCATCGCCGCACGGGCCACGCCGGTCGAGCCAGGGCGGCGGCGACGGCAGAAGAACGCCTGGGTCCTCCTCACCGACGTGGCCCCCGAGCTCGCCGAGTGGGCCACCTTCTTCTCGGCCGGGGCGTCGAAGCGTGCGGCCGCGGAGGCCGGGTCGTCCCGGGCGGTCACCGAGCGCGAGGCCGACGACCTGATCCGCGACGCCGACAGGTTCCTCGCCGTGGTCGAGCACGCCCTCGGCCTGGTCCCACACCCGTCCCTGTCCCGGGAGCCGATCCGCCGTGTGGGCTGATGCCGGGCTCCCCCTAGGGTTAGGGCCATGTCAGCGAGCGGGCGGCCGGGCGAGCGGCGGGCCAATGCCCGCACGGCCGTCGTCTGGGACGCCCTGCGCCCCATCCTCGAAGGCGAGCCGCTGGATGTCGTCGACATCGGCGGCGGCACCGGCGTCTCGGCGGTGCGGGTCGCCGAGGCGGGCCACCGGGTCTGCGTCGTCGACCCGAGCCCGGACGCGCTCGCGGCGCTCGCCCGACGAGCACGCGAGGTGGGCGTCGAGGTCGACGCCCGCCAAGGCGACCTCTCCGGCCTTCTCGACGTCGTCGGCGTCGGCAGCGCCGACGTCGTGCTCTGCCACGGCGTCCTCGAGGTGGTCCCCGACCCGGCCGCCGCTCTCGGCGCCATCCACGACGCGCTGCGACCCGGCGGCCACCTCAGCCTGCTGGTGGCGCAGCGCTCCGCCGCCGTTCTCGCGCGGGCCATGGCGGGCCATTTCGCCCAGGCCAAGGCGCTCCTGGACCAGACCACGTCCGTGGGGCGCTCCGGACGCCGGTTCTCCCAGGACGAGGCGGCCGCGGCGCTGGCCGCCGCCGGGTTCACCATCACGGCGGTCCACGGGGTCCGGGTGTTCACCGACCTCGTCCCCGGCTCGCTGCTCGATCTCGAGCCGGGAGCGACGACCGACCTGGTCGAGCTCGAGCAGGCGGTCGCCGGCCGTGCCGACTACCTCCCGCTCGCCACACAGCTGCACTTCACCGCCCGCCGCTGACGCCGGCCGGGGGTGACGATGTCGACCGTCGACACGCCGATCCTGCACGTGGACATGGACGCCTTCTTCGCGTCGGTGGCCATCCGGGACCGCCCCGAGCTGTGGGACGTGCCGGTGGTCGTCGGCGGCGGGCCGCGGGGCGTGGTCACCTGCGCCAACTACGCTGCGCGGGCCTACGGCGTCCGCTCCGCGATGTCGGGCGCTCAGGCCCGCCGGCTCTGCCCGCAGCTGGTCTCGGTGCGGCTCGAGCCGGGCGCGGTCTCTGAGGTGTCGACGGCGGTCCGCGACATCTTCCGCCGCGTGACCCCGCTCGTGCAGGTGGTGAGCGTCGACGAGGCGTTCCTCGACGTCAGCGGGGCCGGACGGCTGCTCGGCAGCCCCCGGAAGATCGCCGACCGGATCCGCGCCCAGATCCACGACGAGCAGCGGATCACCTGTTCCGTCGGCGTGGCCGGCAGCCCGAGCGTGGCCAAGGTGGCGAGCCGCCATGCCAAACCGGACGGCGTGGTCGTCGTGCCCCCGGACGGTCTGCCGGGCTTCCTCCACCCGCTCGACGTCGGCGAGCTCTACGGCGTCGGGCCGAAGGCGCGGGCCCGGCTCCACCGGCTCGGGTTCGTCACCGTCGGCGACATCGCCCGCACGCCGCTCGACACGCTCCAGCAGATCCTCGGCGAGGGCCAGGGCACGCGGCTGCACCACCTCTCCCACGGCATCGACGGCCGTGACCTCACGCCGCGGCGTGGTCCGCAGGAGCCGGACCGCTCGATGGGCGCCCAGGAGACCCTCGGCCGCGACCACGACTACCACGCCGACCGCGAGCCGATCGTCCGCGAGCTGCTGCGCCTCAGCGCGAAGGTCACCCGGCGGCTCCGGGCCGGCCGCGTCGTCGGCCGGACGGTCACCCTCAGCGTCCGGTTCACCGACTTCGTGACCATCACCCGCTCCCGCACCCTGCCGCAGGCGACCGACGTGACGCGGGAGGTCCACCAGACCGCCGTGGCGCTCTACGACGCCCTGGCGCTGCGCCGCGCCCGGCTGCGCCTCGTGGGGGTGCGCGTCGAGGGCCTGCTCCCGCGGGACCGGGTCCACCGGCAGGGTGTTCTCGGCGAGCCGCTGCACGGCTGGCGCGACGCCGACCGCGCCGTCGACCTGGCCGTGGAGCGGTTCGGCAGCCGGGCCGTTCGGCCGGCGAGCCTGCTGGGGTGACCGCGGGCCACGAATTTTGGGCTGCTCACTACCGCGCCCCGGGACGGCTGCCTAGACTGGCAATGTCCGACGGACCCGGGAGGAAACGGTGCCACTCTCCGAAGAGGAGCTGCGACTGCTCGAACAGATGGAGCGCGCCCTCTCCGAGGAGGACCCGAAGTTCGCCTCCGCCCTCCGCGGCACCGCCCTGCGGCGTGCCCAGCGACGACGCGCGATCCTCGACGGCGTCCTCCTGGCCGGAGGTGTGGCGCTCCTGATGACCGGGGCGGTCACCGAGATCTGGGCGCTCGGCATCCTCGGGTTCGTGGTCATGCTCTTCTCCGCGAGCAGCGGCCTCTCCGCGCTCCGCGGGCGCCCGGCCGCCTCGCTGCGGCCCCATCTCCATCACCGCACGGCCGCGCGCGCGTCGTTCCTCGACCGCGCCGAGCAGCGCTGGCGCCGCCGGCGGCACGACGGCACCGACTGGTGACCGGGCCGCTGACGCTGTCTCAGCCCATGTGATCGACCAGGTGGTGCTCCACCTGCTCGGGCTGCTGGACCGCGCGCACCCTCCGCCGCGGGGCCACGACCGACCGCGGCCACAGCAGCAGCCGCCGGCGTACGCGTGGATCGGCGCTCTCCGCCAGCGCCTCGACGACGGCGCGCACGTCCTCGCCGACCGGCTCGCGTGACGCGACCCGGGCGTACCTGCTCCGCTCGACCGCGACGACGACCCGGTCGAGCGCGGCCCGGGCCTGCTCGCCGATGACGCTCGCCGCGAGCTGCCTGCCGGAGGCACGCGGGGAGAGGTCGTCGGACCACGGCAGTCGCAGGTCGCGGGCGGTGTCGCGGATCTCGGCCCAGCCCTCCTCGGGGCCGCCGGCGAGCCTCCGCGAGCGGCGTCGCAGCCGCACCCAGAGAGGTACGCCGACCGCCACGCCGCCGAGGGCGAGGACGCCGACCACGCTTACGAGCGCGATGACCCCGGCATGCCCGTGGTCGCCCGCGTCGGCCTTGTCCTTGTCCGCCTGCCCCTGCTGGTCCCCACGCTGCTGGAGGTCGCCGGGCCGCGGCGGCCGGGCCGTCTGCGTCGGACCGACGCTCGGAGCCTCGGTCGCCTCAGGGGCGGTGCCGGTGCCGTCACCGCCCAGCACGCCGATGGTGTACGCCGGCAGGTCGGTGTCGATCCCGGGGCCGTTGGGGGTCGGCTCGAAGCGCACCCACCCGACGCCCTGGAACCACAGCTCGGGCCAGGCGTGCATGTCGCGGCCGCGGAAGACGTAGCTGCCGTCGGAGGCGCGCACCGGGTGGAGGAAGCCGACCGCGACCCGGGCCGGGATGCCGAGCTCGCGCGCCATCGCGGCCATCGCCGTGGCGAACTGCTGGCAGTAGCCGACCTTCTGGTCTGTCACGAAGTGCAGCAGGTCGTTGCCGCCGGTGCCGCCGGGCCGGTTGAGGCTGTAGCGGAACTCGCCGCTGTCGTGGAACCAGCTCTGCAGCGCCACCGCCTTGGCGAACGGCGAGGTCTGGTCCGCGGTCTTCTCCCGGGCGATCCGGCCGAACTGCGCGGGTAGGTCGGGCAGCGAGGTGTAGAGCGAGGGCACCCCGCCGGTGCTGAACGGCGCGTCGAGCAGCGCCTGCTCGCTCGGCGAGACCGGCGCCGCGGTGAGCGTCCAGGTCTCGCCGGCGGTCGACAGCTGGTTGCTGGTGTCGCCGGAGATGAAGTCGAGCGTGTCGGAGTCGTAGCGCCAGTCGCCGGCGGCCTCGATCTGGGTCGTGTAGTAGAAGGTCGGCAGCCACCGCGAGTCGAACTCGTTGGTCGCCGTGAGTCGGTAGGTCGACGACGCGCCGAGCAGCTTGGCGTCGCCCTCCGGCGGGCTGAACCTGGTCCGCGCGGTGTGGTCGGGCGGGATGCTGCGCCCCCCGGGGCTCCACTCCGAGCCGTTGAACGAGGTCAGCGTCGCGATGCGGAGGTACGACGGTGCGACGTCGGCACCGTCGGTGACCCGGACGTCGACGAGCGCCGTGTCGGACTGGTTGCGCAGGTCGTCGTACATCCCGACGGTGGGGTTGGTCACCCGGATCGGCCCAGAGCCGCTGCCGCCCGGTCCGAAGCCGCTCAGGTCGAGGTGGAGCGTCGGGACGAAGACGGGGACGACGACGGCGAGAGCGGTCGCGACCAGCCCGATCGCCCCCGGCCCGGCCGAGAAGGCGCTGCCGAGCACGCCGTTGTCGGGCGCGATGCCGGCGACCGACCGGTCGTCGAGCCGGCGGCCCCACCGCGACACCCGCTCGCTCTCCTGCAGCACCAACAGCCCGAGGAACCCGGCGGCGGTCAGCGCGAAGACCCACCACGCCACGCCGCCGCCCACGATGCTGAACGGGACGCTGAAGATCGCCAGCAGCACGAGCCCGGCCAGCGGCGGCCTGCGCAGTGCGCGCACGAGCAGGTCGGCGAGGAGGAAGGCGGCCGCGGCGCCGAGGATGAGGTACGGCGCGATGCCCCCGTCACCGACCGGCACGGGGAGCGGGGCCCGCATCACGGTGTCGTACGCGGTGTTGAAGACGTCGACGACGTGCTCGCGCGCTCCCGACCCGATGGGGACCGGGTTGCCGAACACCGCGACGTCGGTGGCCGCCCCACCGATCACCACCTGCGCGAGCAGCGCCAGCGGGCGGCGCAGCCGCAGCAGGTCTCCGGCGTACCCGACGCCGACGATGATCGCGCCGACCACCGCCGACGGCACGACGTACGCCGGGGGGTCCGCGGTGAAGCTGCGCCACGAGAGCAGCGCGAGAAGCACGGTCAGCCAGGTGACGAGAGCGACCAGGGCGCCGTGGAGGCGGGGCATCAGCGGTCCTCCCCGGTCGTCACGGGAGGCGCAGGCTGCGCCGCCACGATGCCGTACGTCGCCGCGGCCGCGCGGGTGCCGAGCTCGGTCCAGGCCCGGTCGATGCGATCGTCGGGACCGAGCGAGGCCGCCTTCCAGCCGTGGACGGTGAGCAGCCCGAGCCCGCCGGGCGCGGCGTCGGAGCCGGGCTCGGCCGGCGGCGGAGCGGCTGAGCGGGGCGGCGCGGACGCCCACCGGTCGACGTCGAGCGCGATCGCGAGGGCGGCGCCGGCGTGGTGCCGCACCCGCCGGAGCACGGCGACGTCGCCGTCGTCCACGGAGCCGAGGACGGCCACGGTCACGCCGCTCTGACCGGCCTCGCCGACCCAGGACGCGTCGACGCCCGGCAGCGGCGTGAGCTGGACGAGGGCGAGCGCCTCGAGCAGGCCGCTGGTGTCGGTGTCGCTCTCCCGGGTGTGCCAGGGGGACGCCTCACCGGTCGAGGTGACCAGCCGGACGGTGAAGCCGCGCTGCCGCAGGTGGACGGCGACCGACGCAGCGGCGACCACGGCGGCCTCGAACGAGGAGGCCGCGCCCTGGCCGCGGTGGGCGATCCGGCGGTTGTCGAGGAAGACGGTGGCCCGTGCCTGCCAGGGCTGCTCCTCGCGGCGCACCATGAGCTGGCCGACCTTCGCCGAGCTGCGCCAGTGGACCCGGCGCAGGTCGTCGCCGCGGCGGTACTCCCGCACGGTGACGTCCTCCGCGCTCCCGCCGGAGAAGGACCGCGGCCGGGAGTCGCCCGACGCGGTCGCGGTGCCGCTGAGGTCGATGGGGGAGAGCGGGTACGTCCGCGGCGTCACAGTGAACGGGGTGGTGGTCTGGAACGCCCGGCCGAGCTCGACGAGCCCGAACGGGTCGGCCACTTTGACCGTCATCGGACCGCTGTCGAACCGGCCGCGCACGTCGGAGCGCAGCTGGTAGGTCACCTTCCGCCGCCATCCGTGGCCGATCCGGTCGACCACGAAGCGCGGCCTGCTGCCCAGGGTGTAGGGGAGCGCCTCCTCGAGCAGCAGCGTCCCGGTCGGGATCCAGCCCTCGTTCGTCATCGTCAGCTCGACCCGGGCCGGCTGGCCGGCCTCGGTGAGCTGAGGCGCGATCGTCCGCACCAGCGAGAGGCGGTAGCGACCCCGGCCTACCACGAAGGCGGTGACCAGCGGCAGCGCGACGAGGAGTACGCCGACGCGCACCAGCGCGCGCTGGTCGAGCACGATCGCGCACGCGATCGCCGTGCACCCGGCCGCCAGGAACGCCCGTCCGCGGACGGTGAGCCCCGCCAGCGCCTCACGCATGGGTCACCGGGCGGTGGTGGGCGGGAACGACGGCGGCACCGGCACCCCCGCGACCAGCGAGGCGAGGATGTCCTCGACCGCGCGGCCGTTCATCGCGGCCTGGGCGCTGGGCAGGAGCCGGTGGGCGAGCACCGGGACGGCGAGCACCCGGACGTCGTCGGGGAGGACGTAGTCGCGCCCCTGCAGCGCGGCGGACGCCTTGGCCGCCCGCAGCAGGTGGAGCGTCGCCCGTGGTGAGGCGCCGAGGGCGAGCTCCCCGCTCGTGCGGGTCGCGGCGGCGAGCGCCACGGTGTACTGGCGGACCGCGTCGGCGACGTACACCTGGTTGACGATCCCGATCAGCTTGCGGATCTCGGCGCTGTCGGTGACCGCCTCGAGGTCGTCGAGGGGGTTGGCGCCGGTGTGGCTGGCGAGCATGGCGACCTCGGCGGCGGTCGGCGGGTAGCCCACCGACACGCGCGCCATGAACCGGTCGCGCTGCGCCTCCGGCAGGGCGTAGGTGCCCTCCATCTCGACCGGGTTCTGGGTCGCGATCACCATGAACGGCGGCTCGAGCTGGTAGGTGACGTTGTCGACGGTGACCTGGCGCTCCTCCATGCACTCCAGCAAAGCCGACTGGGTCTTGGGGGAGGCGCGGTTGATCTCGTCGCCGACCACGATGTTGGCGAAGACGCCACCGGGGCGGAACTCGAACTCGCGGGTGTTCTGGTTGAACACCGAGACCCCGGTGACGTCGGAGGGCAGCAGATCGGGCGTGAACTGGATGCGTCGCACCGAGCAGTCGATGCTGCGGGCCAGGGCCTTGCTCAGCTGGGTCTTCCCGACCCCGGGGACGTCCTCGATGAGGAGGTGACCCTCGGCCAGAAGGACCACGAGCGTCGAGAACACGACGTCGGACTTGCCCTCGATCACCTTCTCGACGTTGGCGCGCACCTTGGCCGTCACACGTGCCACCGTCTCCAGGTCGGCCCCGCCCGAGGGGACATGCGTCGGCGTACTCACTGTGGTCCTTCCAGGCTCTTCGACGGGTGCCCACGACCCGACGGCGATGGTGCCTCCCACCGTACGGCGTGCGTGGGTACGCCGTCTCCCTCCTGACCAGGCACGTACCCGGTGCCGCGTGGGGGCTGCGACACGGCATCTTCGCCGTGTATGTGTTTGCGGGTGGGGGAAAGTGGGGTACGGTGGTGCGAAGTGGAGGAAGATCCCACTGAGTCGAGTCAGGCGGGGGCGAGCCGATGTTCTTCATGGGCACGTACACGCCGAGGCTCGACGAGAAGGGGCGGCTCTTCCTCCCGGCCAAGTTCCGGGACCGACTCGCAGAGGGGCTCGTCGTGACACAGGGTCAGGAGAACTGCCTGGTCGTGTGGCCCGAGGACGTCTTCATGCAGGAGGCCGCGCGGGCCCAGCAGACGCCGATGACCTCGCGGGGCGCGCGCGACTACGCCCGCGTCCTCTTCGCCGGGGCCGAGCAGGGCACGCCGGACAAGCAGGGGCGGATCGTGATACCGCCGCTCCTGCGGGCGTACGCCGGGATCACGAAGGACGTCGTCGTCATCGGCGTCATGGACCGGATCGAGATCTGGGAGCCGGCCCGGTGGGCGGAGTACTCCGCCGCCGCCCAGGCCAAGTTCGCCGAGCTCGACGAGGACGCACCGCAGAACAGCTGACAGATCAACAACGGGTCCGCAGGACGAGGTCTCAGTCCCGCTCTCACGACGCCCGCCGACGCACCTTCCCCGGCGCCGGACGCGTCACTTCCCCGGGAGCGGGCATGAGACCTGGCTCTGCGGACCCGGCCTTTCCAGCAGCACGAGCAGCACAGCAGTCCAGCGCCACAGCGATGGGGGTCGAACAGGTGGCACGCCAGCAGCACGTCCCGGTCATGCTCGACCGCGTCGTCGCCCTGCTGGCCCCCGCGATCGACCGCGACGTCCCCGGCGGCACCGTGATGGTGGACTGCACCACCGGTCACGGCGGGCACAGCGAGGCCGTGCTGCAGCGCGTCGCCGGCGTACGCGTCGTCGGCATCGACCGCGATCCCACCGCCCTCGCGCTGGCGGGGGAGCGGCTGGCGCCGTTCGGGGAGCGCTGGGTCGGCGTCCACGCGGTGTACGACGAGCTCCTCGACGTGCTCGCCGACCAGGGTCTCGACCACGTCGACGCGGTCCTCTTCGACCTGGGCGTCTCCTCGATGCAGCTCGACCAGCGCGAACGCGGGTTCGCGTACGCCGAGGACGCCCCGCTCGACATGCGCATGGACGCGACCACCGGCCCGACGGCGGCCGATGTCCTCAACACCTACTCCGCCGAGGAGCTGACCCGGATCCTGCGCGAGTACGGCGAGGAGCGGTTCGCCAAGCGGATCGCCGGCGCCGTCGTGCGGCGCAGGCAGAGCGAGCCGTTCACCACCAGCGCAGCCCTGGTCGAGCTCCTGTACGCCGAGATCCCGGCCCCGGCCCGGCGTACCGGCGGCCACCCGGCCAAGCGCACCTTCCAGGCACTCCGGATGGAGGTCAACGACGAGCTCGGCGCCCTGCGCCGCGCCCTGCCCGCCTCGCTCGAGGCGATCGGCGTCGGCGGGCGGGTCGTCGTCGAGTCCTACCACTCGCTCGAGGACCGGCTCACCAAGCAGGTCTTCCAGCGCGCGACGAAGGTCGACGTCCCGCCCGACCTGCCATTCGTCCCGCCGGAGGCAGAGCCGGCCTTCCGGCTCGTCACCCGAGGCGCCGAGCAGGCGAGCCCCGCCGAGATCGAGGAGAACCCCCGCGCCGCCTCCGTCCGGCTGCGCGCCGTCGAACGCGTCCGACCCGCCCACTAGCCACCCAGCACCACCACCTTCCTTCCCCGAGGAGCAGCCCAGATGAGCAGCACCGCCGCCCAGCGAACCCCAGCCCAGCAGGTCCGGTCCCGGCTCGCGCCGTGGCTCGACGCGTCCGCCCGCCGCGCCCGTCTCCAGGTCGTCCCGAACCGACGTACGGCGGCGGCCCGGCTGCCGTTCGTCGCGCTGGTGAGCCTCATCCTGGTCGGCGGTGTCGTGGGACTGCTCTGCTTCAACACCTCGATGCAGCAGGCCGCCTTCGCGGAGAACGAGCTGCAGGACCAGGCCACCAACCTCGCCGCCCGCCAGGAGACGCTGAGCATGCAGCTCCAGCGGCTGCAGGACCCGCAGAACATCGCGCAGCGCGCACAGCGGCTCGGCATGGTCATCCCCGGCACGCCGGCGCTGCTCCACGTGCCCACCGGCAAGGTCGACGGGCATGCCGTCC
The DNA here is from genome assembly GCF_040049175.1 of Nocardioides asiaticus. Lineage (NCBI taxonomy): Bacteria > Bacillati > Actinomycetota > Actinomycetes > Propionibacteriales > Nocardioidaceae > Nocardioides > Nocardioides asiaticus. Next base: position 230,967 of record NZ_JBDZDM010000001.1, on the reverse strand, counting down.
CCGCCGACGGCAACGCCACGCCTCCGCTGTGGGCGAAGATCCCGAACCCCTACCCGACCGCGAAGGGCAAGGCGGCGGACGCGAAGCAGCAGCACTGAGCCGCCCGGCCGGTCGAACTGCACGGCCGACACGCGCCTGGGTGACCGGCCGCGGCGGCGTACGACCGGTAGACAGGGAAGCACACCAGTCACACTGATCACACGAGTCACAGAAGTATGCGGCAGGCAGGGGAGGAACGCGTGGGTCGGACGAGGTCGAGGCGGGGGCCGCTCGCGCGGTTCCTCGGGATCGGCGGGGGCCGCAGAGGCGGCCCGGGCGCGCGGCTCGACGTACGCCTCCGGGTCGGCTTCATCGCGATCGCGATGGTGCTCTCCCTCTTCGGTGCCCGGCTCGTCCAGCTGCAGGGCTTCGACCCGCACTCGTACGCCGCCGCGGCCGCGCGGGAGAACCTCGTCGACGTCGTGCTCCCGGCCGAGCGCGGTGACATCCTCGACCGCAACGGCGAGCCCCTCGCCGACTCCGTCGACGGCCTCATGGTGATCGCCGACCCGTCGCTGACTCGTCGCTACGCGCCGCAGCTCGCGACCCTGCTGTCCAAGCGGCTCGACGTCGACTACGCGACGACACTGACGAAGCTGCGCAAGCCCGGCAGCCGCTTCCAGTACGTCGCCCGGCGCGTCCCGGCCACGATCGCGACGGCGGCGGTCAACGCCGCCGAGAAGCAGGGCTACAAGGGGCTCACGACCGAACGCGACCCGGTGCGTGACTACCCGGCCGGGGACGTCGCCGCCAACATCGTCGGGTTCGTCGGCACCGACGAGCCGCTCGCCGGCCTCGAGCGCTCCTTCAACGGCTACCTCGCCGGCAAGGACGGCAAGGCGTCGTACGAGGTCGACAAGGCAGCCGGTGGCACCCGCATCCCGCTCGGCAAGAGCACCCGGGTCAACCCGGTGGACGGCAAGACGCTCAAGCTGACCATCGACCGCGACCTGCAGTGGTACTCCCAGCGGGTCCTCATGAAGGCCATCGAGGACGCCAACGCGGAGTCGGGGATGGCGGTCGTGCTGGACTCGAAGACGGGCGAGATCCTGAGCCTCGCCGACTACCCGACGTACGACGCCTCCGACCCGGCCGCGAGCCCGCGGAAGCAGCGCGGCATCCCGTCGCTCTCCGACCCGTACGAGCCAGGCTCGGTCGAGAAGGTGCTCACCCTCTCCTCCCTCATCGACGCTGGCAAGGTCACCGACCGGACCCGGCTGACCATCCCGGGGGAGTACAAGAGTGGCGATGCCTACATCCACGACTGGTGGGCGCACGGGACCATCAAGCTGACCCTGGCCGGCGTCATCGCGCAGTCGTCGAACATCGGGACCGTGCTCGCGTCCAACAAGTTCAAGCACGGCCAGCTCCGGAGCTATCTGGAGAGGTTCGGCCTGGGCCAGAAGACGAACGTCGGCGTCAGCGACGAGTCCGCCGGGCTGCTCCCGTCGAAGGCGGTCTGGAACGACGCCGACGAGGACCGCATCGACTTCGGCCAGTCGCTGTCGGTGACCGCGCTGCAGGAGGCCGCGGCGATCAACACGATCGCCAACGGCGGGGTCAGGATCGACCCGAGCCTGGTGCTCGGCAAGGCCGAGACCGACACCGGCCAGGAGGTCGGCACCGACGTAGCGACCCGCCGCCGCGTGGTGAGCTGGGGCGCCGCCCACCAGATGACGCTCATGATGGAGAAGGTCGTCGGCGCCGACGGCCTCGCCCCGGGCGCGGCCGTCCCCGGCTACCGCGTCGCCGGCAAGACCGGCACGGCCCAGCGGGTCAGCACCAAGTGCCACTGCTACGACGGCACCTTCACGGTCTCGTTCGCCGGCTTCGCGCCCGCCGACCACCCGCGCTTCACGGTGTACGTCGTCGTACACAACCCCCGCAACGGCGGCGGCGGTGGCTCGGTCGCCGGCCCGGTGTTCTCCAAGATCATGGGCTTCGCACTGCGGCGTTACGGCGTGGCACCGACCAACACCACGCCGCCGAAGCTGGCGACGACCTGGTAGCGGCGGGCGGGCCGACCGCCCCGCCCCGCTCGACTGATGCATAACGCCGTGATATAACGGCATTATGAAAACCAGCCAGATCTCCGGGACCGAGCTCTCGCTCGCCCTCGAGCGGCTGGTCAGGCTGATCCGCGAGATCTCGGCTGGCGGAGGCGTCTCGCCGACCGCGGCCACGGTGCTGAGCCGGCTGCGGCGCATGGGACCGACCCGGCTGACCGAGCTCGCCCGCGCCGAGGGACTCTCGCAGCCGGGGACGACCCAGCTCGTCACCCGGATGGAGCGGGACGGGCTCGTCCACCGCACCGCGGCCGCCGAGGACCGGCGCGCCGTGCTCGTCGAGATCAGCGACGAGGGGCGGGCGGTGCTCGACGAGCGCCGCGCCCACCGCGCCGCCGTACTCGACGACCTCCTCGCTCGTCTCGACCCCGACGACCAGGCCGCCATTGCGGCGGCGCTGCCCGCCCTCGACCGCCTCGTCGACGGCGTCTCCGACTGACCTGCACCCCGCCGGGCGGCGCTGCCCGGCTCCGACACGTCTCACGAACAGAAGGAACCCACTGCACATGAGTGCACCCCACGGCCACGGAACCCAAGCCAACCCGTTCAGGCAGCCGAAGGCCGTCTGGGCGGTGGCGTTCGCCTGCGTTGTGTCCTTCATGGGCATCGGCCTGGTCGACCCGATCCTCCCGGTCCTCTCCACCGAGCTGCACGCCACCCCGGCGCAGGTGTCGCTGCTGTTCACCAGCTACCTGGTCGTCACCGCGGTGATGATGCTCGTCGTCGGCTGGATCTCCAGCCGCATCGGGGCCAAGTGGACCCTCATCGTCGGCCTGGTGCTGATCGTGGTGTTCGCCGGTGCCGCGGGATCGGTGAACTCCGTCGACGGCATCGTCGGCTTCCGCGCCGGCTGGGGCCTGGGCAACGCGCTGTTCATCTCGACGAGCCTCGCCGTGATCGTGGCGAGCGCCTCCGGCGGCTTCGCCGGCGCGATCATCCTGTACGAGGCCGCCCTGGGCCTCGGCATCGCGGCCGGCCCGCTGGTAGGCGGCGTGCTGGGCGGAATGTCCTGGCGCGGCCCGTTCTACGGCGTCTCGATCCTGATGTTCATCGCCCTGCTGGCGACCGTGCTCTTCCTCCCGGCCACCCCCAGGCCCGAGAAGAAGACCCCGATCTACGCGCCGATCGCAGCACTGCGCCACCGCGCGCTGCTGACCATGGGCATCATGGCCCTGCTCTACAACTGGGGCTTCTTCACCCTGCTCGGCTACGCGCCGTACCCGATGGACCTCTCCAAGCCGGTCCAGCTCGGCTACGTCTTCTTCGGCTGGGGCATCCTGGTCGCGGTCATGTCGGTGTGGGGCGCGCCGTGGGCCCAGCGCCGGTTCGGCACCGCGCCGACCCTCTACTTCAACCTGGTCGGCCTCGCCGTCCTCCTGGTCGCCATCGGCATCGGCGCCTGGAAGGGGTCGCCGGCCACCGTCATCGTCGCGGTCGTCCTCTCCGGCATCTTCGTCGGTCTGAACAACACCCTCACCACCCAGGCGGTCATGCTCGTCGCCCCGGTGGAGCGCCCGGTCGCCTCCTCGGCGTACGGCTTCGTCCGCTTCATCGGCGGCGGCCTGGCGCCCTGGGTGGCCGGCAAGATCGCCGAGGCGTCGAGCCAGCCGGTTGCGTTCTACGTCGGTGCCGCGGCGTTCCTCATCGCGATCCCGGTCCTCGCCAGCGGCCATCGGCTCATCAGCGCGGCGGAGTCCGGCCTCGAGCCCGAGGAGGTCGCCCAGACCCCGTCGCTCGAGCCCGTCGGCTCGGCGGCCGCCCCCGGCGGCACCCCGCTGATCGTCGCGGTCGGTGCCACCGATGACGCGGCCGCGATCGTCGACCAGGCCGCGGCCATCGCCGAGGGCGAGGGCATCCCGCTCGAGGTCGTCCACGTCCGCGAGACCGACGTGATCGAGGAGTTCGCCGTCGACGCCGAGGAGCCCGACGCCGCCGTCGCGACCGTCCGGGCTCACCTCGACCGGCTCGCCCGCCGCGGCGTCGCGGCCTCGGGCCTCGTCCTCCACAGCGTCGGCGACCACGCCACCGCCGGCCGGGTGCTCGCCCTCCATGCCAGCGAGGTCGACGCCCGCGCCGTGGCCCTCGGTCGCTCGCCGCGCGGCCCGGTCGCGCAGTTCGCCGACGGCAGCATCACCGCCGCGCTCACCGAGACCACCGACCGGCCGGTGCTGCTCCTCGTCGCCGGCGAGGAGCCCCGCACCGTCACCGGAGAGTCGCTCGACGAGCTGCGCCGGCGCTACGCCTGACGACGCAGCACGCCGGGATCAGTGGCGCCCGTCCCAGGTGTTGCTGATCCCGGTGGGCTTCCACGTCTGGCCGACAGCGTCCCAGGTCTGCACGGCCACGTAGTTGATAATGTAGGGATCCTTGTCACCGTTCATCGACTGGTCGGGCTCGAGGAACTCCGTACGCCTGATCTTCGCCGACCAGGCCGCGTCGATCAGATTCACCCTGGTGAGGCCACCGTCCATCTTCGCCGCGTCCCGCAGGTTCTGGATGAGAAGCTCGGCCGCGGTGTAGCCGTTCAGCGTCATCGTGACGGTCGGGTCGGTGTGGGGCATGTACGTCGCGAGGTCGCTGAAGTACTGCTTCAGGCCGGGGTCGTCCTTCGCGCTCGCGACGCTCGGGTCCTTCTGGAAGAACAGCGAGGCCACGCCGTCGGCGGCCTTGCCGATGGGCATCATGTTCTGCTTCGCGCCGTTGCAGGCCGAGGTCACGAGAACCACGCCCTTGAAGCCGGCCTTGGCGAGGCTCTGCATCATCGGGATGCACTGCGCCCCCGCGAGCTCGCCCACCACGGCGTCGGCCCCCGAAGCCGTCAGCTTCGCGGCCTGAGCGTCGAGGTTGGTCGCCGTCGGCGAGATCGTCTGCACGTCGAGCAGCGACAGCCCGGCGGCCTTGGCGGCGCGTGGGAACGAGGCGGCCCAGTCCTCACCGATGGTCGCCTGCTGGCGGAACTCCATCACCTTTCCGTGCGGGACGGTCTTCGCGAGGTACTTGACGCCGGCCGCGGCCTCCGCGGCGGCCGGTGGGATCGCCACCGTCGTCCAGGCGTGCTTCACCGGGTCGGAGGAGTCCTCGTGCGCGCTGATCGACCCCAGCTGCGGAACGCAGGCCTGCTCGTAGAGCGGGCGCGTCGCGGAGATCGAGGCGTCGGAGATGGCGAGGATCGAGGCCATCACCTTGTCCTTGCCGATGAACTCCTGCGCGTTGGCCGTGGCCCGCGCGGCGTCGTACGCGTCGTCCTTGAGCACGAGCTCGATCTTGTGCCCGTCGACCCCGCCGCCGGCGTTGGCCGCCGCGAGCGCGGCCTTGAAACCATCGGCGTTGGGGGCGCCGATGGCAGCCAGCGGCCCACTGAGCGCCATGCTCATGCCGATCTTGATGGGCGCGCCGTCCGGGAGCGCCTCGGTGGCGTCCGGCGGGCAGCCCTTCGCGTCGACGACGAAGGCGCCGCCACCGGCGCGCTCACCGCCACGGGCGTCGGCGCTCTGTCCGCCGCTGCAGGCCGAGGCCAGGAGGCAGGCCGCGGCGAGCGCTGCGACCGAGCCGTGCCGAACGTGGAACTTCATGGGTCCTCCAGCTGTCAGGTTGAGGCAGTCTCACGACGGACTGCGGGTGAGGCGGTCTCCGAGGGCTCCCTCGGGCGCGGTGGGTTGCCGGACTGCGGACCCTCGAGACCGGGCGGCACGAACCGGATCACCCGCTCGCGCAGGCGGGTGGCGAGCGGCATCAGGCCGCGGGGCACGAAGAGGACGAAGACGACGAGGATCACGCCGTACAGGACCGTCGCGAGCAGCCCGGGCTGGGGAAGCGCGGCGAGGCTCGGCACCTTGAGCGCCATGTCCGAGGTGAACGTCGGCAGGTAGACCATCATCAATCCGCCGACGACCGCCCCGGAGACGCGCTCCTCGCCGCCGATGATCATGGCGGTGATGAAGAGCAGGCTCAGCGGGAACCCCACGCTGTCGGGGCTGACGATCGGCACCATCAGCATGAACAGACCGCCGCCGACCGCGCCGAGCATGGTGCTGAAGGCGAACGCGCCGACCTTGACGCCGGCGGCACGGATCCCGGCGGCGACTGCAGCGGTCTCGAAGTCGCGTACGGCGATGAGCGCACGCCCGACCCGGCTGCGCACGAGACGAGTGGTGACGACGAAGATGCCGACCGCCGTGAGCGCGAGCATCGAGAACCGGAACCCCACCGCGGTCACGTCGAGCGGGAACCACGACGGCTTGACGAACGAGAGCAGGATGGGCTTGCCGCTCGCGCCGCCGGAGCCGAGGTCGCGACCGAACGGCTGCACGAGCAGCAGCGGGAACGCGGTGACGACCGCGATCGTGACGATTGCGAGATACAGCCCGCGCAGCCGCAGCGCGGGGAGGCCGACGACGACGCCCACCGCGAGCCCGAGGAGACCCGCGGCGATGATCGCGGCCGCCACCGGGAAGCCGTGGTCGCCGACGAGGATCGCCGTCGTGTAGGCGCCGACCCCGAACATCGCGCCGTGGCCGAGCGAGATCTGGCCGCTCATGCCGGAGACCACGTTCAGCCCGAGGAGCGCTACGGCGTACGCCACCGCCTGGCCGAGCTGGGTGAGGCGGTAGTCGTCGAAGACCAGCGGGAGCGTGACCGCGCCGGCGACCAGGGTCACCAGCCCCGCCGACTGCCAGGCGCGGTGGACCGGCGACCCGACGGCGAACCGCGCGCTCACACCCGCTCCAAGCGCTTGGTCCCGTAGAGCCCCTGGGGTCTGACGAGCAGCGTGAGGAGGACGAGAACCAGGGCGATGATCAGCCCGAGGTCACCGGACACCGCAGTCAGGACCCCTGGAACGAGCTCGACGACGATCCCCAGTGCGAGCCCGGCGATCACGGCGCCTCGGATGCTGTCGAGGCCGCCGACCGTGGCGGCGGTGAGCCCGAAGGCCAGCATCGGCGTCATCATCTGGAAGTCGATGCTTCCGTTGCGTACGCCGACGAGGAACGCCGTCATCGCGGCGATCGCCGTCGAGACCGCCCACCCGGCCATGTACATCCGGCTCAGTGGGATGCCCGAGAGGCTGGCCGAGAGCCGGTTGGACGCGACGGCTCGGTACGCGAGGCCGAGCTTCGTGCGGTGGAGGCCGATCGTGATCGCGCCGACGACGACGGCCAGGGTCCCCAGGGCCAACAGGTCGCCGTAGGTGAGGTAGGCGCGGGGTGGTCCGTCGAGCAGGACCAGCTGCCCGCCCGAGCCACCGGCGAACGGGCTCGGCGCCTGTCGCGCCTGAGTGCCCCACAGCAGGCCGACGGCCGCATTGACGACGAGGTAGACCGCGAGCGTCGTCAGGACGACCGCGAAGATGCCGCGACGGTCCGCCGGCCGGATCAGCGTGTGCTGCAGCAGGGCGCCGCCGCCGAGCGACGCGACGAGTACGACGGCGAGAGCCGCCCAGACGCCGAACCCCAGCGAGGTGGTGAGGGAGGCCATCGCGAAGACGGCGAGTGAGCCGAGCTCGCCGGCGGCGAGATTGAGGTGCGAGCTGGCCTTCCAGACCACGACGAAGCTGACCGCGAACAGGGCGTACAGCGCGCCGGTCGAGAGGCCGCTGAGCAGGAGCTGGAGCAGGTAGGCGACATTGCCGACGTCGGAGTCGAGCACGGGCACTCCTTCCCTAGTATCCGAGGTAGGCGCGCCGCATCGCGTCGTCCTCGTGCAGGCTCTCGGCGGAGCCGCTGACCTCGATGCGGCCTGACTCGATGACGTAGGCACGGTGCGCGACGTCCAGCGCCAGCTCGGCGTTCTGCTCGACGAGCAGCATCGCCGTGCCCTCCTTCTGGTTGATCTCGCGCAGCGTGGCGAACACGTCGAGGGTCACCAGCCGAGCGAGCCCGAGTGACGGCTCGTCGAGGAGCAGCAGGCGCGGACGTGACATCAGGGCGCGCGCGATCGCGAGCATCTGCTGCTCTCCACCGCTGAGGTACGCCGCCGCCTGGGTCCGCCGCTCACGAAGACGCGGGAAGACGTCGTACCACCGGCCGATGTCCTGCTCGACCGAGGTGGTGTCGGAGCGGGTGAACCCACCCACCCGGAGGTTCTCCTCGACCGTCAGATCGCCGAAGACGCCGCGGCCCTGCGGCACGTGGCCGATCCCGAGCCGGACGACCTGCTCAGGGGTGCGTCCGCCCAGCGAAGTCCCCGCGAACGCGATCGACCCCCGCGTCGCCAGCAGCCCGGAGATCGCGCGCAGGACGGTGGTCTTGCCGGCGCCGTTCGCGCCGAGCAGGACGACGATCTCGTGCTCGTCGACCGCGAGGTCGACGCCCTGGAGCGCCTGGGTGCGTCCGTAGAAGGCGTCGAGGTCGCGGATCTGCAGCAGCGGCTCGCTCACGCAGCCCTCCCGAGGTAGGCCTCGAGCACGACGGGGTCGGACTGCACCTCTGCCGGGGTGCCGAAGGCGATCCGCCTCCCGAAGTTGAGCACCGCGACGACGTCGCTGATCCCCATCACGAGGCGGAGGTGGTGCTCGACGAGGACGATGGTCAGCCCGAAGTCGTCCCGGATCCCGCGGATGAGGTCGCCGAGGGCAGCGACCTCGGTGTGGTTGAGGCCGTTGGCCGGCTCGTCGAGCAGCAGGAGCCGGGGGTGCGACGCGAGCGCTCGCGCCAGCTCGACCCGCTTCATCGTCCCGAACGGCAGGTCGCCCACCGGCCGCAGGGCGACATCGGTGAGCCCGAGGCGGTCGATGATCGCCAGCGTGTCGGCCGAGGCTGCACGCTCCGAGCGAGCAACGACCCCCGGGAGGAAGGCGGTCAGCCAGCCGCCCGCACAGCGGCTGTGGGCGCCGACCAGGACGTTCTCGTAGACCGACATGCTGGGGAAGAGGGCGAGGTTCTGGAAGGTCCTGGCCACGCCGATCCGGCTGATCCGGTGCGGGGGAGTGGAAAGCAGATCGGTCCCGTCGAGGTCCACGGTCCCCGAGGCCGCGTCGTACACCCTGCTGAGGACGTTGAACATCGTCGTCTTGCCCGCGCCGTTGGGACCGATCAGGCCACAGACCTGCCCCTCCTGCACCTGGAAGGAGAGACCGTCGAGCGCTGTGACGCCTCCGAACCTGACCGAGACCGAATCGACGTCCAGGAGCGGTCGGGATCCCTCAGACACGGCCGGGCTCCTTCCTCGACAGAGCCGACCAGCGGTCGAGTCCGGGCAGGCTCCTGGCCGCGTCGTCGAACCGGATCACGGCGTGCTCCTCGGTGCAGGCGGCGAAGGAGTAGGCGCCGTGGTTACGCCCGAGGCCCGACTGCTTCCACCCGCCGAAGGGCACCGATCCGACCGAGGCGCCGATCCGGTGGACGTTGACGAAGGTGTTGCCCGCCTCGATCCGACGCGCGACCGCTTCGGCGTGGGCGACGTCCCTGCTCCAGACGGAGGAGCCGAGGCCGTACTCCGTACGGTTCGCCCGCGCTACCGCCTCGTCGTCCTCGTCGAATGGCAGCACCGGCAGGACAGGTGCGAACTGCTCCTCCAGCACGAGCGGCGCGTCGGGAGGGACACCGGTCACCAAGTGCGGGTCGACGAAGTAGCCGTGCTCCCAGGCCGCCGAGCTCGCGCGCCGGCCGCAGCGCTGGACCTTCGCGCCGCACGCGTCCAGCTCGGCCAACAGCCGACGGGTGCGGGCGTGCCCGGCCTCGGTCGTCAGCGGGCCGATGTGTGCCTGCGGGTCGAACGGATGCCCGACCACCAGATCGGAGAGCATCTGCGAGAGCCCGTCGACGAGCTCGTCGTACATCGACCGGTGGACGTAGATCCGCTTGACGTTGTAGCAGATCTGGCCGGTCGAGCTGAACGAGCCGGCGATCAGCTCGCGAAGGAGCGTGTCGTCCACGACCGCGGAGTCCAGGACGACGGCAGGGTCGTTGCCGCCGAGCTCGAGGTGGACCTTCTTGACGGTCTCCGAGGCCAGCGTCAGCACTCGCCGTCCGGCCACGACACCTCCGGTGAAGAGCACCGCTCGGACGGCCGCGTGCGAGACGAGCTGCTCACCGACCGGCGCGCCCGGCCCCTGGACGACGTTCACGACCCCTGGCGGCAGCATCGCAGCGAGTCGCTCGAGCAGCGCCGTCACCGCCAGCGGCGCTGCCTCCGGCGGCTTGACGACGACCGGGCAGCCCGCGGCGAGCGCCGGCGCCGCCATGTTCACGGTCAGGTACGCCGGGGTGTTCCACGGCGCGATGACGGCCACCGGGCCGACCGGCGCCCGATGGAGCACCGCGGCGTCGGCTGGACGGGTCGCCGGATCGGCGGTCAGGTCGACCGGGGCCATCGCCGCCTCTGCCTGTGCCGCGAAGCCCTCGAGCAGCCGGGCCGCGCCACCGGCGTCTACCGCGCATTCCGCCTCGACCTTCCCGACCTCCATTCCGATGACGCGGGCCGCGAGCGGCGCGAGCCTGGCGAGCTCGGCGGCCGCCACCGACAGCAGCGACGCCCGCCCTGCCGCACCCAGGTCGCGCCACGCAGGAAAGGCACGTACGGCGGCACCGACGGCTGCCTCTACCGCGTCGGGGGACGACACGGCGTGCTCCCCGATCACCATCCGGGTGTCGGCAGGGCTGTGCACCGGCCACCACACCCCGTCGCTCCAGCGACCACCGTCGAGGACCGTGGCGGCTCGGCTCCCGTCCAGGAGCTCCGCGACCTCGCGGGCGGCGTACGACGCCATCGTCAGCTCAGCGCGCGGCCGGACTCGGGGTCCCAGGCCTCGCCGGTCACCGGATGCGGGTAGTGGAACGGCACGGTGTCCGTGTGCGGGAACAGCTGGAAGTCGCCGGTGAGCTCGTCGGGTCCCAGCGGGTCCTTGGGGTAGGTCGTCGTCGGGATCACCGACGACATCGGGTCCGTCTTCGCCCAGCCCTTGTCGTAGTCGCCGTGCCAGAACGGCCGGTACTGCAGGCGCCGGAACTTCCAGACCCCGTCCTCCTTGACGTACTCGTTCTCGTAGATCCCGCCCTCCCACCACTGCTCGTACGACGTGGTGCCGGGGAAGGAGTCCTTCGCCGAGTAGTGCAGGCCGGCCTGCATCACGGAGCGGAACCGGCCGTGGGCGCTGAGCCCGTCCTCGGCGACGGTGACGACGTCCTGCATCTGCGGATGGTCGAGCAGGAACCCGAACACCGGGCCGTTGTGGCCGGCGACGAACCGCTTCCCGAACCGACCCATGTAGAGCCGGTCGATGCCGGCGCGGCCCTTGTAGAGACCGCCGCAGAAGTACACCTCGCCCTCGTCGCTGAAGAGCTGCGACACCTCGCGGTAGTGGCACTTGTCGAGGTAGTAGCCGTACTTGTGCTGGAGTGTCCGGATCTCCTGCTGGGCCTCCAGCCGGTCCAGCCGCAGCTGGAGCGCGGCGACCTGGGTCGTGAGGTCGGTCCCGGTGGCCTGGTCTGCGATCTGCGTCATGGCTCTCCTTGATCTGGGTGGGAAGGGGATGAGGTGGCGTCTCAGGCCACCCGCGTGGCGAGCTCGGTCTGGTCGACCCAGTTGCCGTGCACGCCCATGCGGATCCGCATCGGGAGCGAGAGCGTGCACACCGGGGGAGCGTCGAGACGCTGCGCGTCGAGGATCACGAGGTCGCTCCGCATCTGGTCCCGGCGCGCGACGATGACGAAGACGTAGCCCACGCCTGGCGGGGCACCCGGGGCCGCCGGCACGAAGATCGGCTCCGCGACCGTGGCGTGGTCGCCGGGGTAGTAGATCTGCTGGCGGCCGGTCTCGACGTCGATGGTGCTGACCCACCGGAAACCGCCGCCGGGCGCCGTCCGTCCCGGTACGTCGCTGAGCGCCATGACGCCCCAGCGGTACGGCAGCGTCTCCTGCCGGTCGTCCATCCGCGGGAACTCGCCGGGTGTGTCCGTGAGCTTCCGCTCGGTGAACGTCATGCTCGGGTCGTGCGTGTCGATCGTCCAGCGCGACAGGCAGCCGCGCGCCTTGGACGGGTCGTACGGCGCCCCCGTGAGGTCCGGGAACCAGGGGAAGTAGTTCGACTCGCTGACCGGCGTGTCGATGTGGATGAACCGGCCGTCGTCGCTCGCGCCCATGATGTGGCTGGCGAACCTGTTGCCGCCCTTGTACCAGCGCACGTCCTTGGCCGAGCCCTTGCGCGGGAGCACGCCGAGGTAGACGTCCTCGTCCGGGTCCCACTTGAAGTGGACCTCGCCACGCTTCAGCCACTCGATGTCGCTGCGGAGCGGGATGATCGGGAAGACGACGAAGTTCTGGGTGACGACGAAGTCGTGGACCATGCTGGAGTACGGCGCGTCGAACCACGCCTCGTGGATCAGCTTGCCGCGCTTGTCGGCCTCGTAGTAGACGATGTCCGGCGTCGCCTCACCGCTCGCCTCGTAGCCGAAGAAGACCATCTCGCCCGTCCGTGGGTCGAACTTCGGGTGCGCGGTGGAGCTACGCGAGCGCAGCGCCCCCTCGAAGTCGTAGCTGCCGACCGTGGCCAGGGTGTCGGGCTCGACGATGATCGGCGGCGAGTCCTCCTTCGCGACGTACAGCAGGCCCGCGTGGTAGAAGACGTTCGTGTTCGCCAGCCCGCGGCTCAGGCCCTGCACGGTCGGGTCGTCGGTGAACGGGTTGCGGTAGACCCCGAAGAGCGACCGGCCGGCCTTCCCCTCCGCCTCGAACCGCTCGGTGTGGACATAGCGTGACTTGAAGTCGACACGGCCCTTGTGGAAGCGGAACGAGATGAGCATCCCGTCGCCGTTGAAGAGCTCGATGTCGTTCTCGACGAACGACGGCCACTGCCGGTCGACGACGCACTTGAAGTACGTGCCTGACAACTGCTCGGGTACCTCGCCCTGCGTCACCTGTACGCCGCGGATGTCCGCCTCCACCCGCATCGGGGCGTCGAACGGGTCGCTGGGCTCGGGGAACCTGACCATGTCGCTCCTCCTCGGTCCTCCGTGACACCGCTGATGTGTGATCGGCGTCACAGAGGAGTGAAGGGCCGGAGGCGTGGAGTGGCAATCGACCGGCACCGCTGTTCGGCCATGTGGAACAGCGGTCGCGTCGATCTGGGCAGGTCTTCCGCACCGCCGAGATCCCGTTGTCGCGCGGCATGCTCCATCGTCAGGCTGAGCCGGTGAGCTCCTCCCGGGTGACCTTGCAGGCGGTGAACCTCGTCGCCGAGCGCGGGGAGATCACCGTCAAGGAGCTCGCGCTCGCCCTCGGTCTCGCGCCGTCGACCGCCCACCGGATCCTGCAGGACTGCCAGGCGTGCGGCTTCGTACGCCAGGACCAGCCCCGCGGTCCGTATGTCCGCGGGCCCGCCATGCTCGAGATCGCCCTCCTGGCCAGCCGCTCGCTGCGGCTGCGCGACGCGATCGGACCTGTCCTTCAAGAGCTGTTCGAGGAGGTCGACGACACGGTCGGCGTACTCGTCCTGGAAGGGCGCAGCGCCCGCGTCGTCCAGAGCCTGACCCGAGACAGAGCCGGCGCGGTGGTCTCCCGCGTCGGACGCACGTTCCCGGCCCATTCGGTCGCCGGAGGGCGGGCGATGCTCGCCGTCGAGACGGCCGAGAAGCGCCGACGCCGGCTCGGCGCGGTCCCGCCGTCCATGACGGACGGCACGCGGCTGACCTGGGAGCAGCTGGACCGCGACCTCGACACCGTGCGCCGCCGCGGCTGGGCGTACGGCGTCTCGCAGAGCGACCCCAGCATCGGCGCCGTCGCCGCCGCGGTGTGTCTCTCCAACGGCGATCCGGTCGCCGCGATCAGCGTGCTACGGCCGCGGTCGAGGCTGAGCACGCGGGCGGAGGTCGACTGCCTCGCGCCGCACGTCGTGTCGGCCGCGAACCGGGCCCAGTCGCGCCTGCGCGGCGGGGAATGAGGCCCGGCGGGCGGCACGGACTACCCTGCCCGGCGTGACAAGCCAGGAGAGCGCCGCGACGCGTCCGCGCCACCCGGAGCGGATCCGGGTGGACGCGATAGCGGCGGCGCTGGCGCCGGCGGTGACCCTGCACGGGAGCGGGGAGGTGGAGGTCACCGGCGTCTCGCTGAGCTCCCAGCGGGTCCGGCCCGGCGACCTCTACGCCGCGCTGCCCGGCAGCCGGGTCCACGGCGTCGAGTTCCTCGCCGGGGCACTGGAGGCTGGCGCGGTCGCGGTCCTGACCGACGCCGTCGGCCTGGAGCGGATGGGCGAGCCGCCCGTCCCCGTCCTCGTGGCCGAGCGGCCGCGATCGGTGCTCGGCCAGCTGGCGCGGACGGTGTACGGCGACCCCGCGTCGAGCATGCGGATGATCGGCGTGACCGGCACCCAGGGCAAGACCACGACGACCCGCCTCGCCGAGGGCGCGCTGCAGGACGCCGGCGTGAAGGCGGCCGTCGTCGGCACCGTCGGCACCCGCATCGGTGGCCGCGACATCAAGACCACGCTCACCACTCCCGAGGCGCCCGACCTGCACGGCCTGTTCGCGCTGATGCGCGAGGAGGAGGTGCGCGCCTGCGCGATGGAGGTCTCCAGCCACGCGCTGGTGATGGGCCGGGTCGACGGCGTGGTGTTCGACGTCGCCGTCTTCCTCAACCTCGGCCGCGACCACCTCGACTTCCACGAGACCGTCGAGGACTACTACCGGGCCAAGGCCTCCCTCTTCACCCCGGAGCGTGCCCGGCGCGCGCTGATCAGCATCGACGACGACCACGGACGGCGGCTCGCGGCCGAGGCGCCGATCCCGGTCCGCACCTTCTCGGCCAGGGGCGCCGACGCCGACTGGACCGCCACCGACGTCGTGCTCGGCCCCGACGGCTCCGACTTCACCGTCCGCGGACCCGGTGGCGTACGCCTGCGTGTGCGCTGCCCGCTCCCGGGCGACTTCAACGTGAGCAACAGCCTCGCCGCCCTGGCCGCGATCGCCGAGGCCGGCCTGCCGGAGCCGACCGTGGAGGCGGCCGCTGCCGCGCTCGGCCGTAGCGCCGGCGTACCCGGCCGGCTCGAGCGGATCGACGAGGGCCAGGACTTCACCGTGGTGGTCGACTACGCGCACAAGCCGGACGCGGTGCAGGCCGCGATCGGCACCCTCCGTCCGCTGACCGAGGGTCGGGTGATCGTCGTGCTCGGTGCCGGCGGCGACCGCGACCCCGGCAAGCGGCCGATCATGGGGGAGATCGCGGCCCGGCTCGCCGACGTGCTCATCGTCACCGACGACAACCCCCGCACCGAGGACCCCGCGGCGATCCGCGCGGCGGTCCTCGCCGGCACCGCCGACGGCGCGGCCGAGGTCGTCGAGATCGGTGACCGGCGGGCGGCGATCGCGGAGGCCGTACGCCGCGCCGCCCCGGGCGACATCGTCCTCGTGGCCGGCAAGGGACACGAGACCGGCCAGGAGGTCGGCGGCGTCGTGCACCCGTTCGACGACCGCGAGGTCGCGCGCGAGGTGTTGCTCACACGGCGTTGAGGGCCGTACGGCGGGGCATCACGGCCTCGCCGTACGCGTAGGGAAGAATGCCGAAGGCCGGTCCGGCGCCAAGGACCGGTCGTCCGACGAGGGACGAGCTGCTAGGAGGCACCGGGCTGACATGAGAGCGATTCTGCTGAGCGGGGCGATCTCCCTACTCCTCTCGTTGCTCGGCACCAGGCTCGCCATCCGGCAGTTCACGAAGTGGGGCTACGGCAAGGAGATCCGCGAGGACGGGCCGACGACCCATCGCACGAAGCGCGGCACGCCGACCATGGGCGGCGTCGCGATCATTCTCGCCTCGGTCATCGGCTACTTCGCCGCCAAGCTGCTCACGACCGACAAGCCCTCGGCCTCGGCACTGCTGCTGCTCTTCCTCTTCGCCGGAGTGGGCCTGGTCGGCTTCGTCGACGACTTCATCCAGATCTACAAGCAGCGCAACCTCGGACTGCGGAGCGGGGCGAAGATGATCGGCCAGGCGGTGGTCGCGATCGTCTTCGGCGTGCTCGCGCTCCTGCCCGGCCTGAAGAACGCCCGCGGGATCGAGCCGGCCTCCCACGAGATCTCGTTCATCCGCGACCTCGGCTGGACGCTGCCGACGGTGATCGTGATCGCGCTGATCTGGCTGATGGTGACCGGCACCAGCAACGCCACCAACCTCACCGACGGTCTGGACGGGCTGCTCACCGGCTCGAGCGCGATGGTCTTCGGCGCCTACACCATCGTGAACATCTGGCAGAACAACCAGCGCTGCGGCCGGCCGTCGGTCGAGATCGGCACCTGCTACGACGTCCGCGACCCGCTCGACCTGGCCATCGTCGCCTCGGCGATCACCGGCGCGTGCTTCGGCTTCCTGTGGTGGAACGCCTCCCCGGCGAAGATCTTCATGGGCGACACCGGCTCGCTCGCCCTCGGCGCCGCGCTGGCCGGGCTGGCTGTCCTGTCCCGCACCGAGCTTCTCCTGATCGTCCTCGGCGGGCTCTTCGTCATGGTGACGGTCTCGGTCATGCTCCAGGTGAGCTTCTTCAAGCTCACCCGGCACTTCACGGGAACGGGGCGGCGGATCTTCCGGATGACACCGCTCCACCATCACTTCGAGATGCTCGGCTGGGAGCAGATCACCGTGACGATCCGGTTCTGGATCATCACCGGCCTGTGCGTCACCACCGGCCTCGGCATCTTCTACGCCGAGTGGGTGGCAGGCATCTGATGAGCCCCGCGTCGCTGGGCCGCCACGACTCCTGGGAGGGCGTGAAGGCGGTCGTCGCCGGCTTCGGCGTCTCCGGCTTCGCCGCGGCCGACAACCTCACCCACCTCGGCGCCTCGGTGATCGCGCTCGACGAGTCCGAGGGCGACGGCGAGCGGCAGGAGAAGGCACAGCTCCTCGAGGTGCTCGGCGCCGACGTACGCCTCGGCGCGGGCGCCACCGCGACGCTCCCCGACGACGTCGACGTCGTCGTGACCTCGCCCGGCTGGAAGCCGACCGCGCCGCTGCTCGCGCAGGCCCGGGAGCGGGGGATCCCGGTCTGGGGGGAGGTCGAGCTCGCCTGGCGCCTGCGCGACCCCGACCACCTCGCTCCGTGGCTGGCGGTGACGGGCACCAATGGCAAGACCACCACGGTGCAGATGCTCGACTCGATCCTCCGGGCCGCCGGGCTGCGGTCCGCCGCTGTCGGCAACGTCGGGCGCCCGATCGTCGAGGCGGTGATGGATCCCGCGGCGTACGACGTCTTCGCGGTCGAGCTCTCGAGCTTCCAGCTGCACTACACCGACTCGATGGCGGCGGAGTCCGCCGCGGTGCTCAACGTCGCCGAGGACCACCTCGACTGGTACTCCTCCATGGACGACTACGCCCGGGACAAGGGCCGGATCTACCAGCGCGTCTCCCGGGCCTGCGTCTACAACGTCGCCGATCCGACGACCGAGCAGCTCGTGCGCGAGGCCGACGTCGTCGAGGGCGCCCGGGCGATCGGCTTCACCCTCGGCATGCCCGGCGTCGGCATGCTCGGCCTGGTCGAGGAGATCCTCGTCGACCGCGCCTTCATCGAGGAGCGGCAGACGAGCGCCGCGGAGCTCTGCACCGTCCGCGACCTGGCCAGCGACGCGCCGCACTACGTCCAGAACGCCCTCGCCGCCGCGGCCCTTGCCCGGGCCCACGGGGTCAGCCAGGCAGCCTGCCGCGACGGGCTGCGCGCGTTCCGCCCCGACGGCCACCGGATCGAGGTCGTCGCGACCCGGGGCGGCGTCACCTGGGTGGACGACTCGAAGGCCACCAACCCGCACGCCGCCCGGTCCTCCCTGCAGGCCTACGACCCGGTCGTCTGGGTCGCCGGCGGGCTCGCCAAGGGCGCCCACTTCGACGACCTCGTCGAGACCGTCCGCGACCGTCTCCGCGCCGTCGTCCTGCTCGGCCGGGACCGCTCCGTCATCGCGGACGCACTCGCGCGACACGCGCCCGATGTGCCCGTGATCGAGGTGCCCGACGGCGAGACTGGTGCCGCAGTCATGGAGCAGGCCGTGGAGGCCGCCGCCGGGCTCGCGCAGGACGGCGACACCGTCCTCCTCGCGCCCGGCTGCGCGTCCCAGGACCAGTTCCGCGACTACAAGGCGCGGGGTGACGCGTTCGCCGCCGCCGTACGACGAAGGTCCGGCTAGCCACACGCAGGAGGGGGAGCCACGCATGACTGCGGTCAGTCCTGACGAGGTCCCCCGCCGACGCCCGCGCCCCGGCGCGTGGTTCACGGCGCTCAAGGAGGCCCTCGACCGGCCGCTGAGCTCCTACTACCTGCTGCTCACCTCGTCGGCGCTGCTGCTGACCATCGGGCTGATCATGGTCCTCTCGGCGTCGAGCGTGTGGTCCTTCACCACCTTCGACAACTCCTACTACGTCGTCGAGCACCAGCTGGTCTGGGTCGCCGTCGGCGTGCCGTGCGCACTCGTCGCGTCGCGGATCAGCCAGCGCTGGGTGAGGCGGCTGGCATGGCCGGCGTACCTCTTCTCGTGCGTGCTCCTGCTCGCCACCGTCTTCCTCGGCCACTCCGAGAACGGCAACCAGAACTGGCTCGGCGTCGGCGCGCTGTCGATCCAGCCGTCCGAGATCGCCAAGCTCTCGCTCGTGCTGTGGGGCGCGCACGTCTACGCCCTCAAGGAGCGCCGCCTGCGCTCGCTCCACGAGGTGCTGGTGCCGGTCGTGCCCGGGTTCGTCACCGCGACCGCGCTCGTGCTCGCCGGCCGCGACCTCGGCACCGCGCTGGTCTTCTTCGCGATCCTGCTCGGCATGCTGTGGGTCGTCGGCGCGCCCGGGCGGCTCTTCGGCCTGGCGCTGTCGATCATCGGCGTCGCCGTGATCTTCTTCATCGGCACCAACCCGGAGCGGCTGGGCCGCATCAACAACTTCGTCGACCCCTTCAAGGACTTCCACGACGCCGGCTGGCAGCCCGCCCACGGGCTCTACGCCCTCTCGAGCGGCGGCCTGTTCGGGCAGGGCATCGGCGCCTCGCAGCAGAAGTGGGGCGACCTGCCGGAGGCCCACACCGACTTCATCTTCGCGGTGCTCGGCGAGGAGCTCGGCCTGGTCGGCACGTTGCTCGTGGTCGCGCTGTTCCTCACCCTCGCCTACGCCTGCGTGAAGGTCGCCCGGCAGACGAAGGACCCGTTCGCGCGCTACCTCACCTTCGGGGTGGTGGTCTGGCTGATCGGCCAGATGATGATCAACGTGGGCATGGTGCTCACCCTGCTGCCGGTGATCGGGATCCCCCTCCCGCTGGTCTCCTACGGCGGCTCGGCGCTGCTCCCGTCCCTGGTCGCGCTGGGCCTCGTGGTGGGCTTCGCGCGCCGCGAGCCCGAGGCCGCCGCGGCCCTCGCCCAGCGCAGGAAGTCCCGCTCCGCGGGTGTCAGCGCCGGTCGGTAGATTTCGCATCACGATGAAGGTCCTTCTCGCGGGCGGCGGATCCGCCGGCCACACCTCGCCCCTGCTCGCCACCGCCGACGCGCTGCGCCGGCTCGACTCCACCGTCGAGGTCACCTGCCTCGGCACCCCGCGCGGGCTGGAGACCACCGTCATCCCCGCCGCGGGCTACCCGCTCGAGCTGATCCCGCCCGTGCCGCTGCCGCGGCGGCTCTCCGGTGAGCTGCTGCACGTGCCGGCCAACCTGCGCGGCGCCGTCAAGGCGACGTACGCCGTCTTCGACCGGGTCGAGCCCGACGTGGTCGTCGGCTACGGCGGCTACGTCTCCGTCCCGGCCTACCTCGCCGCCCGCAGGCGGCACGTCCCGATCGTCGTCCACGAGGGCAACGCCCTGCCCGGCATCGCCAACAAGATCGGCGCCCGGGCCGCCACTCGCGTCGCGGTGAGCTTCCCGGAGACCAAGCTCCCGAAGGCGGAGTACGTCGGTCTGCCAATCCGGCGGATGATCTCGGCGCTCGACCGCGCGGCCCTGCGCGCCGAGGCGCGGGACTTCTTCGGGCTCGACGCCGACCGGCCCACCGTGGTCGTGACCGGCGGCTCCCAGGGCGCCCGCCGGCTCAACGAGTCGATCCTCGCCGCGGCCCCGGCCTTCGCCGAGGCCGGTGTCCAGGTCCTCCACGTCGTCGGCCCCAAGAACGAGGCGGCCGCGCCCCACACCGGGGTGCCCTACCGCGTCGTCAACTACGTCGACCGGATGGACTACGCCCTCGCCGCCGCCGACCTGATGGTCTGCCGGGCAGGGGCCAACAGCGTGACCGAGGCGGCCGCGGTCGGCCTGCCCGCCGTCTTCGTCCCGCTCCCGATCGGCAACGGCGAGCAGGCGCTCAACGCCAAGCCGGTCGTCGACGCCGGGGGCGCGGTGCTCGTGGCCGACGCGGAGCTGACCCCGGAGTGGGTCGCCGCGCGCGTCCCGGCGCTCGCCGCCGACCCGGAGCGGCTGGCTGCGATGTCGCGGGCAGCGAGCGCGCTGATCCCGCGCGACGCCGACGACAAGCTCGCCCGGATCGTCGTCGAGGCCGCGTCGGCCGGGGGAGTCAAATGAGGATCCCCGTCCCGGAGACGATCCTGCCCGCCGAGCAGCTCGGTCGCGTGCACTTCATCGGCATCGGCGGCGCGGGACTCTCGGCGATCGCCCGGATCATGCTCGCGCGCGGCATCGAGGTGTCCGGCAGCGACGGCGCGGACAGTCCCGTCCTCGACCATCTGCGCGAGGCGGGAGCGACCGTCCACGTCGGCCACGCCGCCGAGCACGTCCGCGACGTCGACACCCTGGTCGTGTCGACAGCGATCCGCGAGGACAACCCCGAGTACGTCGAGGCACTCCGCCTCGGCCTCCGCGTCTACCCGCGCTCGGCGGGGCTCGCCTCGGTCATGGCGGGCCGGCGGGTGCTGGCCGTCGCCGGCACCCATGGCAAGACCACCACCACCTCGCTGCTCACCGTCGCGCTGCAGGCGGCCGGCGCCGACCCGACGTACGCCGTCGGCGGCGAGCTGTCGGCGAGCGGCACGAACGCCGCGGAGGGCGGGTCGGACCTCTTCGTCGCCGAGGCCGACGAGAGCGACGGCGCGTTCCTCGTCTACAAGCCGTACGCCGCGATCGTCACCAACGTCGAGGCCGACCACCTCGACCAGTGGGGCACGGAAGAGGCCTACCGCGAGGGCTTCGCGCAGTTCGTCGGCCGCATCGACCCCGACGGCTTCGTCGTCGCGGTCGTCGACGACCCGGGCGCCGCCGACCTGCGCCACGTCGCTGCCTCGCTCGGCCGCAGGTTCGTCGGGGTGGGGGAGTCCGACCTCGCCGACGTCCGCGCCGTCGACGTCGTGCAGCGCGGGACGACCACGGCGTTCACCGTCGTCGATCGCGGCGTGCCCCCGGACTTCTACGGCGAGCTCGGCCGGGTCACCCTGCAGATCCCCGGCCGCCACTACGTCGCCGACGCGCTGGCGGCGCTGACCGTGGGCCTGAGGCTGGGCTACTCCTTCGACCTGCTCAAGGCCGGGCTGGAGAGCTTCACCGGGACCCGGCGTCGGATGGAGCACAAGGGCGAGGCCGGCGGCGTACGCGTCTACGACAGCTATGCGCACCACCCCGCCGAGATCGCGGGTGACCTCGCGGCCGCGCGCGGCGTCGCGGGGGAGGGGCGCCTCGTGGTCGCCTTCCAGCCCCACATGGTGTCGCGCACCAGGATCTTCGGCGAGGAGATGGGCCGGGCACTGGGCGCCGCCGACGAGGTCGTCGTCCTCGACATCTATCTGGCGCGCGAGGAGCCCGACCCGGACGTCACCGGGCAGCTGGTGGCCGACGCCGTGCCGCTCCCCGCCGAGCACGTGGCGTTCGTACCCGGCGTCGCGGAGGCCGCGGAGGAGCTGGTCCGTCGGGCCGCACCCGGCGACCTCGTCGTCACGCTCGGCGCCGGCAACGTCACCGACGTCGGGCCGCGCGTGC
Organism: Nocardioides asiaticus; assembly: GCF_040049175.1. NCBI lineage: Bacteria > Bacillati > Actinomycetota > Actinomycetes > Propionibacteriales > Nocardioidaceae > Nocardioides > Nocardioides asiaticus. The sequence goes on along the minus strand of NZ_JBDZDM010000001.1, from coordinate 209,010 downwards.
TCGAGCTGCTGCAGCGGGAGGGGCGTGGCTAGGAAGCGCTGGTCGAAGGGGGCCCGTGACGCCGGAGCGGCGTCGGGGGGATCGGTGGCGGTCGAGGGCGGCAAGCCCGCGGTCGACAAGGCGACGCTGCGCAGCCGGCGGCGGTTCGCGCGCCGGCAGTGGCGACGCCGCTTCCTGGCCTGGAAGTGGGTCATCGCGCTGCTGCTCGTCATCGTGCTGCTCTGCGTCGGCATCTGGGCGGCCTACTTCTCGAGCTGGCTGCAGGTCAAGGGCGCCGACGTCGAGGGCGACCTCACGATGGCGACTCCCGCGCAGGTCGAGCAGTTCGCCGACGTACCCCTCGGCGACCCGCTGCTCACCGCCGACCTCGACGGCGTACGCCTCCGGGTGCTCGCCAACCTCCCGGTCGTGAAGTCGGTCGACGTCTCGCGCGAGTGGCCCGACAAGATCCTCATCAAGGTCACCGAGCGGACCCCGGTCGCCGTCGTCTCGATCGGCGGCCGGCTGCGCGCACTGGACAGCAGCGGCGCGGTGTTCTGGCACTACGCGAAGGCACCCGCCGGCCTGCCGCGGGTCACGAGCAGCACCGGGACCGACTCCCAGGCGCTCAGCGAGGCGGCCAAGGTAGCCGCCGCCCTGCCGCCCGCCCTCGACCAGCGGGTCGACCACGTCCTGGTGACCACCGTCGACGACATCTCCCTCTCGCTCCGCGACGGCCGCACCGTGGTCTGGGGCGGCGCGACCGACTCCGACGCCAAGGCGGCGGTCCTGCTCGCGCTGCTGAAGTCGAACCCCAAGGCGGGGAAGTACGACGTCTCCGTGCCGGGCCAGCCGGTCGTCACGCCCGGCCAGTAGCACGGCGTACGCCGGATCCGTCGGCCGATCTCGGGTCGTGCCCGCGTGTCGCGCCGATGCGACGGCGTGCGTCTGCCTACTGTTCTGAACACGGCGAGGTTGACATAACTATAACCCTCAGGCTGAGGGTAAGGGTTGAGGGACACGCCGACGAGACGCAGGGAAACAAGCACCCAAGCAAGAAGCAACACCAGCGCAAGAGGATCGAAGGGGCGACCACCGTGGGAGCTGCACAGAACTACCTGGCGATCATCAAGGTCGTCGGCATCGGTGGCGGTGGGGTCAACGCCGTCAACAGGATGATCGAGGTCGGCCTCAAGGGGGTCGAGTTCATCGCCATCAACACCGACGCCCAGGCGCTGTTGATGAGCGACGCGGACGTCAAGCTCGACATCGGCCGGGAGCTCACCCGCGGCCTCGGCGCCGGCGCCAACCCGGACGTCGGCTCGAAGGCCGCCGAGGACCACGCCGACGAGATCGAGGAGGTCCTCAAGGGGGCCGACATGGTCTTCGTGACGGCCGGCGAGGGCGGTGGCACCGGCACCGGCGGCGCACCCGTCGTCGCGCGGATCGCCCGGAGCCTCGGCGCCCTGACGATCGGTGTCGTCACCCGCCCGTTCGCGTTCGAGGGGAAGCGGCGCGCGAACTCCGCGGAGGACGGCATCGCCCGGCTCCGCGAGGAGGTCGACACCCTCATCGTCATCCCGAACGACCGGCTGCTGTCGATCAGCGACCGCAACGTCTCGGTGATGGACGCCTTCCGCCAGGCCGACCAGGTGCTCCTCCAAGGTGTCTCCGGCATCACCGACCTGATCACCACCCCGGGCCTGATCAACCTCGACTTCGCCGACGTGAAGTCGGTGATGTCCAACGCCGGCTCGGCACTGATGGGCATCGGCTCGGCCCGCGGCGACAACCGCTCGGTCGAGGCGGCCGAGATGGCCGTGAGCAGCCCGCTCCTCGAGGCCAGCATCGACGGCGCCCACGGTGTGCTCCTGTCGATCGCCGGCGGCTCCGACCTCGGCCTCTTCGAGATCAACGAGGCCGCTGCGCTGGTGGCCGACGCGGTCCACCCGGAGGCCAACATCATCTTCGGCGCGACCATCGACGACGCGCTCGGCGACGAGGTCAGGGTCACGGTCATCGCCGCCGGCTTCGACGGCGGGATGCCGAAGCGTCGCGAGGGCCAGAGCGCGCTCGGCCAGATGACGCAGGCCCGGCCGCAGCAGAGCCAGGAGGAGACCCGCGCGGCCGTCGCGGCGGTGGCCACCAAGCGCAGCGAGGACACCGCCCAGCGCCCGGCGTCCAAGCCGGCCGCGCCCAGCACCCCGCCGCCCGCTCCGGCACCCGCGGCGACCAACCCGCCCAAGCGGCCCGCGCCGTCGGTCGACTTCGACGACGACGACCTCGACGTCCCGGACTTCCTGAAGTAACCAGCACCCGGGTATCAGGAGAGTATGTACTCCTTCCGCACCAGCCTCGGCCCCGTCGACCTGGCCTTCACCGACAGGTACGGCGGGGTCAGTGCTGCGCCCTTCGCCGAGCTCAACCTGGCGGTCTCGGGTCCCGACGACGAGGTCGCCAAGAAGGAGAACCACCGGCGGCTTCTCGCCGACTTCGCTCCGGGAGCTCGGCTGGCCGACCTCTACCAGGTCCACGGCAGCGAGGTCGCGCTGGCGGCCCCCGGCACCCGGCCGCACTGCGACGGGATCGTCACCACCGATCCTGACGTCGTGCTCCTGGTCAGAGCCGCCGACTGCGTGCCGGTCCTGCTGGCGGACGAGACGGCGGGCGTGATCGGCGCCGTCCACTCCGGCCGCCCCGGCCTCGCCAAGGGCGCGGCCACCGCGACCGTGTCACGGATGCGCGACCTCGGCGCGGAGGAGATCACCGCGTGGGTCGGGCCACACGTCTGCGGCCGGTGCTACGAGGTTCCGCAGGAGATGCAGGACGAGGTCGCCGCGATCGAGCCGGCCAGCCGGGCGACGACCTCGTGGGGCACTCCCAGCCTCGACATCGGAGCCGGCGTACGCGCCCAGTTGGAGCGGGCCGGGGTGACCGTGGTCGACGCCGCACGCTGCACCCGGGAGTCGCCCGACCTCTACTCCTACCGGCGCGACGGCGCCACGTCCGGTCGTCTCGCCGGCGTCATCCGGCTGCGGAGCGCCTCGTGACCGCACGCTCCGAGGAGATCGCCGCCGGCCTGGCCGCCGTCCGGGAGCGGATCGAGACCGCCGCCGACAAGGCCGGCCGCGCGCCGGAGGAGATCGGGCTCGTCGTCGTCGCCAAGTTCTTCCCAGCCTCCGACGTCCGCATCCTCGCCGACCTCGGCGTCACCGACGTCGGCGAGAACCGCCACCAGGAGGCGCAGGCGAAGGCCGCGGAGTGCGCCGACCTGGCGCTGCGGTGGCACTTCATCGGCCGGCTTCAGAGCAACAAGGCGGCCGCGGTGGCGTCGTACGCCGACGTCGTCGAGTCGGTCGACCGGCTCAAGCTGGTCGGCGGCCTGCAGCGAGGAGCCCACGAGCGGTCCCACCCGGTGGACGTGCTGCTCCAGGTGAGCCTGGACCCGCCGGACCGCGAGGGCCGGGCCGGTGCTGCACCCGAGGACCTGCCGGCCCTGGCGTCGGCCGTCGAGGAGGCCGGGATGCTCCACCTCGCCGGCCTGATGGCGGTGGCGCCGCTGGGGGAGGACCCCGACGCGGCGTTCGCCCGTCTGGCAGAGATCAGGGCCGAGTTCGTCGGCCAGCACCCCGCAGCGACCCGGCTCTCGGCCGGGATGAGCGGCGACCTCGAGCAGGCGATCGCCCACGGCGCGACACACGTGCGTGTCGGGTCTGCGGTGCTCGGTTCGAGGCCGCCTGTCAAGTAGTGTCCGAAACAGTTCCACCAGACCGGAAGTGAGACAGCCATGAGCGGCGCGATGCGCAGGATCGGTGAGTACCTCGGCCTGCTCGAGGACACGGGCCGGTACGACGACGAGTTCGACGCCTACGAGGGCAGCGAGGACCACACCCACGTCCAGGAGCCGGCGGCTGTCGCGCGCACCAGCGCCCGGGCACCCCGCGAGCCGCGGCCCGCTCCGGTCGCCGACATCGCCGAGCGGCGCCGCCCTCAGGTCGTGCCGTCGGTGGCCGAGCTCTCCCGGATCGTCACCCTGCACCCGACGACCTACAACGAGGCGCGGCAGGTGGGTGAGAACTACCGCGAGGGCACTCCGGTGATCATGAACCTCAGCGAGATGGACGATGCCGACGCCAAGCGGCTCGTCGACTTCGCGGCCGGCCTGATCTTCGCGACGCGCGGCGACATCGAACGGGTCACCAACAAGGTCTTCCTGCTCTCGCCTCCCAACGTGACGGTCGCGGCGGAGGACAAGCAGCGCCTCGCCGAGGGCGGCTTCTTCAACCAGAGCTGAGCCCCGCAGGCCGACCGTCGACTCCGGCTGCCCCAGCAGGCGCTAGAGTTTCGACAAGCACGACCCGTGCCGCGCCATCCGAGCGCGTCACACCGACGTACACAACCGAGCAATGAATGGGTGAGGTCATGCCACTGACGCCAGAGGACGTGAGCAACAAGCGCTTTACTCCCGTCCGGCTCCGTGAGGGCTATGACATGGGCGAGGTGGACCAGTTCCTCGACGAGGTCGAGGCAGAGCTGGCGCGCCTCACCAAGGAGAACGACGACCTCCGGTCCAAGCTCAGTGCGGCCCAGTCCGGTGGCAGCGCCTCGTTCGCGCCGACCCCGGCGCCCGAGCCCACGCCCGCGCCGAAGCCCGCCGCCCCCGAGCCCGTCACCGCGCCGACGACTCCCGCCGGCGCCGCGACCGGAGCCGTGGAGACCATCCGGGTCGAGACCGTCCCCGAGGCCTCCAACGCCGCCGCCCGGCTCCTGGAGCTCGCGACGCGCAACCACGACGCGCTCATCGAGACGGCCAAGAACGACGCGGACAAGATCGTCGGCGAGGCCCGCACCAAGGCCGAGCGGCTCGAGGCCGAGTCCAAGGAGAAGGCCGACCGGATGGAGGCCGACGCCCGCACCCGCGCGCAGATGCTCGACTCGGAGACCGCCGAGCGCCGCCAGCAGCTCTTCGGTGACCTCGAGCGCGAGAAGGACAAGCTCACCGCCGAGGTGGAGAACCTCCGCTCCTTCGAGCGCGAGTACCGCTCCCGCCTGAAGAGCTACTTCACCCAGCAGCTCGAGGCGCTCAACAACTCCTCCGGCGACAGCCAGGCTCCCAGCGGCCAGGCCACCGAGGACGCCCCGCCGGCGCCCAAGCGCCTCCGCTCGATCCTCGGCGAGGAGGAGGGCTGACGCCCACCCGCTGACCCACCCAGCACCGACCGGCCCCACGGGGCCGGTCGGTCGCATTTCAGCCCTGCAATTCCACCGCTGCATTTCACCCCTCGGACAGCGGTGCGCCGTTCCCGGCGAGTTGGTTGAGTGGCGCTCCGCTAGCGGCTACCCTCCCCGCACGCTGTCTTGCGCATCGGGGCGAGGGCAGCCACGGCAGGAGGGAGGGGGTTGCCATGGCCCCTAGGCGCACGTTTGCAGAGGGCCGAGCCGCCTCGGCCGCCGCCAAGAAGACCGCCGCCAAGAAGACCGCCGCCAAGAAGACCGGTGCGAAGAAGGCGGGGAGCGGGAACAACCGGACCGGTGCGCGGGTTGGAGCGCGCGGGACCGCTCCGGGATCAGGAAAGTCGAGCAGTTCCACCACCCCAGCGCGGAGCCGGAAGGCCGCGCCGACCAAGAAAGCGAGTGCCGTGGCGAAGAAGGCGACCACCGGTGTGGTCTCTCCGGAGTCCCTCAAGGTCAAGGACGGCGAGGAGCCGTGGACCCAGGAGGAGCTCGACGAGGTCATCGCCGAGTTGAACCAGATGCGCACCCACAGCCTCGAGGTGCTCGCGGCGCAGGAGGCCGAGCTGTCGGGCCTCATGCGCGACTCGGGTGACGGCGCCGGACAGGACCAGGCCGACGTCGGCTCGGCGACCTTCGAGCGCGACCACGAGCTCACCGTGGTCAACAGCGAGCGCGACAAGCTGGCCCAGATCGAGCGTGCGTTCACCTACCTCGCCGACGGCACCTACGGCATCTGCGAGTCGTGCGGGGAGCCGATCGGCAAGATGCGGCTGATGGCTTTCCCGCGTGCGACACTGTGCATGACATGCAAGCAGCGAGAGGAGCGTCGCTGAGCGACGCGGACGGCACCGACGAGACCGACACCAGCACCCCGACCGTACGCCGGCCTCAGGCACGGCTGCTCTTCGTCACCGTCGCCGTCGCGCTGCTGGCGGTCGACCAGCTGACGAAGGTCTGGGCGGTGGCCTCGCTGACGCCGGGCCACCCGCAGGAGGTCGTCGGGTCGCTGCTGCGACTCGACCTCACCCGCAACCCGGGGGCCGCGTTCAGCACCGGCACGTCCCACACCGGGTTCTTCACGGCGCTGGCGATCGTGGCCGCGATCGTGACGATCTACTTCGCGATGAGGGCCGCCAGCCGGGCGTGGGGCGTCGCGCTGGGCTTCCTCTTCGCCGGCATCGTCGGCAACCTCGTCGACCGGGTCGCGCGCGAGCCGCGCTCGTTCCATGGTCACGTCGTGGACTTCCTGGAGCTCCCGCACTGGCCGATCTTCAATGTCGCCGACACCTGCATCACGGTGGCGGCAGTCCTCATCCTCGTGCTCGCCTACCGCGGGGTCAGGTTGGGTGGTGACGCCGCGCGGCCGGACGTGACGGACGGCGAGGAGGGCCACCGGTGAGCTTAGGCCACGCCGACCAACGCACCCTGCTGGTCCCCGAAGGTCTCGAGGGGGAACGGGTCGACGCGGCCATCGCCCGGTTGTTCGGCCTCTCCCGGACCAGGGCGGCAGAGCTCATCGCTGCCGGCACCGTGCTCGTCGACGGCGCGTCGGTCGCGAAGAGCGACCGCGTGATGGCGGGCTCGATGCTGGAGGTGACCATCCCGGCCGCCGTCGACCCGCTCGCGGTGGTTCCCGAGATCGTCGAGGGCATCAAGATCATCCACGACGACGACGCCATCGTCGTGATCGACAAGCCCGTCGGCGTCGCCGTCCATCCCTCGCCCGGGTGGACCGGCCCGACCGTCGTCGGTCACCTCGCCGGCGCCGGCTTCCGGATCTCGACGAGCGGTGCCAGCGAGCGGCAGGGGATCGTTCAGCGGCTGGACGTCGGCACGTCGGGCGTCATGGTGATCGCGAAGTCGGAGCACGCCTACTCGGTGCTCAAGAACGCCTTCCGGCACCGCACCGTCGACAAGACCTACCACGCCCTCGTCCAGGGCCATCCCGACCCCCTCGAGGGCACCATCGACGCCCCGATCGGGCGGCACCCGAGGTACGACTACAAGTTCGCGGTCATGGCCGATGGCCGGCACTCGGTCACTCACTACGAGACGCTCGAGGCACACCGGTTCGCGAGCCTGCTGCAGATCCACCTCGAGACCGGCCGCACCCACCAGATCCGGGTCCACATGAGCGCGTTGAAGCATCCGTGCGTGGGCGACCTGACGTACGGCGCCGACCCGGTGCTCGCCCGCAAGGTGGGTCTGGAGCGGCAGTGGCTGCACGCAGTCCGGCTCGGCTTCGAGCACCCCGAGACGGGTGACTACGTCACCTACGAGTCGGCCTACCCCGACGACCTCCAGCACGCGCTCGATGTCATCCGCGACAGTCATTAGACCCGCCGAGCCCGCCGACGCGGATCGGGTCGCCGACGTCCACCTGGCGGCTCGCCAGGACGCCGTCGTACGCGGTGCGATGCCGCCGGGCGTCCATCCCGACGAGGAGGTGCGCGACTGGCTCGCCTCGCGGCTCCGCGTCGACGAGACGTGGGTGGCCGAGGTCGACGGCGAGGTCGCGGCGTACGCCCGCTTCACCTCGACCTGGCTGGACGACCTCTACGTCCGCCCGGACGCGCAGGGCGCCGGGCTCGGTGGGGCCCTGCTGGACCTGGTGAAGTCGCTGCGCCCGGACGGCTTCGGGCTCTGGGTCTTCGAGACCAACGCGCCGGCGCGGGCGTTCTACGCCCGCCACGGTCTGGTCGAGGTCGAGCGCACCGACGGCTCGGGCAACGAGGAGAGGCAGCCCGACATCCGGATGGAATGGCGGTGCCCCGGTCCGGGGCGCTCGGGAACCACGAACCGGGGCACTCCCTGACGAAGGTAGACCCGGCCGCGCTCCGGAGCCCGGTTTCTCGGTGACTCTTCAGCAGATCCACAGGATCCCTATGTGAGGCGCGGTCGCGGAAACTGTCGGTGCTCCCTGACACGCTCGGCAATGGCGCCACGACGAGTGCTCGGACGATAGTGTGAAGCCCTTCCCCCAGGACGCTCGTCACGGCCCAGTGACACCCTGCCGCCGCACCCGCTCCGCCCAACGAACGACCTCGAGGAGGCGCCCGCTCCATGTCGGCCGGATCCAAGGACTCCTTCGTCCACCTCCACGTCCACACGGAGTACTCCATGCTGGACGGCGCTGCGCGGCTCGGCGCCATGGCGGACCGGGCGGCGGAGCTCGGGATGCCGGCGATCGCGATGACCGACCACGGCAACCTGTTCGGGGCCTACGAGTTCTACACCAAGGCCAGGGCCGCGGGGGTCAAGCCGATCATCGGCATCGAGGCCTACTTCACGCCCGGCATCAGCCGGTTCGAGCGCAAGGGCGTCAACTTCTACGACGGCGGGCCCGACGACGTGTCGGCACGCGGCGCCTACACCCACATGACGCTGCTGTCGGAGTCGACGGCCGGCATGCACAACCTCTTCCGGCTCTCCACCGGGTCATGGCGGGACGGCTACTTCAAGCAGCCGCGCATGGACCGCGAGCTGCTCGCCCAGCACAGCGAGGGGATCATCGGCACCACCGGGTGCCCCTCCGGCGAGATCCAGGTCCACCTGCGCCACGGCAACTACGACGCGGCCCGCAAGGCAGCCGGGGAGTTCCAGGACATCCTCGGCAAGGACAGCTACTTCCTCGAGCTGATGGACCACGGTCTCGACATCGAGAACCGTGTCCGCGACGACCTGCTGCGGCTCGGCAAGGATCTCGGTATCCCGCTGCTCGCGACCAACGACTCCCACTACGTCATGCGGGAGGACGCGGCCGCGCAGGAGCACCTGCTGTGCATCAACTCCGGCTCGACGATGGACATCCCGGCCGGCGACGGCCCCGGCCAGCGGTTCGCCTTCTCCGGCGACGGCTACTACGTGAAGTCCGCCGAGGAGATGCGCGCCCTCTGGGTCGACAAGTACGACCTGCGCGAGGCCTGCGACAACACCCTGTGGATCGCCGAGCGCTGCGACGTCGAGTTCTCCGAGGGCGTGGGGAAGTACATGCCTCGCTTCCCCTGCCCGCCGGGGGAGAACGAGGACTCCTGGCTGGTCAAGGAGGTCGAGAAGGGGTTGCACTTCCGCTACCCCGACGGCGTCCCGGACCGGGTGCGCAAGCAGGCCCAGTACGAGCTCGGCATCATCACCCAGATGGGGTTCTCCGGCTACTTCCTGGTGGTCGCCGACTTCATCAACTGGGCGAAGGACCACGGCATCCGGGTCGGTCCCGGCCGTGGCTCCGGGGCGGGCTCGATGGTGGCGTACTGCATGCGCATCACCGACCTCGACCCGCTCGAGCACGGGCTGATCTTCGAGCGCTTCCTCAACCCCGACCGCGTCTCGATGCCCGACTTCGACATCGACTTCGATGACCGCCGCCGCTCCGAGGTGATCCGGTACGTCACCGAGAAGTACGGCGACGACCGGGTGAGCTACATCGTCACCTACGGCACCATCAAGTCGAAGCAGGCGGTCAAGGACTCCAGCCGCATCCTCGGCTACCCGTTCGCGATGGGTGACAAGATCACCAAGGCGATGCCGCCGGCGGTGATGGGCAAGGACATCCCGCTGCCCAAGATCTTCGACCCCGAGCACCCGCGCTACGGCGAGGCCGGCGAGTTCCGGCAGCTCTACGACGCCGACCCCGACGTCAAGCGGGTCGTCGACACCGCCATGGGCATCGAGGGCCTGAAGCGGCAGTGGGGCGTGCACGCGGCCGGCGTCATCATGTCGAGCGACCCGATCATCGACATCATCCCGATGCTCAAGCGCCCCTCAGACGGCGCCATGATCACGCAGTTCGACTACCCGACCTGCGAGACCCTCGGGCTCATCAAGATGGACTTCCTGGGGCTGCGCAACCTCACGATCCTCCAGGATGCCCTGGTCAACATCGAGATCAACCGCGACGAGCAGGTCGTCCTCGAGGACCTCCCGCTCACCGACGAGAACACCTACAGGCTGCTCCAGCGGGGCGACACGCTCGGCGTCTTCCAGCTCGACGGCGGGCCGATGCGCGCGCTGCTCCGGGCGATGCAGCCGGACAGCTTCGAGGACATCTCCGCGGTGGGCGCGCTCTACCGCCCGGGCCCGATGGGCGCCGACTCCCACAACAAGTACGCCCGACGCAAGACGGGCAAGGAGGAGGTCGTCGCGATCCACCCCGAGCTGGCCGAGCCACTCGAGGACATCCTGGGCGAGACCTATGGCCTGATCGTCTACCAGGAGCAGGTCATGGCGATCGCCCAGAGGCTCGCCGGCTACAGCCTCGGACAGGCGGACATCCTCCGCCGCGCGATGGGCAAGAAGAAGAAGGCCGAGCTGGACAAGCAGTTCGAGGGCTTCTCGGCGGGGATGCGGGAGCGCGGCTACTCCATGGACGCCGTGAAGACGCTCTGGGACATCCTGCTGCCGTTCTCCGACTACGCGTTCAACAAGGCGCACTCCGCGGCCTACGGCCTGGTGTCGTACTGGACGGCCTACCTCAAGGCCAACTACCCACAGGAGTACATGGCGGCCGTGCTCACCTCGGTGGGCGACGACAAGGACAAGTCGGCGATCTACCTCAACGAGTGCCGTCGGCTCAAGATCCAGGTCCTGCCCCCCGACGTCAACGAGTCCCAGCACAACTTCACCCCGGTGGGCAACGACATCCGGTTCGGCCTCGGCGCGATCCGCAACGTCGGCGCCGGCGTGGTCGACGGCATCGTCCACGCCCGCGAGGAGAAGGGCCGCTACGAGGACTTCAACGACTTCCTCGACAAGGTCCCGCAGCAGGTCTGCAGCAAGCGGGTGGTGGAGTCGCTCATCAAGGCGGGCGCCTTCGACGACCTCAAGCACAAGCGGCGCGCGCTCATCGCCGTCCACGAGACCGCGATCGACCAGTACGTCGACATCAAGAAGAACGAGGCGATCGGCCAGGACTCGCTCTTCGGCGGGCTCGACGACGGCGGCGGCAACGGCTTCGGCGTCTCGGTGACGATCCCCGACCTCGACGAGTGGGACAAGATGACGCTGCTCGGCCACGAGCGCGACATGCTGGGGCTCTACGTCTCCGACCACCCGCTGCTCGGCCTCGAGCACGTCCTCGCCAACGGCACCGACTGCACGATCGGCGAGCTGATGCTCGATGAGGACCGGCCCCACAACACGACCGTGACGGTCTGCGGCCTGATCACCGCCGTCAACCGCAAGATCACCAAGCGCGGCGACGCGTGGGCGACCATCACCCTCGAGGACCTCGACGGCGCGATCGAGGTGCTGCTCTTCCCGAGCAACTACCAGCTTGCGGCTCCGCACCTGGTCGAGGACGCGATCGTCCGGGTCAAGGGCCAGCTGTCCCGCGACAAGGACCAGCCGGAGCTGCGCGGCCAGGAGGTGACGGTGCCCGATCTCACCGGCGGGCCCGGCGGTCCGAGCGGGCCGGTGGTGATCAGCCTGCCGTCCACGCGCTGCACGCCCCCGGTGGTGTCCTCGCTGCGTGACGTGCTGGCCACCCATCCTGGCGTGACCGAGGTCCGGCTACGGTTGCTGACGCGGGAGTCCACCCGGGTCATGAAGCTCGACGACCGGCTGCGGGTGACGCCGACGCCCGCGCTCTTCGCCGATCTCAAGCAGCTTCTTGGACCCGGATGCCTGACCAGTTGACAGCACCACCGCCCCCGCCGATCGCGGCCGAGGGCGGCCCTCCGTCCCGGTTCCGGCTCTCGCGTCCCGTCGCGCTCCAGGTCCTCGCCGTCCTCGTGCTGGGCGCGGTGCTCGGCGCCGCCGGCGGCCTGCTGGTCCACCTGCTGTGGTCGCCGCCGGACGGCATGGTGGTCAACCACGTCTGGTACCGCGGGCTCCGCTCCACCGATCCGGTCATCCTCGCCCAGAACACCGACCAGGCGGTCTTCTCGGGCGTGGGCTGGTTCGTCGTGGTCGCGGTCGCCGCCGGGGTCCTGCTCGGTGCGGTGGCCGCCTTGTTCCTCGACCGCGAGGAGTACGCCACGCTGGCCGCGGTCGTCGTCGCCTCGGTGGGCGCGGGCCTGCTGGCGTACGCCGTCGCGACCGGCTTGGCGGCCGCGAACCCCGACCCGCTCGCCCGCTCGGCGCCCGACGGCACCGTCCTCCCCGACACGCTGCGGCTGGGCTCCCGATGGATCGTGCTCGCCTGCCCGGCGGGCGCTCTCATCGCCCTGATGGCGGTCTTCCTGTTGCTCCGCCCGAAACGGAGGGTTGAGGGGTCTCGCGCGGGGTAGGCTCCGGACGTGTCCGACCAGCAGCCTCCGTTCGGCCCGCCGCCGTACGGTCCACCATCGGGTCCACCATCAGGTCCTCCGCCTGGACCGCCGCCGGGTTCCTCGCCCGAGTACGCGTCGTTCGGCGGCGGTGGCCAGCGCGGCCCACGCAACACCCGGAAGTGGCTGATCGGGACCGGCGCCGTCGTGGCCGCTGCCGCCCTCGTTGGTGGCGGGGCGTTCGCCGCCGCGTCGCTCCTCGGCGGCGACGACCCCACGCCGGCCGATGCGCTGCCGGCCTCGACGTTCGCGTACGCCGGTGTCGACCTCAGCAAGGCGGGCGGCGCGATCTCGCTCCTCAAGAAGTTCCCCGGCCTCGCCGACGACGCGGACCTGGGAGACCTCGGGGACGGCACCGACCTCGGGCAGAAGCTCGTGACGTCGATGCTCGACGATGCCGGCGACGTGTGCGACGGGCTCTCCTGGGAGAAGGACTTCGCGCCGTGGCTCGGCCACCAGGCGGCAGTCGCCGGCGTCGACGTGAGCGGCGACCCGGTTCCGGTCGCGGTGGTCGCCTCGACCGACGACGACAAGGCGAAGGACGAGCTGACCAAGCTGAAGGACTGCAGCTCCGGCAAGCTCGCCGGTGAGGTCACCGACGGCTGGGTGGTCGTCAGCAAGGACCAGGCCAGCCTCGACAAGGTCGTCGACGCGACCGACTCGGCCAAGCTCTCCGACGACGACACGTACTCCGACTGGATGGACAAGGTCGGCGACCCCGGTGCGCTCACCGCCTACGCCGCGCCGGACGCCGGGGAGATGGCGTCCAAGGCGCTCGACGAGTACTCCGGTCTGCTCGGCGAGCTCTCCGACGGGACGCTGGACGACGACTACGGGACCGACTACTACGGCGACAGTCAGGGCCCCGACGCCCTGATGGGAGAGGCCTGCCCGGGGCTGGAGGACGGCAAGGGTGCGATCGCGAGCCTGAAGAGCTCGCTCGAGAGCTTCCAGGGCGCCGCCGCGACCCTCCGCTTCGAGGACGACGGCGTCGAGCTCGAGGCCGCCTCCGACCTCGGCAAGACCAGCGGCGCGAGCGACGAGGCCGGTGACCTCGTCGGCGGCCTCCCCGACGACACCGCCGTCGCCCTCGGCATCAGCGTCGACGGCGACTGGTTCGACCAGCTCATCTCGAGCATCGGCTCGATGTGCGGCGATGGCTTCGACGCCGGGTCGATCGAGGACCAGCTCTCCCAGCAGACCGGTCTCGCGATCCCCGACGACATCAACACCCTGCTCGGCGACGGGCTCACCCTCGCAGTCGGCAGTGACTTCGACCCCGACAACGTCTCCGGACCCGAGGACCTCCCGTTCGGGCTGAAGATCAAGGGCGACCCCGACGGCATCAAGAGCGTCATCGAGAAGATCCGCGACTCGATCGGCACCAGCGACGAGGGCTTCCTCGACTCCGACAGCGACGGCGACATGATCGCCATCGGCCCGAGCTCGACGTACCGCAAGTCCCTGCTCGACGACGGCGGGCTCAGCAGCACGGCCGCGTTCAAGGACGTCGTACCCGACGCCGACAAGGCCACCGCGGTCCTCTTCATCGACTTCGACGCCTTCGACAGCGTCGTCGAGAAGGACGGCAGCGCCGACGACGTCGCCAACTACAAGCCGCTCAAGGCGCTGGGCCTGAGCAGCACGTACGACGGCACCACGGTGCACTCGTTCCTGCGGCTGAGCACCGACTGACCGAGGACCCGCTCAGTTCGGGGACCAGCGGGTCCGGGCCACCTCGGTGGCGGGCAGCGAGGGGATGACGTTCATCGCCCGCAGCTCGGTGCGGAGCAGGCCGGTCACCATGGCGAGGCGTACGCCGGCGTCCTCGGCCTCCAGCAGCGCCTGCCGCTCGCTCATGGGCAGGGGAGTGGTCGCCGAGAGCGTCCACGCGAGGTACTCGGGGTCCTGCGGCAGCGAGCCCGAGAACGGGTCGGTGCGGAACTCCTGAATCGCCGCGCGGTACGCCGTGAACGTGGCGCGCGCCCGCTCGACCGCCTCGGGCGGGACCTCGACCTCGGGCTCGCCGAGTTCCTCGACCTCGGCGACGGGATAGGTGCCGGACGGGTCGAGCCGGTCCATCCGGATGCGGCCGCGGCCCAGCGCGACGATCTCGAAGGAGCCGTCGGGGTTCGCCTCCGCCTCGGTCAGCTGCAGGAGCACACCGACGCGGTAGAGCGACTGGGCGCCCTGGTCGCCCACCTCGTACCCCTCGCGGATCGCCACCGAGCCGAAGAGCCGCTCGGCCGGGTCCTCGATGCGGAGCAGGTGGTGGACGAGCGCGCGGTAGCGGTCCTCGAAGACGTGCAGCGGGAGGGACACACCCGGATAGAGCACCGTGTTGAGCGGGAACATCGGCAGCCGGGTCACGTCTGCCAACCTATCGGCCGCCGGTGTCCAGCAGCCGTCACCGGCTCGGCGCTCGCGTGCCGCGCCGCCTAGACTTGGGCCCATGATCCGCCGCATCGACCTCCGCGACGCCGGCCTCGGTTCCGGGGCAGCGTCTGTCGACTACCGCGCCGTCGTCCCGCGCGCCGAGTTCGACGTCGAGGCGGCCAGCCATCAGGTCAAGCCGATCACCGACGCGGTCCGCGACCGCGGCCTCGACGCGATCCTCGAGTTCTCGGCGCGGTTCGACGGCGTGGAGCAGACCGACATCGCGGTCCCCACCGAGGCGCTCACGAAGGCCCTCGACGAGCTCGACCCCGCCGTACGCGCGGGTCTGGAGGAGTCGATCGCGCGGCTGCGCGCGGCCAGCACGAACGAGCTCGAGACCGACGCCGTCACCGAGTTCGGTCCGGGCGCGACGGTGACCCACCGCAAGGTGCCGGTCGGTCGGGTCGGCCTGTACGTCCCGGGCGGGCTCGCGCCGCTGGTCTCCAGCGTGCTGATGAACGTCGTCCCCGCGCAGGTGGCCGGCGTGGGCTCGATCGCGCTCGCGTCGCCGCCGCAGAAGGAGTTCTCCGGCCTCCCGCACCCGACGATCCTCGCGGCCTGTGCGCTGCTCGGCGTCGAGGAGGTGTACGCCGTCGGCGGCGCCCAGGCGATCGCGATGTTCGCCTACGGCGCCGGCCCGTGCCGGCGCGTCGACCTCGTCACCGGCCCCGGCAACATCTACGTCGTCACCGCCAAGCGGCTCCTCAAGGGGCAGGTCGGCATCGACTCCGAGGCGGGTCCGACCGAGGTCGCGATCCTCGCGGACGAGACCGCGGAGGCGCGCTACGTCGCCGCCGACCTGGTCTCCGAGGCCGAGCACGACCCACTGGCGGCCGGAGTGCTGGTCACCGACAGCCTCAGGCTCGCCGACGACGTCGAGGCCGAGCTCGACAAGCAGGTCTCGGCCACCCGGCACGGCGAGCGGGTCCGCGCTGCCCTGGGCGGCAGCCAGTCCGGCATCGTGCTGGTCAGGGACCTCGACCAAGGCCTCGACGTCGTCAACGCCTACGCCGCCGAGCACCTCGAGATCCAGACCCAGAACGCCGACGTGCTCGCCGGTCGGGTGCGCAACGCGGGCGCCGTCTTCCTCGGGGCCTTCGCGCCCACCTCGGTCGGCGACTACTGCGCGGGCTCCAACCACGTGCTGCCCACCGGCGGCTGCGCCTGCCACTCCTCGGGGCTCTCGGTCCGCGCCTTCACCAAGTCCGTCCACGTCGTCGACTACGACCGCGAGGGGCTCGCGAAGGTCGCCGACCACGTCATCGACCTGGCCGAGGCCGAGGACCTGCCGGGCCACGCCGACGCCGTACGCGTGCGGTTCGAGCGGGCCGGGCGATGACCGCGAGCGAGCTTGCGAGCGGGCTGTCGGCGTGGCCGCCGATCCGGCCGGAGCTGGCCGGCATCGAGCCCTACGGTGCCCCTCAGCTCGACGTCCCCGTGCAGCTCAACGTCAACGAGAACCCCTACCGTCCCTCGGCCGCGTGCGTCGCCGACATCGCGGCGGCGGTCTCCGAGGCGGCGGTGACGCTGAACCGCTATCCCGACCGGGAGTTCACTGCCCTGCGCACGGCGCTCGCCGACTACCTCAGCCGGGACGCGCCGGTCACGCCGGAGATGGTGTGGGCGGCCAACGGCTCCAACGAGGTCATGCTGCAGCTGCTGCAGGCGTTCGGCGGACCGGGCCGCACGGTGGTGAGCTTCGCGCCGACGTACTCGATGTATCCGGAGTACGCCCGCGACACCCTCACCGAGTGGGTGGCCGGCACCCGCGAGGAGGACTTCTCGCTCGACCTCGGCAAGGCCCGCGCCCTCGTCGAGGAGGTCCGGCCGAGCGTCGTCCTGCTTCCGAGCCCCAACAACCCGACCGGCACCGCGCTGCCGCCCGAGGCCGTCGGCGTGCTCTGCGAGGCCGTCGGGCAGGACGGGATCGTCGTCGTCGACGAGGCGTACGGCGAGTTCCGGCGCGCCGGGGTGCCGAGCGCCCTCGAGTCGCTCGCGTCCCACCGCAACCTCGTCGTGACCCGCACCATGAGCAAGGCGTTCGCGGGCGCAGGGCTGCGGCTAGGCTACTTCGCCGCCGACCCCGCGATCGCCGACGCCGTGCGCGTCGTACGCCTGCCCTACCACCTCTCCTCCGTCACCCAGGCGGCCGCGCTGGCGGCGCTCCGCCACGCGCCGGAGCTGCTCGCGAAGGTCGACGAGCTGCGCGCCGAGCGGGACCGGACGGTGGGGTGGCTGCGCGACAACGGGCTCGAGGCGGCCGACTCCGACGCCAACTACGTGTTGTTCGGCCGGTTCGCCGACCGACATGCTGTCTGGCAGGGGCTGCTCGACCGCGGCGTGCTGATCCGGGAGACCGGTCCCGAGGGGTGGCTCCGGGTCTCGGTCGGGACGCCTAGCGAGATGGCGGCCTTCGAAGGCGCGCTGACCGACGTGATGGCAGGACCGATGGCAGAAGTGGTGGAGCGATGAGCAGGACAGCCCGCATCGAGCGGCAGACGTCCGAGTCGAAGGTGATCGTCGAGGTCGACCTCGACGGCACCGGTCGCCACGACGTCTCGACCGGGGTCGGGTTCTACGACCACATGCTGGTCTCGTTCGCCCGGCACGCGCTGGTCGACCTGACGGTCCAGACCGAGGGCGACACCCACATCGACGCCCACCACACCGTCGAGGACACCGCGATCGTCCTCGGCCAGGCGCTCCGCGAGGCGCTCGGCGACAAGAAGGGCGTACGCCGCTTCGGCGATGCCACCGTCCCGCTCGACGAGGCGCTCGTGCAGGCGGTCGTCGACGTCTCCGGCCGGCCCTACTGCGTCCACACCGGCGAGCCCGAGGGTCAGCAGTACGTCGCTCTCGGGGGCACCACGCCTGCCTACCTCGGCTCGCTCACCAGGCACGTCTTCGAGACGATCGCCTTCCACGCCCACCTCGCGCTCCACGTCCGCGTGCTCGCCGGCCGCGAGCCGCACCACATCGTCGAGACACAGTTCAAGGCGTTCGCACGCGCGTTCCGCGACGCCATCGCGATCGATCCGCGCGAGACCGGGGTCCCGTCGACCAAGGGCACGCTGTGACCGCGAAGGTCGTCGTCCTCGACTACGGCTCGGGCAACCTCCGCTCCGCCGTACGCGCCGTCGAGCGCGCCGGCGCCGAGGTGGAGCTCACCGGCGACCTCGACGCCGCGATGGAGGCCGAGGGCCTCGTGGTGCCCGGCGTGGGCGCGTTCGAGGCCTGCATGACCGGCCTCAGGGCGATCCGCGGCGAGCGGATCATCGGCCGGCGGCTCTCGGGCGGGCGACCCGTGCTCGGCATCTGCGTCGGCATGCAGATCCTCTTCGAGCGCGGCATCGAGCACGGCGTCGAGACCGAGGGCTGCGGCGAGTGGCCGGGGGTCGTGGAGCGGATCCAGGCGCCGATCGTGCCCCACATGGGCTGGAACACCGTCGAGACGCCCGCCGAGACGCGGCTCTTCGCCGGCCTGGAGGACGAGCGGTTCTACTTCGTGCACTCCTATGCCGTCCGGGACTGGAGCCTGATCACCAACGACCGCACCCCCGACAGCCACCAGCCGCTGGTGACCTGGGCCGAGCACGGCGGCGACCGGTTCGTCGCGGCCGTCGAGAACGGCCCGCTGTCCGCGACCCAGTTCCACCCGGAGAAGTCCGGCGACGCCGGCGCCTCCCTGCTGCGCAACTGGGTGCAGTCGGTGAAGGCCGCCTGATGAGCGACTATCTCGAACTCCTCCCGGCGGTCGACATCAAGGGCGGCCAGGCCGTCCAGCTCGTCCAGGGCGTCGACGGCACCGAGAAGCGCTTCGGCGACCCCATCGAGGCGGCGCTGCGCTGGCAGGAGGCGGGCGCCGAGTGGATCCACCTCGTCGATCTCGACGCCGCCTTCGGCGCGGGCAGCAACCGGGAGCTGCAGGCCAAGATCGTCGGCACGCTCGACATCAGGGTCGAGATGAGCGGCGGCATCCGCGACGACGACTCGCTCGAGGCCGCGATGGCCACCGGCTGCCGCCGGGTCAACATCGGGACGGCGGCGCTGGAGAACCCGGAGTGGACCCGGAGGGCCATCGCGACGTACGGCGACCGCGTCGCCGTCGGCCTCGACGTGCGCGGCCGCACCCTCGCGGCCCGCGGCTGGACCAGGGACGGCGGCGACCTGTACGAGACGCTGGCGCGGCTCGACGCCGAGGGCTGCGCGCGCTACGTCGTCACCGACGTCAACAAGGACGGCATGCTCCAGGGGCCGAACCTCGACCTGCTCCGCGACGTCTGCGCGGCCACCGACCGGCCGGTCGTCGCGAGCGGGGGAGTGACGACGATCGACGACATCGCCGCTCTCATGGACCTCGTGCCGCTCGGCGTCGAAGGGGCGATCGCCGGCACCGCCCTCTACACCGGCTCGCTGTCGCTGCAGGAGGCGCTCGAGCTGACCCGGGCGGTCGCGTCGTGAGCCTCGCCGTACGCGTCATCCCCTGCCTCGACGTCGACGCCGGGCGCGTGGTCAAGGGGATCAACTTCCGCGAGCTCCGCGACGCCGGTGACCCGGTCGAGCTTGCCAGGACGTACGACGCGGAGGGCGCCGACGAGCTGACCTTCCTCGACATCTCGGCGTCCCACGAGGGCCGGGCGACGACCCTCGAGATCGTCTCGGCCACCGCGGAGCAGGTGTTCATCCCGCTCACCGTCGGCGGCGGGATCCGATCGGTGGAGGACGTCGACCGGATGCTGCGCGCCGGCGCCGACAAGATCGCCGTCAACACCGCCGCGATCCACCGGCCCGAGCTCGTCGCCGAGATCGCCGACCGGTTCGGCAACCAGGTCCTCGTGCTCTCCCTCGACGCCCGCCGCGTCCCGACCGCCGCGGCCGACGGATGGCGGCCGCCGTCGGGCTTCGAGGTCACCACGCACGGCGGCCGGAAGTCGGCCGGTCTCGACGCGATCGAGTGGGCCGTGAAGGCCACCGAGCTCGGGGCGGGGGAGATCCTGCTCAACGCGATGGACGCCGACGGCACCGAGAGCGGCTTCGACCTCGAGCTGATCCGCGCGGTCCGCAAGGAGGTGACGATCCCGGTGATCGCCTCCGGGGGCGCCGGCCGCGCGGAGGACTTCCCGCCGGCCATCGACGCCGGCGCAGACGCCGTACTCGCCGCCACAATCTTCCACTTCGGCAAGGTGCGGATCGCCGAGGTCAAGGACGCGCTCCGCACCGCCGGGCACCCGGTCCGCTGAGGCGGGCGGCCCCGGCACCATCGAGAAGTTTCGCGCCGGGAGGTAAGACGCGCGCGCCGGCGGGCGCAGAGGAGGGAGGAATCCCACCCCTGACCCGAAGGAGCGTCCATGAGAACCACCCGACTCGCCGCCCTCGCCGGGGCGGCGCTGGCCGTCGCACTCGCCACCGTCGGCGTCCCGGCGGCGGCCCAGCCGCCGGCGCCACGCCCGTCGGCGCACCCCGTCTTCGTGCAGAACGACGACCCCGCCGGCAACACCGTCATCGCGTACGACCGGACGCCGTCCGGCGCGCTCGTGCGGGCCGGGGCCTACCCGACCGGCGGGAAGGGCGGCGTCCTCGACGGGTCGGTCGTCGACCACCTCGCCTCCCAGGGCTCGCTGGCGTACGACGGCGGCCTGCTGTTCGCGGTGAACGCGGGCAGTGACACGGTGACGACGTTCGCGGTCCACGGCGACCGCCTCGTCCGCCGCCAGGTCGTGCCGTCGGGCGGGGACTTCCCGGTGAGCGTCACGGCCCGCGGCAGCCTGGTCTACGTGCTCAACGCCCGCGGCGGCGGCTCCATCCAGGGCTACCTGCGCGTCGGCAGCGGGCTCGTGCGCATCCCGAGCTGGCACCGCGCGCTCGGCCTCGACCCGGACCAGACCCCGGAGTTCACCAGCACGCCCGGTCAGATCGGCCTCACGCCCGGCGGGCGTCAGCTGGTCGTCACGACCAAGAACGGTGGCAACAGCGTCGTCGTCTACCCCGTCGGCCGGTTCGGCCCGGGCGCACCGCGGGTCAACCCGCTGCCCGGCGCCGTCCCGTTCGGGTTCGCGTTCGACGCCCGTGGGCACCTGGCGCTGACCGAGGCCGGCCCGAACGCCGTCGCCACGTTCGTCGTACGACCCTCCGGTGCGCTGCTCCCGCTCGACAGCGTGCCGACCGCCCAGGCGGCGACCTGCTGGGCCGTGGCCGCGGGCAGTGATGTGTACGCCGCGAACGCCGGCAGCGGCACGCTCTCCGGCTACCGCGTCGGCATCGGCGGAGCGCTGCGCCCGCTCGCAGTCACGCCGACCGGCGCCGGGACCGTCGATGCGGCGGTCTCCCGCGACGGACGCTTCCTCTACGTCCAGACAGGCGTGGCCGGCGGCGTCGACGCCTTCCGGATCGGCCGCGACGGCACCCTCGTCGGCGTCGGCTCGGTCATCGTCCCGAACGCGGTCGGCGGCGAAGGAATCGTCGCCCTCTAGCCTCGGGCCGCCCCTCCGGGGCACCCGGGCCTCCCGGGTCCCCGGAGATGGCGGTGAGGAGTCCGGCGTAGTCGTCCCCGCACGGCCCGCAGGCCGCGAGGTGGGCGACGATGCCGGGGTAGCGCCGCTCGGCGCCCCGGCGGTCGGCGCTGACGAGGTCCGCGTAGACGTGCAGGAGTCGCAGTGCCTCCTCGCAGCCGACGTCCGCCGGGTCGGTGCGCAGGAACCGGTCCAGCTCCACGCCGACCCCCTTCCTCGCCCGCCTCCGTGACGGGACCGCCTCGAGATGGCCCTGCTCCACGAGCGCCTCGCGCAGGTTGCGACGGGCGTCGAACAGCGCCTTGTAGACCGCACCGCGGGTCACGCCCATTCTCTCCGCGAGCGCGTCGAGCGGAACCCCGTCGACCACAGCCGAGACGAACACCTCACGCTGGTGCGGCGTCAGCCGCGCCTCGACCGCGTCGCGTACGGCGGCCGCGAGCTCCGCCGCCTCCGCGTGCCGGTGCGGGTCCAGGCCGAAGCGGTCCGGGAACCGGTCCCAGTCGTGGGCGTCGTGCGGCCTCGCGTGCCGCCAGTGATGACGTCCCAGCCGATGGGAGACCTCGAGCATCACGAAGCGGTAGGCCCAGGTCGTGAAGCGGCTCTCGCCGCGGAAGGTCGGCAGCTTGGCCAGCACGGCGAGCAGCGCGTCGTCGGCGGCCTGGTCGGCCAGGTCGTCGAGCTCGGGTCCGGTGATCGCCGGGGAGGTGTGCCTCCGCCTGGTCTCGCGGCGGGCGACCGCGACGAGCCTCTCGTGGAGGCGTACGACGGCCGCCTCCCTCTCGTCGCCGTCCCCGGACAGGGCGCGGATCCACTCCGCGGACTCGGGATCCACGGCAGGACACCCTATCCACAGATCGCCGAAGTGGTCTGGTGAAGCGCCCTCCGGCGGCGCAGGGTTCTGCCATGCCTCGACACACTTCCGGCGGCTTCCGCCGCCTCCGGCGCGTCGCCGACGACATGACTCCCGAGCTCTTCGCATGCGTGGAGCGCGCCCTCGCCGCCGAGCGCGCCGGTGACGTCGCGGCGGCGCTCGAGTGGCACCAGTCGGTCCCGATGTTCCGCAAGGGGCGACATCGCGCCCTGATGGAGCAGCTGGCCGGGATCGGCGACGACCTCCCGGACTGGGTCTGGGCACGCTGGATGGCGTATCAGTCCCTGCGCTGCGAGGACGGCGTCACCGGAGCCCTGGTCAGAGGTCGGCTCCGGCAGGTGACCGAGGAGCTCCACGCCGATCTGCTGGCCCACTGCTATCGGCGTCAGGACGACCCGGTCCGGGTGATTGCCCGCGTGCTCGGGGAGTCGTGGGCGTTCCACCAGCTCGCCGCACATGAGGGAGGCGGGCTCGCCGCCTTCGTCGACGAGTTCGCGACGGCGCGACTCGCGGAGCACGCGGCCCTCGCGCGGCGCTGGGTGGGGGCGCGGTTGACCGGCTACCGGCTCGGGAAGGGCCGCCCCGGGCCGCGGCTCCCCGTCCGTGAGGCGAACGACGACGAGTGGATCGAGGTGCTCGACCTCGGTGCCACGTCCTGCGCTGCCGGGGGCTGGGTGCTCGGGCGCCTCGTGCCGAGCGGCGTCGGCGACCTGCTCATGTTCGACATGCCGCCCCTCGGTGTCCCCGAGGAGGTCGCCACGGAGATCGCGGCCCGCGCGGACGGCGACTGGTGGAGTGTCCTGACCTCGGTCAAGGACCGCGAGGGGCTGTCTTCGGAGCTCTTCCTCCGGGAGGACTACGCGCTGGTCACTGACGTCCTCGATCTCGAGCTGCTGAGGTTCGGGACCCGTCCCCGTGACCTGGATCGGGTCATGCAGCAGCTTCGGGAGGGCCGCGACGAGGTGAGCCGAGCGGCCTACCGTGTCCTCGAACGCGCCCGGCTTGGTGACGTGGCGGCGGCCGACCACACGTACGTCGGCGCCGCGGCCCTCAATCTCCGGGCCTTCGAGGACGCGCGACGGCAGACCGCGCGGGCGGTCGAACCTGACTGCTGGGCCACGTGGGCCGATCGCGTCGTGGAGCCAGCACGCGATCGCTTCCTTGCGCTGGCGCGGCTGGGGCGCCCGGCCGCGTAGGCGTGCGCCTGCTCACCTGGGCGCCGCCGCGCGCGAGGCGCCGGTGTGCGCGGGGTGACGTTCACCGCCGACCTCACACCCCGGGAGCTGCTCGACAGCGCCGGGGATGCGCTGCGCGCTCCTCGCCGCGCCGAGGTCGACGATCTCCTCGTCGCGCTGGCGTGGGCTGATCTCCACGGTGGACCACCGGCCACCGACGTGCCGGGCGGGGACAGACTGGTCCGGCTCGGCGGGGACGGTACGCCGAAGGTCCGCGACCTGTGCCTCGAGGAGCTGTCCGTGGCCCGGCAGGCCCACGTGGCGAGCACCCGAGCGGCGATGGCCGACGCGCTCGACCTGCGCCATCGGCTCCCGAAGGTCTGGGCGGCGATGCAGGAGCTGGTGTGCGAGCCCTGGGTGGCCCGCAAGGTCGCCCGGATGTCCCGTGACCTCGCCCGCGACAAGGTCGCCCTGGTGGACACGGCGGTCGCGGCGGCGCTGCACCAGGCGCCGTCCCGGGTCCTCGCGATCGCGGAGGCCAAGGTGATCGAGGCCGACACTGCGGCTCATGAGGCCGACCTGGCCGCGCGCGGACGTGAGCGTGGCGTCTGGCTGGGGCGCACGACACCGGCCGACCCCGAGGATCCGACCTCCGGTCGCGGCAGCCGGTCGCTGTTCGCCAAGCTCGCCGCCGAGGACGCCCTCTGGGTCGACACGATGATCGACGAGGTCGCCGATCTCCTGGCCGACAGCCCGGCGCTCCGCGCCCAGCACCACCCCGACCTGGGCGACGACCCCACCCGTGACCAGCTCCGTGCCGCCGCCTTCGGCTGGGTCGCCCGGCCGACCGAGCTGTCGGAGCTGCTCACCCACGGCTCCACGAGCGACCAGACCGAGCACCGTCGCCAGAGGGCGGTCGTCTACATTCACCTCTCTGAGGCCGCCCTGGAGGCCGGATCCGGTGTCGCCCGCGCCGAGGCCCTCGGACCCGTGCTCGTCCACCGGCTCGCCGAGCTCCTCGGCCACGCCCACATCGACCTCAAGCCGGTGATCGACCTCAACACCGGGGCAAGCGTCAACGGCTATGAGCACCCGAGCGCCATGAAGGAGCGGACCTTCCTGCGCAGCCTCGGGGACGTCTTCCCCCACGCCGCGGGCCTGGGTCGACGCGTCGACATCGACCACGCGGTGCCCTACGACCGGGACGGTCCACCCGGCCAGACCTCGGACGCCAACGCGGCACCCCTGGCGCGCCGCTCGCATCGGGCGAAGACGCACGGGCGCTACACCGTGGAGCAGCTCGGCCTCGCGTCGTACCTGTGGACCACACCTCACGGGCTGATACGCCTGGTCACGCCCGACGGGCCCCGGCCGCTCGGCGAGCTGAGGGTCGAGCTCCACCGCGCCTACCGCGCCGCCTGACCGCGCTCGTCCTCAGCCGCGCGCGACGATCCGCTCGAGCGTGCCCCAGCCGCGCGCGGTGGCGGGCAGGCCGGTCCCCCGCTGGAGCAGCACGTTGCCGTGTGGACGGTTGCCACCGGTGGGTGGGCGGGCGGTGACGAGCTCGAGGGCTCGTACGTCGAGGACGCGCGTCCGGCCGGCGTCGCCGATCAGGGCCGGGTCGATCGGTGCGGCGTCGTGACGCAGGAACGACACCTCCATCGCCCAGGCCCCCGGGTCGAGCCCCGCGAACGGATCGGTGGCGAGCAGATCGGCGAGGTGCTCCAGCGACCTGACCGCCACCACCTCGCGTCGCCCGAGAACGGCGGAGACGGCGTCCTCGAGCCGCAGCGTGATGGCGTCGACCTCGTCCGGTGAGGCGTCGAACGTGACGTTGCCGGTGGTCAGCAGCGACCGCGGGTCCCGCCCGCCGGCAGCCTCGACGGCGCCGAGGAGCGTGTCGCGGTCGAGCCCCTCACGGCCCACCATCACGTTGCGGACCAGGCCTGCCCAGCGCACGGTGCCGGCCACGACTCAGAACCCGAGGGTCGCCTGTTGCAGCCGGTCGACCTTCTCCTGCGGCCCGTCGAAGGAGAGCCCGGCGACCTGGCGGCGACCGAGCAGGAAGAGCGTCAGCTCCGAGACCGGCCCGGTGACCGTCACCGGGCGCTCGCCGCGGCCCAGGGTGAGGCTCGTGGTGCCGTCGGTGACCACGACCGGCGCGCCCGCCGACCGCACCGCCATCCGACCGAGGAACCGCAGTGCCCGCCACAGCTGACGCTCGTCCTCCGGCGCCAGCTCCCGCCGCGACCAGCCCGGCCGGCCGCGCCGGATGTCCTCGTGGTGGACGAAGAACTCCACGGTGTTCATCGCACGCTCGACCGGCTGGAGTGCCGTCGGCAGCGGTCGCGGGTCGCGGAGCCGGTCGGCAAGCTCGGCGAGCGGCCGCCCGGCGTACGCCGCCCCCGCCCGCTCGGTCAGCGGCGCCAGCCGCTTGACGAAGATCCCGGCGGCCGCCCACGGTCGGCGCTCCCGCACCAGCAGGTGTACGACGAGGTCCTCGACGTCCCAGCCCTCACAGAGCGTCGGAGCATCGGGTCCGGCCGCGAGCGCGTCGTCGCACAGCGCCAGCCGCTCCCGCCTCGCGAATGTGGTCGCCACGCCACAGAACCTTAGGCTCTGGGAAGTGAGCGGTGCAGAGCGGCGCGCGTCCACGGCGGACGGCCTGAAGGTCCTGTGGGTGGCGATCAAGCGCGAGCCGTGGATCTTCACCCTCTCGACCATCGGCAGCGCCCTGTTCGGCGCGCTCACCGTCGCCGACGCCTGGGTGCTCGGCTGGTCGACCGACCACGTCCTGCTGCCTGCCTTCCGCGATGGCAGCATCGGCACCGGCTGGCTGATCGCCGTGGTCGCCCTCTTCGTCGGCGTCGCGATCCTGCGCGCCGTCGGCGTCGTGGCCCGCCGGCTCGGGGCCGGCGTGATGCTCTACCGGATGCAGGAGACGACGAGGAGGGCCGTCACCCGGAAGTACCTCGAGCTCCCGCTCTCCTGGCACCACCGCCACCCGACCGGCCAGCTGCTCTCGAACGCGAACTCCGACGTCGAGGCGGCCTGGGCGCCGATCTCGCCGCTCCCGATGGCCGTCGGGACGATCGCGATGATGGTCATCGCGGTCGTCGAGATGTTCCTGGCCGACGTCGTGCTGGCTCTCGTGGGGATGCTCGTCTTCCCGGCCGTGATCGCCGCCAATCTCGCCTACCAGCGACTCAGCTCGCCGTTGATGACCCGCGCCCAGCAGCTGCGCGCCGAGCTGAGCGAGGTCGCCCACGAGTCCTTCGACGGCGCGCTGGTCGTCAAGACGCTCGGCCGTGAGACCGAGGAGACCGACCGCTTCGCCGCCAAGGCCAGGGCGCTGCGCGACGTCAACACCCGGGCCGGGCGGATCCGGGCCGCCTTCGACCCGACGCTGGCCGCGTTGCCCGACGTCGGCGTCCTCGCCGTCCTCGCGGTCGGCGTCTACCGCGTCCTCCACGGGGCCGCGGCCGCCGGCGACGTCGTACAGATCGGCTACCTGCTCACCATCGTCGCCTTCCCGATCCGCTCGCTCGGCTGGCTGCTGGGGGAGTTCCCGCGCAGCGTCGTCGGCTACCGCCGGGTCCAGGCGGTCCTGCGCAGCACCGGCGCGATGGCGTACGGCGGCGCCCGGGCGCCGCACCGCACGACCGGCGCCCGGCTGACCGTGGAGGGCCTCGCCTACCGCTACCCGACGGACGGTGCGACGGGGTCGGCGCTGCTCCGTGACGTCGCTTCACCGTCGAGCCCGGCCGCACCACCGCGGTCGTCGGCGCGACCGGTGCCGGCAAGAGCACCCTGACGATGCTCCTCGCCAGGCTCGTCGACCCCGACGCCGGCCGGATCGCCCTCGACGGCGTCGACCTGCGCGACCTCGCGCCCGGCGAGCTCGCGAAGGTGGCCGCGCTGGTCCCGCAGGCGGCATTCGTCTTCGACGACACGGTGCGCGGCAACGTCGCGCTCGGTGCGGACGTCACCGACGAGGAGATCTGGGAGGCGCTGCGGACCGCCCAGGCCGACGGCTTCGTCACGGCGCTCCCGGACGGGCTCGACTCCCGTCTCGGCGAGCGCGGCACCAGTCTCTCCGGAGGGCAGCGGCAGCGGATCTCCCTCGCCCGGGCGCTCGTACGCCGGCCACGGCTGCTCGTCCTCGACGACGCCACCTCCGCGGTCGACCCGCAGGTCGAGCAGCGGATCCTCGCCGCGCTCCGGCAGGGTGTGGCCGCAACGGGCCCGGCCAGCGGCGCGGGTGCGACCGCGACGACCCTGGTGCTCGTCGCCTACCGCAAGGCCACGATCGGGCTGGCCGACGAGGTGGTCCACCTCGAGAACGGCGTGATCGTGGACCGCGGCACCCACGAGGAGCTGCTGGCCCGGGACGCGTCGTACGCCCGGCTGGTCAACGCCTACGAGCAGCCGCGTGCCGAGGTGGAGGACGAGGAGGTGGCGCCCCGATGAGCACCGTCGACACCGGCGAGACCCTCGGCGCGGTGGAGACGATCCGCCGCGGCCTGAGCTACTCACCCGAGCTCACCGAGGGCATCTGGACGACCCTCGCGCTCGCGGTCGTCGCGAGCATCGGCCAGGTCGTCGTCCCGGTCACCGTCCAGCAGACGCTCGACCACGGCCTGCAGGGCGACCACGGCGCCGACGCCGGCTTCGTGCTCCGAGCCGGCGTGGTCGCCGCCGTCGCGATCGTGGTCACCGGCTGGGCGTCGTACGCCATGACCCGGCGACTCTTCACCGCCGCCGAGCGCGGTCTCGCGACCCTGCGGACGAAGGCGTTCCGCCACGTCCACGACCTGCCGCTGCTCACCCAGTCGACCGAGCACCGCGGCGCCCTGGTGTCGCGGGTGACGAGCGACGTCGACCAGATCAGCCAGTTCCTCGTCTTCGGCGGGCTGCTGCTGGTGGTCAGCGTCGGGCAGATGCTGATCGCGACCGTCGTCATGGTCGTCTACTCCTGGCAGCTCGCGCTCGTCGTGTGGCTCTGCTTCGGCCCGCTGTTCGCGACCCTGCCGTACTTCCAGCGCCGGCTCTCCGCGGCCTACACGCAGGTACGCCGCCAGGTCGGCTCGATGCTCTCCGCGATCGCCGAGCCGGTGGTCGGCGCCGCCGTCGTCAAGGCGTACGCCGTCGAGCGGCGCACCCAGGACCGCATCGACGCCGAGGTGGAGGCGACCAAGGTCGCCCAGACCCACGCCCAGGCGCTCACCGCGACCTTCTTCAGCCTCGGTGGCCTCTCCGGCGGGCTCGCCAACGCGGGCGTGATCGTGGTCGGGGTGCTGCTCGGGCTCGGCTTTCTCGCGAGCGGCGGCGACATCACCGCCGGCGAGGTGCTCGCCTTCGCGTTCCTCGTCTCGCTGTTCGTGGGGCCCGTCCAGATGGGCACCCAGATCCTCACCGACGGCCAGAACGCCGTCGCCAGCTGGCGCCGCGTCGTGGGCATCCTCGACACGCCCGCCGACCTCGTCGACCCCTGCGAGGAGGGCGAGGCACTCCCGCACGGCCCGGTGTCGGTGACCTTCGACCACGTCACGTTCGCCTACCCGGGCGGCAAGCCGGTGCTCCACGACGTCACCCTCGACCTCGTCCCCGGCAGCCGGGTGGCGGTGGTCGGGGAGACCGGCTCGGGCAAGTCGACGATCGCCAAGCTGCTCACCCGGCTGATGGACCCGACCGACGGCGAGGTGCGCCTCGCCGGCGTCGACGTACGCAGCGTCTCCCACGCCTCCCTACGGCGCAGCGTCGTCATGGTGCCTCAGGAGGGGTTCCTCTTCGACGACACCCTGGCCGCGAACGTCCGCTACGGCCGCCCGCAGGCGACCGACGAGGAGATCGAGTACGCCGCCGGCGTACTCGGACTCGGCGACTGGCTCGCCTCCCTGCCGCTGGGCGTACGGACCCGCGTGGGACAGCGCGGCGAGTCGCTCAGCGCGGGGGAGCGGCAGCTGGTCGCGCTGCTGCGCGCGCAGCTCGCCGACCCCGACCTGCTCGTGCTCGACGAGGCCACGTCGGCGGTCGACCCCGCCCTCGAGATGCGGATCGGCCGGGCGCTCGAGCGGCTGATGGCCGGCCGGACCTCGGTGACCATCGCCCACCGGCTCTCCACCGCCGAGGCCGCCGACGAGGTGATCGTCGTCGACGCGGGGCGGATCGTCCAGCGCGGTCCGCACGCGCGGCTGGTGGAGGAGCGGGGCTCGGTCTACGCCCGCCTGCACGCCTCGTGGGTCGCCCAGCAGGGGTCGCCCGGCAGCGTGGGAGAATCGACGTCGTGAGCACCACCCTCGACCCCGCGATCGCCGCCCGCCTGAAGCGCAACGCCGACGGCCTGGTCCCGGCGGTGGTCCAGCAGCACGACACCGGCGAGGTGCTGATGCTGGGCTACATGGACGACGAGGCGCTCGCGCGCACCCTGAGCACCGGCCGGGCGACCTACTGGAGCCGCAGCCGGCAGGAGTACTGGGTGAAGGGCGAGACCTCGGGCAACCGGCAGTGGGTCAAGGAGGTCCGCCTCGACTGCGACGGCGACACCCTCCTGGTGAAGGTCGAGCAGGAGGGGCCGGCCTGCCACACCGGCGACCGCACCTGCTTCGACGCCGGCCTGCTCCCGTGAGGAGCCGCAGCTTCGGTCCCGTCGTCCTCCTTGGGCTCGCGGGCGCGGCCGGCACAGCCGTCGCCGGCACGAAGGACTGGGTCCACAGCGACGAGTCGGTCGCGATGCGCCAGGCCACCGGCGTCGCCCTCGACGCTCCCGGCGTGACCGCGCTCGGCCTGGTCGCGCTCGCCGCCTGGGGCGTCGCCCTGGTCACCCGCGGGTGGGTCCGCCGTGGCGTGCTCGTCCTCGCCGGCCTGGCCGCGGTCGGGGCCGTCCCGGTCGCCCTCGTGGGCCGCCCGGACGGCGACCCGACCGCCTGGCCGTGGATCGCGCTGGCCGCCGCGGTCGTCGCCGCCGCGGCGGCCGTCGCCGGCGTACGCCTCGCGAGGGGCTGGCCCGAGATGGGCCGGAGGTACGACGCCCCGACCAGCGGTCCCGCGACCGAGGCGCCGCTCGAGGAGCAGTCCAGCCTCGACCTGTGGAAGTCCATCGGCGAGGGCCGTGACCCGACGGCCGATGGACCTGAATAGACTGCGGTCCGCAAGGCCGCACCACGACTGGAGGAGACCCGCATGTCCGACAACCACGGCAACACCCCGGCCGCCTGGAGCGCCGTCGTCGTGGGCCTCCTCGGCTTCATCATCGGCAGCGTGGGTCTCATGCTCGACCCGATCAACTGGGTCATCTTCTGGGTCGGCGTCGTGGTGACCGTCGCCTCCGGGCTCGTCTTCGTGGTGCTGGCCAAGCTCGGCTACAACACCGAGGGCCACTGAGCCCTGCCGGGCCGCCGAGCCCGGCTCAGCCCTGGTACGGCGGAGGCGTGCCGTACGACGGCGGGGTGCCCGGAGCACCGTACGACGGCGGCGTCGGCCCGCTGAAGCCGGCACCGGCAGGCGCGGTGTTCGCGGAGATGTTCACGAGCATCCGGAGCGTGTGCTCCAGCCAGCCGAACATCACCCAGAACATCAGGCAGTAGAGCGCGCCGCCGATCAGGAAGACCAGCCCGCTCGCAGCCGCCGCGCCGCCTTGGGCGAACATCGCGATCGCGCCGATCACCGCGACGAGCCCGATGAGCCCGATCACGATCCACTTCAGCGTCCCGAGGGTCTGGGCGACCCGGTTGGCGTCGGAGGGGTTGTTCAGCATGGTGACTCCTGTCGTCGTCCGCGGCGCACCGGCGTGGGCGCCGTCCTGTCGGGCGTCATCTCCACTTCGCCGGTGTTCGAAACCAGGGACGGATTCAGGCGGCCCACCCCGGGCGTGACAGACTCGGGGGAGCCGGCGCCGCGCGCGCCCGCGACACCCGCGACCAGCCTGGGACCAGAACGAGAGGGGGCGATGTCGGTGGCCACCGATGTCCTCGAGCAGATCATCGAGGGCGTCCGGATCGACCTCGCCGCACGGCAGGCGACGACCAGCGTCGCCGACCTGCGTGCCGCCCTGGCCGACGTGGACCCGCCGCGCGACCCGATGCCGCACTTCCGTGCCGCCGGCAGCAGCGTGATCGCGGAGGTGAAGCGGAGGAGCCCGAGCAAGGGCGCCCTCGCCGACATCCCCGACCCCGCCTCCCTCGCGCAGCAGTACGCCGCCGGCGGCGCCGCCGCGATCAGCGTGCTCACCGAGCAGCGCCGGTTCGGTGGCAGCCTCGACGACCTGCGCGCCGTGCGGGCGGCCGTGGACACCCCGATCCTGCGCAAGGACTTCGTCGTCGACTCCTACCAGCTGCTCGAGGCGCGCGCCGCCGGCGCCGACCTCGCCCTCCTGATCGTCACGGCGCTCGCCGAGGACGACCTGCGGCGGCTCCACGACGAGGCCCGCGAGCTCGGCCTGACCGTGCTCGTCGAGGCCCACGACGAGGCCGAGACCGAGCGCGCCGTCGCTCTCGGCGCCGAGCTGGTCGGCGTCAACGCCCGCAACCTCAAGACCCTCACCGTCGACCCCGACGTCTTCGGCCGGCTCGCGCCGCTCATCCCGGACGATCGGGTCAAGGTGGCCGAGTCGGGCATCTTCTCCTCCGCTGACGTGAAGCGCTACGTCCTGGAGGGCGCCCGCGCCGTCCTCGTCGGGGAGGCGCTGGTGAGGGACGGCGACCCCGAGGCCGCCGTACGCGAGATGACCGGGCTGTGTGCATGAAGGGGCTGGCATGACGACCCACATCAACGAGACGACCAGCTTCGACGCCGACGCGCTGGGCTGGTACGGCGGCGCCGCCGAGGGCTTCGGCGGCCGCTACATGCCCGAGGCGCTGATGAGGGCCCTCGACGAGCTCGACCACGCCTGGCGGGACGCCAAGGCCGACCCCGCGTTCGTCGCGGAGTTCGACGCGATCCTGCGCGACTACGCCAACCTGCCGAGCCCGCTCTACCACGCCGCCCGGCTCTCTGAGCACGCCGGCTGCCGCATCCTGCTGAAGCGCGAGGACCTCAACCACACCGGCGCCCACAAGATCCGCAACGTGCTCGGACAGGCGCTGCTGACCCGGCGGATGGGCAAGACCCGGGTCATCGCCGAGACCGGCGCCGGCCAGCACGGCGTCGCGAGCGCCACCGCTGCGGCGTACTTCGGCCTCGACTGCACCGTCTACATGGGCAGCGTCGACACCAAGCGGCAGGCGCTCAACGTCGCCCGGATGCAGCTGCTCGGCGCCGAGGTCGTCGCCGTCGACTCCGGCAGCGCGACCCTCAAGGACGCGATCAACGAGGCGCTGCGCGACTGGGTGGCGAGCGTCGAGACGACCGCCTACCTGTTCGGCACAGCCGCCGGCCCGCACCCGTTCCCGACGATGGTCCGCGACCTGGCCCGCGGCATCGGCGACGAGGCCCGCGAGCAGGTGCTGGAGCAGTACGGCGGGCTCCCCGACGCGGTGGCCGCCTGCGTCGGCGGCGGGTCCAACGCGATCGGTCTCTTCACCGCCTTCCTCGACGACACCGACGTCGAGATCCTCGGCTTCGAAGCGGGCGGCGACGGCTTCGAGACCGGCCGTCACGCCGCCACGATCCAGGCCGGCGACCCCGGCGTGCTCCACGGCGCGCGGACCTACGTCCTGCAGGACGAGGACGGCCAGACGATCGAGTCGCACTCGATCTCGGCCGGCCTCGACTACCCCGGCGTCGGGCCGCAGCACGCCTGGCTCGCCAAGATCGGCCGGGCGTCGTACCAGAGCATCACCGACACCGAGGCGATGGAGGCCTTCGCGCTCCTGTCCCGCACCGAGGGGATCATCCCGGCCATCGAGTCCGCCCACGCGGTCGCCGGCGCCCTGAAGGTGGCGCCGCGGCTACGCGAGGAGAAGGGGCCTGACGCGACCATCCTGGTCAACCTCTCGGGTCGCGGTGACAAGGACATGGGGACCGCCATGGAGTGGTTCGGGCTGGGGCAGGAGCAGCACCACCAGGGGAGGGCCCAGTGAGCGGCACAGTGAGCACGCGTGTCGCCTTCGAGAAGGCGAAGGCCGACGGCCGCGCCGCGCTGGTCGGCTACCTCCCGGCGGGCTTCCCCGACGTCGAGGGCGCGATCGACGCGCTGAAGGCGATGGTCGCAGCCGGCTGCGACGTCATCGAGATCGGGCTGCCCTACTCCGACCCGGTCATGGACGGCCCCACGATCCAGGCCGCCGCCCAGCAGGCGCTCGACGGCGGCGTACGCACCCGTGACGTGCTCCGCACCGTCGAGGCGGTCGCCGCCACCGGCGTACCCACCGTGATCATGACCTACTGGAACCCTGTGGTGAGCTACGGTCGCGCAGCGGGCCGTAGCCATGGGCGCAGCGGCGTGGAGCGCTTCGCCACCGACCTCGCCAACGCCGGGGGAGCGGGGCTGATCACGCCCGACATCACCCCCGACTACGGCCAGGAGTGGATCGCCGCGGCCGACGCCCACGGCCTCGACAAGGTCTTCCTGGTCTCGCCGTCGAGCACCGACGAGCGGCTCGAGATGACGACCGCCGCCTGCCGCGGGTTCGTCTACGCCACCGCCGTCATGGGCGTCACCGGCGCCCGGGAGAAGACCTCCGAGCTGGCCGGCCCGCTCGTCGCCCGGACGAAGGCCCTCGCGCCCGCGGGACTGCCGGTCGCGGTCGGGCTGGGCGTCAGCAACGGCGACCAGGCCGCCGAGGTCGCCGCCAAGGACGGGATCGGTGCCGACGGCGTGATCGTCGGCTCGGCGTTCGTCCGCGCGATGCTCGACAACGCCGGTGAGAGGGCGGCCGCGCTCCGCGCGCTGACCTCGCTCACCGAGGACCTCGCCTCCGGAGTACGCCGGTGAGGAAGCTGCTCGCGGGGATGCTCACAGTCCTCGCCCTGGCCGCAGCGGCCTGCGGCTCCGGCTCCGGCAGTGGCAACAGCGCGCAGTTCACCGGGATCGAGCACGCGCCGTACACCCTGCTCAAGGCGTCGCTCACCGACACCGACGGCAAGCCCTACACGCTGGCCGCAGATGCGGACAAGCCGCTCACCCTGGTCTTCTTCGGCTACACCCACTGCCCGGACCTGTGCCCGCTGGTCATGCAGTCGCTGTCCGCGGCCATGCAGCTGCTCGACGACGCCGACCGCATGGACGTGGACGTCGTCTTCGTGACGACCGACCCCGGGCGTGACACGACCGACGTGCTGCGGAAGTACCTCGACCGCTACGACCCGTCGTTCGTCGGCCTCACCGGGAAGCTCGACACGATCGTGAGGCTCGGCGAGTCGATGAAGATCTTCGTGGGCTCCGGCCAGAAGCTCCCCAGCGGCGGCTACGACCTCACCACCCACGACACCCACGTCTCGGCGGTGAGGCCGAACGGCAAGGCGACCGTGCTGTGGAGCATGGACACCTCGCCGCGGCAGTTCGCCGGCGACATCCACACCCTCCTGCAGAAGGTGCGCGCATGACCGCGGACGCGTTGGCCGGACTGGTCCCGCTCTCCATCCCGAGCCCGCACGACGGCGTGTGGGACCTCGGGCCGATCCCGATCCGCGGCTACGCACTGGCCATCGTGCTGGGCATCATCGTCGCGGTGTGGATGTCCGAGCGACGCTGGGTCGCCCGCGGCGGCAGGGCGGGGGAGATGCAGGACCTCGCGCTGTGGGCCGTCCCGTTCGGTCTCGTCGGCGGCCGGCTCTACCACGTGATCACCGACCACGACCTCTACTTCGGCGAGGGCAGGAGCGCCTGGGCGGCCCTCTACGTCTGGCGCGGCGGCCTCGGCGTGTGGGGCGCGATCGCCCTCGGCGCCGTAGGCGCGATCATCGCCGCCCGCCGACGCGGGATGCGGCTGTGGCCGGTCCTCGACGCCATCGCCCCGACCTGCCTGCTCGCCCAGGGCATCGGCCGGTGGGGCAACTGGTTCAACCAGGAGCTCTTCGGCAGGCCGACCTCGCTGCCGTGGGGTCTCGAGATCGACCCCGACAAGCGGCCGCCGGGCTATGAGCAGTACGCCACCTTCCACCCGACGTTCCTCTACGAGTTCATCTGGGACGTCATCATGTACTTCGTCGTCGTACGCCTCGACAGGCGGTTCAACCTCGGCGGCGGCCGCGTGCTCGCGCTCTACGTGATGACCTACTGCTTCGGGCGAGGCATGATCGAGCTCCTGCGCATCGACACCGTGGAGCTCCACGACGTGCTCGGCCTGCGCTGGAGCGACTGGATGTCGATCATCCTGTTCGTCGCCGCCGCGGCGTACTTCGCCTGGGCGACCTACCGGGGCCGCGGCCACCGCGAGGAGAGCGTGTACGTCGACGGCCGTACCCCGCAGGACGCCGAGGCCGCCTGAGCCGGTGTCCGGCGGGTGAACGCCGGATGGAACGGTCTTGTCACACGGTGGTAACGTACCGGCATCGCGCGGGCCAACGCCGTCCCCTGCACCACTGACATCCCCCATCCCGCGGACCGCGCACCCATCGAAGGCTCCTCACGGGGCCCGGGCCGCGCTCTGCGCACGGACACGACGGGAGAACTCGGTGCCCTACGAGCACTCGTTTCCTTCCCCCCAGGGGCTCTACGACCCTCGCTTCGAGAAGGACGCCTGCGGCGTCGCCTTCGTCGCGACCCTGACGGGCGTCCCGAGCCACGAGATCGTCCAGCAGGGCATCCGTGCCCTGCTCAACCTCGACCACCGCGGCGCCGCCGGGGCCGAGACGAACTCCGGCGACGGCGCCGGCATCCTCATCCAGGTGCCCGACGCCTTCCTGCGCGAGGTCGTCGACTTCGAGCTGCCCGCCAAGCGGTCCTACGCCGTCGGCACGGCGTTCCTCCCGGGCGACCCCGAGCATGTCGAGACCACCGCGAAGCAGATCGAGGAGATCGCCGTCGAGGAGGGCCTCGAGGTCCTCGGCTGGCGTGACGTGCCGGTCGTCCCCGACTCGCTCGGCGCGACGGCGCTCGCGGTCATGCCGACCTTCCGCCAGATCTTCGTGGCCGGCGCCAAGCAGCGGGTCGCCGGGATGGCGCTCGAGCGGATGGCGTTCTGCCTGCGCAAGCGGGCGGAGCGCGAGACCGACGTCTACTTCCCGTCGCTGTCCTCGCGCACGCTGGTCTACAAGGGCATGCTCACCACGGTCCAGCTCGCGGAGGTCTACCCCGACCTCCTCGACGATCGGATCGAGTCGGCGATCGCCGTCGTCCACTCGCGCTTCTCGACCAACACCTTCCCGAGCTGGCCGCTGTCGCACCCGTTCCGCTACATCGCCCACAACGGCGAGATCAACACCGTCATGGGCAACCGGAACTGGATGCAGGCCCGTGAGGCGCTGCTCGAGTCCGACCTGATCCCGGGCGAGCTCGAGCGGCTCTTCCCGATCTGCACCCCGGGCGCGTCCGACTCGGCGAGCTTCGACGAGGTCCTGGAGCTGCTCCACCTCGGCGGCCGCAGCCTGCCCCACGCCGTGCTGATGATGATCCCGGAGGCGTGGGAGAACCACACCGAGATGCCCGAGAAGCTGCGGGCGTTCTACGAGTTCCACGCCTCGCTGATGGAGCCGTGGGACGGCCCCGCGTCGGTCGTGTTCACCGACGGCGCCCAGGTCGGTGCCGTGCTCGACCGCAACGGCCTGCGCCCCTCGCGCTACTGGGTGACCGACGACGGCCTCGTCGTCCTCGCCTCCGAGGCGGGCGTCCTCGACGACATCGACCCCGCGAAGGTGGTCCGCAAGGGCCGCGTGCAGCCGGGCCGGATGTTCCTCGTCGACACCGACGAGCACAGGATCATCGAGGACAACGAGATCAAGACCAGGCTCGCCGAGGAGCACCCGTACGACGAGTGGCTCCACGCCGGGCTGGTCCACCTCAAGGACATCCCCGAGCGCGAGCACATCGTCCACACCCACGCCTCGGTGACCCGCCGTCAGCAGGTCTTCGGCTACACCGAGGAGGAGCTGCGGGTCCTCCTCGCGCCGATGGGCAACACCGGTGCCGAGCCGATCGGCTCGATGGGCACCGACTCGCCGATCGCTGCGCTGTCGAGCAAGCCCCGGCTGCTGTTCGACTACTTCAGCCAGCTCTTCGCGCAGGTGACCAACCCGCCGCTGGACGCGATCCGCGAGGAGCTCGTGACCTCGCTGTTCGGCACCATCGGCCCCGAGGCCAACCTGCTGAAGCCGACCCCGGCCTCGTGCCGCCAGATCGTGCTCCCGTTCCCGGTCATCTCCAACGACGACCTCGCCAAGATCCGGCACGTCAACCGCGACGGCGACATGCCGGGCTTCGCGGTCCACGTCTCGCGCGGTCTGTACGACGTCGACGGCGGCGGCACGGCCCTCGCCGTACGCCTCCGGGAGATCTGTCAGGAGGTCTCGGACGCGATCGCCAAGGGCGCGCGGATCATCGTCCTCTCCGACCGGCACTCGACGGCCGAGAAGGCGCCGATCCCGTCGCTGCTGATGACTGCCGCGGTCCACCACCACCTGGTCCGCGAGAAGACCCGCACCAACGTCGGCCTCATCGTCGAGGCCGGCGACGTGCGCGAGGTCCACCACGTGGCCCTGCTGATCGGCTACGGCGCGGCGGCGGTCAACCCCTATCTCGCGATCGAGTCGGTCGAGGACCTCGCCTACGAGGGCTACTTCGTCAAGAGCGACCCCGAGAAGGCGATGGCCAACATCATCAAGGCGCTCGGCAAGGGCGTCCTGAAGGTGATGTCGAAGATGGGCGTCAGCACCGTCGCGTCCTACACCGGCGCGCAGATCTTCGAGGCCGTCGGACTGTCCCAGGAGCTCGTCGACAAGTACTTCACCGGCACGACCTCCAAGCTCGGCGGTGTCGGGCTCGACGTCATCGCCCAGGAGGTCGCGAAGCGGCACGCCACGGCGTACCCCCGCGACGGCGTGGCCCCCGCCCACCGCGAGCTGCCGATCGGCGGCGAGTACCAGTGGCGCCGCGAGGGCGAGCCGCACCTGTTCGACCCGGAGACGGTCTTCCGGCTCCAGCACTCCACCCGGACCGGGCGCTACGACATCTTCAAGCAGTACACCGACCGGGTGAACGAGCAGTCCGAGCGGCTGATGACGCTGCGCGGGCTCTTCCGGCTCAAGGACGCCGGCGAGACCGGCCGCCAGCCGGTGCCGATCGACGAGGTCGAGCCGGTCGAGTCCATCGTCAAGCGGTTCAGCACCGGCGCGATGTCGTACGGCTCCATCTCCAAGGAGGCGCACGAGACCCTCGCCATCGCCATGAACATGCTGGGCGGCAAGTCCAACACCGGCGAGGGCGGCGAGGACTCCGACCGCCTGTACGACGCCGAACGGCGCTCGGCGATCAAGCAGGTCGCCTCCGGCCGCTTCGGCGTCACCAGCGAGTACCTCACCAACGCCGACGACATCCAGATCAAGATGGCGCAGGGCGCGAAGCCCGGCGAGGGCGGCCAGCTGCCGGGCCACAAGGTCTACCCGTGGGTGGCCAAGACCCGGCACTCCACCCCGGGCGTCGGCCTGATCAGCCCGCCTCCTCACCACGACATCTACTCGATCGAGGACCTCGCGCAGCTGATCCACGACCTGAAGAACGCCAACCCCGAGGCCCGCGTCCACGTGAAGCTGGTCGCCGAGGTCGGCGTCGGCACGGTCGCGGCCGGCGTGAGCAAGGCGCACGCCGACGTCGTCCTCATCTCCGGTCACGACGGCGGCACCGGCGCCTCCCCGCTGACCTCGCTCAAGCACGCCGGCGGCCCCTGGGAGCTCGGCCTCGCCGAGGCGCAGCAGACGCTGCTCCTCAACGGCCTGCGCGACCGGATCGTCGTCCAGACCGACGGCCAGCTCAAGACCGGCCGCGACGTGGTCGTCGCCGCGCTGCTCGGCGCCGAGGAGTTCGGCTTCGCCACCGCGCCGCTGGTCGTCTCGGGCTGCATCATGATGCGGGTCTGCCACCTCGACACCTGCCCCGTGGGCGTCGCGACGCAGAACCCCGTCCTGCGCGAGCGCTTCACCGGCAAGGCCGAGTACGTCGTCAACTTCATGCGCTACATCGCCCAGGAGGTGCGCGAGCTCCTCGCCGAGCTCGGGTTCCGCTCGATCGAGGAGGCCGTCGGCCACGCCGAGGTGCTCGACACCCGCGCCGCGGTCGACCACTGGAAGGCGTCCGGGCTCGACCTCGCACCGGTCTTCCACACCGTCGAGATGCCGGAGCAGTTCGTCGGCCAGGACCTGCACCACACCAAGCCGCAGGACCACGCCCTCGAGAAGTCGCTCGACGTCACCGAGCTGCTGCCGCTGGCCGCGCCCGCGCTCGAGCGGGCCGAGCCCGTCCGGGCCCAGCTGCCGATCCGCAACGTCAACCGCACCGTCGGCACCATCCTCGGCCACGAGGTCACCAAGAAGTACGGCGGCGAGGGGCTCCCCGACGGGACGATCGACCTGACCTTCACCGGGTCGGCCGGGCAGTCCTTCGGTGCGTTCCTGCCGCCGGGCATCACGCTGCGGCTGGAGGGCGACGCCAACGACTACGTCGGCAAGGGCCTCTCCGGAGGCCGGATCGTGATCCGGCCCGACCGCGCCGCGACGTTCAAGCCGAACGAGCACATCATCGCCGGCAACACCATCGCCTACGGCGCGACCTCCGGGCAGATCTTCGCCCGCGGCGGCGTGGGGGAGCGGTGCTGCGTCCG
Source organism: Nocardioides asiaticus (assembly GCF_040049175.1). Lineage (NCBI taxonomy): Bacteria > Bacillati > Actinomycetota > Actinomycetes > Propionibacteriales > Nocardioidaceae > Nocardioides > Nocardioides asiaticus. Next base: position 168,846 of record NZ_JBDZDM010000001.1, on the reverse strand, counting down.
CAACTCCGGTGCCACCGTCGTCACCGAGGGCGTGGGTGACCACGGCTGCGAGTACATGACCGGCGGACGGGTCGTCGTCCTCGGCAAGACCGGCCGCAACTTCGCGGCCGGCATGTCCGGCGGCATCGCCTGGGTCCTCGACCTCAAGCACTGGCGGGTCAACCCCGAGCTGGTCGAGCTGACCGAGGTGGACGCGAAGTTCCATGAGGAGCTCGAGGCCATCGTGCGCGCCCACCACGAGGAGACCGGCTCCGCGGTCGCCGGCGACCTGCTCGCCGACTGGCCGACCGCCCTGACCCGCTTCACGCAGGTCATGCCCAGCGACTACAAGCGCGTGCTCGAGGCTCAGGAGGAGGCCCTCGAGGAGGGTCTCGACGAGGACGAGGCCGCGCACCGGATCATGGAGGTGCTCCATGGCTGATCCCAAGGGGTTCTTGAAGCACGGCCGCGAGGTCGCCGCCCGTCGGCCGGTGGAGGAGCGCGTCCACGACTGGAACGAGGTCTACCCGGGCGGTGCCGGCCGGGCCCTGCTGCCGATCATCACCACCCAGGCGGGTCGGTGCATGGACTGCGGCATCCCGTTCTGCCACCAGGGCTGCCCGCTCGGCAACATCATCCCGGAGTGGAACGACCTGGTCTGGCGCGACGACTGGGAGGGCGCGATCGAGCGCCTCCACGCGACCAACAACTTTCCGGAGTTCACCGGCCGGCTGTGCCCTGCGCCGTGCGAGACCGCCTGTGTCCTGGGGATCAACCAGGACCCGGTGACCATCAAGAACGTCGAGGTCGCGATCATCGACAAGGCCTGGGACGCCGGCTACGTCAAGCCGCAGCCGCCCGAGTGGCTCTCCGGCAAGGCGGTGGCGGTCATCGGCTCCGGCCCGGCCGGCCTCGCCGCGGCGCAGCAGCTCACCCGGGCGGGCCACACCGTGGCGGTCTACGAGCGCGCCGACAGGATCGGCGGCCTGCTGCGCTACGGCATCCCCGAGTTCAAGATGGAGAAGAAGCAGGTCGACCAGCGGCTCGCGCAGATGCGCCGGGAGGGCACCGTCTTCCGCGCCGGCGTCAACGTCGGCGTCGACCTCACCGGCAGCCAGCTCCGCGACCGGTACGACGCCGTCGTGCTCGCGATCGGGTCGACCGTCGCGCGCGACCTGCCCGTGCCCGGCCGGGAGCTCGCCGGCATCCACCAGGCGATGGAGTACCTCCCGCAGGCCAACCGGGTCGCGCTCGGCGAGACCGTCGAGGACCAGATCGTCGCCACCGACAAGCACGTCGTGATCATCGGCGGCGGCGACACCGGGGCGGACTGCCTCGGCACCGCCCACCGCCAGGGCGCGAAGTCGGTCACCCAGCTCGAGATCATGCCCGAGCCGCCGACCGACCGCCCCGGGGCGCAGCCGTGGCCGACGTACCCGATGGTCTTCCGCGTCTCCTCGGCCCACGAGGAGGGCGGCGAGCGTGTCTACAAGGCGTCGACGAAGGAGTTCCTGGGCGACGCCGAGGGCCACGTCCGCGCGCTGAAGCTGGTCGAGGTGGAGTTCCAGGAGGGCAAGCTCGTCGAGATCCCCGGCACCGAGCGGGAGATCCTCGCCGACCTGGTGCTCTTCGCGATGGGCTTCGTCGGCCCCGAGCAGCCCGGCCTCGTCGAGCAGCTCGGCGTCGAGCTGGACCAGCGCGGCAACATCGCCCGCGACGCGTCGTACGCCACCAGCGTGCCCGGCGTCTTCGTCGCCGGTGACGCCGGCCGCGGCCAGTCGCTCATCGTCTGGGCGATCGCCGAGGGGCGTGCGGCGGCGGCCGCTGTCGACACCTTCCTCACCGGCTCCAGCACCCTGCCGGCGCCGATCAAGCCGACCGATCGGCCGCTGGCGGTCTGACGGCCCGGGCGCCGTGGGTTGGATCGTTCAACCTCGCTACAGTGGTGCCCCGTGAGGAGAGCGAAGATCGTCTGTACGCTCGGTCCGGCCGTCGGCACGGAGCGACGCATCCGCGAGCTGGTCTATGCCGGCATGGACGTCGCCCGGCTCAACATGAGCCACGGCGACCAGGAGGAGCACGCCGAGCGCTACCGGCTGGTCCGCGAGGCCGCCGACGCGAGCGGTCACGGGGTCGGGATCTTCGCCGACCTCCAGGGGCCGAAGATCCGGCTCGAGACCTTCGCCGACGGGAAGGTCACCCTGCGGCGGGGCCAGCCGTGGACGATCACCACGCGTGACGTCGCCGGCGACGCCTCGATCTGCGGGACGACCTACAAGGGCCTGCCCGGCGACGTCAACGTGGGGGACCCGATCCTCATCGACGACGGCAAGGTCAGGCTGCGCGTCACCGACGTCAAGGACGGCACCGACGTGGTGACGGAGGTGCTCGTCGGCGGGCCGGTGAGCGACCACAAGGGCATCAACCTGCCCGGGGTCGCCGTCTCCGTGCCGGCGCTGTCGGACAAGGACGAGGCCGACCTGCGGTTCGCGCTGAAGCTGGGCGTCGACATGGTCGCGCTGAGCTTCGTCCGGAGCGCCGACGACGCCGAGGACGTACGCCGGATCATGCGCGAGGAGGGCCGGCTGGTCCCGATCATCGCGAAGATCGAGAAGCCGCAGGCCATCGACAACCTCCCCGAGGTCATCGACGCCTTCGACATGTTCATGGTCGCCCGCGGCGACCTCGGCGTGGAGTGCCCGCTGGAGGAGGTGCCGTTCCTCCAGAAGCGGATCATCGAGCTGGCCCGGCTCAACGCCAAGACGGTGATCGTGGCGACCCAGATGCTCGACTCGATGATCGCGAACCCGTCGCCGACCCGCGCGGAGGCCAACGACGTCGCCAACGCCGTCCTCGACGGCGCCGACGCCGTGATGCTCTCGGCCGAGACCAGTGTCGGCGACTACCCGGTCCACACCGTCGAGACGATGGCGCGCATCATCACGGCCACCGAGACCCACGCCTTCGCCGCCGGCGGCAAGGGCGTCGGCCACCTGAGCCAGATCGACTGGGACCCGCACACCCGCTCCGGCGTGATCGCCAAGGCGGCCGAGGAGGTCGCCGAGCGGGTCGGCGCGAAGTACCTCGTCGCGTTCACCACCTCGGGCGACTCCGCCCGCCGCCTCTCCCGCCTGCGCGGGCCGATCCCGCTGCTCGCCTTCACGCCGTTCCCGGACGTGCGGTCGCAGCTGGCGCTGAGCTGGGGCGTCGAGACCTTCCAGGTGGAGGCCGTCGAGCACACCGACGAGATGGTCACGCAGGTCGACGAGCAGCTGCTCAAGATCGGCCGGGTCCAGGAGGGCGACCTCGTCGTCATCATCGCCGGCTCGCCCCCCGGCATCCCCGGCTCCACCAACGCGCTGCGCATCCACCGGATGGGCGACGCGGTCAACGAGGTAGCGCCGGCCTACCGCCGGGGCTAGCCGTGGTCGGCGCCGACCGCGGCGGCCAGCGCCGCGCGGCACGCGACGATCGGGGGAGTGGCCGCGATCGACGTACGCGTCGCGGTGAAGACCGTACGCCGGGGCGACCCGGGCAGGTCGACCATCCGCGCGTCCGGGCGGCGGCGTACGGTCATGAGCCCTGGCAGGATCGCGACCGCGTTGCCGGCCTCGATCAGCGCCACGTGGGCCTCGAGGTCGGCGGTCTCGAAGCGGACGTCGGGCTCGAACCCCGCCGACCGGCACATCTGCTCGGCCCAGTGCCGGGACGCGGCGCCTTTGGGCTCCATCACCCACGGCACGCCCGCGGCGTCGCCGATCGACGCGATCGCGTCCCACGGCTCGCCGGCCGGCGGCACCGCGAGCCGGAGCGCGTCGGTCGTCAGCGGCTCGCGGTCGAGCTCGGGGTGCCAGGGGGCCGCGTGGTCGGGGTACTGCTCCGCGATCACCAGGTCGAACTCGCGGACCCAGGTCTCGTACAGCGCCTCCTCCGGCTCGCGCTGCGACATCGTCACCCGAAGCCGCGGGTGGCCCCTGGCCAGGTCGGCGAGCATCCGCGGCATGAACGCCAGCGCGGCGGACTGGAACACGGCGATCCGCACCGTCCCCGAGGCCTCGTCGCCGAGCGAGGCGAGCTCGGACTCGGCGCGCTCGAGCCGCTCGAGGATGGCCACGGTGTGCTCGACGAGGAGCTCGGCCGCCGGGGTGAGCTGGACCCGGCGACCGACCTTGCGGAGCAGGTCCACGCCGACCTCGCGCTCGAGCTGGGTGAGTTGCTGCGAGACCGACGAGGGGCTTTGATGGAGGGCGTCGGCCACCTCCGCGAGCGTCCCGCGGACGCTCAGCTCCCGCAGGAGTCGCAGCCGTCGTACGTCGAGCATCGCCGCTCCAAACACTTCGGGTCCGCTTACGATTAAGCGTCGGAAAACATCACTGTATCTTACGCGAATTTCGACGGATACTTGCCGCGACAGCTCCGTCATACGTCCGCAGAGGTTCACCCGTGACCAACATGATCGACACCGCCGGCACCGAGCTGGTCGAGGAGGTCGAGACCCAGGTGAAGGCCTGGCTCGACGTCGCCGCCACCAAGCCGGTCCACCCCTCGGCGAAGCGCCTGGCCGACGTCCTCAAGGACCCCGCCGGCCTCGAGTTCACCGTCGGCTTCGTCGACCGCGTGATCCGGCCAGAGGACCTCGGCGTCGCCGCGCAGAGCCTGCGCGAGCTGGTCGCGATCGCCCCGAGGTTCCTCCCGTGGCACCTCAAGCTCGCCCTCAAGCTCGGCGCGATGCTCTCCGTGGTCGCTCCCTGGTTCGTCATCCCGGTCGCGCGCAAGGCGCTGCGCCGGATGGTCGGGCACCTGCTCATCGACGCGACCGACGACAAGCTCGGCGCCTCGATCGCCCGCATCCGCGACCGCGGCGTGAAGCTCAACATCAACCTGCTCGGGGAGGCGGTGCTGGGCGAGGCGGAGGCCAACCGGCGCCTCGAGGGCACCAAGAAGCTGCTCGCCCGGCCCGACGTCGACTACGTCTCGATCAAGGTCTCCTCGCCGGTCGCGCCGCACTCGCCGTGGTCGTACGACGAGGCCGTCGAGCACGTCATCGAGCGGCTCCTGCCCCTCTACCAGTACGCCGCCACCGCGGGGACTCCGAAGTTCATCAACCTGGACATGGAGGAGTACCACGACCTCGACATCACGATCGACGTCTTCACCAGGATCCTCGACCGTGAGGAGCTGCTCGGCCTCGAGGCCGGGATCGTGCTCCAGGCCTACCTGCCCGACGCGCTCGCCGCGATGATGCGCCTGCAGGAGTGGGCGGCCGCGCGCCGGTCCCGCGGCGGCGCCGCCATCAAGGTCCGCCTGGTCAAGGGCGCCAACCTGCCGATGGAGCGGGTGCAGGCCTCGCTCTACGGCTGGCCGCTCGCCACCTGGGGCAGCAAGCAGGAGTCCGACACCAACTACAAGCGCGTGCTGCACTACGCCCTCACCCCGGAGCGGACCGGCAACATCCGCCTCGGCGTCGCCGGCCACAACCTCTTCGACATCGCCTACGCGTGGATCCTCGCCGGCAGGCGCGGCGTACGCGACGGCATCGAGTTCGAGATGCTGCTCGGCATGGCCGAGGGCCAGGCCGAGGCGGTCCGCGAGACCGTGGGCGGGCTGCTGCTCTACGTCCCGGTCGTCCACCCGAAGGACTTCGACGTCGCGATCGCCTACCTCGTACGCCGGCTGGAGGAGGGCGCCAGCCAGGACAACTTCATGTCCGCCGTCTTCGACATCCACGAGGACACCGCGCTCTACCGCCGCGAGCGCGAGCGCTTCCTCGCCTCCCTCGCGGCCGCGGACGCCGATAGCACTGGAGGGGGGGTCCCGACCCCGAACCGCACCCAGGACCGCCGCAGGCCGGTGAGCGACGAGCCCCTGACCGGCGGCTTCCGGAACACCCCCGACACCGACCCGTCGCTGCCGGGCAACCGGGAGTGGGGCCGCCAGATCACCGAGCGGATCGCCACCTCGACCCTCGGCGAGCAGCTGGTCGCCGACCACACCGTGACCGATGTCGCCACGGTCGAGACGCTCATGGAGAGCGCAGCGGCCGCGGGCGCCGAGTGGGGTCGCAAGCCCGCCGCGGAGCGGGCCGCGATCCTTCGCACCGCCGCCGTGGAGTTCGAGAAGCGCCGGGCCGAGCTGCTCGAGGTCGCCGGCAGCGAGTGCGGCAAGACGCTCGACCAGGGCGACCCCGAGGTCTCCGAGGCGATCGACTTCCTCAACTACTACGCCGAGCTCGCCGAGGGCCTCGACTCCGTCGACGGCGCCACCCACATCCCGGTGCACCTCACCCTGGTTACCCCGCCGTGGAACTTCCCGCTCGCCATCCCGACCGGGGGCATGGCCGCGGCGCTCGCCGCCGGCTCGGCCGTGGTGATCAAGCCCGCCCCGCAGGCGAAGCGGTGCGGCTCGCTTCTGGTCGAGACCCTCTGGGCCGCCGGCGTACCCAAGGACGTCCTGCACCTCGTCCACGTCCCCGAGAACGAGGTCGGCAGGGCGCTCGTCGCGAGCCCGTACGTCGACCGGCTCGTCCTCACCGGCGCGTTCGACACCGCGCAGCTGTTCCGCTCGTTCCGCCCTGACCTGCCGCTGCTCGCGGAGACCTCGGGCAAGAACGCCATCGTCGTCACCCCCAGCTCCGACCTCGACCTGGCCGCCAAGGACCTCGTCTACTCGGCGTTCGGCCACGCCGGCCAGAAGTGCTCGGCCGCGTCGCTCGGCATCCTGGTCGGCTCTGTCGCGACCTCGGACCGCTTCCGCGACCAGCTCGTCGACGCGGTCCGCTCGCTCAAGGTGGGCTACCCGAGCGACCCGCGGGTCCAGGTCGGCCCGATCATCGAGCCGGCCTCCGGCAAGCTCGAGCGCGCCCTGACCCAGCTCGCCCCCGGTGAGTCGTGGCTGGTCGAGCCCCGTCCGCTCGACCCTGTGTCCGACGGAGGACAGGGCCGGCTCTGGTCGCCCGGCGTGAAGACCGGCGTGAAGCGCGGCTCGGAGTATCACCTGACCGAGTACTTCGGCCCCGTCCTCGGCCTCATCGCGGCCGAGGACCTCGACGAGGCGATCGAGATCCAGAACCAGGTCGACTACGGCCTGACCGCGGGTCTGCACTCCCTCGAGCGCGAGGAGCTCGAGACCTGGATCGACCGGGTCCAGGCCGGCAACGTCTACGTCAACCGCACGACCGTCGGCGCGATCGTGCGCCGGCAGCCGTTCGGCGGCTGGAAGAGGTCGGCGGTCGGCGCCGGCACCAAGGCCGGAGGCCCGAACTACCTGATCGGGCTCTCCGACTGGGCGCCTGCCGCAGCGTCGAGGCTCGGTACGCCGGCCGGTGCGGCGCGCGCGATCGTCGACGGCGCCCGCAGCCTCGGCCTCGCCGGTGCCGACCTGGTCGAGCGGGGCGCCGGCTCCGACGCCGTCGCCTGGGCCGAGGAGTTCGGCGTCGCGCGCGACGTCAGCGGGCTGCTCGCCGAGCACAACGTGCTCCGCTACCTGCCGGTGCCAGCCACCGTCCGCCTCGAGGGCACCGGGTCGACCGACGTCGCCGGCATGCTCCGGGTCGTGGCCGCGGGCCTCGCCGCCGGCGCGCCGGTGACGGTCTCCGCGTCGACCCCGCTCGACTCGCCGGTCGCCGATCTGCTCGGCCGCGCCGGTGCGTCGTACGCCGTCCAGGACGACGCCGCCTGGAGCGCGACGCTGGCCGGGCCCGATGCCCCCGGACGTGTGCGCCTCATCGGCGGCAGCCGTGGGGCCTTCGCCGCCGCCAGCGACGGCCGGGCCGACATCGCCCTCTACGCGCAGCCCGTGGTCGAGGCCGGCCGGATCGAGATGCTGACCTTCCTGCACGAGCAGGCGGTCGCGGTCACCGCCCACCGCTTCGGCTCGCCGACCTCGCTGACCGAGGGACTGTTCCCCAACGAGGTCACGGAGGCGACCGCCTGATGCGCGCCATGGTCATGGACGAGATCGCGGGGCCGCTCGAGGTGCGCGAGGTGCCGGAGCCGGTCGCGCCCGACGGCGGCGTCGTCGTCCAGGTCCACGCGACCGGGCTCTGCAAGAGCGACTGGCACGCCTGGGTCGGCCACGACGAGATCGCCCTCCCGCACGTGCCCGGGCACGAGCTGGCCGGTGTGGTCTCCGCGGTCGGCGCGGGCGTCGAGAGGTGGTCGGTGGGCGACCGGGTGACGGTGCCGTTCGTGGAGGGCTGCGGCCGCTGCGAGTGGTGCCTGTCCGGCAACGCGCAGGTCTGCCCCGACCAGCAGCAGCCCGGGTTCACCCACTGGGGCTCCTTCGCCGAGTACGTCGGCCTGTACGCCGCCGACACCAACCTCGTCGCGGTCCCCGAGACCGTGTCGTTCGAGGCGGCCGCGAGCCTCGGCTGCCGGTTCGCGACCGCCTATCGCGCGCTCACCGGGCGCGGTGGCCTCGCCGCCGGCGAGTGGGTCACGGTCGTGGGCGCCGGCGGTGTCGGGCTGAGCGCCGTGATGATCGCGAAGGCCCTCGGGGCGCACGTGGTCGCCGTCGACCGTCACAAGGGCGCCCTCGACGCCGCCGCCGAGCTCGGCGCCGACCACGTCCTCGTCAGCGACGGCGGCGACATCCCCGCGCAGGTCCACGACCTGACCGGCGGCGGCGCGCACGTGGCCGTCGACGCCGTCGGCAGCGAGCAGACCTGCGCGGACTCGATCATGAGCCTTCGGCGCCGCGGCCGGCACGTCCAGGTCGGCCTGCTGCCGCCCGTCGGCGGCCACCCGCGCGTGCCGATGGCCCGCGTGATCGGGTGGGAGCTCGACGTCCTCGGCAGCCACGGGATGGCCGCCGCCGACTACCCGGGCATGCTCGCGCTCATCGAGAGCGGGGCCCTGCGCCCGCAGGCGCTCATCGAGCGCGTCGTCGACCTCCAGGAGGCCACCGGCCTCCTGCCGGCGATGGACACCGCCTCGCCCGCCGGCATGACGATGATCGACCCGCGACGCTGACCGTGCCTGCTCTGCCCATCACCCGGGTGGGGCCCGCGCCGGTCCCCGAGGGCGCGGTCCCCGTCGAGGTGCCGATGCGCGACGGCGTACGCCTCGCCGCGTCGGTCCACCTCCCCGACGGCGACGGGCCGTTCCCGACGGTGCTGGTGCGGCTGCCGTACGACAAGGACGGCGCGATGGCCTACCTCCCGCTCGTCGCGCGCCGCTTCACCGCCGCCGGGTACGCCGTCGTGGTCCAGGACGTCCGCGGGAAGTTTCGCTCCGGCGGCGAGACGATGTTCGCCGTCCACGAGCGCGACGACGGCCACGACGCCCTCGACTGGGTCGTGGCCCAGCCCTGGTGCGACGGCGACGTGGTGATGTGGGGCGACTCCTACTACGGCATGACCGCGCTCGCCGCCGCGGCATCGGGCCATCCGGCGCTGCGGGCGATCGCCCCGCGCGTCACCGGCACCGAGATCGGACGGGTGTTCCCCACCCCGGGCGGCGCCACGAGCGTGGAGCCGACGATGCGCCGCGCCTACCTCGCGTTCCACATGGTCGACCGGGCGGCGTACGACTGGCCGCTGGACTGGTCGGCCCGGCCCCTCGCCGACCAGTTCGAGCGGTTCTTCGACGAGCTCGGCCACCGGAGCCCGAGCTACGACGCCGACGTGCGCGAGCCCGGCAGCCTGCGTCCACCGTCCGTCGAGGAGCTCCTCGACGCGCCGCCCGTGCCGACGCTGTGGACGATCGCGTGGTACGACAACGTGGCCGCCGCCTCCTCGTGGCGCGACGTGCGGCGGCTGCTCGCCGACGCCCGCTGGGGTCCGGTGACGTGGCTGCGGGTCGAGGCGAGCGACCACAACAACAACCGGCTCGCCGACGCGCCCTTCGCGGTACACGACCAGACGCCCGCGGAGGTCGAGCGGATCGCGGCGGGGGTCACCGCGCCGGCGATCGATTTCTTCGGCCACTGCCTGCGCCGCGGCGGGGAGCCGCCCGCCAAGGTCGCCTACGAGGTCTGCCGAGGTGGGTGGGCCACCGCTGCAGCGTGGCCGCCGCCCGAAGCACGGCCCCTCGTCCTGCACGCCTGTGCCGACACCGGCGGCCTCGCCCCGGTGCCGCCGGAGAGCCCGGGCTCGGTGCGCTGGACCTCGGACGGCGTCGACCTGGTGCCGTCGGTCGCGTCGCGGCCCTTCGACGTCGTACGCGAGCTGCACGACCTCGCGCCGGTCGCGAAGCGTCCCGACGTGGTCACGCTCGACACCGAGCCGCTCGCGGCACCGCTGGTCCTCGCCGGACCCGCCGAGGTCACCGGCACCGTGCGCTCCGACCAGCGCAGCACCGACCTGTTCGCCCGGCTGCTCGACGTGACGCCGACCGGCGAGGCCTGGCCGATCACCCACGGCGAGGTACGCCTGGCCGTCGGGGCGGGTGAGCGGGGGTTCACGATCCCGGTCCTGCCGACGGCGTACCGTCTCGGGCGGGGGCACCGGCTCCGGCTCCACCTCGCCTCGACCGACTTCCCGGAGTTCCTGTTCAACACCGGCGACGGGTCGGACGCGTGGCACGCCGAGCGTGCCGCGGTGACCACGACGACGGTGAGCACCGGGCCGGCCGGCGGCCTGGCGCTGCGCCTGTCGGTGCTCCCGGGCGGGACGGGGGAGGATGGACCTGCAACGAGCTGAGCCGCCGGGCGGCGGCCAACGAGGAGGACACGCGTGGAGATCGTGATCATCGGCGTCGGCAACATGGGGGGCGCGGTGCTCTCCGGGCTGCTGAAGGCCGGCCATGCGCCGGAGTCGGTCACAGCCGTCGTACGCCGGGAGGAGCGCGCGGCCGAGATCGCCTCGACGTACGGCGTCCGCTCGCTGCCCGCCGAGGCGGCCGTCGCGGCGGCCGACGTGGTCGTCCTCGGCGTCAAGCCGTACGGCGTCGTCCCCGTGCTGGAGTCGGTCAAGGACTCCCTGCGCCCCGGGACGCTCGTCGTCTCGCTGGCCGCGGGGATCACCACCGCCCAGATGGAGGCCGCGGTGCCGGACGGCGTCGACGTCGTACGCGTCATGCCCAACACGCCGGCTCTCATCGGCCAGGGCATGTCGGTGCTCGCCGCCGGGGCCCACTGCCGTGCCGAGGCCCTGGCCACGGCCGAGGAGCTGATGGGGGCGGTCGGCGAGGTCGTCACCGTTCCCGAGTCGAGCGTCGACGCGGCCGGCGCCCTGTCCGGCTCGGGGCCGGCCTACGTCTTCCTCGTCGCCGAGGCCCTCATCGAGGCCGGCGTCCACCTCGGTCTCACCCGTGCCGACGCGACGACCCTGGTCACCCAGACCCTCGTCGGCTCCTCGCAGCTGCTCGCCGACACCGGCACCCATCCCGCGCTCCTGCGCGAGCAGGTCACCTCGCCCGGCGGCACGACGGCCGCGTCGCTGCGGGTGTTCGAGGAGCGCGGACTGCGCGCCGCCTTCCTGGAGGCCACCCGCGCCAACCGCGATCGCTCGCGCGAGCTCGCCGCCGACTAGAGGCGTACGCCGGCCGCGCTGTGCCCCGGGTCGGATTCGAACCGACACTGTATGTGGTTTGAGCACATCGTCTCTGCCGTTGGACTACCGGGGCCGGGCGAGCGCCTAACCTACCGGAGCGCCGCACCATCACCCCAAGCGCGTGCACGCGCGGATGCCCTACCCTGTGCGCGTGACCCAGAGCAGCCCCGCCCCCAGCCAGAGCTCGAGCCACACCGACGTGCGCCGGACGGTCGTGATCGCAGAGGACGAGGTCCTGATCCGCATGGACCTCAAGGAGATGCTCTCCGAGGAGGGCTACGACGTCGTCGGCGAGGCCGGCGACGGGCAGGCGGCGATCGACCTGGCGACCGAGAAGCGGCCGGACCTGGTGATCCTGGACGTGAAGATGCCCGTGCTGGACGGCATCGCCGCCGCCGAGACGATCGCCAAGGAGCGGCTCGCCCCCGTGGTGATGCTCACCGCGTTCTCCCAGCGCGACCTGGTCGAGCGGGCGCGCGACGCGGGCGCGATGGCCTACCTCGTCAAGCCGTTCAACATCACCGACCTGGTGCCGGCGATCGAGCTGGCGGTGAGCCGGTTCCAGGAGCTCACCCAGCTCGAGAAGGAGGTCGCCGGTCTCAGCGACCGCCTGGAGACCCGCAAGGCCGTCGACCGGGCGAAGAGCATCCTCCAGACCGGGCTCAACCTGAGCGAGCCCGACGCGTTCCGCTGGATCCAGAAGACGGCGATGGACCTGCGTCTCTCCATGCGCCAGGTCGCCGAAGGTGTCATCGAGCACGGTCCAGGCGGCGGAAAGGCCTGATCCTCCAGATTTGGTGGACTCATTTACGGCGGTGTAACAAATTCGCCTCATACGAGGCGACATTGGGGGAGAGGCTGCCCCGCAGCCCGTCGCCAAGGATAAGGTTTGTCGCCATTCGACGCCGCCACGTCCGACGGGGTCGATTGAAATCACTATGGAGGACACCCATGAAGGGATTCAGCAAGTCCGGGAGCCTGCTGGCGATTGCCGCAGCGTCCGGTCTGCTTCTCACCGCCTGCGGCACCACCGGCGGCGACAGCGACTCGTCCGCGAGCGGTGGCTCGTGCAACGTGACGCTGGCCTACCTCGGCCCGACGACCGGTGACTACGCGAACCTCGGCCTCAACATCGCCGGTGGCGCCCAGGTCGCCATCGACGAGTACAAGGACAAGGGCGGCAAGTGCACGGTGAGCCTGAAGAAGTTCGACTCGCAGGGCGACCCGACCAAGGCCACGCCGCTGGCCAAGACGATCATCGACGACGAGTCGGTCGTCGGTGTCGTGGGTCCCGCCTTCTCGGGTGAGTCCGACGCGACCGGCGCCGCGTTCAACGAGGCCGGCCTCGTCACGGTTTCGGCCTCGGCGACCAACCCCGACCTGACGAAGAACGGCTGGACCACCTTCCACCGCGTGCTCGGCACCGACTCCGACCAGGGCCCGGGTGCTGCCAAGTACATCACCGACACGGTCAAGGCCAAGAAGGTCTTCGTGATCGACGACGCCTCCGAGTACGGCAAGGGCCTCGCCGACAGCGTCGCCGACACCCTCGGCAGCGCCGTGACCGCCCGCGACACCGTGCAGCAGAAGCAGACCGACTTCTCCGCCACCGTCACCAAGGTCAAGGCCTCCGGTGCCGACGCCGTCTTCTACGGCGGCTACTACGCCGAGGCGAGCCTGCTCAAGAAGCAGCTCACCCAGGCCGGCTGGAACGGCACGTACGTCACCGGCGACGGCTCGCTCGACCCGCAGTTCGTCAAGGCCGCGGGCGCCAAGGCCGCTGAGGGCACCGTCTTCACCTGCCCGTGCGCCCCGTCCCCGGCGGACTTCACCAAGAAGTACGAGAAGGTCAACGGCGGCAAGGAGCCCGGCACCTACTCGGCCGAGGGCTACGACGCCACCAACGTGCTCCTCGCCGGCATCGACGCCGGTGACGCGACCCGGGAGAAGCTGCTCGACTTCGTCAACTCCTACGACGCCGACGGCCTGACCAAGCACATCAAGTTCACCGACGGTGACGTGTCCGAGGTCGTCATCTACACCTACGTCGTCAAGAACGGCCAGATCGTTCCCCAGGGCGAGGTCAAGTGACCGATCGCATCCGCGATCATCACTGACTGACCACTCATGATCGGCTGCGGCCGGGCTCGCCCGGCCGCAGCCGCTTCACGGGTGGCCACGAGTAAGGAAGCACCCCACCTTGTCTGACAATCTGGACTTCTTCGTCCACAACTTCTTCGCCCTGTCGATCACAGGGCTCGCGCTCGGCGCTGTCTACGCCCTCGTGGCCCTGGGCTACACGATGGTCTACGGCGTCCTGCAGCTGATCAACTTCGCCCACTCCGAGGTGTTCATGTACGGCACCTTCGCGGTCGTGTGGGTCTTCACGGCGTTCCACGTCACCGACAGCTCGGGCGCCGGCACCGTCATCGGCGTACTCCTGCTCGCGCTGCTCGCGGCGATGGCGGTCTCAGGCGGCGTGGCCCTTCTGATCGAGCGGGTGGCCTACCGCCCCCTGATCAAGAAGAGGTCGCCGAAGCTGATCGTCCTGATCGCCGCCATCGGCGCCTCGACCGTGCTCTCGGAGTCGATGGGTCTTCGGGACCGGATCGCCGCGTGGTTCGGCCTCGACGACAACCTGAGCAGCTACGTCCAGGCGGCCCGCGACAACAGCAGCCTGCCCTTCACGCTCGACCCGAAGGGCCTCTTCACGATCGGCGACTACCGGGTCACCGACATCGACCTGGTCGTCATCTGCGCGTCGCTGCTGATGATGATCGGCCTCGACCAGTTCGTCCGCCGGAGCAAGACCGGCCGCGGCATCCGCGCGGTGGCGCAGGACCCGGAGTCCGCGTCACTGATGGGCGTCAACTCGACCCGGGTCGTCCGGATCACCTTCCTCATCGGTGGTCTCATGGCCGGCGTCGCGGCGACGCTCTACATGCTCCGCATCGGCACGACCCGCTACGACGCCGGGTTCATCCTCGGCATCAAGGCGTTCACCGCCGCGGTCATGGGCGGGATCGGCAACCTCCGCGGGGCGCTGCTCGGCGGCCTGGTCCTCGGCGTGGCCGAGAACTGGGGCTCCGCGCTGATCGGCACGCAGTGGAAGGACGTCGTGGCGTTCGTGCTGCTGCTGGTCATCCTGCTGTTCCGTCCCTCCGGCCTCCTCGGCGAGGCGCTCGGGAAGGCGCGCGCATGACAAGGATCCAGAACCTCAACAAGCCGACCAAGATCGTCCTCCTGGTCATCGCGGCGCTGTTCGTCTACGCACTGCCGCTGCTGAACCCACCGTTCCTGTCCACCCCGGACATCGACTTCGGCGGTGTGCTCTTCACCTGTGCGGCGTACGCCCTGGTGGCGCTCGGCCTCAACATCGTGATCGGGTACGCCGGCCTGCTCGACCTCGGCTACGTCGGGTTCTACGCGGTCGGCGCCTACACGGTCGGCGTCCTGACCGTCTACCACGGCTCGTGGCCCTTCTTCCTGGTCCTGCCGGTGGCCATCGTCGTGACGATGATCTCCGGCGTGATCCTCGGCGTTCCGACGCTGCGGGTGCGCGGTGACTACCTCGCGATCGTGACGCTCGGCTTCGGCGAGATCATCCGCCTGGCGGTCACCAATACCGACTGGGTCGGCGCGTCACGAGGCATCTCGAACATCCCGTCTCCGCCGAGCATCCCCCCGGGGGACAACAGCGACGGCCTCTTCGAGATCCCGCACATCGCGTGGGTCAACGGCCAGCCGCTGATCGACCTCGACCACAAGACCAAGTTCCTGGTCTTCGGCGTCCTGGACACCGTGCCGTTCTACTGGATGATCCTGACGGCGCTGATCCTCGTCCTGATCGGCGACTACCTCGTCAAGCGCAGCCGCGTCGGCCGCGCCTGGGAGGCGACCCGTGAGGACGAGGACGCGGCCGAGCTGATGGGCGTCCCGACGTTCAAGTTCAAGCTGCTCGCGTTCGCGCTCGGCGCGTTCATCGGCGGCCTGTCCGGCGCGATGTTCGCCACCCGGCAGAGCCACATCGACCCGATCAGCTTCCCGCTGCTGCTCTCGATGCTGTTCGTCGCCTCCGTCGTCATCGGCGGCTCCGGCAACCGCTGGGGCGCGATGCTCGGTGGCGTCCTGGTGGCGTACCTGCCGGAGCGGTTCCGGGACTTCTCCGACTGGCGGATGCTCGTCTTCGGCATCGCGCTCATGGCGATGACGATCCTGCGTCCGCAGGGCCTCATCCCACCGATCCGGACGAGACGGGCCAAGAGGGCCCAGCAGGAGATCGCCGAGCTGGAAGGGGAGGAGAGCGTTGCCTGACGCGATGACCCTCGGCACGACCGAGGAGACGAGGCAGCCGGGCCGGCCGATCCTGGTGCTCGACGACGTGACGCTGAAGTTCGGCGGTGTGACCGCGCTCGACGGGGTCTCGTTCGAGATCCGCCAGGGCGAGATCCTCGGACTGATCGGCCCGAACGGCGCCGGCAAGACGACGTGCTTCAACGTCATGACCGGCGTCTACCAGCCGACCAGCGGCAAGGCCCTCTTCGACGGTGAGCCCCTGGCCGGGCTCAAGCGGCACCGCATCACCCGCCGCGGCATCGCCCGTACGTTCCAGAACATCCGTCTGTTCAACTCGATGACGGCGCTCGAGAACGTCATGGTCGGCGCCGACGCCCGCAGCAACGTCGGGCTGCTCAGCGCGCTGTTCCGTACGCCGCGCTACCGCACCCAGGAGACGGCCGCCCGCGAGGCTGCCAAGGAGCTGCTGGACTTCGTCGGCATCGGCGACCGGGGCGACGAGCTCGCCGCGAACCTCTCGTACGGCGACCAGCGCCGCCTCGAGATCGCGCGGGCGATGGCCACCCGGCCGAAGCTGCTCTGCCTGGACGAGCCCGCAGCGGGCTTCAACCCGGCCGAGAAGGCGAGGCTCATGGAGCTGATCCGGAAGGTGAGGGACCAGGGCTACACCGTGCTGCTCATCGAGCACGACATGCGACTGGTCATGGGAGTGACCGACCGCATCGTGGTGCTGGAGTTCGGGCGCAAGATCGCCGAGGGCGCCCCGGCCGAGATCCGGGACAACCCGGCGGTCATCGCGGCCTATCTCGGTGTCGACGAGGAGCAGATGGAGGAGGGCGACGATGACGCTTCTTGAGGTCGAAGGGCTCTCGGTCAACTACGGCCACATCGAGGCCATCAGGGACATCTCCTTCTCGGTCGAGGAGGGCACCGTCTCGACCCTGATCGGGGCGAACGGCGCCGGCAAGACGACGACGCTGAAGACGATCTCGGGCCTGCGCGGCGTCCGCGACGGCAAGATCGTGTTCGACGGCAAGGACATCACCCACCTGCCGCCGTACGAGCGGGTCAAGCTGGGCCTCAGCCAGTCGCCGGAGGGACGCGGGATCTTCCCGGGCATGACCGTCCGGGAGAACCTCGACATGGGCGCCTACGTCCGCAAGGACGTCGGCTCGGCGTCCTACCGCGAGGACGTGGACCGGGTGTTCAACCTGTTCCCGCGGCTGCAGGAGCGCGAGAAGCAGGCGGCCGGCACCATGTCCGGCGGCGAGCAGCAGATGCTGGCCATCGGCCGGGCGCTGATGGCGAAGCCGCGGCTGCTGCTCCTCGACGAGCCGTCGATGGGGCTCGCGCCCAAGCTCATCCAGCAGATCTTCTCGATCATCTCCGAGATCAACGAGCAGGGCACGACCGTCCTCGTCGTCGAGCAGAACGCCGCCCAGGCGCTCAAGCTCGCCGACAGCGCGCACATCCTCGAGACCGGCGAGATCGTCCGGTCCGGGGGCGGCGCGGAGCTGGCGGGTGACGACTCGGTCAAGGCCGCCTACCTCGGCGGCGACGTCTGAGCCACCGGCGTACGCAAGAAGGCCCCTGACGCATCGTCAGGGGCCTTCTTCGTGGTCTCGACGGCTACAGGACCTTCGAGAGGAACGCCTGCGTGCGCTGGTGCTGCGGGTTGCCGAGCACCTCGCGCGGGTCGCCCTCCTCGACGATCACACCGCCGTCCATGAAGACCAGCTTGTCGCCGACCTCGCGCGCGAAGCCCATCTCGTGGGTCACGACCATCATGGTCATGCCCTCGGCGGCGAGATCCTTCATGATCGCGAGCACGTCGCCCACCAGCTCGGGGTCGAGCGCGGACGTCGGCTCGTCGAAGAGCATCATGTCGGGGTTCATCGAAAGGGCGCGGGCGATCGCCACACGCTGCTGCTGCCCGCCGGAGAGGTGGGCCGGGTAGGCGCCCTCCCGGTCGGCCAGGCCGACCTTGGCGAGGTTGGCGCGGGCGACCTCGACCGCCTCCGCCTTCCCACGCTTGAGCACCTTCTGCTGGGCGATGCAGAGGTTCTTGAGCACGGTCATGTGCGGGAACAGGTTGAACTGCTGGAACACCATCCCGATCCGCGCACGGACCTCGTCGACGTCGGTCTCCGGGTCGGTCACGTCGATACCCTCGACGAGGATCCTCCCGGACGTGGGCGCCTCGAGGAGGTTGACGCAGCGCAGCAGCGTCGACTTCCCCGACCCCGACGGCCCGATGACGCAGACCACCTCGCCGTTGTCGACGTGGAAGTCGATGCCCTTGAGCACCTCGTTGTCGCCGAAGTACTTGTGCAGGTCCGAGACCTGGATCGCGGGTACGCCGGCGGCCGGCTGCTCCGTGGACAGGGCGCTCATCGGGCCCTCCTCTGCTTCTTCTCCATCCACGCCACCAGACGGGTGAGCGGCAGTGTGATCACGAGGTAGAGCACCCCGGCCATGGTGAGGCTGGTCGCCGTCCCCGCTGACGCACCGGAGGTCATCATGTCGCGCGCGACGTTGGTGAGCTCACGGGAGCCGACCGTCGCACCGATGAACGCCAGCAGGGAGGTGTCCTTGATGAGGAGCACCATCTCGTTGGTCAGCGGCGGCACGATGATGCGGAATGCCTGCGGGAGCACGATCCAGGTCATCGTCTTGCCGCTGCTCATGCCGAGCGACCGCGAGGCCTCCGTCTGTCCCTTCGGGACCGCCTGGATGCCGGCCCGGATCGTCTCCGCCATGTAGGCGCCCGCCACCAGGACCAGGCCGATGAGGCCGGCGCCGAGCGTGCCGCCAGGTGGGCGCCAGCCGAAGGCGATCGGGAAGCCGAAGCCCATCGCCAGGATGGTGACCAGGGCCGGCAGCCCGCGGAAGAACTCGATGTAGACGGTCGCCAGCCAGCGGTAGATCCCGACCTCGGACAGCTTCATCAGCGCCAGGACGACGGCGAGCACGAGGCCGGCTGCGAAGGCGATGGCCGTGTAGATGACGGTGTTCTTGACGCCCGTCACGACCAGGTCGTGCCAGTTGTGCTTGAGACCCTCGGTGTTGAAGAAGGTCTGCTGCACCGAGGACCAGTCCAGGGTGAAGCCCAGCACCAGGACGACGGCCAGGAGCAGGACGTACAGACTGCCGTGCCGCAGCCGCCGCCTCGTGGATCGCTTCATCGCCACGACGCCGTTCAGCTCAGCTTGAAGTACTTGTTGTAGATCTTCTGGTAGTCGCCGTCCTTCTTCAGCTTGTCGAGCTGCTCGTTGACCGCGTCGATGAGCGCGGTGTTGCCCTTCTTGGCGGCGAAGCCGTACTCCTCGTCGGTGTCGAACTGCTGCACGATCGTGAAGCCGCCGGCCTGCTGGTGGGTGAGGTTGACCGGGAGGTCCTGCAGCAGCGCGTCGACCTGGCCGGCCTTGATGGCCTGGAACTCCTCGGCGTCACTCGGGAAGGTGACGATCTCGGCACCGTCGGCGTTCTCCTCGGCGTACGCCTTCCCGGTGGTGCCCTGCTGGACGCCCACCTTCTTGCCGTCGAGGTCGTCGATGCCCTTGATCGCGGAGCCCTCGGGCACGAGCAGCGACTGCTTGGAGTCGTAGTAGCCCTCCGAGAACTCGAGGTTCTTCTTCCGGTCGTCGGTGATCGTCATCGCGCTCGCGACGAGGTCGCAGGTGCCGGCGTTGAGCGTCAGCCCGCTCTGCAGGCCGTCGAAGTCCTGGTCCTGGATCTTGAGGTCGAGGCCCATGCCCTTGGCGACGGCGGAGACGATGTCGACGTCGAAGCCCTTGAAGCCGAGGGAGGAGCTCTTGTCGAAGTCCTCGAACGGGGCGTAGGGGACGTCGCTGCAGACGGTCAGGGTGCCGTCCTGGACGAGGTCGAGGCCGGAGGAGGACGAATCGCCGCCAGAGCTGCCGCAGCCGGCAGCAGCGAGCGAGACGACCGTCAGAGCGGCCAGGGACACGAGCGAGCGCTTGATCATGGGGCCGCACTGTAATGGCATCGGGGCCCGCGCCGCGCTTCGGCGACGTGCGGTTGCCGGAATGAAACGCCCGTGTAACACCCTTGCTCCGACCTGCTCGTTCTCTGTACCGCGGCCTCCCGGTGGGCGTACTCTCACCGCCGAAGGGCACGTCCGGGGGGATGGCGGAGCGGGACTGGCGTGGAGAGGGCCGGGGCTATGAAGCACGGAGTGCACGACATGGCTGCAGGGATCGTCCTGACAGCAGGGATCGTCGTCGAGGGCGGGCCGGCGGGGGCACTCCGGTGACCCGCGTGACGCTGCGCGAGGCGCACGTCGGCGATGCGCCGTTCCTCCTCGGCGTGTGGCAGGACAGCCTGAGGATGGCCGATCCCCAGGACCAGCTCGCCGATCTGGAGTTCATCATCAAGGCCGCCGCCCAGTCGGCCGAGGAGCGGCTCGTGATCGCCGAGTGTGACGGCGAGCGGGCCGGCGCGGTCTTCCTGCGCGCCACCACCTTCGGTCCGCTCAACCTCGAGCCGACATTGCAGGTGCACTCGCCCCACGTCGCCCCCGAGTTCCGCCGCCGTGGCATCGGCCACGCCCTGATGGAGGCGGCCGCCTCGTTCGCGGAGTCGCTCGGGATCGGCCACATCGCGTCCGCCGCTGCCTCCGGCTCGCGGGACGGGAACCGCTACCTCGCCCGGCTTGGCTTCGGGCCGCAGGCGGTCTTCCGGGTCGCGCCCACCGCCACGATGCGCGGCCGGCTGACGGCGTCGCTTCCCGCCACCCAGCGCAGCGCGCGCAGCCGTGGCAACCTGGGCCAGGTGCTCGCGGCCCGGCGCTCGATGCGCCGCTCCCAGCCGACCGGCTGAGCGGCCCTACGCGAACCGACCGGCGTCGACCAGCGAGCAGGTGATCCGGGAGGTGCAGACGCGCTTGCCGTTCTCGTCGCTGATGACGACCTCGTACGTCGCCGCCGACCGCCCCAGGTGGACGGCGGTCGCCACCCCGGTGACCAGCCCGGCGGTCGCCGACCGGTGGTGGGTGGCGTTGATGTCGACCCCGACCGCCAGCTTGCCGAGAGCCCGTGCGTGCACGCCGGCGCCCATCGACCCGATGGTCTCGGCCAGCGCCGCCGACGCACCACCGTGGAGCAGCCCGTAGGGCTGGGTGTTGCCCTCGACCGGCATGGTCCCGACGACCCGCTCCGCCGACATCTCGGTGATCACGACGCCGAGCTTCTCGTTGAGACCGCCCATGCCGTGCGGCATGGCCGCGATGTAGTCCTCAGGGGTGGTCATCTCCGGGCCGCTCTCGGTCGTGTCGGTCATGGCCACATGGTGGCAGATGCGCCGAAGACCGCTGTCGGCGGTCACGGATAGGCTCGGAGGCGTGGAAGGTACGACGCGCCCCAGGCTCCTCCTGCTCGACGGCCACTCCCTGGCCTACCGCGCGTTCTTCGCGCTCCCGGTGGAGAACTTCTCGACGGTGACCGGCCAGCACACCAACGCCGTCTACGGCTTCACCTCCATGCTGGTCAACGTGCTCCGCGACGAGCAGCCGACGCACGTGGCCGTCGCGTTCGACCTGTCCCGGCAGACCTTCCGGATGGAGGAGTACGCCGACTACAAGGCCAAGCGCAACAAGACGCCCGACGAGTTCAAGAGCCAGCTGCCGCTCATCGAGCGGCTGCTCGACACCTTCCGGATCCGCCACCTCACCTACGCCGGCTACGAGGCCGACGACATCATCGGCACGCTGACCACCGACGCCCTCGCGGAGGGCATGGAGGTGCTCGTCCTGACCGGCGACCGCGATTCGCTGCAGCTGGTGACCGAGGACGCCACGATCCTCTACCCGATGCGCGGCGTCTCCGACCTCGCGCGGATGACGCCCGAGGCCGTCGAGGCGAAGTACGGCGTGCCCCCGCACCGCTACCCCGAGCTGGCCGCGCTGGTGGGGGAGGACTCCGACAACCTGCCGGGCGTCCCCGGGGTCGGGCCGAAGACGGCGGCCAAGTGGATCGCGACCTACGACGGCCTGGACAACGTCATCACCCACGCCGACGAGATCAAGGGCAAGGCGGGCGACAACCTGCGCGAGCACCTCGGTGACGTGATCCGCAACCGGCGGCTCAACGCCCTGGTCTGCGACCTCCCGCTCGGCATCGACCCGGCCGAGCTCGAGCGCGGGGAGTGGGACCGGGCGGCCGCGCTGGAGCTGCTCGACGAGCTGGAGTTCCGCGGCGAGCTGCGCACCCGCATCCTGGACGTCCTCGCCCCCGAGGAGGACGAGCCGATCGCCGACACCGGCTTCGACCTCGACGGTCGCACGCTCGGGCCGGGCACCGTCGCCGCGTTCCTCGCCGACGTCGGCCCCGACCCCGTGGGCGTGCACGTGCGCGGGGCCTGGGGCTCGGGCACCGGTCGCGTCGACGGCATCGCGATCGCCGAGGCGGACGGGTCGGCGGCCTACCTCGACGTGGCGACGCTGACCCCGGACGACGACGCCGCGCTCGCGGCCTGGCTCGCCGACGACGCCCGGCCCAAGGTGCTCCACGACGCGAAGGGGCCCGAGCTGGCGCTGTCCGCCCACGGGTGGGCGCTCGGCGGCCTGGCGAGCGACACCGCCCTGGCGGCCTACCTCGTGGCCCCCGACCAGCGCTCCTACGACCTCGCCGACCTCACCCTGCGCCACCTCAAGCGCGAGCTGAGGCAGGAGACCGACGACGACCAGGGCGCCCTCTTCGACGAGGGTGACGAGGTCGCCGAGACGGCGATGCTCCACGCCCGTGCCGTGCTCGACCTCGCCGCCGAGCTCGACTCCGCCGTCGAGCGGGCCGGGGGCAGGAGGCTGCTGACGGAGGTCGAGCTGCCGCTGCTCCACCTGCTCGCCCGGATGGAGCAGACCGGCATCGCCGTCGACACCGACCACCTCGACGCGCTCGAGCGGCACTTCGCCGGCGAGGTGAAGCAGGCCGCCGAGGGGGCCTACGCCGTGATCGGCAAGGAGATCAACCTCGGCTCGCCCAAGCAGCTGCAGGTCGTGCTCTTCGACGAGCTCGACATGCCGAAGACGAAGCGCACGAAGACCGGCTACACCACCGACGCCGACTCGCTTCAGCAGCTCTACATCAAGACCGAGCACCCGTTCCTGCTCGCGCTGCTGCGCCACCGCGACGTCACCCGGCTCCGGGTGACGATCGAGGGGCTGCTCAAGACCGTCCAGCCGGACGGCCGCATCCACACCACCTTCAACCAGACGATCGCGGCCACCGGCCGGCTGTCCTCGACCGAGCCCAACCTCCAGAACATCCCGATCCGCACCGAGGAGGGCCGCCGGATCCGTGAGGGGTTCGTCGTCGGCGCCGGGTTCGACTGCCTGATGACCGCCGACTACAGCCAGATCGAGATGCGGATCATGGCCCACCTCTCGCAGGACGCCCTGTTGATCGAGGCGTTCAAGTCCGGCCGCGACTTCCACTCGATCACCGCGGCCCGGGTCTTCGACGTCGACGCCGACGCCGTCACCCCGGCACAGCGGGCGAAGATCAAGGCGATGAACTACGGCCTCGCCTACGGCCTGTCCGCGTTCGGGCTCTCCCAGCAGCTCGGGATCGAGCCGTCCGAGGCCCGCGGCCTGATGGAGGAGTACTTTCAGACCTTCGGCGGCGTCCGCGACTACCTCCGCGGCCTCGTCGACGAGGCCCGCAAGACCGGCTTCACCGAGACGATCATGGGCCGGCGCCGCTACCTGCCCGACCTGACCAGCGACAACCGCCAGCGCCGCGAGATGGCCGAGCGGATGGCGCTCAACGCCCCGATCCAGGGGTCGGCGGCCGACCTGATCAAGGTCGCCATGCTCCGCGTCCAGGGCGCCCTCGACGAGGCGGGGCTCACCTCGCGGATGCTGCTGCAGGTCCACGACGAGCTCGTCTTCGAGGTCGCCCCCGGCGAACGCGAGGAGCTCGAGGCGCTCGTCCGTCGACAGATGGGCGGTGCGGTCGAGCTCGCCGTACCCCTCGACGTCTCGGTCGGCACCGGCCGGTCCTGGCACGAGGCCGCCCACTGACGGTCGCAGCCGGTCGGATCAGGCGGCCTCCGGCTCCGGCGCCACCCGCAGCTGCCACAGGCTGAGCCCGAGCAGCGAGAGCATGAGCACGGCGTCGACGCTTGCGACGGCGACGAGGAGCCCGGTGAGCGACCCGGTGGCCGCGCCCGCGGCGACGAGGACGATGACGGCGGCCCAGACGAGGTACGCCGAGGAGCGGTGCTGCCTGGCGAGGACGGAGTAGACAAGCAGCTGGAGCACGGCGAGGAAGGTGCCCAGCACGGCGAAGAGCCAGAGCCGGTGCTCGATCGCCGCGTAGTCGGACCCGCCGATGAAGATCATCGCGACAGGCGAGAGCAGCCAGGCACCCAGCGTCGAGAGCGCCCCGCAGCCGCCGACGGCGGCGAGGCTGAGCAGCAGCGCGCGGCGACGCTCCGAGGCCTCCGACAGCGACGGGAAGGCGACGACCACCACGAACTGCGGGAGGAACAGCACCGCCTTGGTGAGGATCAGCCCGGCGGCGTACAGGCCCGAGGAGTGGTCGGAGAGCACGTTGCGGGCGACGACGATGTCGGCGTTGGAGAGGACGAAGAAGCCGAGCAGGGCGAAGGAGCCGTGCAGCGTCTCCACGACGGCCGCGCGTACGCCGTCGGCGCGCTGCGGGGCGCGGTCGCGCCGGCGCAGCACCCACCACCCCACCAGCGCGGGCGCGAACTGCGCGGCGGCGACGCCGGCCATCGCCGCCGCCTCGGTCGGGCGGATCAGGATGCACACGGTCCCGACGGCGAGCCGGGGGAGCCCCAGCGCGAGGTAGACGGCCGCGAGTCCGAGCCAGCGACGCTCGCCCTGCAGGATGCCGGCCTGTCCGCCCATCACCGTGAGGGGCACGGCGCAGACCGCGACCAGCAGGGCCGGCACGATGCTGTCGAGCCTGAGCAGGTGCCAGACGAGCGGCGACAGCACGAGCATCAGGAGCCCGACCACGGCGCTGGCGCGGTAGGTCACCGTCAGCATCAGCCGCTCGATCTCGCGGCCACGGCCAGGGTCGGCGGCGACCCTCCTCGCCGCCGTCGCCTGGAGTCCCAGCTGGATGACGCCGACGACCAGCAGGAGCGCCATCATGCCCGCGACCCCGCCGTACTGCTCCGGGCCGAGCAGGCGCGCGGAGACGATCTGGAACCCGTACGTCGCGACGTTCATGACGACGATGCACAGCGCGAGGAAGGCGCTCCCGTGGACGAGTCCGCGCAGTCGGCCCTGCGGCGCGCGCTCCACCGTCGTCGTCACGAGAACCGAGCCTAGGACAGCCCCTGAAGCGCCTCTGAAGGGCCGGCCCGGGTCAGCCGTTCAGCGTTGCCCCGAAGATCGCGGTGCCGGGCGTCAACAGCCCGCGCGTGCGTGACCAGCCGCCCCAGACCCGGTGGTTGCGGCGCGGCCACTCCGGCTCGACCAGGTCGGTGATCACGAACCCCGCCCCGGAGAGCAGCGACACCCAGTCGCCGAGGGTCCGGTGGTGCTCGACGTACGACACCACGCCGGTCTCCTCGTCCACCTCGACGTACGGCGTCCGGTCCCAGTAGCTCTGCGACGCGAACAGCCCGGCCTCGGTCGGGTCGTCGGGGAACATCCACCGGGTCGGGTGCGTGATCGAGAACGCGAACCGGCCGCGGGACCGGAGGACCCGGACGGTCTCCGCGATCGCCACCTCGATCTCGCTGACGAACTGCAGGGCCCCGAACGAGCAGAAGACGATGTCGAAGGAACCGTCGGCGAACGGGAGCGCGGTCGCGGTGCCCTGGACGGCGGGGACGACGACACCCGTCTCGAGGTCGATCCGCCGGGAGTGCTGCAGCTGGCGGTAGGAGAGGTCGAGCCCGACCGGGCGGCCGCCCCTCGTCGCCACCCACCGGGAGCACTGGCAGGCGCCGGAGCCGACCTCCAGCACGTCCCTGCCGGCGACGTCGCCGAGCACCCCGAGCTCCTCCTCGGTCTGCCCCTCCGGTCCCCAGACGAAGCCGGTGTCGCCGAGGAACGCTCCATGGGTGGCCTGGTACTCGTCGGCGTACCTGTCCCAGTCCGGGCCGTTGGCCCTGCGAGACTCCTCCTCGGTGACGGTCCGACGCTCCGCCTGCACGGGCCGTTCCGGTGGGAACGGCGAGGTCTGCTCCACGTCTCGCGAGCATAGCCCCGGCCCCCGGGAGCGGGGCTCTCTCGGTTGGACGGGGCCACCGCGCGCGGCGTACTCTTGGAAACTGCGTCAGAAGTCTGCCTGCGTCCCGGACGGAGCGGACCCCGGCTCACTGTTGATACGCCGTCGTGACCGCGCTCTGCAGACACTCGGGGCGCGCTCCGCAACCTAGGGGCGAATCGGTGGTGAAACAAGGCTTCCGTCGCGCCCGCACGACATCTGCCCACCAAGGAAAACCACTCCCTTATGACGAGCACCATCTCCACTCTTCCGGCCAACTTCGATGTAGCCGGCGACGCGCCCCAGGTGGCCGTCAACGACATCGGGTCCGAAGAGGACTTCCTCGCCGCGATCGACGAGACCATCAAGTACTTCAACGACGGTGACATCGTGGATGGCACCATCGTCAAGGTCGACCGGGACGAGGTCCTGCTCGACATCGGCTACAAGACCGAGGGCGTCATCCCGTCGCGCGAGCTCTCGATCAAGCACGACGTCGACCCCTCCGAGGTCGTCGAGGTCGGCGACAAGGTCGAGGCCCTGGTGCTCCAGAAGGAGGACAAGGAGGGTCGCCTGATCCTGTCCAAGAAGCGCGCTCAGTACGAGCGTGCCTGGGGCACGATCGAGCAGATCAAGGAGGAGGACGGCGTCGTCGAGGGCACCGTCATCGAGGTCGTCAAGGGCGGCCTCATCCTCGACATCGGTCTCCGCGGCTTCCTCCCCGCCTCGCTGGTGGAGATGCGTCGCGTCCGCGACCTCCAGCCCTACGTCGGCCAGACCCTCGAGGCCAAGATCATCGAGCTCGACAAGAACCGCAACAACGTGGTCCTGTCGCGCCGCGCCTGGCTCGAGCAGACCCAGTCCGAGGTCCGCCACGGCTTCCTGACCCAGCTCCAGAAGGGCCAGATCCGCAAGGGCGTCGTCTCCTCGATCGTCAACTTCGGTGCGTTCGTCGACCTCGGTGGCGTCGACGGCCTCGTCCACGTCTCCGAGCTCTCCTGGAAGCACATCGACCACCCGTCCGAGGTCGTCGCCGTCGGTGACGAGGTCACCGTCGAGGTGCTCGACGTCGACATGGACCGCGAGCGTGTCTCCCTGTCGCTGAAGGCGACCCAGGAGGACCCGTGGCAGCACTTCGCCCGCACCCACCAGATCGGCCAGATCGTGCCGGGCAAGGTCACCAAGCTGGTGCCGTTCGGCTCGTTCGTCCGCGTCGAGGAGGGCATCGAGGGCCTGGTCCACATCTCCGAGCTGGCCGAGCGCCACGTCGAGATCCCGGAGCAGGTCGTCCAGGTCAACGACGACGTCATGGTCAAGATCATCGACATCGACCTCGAGCGTCGCCGGATCTCGCTGTCCCTCAAGCAGGCCAACGAGACCACCGCGGCCGCGGACGTCGAGGAGTTCGACCCGACCCTCTACGGCATGCCCGCGAGCTACGACGAGCAGGGCAACTACCTCTACCCCGAGGGCTTCGACGCCGAGACCGGCGAGTGGCTCGAGGGTTACGAGGAGCAGCGCGCGGCCTGGGAGGAGCAGTACGCCAAGGCCCACGCCCGCTGGGAGGCCCACGTCAAGCAGCAGCAGGAGGCCAAGCAGGCCGCTGCCGAGGCCGGCGAGGCGACGTCGTACTCCAGCGCCCCCGAGGTCGAGGAGGGCTCCGGCTCCCTCGCGTCCGACGAGGCTCTCCAGGCTCTTCGCGAGAAGCTGACCGGCGGCAACTGATCCCGCCCGCCTGAGATCGACGAAGGCCGGCCACCCGCGAGGGTGGCCGGCCTTCGGCATTTCGTGGCGTACGCCGGCGGTGGTCAGTCGAACCAGGGTGGCGGCACGTGGGTCGAGAAGCTGTCGTGGCGGACCCAGACCCACAGGGCGTAGGTGGCGGCCACCAGGAGCAGCAGGACGAGGATGCTCATCGCGGTACCTCCTCTCAGGCGGCGCGGGAGGCGGGGCGCGTCTCGGTGTGCGGGTCGGCGGCGTCGTCGCCCGCGTGGTCCGTGGGGCCGGCCGGGAGAGACAGCACCGGCGCCGGCTCCTTGTGTCGCGGCGCCGGCGGCCGGGGTCGCTCGGCGAGGGCGGCGAGGTCGAGCACCACCCAGGCGAGCCCGGTCATGACCGATGCAGCGAGGATCGTCAGCAGCAGTTCCATGGCACAAATCCTGCGCCGGTCGAGATCCCGCCACCATTGGCAGAAATGCCTATCTTGCGCAATTTCCTGCCAACTGGCACGCTTCTAAGGTGCTCACCAACGTTGCCGCCGTCGTCTACGACGGCGTCGCCCCCTTCGAGCTGGGCCTCGTCTGCGAGAGCTTCGGGATCGACCGGACCGCCGAGGGGGTGCCGTCGATCGACTTCGCCGTCTGCTCCGAGGGCGGTGCCGCGGTGGAGAGCACGATGGGCTTCACCATCGCGCCCGAGTTCGACCTCGACCGGGTCGCCGAGGCCGACCTCGTCGCCGTCCCGGCCGCTCCGCGCCCGCGCTGGAGCGCCTCGCTCGCGACCCCGGTCGCCCCCGCTCCGATCGTCGAGGCGGTGAAGGCGGCGTACGACCGCGGAGCGCGCATCCTCTCGGTCTGCAGCGGCGCGTTCACGCTCGGCGCCGCAGGCCTGCTCAACGGCCGCGAGTGCACGACCCACTGGATGTACACCGACGAGCTCGCCGACCGCTTCCCGGAGGCGAAGGTCGTGCCCGAGGTCCTGTACGTCGACTCCGGCCAGGTCGTCACGAGCGCCGGCACCGCGGCCGGCCTCGACGCCTGCCTGCACATCTGGCGGCAGGAGTACGGCGCCGCCGTGGCCAGCACCATCGCCCGGCGGATGGTCGTGCCGCCGCAGCGCGACGGCGGTCAGGCGCAGTTCATCGCACGGCCGGTCGTCGAGTGCGAGGCGGAGACGCTCGGGCCCTTGCTGGGCTGGATCGTCGCGCACCTCGAGGAGCCGCTGGACGTCGAGACGCTCGCGCGGCGCTCGCTGATGTCGCCGCGCACCTTCGCGCGCCGGTTCCGCGCCGAGACCGGGGCGACGCCGCACGCCTGGGTGACCGCCCAGCGCATCCTGCGCGCCGAGCAGCTGCTCGAGCAGAGCGACCTCTCGGTCGAGAGGATCGCCCACGAGGTCGGCTTCGGCAACGCCGCCGCGCTCCGCCACCACTTCGTCCGCGCGCGCGGCATCAGCCCGCAGGCCTACCGGCGCCGCTTCACCTGCGCCGAGCCGGCCTGACGGACGACGGGCCGGCCCGTCGGCGTGGAGGAGCCGGCCGGCCGGCGTACGACCGGGGTCAGGAGCTGGGCGTGCCCAGCACGGCGATCTCGGTCATGTCGGTGTAGAGGCAGCCTCCGAAGTACCCGCCCCAGGTGTCGGCGTCGCAGGCCTCGGCGAAGGTGTAGGTGCCGTAGCCGTACTCCTCGAGCACGTCGGTGAGCTGGTTGCCCTCGATCGTGAACCGGACGTACTTCACCCCGGTGGCCGGCACGTCGGGCGTCACGCTGTTGAGCTGGCCCTGCGTGTCGAAGCCGAGGTGGTCGTCCTTGACCGTGGTCCAGGACGAGCCGTCCGCGGAGACCTCGATCTTGTAGTCGCCGGTCGCCGAGTCGACGTCGTCGCCGCAGGTGCCGTCGGGGTCGAGCCCGAACGACGTCACGTCCACCGCCTGCGGGAGCTCGATCACGATCGACTTCGGCACGAACGTCTGCGTCGGATCGCCCGCGTCGTCGCCCGACGTGCTGCCCCAGCCGGAGCCGAGCTTCGTGTCGACGGCACCGCCGGGACCGCAGCCGTAGTCGGAGTAGTCCGGCCCGTCGTACGACGTCACCGACGCTCCGCCCCCGGTGGCGGCCCAGTCACGGTCGATCGTGAAGTCCTGCTCGGTGGACTCGCCCTTGGTCACGGTGACCGAGACGGTGGCCGGCAGGTAGCCCGGCCCGGAGACGACGACCTTCGGGTAGGTGCCCGGAGGCAGGTCGCCGTCGGCGCCCAGCGTGTAGTGGCCGGTGGCGTCGGTGACCGTGGCGTACTGGTCGCCGAGGCCGGCGATCTTGACCGTCGCGCCCGCGACCGGGTCACCGGTGGTGCCCTCGGTCACGACGCCGGAGACGGTCCCGGACCCGGCCGAGGCCGGCGGCGGGGTGTGGAAGTCCTCGGCGACGTCGAGGTCGGCACCGTCGACCGAGCCCGCGAAGAAGCCCATGCCGCGGTTGGCGAAGATCGACCAGATCTGCTTGGCGTGCCGGCCGTGGTAGGCGACCTCGTCGGCCTGGAGGATGCCGTTGCGCATGTCGAGCATCGACGGGTCGGCCGCCGAGAGCGACATCCCGCGCGTGATGATCGTGTCCGCGACGGTGTGACCGAACGCCTTGCGCAGGTCCCACAGGGTCTGTGCCCAGACCTCACCGGAGGAGTGCACCTCGGCCGAGCCGCCGATGTCGACGAGGTCGCCGTAGGTGTAGCCGCCGTCGGGCGTGGCGCCCGGGTTGTAGGTGTTCACGCAGCTCGGGCTGCTCGAGCCGACCGGACAGTCGATCGCCATGCTGCGGAACGGGACCGGGTTGCCGTCGGCGTCCTTCTGGCCGCCCATGAGGTACTCGCCCTCGAAGACCTCGCCGTCGGCGTCGGTGTCCTTCACGAAACCCTTGGTGACGAGGTAGTCCATCGCGTAGTAGTCCGACCACGCCTCGCCCATCGAGCCGGCCTGCAGGCTGTTGAGGGTGGAGTTGCCGTCGGCATCGACGACCAGGCGGTTCGAGAGGCCGTGGGTGTACTCGTGGAGGAGCACCGAGGCGTCGAACGCGCCGCTCGTCGGGGTGAACCCGTCGGCCGACCGCCACAGGTACATCTGCATCGTCGGCGAGGTGCCGTCCGGCGGGGTGCTCATGTTCGCGTTGTCCTCGTGGCTGCTGTCCGGCAGGCC
This sequence comes from Nocardioides asiaticus, assembly GCF_040049175.1. Lineage (NCBI taxonomy): Bacteria > Bacillati > Actinomycetota > Actinomycetes > Propionibacteriales > Nocardioidaceae > Nocardioides > Nocardioides asiaticus. Next base: position 137,966 of record NZ_JBDZDM010000001.1, on the reverse strand, counting down.
GTCGGCGGTGTCGGCGCCGTCGAGCACCTGCTGCAGCACCGGGTCGCCGTCGTCGGCGGAGAAGTTGCCCGCCGCCTTCGTGAACCGGATCGCCCGGTCGCTCTGCAGGTAGTCGTGGTAGTTGCTGGCGAGGTAGAACGCGTTGGTCGCGTCCGCGTTCATGTTCGTCTTCCAGGAGTACGCCGTGTTCTCGTCCCAGGTGCAGACGAAGCTCGGCGAGCACAGGTCGGAGGAGTCGAACGGCGTCAGCTCGAACCCGGGCTTGCCGTCGGCGCCGGGGACCGCCGTGGTCTCGCCGCTGTCGATCCCGTCGTTGTCGTTCACGTCAGCCCAGGTGACCACCGTGGAGCCGTTGAGATAGGCGGCCCTCTTCGACAGCCAGCCCTTCTTGACCAGGTTGACCAGCTTCGGCGTGCCGCCCTTGGCGGCGCCCGGGTGGTAGTCGTAGACGTAGGCCTGGCCGACCGTCTTGGACTTCTTGCCCTTGCCGGTCCTCTTGGTCGCGGCCGCCGTCTTCACGGTCGGGGTGGACGCCGCGAGGTCGGCGATCGTGGAGCGCCGGAAGAGCGCCTTGCCGGAGGTGGAGTCGATGACGTGCTGGTAGGCCGCGTCGGCGCCGGTCTGGGTGTAGGTCGACCAGCCGAGCCGCAGGCCCTGCGGGGTCAGGAACCACACCTTCTGGGCGTAGTCGTTGTTGCTCCACGTCGTATGCGCCGCGGCGCCGGTGGTCCGCGACGAGACCGAGGCCGTGGCGACCTTGCCGCGGACGTCGGACGCGGCGTGGTCGCGCGCGGCCGCGGCCGACAGCGAGCCCGCCTTCGCGGCGGCGGCCTTCTCGGCCAGCCCGGTCACCGGCGAGCCCTGGACCGACAGCACCCGGCCGTCGGAGGTGACCCGCACGATGAGGCCGTTGCCGAAGACGGGCGTGCCGTCCACCTGCTGGCTCCAGGAGAGGTTGTGGAGGCCGAGGTTGTCGACGTAGTCCTTGCGGAACACCAGCGTCGACAGGTCGTCCTCGGTGAGGCCGAGGAGGCCGAGGTGGGCCTTGACGAAGCCGAGCGCGATCGAGCGGGCGTCACCGGACGCGGGCTCGGTGAGGTAGCCGTCGAGGCGGGTCAGCTGGCGCACCGTGTGGGTCAGCGGATCCATGTCGGCGATGCCCTGAGGGCCGAGGTCCTTGACGAAGTCGGTCGCCTTGGCACCGCGGCTCTGCACGATGGCCTTGTCGGCCTTCGCCTCGGCGCGCGCGCCGAGGTCGCGGCTGTCGAAGTCGCCGGGGGTGCGCAGGTCGGCACCTGCGCCGAAGGCGCCCGGCCGGGACGGCGTGGTGGCGTCGTGACCGCCGCGGCCGCCGGAAGCGGCGGTCGCGGGGACACTGGTCATGGTGAGGGCGACGACGGCAGAGCCGACCGCGGCCGCCGCGAGCGGTCGGGAGAGTGAGGGTCTCACGCGAGTTCCTTGTCCGAGCGATCCGAGAGCGGCCGCAGGAAGACGGCCGGTCCTAGTGGGCCGACCCTAGGACGGAGGACTTCCCGCGTCCATCCCTCCGCGCAGGCGGATCTGCGACCGGCTCGAGCGGCGACGTAAATGCGACAGGCCGTCCGGGCAGGCGTACGACGCTCAGGCGGCGGCGCTCGCGAGTCCGCCGCGGACGAGGTCGGCGTACGCTCCACCGCGCAGCAGCAGCTCCTCGTGGGTGCCGAGCTCGACCACCCGGCCGCCGTCGAGGACTGCGATCTGGTCGGCGTCACGGACGGTGCTGAGCCGGTGGGCGATCGTGATGGTCGTACGCCCCTGGGCGAGCTCGTCGAGTGCGGCCTGGACCTCGCGCTCGGTGGTGTTGTCGAGTGCGCTGGTGGCCTCGTCGAGGACGAGGACGCGCGGGTCACGGAGCACCGTCCGGGCGATCGCGAGGCGCTGCTTCTCGCCACCGGAGAAGCGGTGACCCCGGGAGCCGACCATGGTGTCGTAGCCGTCGGGCAGGCCGACGATCAGGTCGTGGATCCGGGCCGCCCGTGCGGCCTTCTCGATCTCCGCGTCGCTCGCGTCGGGCCGCGCGTGGCGCAGGTTGTCGCGGACGGTCGCATGGAGCAGGTACGTCTCCTGGGTGACCACGCCGACCGCGTCGGCCAGGTCGGCCAGGGTGAGGTCGCGGAGGTCGACGCCGTCGAGCAGGACCCGGCCGGCGGTCGGGTCGTGCAGCCGGGCGACGAGCCCGGCGAGCGTGGACTTGCCCGAGCCGGTCGCTCCGACCAGGGCGAGGCTGCTCCCGGCCGGCACGTGGAGGGCGATGTCGTCGAGGACCGGGTGCGTGCCGTCGTACGAGAAGGAGACGGAGTCGAAGGTGACCTCGCCGCGTACGCCGTCGCGCGCGAAGGGCGTCGGGTCGGCGGGGTCGTCGATCTCGACCGGAAGGTCGAGGTACTCGAAGATCCGGCTGAACAGGGCCAGGCTCGAGGTGACGTCGACGCCGACGTTGAGGAGCCCCATCAGCGGACGGAACAGCGAGCCCTGCAGCGACACGAACGCGACCAGGGTGCCGATGGTCAGGCCACCGCTGGTGACGGGGAACCCGGCGGCGAGGTACAGCGCGGCGGGCACGGCGGCGAAGACGACCTGCATGGTCGCCATCCGCCAGCGGCCGGCCAGCTGGCTGCGGACCTCGAGGCCGATCAGGTCACGGCTGGTGTCCTCGAAGCGGCGGGCGAGCGCCGGGGCCGCGCCGAGGGTCTTGGTCAGCAGGATGCCGCTCACGGAGAGTCCCTCCTCGACCTGCACGTGGAGGTCGGCCAGCTTCGCCTGGCGGGCGCTCGTCACGGCGTACCGCATCCGTGCCACCTTGCGCGTCGTCCACACCGCCGGCGGAAGGACGACGAGGGAGATCAGCGCCAGTCGCCAGTTGAGCGCCACCATCGCCGCGATCGTGCCGATCACGACGGTGACGTTGGCGGCGATGCTCGTCGCGGTGCTGGTCACGACGCTCTGCATCGAGCCGATGTCGTTGACCATCCGCGACTGGACCTCGCCGCCGCGGGTGCGGGTGAAGAAGTCCACCGACTGGCGCTGCAGGTGGGCGAAGAGGTCGGTCCGCAGCCGGTGCATGACGCGCTGGCCGACCTCGGTGGACAGGAGGGTCTGGAGCACGCCGATCGCCGCGCTCGCGACCGCGACGGCGACCATGCCGCCGACGCAGAGGAGCAGCAGCGTCGTGTCACGCCGGGGGAGGGCCTGGTCGATGACGTGCTTGACCAGGAAGGGCTGGGCCAGCCCGATGACCGAGCTGGCGATGATCAGACCGACGACGACCGCGAGCCGCGCCTTGAAGGGCGCGAAGAGGCGGGCGATCCGGCGCAGCGAGACGGGTGCGTCTGCGAGCTGCTGTCGGTCGGCCTTGTTGTTCGTGGGGTCGCGGCCGTCCCGGCCGCCGGTGGCCTCGAGGGCGGCACGGCGTCCGCCGCCCGTCGGGCTCCTGAAGCTGTTGAGGTCACTCACGCAACCACCTCCATTACTGAGGTTAGCTCACAATGAGGCTAACACTCAAGCAGGTATGGTTGTTCCCGTGGACGGCACCGGCGACCTGCTGATGAGCGCCGCGCGCGCGTTGCGCCGGCGGTTCGCGACGACCCTCGCGCAGTGGGAGATCACGCCGGCCCAGGGCCGGGCGCTCCGCATCGTCAGCTCGGCGCAGGAGCCTCCGCGCCTCTCCGAGATCGCCGAGCGGCTCCGGATCGTTCCCCGCTCGGCGACCGAGGTCGTCGACGCGCTGGAGCAGCGCGGCCTCGTCGTACGCCAACCGGATCCGGGGGACCGGCGCGCTACCTGCGTCGTCGCCACCGCCGAGGGCGAGCGGCTGGCCGGGATCATCGAGGAGGCGCGTTCGGGGGCGGCCCGCGAGTATCTCTCCGTGCTGCCCGCCTCCGACCGGCGGGAGCTCGCCCGGATCCTGGAGAAGCTGGTCGCCGAGGGATGAGACGGGCCATCCGTGCCCCTGAACGGATGACGCCTGCCGCCGCGACACGGCGGCGATGGTCCGCAGAACGGTCGCCGTCGGGCCCTACCGTGGGTGACGAGGCACCCGATGGAAGGAGACGACCGTGACCACGCTCGCGACGGCTCCCGAGCCCGAGGTCCGTACGTGCAGGGAGCTCAAGGCGCTGCTCGGCTGTCGGACCGACGACGACCTGGCCAGGCTGCTGTGGCAGACCCACGACCTCGAGGTCGTGGTGGAGGACTGCCCGGCCGACGACGATCCCGGCGGCGTCCTGCGGCTCCGTGTCGGCGACTGCGGGATGGTGCTGGGCTTCCCGACCAGCGTCGCCGAGTTCTGGGCCGAGGTCGACGCGCTCGAGGCGTGTGCGCTCGAGGAGCGGCTCGTCGCCTGACCGGCGCGCGGACGGCGGTGGACCGCCGTACGCCGGTGTTGTACCAATGGTCTATGCCTGCGTCCGAGACGGGCTCCGCCCTGCCGAAGCGGCAACGGGTGCGCGAGCGCCTCGAGGAGCTCGTCGCGCAGCTCGGCGCCGGTGACCCGCTGCCGGCGGAGCGGCTGCTCGCCAGCGAGCTCGGCGTCGCCCGGATGACGCTGCGGCGCGCCCTCGACGACCTGGTCGTCGAGGGTCGCCTCGTACGCCGGCGCGGCGCGGGCACGTTCGTCGCCGGCGGCAAGGTCACCCAGCAGCTCACCGCGACGTCGTTCTCCGATGACATGCGCGCCCGCGGTCTCACCCCCGGTAGCCGGACGCTCGGCAGCCGCCGGCTCCGTGCGGGCCTGATGCTCGCCGGCGTCCTCGCCGTCCCGCCCGAGACCGAGGTGCTCGTCGTACGCCGACTGCGGCTCGCCGACGGAGCCCCGATGGCGCTGGAGGACCTGCACGTGCCGACCATCGCCGTCCCGGGCCTGTCGGGGGAGGACCTCGACGGGGCGTCGTTCTACGAGCTGCTGCGCGAGAGGTACGAGGACCCGGTAGTCGCCGGCACCCAGACGGTGGAGCCGGCGCTGGCCGATGCGGAGACCGCGGCGCTGCTCGACGTCCCCGTGGGCGACCCGGTGTTCAGGTTCGAGCGCACGTCGCGGGCGCGCAGCGGGCGCGTGATCGAGTTCGTCCGCTCGACCTACCGCGGCGACCGCTACCGGCTCGTCGTCGACATCCTGCCGCCGCAGGTCCCTTGACGCCCCAACCCGGGGTGACGAGAATCTGCGGCTTAGACCTTTGGTACACCTGTCCGCCTTCTCGGGCGGGCTTCTCGGACGACAGGCGGTGCGGTGATGCGGGTGCTCGGCAGGCCATCGGGGGTCAAGGCATCGAGGACGAGGTGGGGCCGGCTCGTCGCTGGCCTCGCGGTGGTCACGCTGCTCGCGACCGCCTGCGGCAGCGGAAGCGGTGCTGAGTCGGCCGGGATCACCGACCCGACCGGCACCCCGAACGGCGATGGCGAGAAGCTGACGGTCTGGATCATGGAGGGCACGAACCCCGACCCGAAGCCGTACGTCGACGAGCTGAAGACCGCCTTCAAGAAGGAGACCGGCGCGGACCTCGACGTGCAGTTCGTGCAGTGGGCGGAGGCGCACGACAAGTTCGTGAGCGCGATCGCCGGCGGCACGACGCCCGACGTCGCCGAGGTCGGGACCACCTGGACCCCGGAGTTCGCCGAGGCGGGTGGGCTGATCGACCTGTCCGAGGCGGTGAAGAAGTCCGGGCTCGAGAGCGACCTCGTGCCCGGCCTCGTCGAGGCGGGGACGATCGACGGCAAGCTCTACGGCATGCCGTGGTACGCCGGCGTCCGCTCGGTCATCTACCGCACGGACGTCTTCAAGAAGGCGGGCGTCGAGCCGCCGACGACCTGGGACGAGCTGGTGCAGGCCGGCGAGAAGATCAAGGCCGCGTTCCCGAAGATGATCACCTTCCCGGTCCCCGGCGACAGCGAGTACGGCGTCGACCCGTTCATCTGGGGTGCGGGCGGCGACATCGCCACCGAGAAGGACGGGACCTGGTCGAGCGGGGTGGACTCCGCGGCGGCCCAGAAGGGGATCTCGTTCTACACCGGCCTCGCCACAGAGCACGGCTTCTCCAGCCCGGCCGCGACGACGTGGGACGAGGCCGACCTCTCCGACGCCTTCAGCCGGGGCCAGGTCGCGATGATGATCTCCGGCAGCTGGACGCCCGGCGCCCTGATCGACGCCAACCCCGATCTCAAGGGCAAGATCGGCGCCTTCCCGATCCCGGGTCCCGACGGCGGGATGTCCCCGTCGTTCCTCGGCGGCTCCCACCTCGGCATCTTCGAGACCGCGAAGGACAAGAACCTCGCCTGGGCGCTGGTGCGGATGATGACGACCGGCGAGTTCGCCCAGAAGTGGAGCGAGCAGTCCGGATTCTTCCCGGGGACCAAGTCGCTGCTGAAGAAGGTGCAGCAGCAGAACGACCCGCTGGTCGCGCCCTTCGCCAAGCAGATGTCGGAGGCCGGGGCGAGCCTGCCGGTGACCGAGCTGTACGGCCAGATCCAGGGCAAGAAGACGATGGCCGCGATGCTGGAGTCGATCCTGTCGAAGAAGAAGTCCGTCGCCGACGCCACCAAGGACGCGGCGGCCGAGATGGACGACATCTTCTCCAAGGGCTGACCCGAGGCGAGCACAGCAGACCGCGTGACCCAGACGATCCCGACGACCGAGCCCGCCGCCGGCGTACGACCACCGGCGGCGGGCCGTCGTCTCCGCCACACCCCCCGCTGGCTGCCGTGGGCGCTGGTGCTTCCGGCGCTCGCGGTGCTCGGGCTCCTGCTGATCTACCCGCTCGGCTGGGTCGGCGTGCTGTCGTTCCAGGACTTCGGCCTGCGAGAGCTGGTGACGGGGGAGCGGTCCTGGCTCGGCCTCGACAACTTCCGCGACGTCTTCCACGACCCGCTGCTGCGCACGGCGCTGCCCAACACCGTCGTGTTCGCCGTCGTCAACGTCGCGCTGACGGTCGCGGCCGGTACGGCGGTCGCCCTGCTGATCGCCCAGCTCGGACAGGTCGCCCGGGCGATCGCGGTCGGCGCGATCATGGTCGCGTGGGCGATGCCGGCCGTCACCGTGACGTACGTCTGGGTGTTCCTCTTCGACGCCCGTGACGGCTTCTTCGTCGAGCTCGCGGGCCACCTCGGGCTCGTCGACCCCGACCAGACCAACTGGTTCACCGAGCGGCTCGCCTTCTATGCCATCGCGACGGTCAACGTCGTGCAGCACGGCTTCCCGTTCGTGGCCGTGACGGTCCTCGCCGGCCTCTCCACGGTGCCGCGCGACACCCTCGAGGCGGCGGTGCTCGACGGCGCCGGTGCCTGGCGGCGGTTCTGGCACGTCACGTTCCCGCTGCTGCGGCCCGTCTTCGCGGTCGTGACGATCCTGTCGACGATCTGGGACTTCAAGGTCTTCACCCAGATCTACCTGATGCCGGGCGGCAACGGCACCAACCGCGACGTCCTCAACCTCGGCACCTGGTCCTACATCACCGCGATCTCGCAGAACCGCTACGGGCTCGGCGCGGCGATCGCCGTCCTCCTCACCCTGATGCTCCTCGCCATCACCGCCGTCTACCTGCGCACCCTCTTCCGGCAGGAGGAGCTGTGAGCGGTCTCGGACCGCGCAGCCGAAGCCAGCGCGCCGCGGTCGGCATCGGGTTCGTCCTGGTCCTGGTCTTCAGCCTCGGCCCGGCGCTGGTGATGCTCTCGACGGCGTTCAACGCCCGCGCCAACGCCGGCTCCCGCTCGGTCGTGGCTTCGCAGCTCACGCTCGACAACTTCCGGTTCGTGCTGGACGAGGGCCACTTCGGCACCTACCTGCGCAACTCGCTCGTCGTGGCGCTGGGCACGATCGTGGTCAGCGGGGCGCTCGCGCTGCTCGCCGCGGTGGCCGTGTCGCGCTTCCGGTTCCGGTTCCGCACGGCCATCCTCGTGATGGTGCTCGTCGTACAGATGGTGCCGGTGGAGGCGCTGGTCATCCCGCTGTTCATCGAGGCGAAGGGCCTCGGCCTCCTCAACCACCTGGTCGGGCTGGTCGCGGTCTACGTCGCCTTCTCGCTGCCGTTCGCGATCTGGACCCTGCGCGGGTTCGTCGCCGGGATCCCGCGCGAGCTCGAGGAGGCGGCGTACGTCGACGGTGCGTCCTGGCCGCGGATGTTCTGGCACGTGCTGTTCCCACTGGTGGCCCCGGGGCTGATCGCGACCAGCGTCTACTCGTTCATCACCGCGTGGAACGAGTTCGTCTTCGCGATCACCTTCATCAACGACGACAGCAAGTTCACCGCCGCGGCGGGGCTGCGCCAGTTCTTCACGCAGTACTCCACCAACTGGGGCGCCGTCATGGCCGGCTCCACCCTGCTCACGGTGCCGGTGATGGTCTTCTTCCTCCTCGTCCAGCGCCGACTCGGCGAGGGGATGGTCGCCGGGGCGGTGAAGGGATGAGCGCCGCGGGCGACCTGCGGCGGCTCGCGCTCGAGGTGGTGATGCCGGGCTTCGTCGGTACGACGCCGCCAGACTGGCTCCTCGACGCGACCGAGGCCGGTCTCGGAGGCGTCGCGCTCTTCGGCCAGAACGTCGGGTCCGAGGAGCAGGTGCAGGCGCTGACCAGCCGGCTGCACGCGGCGGGGCCGGTGCTGGTCGCCTCCGACGAGGAGGGCGGCTCGGTGACCCGGCTCGACCTGCACGGCGGCTCGCGGTGGCCGGGTGCGGCCGCGCTCGGCGTGCTCGACGATGTCGATGCCACCCACGAGGTCGCCCGCGGCCTCGGCCTGCAGGCCCGGGCGGCGGGCGTCGACCTCGTCCTCGCCCCGGTGCTCGACGTGAACTCCGAGCCCGACAATCCCGTCATCGGCGTACGGTCGTTCGGCGCCGACCCCGCCCTGGTCGCGCGGCACGGCGCCGCCGCCGTACGCGGGCTGGCGGAGGCGGGCGTGGCGGCCTGCGCCAAGCACTTCCCCGGCCACGGGGACACCCGCACGGACTCCCACGTCGGGCTGCCGGTCGTCGGCGTCGACGAGGCGACGTGGCGGGCGCGCGACCTGCCGCCCTTCGCCGCCGCGGTGGCGGCGGGTGTCCCGTGCGTGATGACCGCCCATCTGGTGCTCTCGTGGCTCGACGAACGGCCGGCCACCCTCAGCGCGCCGGTGCTCCGGGTGCTGCGCGAGGAGCTCGGCTTCGCGGGCGTGATCGCCACCGACGCGCTCGACATGAAGGCAGTCTCGGCGCGGACGGGGCGTGGTCCTGCCGCCGTCGCGGCCCTCGCCGCCGGCGCCGACCTGGTCTGCATCGGCAACCCCGCCTTCCCCGAGCCGTACGACGACGGGTCGGCGCTCGAGGAGGTGGTGGCCGCGATCGTGGCGGCGGTGGCGGACGCCTCCCTTCCCGCGGATCGCCTCGAGGAGGCCGCGGGCCGGGTCGCCGCCCTCGCGGCCACCGTCGGTGCCGGCGATCCGGCTCCCGCGGAGCGGGTCGACGAGCAGACCCAGCGTTCGCTCGGAGCGAGGGTTGCAGCGAATGCCCTGACCACCACCGGCGACGTACGCCTGCGCGGCGACGCCGTCGTCCTCGCGCCGGCGGCCGCGCTCGGCTACGCCGCAGGGCGGCGCCCGTCGGAGCTCCTGGCGGAGCTGGCCCGCCGCCGCCCCGGGTGGCCGGTCGTCGACGTCACCGACGCCGCGGCCGCGGCGGCCGCCGCCCGAGCCGCCGCCCCGGCCCGTGAGGTGCTGGTCGTCGTCGAGGGCAACGACCCGCGACACGACCTCGTCGGCGCCGTGCTGGCGCAGGTGCCGGACGCCGTGGTCGCCTACGGCGGGCTGGCCCGCCCCGACGACCCGGGCGCACGCACGCTCCACACCCACGGCACCGGCGCGGCGACGGCGGTCGCCGCGGCCGACGTACTCCTCGGCCCACTACGGTGACGCCATGCGCATAGGACTGACCGGCGGCATCGCGTCGGGCAAGAGCACCGTGTCGTCGATCCTGTCCGAGCTGGGCGCCGTCGTGGTCGACGCCGACCGGCTCGCCCGCGAGGTGGTCGCGAAGGGCACGCCGGGGCTCGTGCAGGTCGTCGAGGCCTTCGGGCCCGACGTCCTCACCTCCACCGGCGAGATGGACCGGCCGAAGGTCGGGGCGATCGTCTTCGCCGACGAGGGCAAGCGGAAGGTCCTCGAGGGGATCATCCACCCGCTCGTCCGGGCCCGCGGCGCCGAGCTGGAGGAGCAGGCCGGGCCGGACGCGATCGTGGTGCACGACATCCCGCTGCTGGTGGAGACCGGCCAGGCGGACCGGTTCGACGCAGTGATCGTGGTCGACGCCCCGACCGAGGCGCAGGTGCAGCGGCTCGCCCGCGACCGCGGGATGTCGGAGGACGAGGCCCGCGCGCGGATCGGCGCGCAGGCGACCCGCGAGCAGCGCCGCGCGGCGGCCGACCGGCCGGGCGGCTACGTCATCGACAACACCGGGACGCTCGAAGACCTCCGCCACCGGGTGACGGAGGTCTTCGAGTCCCTGCGACGGGCCGGCTGACCTCGAACAGCCGACCAGGGGAAGCCCCTCAGGCCGCCAGATCGGGGTCCGCGAAGCGGCGGAGCTTCTGGAGCGCCTCCCGCTCCAGCTGGCGGACCCGCTCGGCGGAGATGCCGTGCTTGAGGCCGATGTCGGCGAGCTTGTGCTGGCGCCCGTCGACCAGGCCGTAGCGGCTGCGGATGATGTCGGCCGCGCGATCGTCGAGCCGGCTGACCAGGCTGTTGAGCCGCTCGCGCGACTCGACGTCGATGAAGTTGAGGTCGGGGCCCGGGGCGGTCTCCTGCGCCATCAGGTCACCGAGCGAGGTGTCGCCGTCCTCGTCCACGGGGGAGTCGAGGCTGACGTGCTCGCGGCCCCACGCCATCAGGTCGAGGACGCGGTCGAGTTCCATCCCCAGCTCCGTGGCGATCTCCTCGGGCTCCGGCTCGCGGCCGAGCTGGCGCTCGAGCGTGCGGCGCGCGCCGCCGACCTGGTTGAGCTCCTCGACCACGTGGACGGGGAGCCGGACGACCCGGGCCTGCTGCGCGATGCCGCGCGTGATGGCCTGGCGGACCCACCAGGTGGCGTAGGTCGAGAACTTGTAGCCCTTGGTGTAGTCGAACTTCTCGACCGCCCTGATCAGGCCGGTGTTGCCCTCCTGGATCAGGTCGAGCATCGGCATCTGGGCCCGCCCGTACTTCCGCGCGATCGAGACGACCAGGCGCAGGTTGGCGGTGATGAACGTGTCGACGGCCTTGCGGCCCTCCTCCGCGAGCCACTCCAGCTCAGCGCGGGTGGCGCCACCGGGGGCCTTGCGGCCCACACGGCCCTCGGCGAGCAGGTGCTCAGCCATCAGGCCGGCCTCGATGGCCTTGGACAGCTCGACCTCCTTGGCGGCGTCCAGCAGCTCGTTGCGCGCGATCTCGTCGAGGTACAGCCCGACGCTGTCGCGGCCTTCGATCTCACGGCCCTTGGGAGCAGGTGGTGCGGTGCGTGTCGCCATGGGATCCTCCTTACGTGTGAGACACAGAGGCCTCACGGGGATGTCAACGCATGAGGTGACCGGAGGATTCCCCCGGTATGCGTCGATCTCTTGTCCCGAAGGACGAGCGACGGTCCCCGGGAGTTGCGCCGGCGGGCCAATCTCAGGGTCTTTTCAGGGCTGTTCCTGACACGGCACAGGAACGGCGCCGGTTCAGACGTCCGCGAGACCCATCCGGTCGAGGATCCACGCGAGGCTGAACGCACGGTCCTGCCAGGCCTTGTAGCGCCCCGAGACGCCGCCGTGGCCGGCCGACATCTCGGTCTTGAGGAGGACATCGGCGCCCGCCACCGCCCGCAGCTTCGCGACCCACTTCGCCGGCTCGACGTACAGCACCCGGGTGTCGTTGAGCGAGGTCTCGGCGAGGATCGGCGGGTACTTCTGCGCTGTGACGTTGGTGTAGGGGTCGTACGACGCCATGTAGTCGTACGCCGCCGGGTCGGCCTCGGGGTTGCCCCACTCGTCGTACTCGGTCACGGTCAGCGGCAGGCTGGAGTCGAGCATCGTCGTCAGCGCGTCCACGAACGGCACCCCCGCGACGATCCCGCCGAACGCGTCGGGCGCCTGGTTGGCGACCGCGCCCATCAACAGCCCGCCGGCGCTCGCGCCCTCGGCCACGATCAGCTCGGGGCGGGTCCAGCCGGCCTCGACGAGGCGACGGGCACACGCGATGAAGTCGCCGAAGGTGTTCTGCTTGTGGAACAGCTTCCCGTCGTCGTACCAGTGCCTGCCCATCTCCCCGCCACCGCGGACGTGGGCGATCGCGAACGCGGCACCGCGGTCGAGCATCGAGAGCCGCGGGACGGAGAAGTAGGGGTCCATCGACGCCTCGTACGAGCCATAGCCGTAGAGCAGCACGGGCACCGGGCCCCTCGCCCTGGCGTCCTTGCGTACGACGAGAGAGATCGGCACCTCGACGCCGTCCTCCGCGGTCGCCCAGAGCCGGTGCTCCTCGTAGTCGTCGGGGTCGTAGCCGCCGAGGACGGGAGCCCGCTTGCGCAGGGTCAGCTCGCGGGTGCGGACGTCGTAGTCGTAGACCGAGCTCGGGATGCGCATCGTCGTGTAGCCGAGCCGGACGACCGGGGTGTCGAACGACGGGTTGCCGCCGGAGCCGATGGTGTACAGCTCGTCCTCGAAGCCCACGAGATAGTCGTCGGTCACGCCCGCGGGCCCGAGCTCCAGGATCCGGAGCTGGGTGAGCCCCTCGCTGCGCTGGTGGACGACGAGGTGGCCGGCGAAGGCGTCCACGTCCTCGAGGCGTACGCCGGCGACGTGCGGGATGAGCGGCGTCCACTGCTCGCGCGGGGTCGGCGCGACCGGCGTGATCGCGAGCTCGAAGTCCGGGTCGGTGGCGTTGTGCATCACGAGGAAGACGTCGTCGCCGCCGACGACCGCGTGCTCGAGGCTGTACTCGACGCCCTCCTCGCGGGCGGCGAACACCTTCCACACCCCGTCGGGGGCGTCGAGGTCGAGGAAGCGGTACTCGGAGGTGATCTTCGCGCCGCTGGCGATGATCATGAACCGGTCGCTGCGGGAGCGGCCGACGCCGACCCAGAACCGCTCGTCGGCCTCGTGGAGGACCAGCTCGTCCTCGGACTGGTCGGTGCCGAGCCGGTGCCGCCAGACCTTGTCGGAGCGCCAGGACTCGTCCGCGGTGGTGTAGTAGAGCCACTGCGCCGCGCGGTCCCAGGTGACGCCGCCGCCGTGGACGTTCTCGATCACGTCTGGGAGGAGCTCGCCGGTGCGGAGGTCCTTGACCCGCACGGTGTAGCGCTCGTCGCCGACGACGTCGGTGCCGTACGCGAGCAGGCGGGTGTCGGGGCTGACGGCCGAGCCGCCGAGGCTGAAGAACTCGTGGCCCTCGGCGAGCGCGTCGAGGTCGAGCAGCACCTCCTCGCCCGGCAGCGCGGGCTGGTCGGGCGCGACGTCGGCGGGGGTCGGCGGGGTCCAGTCGCCGTCGTCGGCGACCGGGACGCGGCAGCTCGCGCCGTACTCCCGGCCCTCGAAGGAGCGGCCGTAGTACCAGTAGCCGCGGCTGCGGGTCGGCACCGAGAGGTCGGTCTCGAGGGTGCGCTCCTTGATCTCCTTGAAGATCTGCTCGCGCAGGCCGGCGAGGTGCGCCGTACGGGACTGCGTCCAGGCGTTCTCGGCCTCGAGGTAGGCGCGGACCTCGGGGTCCTCCTTGCGCCGCAGCCACTCGTAGTCGTCGGTGCGGACGTGGCCGTGCAGCTCCCGGCTGGTGGGCTTCCGGGGCGCGACCGGCGGGGCCTGGATCTCCTGCGTCGTCTTCTGGGCCTGCGACATGCGGCCGACCCTATCCTCGGAGCCATGACGGGATCCGATGGCCGTGACAGCGCCGGCGCCGCCGTCGACCTCAACGCCGACCTCGGCGAGGAGGTGACCGACGACGCCGGGCTGCTGGCGATCGTCACCTCGGCCAACGTGGCCTGCGGCTACCACGCCGGCTCGCCGGCGATCATGCGCGCGGTGTGCGCCGAGGCGGCCGTGCGCGGGGTGGCCGTCGGGGCCCAGGTGTCGTACGCCGACCGGCCGAACTTCGGACGGGTCGCGCTCGACGTCGCCTACGACGTGCTGCGCGAGCAGATCGCGGACCAGGTCGGGACACTCGCCGAGATCGCCGCCTCGGAGGGCGTGCGAGTGAGCTACGTGAAGCCGCACGGCGCGCTCTACCACCGCACGATGGACGACGCCGAGCAGGCGCGGGCCGTCCTCGACGGGTCGGTCATCGACGGACGCGGGCTGCCGGTGCTGGGCATGGACGGCGAGCTGCTCGCCCGGGCCCGCGAGGCGGGCCGGGAGGTGTGGCACGAGGGCTTCCCGGACCGCGGCTACGGCGAGGAAGGGCGGCTGGTGCCGCGCGGCGAACCGGGTGCGCTGGTCGAGTCGGAGGATGGCATCGTCGCGCAGGCGCTCGAGCTCGCCGGCCGGGTCGACTCGCTCTGCCTGCACGGCGACTCGCCCGGGGCGGTCGCCCACGCCGCCGCCGTACGCCGCGAGCTCGAGGCCGCCGGCTGGTGGCTGCGTCCGCTCGGGTGACCAGGCGGTCGGGCCTCCGGACCGGACCGGGATCTCCACAGCCTGGGAGTTCCGGCTGTGGAGATCGGGCCCAACCTGTGCATGACGCGCACGTTTCTGTGGAGGAAACTGTGGGTTTCCGAATCTCGGTAAATTCCTCGCGCGAACCTCTTGCGCGGCGGTTCGGCCCGGGCGTAGGAATGGGGCATCGATCAGCTGACCGGCCGCAAGGCCACCAGGTTGACCGAGTCGCCGGGAAGGTGCCGGGGCGAGAGCCCAGGGCGATCTCGACGAGTCAGCGCAGGCAGAGGATCTCCGGATCCGACGCAGCACTGACGAAACCGAGGGCCTCGTTGATGCTCATACCACCAACGAGGCCCTCACCTTTTCCACGCCCATGGTCGCGACCGCGGGCCCGCGAGCGCAAATCGACACGCGGGGCGACGCGGCGATTCTCCACCTCCGCCACACTGGTCCCATGCGTGCGCGTGAGTTCGGGCCCCGGGCGCTCCTCGTCGAGGTCGGCTCCGCCGTCGAGGCGGCGGAGCTCGCCGGCTGGGCCCGGGCGGTGCCGGTCGCGGCCGGCGAGATCGTGCCTGCCGCCGCCACGGTGCTCTTCGACGACGTGGCCTCGCCGGACGCGCTGCGCGCGGCGCTGGCCGACTGGACGCCGTCCGGCGCCGTGCCGGCCGGCCCGCTGGTCGAGCTGCCGACGGCGTACGACGGCCCGGACCTGGCGTTCGTGGCCCGGCACTGGGGCGTCGGCGACGCTGAGGTGGTGGAGCGGCACACCACGCTGGAGTTCACCTCCGCGTTCTGCGGCTTCGCGCCCGGGTTCGCCTACCTGACCGGCCTCCCGGAGGAGTGGGTGGTGCCGCGCCTGGAGTCGCCGCGGCCGCGGGTGCCCGCCGGCTCGGTCGGCCTGGCCGGGCCGTACTGCGGTGTCTATCCCTCCGCCTCGCCCGGCGGCTGGCGGCTGCTCGGCCGCACCGAGGTCCCGCTGTGGGACCTCGCCCGCGACGAGCCCGCGCTGCTGGCGCCCGGCGTACGCGTCCGGTTCACCGACGCCTCGGCGGCGGGGTCGTGAGCCTCGAGGTCCTGGCCGCCGGCGTACTCACGACGGTGCAGGACGCCGGTCGCCCCGGGTACGCCCACCTCGGCGTGCCCCGCGCCGGCGCGCTCGACGCGCCGGCAGCCGCCCTGGCCAACCGGCTGGTCGGCAACGAGCCGTCGGCCGCGGTCCTCGAGGTCACGCTGGGCGGGCTGCGGGTGCGCAGCGACGCCGGCCTGTGGGTGGCCGTCACGGGCGCGCTCGCCTCCGTCACGGTCGGCGGCGCGGCGCGCGGCCACGGCCGGGCCGAGTGGCTGCCCGCCGGCGGCGTCCTGGAGATCGGCGTCCCGGCGACCGGCGTGCGCTCGTACGTCGCCGTCGCCGGCGGCATCGCGGTCGAGCCGGTCCTCGGCTCGCGGTCGACCGACACGCTCGCGGGGATCGGCCCGGCCCGCGTCGGCGAGGGCGACGTGCTGCCGGTGGGAGGGCCCACGGGTACGCCGGCCTGGGTCGACACCCCGCCGAGGCGGACGGCGGACGGGCTCCGCGTCCATCCCGGGCCGCGGCCGGAGTGGTTCGCCGACGACGTGGTCGCGCGCCTCTGCGCGGGAGAGTGGACGGTGCTGCCGGCGTCCGACCGGGTCGGCCTCCGGGTGGCCGGCGAGCCGCTGCCGCGCGAGCCCGGTGAGCTGCTGAGCGAGGGGATGGTGCTCGGCGCGGTCCAGGTGCCGCCCGACGGCCAGCCGGTGGTCTTCCTCAACGACCACCCGACCACCGGGGGCTACCCGGTCGCGGCGGTCGTCGACCCGGCCGACCTGTGGCAGTGCGCGCAGGCGCGGCCGGGGGAGCGGGTCAGGTTTCGAGACGCCTCGTCCCTCGGCTCCTCTACCCAGGGCTTTCGAGTGGCTCGCTGACCGGCGGCTGCCAGGGCTCGAGGTCGGGATCGTCGGCGGCGTAGCTGCGCACCGGCCCCGCCGGCGTCTCCGCCGTCTCGAACCTGACGGTGACGACGCCGCGCCCCGAGCCCCACACCCAGCCGCGGCCGAGCTCGGCGTGGACGACGTCCATGCCGGGCTGCCAGCCGGACCGCGAGCGCCGCTCGAGCTCGGGGACCGGGGCGTCCCGCTCCGGCTCGTCGCCGGCCTCGTCGAGGGTGTCGCCGAAGAGGTCCTCCTGGATCCAGTCCGCGAGGCCCGAGACCCCGACGCCGAGGAGGCGTACGCCGCCGGAGGTGTCCCCCTTGTCGATCACGTCGGTGAGCAGGCTGCGCGCCAGCCGGCCGATGGTGCCGGCGTGGTCGGTGGGCGCCGGGAGCGTGGCCGAGCGGTTGAGGGTGGTGAAGTCGTAGAGCCTGACCTTGATCGTCACCGTCCGCCCGGAGAGGCCGCTCTTCTTGAGCCGGGCGGCCACCTCGGCCGCCTGGCGGGTCAGGAGGTACTCCATCAGCGAGCGGTCGGTCAGATCGGTGTCGTAGGTGCCCTCCACGCTGACCGACTTCGCCTCGCGCGCGGCGACGACCCCCCGGTCGTCCTGCGCGCGGGCGAGCGCGAAGAGGCCGGCGCCGTGGGCCTTGCCGACCAGCCGGACGAGCTCCTCGAGGCTCACCGCCTCGAGGTCGGCGACGGTGGTGATGCCGGCCCGGCGCAGCCGCTCCGCCGTCGCGGGCCCGACGCCGGGGATGACGGTGACGTTCATCGGGCGGAGCAGGTCCTGCTCGGTGCCGGGAGCGACGACCACCAGGCCGTCCGGCTTGTCGAGGTCGCTGGCGATCTTGGCGATGAACTTCGAGGTGCCGATCCCGACGCTCGCGGTCAGCCCGCCGGTCGCCTCCGCGACCCGCGCCCGGACCTCCTCGGCGACGCCGGTCACGGTCCCCACCCGGAGGTCGGGCAGCTGCGCCTCGGCGAGGTCGACGAACGCCTCGTCGAGGGAGAGCGGCTCGACCAGCGGCGACACGCTCCGCAGGATCCCCATCACGACGTCGCTCACCGCGCGGTAGGCCTGGAAGCGCGGATAGAGGAACGCGGCGTGCGGGCAGCGCGAGCGTGCCTCGCGGGTCGACATCGCCGAGCGCACGCCGTACTTCCTCGCCTCGTACGACGCCGTCGAGACCACCCCGCGCCCGCCGACGCCCCCGACGACGACCGGCTTGCCGCGCAGCGACGGCTTGTCGCGCTGCTCGACCGAGGCGAAGAACGCGTCGAGGTCGAGGTGCATCACCGACGCATGGGGCCGCATGGCTGCAACCTAGCCGCGACCGCCGACTAATCCTGGTTGCGCTCCGCCCGAAGCGACTCTAGCGTGCTGATTGCATCTTGCAAGCACTAAGGAGCTGGTCATGTCGAAGGTGCGGGTCCAGAACTTCTCGATCTCGCTCGACGGCTTCGGGACCGGTGACGGACAGGCGCTCGAGACGCCGTTCGGCCACGCCGGCGAGCGGCTGCACGAGTGGATGGTCGCGACGTCGTTCGGGAGGGCGCTGTTCGGTCAGCAGGGCGGGAGCACCGGGGTCGACGACGCCTTCGCCCAGCGCTTCGAGCCGGGGATCGGCGCCGAGATCATGGGTGCCGGCAAGTTCGGGCCTCCCGGCTGGCAGGACGACCCGGAGTGGACGGGCTGGTGGGGACCGAACCCGCCCTTCCACACCCCGACCTTCGTCCTCACCCACCGTCCGCGGCCGCCGGTGGAGATGGAGGGCGGGACCACCTTCCACTTCCTCGACGCGAGCCCGGAGAAGGCGCTCGCAGCCGCGCGTGAGGCGGCGAACGGACTCGACGTACGCATCGGCGGCGGGGTGTCGGTGCTCCGCGACTACCTGGCGGCCGGGCTCGTCGACCACCTGCACGTGGTCGTCGTACCGATCCTGCTCGGTCGCGGCGTACGGCTGTGGGACGGGCTGGAGGGCCTCGAGGAGCAGTACGCTGTCGAGTCGGTGTCCAGCCCGTCCGGGGTGACCCACGTGGTCTTCCAGCGCATGCTCTGACGGGTCGGTTCCCGTCCACAGGCAGGGCTCGCGCAGGCGTTGTCCACAGCTGCTCACCGGGCCCCGGTAGCTCGTCGGCGGATCCGGGAAGCGTGGCCGGCATGACCACGACCCTCACAGCCAAGCGCCCCGAGGACCTCCTCGCGGCCGTGCCTCTCGTCCTCGGCTTCGAGCCGGAGGACTCCCTGGTGATGCTCACGTTCGGTGCCGACCACCAGTTCCACGCCCGCCTCGACCTGCCCCGCGAGCGCGACCATCTCGAGCCCTGCGTCGACGCGCTGCTGAGACCGGCGATCCGGCACCGGGTCCAGGCCGTCGTCTTCGTGGTGTACGCCGACGGCGGCCCGCTCGTCCGCCGGCTCGCCCAGCAGCTGAGCAGACGGTTCCGCCGCTCCGGCATCCGGGTGATCGACTGCCTGCGCGCCCACGAGGGCCGCTGGTTCGCGCTGCCGCCGCGGGCCGACGTGCCTGCCCACGGGGTGCCCTACGACGTCTCCGGCCACGAGTTCCGGGCCGCGGCGGTCTACGACGGCCGGGTGACCCTCGGGTCGCGGGCCGAGCTCGTCGCGGGCGTCGCAGGGGACCCGACGGCGGTGGCGGAGACCGAGCGCGCCCTCGTCGCGGCCGAGCCGCTCAACCTGGCGGGATTGATCGGGCTGGTCTCGCGCAGCCTGCCGCACGGCAGGGTCGCCGACACGGACGACCTCGCCTCGCTGCTGCTCGCCCTCGCCGACGACAAGCTGGCCCACCAGGCGTGGAGCGGGATGAGGCGCGACGAGGCGGCCGCCCACGTCACGCTCTGGACCGACGTCGTCCGGCGCGCTCCGGACGGGCTGGTCGCCGACCCGGCCGCGATCCTGGCCCTGGCCGCCTGGCTGGCCGGCGACGGCGCGCTGGCCTGGTGCGCCCTGGACCGCTGCCTGCCGCGGGAGCCGGGCCACCCGCTCGGCACCCTGATGTCCACCATCCTGACCGAGGCGGTCCCGCCGGCCACCTGGGAGGAGCGCAACGACCCGGAGGAGTGGTGCGAGGAGGGTGCCTAGCGACGTTCGTCACGATGCGACGGCGGCTGCGTCCGGGCCCGAGGTGGGTATCGGTCCGCCATGGACGCCACCCGCACCGTGGGCGTGGAGGAGGAGCTCCTCCTCGTCGACCCCGAGACCCGCACGGTCAGCGCCCGGGCCGTCGAGGTCCTCAAGGCCAACCGCGAGCACGGCGGTGGCCGCGACCCGCACGCCGCGAGCGACGAGCTCGACAAGGAGCTCTTCCTCCACATGCTGGAGACGCGGACCGACCCGAGCGCCTCGCTCGACGACATCGAGGCGCAGCTCGTCGCGGCTCGTCGTACGGCCGGGGAGGCGGCGCGCACCGCCGGCGTCGCCGTCGCGGCGGCCGGCGTCGTCCCGCTCGACGGGGTCGAGCCGGCCGTCTCACCCGACGACCGCTACCGCGCGATGGTCGAGACGTTCGGCGAGGCGGCGCGCACCAGCCAGACCTGCGGCTGCCACGTCCATGTCGCCATCGACTCCCCGGAGGAGGGCGTCGGGATCATCGACCGGATGACGCCGTGGCTGCCGGTGCTGGTGGCGCTCGCGGCGAACTCGCCGTACTTCGAGGGCCGCGACACCGGCTACGCCTCCTGGCGCACCCAGGCCTGGAGCCGCTGGCCCAGCGCGGGCGCGACCGAGGCGTTCGGGTCGCTGGCTGGCTACGAGGAGACCTCGCGGCTGCTGAGGATGACCGGTGCCGCACGCGACGACGGGATGCTCTACTACGACGCCCGGCTCTCGCGGACCCAGCCCACGGTCGAGGTCAGGGTCCTCGACGTCTGCACCGACGTCGCCGACGCCGTGCTCGCCGCCGCGCTCGTGCGCGGCCTGGTGGAGACCGCGGCCGAGGAGTGGCGGGCCGGAGGGCCGCTGCCCGGCTGGCGGGCCGAGATCCTGCGCGCCGCGACGTGGCGGGCCTCCCGGATGGGTCTGGCCAACTCGCTCGTCCACCCCGCCGAGCGCGAGCTGGCGCCCGCCCGCGACGTGCTCACCGCGCTGGTCGACCACGTCCGGCCGCGGCTCGACGCCGCCGGCGACCTAGACCGGGTCACCGAGGGCGTCGAGCGGGTCCTGCGCTCGGGCGGTGCGACCCGGCAGCGCGCCGCCTACGAGCGGAGCGGCACCGTGGAGGGAGTCGTCGACGACCTCGTCGCCCGCACCGAGCAGAGCTGGCAGGACGCGTGATGACGCGCCCGCACCGGACCATTCCCACCACCCCCGAACGCTTCTAGGTTGGCCCCATGGGAGACGAGGTCGAGCAGCAGGAGTTCACGAGGGAGGACCGCACCCGCTACCGCGAGAAGGTGCGGCGCAACCTCGACGTCTTCGCACGCATGCTCCGCGAGGAGCGGTTCGAGGCCGCCGACCCGATGACCGGCCTTGAGGTCGAGCTCAACCTCGTGGACGACACCGGCGACCCCGCGCTGAAGAACGCCGAGGCGCTGGCCGCGATCGCCGACGAGGCGTTCCAGACCGAGCTCGGCCTGTTCAACATCGAGATCAACGTCCCGCCACGTCGGCTGCGGGAGGACGGCCTGACCGAGTTCGAGAAGAGCCTGCGCGCCAGCCTCAACCACGCCGAGGAGCGCTCGGCCGCGATCGGCGCCCACCTGGTCATGATCGGCATCCTGCCGACGCTGCGCGACGAGCACCTCGGCCTCCACACGATCAGCGCCAATCCGCGCTACCAGCTGCTCAACGACCAGGTGCTGGGCGCCCGCGGCGAGGACATCGCGATCTCCATCGGCGGCCGCGACCGGCTCGAGCAGACCTCCGACACGATCATGCCGGAGGCGGCCTGCACGAGCACGCAGTTCCACGTGCAGGTCCGGCCGGAGGAGTTCGCGGCGTACTGGAACGCCTCGCAGGCGATCGCCGCGGTGCAGCTGGCCGTGGGCGCCAACTCGCCCTACCTCCTCGGCCGGGAGCTGTGGCGCGAGACCCGGATCCCGCTCTTCGAGCAGGCGACTGACACCCGCAGCGAGGAGCTCAAGGTGCAGGGCGTGCGCCCGCGGGTGTGGTTCGGCGAGCGCTGGATCACCTCGGTGTTCGACCTCTTCGAGGAGAACGTCAGGTACTTCCCGCCGCTGCTCCCCGTCCTCGAGGAGGAGGACCCGCTGGCCGTGCTGGACGCCGGCGGCACGCCCGCGCTGCCCGAGCTGCGCCTGCACAACGGCACGATCTACCGCTGGAACCGCCCGGTCTACGACGTCGTCGACACCGACGCCGGGAAGGTGCCGCACCTGCGCGTCGAGAACCGCGTCCTCGCCGCCGGGCCGACCGTGGTCGACACGATGGCCAACGCGGCCTTCTACTTCGGGCTGGTCCGCGCGCTGGCGCGCAGCCCACGGCCCCTGTGGTCCGCGATGTCGTTCCAGGCCGCGGAGGAGAACTTCCACGAGGCCGCCCGCTTCGGCATCGACGCCCAGCTGTTCTGGCCGGGGCTCGGCCAGGCACCGGCCACCGAGATCGTCCTGCGCAGGCTGCTGCCGCTGGCCCAACTCGGCCTGGCGTCGTGGGGCGTCGAGTCCGAGGTCGCCGATCGGCTGCTCGGCATCATCGAGCAGCGCTGTCTCTCCGGCACCAACGGCGCCGAGTGGTTCGTCGCCCGCGTGCACGAGCGCGCGGGCACGGCGACGGGGGAGAAGAGGTACGACGCGCTCCGGGAGACGCTGCTCGACTACCGCGCCCACATGCACCGCAACGAGCCGGTGCACACCTGGGACCCCGCGGACTGAGACGCTCCCCGACGGTCGCCCGGCGTCAGTCGCTGCGCGGGCGGAGTCGCTTCCAGTCGCGGCGTACGCCGGTGCGCGGGTCGCGCCAGCCGTGCCGGTTGACCACGACGAACACCAGCGGCACCCCGGCCTCGGCGTACGCCTGCCGGGCTGCGGCGAGCCAGCGGGCGTCGACGTCCTGCAGGTCGAGATCGCCGGCGCGGGTCAGCCAGACCAGCGGTGTCGGCGGGCCGGTCCGCAGCCGCATGGCAGCGACGACGTCGGCGTCGAGCGCCTGGTCGATGCTCTCCCCGGGCAGCAGCGGGAAGACCAGCTCCCGGCCGCCGGGCACGCCGACGTGGAGCAGCGCCTGGTGCTGGCGCCGCCGCTCGCCGGAGGCGTGCGCGAGCACGGCGCGCCGCAGCAGCCGTTCGACCCCGCGGTCGACCGGCTCCTGCAGCCCCTCGATCCGCGTTGTGGTCGGCAGGGGAGTCGGCATGGGACCAGCCTGCCCCGGGAACGGGAGCGGCGTGGGCGTCCGTCCACAAGCGGTACGGTGCCCGGAACGACATCCAGCGAGCGGAGGAGGAGTCATGTCGGCGGTGGTCGTCGGTTACGTCGCCAAGCCCGAGGGGGAGGCCGCCCTGCTCCGGTCGGTGGAGGAGGCGCGGCTGCGCGGCCTCCCGCTGGTGATCGTGAGCTCCCTGCGCGAGGAGAGCGAGGAGGAGTGGCTCCGCAAGACCGAGGCCGACCTGGCCGCCGCCCGTGAGCGCCTCGACCGCACCGGTGTGCCGTACGAGATCCGGCAGACCGTGGCCGGCGTCGGCGCCGCCGACGACCTGGTCGAGATCGCGGAGGAGGTCGACGCCGACCTGCTCGTCATCGGCGTACGCCGCCGCTCGCCGGTCGGCAAGCTGATCCTCGGGACGCAGGCGCAGCGGATCCTTCTCGACGCTCCCTGTGCGGTGCTCGCGGTCAAGGACTCAGGACTAACAACTGGGGACTGAGCCTGCCCCGGCGGTGGGTACCTGCTCGGTGACGACGCAGTCGACGACCACGAGGAGGCACCGATGCCCAGCAAGTCGGCGAACGTGAAGAACGAGAGGCAGTACGAGGCCCTCAAGGACAAGGGCATGTCCAAGGAGCGCGCCGCGCGGATCGCCAACGCGAAGGACTCCTCCAAGCACGGCGGCAAGCAGTCCGGCAAGGGCGGCGACAGCTCGCAGGGCGGCACCACCGCGCAGAAGAAGAAGGCCGGCCGCAAGGGCGGGAAGGCGAGCCACTGAGCGAGACCGCGCTCACCCGGACGACACGGTTCGAGCACCTGACCATCGCGTACGACGGCCGGGTGCTCGAGCCTCGTCCGTGGACCGCCCAGCAGTCCCGCTGGGCGGCCGGGCTCATCGCCACGGCCCCGCCGGGGCCCGTGCTGGAGCTCTGCAGCGGGGCCGGGCACATCGGCCTGCTGGCGATCGCGCTCGAGCCGCGGCCGTTGGTGTGCGTCGACGTCTCCCCGGTGGCGTGCGACTACGCACGCGCCAACGCGGAGGCCGCCGGGCTCGCCGACCTGGTCGACGTGCGTGAGGGTCGCCTCGAGGAGGCGGTCCGGCCCGACGAGCGGTTCGCCGTCGTCGTCGCCGACCCGCCCTGGGTCCCGACCGCAGAGACCTCGCGATTCCCGGAGGACCCGCCGCTCGCGATCGACGGCGGCGCCGACGGGCTCGATCTCGCCCGGCTCTGCCTCAGGGTCGCGGCGGCCCACCTGCTGCCCGCCGGCGACGTCCTCCTCCAGGTCGGCACGCGCGCCCAGGCCGACCTGATCGCGGGGGAGTGCCGCGCACTGACGATGGTCGAGGTGCGCACCGGCGAGCGCGGCGTACTGGCGCGCTTCCGTCGCGACTGACCGCCGGAGCATCTCCGGTGCGCCTGCTGCGCGGCTGCGGCAAGATGAGGCCATGCCCGCGCTGCAGATCACCGGTGACCCCGCTGCCGACAAGGTCCTCTCCGAGGACCCCTTCGCCCTGCTCGTGGGGATGATGCTGGATCAGCAGTACCCCATGGAGCACGCCTTCCGCGGCCCCGCGAAGGTGCTCGAGCGGTTCGGCACCCTCGATCCCGCGACGATCGCGGCAGCCGACCCCGAGTCGTTCGCGGCGCTCTGCGCGCAGCCGCCGGCGATCCACCGCTTCCCCGGCTCGATGGCCGCGCGGCTCCAGGAGCTCGCGGGCATCGTCGAGCGGGAGTACGCCGGCGACGCCTCCCGGCTGTGGACGGAGGCCTCGTCGGGCGCCGAGCTGCTCAAGCGGGTGCAGGCGCTGCCGGGGTTCGGCAAGCAGAAGGCGCAGATCTTCGTCGCGCTGCTGGCCAAGCAGCTCGCCGTACGCCCCGAGGGGTGGGAGAAGGCCGTGGGCGACTACGCGCTCGAGGGCCACCGGTCGGTGGCCGACGTCGTCGACGAGGCGTCGCTGCAGAAGGTCCGCGACTACAAGAAGGCCAAGAAGGCGGCTGCAAGGGCAACCCCCGTCTGACCTGCCCAGACGCTATCCACGGGCCTCAGCCGTCCGCGTACTGTCCGCAAGAGGCGCGAGGGCCTCGTCGAGAGCCGTGCGGATCCGCTCCTCGTCGCCGGGGAAGAGATGGGCGTAGACGCGCAGCGTGGTCGCCGCGTCGGCGTGGCCGAGGAACTCCTGAACGGCCTTGACGCTCGCTCCGTGGGAGATCAGGGCCGAGGCCGCGTAGTGCCGGAAGGAGTGAGACGTGAGGCTCGCGCCCGCGGCCGTCGTGGCGTCGGTGAGCAGCGTCTTCCATCGCCGGTAGGTCAGCGGCTGCCCGAGCTCGTCGACGAAGAGTGACTCCTCGCCGGCGGGGTAGGCCTTCAGGTGTGCCGCGAGGGCGTCGAGCATGACCTGGCCGACCTGCACCGTGCGCGAGCGCTTGCCCTTGGTCGGCGTGATCGCGTTCGCCTGCGTCCGCTGACGCTCCACGCGGATCGACCGCTTCAGGAAGTTGACGTCCGCGACCCTCAGGCCGAGCAGCTCGCCGATCCGGAGGCCCGACCCGGCGAGCACCGTGACCACGGCCCGCCAGCGCTCGTCGAGCGCCGCGCGCACCTTCTCGATCTCCTGCACGGTCGGGATCACCGCCTCCTCGGAGGCGCGGGGGAGCTTGATCTTCCGGCACGGCGTCGCCGGGATCACCCGGTCCTCGATCGCCGCATCGAACATCGTGCGTACGACGGTGTAGTGGTTGCTGATCGTCGAGGCCGCCAGGCCCTTCTCCTCGAGCGCCTTGACCAGCCCAGCGATGTGGGAGCGCTGCACCTTGCCGATCGGCAGCGACCCGATCACCGGCAGGACGTGCAGGCGGAGGGCGTTGTCGACGTTGCGCCGCCACGCCTCGCCGATCTGCACCTTCTCCCAGTCGGCGGCGTACTCGCGTACGAGGGTCTTCGCGTTCGCCGGCGCCACGAAGTCGCCGCGGACCAGTGAGGCCGTGTTCTTCCTCAGCCACTCATCGGCGTCGCGCTTCAGTCGGAAGAGCTTTGCGTGTTCCTTGCCGTCGTCGTCGCGGAATCGCGCCTTGTAGCGCTCCGCGGTCCTGACCTCGACCGCGCCCGTCTCGCGGTCGGTCACCTTCCACGAGATCGTCGTCTTCTTCACGCTGGCCATCTCTCAGTCCTCTTCCAGTTCGAGGCGGGCCTTCTCAATCTTCGCGCGTAGGCGGCCGAGCTCCGTCTCTGCCAGCCGGTCGTCCTCCGCGCTCCAGTTGCCGTTGCGGTACGCGGCGGCCATGCGCGCGGCCGTGCGCATCTCCTGCAAGTGCTCGTGGTCGGCCATGACCAGACGCAACAGGGCCAGCTCGGTCACGACCTCGCCCTCCGGGCCGGCCTTGAGGTCGACTTCGTACTGGGCCGGCGCACGGGAGTCGAGCTG
This sequence comes from Nocardioides asiaticus, assembly GCF_040049175.1. Lineage (NCBI taxonomy): Bacteria > Bacillati > Actinomycetota > Actinomycetes > Propionibacteriales > Nocardioidaceae > Nocardioides > Nocardioides asiaticus. Next base: position 111,662 of record NZ_JBDZDM010000001.1, on the reverse strand, counting down.
GTGGCCGACGTACTCCGCCAACTCGCTGTTCTCGTAGACCAGGTCGTAGAACGCCAGCAGCGCGGTGAAGGTCTCGCTGGCCAGGTGGCCGAAGGCATCGATGCAGCGCAAGAGGTTCGTGACGAGCTCGTGCGCGCGGTCCTGGTCGACCAGTTCGGGAGGCTTGAGCATCTCCGCGACATCGCCGTCAGTGAAGATCTCGGCGAATCCGGTCAGCTCGTCCACCGTGATGCGCCGCGGAGGCTTGCCGTTCTCGATGCTGTAGAGCGCGGCCTTGCTGATCGTGCAGCCGACATCGGTCATCTCCTTGGCGAGCGTCTCGTAACTCCAGCCTCGCGCCTTCCTCTCGCGCTCAACGCGTCGCGCGAGGTTCGTCTCACCGCGCTCTGCGATGGGCCGTGCTGCGTATCGCCTGGGCATCCCGCCCTCCTTCCGACGTTCCAAAGGCTAACGGGTGCGTCTTGCTTAGTCAACGGTCTTCGCGTTCGATTGTCGTAACGAAGTCGTCAGGCTTCACGACGGCGATCCGCTGTCGCACCGAAGGAGGGGGAGAGATGCCCGAGTACCTGACAACCGCTGACGTCGCGACGATGCTGCGCACGTCGGCCGAGACCGTGCGCTACTGGCGGCACATCAAGAAGGGGCCGGCCAGCTTCAAGGTCGGTCGCCGCGTGCTCTACGCCCGCGAGGACGTCGAACGCTTCATCGACGAGGCGCGTGGGGCGAGTGCCTGATGGGCCGAACGGCAGAGCGCCGGCCCCCAGGAGAGGACCGGCGCTCAGAGGTCGACAACCACGACGACGCCGCTGATTCTACCGACGCGCGGTGCTGGATCTGCGGTCACGCGCTGACCGCTCGCGAGTCCGTGGCGCTCGGCATCGGGCCGCGGTGTTGGTCGAGGCGGATGGGCGGTGCTGCATGAGTACCGAGGAGGCGGCCCGCGCCATCCACGCGCTCGGGAACCAGGCGTGGCGCGAGCAGCGGGATCGTCATAGGGACTGGTGGTCCCTGCCGTCCTCCGAGCGGCTCCGGGTCCTGACCTACGAATCGGGCTACGACGACGGATACGGCCAGGCGATCGCCGACATCGCGGCGGCGTGGGCCTCGAGGCCGTACTGGACCGACGATGACCGGAGGTCCGCATGAGCGGCCGGGTGCTCTACGTCGCGTTCGTCAACGCCTCGTGCGCGTTCCTCAAGGGTCACGGCTCCCGCGAGCTGCTGACCGACCTACGGGGCCGCCCGCCCGTGTGGGCGAGTCTCACCCGCGCGTGGGGCTGCCAGCCATCGACCGCCCGCGATGCCGTCGCGGTCGCGCAGTCGCGGGGGTGGAACGTCGAGATCGTCTCCGAGGAGCACCTTCTCCGGATGGCGGGCGTCGAGGTCGAGGACGTGAAGCGGCTCCACGCTGAGAGCAAGGGGCGGTTGTGGTGACCGCCGAGCGCGCATGGGCGCGGCACTTCATGGACGAGTGGCAGGCCCGCGCGGGAGACCCGCGGCTGCCCTACTGGCTCCGGATCGCCTCGCTCGCCTACGGGCACCACGAGAACAACGGCCACGCCAAGTTCAAGCGCGGCGAGATCGCCCTGATCCTCGCGAAGGTCGACGGCGAGACCGGGGAGATCCGGCCCCACCAGTGGGTGGGCCGCGACATCGCCCTCGCGGTCGAGTACGGATGGCTCTCCGAAGGAAGCTTCTGGGGCTGCCTGATCGTGCCGGCACACAGTGTCCGCAAGGGCGACATGTGGGCGACTCCGAAGCCGTGCCCGATCCACATGCGTCGCAAGGCCAAGCGCGCGAAGTCATCAATCACTGAGGACTTCGCACCGCTGAAACCTGCAATCACTGAGGGTTCCAGCGCGCGAAAGCCTCACTCACTGAGGACTTCGGAGCGCAAGCCCCTCTCTCTGATCTGTTCCACCGAAGCGTCAGCTTCGGATCACCCGGACCACAAGGAGGGTGCATGACTGCCCCAGGTAACGCGATCCGTAACGGCGTTACAGCCCAGACCCCGACCCAGGAGCAGCTCGACTGGTTCCTCCACCGTCCCGGCTGCGAGGCGCCCGTCGTCGTGGCGACCACTGGCCGCCGGGACGGAACGCCGGCGCTGCTGTGCAAGGTGTGCGGGCGGTTCAAGCCGCTGCCGCCCTACCTGCTGCCCGCGGCTGACGACGGCCAGCCCGAGGCCGAGCCCCCGGTAATCCGTGGCCGCTACCGGCTCGAGTGCGTGCGCTGTGACGCCGTGATCGACCTGCACACCCCCGCCCCGCGGATCCCGCTCTGCGAGCGGTGCAAGGCCGCCGGCTCCCGGCCTCGCCGCGACCACCAGACCCACACCGACCCGACAACCCAGGCGATCGCCTGAGACCGAAGGAGAACACCCATGCTCGACACCAGCAAGACCCGGGCCATCCTCGCCAAGATCGAGGCGCTCGGACTCACCGACAGGTTCGCCCCGCAGGTGGCCGACGACCTGGCCCGCGCCGAGGAGCTCAGCGCCGCCACCCAGCAGCCCGACCGGTCCTTCGCTCAGGCCCGGGCCGAGATCGTGGCCGGTCTCGCCGACGGAAGCCTCGAGGTCGACCAGGCCCGCGAGCAGCTCATCGCGGCACGCAACGCCACCGACCCCGACGGACTGGTCAAGGCCGCGCTCGCCGAGGCGTCCAAGGCAGCAGGCAACCGCGCCGGCCGCGTGCTGCTCCGCGACGGCGAGGCGGTCGTGACCAACATCCTCGCGCCCGAGGGAGCCCGCTGCGTCGAGGCCACGCTCAAGGCGGCCGAGGCCATCCCCGCCGAGGTCGCCACCGCCGAGCAGGCGGTCAAGGCCGGCGGCAAGGTCGCAGCCGCGTGGAAGGCGCTCATCGAGGCCAACGACAGGTGGAACGCACTGGTCGACCTCGTCACCGCGCTGCGGATCAACGAGGCGCTGGCCGGCTCCCCGTCCGACGGCTTCCTCAACTACCGCAACCCCGACCTGGCCCGACCCGGCACGGAGGCGCTGAGCCTGCTGCGCTCCATCAACAACGGCGCCGAGCCCAGGCTCGCCAACGCCGCCGAGGCGGACGCGGAGTGGAAGGCGCACACCGACCGGCTCGACGCCGAGGCCGAGGCAGCGGCAGCCGCGGCCTACAAGCGCCAGCACCACGGCTGGAGCCCGAGCCCCGACCAGCGCGACAAGGCCATCGCCGAGATGGTCGCCGAGGTCGAGGCCCGCGAGCAGCGCGAGACCGAGCGCGAGACCGAGAGGGAGAAGGCCGATGCCTGACCTGCACCCGAGCGGACACGACACCGCAGGTGGCGAGCCCTCGCCGATCCTGCCCACCCACATTGCCGACGACCGCGAGCGCGGCAGCGGCCTCGCCAACCAGTGCGCCCACGCATGGCCCAAGCGCGGCTCCGATCGGCCGTGCCCGTTCTGCCCGCAGGAGCAGAGCGCATGATCCCCGCCGGTCCCGGTCGCGTGTTGGGCGCGGTGCAGCCACGGTCGCAGCGTCCACGTGGCCTCGCGCCGGGACCGGCGGTGCCGCTGACGAAGGGGTGGGGGATGACCCCCCTGACCGCGCGTCCGCATCACCGTTGGCCTAGGGCCTCGCTGTCTGTACGAAATCAAAACCTTTCGCTGACCGAAGGAATCAGATGACCGCCACCACCACCGACCTCGCCGCTGAGTTCGCGGCGCTCCACCCCGACCAGCAGCGGGCCGCGCTCGCGCTCGTGGCCGCGACCACCCGGTGTGACCCCGACCAGCGCTCTGTGGCCAGTGACCACTGCCTCGTCACGACCGCGATGTTCGCGGCGTTCCCGCGCTCCGAGGCCGACGACAAGGTGCTCCCGCTGGCTCTGATGCTCACCCGGCTCGCCGAGCTGATCACCATCGCCGCACGCATCGAGCACGGCGTCTACGACCAGAAGGAGGCCTGAGATGGCTACCAGATCCGAGCGCGTCGTCCTCACTCTCGAGGACAACTTCTCCACCGGCATGGCCAAGGCCGCCGCACAGACCGCGCTGCTGGAGCGCGCCCTGAAGGATCTCGACGGGACCTCGACGAAGACCGGCCGCTCCACCTCCTCGGCGTCGACGGACATCGAGAAGACCGGCACGGCGGCCCGGAAGTCGTCGGCGGACATCAACCAGCTCTCCGGCCGGCTGAACCTGCTAGCCCAGACCGCGGTGACCCTCGGTCCGGCACTGATCCCGATCGGCGCCGTCGGACTGCCCGCCGTCACCGGTCTCGCTGCCGGCCTCGGTGCCGCCGCCGGGGCCGCAGGCGTGGCGATGCTCGCGTTCCACGGAGTCGGTGACGCCCTCGACGCGCTGAACAAGTACCAGGCGGAGCCGACCGCGGAGAACCTCGCCGCGATGCAGGAGGAGTTCCGCAAGGTGGGGCCGGCCGCGGCCGACTTCGTCCGCTACATCGACTCGCTCTCCCCGGAGCTCGAGGGCCTCCAGCGGATCGCCGGCCGGGGCATCTTCCCGGGGTTCGAGTCGGGGATCCGGTCTCTGCTGACGCTGCTGCCGCAGGTCCGAGCCGTGGTCGCGTCGATCTCGGATGAGATCGGCCGGCTCGGCGCAGACGCCGGCGCCTCGCTGGCCAACGACGACGACTGGCAGCGGTTCTTCGACTACATCCGCACCGACGCCGCCCCGACGCTCGACGCGTTCGCCCGCGCCACCGGGAACGTGGCCGCCGGCCTCGCATCGCTCATGGTCGACTTCGCGCCGATGTCGCGTGACTTCTCCGGCGGGTTGCTGGAGATGTCCCGGGCGTTCCGGCAGTGGGCCGACGGACTCGGCGAAACCGAGGGGTTCGAGGAGTTCCTCGCCTACATCCGCGAGAACGGTCCCGCTGTACGCGAGTTCCTGGTCGCGGCCGCCGACGCGCTCGTCGGAGTGGCCAAGGCCGCCGCCCCGTGGGGCGCGACCGTACTGCCGATCTTGACCAGCGCCGCCAAGGTGTTCGCGGCCCTGGCGAACTCCCCGGTAGGGCCGCTTCTCTACGACGCCGCCGCCGGGATGCTCGTCCTCAACCGCGCCTCCTCGCTGCTCGGCCCGTCGCTGACGAAGGCGTCGACCGGGCTGACTGGCCTGCGGACGACCATCCCGCAGATGCGCACCGACTTCGGCACCCTCGCCACGACGTGGATGACCGCCGGCACTACCACCGAGCGCGAGGCGGCACGGGTGGGCGCCGCCTCCGAGCGGTTGCGCGGCAACCTCGCCAGGCTCGGCCCGGCTGCGAAGACCGCGGCCGGCGCGGGTGGGATCATGCTGCTCGCCGACTCCGCGAACCGTGCCGACCGGTCCCTCGGCGTGCTGGAGGCGACCGCAGGCGGTGCCCTGGCGGGTGCCGCGTTCGGTGGCTGGGGTGCGGTGATCGGTGGCGCCGCTGGTCTGCTGGTCGGACTCGGGCAGTCGGCCGACCAGACCTCGCAGTACGTGCAGGAGCTGGCCGGCACCTACGACCAGCTCACCGGGGCGATGACGAACAACACACGCGCCCTGGTCGCTCAGACACTCGAGCAGGACGGCGCCCTCAAGGCCGCCCAGGCGCTCGGTCTCAACCTCCAGACCGTCCTCAACGCCGCCCTCGGCGACTCCGCCGACCGCAGCCAGCTCGCCTCGGCGTACATCCGCGACTACAACGCCGCCTACAACGAGTTCGACAAGGACGCCGCCGGCCGGCTCGGCAACTGGGACAAGCTCAACAAGCAGATCAACTTCAACGCCGACAGCGTCGACTCCGCCGGCGCCGCCGCTCGCCGAGAGGCCGCGGCGATGGGTGGTGCGGCCAGCGCCACCGGCAAGTACGGCAGCGCCGCCAGCGGAGCCAGCGGCGACACCCGCACCCTGGCCCAGCAGGTCAAGGCCGCCACCAGCGCGATGCAGGCCCACCGCCAGGCCGCGCTCGGGGCGTTCGACGCCGAGACGCAGTGGCGGCAGGCGCTGGTCGCCGCCCGGCAGCAGGCCGCGTCCAACTCCGCCGGCATCCGCGGCAACTCCGACGCCGCACTCGCCAACCGGTCCGCGCTCTCCCAGCTCGCCGCCGCATGGAACAACCAGAGCGACGCGGTGAAGAACAACAACGCCCGGTTCAAAGAAGCACGCTCGGCGTTCGTCCAGACCGCGACCGCGATGGGTGTACCGATCGGGAAGGCCCGTCAGCTCGCCAGCGCGCTGCTGGAGATCCCCAAGTCCCGCGTCGTCAACGTCACCGTCAACACCGGCGACGCCACGTCGCGGATCTCCGCGGTCTACCAGCAGCTCGCGTCGCTGCACGACAAGACGATCACCGTCAACGTCGCCCAGCACCGCACCAGCTCGGGCACCACCGGCGGACCGTTCTACACGCCGGCCGACGGGATGACGATCCCCGGCTCGCGTGCGCCATACCGCGACCAGGTGCCGATCCTGGCCGCGCCCGGTGAGGAGGTCGTCTCCAACCGGTACGGGCAGGCCGACCGCTGGCGGCCGCTGCTGAAGGCGATCAACGCCAACATGCTCGCCGACGGCGGTACCGTGCAGCGGCTCGCCGACGGCGGCACCGCTGGAGGCAGCACCACCTCCAACCGCTCCGGCCTCGGCCAACTCGCCGGCATCAACCACGCGTACCTCTCCGCGGCCGAGCTCGGCCAGCGGCTCGACAACCTCTCGAACGTCCAGATCCGGCGGCTCTCGAAGTCGTTCGACAACCTCTCGCTGAAGTCGCTGAAGAAGCTCGACAAGGCGTTCGACGACGCCGTGGAGACCGCCCGCGACGCGAAGCAGGACGCACGAGACGCCTACGCGCAGGCGAAGGAGAACCGCTCGTCGCTGGCCTCGTCGGTCGCCGACAGTCTCCGCTCGGACCTGTGGGGGCAGCAGTCCAGCAACGTGTTCGCGGGCGGTGCCGGGTCGGACCCGTTGTCGATCCTCCGCTCGGACATCGCGCACTCGCGGCAGCAGAACACGCTCGAGAAGTCGCTGATCGGCAAGGGGATCTCGGACGCGGTCCTCAGCGACGTGGCGAGCAACGGCGGGCTGGCAGGTCTCCAGCAGATCTCCGGATACTCCCGAGCCCAGGTGCGCCAGCTCAACTCCCTCTACGCCCAGCGGCAGCGGCTGTCCACCCAGGCCGGCGCGACCGCGGCAAACGCGGTCTACGGCGACGAGATCAAGCAGCAGACGCGGGCGCTCGACACGGCCAACCGCCACCTGGCCGCCATCCAGTCGGAGAACAAGCAGCTCCGCAAGCAGCTCAAGGCCGCCGAGAAGACCGCCGACAAGAGCCGCCACAGCGCCGCCGAGCACGGCGGGAGGGCGACAGGCAAGGCCGTCAACAGTGCCGCCGCCAGCGGTAAGCGCCGACAGAAGCGCGGCGGAACCTACAAGGCCAACCACTGACGCGCGCCACAGACAGAACCGCCCGGCACCCTGGGGGAGTGCCGGGCGGTTCGTGGTGGTTCCGGTCAGTCGTCGAGGCGATCCTCGAGCGCCTTGACGCGCTGCTGGAGATCCTTGATCAGCTCGCGCTGCGCCTCCACGAGCGCGGTGAGCAGCTCGTAGTTCCGCCTCAGCGATCCGATCGCCTTGTCGGTCTCCCGGGCGAACTCCTCCGGTGTCACCGCTCGGCCTCCGCGCGCCGGGCCGCGGCCGTCCGCCCGAGCAGGAAGGCAGGGTTCTGGTCCGCGATCTCGGCCTCGCGCTCCTCGAGCCACTCGGCGGCTGCGAGCGCGTTCGCCGCTAGCTCGCGCAGGCCCTCGGCGGTGAACTCGCGCCCATCGAGGATCGAGATCGAGGCGTCGAAGTAGAGGGGCTCATCCTTGGTGAGCACCTCCTCGGCCCCCACGTGGATGAACTGCCCGAATCGCGGTCCACCGTGGCTGCGGACTAGGGCCGGGTCCAGGTCGGGGTTGACCGCCCGAACGTCCGTGAGGTTGCGGTGGTCGGCGTTGTCGACGTCGATACACCATTCGGGGCACTTGATGCCGATCGGGGTATCGGTGCCGACGGTCTGAGATCCTGCATTCATGGGGTTGCCTCCTTGGTAGGCGATTCCTAGGCCCCTGTCGGCGTTCGCCCGCCGGCGGGGGCCGCTCTTTACTTGGGTGGGAGTCTGCGCTCCCGTGCCGCTCCCTGTCTCGGGTTCGGCAAGATCGGTTGGGCTACTGTCCGCGGACCGTCCGCAAGACCTCCAAGCACGGTCAACGGCAGTCACCGGATCAGTGCAGGTCAGCCCGCAAGTGCCAACGTTTGCCAACGTCAGTCACCTACGCTCGCTTTGAAGAAGGCCAAGAAGGCGGCGCTGAAGGCGGGCGCCTGAGATCACACCTCGGGTCGGCCCGCGCGTGTCATCGCGGCGCCCCGCCGCGGGTACCTCTCGGGCATGAGTCAGACGCCCGACGCCGTACGACGGCCCACGCACCTCCCGAAGCCCCGCGGACCGCTCAGCGAGTCGGTGCTCGCCGCGCTCGTCGACGGCGGGACGGTGCCGGACCCGCCGGCCGACGTCGCGGCCACGGTCGCCCCCGAGGACGCGGCGATCACGCTCTGGACCATCTACGAGCTGTCCTACCGCGGCTTCGCCGAGATCGACGACGACCGGGAGTGGGACCCGGCGGTCGTGACGGTACGCCGCGCGCTGGAACGCGACCTCGAGGCGCGGCTGCGTGAGCGCTGGCCCGGACGGCCGGCGTACGACGGCGACTTCGCCGAGGCGCTCTTCGCCGAGGTCGGGGCCCACGACGGGCCGTCCCTCGCCCGCTACGTCCAGACCAAGGCCAGCGCCGACCAGGTGCTGGAGCTGCTGCAGCTGCGCTCGATCTACCACCTCAAGGAGTCCGACCCGGTCTCCTGGGCGGTACCGCGGCTGCCGACGACGCCGCGGGCGGCCCTCATGGAGCTGCAGTACGACGAGTACGGCGTCGGCCGGCCCGAGGCGCTGCACGCGCAGCTGTTCGCCGACGGGATGGCCGCGCTCGGGCTCGACCCGACCGAGGCGGCGTACGTCGACCAGGTCCCGCTCGAGATCCTCGAGCAGAACAACGCGATGAGCCTCTTCGGGCTCAACCGACGGCTGCGTGGCGCGGCGGTCGGCCACCTCGCCGCCTTCGAGGCGACCAGCTCGCTGCCGAGCCGGCGGATGGTGCAGGGGCTTGACCGGCTCGGGCTCGCCGAGGAGATGCAGCACTACTACCGCGAGCACGTCGAGGCCGACGCCGTCCACGAGCAGCTGGCCGCGCGCGCTATCTGCGGCAGCCTCCTCGAGGCGGAGCCGGAGCTCGAGGACGACGTCTGGCTCGGCGCCTTCACCTGCCTCGACGGCGAGGACCGGGTCGCGGGGTACCTCCTCGACCGCTGGGGCGCCCGATGAGCCGCATCAGCCCCGAGCGGGCGGGCAACGAGCGGACGGGCAACGAGCGGCAGAGCGCCGACGTCATCGTCTGCCCAGGCGGACCGCTGCTGCTGCGCGGCGACCACGTCGTCCAGGACGAGGACGGCACCGACCACCGCACCAAGCGGCCGGTCTCGGCGGTGTGCCGGTGCGGACGGTCGGCGACGAAGCCGTGGTGCGACGGCACGCACAAGGTCGTGCCGGACAAGCAGCGGCCCTGACCCGGGAGCCCGATCAGAGCCCGCGCACCGGGCAGACGGCCGGGCCCTCGAGCACGGACCCGTCCTCGTCGAAGCGCGACCCGTGCAGCGGGCAGTCCCAGCTCCGCTCGGCGTCGTTCCAGACCAGCTTCCCGCCCAGGTGGGTGCAGACGCCGTCGCCTGTGCCGTCCCGCCGGAGCGGGCGCACCCATCCGCGGGCGAGCTCGAGCCCGACCTCCGCGTTGAGCATCGCGGTGCCGGGCACGCCGCCGACCTCCGAGCGGCCCCACGGCCGCCACGCGCGCGCCCATTCGGGCTGCTGGGTGTCGCCGCCGAGGATCTCGGCCGACACCGCCAGCGCGGCGGCGACGCCGCCGGTCATGCCCCACTTCGAGAACCCGCCCGCGACGAGCAGCCGGTCCTGGCCGGGCACCAGCGGCCCGGCGTACGGCAGGGCATGTGCCGGCGAGGAGTCCTGCGCCGACCAGGCGTCGGTCTCGACCGCGCCCGGGAACCGCTCGTGCGCCCACGCCCGGATCTCCTCGAGGCGGCGGCTGGTCGGCGTCGAGCGACCGGTCACGTGACCGTTGCCGCCGACGAGCAGCAGGCTCCCGCCGCCGTCGGCCCCCTCGCCGGTCCCGTCGCCGGGCGCGTCACGGAGCGAGCGCGAGGGCTGGTCGGCGGAGAGGTACATCCCGTCGACGGCCGGTGCCGGCGTACGGAAGGCCACCGAGTAGGAGCGCGCCGGCGCCATCCGCGCGAAGAAGCCGCCGCGGTCGAGGATCGGCATGTTGGTGGCGAGCACGAGCCGGTCGACGTTCACCGTCCCGTCGGTGCCCTCGAGGTCGAGCCGCACGGGACTCCGCCCGCGCACCCGCGTCACCCGCTGGCCCTCCACGATCGTGGCCCCGTGGTGGGCGGCCTCGGCGGCGAGCACGTCGACGAGGTCGAGCGGGTCGAGCTGGAGCTGGCCGTCGAGGCGTACGGCGCCGCGGGTCGCGAACGGGAGCGGTACGTCGTCGAGCCACTCGGCGTCGAGACCCGCCTCCCTTGCGGCCGCGTGCTCCGCCTCGACGGAGCGCCGGCCGTCGTCGCCGTTCGCATAGGTGTACGCCGGCCGCGACTGCGTCGCGACGCCGTGCTCCTCGCACAGCCGGGCGACCCACGCCTGCGCGGTCCGGTGCCCCTCGACGTACTCCCGCACGACCTCGGCGGAGTGTCGACGGCGCAGCCGCGAGAGCATCGTGCCCTGCAGCAGGCTCAGCTTCGCCGTGGAGCGTCCGGTCGTCCCGCCGCCCAGCCGGCCCGCCTCGATGAGCACCACGCGCGTGCCCGCCCGCGCCAGGAGGAGGGCGGTCGTGAGCCCGGTGAGGCCGCCGCCGACCACACCGACGTCCCAGGCGCCGCCCGTGAGGGGGCCCTCTCGCGTGGCGGGGGCCTGCTGACGGCGTCGCTCCCAGACGGACGGACGGGTCATCGTTCACTCCTCGAGTCGTCTCCAACGGGAGCCTTCCGGTATCCGCGAGCCTCGGTGCGCACGCGGCGGAGCGGGCCGCGCGGGCCGCTCGGTGCTCGATGAACACCAGATGACCCCGGGTGGAATGGCCGAAGCGGGGTACCGGCCCGAAGCACGCCAGATGGATCCGACGCGCTGCACCGGGTCCCGAGGCAGGAGTTCCACCACGTGCGTGGCAGAATGACGTCGCGGCTCTTGACGTAAGCGGGCCTCGCCGCGCCCCGAAGCCAGTTCTGAACAAGTTCCAGCCCCGTAGGTTCGACCCCATAGCTCGACCTCATAGTTTCGACCCCATAGTTCGACCGAGAGGTGTTCGTGTCCTCGAACGCACGCAAGATTCCTGCTGAGGTTCTCGCCCACCCAGCCGTCACGGCTCTGATCGAGCGCGGCAGACCAACCGGCCGTGTCACCCCCGAGCAGCTGCGCCGCGCCAGCGAGGACGCCGCCGTCGAGCCGCGTCACCTCAAGCCACTGCTCGCCCATCTCAGCACCCTCGGGATCTCCGTCGACCTCGGCGACGGCGGCTCCGGCCGGGCCGCTGCCGCGACCTCCACGGCGCGGAAGAAGACCGCGACCGCGAAGACCGCCGCCAAGAAGTCGGCGACGTCGGACGAGGCTGAGGAGGAGCCGGCCACCAAGACGGCGAAGACGACGGCCAAGAAGGCGGCGAAGACGTCCGCCAAGGGCGAGAAGGCCGGGGACGAGCCGGCCACGGACGAGGACGAGCTCGACACCGACGACGTCGAGGACGCCGAGCCGGGCGACGGCGACCTCGAGGACGTCGACGTCGAGGTCGCCGACGACGCGGCCGACGAGACCGACGAGACCGGGGTCGACGACGAGACGGCGGCCGCCGACACCGGCGTACGCATCGGGCCCGACGGCAAGAAGATCCTGCCGGACATCTCCGACGAGCAGTTCGAGAAGGACGTCGCCTCCGACCCGACGATCGCCGAGGACGAGAAGGAGGCCTCCTTCGTCGTCTCGGCCGCCGACGACACCGACGAGCCCGAGCAGCAGGTCATGGTCGCGGGCGCGACCGCCGACCCGGTCAAGGACTACCTCAAGCAGATCGGCAAGGTGCCGCTGCTCAACGCGGAGATGGAGGTCGAGCTCGCCAAGCGGATCGAGGCCGGCCTCTTCGCGGAGGAGAAGCTCGCCAAGGGCGGGAAGGTCACCCCGAAGGTCCTCGAGGAGCTCGAGTGGATCGCCGAGGACGGCAAGCGGGCCAAGAACCACCTGCTCGAGGCCAACCTGCGTCTGGTCGTCTCGCTGGCCAAGCGCTACACCGGCCGCGGCATGCTCTTCCTCGACCTGATCCAGGAGGGCAACCTCGGCCTGATCCGTGCGGTGGAGAAGTTCGACTACACCAAGGGCTACAAGTTCTCGACCTACGCCACCTGGTGGATCCGGCAGGCCATCACCCGCGCGATGGCCGACCAGGCCCGGACCATCCGCATCCCGGTGCACATGGTCGAGGTCATCAACAAGCTCGCCCGCGTCCAGCGCCAGATGCTGCAGGACCTCGGCCGTGAGCCCACCCCGGAGGAGCTCGCCAAGGAGCTCGACATGACCCCCGAGAAGGTCATCGAGGTCCAGAAGTACGGCCGCGAGCCGATCTCGCTGCACACCCCGCTGGGCGAGGACGGCGACTCCGAGTTCGGTGACCTGATCGAGGACTCCGAGGCGATCGTCCCGGCCGACGCGGTCAGCTTCACCCTGCTGCAGGAGCAGCTCCACGCCGTGCTCGACACGCTGTCCGAGCGCGAGGCCGGCGTCGTGAGCATGCGCTTCGGGCTCACCGACGGCCAGCCGAAGACCCTCGACGAGATCGGCAAGGTCTACGGCGTCACCCGCGAGCGGATCCGCCAGATCGAGTCCAAGACGATGTCGAAGCTGCGCCACCCGAGCCGGTCGCAGGTCCTGCGCGACTACCTCGACTGATCGACACCCCTCCACACCGTCCTGCGCTCCGCGAGCAGCCGCTCCGCGGGGCGTACGACATTTCGGCGCTCGTACGCCGAGTCCATGGGCTTGCCTCTCGACGCCACGGCTCCTGCGGGACTAGGTTTCGCGGAGGCGATCTGCGCCTCTAGCACCTCATCTCGGGAGGAATTCGTGTCCTTGCGCGTGCTGTCGAAAAGATCCGGAGCCGGGCTCGTGGCGGCGGGAGCCCTCGCCGCCGGCGCCCTCTATGCCGTGCCCCTCGCCTCCGCCCCCGCTGCTGGCTCGTCGGTCCCCACCACCGACTGGGCCGCGTGCCTGTCGGGCACCACGGACCGCCAGGCGGTCTTCGAGCGGGCAGCAGCGACCAGCGGCGTCCCGTCCGACGTCCTCCTGGCGGTCTCCTACATGGAGTCGCGCTGGGACGTCCACGGCTCGTCGCCGAGCACCTCGGGCGGCTACGGCCCGATGAACCTCACCGACATCCCCGCGCTGACCGCCGGCGCCGACGGCACACCCGACGACGAGCTCGGCAAGGGCGACCCGTCGGCGCCCCACGTCGCCACGGGCGTCAAGGCACAGGCGGCCGGCAACGACGGCCTGGCCACCCTGCGCACCGCCCACCAGCTGACCGGCATCTCGGTGAAGGCCCTGCGCAGCGACGCGGTCGCCAACATCTGCGGCGGTGCGGCCGTCCTGGCGTCGTACCAGAAGCAGGCCGGCGGCGCCGCCGACCTCGGCGACTGGAGCGCCGCGGTCGCGCGTTACAGCGGGGCCTCGGACGAGGCGACCGCGCTCCGCTTCGTCACGCAGGTGTTCACCACGCTGCGCACCGGGGCCGCGCGCACGACCAACGACGGCCAGCGGGTCAGCCTCGCTGCGCGTCCGGCCGCGGTGGCCGACAGGTCGGCCGTCGCCGACCTCGGACTCACCGCGGCCGCCGACGACCAGGCGGTCTGCCCGGCGAGCCTGGGCTGTGAGTGGATCCCGGCGCCGTACGAGAACTACGACACCTCCGACCCGGGCGCCTACGGCAACTACGACCTCGCCGACCGGCCGACGACGATGAAGATCGACTACATCGTCCTGCACGACACCGAGGAGACCTACGACAACACCATCAAGCTGGTGCAGGACCCGACCTACCTCGGCTGGCACTACACGCTGCGCTCCTCCGACGGGCACGCCGCCGCCCACATCGACCCGAAGAACGTCGGCTGGCACGCCGGGAACTGGTACGTCAACAGCCACTCCATCGGCGTCGAGCAGGAGGGCTTCGCGGCCGAGGGGGCGACCTGGTTCACCGAGGCGCTCTACCAGACCAGCTCGACGCTGGTGCGCTACCTCGCGGCCAAGTACGACATCCCGCTCGACCGGGCGCACATCATCGGCCACGACCAGGTCCCGGGCATCGCGCCGGCCAACGTCGCGACGATGCACTGGGACCCGGGGCCGTACTGGGACTGGAAGCACTACTTCGACCTGCTCAAGGCGCCGATCAAGCCCGACCGCCGTGGCAAGAGCAACGTGTGGACCGTGCGGCCCGACTTCGCCACCAACCACCAGACCGTCACCAGCTGCGAGACCGCCGGTGACACCTGTCCGGAGCAGGGCAGCAACTTCGTCTACCTCCACACCGAGCCCTCCGAGGACGCCCCGCTGCTCCCGGACGCCGGGCTGCACACCGACGGGTCGAGCTCGACGACCGGCGTCTCCGACTGGGGCGCCCGCGTCGACGCCGGCCAGAAGGTCGTCGTCGCGAAGAAGCAGGGCGACTGGTGGGCGGTGTGGTTCAGCGGCCAGCTCGGCTGGCTGCACGACCCTGACAAGGTCCTCATCCCGTCCCAGGGCACCGTCGTGACGCCGAAGGGCGACACCGCTGTCGCGGTCTACGGCCGGGCGCTGCCCGAGGAGTCGGCCTACACCGACGGGATCCCGTACCAGAAACCCACGCCGCTGCAGTACACCATCGAGCCGGGGCAGGCCTACGTGCTCGCCGACAAGGACATCGAGACCGACTACTACAAGGCCTGGAACTACAACTGCCAGACGCTGGACGACGGCGTGCCCGACTGCGTCGACGTGAAGGGTCGGACGAAGTACTACGAGATCTGGTACAACCACCGGGTCGCGTACGTGAAGGCGGACGACGTCACGCTCGCCAAGGGCTGACCGGCGTTGCCGGCGCCCGTCCGCGGGCGCCGGCAGGCCCGGCCGTGCGCTAGTTGGCGCCCTTGTTGAACTTGTCGTCGATGAACATGTCCGAGCTCGACGGCACCTTCTTGATCATGTCCACCGACTTCATGAAGTCGGCGAACTTCCCGAACCCCGTCGGCGTCAGCGACCAGGTGACGTCGGGGTCGGTGATCTGCTCCTTGACCTCCGCCTTGCTCAGCTCGCCGCCGCTCTCCTTCGCGAGCAGCGTGGACGCCTGGTCGGGGTCGTTGTTCAGCATCGTGTTGGCGTCGGTGAGCGCCTTCTCGAACGCCTTGGTGAAGGCCGGGTTGGCGTCGAGGAAGTCGGGCTTGGCGTAGATGGCGTTGAACGTCGTACGCCCGAAGATGTCGTAGCTCTTCAGGATCGGGTGGGCGCCCTGGGCGGCCTCCTCGGCGACGTACGGCGGGGCCGTCAGGTGGCCGGTGATCTGGCCGGAGACCAGGGCCTGGAGCCCGTCGGGGTGTGCCATCGCGACGATGTTGTCGTCGAGGGCGTGGGCGTCCCCGAGCTGTTCCTCGGCGGCCTTGCGCAGCGGCAGCGACTGGATCGAGTCGGGCGCCGGCATCGCGATCTTGGCGTTGTCGGGCAGGTCCTTCAGGGACTTGATCTTCGGGTCCTTGACCATCAGCTCCATGTTCATCTGGTTCATGGCCGCGACGGTCTTCCAACCCACGCCGCCGTCGACGCCGACCAGGAACGGCGAGGCGCCCATCGACGCCACCTGGACGTCGCCGGCGATGACCGCGTCGCGGAGCGCGCTGCCCGAGTCGAGCATCTGCCACTTGATCTTCGTGTCCGGCAGCGCCTTCTCCAGCGTGCCCTGCTCCTTGATGATCAGCAGCGTCGCGTAGCCGAGCCCGGGCTGGTAGCCGATCGTGATCGAGTCGGTCGGGCCGCTGGCGTCCGAGCTCCCGCAGGCGGTCGCCAGCGACCCCGCCAGCGTCACTGCCGCGACAGTGCCGACCAGTCGACGGAGCCGACGGGAGGGACCGAGCCGGCGCAGGCGTGAGGACAGGGACATGCAGATCTCCTTGGAGTGATGGTGAGGATCCCGAGAGGGGGAATGCCGGCTCAGCTGCCGGTCTTCATGCCCCACGCGACGACCGTCTTCTTCTCGATCCAGGCGAAGACGAGGTCGAAGACGATGCCGATCACGGCGATGGTGACGAGCCCGGCGAAGGCGTCGTCGACGTGGAGGTAGGTCTTGGCGTTGTTGATGAAGTAGCCGAGGCCGCCGCCCTTGCCGGCGACGCCGAAGACCAGCTCGGCGGCGATGATCGTGCGCCAGCCGAAGGCCCAGGCGCTCTTGAGGCCGCTCACGGTGTGCGGGAGCGCCGCGGGCATGAGGACGTACCAGACCATCCGCCAGCCCCGGAGACCGATGTTGCGGCCGACCGCGACGACGGTGGGGTTGGCGGTGCGGAAGCCCTGGCTGACGTTGATGGCGATCGGCCAGACGACGGCGTTCGCGATCACGACGATCAGCGCGGTCGTGTTGATGCCGAACCAGAGCATGGCCAGCGGCAGGATCGCGACCGCCGGCAGCGGGTTGAGCATGGCGGTGAGCAGGACGAGGAGGTCCTCGCCGAGCCGGGTCCAGGTCGCGAACGTCGTCAGCACGGCCGCGACGACCACGCCGATGCCCAACGCCTCGGCGAGGACGCGCAGGGTCACCAGCGTCGAGTGGACCAGGTCGCCGTCCTGCACGCCTCGGCCGATGGCCTTGGCCACGTCGATCGGCCCGGCGACGAGGAGCGGATTGACGCCGCCGTACGACACCGCGAGCTGCCAGGCGAGCAGCAGCACGGCGAGGAGGAGCGTCCGGCGTACGACGGTCGGCAGGTCGCCCCAGCGCCGGTCGCGCAGCCGGGGCCGCTCGGGCGCGGGCGCCTCCGCGAGCGTGGGGGCGGCCTGGTCGAGGGCAGCGGGGGAGGAGAGCTGGGCCATCGGATGTCCTCTCACTCGAACGCCGCGTGGGCGAGGTCGGGGTCGGCGTGGTCGTCGTCTCCGGCGAGGAGCCCGCGCAGCCTGGCGAGGGCGGCCACGAAGTCCCGGTCGGTGGGGTCGTCGAGGCCGCGGACGTCGAGGGTCTCGAGGACCGTCGAGGGCGGCGTGGAGAGCACGACGACCTCGTCGCCGACGTACACCGCCTCCTGGATGCTGTGGGTGACGAAGAGGACCGTGACGCCGGTGCGGGCGGCGACCGCCTTGAGCTCGCGCTGGAGGCGGGACCGCGTCTGCGCGTCGAGGGCGCCGAACGGCTCGTCCATCAGGAGTACGTCGGGGTCGAGCGCCAGCGCCCGCGCGATGGCCACGCGCTGCTTCATGCCACCGGAGAGCTGGTGCGGATGCCGGTCCGCGGCCGCCGTGAGCCCCATCAGCTCGAGCAGCTCGTCGGTCCGGCGGCGGGCCTCGACGCGGCCCCGCCCGTTGGCCCGCTGCGGGAACTCGAGGTTGCCGCGCACGGTGCGCCACGGGAAGAGCTGGTCGAACTCCTGGAAGACGACGGCACGGTCGGGGCCCGGAGCACCCACGGGATGGCCGCTGACACTGATGGTGCCGCGCCACGTCCTGAGGTAGCCGGCGACCGCCTTCAGCAGCGTCGACTTCCCGCAGCCCGACGGGCCGAGCAGCATGGTCGTGCTGCCGCGCGTCACCTCGAAGCCGACATCGCCGACCGCGACCTGGCGGCGGTCGCCGACGACGTAGCCGATCTGGGCGTGCGAGACGCTGAGCATGGGGTCGGCGCCGCCGCTCCGGGGGAGCGGCACGGCTGCGGAGGCGCTCACGGGGACTCCTCGTGGGTCGGATGCGTCGGGATGTTCGAGTTATCAGAGTAAGTCACGCGACTATAGCGACCGGATCGGACTCACTGCATCACCAGGGGCCACACGAACGCCCACGCGCGGCGGCCGGCGTACACCGTCAGCCGGCGGCGACGAGCGCGACGGCCACGGCGCAGAGGGCCAGGCCGACCGCCTGGGGCCGGTGGACACGCTCGCGGAGGACGACCGCGGCGAGCAGCACGGTGGTGGCGGGGTAGAGCGAGGTGATGACGGCGGTGACGGTCAGGTAGCCGTGCTTGGTCGCGGCCAGGAAGGAGCCGGTCGCGGCGGTCCCCAGGAGGCCCGCGAGCGCGGCGAGCGGCGCACGCTCGCGCCGGGGCCGCCATGGGATGCGCAGGACCGTCCCGAGCGCGGCGACCAGGGCCGCCGCGGTGAGCTGGTTGGTCGCCAGCGGCAGCAGCCGGGCCCCGTCCGAGGTCTGCGCCAGGCCGAGGAGGAGGACGCCGAAGCCGCAGCCTGCGACCAGCCCGTCGACGACGCCGGCCGCGAGCCCGCTGCGCTGGGCGGGCGAGGGCTCGAGGGTGGCCGGCTCGCTGGCGACCAGCCAGATCGCGGGCAGCGCGAGCACGAGGCCCACCCAGACGACGGTCCCCGGCCGCTCGCCGCCGAGGATGCCGACGAGCGCCGGCAGCACGGCCGCCCCGACGCCGGAGACGGGCGCGACGACGCCCATCCGGCCGGCGTTCATGCCGCGGTAGAGCGCGCTGGTGCCGACCATGTTGCCGACGCCGGCGAGCAGTGACCAGCCGAGGTCAGCGCCCGTGAGCGTCCCGCCGACCCAGATCGAGGCGATCAGGCAGGTCAGGCCGCCGACCGTGTTGCTGATCATGGACACGGTCCAGGGCGCCAGCCGCGCGGCGGCGATCCCGCCGGCGAAGTCGGAGCTGCCGTAGGCCGCGGCCGCGAGGAGGGCGAGCAGGACGGCAGTCATCGAGGGGGCTCCGGTCTGTGGGTCGGGGCGCTGCGTCAGTCGGTGCAGTGGGGCACGTCGTCGCCCCAGCGCGCCCACGCGGGGAGGGCGTCGACGTACCGGTCGCGGACGGCGTCACTCCGGGTCGCCGCCCAGTCGACGACGTCGTGGACCTCGACCTCCTGCTTCTTCTGCTCGAACCAGTTGATCATCTTCAGCTGCGGCAGCTCCTCGGGCAGGTCGGCGGCGTAGACCTGGTCCCACCACCGGCTCTTCAGGTCGAGCTCGTCGGCCCCGCCGTTGCCGGGGACGTAGAGAGCGGCCGTCTCGGTGACGGCGAGCGGGAGGTCGTAGCGTTCGGCGTACTCGGCGTAGAAGTCCGGCGTCGGCAGGTCCTGCCCGTGCCAGCCGGCGTAGGTGCCGCGGAGCATCCCGACGAACTTGCCCGCCTCGGGCAGCTCGTTCTCGCCCCACGGGTAGCGCAGTCCCCAGTGGTAGACCGACATGCCGACCCAGTCGACGTAGTCCTTCCCGGGCCAGTACGGCGCGTAGGAGTCGTCCCTGCGGTCCAGCCGCCCGTTGTGGTTGGTGTCGAGCAGCCGGAAGGCCCTCGTCCCCGGCTTGGCGGAGTACTCCCCGCCGGCGAACGGGTAGCCGCCGCCGTAGTTCGGCGCCCACAGCATCGCCGCCCCCGGCGCACCGGAGTGCACGGCGTCGGCGAGCCTCCGGAAGGTCCGGACGTACGCCGCCGGGTCCTGCCCCCAGGCGTACCAGGATCCGTTCATCTCGTGGGCGAAGCGGACCAGGACCGGCACGCCCTGCCGGTCGTAGGAGTCGACCAGCGAGACGACGCTCTTGATCACGGTGTCCGTGACCGACGCCAGGCCGTCCTGCGGCTCGAGGGTGACCAGCAGCATCGCGCCGACCCCGCGGGCCTGGAACATCGCCTGGTCCAGCAGGTGCCGGTCGTTCCCGGTCAGCGGCAGGTCGGCGAAGGTGACCAGGACGGCGGGATCGTGGCCGAGCCGGTCGGCGTACTCCTTGGCGGTCTCGTCGCTCCACTGGAGTGACGCGCCCAGCCACACGCCGTGGTCGGGCGGCTCGAGGTCGGTGGCCGGCGAGGGGCACGGGTCCACCCACTCGGTGTCGCCGGGAGGGCCGGAGAGCCTGATGCTGCACGCGCCCAGGGCCGCCGTGAGGACGATCGCCGCGAGCGCGGCGAGCCTCCGCTGGGGGCGGATCATCCGGCGAGCCTCCGGGCGACCACGACGGTCACGTCGTCGACGATGTCGCTGTCCGCCTCCCGCGCGAGCCTGGTCAGCGTCGCGACGAGCGAGGCGGCGTCGGCACCGGAGGCGAGCTCCTCATCGGCCGTCGCGATCACCGGCTCCAGGCCGCCGACGGCGTCGTGGAGGCCGTCGCTGATCGCGACCACCGCGTCGCCCGGGTGCACCGTCGTGGAGTGCATGCGCCACGAGTCGTCGGGCAGGGTGCCGACCGGGAGCCCCTCCGAGGCCAGTCGGCGGCCCCCGCGGCCGGGGGAGACGACGAAGGCCATGCCGTGGCCGGCGTCGACGTACTCGACGGTGTCGGAGCCGGGCTGGAACCGCATCGCGAACACCGTGATGAAGCGGCCGACCTCGGTCAGGTCGTCGGCGAGGTCGACGGCGACGCGGCGGAGCACGTCGGCAGGGTTGTGGTACGGCGAGGCGCCGCGGATCATCGCGCGGACGACGGTCGAGAGCATCGCGGCCGGCAGCCCCTTGCCCATCACGTCGGCGACGACCACCTGCACCTTCTCGCCGAGCCGCTGCCAGTCGAAGAGGTCCCCGCCGACGGCGCCCGCCTGGACACAGTCGCCGGCGAGGTCCCAGTCACCGAGGTCGGCCAGCGGCCGGGGGAGCAGGTGGCGCTGGAGCTCGCGGCCCGCCTCGAGGTCGGAGCCGAGGTCTCCGGAGGTCATCACTCGCCCCCGGTGCGCCGGCGGACCATCCTCCACACGTTGTCGGAGCCGTCACGGACGTACTCGAGCTCGTCGAGCACCGTGTCGGCGAGCGGGAGTCCGCGGCCCGACTCCGAGAGCGGGTCGTCGGGCATCGCGCCGTGCAGGTCGCCGGTGAACGCCTGGCCGTTCTCGCGCAGCACCGCCTGCAGCTCCCCCGGGTCGACGTCCAGGGTGAAGGTCCAGTGCACGCCGCCGGTCGGCACGCCGTGCTCGATGACGTTGTTGGCGACCTCGGTCACGGCGGTCTCGAAGAGCATGAGGTCGCTCGCGGACACGTCGGGGTGCTCCTCTCCGGCGCGGGTGAGGAGGGCGTGCAGCTTGTCGAGCTCGTCGGGCACCGCGAAACCGTCCAAGACGTAGTCACCAGCCATGGCTGGCCTCCTCGATGTCTGCGTAGGGCTTAAGGATCCGGTCGAGGTTGGTGAGGCCGAGGACGGTGCGGACCTGCTCGCCGGCGCCGGAGATCCGCAGGTCGCCCGACGCCTGCCGCGCCGACTTCAGGCCGCCGATCAGGGCGCCGAGGCCGGAGGAGTCGATGAAGTCGACGGCGCTGAGGTCGACCACGATCCTCGGGTGCCCGCCGGCCACCGCCTCGTCGACCGCCTTCTTCAGCTGCGGGGCCGCGACCATGTTCAGCCTTCCCGAGGCGCTCAGCACGGCCATCCGGCCGCGACCGGTCGAGACGATGTCCATCTAGGTCCTTGCCTCCTGCGGGACGGTGCCGGCCTGCTGGTCCGGCTCGGGGGGTCGGTAGAGCGCCGCCTCGATGATCACGCTGAGCACCACGACGTCGTAGGCCACCCAGGCCGTGTTGACGCCGACCCCGATCACGGTCAGCGCCGATCCGGTCCACAACTTCACCACGCCGACGATCACGGAGGCAACGAGCACCACCATGATCGTCAGCTGCGGCCAGATCAGCCGGAACGGGAACCGCTGCCGCCCGCCCTCGCGGACCTTGGGCGTGACGATGAAGCCGAGGTCGCGGCCGAACCACACGTTGGCGGCCGCCGTGACGCACGCCTTGATCCAGATCGGGAACAGGGCGAGGGAGTACTGGTGGCCGCGCCAGGTCTTCACGCCGTACCCGACGATGAAGAAGAGCAGCTGGTTGAGCAGGAAGTACGGCGTGAAGAATGTCAGGAAGGTCAGGCCCCAGGCGTGCACCGGCAGCGCGTCGAAGAGCAGGTAGAAGACAGGGGCGAGCAGGAACGCCAGCGCCGCGAAGCCGGCGAGGTAGCTCCACATCGTGGCGAAGTACATCAGCCGCTGCCCGGACTTCAGACCCTTCTTCGTGAGCGGGCTCTCCTTGAGGAGCACCTGCAGCGTGCCCTGTGCCCACCGGAGCCGCTGCTTGAGCATCGTGCCGAGGTCCTCGGGCGCGAGCCCGGTGGCGAGGATCTCGTGATAGAACGCCGACTTCCAGCCGGCGGCGTGCAGCCGCATGCAGGTGGCCATGTCCTCGGTGACGGAGACGGTGGCCATCGGCATGACCGGCTGGGCCTCCTCCCCGCGGGTCACGTCGACGGACCGCATGATGCGCCCGACGGCCTCCAGCGCCCCGAGGGGGCTGAAGTCGCGGGTGGTCAGCTCGTCGAGGATCTCGTCCTGGGCCAGCGGGATCCCGGTCTCGGGGTCGGTCTCGAAACCGACGTCCTCGGCGAGGTCCACGCCGATGTCGGCGAGGTCTCTGCGGATCCCGGCCAGATCGTCGGAGACGACCTCGCGGCTCGCCGCACGCACCGTCTCCTGGACGTCGTAGGTGACGTCGGCGACCGGTTCGCCGGCGTCGAGCCGGCGCAGCGCGGTCTCGACCCCGCGGCGTACGTCGGCTACCGCGGAGGCGGCGGAGGGGTCCACCTTGCGGATCTGCCGCCGGGCACGGTCGAGGATCCGGCCCGAGGTCCGCAGCGCGGTGCGTACGGCGGCGTCCACCTCGGCGACGTACTCCTGGATGCCGAGCCGCATCAGCGCCTCGCGCCGGATGACGGCGTTGGAGCCGCAGAAGAAGGCGGCGTTCCAGCCGTCCTTGCCCTGCTGGATCGGGCCGTAGAAGAGCGGCGCCTGGCTGCCCAGCGGGTCGGAGTCGGTGACGTTGCTGAACCACTGCGGCGTCTGCACCAGCGCCATGTCGGGGTCGCGGAACCAGCCGAGCGTGCGGTCCAGGATCTGCCGCTTGGGGATCTGGTCGGCGTCGAGGATGAGGATGAACTCGCCGTACGTCTGGAAGAGGGCGTTGTTCAGGTTGCCGGCCTTCGCGTGGCGGGCGTGCCCCTCCCACTCCCGGCCGCGGGTGAGATAGCCGACCCCGGCCGCCTCCGCGGCTGCGCGCATCTCGGGCCGGTTGCCGTCGTCGAGGATGTAGGTCTGGTGCGGGAAGTCGATCGCCAGCGCGGCGCGGGCGGTCGTCATGACCAGGTCGACGGGCTCGTTGTAGGTGGTGATCAGCACGTCCGCCGTGGCGTCCTCGGGCGGCGGCGGGGGATCCCCGCGGCGCTTCATCCGCCAGATCGTGATGGCGAAGAGATAGCCGTCGACGAGGGAGTAGGTCTCCGCGACCACCAGTGGGACCGCGATCCACCAGTTGTGCCAGTTGACCGACCAGACCCACCGCCAGGTGACGTACCAGGTGCCGGCCGCCAGGGTGAGCACGGCCACGACGCGCAGGCCGATGAGCTTGCCGATGCCCTCGGTGGTCTGGGCCTCGAGCTGGGCGCGTGGGCTCACGCGGTCCACCCTAGGACCTCTCAGGTCAGGACGAGGCCCACGACCCACGTCACCGTGGCGAGTACGCCGGCGACGAGCTCGATCAGGATCGAGAGCCCCACGGCCCGCAGTGCGTGCTTCGTGGAGGCCCACGCCGTGCCGGCGGCGTGCAGCCGGGCCAGCTCGGCGAGGTAGACGCCCGCGACGAAGCCGACCGCGATCCCGACGACGGGGATGACGAAGAAGCCGACGATCGCGAGCACGGCGCCGACGAGCTGGGTGCGGAACGGCACGCCGGCGTCCTTGAGGCGGCGGCCGGGGACGGCGTACTTGGTGATGACCCCGGCGGCGAGCAGCACGACGGCGACGGAGAGGACGACCCAGGCGGCCGCCTCGCCCTTCCACACCGCCCACGCGAGGATCCCGCCGCCCACCGCGAGCGAGCCCCCCGGCAGGATCGGGACCAGGATCCCCGCTAGGCCGAAGGCGATGACGAGGGCGACCAGCAGCTCGACTCCGCTCACGGCGGACACCCTAGGGCCGGCATCCGTGACGTAGAGACGCGAGCGGCCCCGGACGCAAACGTCCGGGGCCGCTCGGTTGAGTGGTCTGGGGGGCTCAGTGCTCGTCGTCGGGAGCGATGGTCGGTGTCTCGGTCAGCTTGTGGGTCTCGTCGATGACGTTCACCGCGATCTCCTTGAGCTTGTCTCCGTGCTCACGGGCGTGGTGAGCGCAGAAGAGCAGCTCGCCGCCGGACTGGAGCTCCACGCGAAGGTAGGCCTGGGCTCCGCAACGGTCACAGCGGTCCGCAGCGGTCAGCGGAGAGCTGCTGGCAACGGCAGTGGTCACATCGGCCTCATTTCTTGATCTTCCGGTGTCGGGAGAACGTACGCGAGGATCCGCAGATTCCCGAGGGATCGTGGTCCCGATCACCTCAATCCAATCATGGACTTGTCGTTCCCCGTACCCGGGATTCGGTGACACCAAGCCCCGGACCGCTCTGTCCGGAACATCAGTCTGACGCTCTCGTCGCGATCGCGGTTGCGATTCCGTGAACCGGTCATCAATTCCGGTCACCGATCGTTTCCGCTCCGTGACGTCCCTGCCTTGGAAGTCAAGGTAAGCCCGACGCGTCCGGAGGCGTGGCGTCGTCGGATGCGCGGCGTGTCGCGGGTAGATTTCTGCCCAGCAGCACGGCGCGGCAGCGCGCCACCAGCCAGCCCGTACGTCAGGGAGCCCGTCATCGCCGACCACACCTACAACGCAGCACACCTCCTCGTCCTCGAGGGCCTGGAGGCGGTCCGCAAGCGCCCGGGCATGTACATCGGGTCGACCGACACGCGCGGCCTCATGCACTGCCTGTGGGAGATCATCGACAACGGCGTGGACGAGGCGCTCGCCGGCGTCGCGAGCCGGGTCGAGGTGACGCTGCACCGCGACGGCTCGGTCGAGGTGCACGACGACGGTCGCGGCATCCCGACCGACAACGAGCCGAAGACGGGGCTTCCGGGCGTCGAGGTCGTGGCGACGAAGCTGCACGCGGGCGGCAAGTTCGGCGGTACGTCGTACGTCGCCACCGGCGGCCTCCACGGCGTCGGGCTCTCGGTGGTCAACGCGCTCTCCGCGCGGATGGACATCGACGTCGACCGCTCGCCGGCGCAGCAGGGGATCTCGTTCCAGCGGGGGATCCCGGGCGTGTTCGACGGCGACGGGCCGACCGCCGCCTTCACGCCCAAGTCGGGGCTGACCCGCAAGGGCCCGAAGGTCGGCAAGACGAAGCACGGCACCCACATCCGGTTCTGGCCGGACCGGCAGATCTTCACCAAGGACGCCGACTTCGTGCTCGAGGGTCTCCTCGGGCGGGCCCGGCAGACGTCCTTCATCGTCCCGGGCCTCGAGATCGTGATCCGCGACCTGCGCGGCGACACGCCCGTGGAGGAGAAGTTCCGCCACGACGGCGGCATCGCGGAGTTCGTCGACTTCCTCGCCCACGACGAGCCGGTCACCGACGTGCTCCGGCTGCAGGGCTCCGACGCCTTCACCGAGACGGTGCCCATGCTCGACGAGCAGGGCCACATGACCCCGCAGGACGTCGAGCGGCGGCTGGAGGTCGACGTCGCGGTGCGCTGGGGGAGCGGCTACGACACCGAGATCCGCTCCTTCGTCAACGTCATCGCCACGCCCAAGGGCGGCACCCACGTGAGCGGGTTCGAGCAGGCGGTCACCCGCACCTTCAACGACGCGATGAAGGCCACGAAGGTCCTCAAGGTCAACGACGCCGACGTCATCAAGGACGACGTCATGGAGGGGCTGACCGCCGTCGTGGCGGTGCGCCTGGCCGAGCCTCAGTTCGAGGGGCAGACCAAGGAGATCCTCGGCACCCCGGCCGCGCGGACGGTCGTGCGCCGGGTGGTCGCGGCGGAGCTGAAGAGGTTCCTCACCGCCTCCCGCGGCGCCCAGAAGCAGCAGGCCAAGCTGGTCATGGAGAAGGTGTACGCCGCCTCCCGGACCCGGCTGACGCTGCGGCAGCAGAAGGAGAACCAGCGCCGCAAGAGCGCCCTCGAGTCCTCCGCGCTGCCCGCGAAGCTGGCCGACTGCCGGACGACCGACGACCGCGCCGAGCTGTTCATCGTCGAGGGCGACTCCGCGCTCGGCACCGCGAAGCTGGCGCGCGACTCGGAGTACCAGGCGCTCCTGCCGATCCGCGGCAAGATCCTCAACGTCCAGAAGGCGTCGGTCGGCGACATGCTCAAGAACGCCGAGTGCGCCTCGATCATCCAGGTCGTCGGCACCGGCACCGGGCGGACCTTCGACCTCGACGCCGCGCGCTACAGCAAGATCATCTTCATGGCCGACGCCGACGCCGACGGGTCCCACATCCGGACCCTGCTCGCCACGCTGTTCTTCAAGTACATGCCCGGCCTCATCAGCGAGGGCCGGGTCTACACCGCGGTGCCGCCGCTGCACCGGATCGAGCTCTCGAACCCCAAGAAGGGGATGGAGAAGTACATCTACACCTACTCCGACGACGAGCTGCAGCGGAAGCTGGCCGAGCTCAAGAAGAAGAACGTCGGCTGGAAGGACCCCGTCCAGCGCTACAAGGGCCTCGGCGAGATGGACGCCGACCAGCTGGCCGAGACCACGATGGACCCGCGCCGGCGTACGCTCCGCCGGCTGACCGTCGACGACGCCGACGCCGCGGCGCAGGTGTTCGAGCTGCTGATGGGCTCCGACGTGGCGCCGCGCAAGGAGTTCCTGGTCGCTGGCGGAAGCCAGCTCTCCGAGGAGGACCTGGACTTCTAGTCCGGGGCACGCATGGACCAGAAGGCGGCTCGCGCCGCTGTCGCCAAGGCGTTCAAGGCCCGCAAGGTGCCCCTCCGCAAGGGGCACTGGCGGCTGGTGGCGCCCGAGGTGACGTGGTACGTCGACCTGCGCAGCGACGGCCCCGGGCCGACCGCTCCGCTGCGGTTCGAGGCCGGCGCGTGGCTGCCGGTCCTCGAGCAGCCCGAGCCCGAGGGCGGGGCTGTCGACTGCCCGCTCCTGGTCGACGTACCCCTCGACCCGCGGCCGGCCGCCGCCGCCGAGGCGACCGCGGCCGCCGACGCCCTCGTCGACCGGCTCGAGTCGCTCGGCACCGTCGACTCCCTCGCGGAGGCCTGGCGCGGCGGGCGCCTCGAGGGCGCGCTGGTCGACCGCTCGTTGCGGACGCTGTTCGGCGACTGATTCGGGCCGGGCGGGTCTGGTGGCTGTTCGTCTAGGTATGCAGGGAAGTGGTCACTTCCCGCGCGGAGCTCCGCCAGGGGAGTGAGCGTTCGGCTGCATACCTAGACGAACAGGCAGCAGTCGGCTGAGCGAGGGCTCCCGCTCACGGGAGCGGGCTAGAGTCGCAGCATGGCCGTGATGACGACCCGCCGCGCGATCGTGCGCCGTGGGGTGAGCGCGCCCGACGACCTGGCCGTCGAGGCGCCGCTGGTGCTCGGCCTCGACGGCGAGGCGGTGGCGACGCTGATGCGGACCCCCGGCCACGACGTCGAGCTCGCCGCCGGGTGGCTGACCGTCGAGTCGGGCGTACGCCGGCCGGACGACATCGTGCAGCTGCGCGGCTGTCGCGAGGACGACACCGACCGCGTCCACATGACGCTCGCGCCGGGCGTGACGCCGCCGCGGCCGCGCGCGTTCGTGACCTCCGCGGCCTGCGGTGTCTGCTCCGCCGACGTCCTCGACCTGGCGCCGCTGCGCCGCGCCGAGCCGCACAGCCCCGGCTGGACGGTGGACCGCGACGTCGTCGCCGGGCTGCCGGATGCGCTCCGCGGGCGGCAGCGGGCGTTCGACAAGACCGGTGGCGTGCACGCCGCCGCGCTCGCCCGGGCCGACGGGTCGCTGGTCGCGGCCTACGAGGACGTGGGCAGGCACAACGCGGTCGACAAGGTCGTCGGACGGGCGCTGCTCGACGGGCTGCTGCCCGCCACCGACCACCTGCTCGTCGTCAGCGGGCGTGTGTCGTTCGAGATCGTGCAGAAGGCCGTGGCCGCGGGCGTGGCCGGGGTCGTCGCGGTGTCGGCGCCGTCCTCGCTCGCCGTCGACCTCGCCCGCGAGCACGGCCTCCTGCTGGCCGGGATGGTGCGCAAGGGCGATCTCAACGTGTACGCCGGCGCCGAGCTCGTCGACTGACCGGCGAGCCCGCGGCGTGCGCACACAGGCACTGCAGGACCGGTGGTGGCCGACGATGACCTGCTTCGGCTGCGGACCGGCCAACGAGCGGGGGCTGCGGCTGAAGAGCTACCCGCAGCTCGACGGGACCGTGACCGCGGAGTTCACGCCGTGGCCGGAGCACGACAACGGCGGCGGCTTCCTCAACGGCGGGATCATCGCGACGCTGCTCGACTGCCACAGCGCGGCGGCGGTCCACCACACCGCGTACGCCAACGGCTGGCTGCCCGCCGACGGGCAGGACCTGGCCTACGTGACCGCGGGGATCGAGGTGCGCTACCGGCGGCCGGCGCCGCTGCGGCACCGGGTCACCCTGGTCGCGGAGACGCTCGAGGCCGACGAGGGGCGGATCACCGCCGGCGTACGCCTCGAGTGGGACGGCAAGGTCCGTGCGGAGGCGGAGGCGCTCTGGAAGCGCTGGCGGCCGCGTCCCTGAACGGGACCGTCAGATGACCTGCTTGAGCAGGCCCGTGTCGACGTCGTACAGGAAGCCGCCGACGAGCACCTCCTCGGGGATGAGGGGGTGCGAGCGGACCTTGTGGACGTCCTCGGTGAGCGCGCGAGCCTGGTCGTCGACCACCGGGAGCGGCATCCACGCCGCGTCCTGGCCGGCGGACTCGCCGATCCGGGCCTTGAGCTCGGCCTCGGTGTTGCTCGCGACCGCGCAGCGGGTGTGCGGGACGATGAGGATGCGGGAGACGTTGAGCAGGTGGGCGCCGAGGACGAGGGCCTCCATCGCCTCGGGCGTCACGCGGCCACCGGGGTTGCGGAAGATCTTCGCGTCGCCGGCCTTCAGGCCGAGCATCGCGAGCGGGTCGATCCGGCTGTCCATGCAGGTCACGATCGCGATGCCGGCGTGCGCGATGCCGTCGAAGCCGCTCAGCCCGAAGTCGGCGGCGTAGTCGCGGTTGGCCCGGAGGAGGTCGTCGAAGTCAGGCATACCCCGAGGTTAGCCGGGTGGGCAGGCGGGTGGTCGGCGGGTCAGCCGACAGCGCCGAGGGCCTCGCCGGTGTCGACGGAGCGGGTGGGGGCGCCGCGGAAGAGGACGAGGGCGAGTACGCCGGCGGCGACCGTCGCCACGGCGGCGCCGGTGAAGACGGTGTGCTCCTGCGCGATCGCCGCCTGCTGGAGCAGGTCCTGGTAGGCGTCGCAGAGGCCGTTGCCCGCCCCGCAGACGTCGCGGACGCTCGGCAGGTCGGCCTGCTCGGCGTAGTAGCGCCGCAGCCCGAGCGTGGTGAGGCCCGAGATGCCGACGAGCATGCCTACCATCCGGGCGACGACGACGAGGGCGCTGGCGAGGCCGTGGACGCCGCTCTCGGTCGTGGCGAGGACCGCCGCGTTGACGGGTGCCAGCGCCAGACCGAAGCCGAGCCCGCCGACGACGAGCGGCACCGTCGCCGAGGCGTGCGTGAGGCTGTCGGCGTCCCAGCGCGCCATCAGCACGAAGCCGGCCGCCGCGAGGACCATCCCCGCGGCGGTCACCGCGCCCGCCGGGAGCCGCCTGGTCAGGTGGCCGCCCGCGACCGCGCCGACCGGCAGCGCCACGAGGAACCGCAGCAGCACCAGCGCGGCCCTCAGCTGGCTGTCGCCGTAGACCGTGGTGCGGGCGAAGAGCGGGACGTCGATGAGCGCGGCCACCAGCCCCGCGCCGACCAGGAAGCTGACGAGGACCGAGCCCCACGCCGGCGTACGACGGAGGGCACCGGCGGGCACGAGCGGGTGCTCGGCACGGCGCAGGTGGAGGACCAGGGCGACGGCGGCGAGGGCCGCGGCGACGAGGTACCACACCCCCTGCGCCGAGAAGACCTGCACCGCCGGGTCGGCCGTCGCGAAGGCGAGGATCACGCCGCCGAGCGCGACGGCGAGCAGGAAAGCGCCGAGCAGGTCGACGTCGCCCGCGCTGCGCGCCCAGCCGCGCAGGTCCAGCAGCGGCCGGCGGGCGGTCGCGCAGCGGAGGAGGAACAGCACCGTGGCGCCGATCGCCACCAGTCCGAGCGGCGTGGTCCAGCGGCCCGAGCCGACCTGCGGGATGAACAGCTGACCCCAGGTCAGGTCGCGCATCATCGCCGTCGGCTCGGCGAACACGAGCGCCGCGGCGGCGACGGCGACCAGCAGGAGCACGACGGCCACGGGGTCGGGCACACGCCGGCGGGGCTGCGCGCCTTGCTCGCGCCCGGCGGCTCGACCGGCGTCTCCTCCGGCGCCCCTGACGGCCGCCGCGAGGATCGCCCCGACGACGAGGTTGACCAGGAAGATCGCCCGCCAGTCGGCGAGGGCGAGGACGACGGCGCCGCCGAGGGGACCGAGGACCGAGCCGAGCTCCTGGACGGCGGAGACGATGCCTAGCGGTACGCCGCGCCGCTCGACGGGGTAGAGGTCGGCGACGAGGGCGAGCGTGGCTGGTACGAGCGCACCGCCGCCGAGGCCCTGGAAGAACCGGCCGACGACCATCGAGGCCAGGTCGTACGACGCCGCGGTGACCAGCGAGCCGGCGGCGAAGACGACGAGCCCGGCGACGAGCACGGGCAGCCGCCCGCGCAGGTCGGCGATGCGGCCGATGAGGGGCAGCATGGCGACGTACCCCAGCAGGAAGCCGGAGACCACCGGCGCCGCCTTCTGCAGCTCCTCCACCGAGAGCCCGACGCCGGCCATCATGTCCGGCAGGGCGAGGACGACGACGTAGGTGTCGGCCGCGGCGAAGGCGACCGCGACGGCGGCGAGCCCGAGCAGCGCGCGGGAGCGCCGCAGGGTCATGGGGCGGTGATCTTCTCGTCGGTGCCGTAGTCGTCGACGGTGACGGTGTAGGTGTTGGGGTCGTGGTCGGCGCCGTTGAAGCGGCCGGTGATGACCGCCTTGCTGAGCTCGCCGTCGTCGTCGATCGTGTAGGTCGCGTCGAAGTCGCCGGTGGCCCCCGGCAGCACCTTGTCGACGGCGTCTCCGGGGAGCGTGCCGGCGTACTCCGTCAGGACCTGCTTGTTGTCCTCGCCGCCGCGGACGCTGTCACCCTTCTTCACGTCCTCGGTCGCGTCGAGGAGCGAGGAGATGCCGTCGTCGGGGTCGAGGAGCGTCGCGGGGTCGGGGACGCCGTAGTCGGCGGGGTCGATCTCCTGGAAGCCGGCCGTGAAGGGCAGCTGGGCGTAGACCTTCCCGTCGACCGCGACCACGTCGACGTCGGCCTCGACGCCGAGGACGGGGACGGTGATCGTGCCCTTGAACGCCGGCGCCCGGGTGAGGGTGCCGTCGGCCTTCTTCAGCGCCTCGACGCCGGAGGGCAGGTCGTCGGTGGCGAGGGCGAAGTGGACCCCGCTGGTGTCGTCGAGGTGCTTCTTCGCCTCGGCCAGGGCGTCCTCCGGGCTGAGGCTGTCGCCTCCTGAGCCGCCGCAGCCCGCGAGCGCGAGGACCGTCGCGGCCAGGAGGGCCGCGACGAGCGTGCGGGGCCGGGTCGCCCCGCGGGTCGGGTGGCTCATGGGTCAGTCTTCCGCGCCGAGCGAGAGGAGTACGCCGACCGGCCCGGCGACCGCGTCGATCGGCTGCGCCGCGGGCACCCCGGAGCCGTCCCGGCGCCCCTCGGCCGGCGGCAGCTCGACCGGTGCGCCGCTGTTGGCGGCGGCCCGCGCGGGCGAGACTCCGGCCCAGGCGAGGACGAGGGTGTCCTCGCCCTTGAGGAAGCGGTGGCACCGGACGCCGCCGGTGGCCCGGCCCTTGCCGGGGTACTCCGAGAACGGCGTCACCTTGACCGCGCCCGCCTCCGTGCCTGGCAGCGCGGAGGACGAGCCGGAGACCGTCACCACCACCGGGCTGTGGCCATCGGGCGTCTGCGGGTCGACCGCGCCGAAGAACACCACGCGCGAACGGTCGGCGAGGCGTACGCCGGCGACGCCGCCACCGGTCCGGCCCTGCGGCCGCACCGCGTCGGCTGGGAAGTGGAGCAGCTGCGCGTCGGAGGTGACGAAGCAGAGCTCCTCCCGGCCGGTCCGGAGCTGGACCGCGCCGACCACCTCGTCGCCGTCGGCGAGCCGGATGACCTCCCAGTCGTCCTTGTTGAGGACCTCGGGGTTGACCCGCTTGACCGTGCCGAGCCGGGTGCCGAGCGCGAGGCCGGGCCCGTCGGTGGCGAGCGTGCAGAGCGCGAGCGCGCGCTCGCCGGCGTCGAGCGAGAGCAGCGCCGAGAGCGGGACGCCGCCCTGCAGGTTGGGGTCGCCGGCCGTGCCGGGGATCGCCGGCAGGTCGAGGACGCCGAGGCGCACCAGCCGCCCGGCCGAGGTCAGCACGCCGATCTCGCCGCGGGCCGTCGTACGCACCGCGGAGACGATGACGTCGTGGTTGGCCCGGTCATCGCCGGTGTGGACCGGCTCGTCGGTCGACGTACGCGCCAGCAGGCCGGTGGAGGAGAGGAAGGCGAAGCACGGGTCGTCGCTCACCTCGGCGGACATCCGCTGCGCCTCGACCGCGGCCGAGCCGGCCGACTGCAGCAGCACGGTGCGGCGTGGTGTGCCGTAGGTCTTGGCCACCTCCGCGAGCTCGTCGGAGACGACCTTCTTGAGGAGGGTGTCGTCGGCGAGGATCGAGTCGAGGTACTCGATCGTCGCCTGCAGCTCCTGCTGCTCCTTCTCCAGCTCGATCTTGGAGAACCTCGTCAGCCGGCGCAGCGCCATGTCGAGGATGTACTCGGCCTGGGCCTCCGACAGGTCGAAGACCGCGATCAGCCGCTGCTTGGCCTCCGGGGCGTTGTCGGAGGAGCGGATCACCTGGATGACCTCGTCGATGTCGAGGATCGCGATGAGGAGGCCCTCGACGAGGTGGAGGCGGTCGGCGGCCTTGCCACGGCGGTAGCGGCTGCGCCGGCGTACGACGTCGTAGCGGTGCTGCAGGAAGACCTCGAGCAGCTCCTTGAGGCCGAGCGTGCGCGGCTGGCCGTCGACGAGCGCCACGTTGTTGATGCCGAAGGAGTCCTCCAGCGGCGTCTGGCGGTACAGCTGCTCGAGCAGCACCTCCGGCACGAAGCCGTTCTTGACCTCGATGACCAGGCGCAGGCCCTTCTCGCGGTCGGTGAGGTCCTTGACGTCGCTGATGCCCTGCAGCTTCTTCGACTGGACGAGCTGCTTGATCCGCTCGATCACCTTCTCGGTGCCGACGGCGTACGGCAGCTCGGTGACGACGATGCCCTTGCGCCGGCCGACCGGCTCCACCCGCGCCGTCGCGCGCATCTTGAACGAGCCGCGGCCGGTCTCGTAGGCGTCCCGGATGCCGTCGAGGCCGACGATCGTGCCGCCGGTCGGCAGATCGGGGCCGGGGATGTAGCGCATCAGGTCGTCGAGCGTCGCCTGCGGGTGGGTGATGAGGTGGCGGCACGCGGCGACCACCTCGACGAGGTTGTGCGGCGCCATGTTGGTCGCCATGCCCACCGCGATCCCGGACGCGCCGTTGACCAGCAGGTTGGGGACCGCCGCCGGCAGCACCGCCGGCTCGAGCTCGCGCGAGTCGTAGTTGGGCCGGAACTCGACGGTGTCCTCGTCGATGTCGCGGGTCATCGCCACGGCGGGCGGGGCCATCCGCGCCTCGGTGTAGCGCATGGCCGCCGGCGGGTCGTCGCCGCCGGGGGAGCCGAAGTTGCCGTGGCCGTCGACCATCGGCAGCCGCATCGCCCAGGACTGCGCCATCCGCACCAGCGCGTCGTAGATGGCCCCGTCGCCGTGGGGGTGGAGCCGGCCCATGACCTCGCCGACGATGCGCGCGCACTTGACGTGACCGCGGTCGGGGAGCACGCGCATGTCGTTCATCGTGTAGAGGATCCGGCGCTGCACCGGCTTCAGCCCGTCGCGGGCGTCGGGGAGCGCGCGGGAGTAGATGACGGAGTAGGCGTACTCCAGGAACGACGTACGCATCTCGTCGCCGACGTCGATGTCGAGGATGTGCTCCTCGAAGTCGTCGGGCTGGTCCTGCTTGGTGGTGCCGCGTGCCATGCGGGCATTCTCCCCTCATCACCCCGACAGATCCGAGCGGGGCACGCCGTCGGCGCCCGCTCACCGGCGTACTCAACTAATAGGTTGACAAAGTGTGGCCGCGCCCCGGGGAGTGTCGTCAACCGATGAGTTGAATACAAGGGAGCACGAGATGAGCAGGGTGATCATGCACGCGGTGGTGTCGGTCGACGGGTTCATCGCCGACGAGAACGACGACGTGGGGCCCCTCTTCGAGTGGTACTTCAACGGCGACCGGTCGCTCACCGACGCCGACGGCGAGGACCTGCACGCGCCGTTCCGGCTCTCGCAGGCGTCGTACGACTACACGCAGCCGTTCTGGAGCGCGATCGGGTCGATGGTGATGGGTCGCCACCTCTTCGACCTCACCAACGGGTGGGAGGCCCGGCCGCCGACGGGGGAGCACCTGGTCGTGGTCTCGCACCGTCCGAAGCCCGAGGGGTGGCACCCGGAGGCCGACGTGCCCTTCTTCGACGACGTGGCCGACGCGATCGCGGAGGCGAAGCGGCGGGCCGGTGACCGGGTGGTCGCCGTGACCGCGGGCGACATGGGCGGCCGGGCGCTCGCCGCGGGGCTGGTCGACGAGGTGGCGATGGACGTCGTGCCGGTCGTCTTCGGGCGCGGCAAGCGGTACTTCGGGCCGGTCGACGGCCAGGTCCTCCTCGAGGACCCTGAGGACGTGGTCCGGGGCGACCGGGTCCTCCACCTGCGGTACCGCGTACGACGCGAGGACGATGGCGTCGGGGTCGCCCCGACCCGGTAGATTTCGGATGTGACCGCGCCCGCCCCGATCGCCTGGCCCAGCCACTGGGAGGCCGACGTCCTGCTGCGCGACGGCCGGACCGCCCACATCAGGCCGATCACGGCCGACGACAAGGAGCTCCTCGTCGACTTCTACGCGCGCGTGTCCGACGAGTCGAAGTACTACCGGTTCTTCTCCCCGATGCCCACGCTGTCGGAGAGGGACGTCCACCGGTTCACCGAGCTCGACTACGTCGACCGGGTGGCGTTCATCCTGACGCTGCGCGGCCGGATGATCGCCGTCGGGAGGTACGACGTCGTACGCCCCGGCGAGGCGGAGGTGGCCTTCCTAGTGGAGGACCACTACCAGGGCCGCGGCATCGCGCAGATCCTGCTCGAGCACCTCGCCCAGGCCGGCCGGGAGCGCGGGATCACGAAGTTCACCGCCGACGTGCTGCCCGACAACAGCCGGATGATCCAGACCTTCCGCGACGCGGGCTACAAGGTGGCCTCGGTCTACGAGGACGGCGTCATCTCGCTGGAGTTCCCGATCGACGTCACCGACACGGCCGTCGGGATCCTCGCCAAGCGCGAGCACGAGGCCGAGGCGGCCTCGATCAACCGGTTCTTCAACCCGCGCAGCGTCGCCGTCATCGGCGCCTCGCGGCGCCAGGAGACGATCGGCCAGGCGCTGGTGCGCAACCTGGTCATCGGCGACTACGCCGGCCGGGTCTACGTGGTCAACCCCAACACGGCGGCCGTGAGCGGCATGCCGGCGTACAAGAGCGTCCAGGACATCGCCGACGACGTCGACGTCGCCATCGTCGCGGTCCCGGCCGACGCGGTGCAGGACGTCGTCCTCGACTGCGCGGCCAAGGGCGTGCACGGGCTCGTCGTCATCTCGAGCGGGTTCGCCGAGACCGGCGAGGAGGGGCGCCAGCGGCAGCGCCGGCTGGTCAACCTCAGCCGCAGCTACGGCCTGCGCCTGATCGGCCCGAACGCGCTCGGGATCATCAACACCGACCCGGCGGTGCAGATCAACGCCAGCCTCAGCCCGCTGATGCCGCCCCGGGGCCGGGCAGGGTTCTTCTGCCAGTCCGGCGCGCTCGGCAGCGCGATCCTGGAGAAGGTCAACAACCGCGGCCTCGGTCTCTCGACGTTCGTCTCGGCGGGCAACCGCGCGGACGTCTCCGGCAACGACCTGCTGCAGTACTGGGAGGAGGACGACTCCACCGAGGTCGTGATGATGTACCTCGAGTCGATCGGGAACCCGCGCAAGTTCTCCCGCATCGCGCGCCGGGTCAGCCTGCGCAAGCCGATCGTCGCCGTACGCTCCGGCCGCACCACCCAGGGCGTCCCGATGGGCCACGCCGTACGCCGGATCTCCGCGCCGCCGGCCGCGGTGGACGCGATGTTCAAGCAGGCCGGGATCATCCAGGTCGACACCCTCGACGACATGTTCGACGTGGCCCAGCTGCTCGCCCACCAGCCGCTGCCGCGCGGCCGGAGGGTCGCCGTCGTCGGCAACTCCGACGCCCTCGGCCTGCTCGCGGCCGACGCCGCCGCCTCGGTGGGGCTGGTCGTCAACAAGCAGGTGCCCCTGTCGGCCGAGCCGACCGCCGAGGACTTCGAGGACGCGCTCGACTCCGCCATCGACGACCCGGACGTGGACGCGGTCATCGCCGTCTACATCCCGCCGCTCGACGTGACGGGGGAGGACATCGCCAACGTGCTCGCCGCGGTCGGCGAGCAGTCCGACAAGCCGCTGGTCTCCTCCTTCCTCGGCTCCGAGGGCGTCCCCGAGCTGCTCCGCGTCCCGGACGTCGCGGGGTCGACCGCGGGCCGCGGGTCGGTGCCGTCGTACTCCTCGGTCGAGAGCGCCGTCCGCGCGCTCGCCAAGGTCGTCGAGTACGCCGTCTGGCTCCGCACGCCCGACGGCCCCCCGCTCCCGGCCGAGCAGGTCGACGCGGTCGCCGCCCGCCAGCTGGTCAACGACGTGCTCGGCCAGCGACCCGGCGGCGGCGACCTGGGTCAGGACGAGCTGGTCCGGCTGCTGGCGTCCTACGGCATCGAGCTGTGGGGCACCCACACGGTCAGGACCCCCGAGGAGGCGGTGGCGGCGGGGGACCGGCTCGGCTGGGACGTTGTGCTGAAGTCGACCGCCGACAGCGTCCGCGAGCGGCCCGACCAGGCCCACGTGGTCCGCAACATCGAGGACGCCGAGGAGATGCTCGACGCCTGGGAGCTCATCGCCGGGCGGGTCTCGCCCGACGCCGGCGGGTTCGTGGTGCAGAAGACCGCGCCGCCCGGCGTACCCGTCACCATCCGGAGCATGGAGGACCCGCTCTTCGGGCCGGTCGTCTCGTTCGGGGTGGCAGGCCCGCTCACCGAGCTGCTAGGGGACCGGGTCTACCGCATCCCGCCGCTGACGCAGCGCGACGCGGCCTCGATGGTGCGGGAGGTCAAGGCGGCGCCGATGCTGTTCGGCTACCGCGGCGGCGACGTCGTCGACGTGGAGGAGATCGAGCGTCTCATCCTGCGGGTCGCCCAGCTCAAGAACGACCTGCCGCAGGTCAGCTCGCTCGACCTCAGCCTCGTCCTCGTCGGCACCGAGGGCTCCAGCGTCCTCACCGCCAGCGCCCGGGTCGAGCCGGTCGCCGACCCCCGCTCGGACTGGTTCGTACGCCGGCTCAACCCGGCCGTGGCCGACACCCTGCCGGACTAGCGCGGCCCGCCGCGGCCTGTGGATCCGCCCGTGGAATGTGACGTACGCCGTGACACACTCTGACCCATGAGCACCCGCACCGACGACCTCGACCGCGGCCTGGAGCTCCGGGCCGAGATCGACCGCACCGGCTACTACCCCGAGGTGGTGGCCGACGGCGTCGCCTCCGCGATCGCGGGGGAGCAGGTGGTGTCGTTCTTCGTCCACCACGAGCCGACGTTCGAGCACGACGAGGTCCGTCGCCATCTGTCCGTGCTGGTGCTGACCCCGTCGCGGCTGATCCTCGCCCACACCGACGAGCACGCCGGCGACGACCTGCTCCCGGAGCCCTACACCTCGACCTCCACCGAGGCCGTCCGGCTCGACTCGGTCACGTCGGTCGTCGTCACGCGGATGATCGCCAACCCGACGTCGGGGCCGAGCCGACCCGCCGAGTCGGTCCTCACCATCGGCTGGGGTGGCGTGAGCCGGGTCGACCTCGAGCCGGCGACGTGCAACGACCCCAACTGCGAGGCCGACCACGGCTACACCGGCGTCCTCTCCTCCGACGACTTCTCGCTGCGGGTCTCGGCGGCCGCCGACGGACCCGACGCGGTGACGCGCCTGCTGTCCTTCGCCGAGTCGCTCTCCGCCCGCACCCACCGCACGTGAGCGACTTCGTCGCGCCGGCCTACGGCGTGCGCTCCCTCGGTGACGTGGTGCCGGGCATCGCCCGTGCGCTCGGCAAGCCGCTGGCCGCCCCGGGCGAGCCCGACGGGCAGCCCGGGCCCGAGCTGCCGCCGGCGGCGTCGTACGTCCTCTTCCTCGTGGACGGCCTCGGCGCGAACCTGCTGGCGCGCTACGCCCACGCGGCGCCGTTCCTCGCCTCGCTGCTCGACCACCACGAGCCCGCCACCGCCGGCGTACCCTCCACCACGGCCACCAGCCTCACCTCGCTCGGCACGGCGCTCACCCCCGGCGGCCACGGCCTGGTGGGCTTCACCTCGCGTGTCCCCGGCACCGACCACCTGCTCAACGCGCTGCAGTGGAGCAAGGACGTCGACCCTGTCGAGTGGCAGCCGCACCCGACGGCCTTCCAGCGGCTGACGGAGGCTGGCCTCGCGGCGACCGTGGTCAACAAGCGGGAGTTCGCCGGCTCCGGGCTGACGGTGGCCTCGCAGCGCGGGGCCGACTACCTCGGCGCCGACCGGGTCGGTGAGCGGATCGCCGCGGCCCTCGCACTGTCGGCCGAGCGGGGCTCCCTGACCTACCTGTACGACGGCGACCTCGACTGGACCGGCCACAGGTACGGCGTCGCCAGCTCGCAGTGGCTGCAGCAGCTGTCGATGATCGACGCCGAGGCCGAGCAGCTGCGGGACGCTCTGCCGACCGGCACCCGGCTCCTCGTGGTCGCCGACCACGGCATGATCGACTCGCCGCCCGAGCATCGCGTCGACGTGGACGACCGGCTCGAGCTGCGCGACGGCGTGGCGCTGATCGGCGGGGAGGCGCGCTTCCGGCACCTCTACTGCGCCCGCGGCGCGGTCGCCGACGTGGCCGCCACCTGGAGCGAGGTGCTCGACGGCCGCGCCGACGTGCTCACCCGCGCGGAGGCGGTCACGCGCGGCTGGTTCGGCACCGTCAGCCCCTCGGTCCTTCCGCGCCTCGGTGACGTCGTCGTCGCGTCGTACGCCGACCATGCGGTCGTCTCCTCCGCCGACTTCCCCTACGAGACCACCCTCGTCGGCCTCCACGGCTCGCTCACACCCGACGAGATGCTCATCCCGCTCCTGGTGAGCTGACCGCCGTAGGATCGCGGCGTGATCCGACGGATGGCCGCGGTGCTGGCCGCGGTGCTGATGGCGAGCGTGGGCCTGGTCGCGTGCGGCGGTGACGACGAGAGCCCGAGCGGCTCCGCGACGACGCTCACCTGTCCGACCGAGAACACCAAGGCGTTCCCGAAGACCCGCTTCGTGGCCGACGTCGGCCTGATCGCCGGGTCGTTCCACCACTGGATCTGGAAGCCCTACCGGCAGGGGAGGTTCCAGAAGGGCGCGGACGGGCGCACGTTCGCGCTGGTCAAGGCCGGAGCGGCGTCCCTGCTCATCGCCAAGCTGACCAAGAACGCCGTCTCCAACGTCAAGGCGAGCCCGTCGCTGTGCAACGCGATCGGGGGGCCGCTGCAGAAGCTCTCGAACGCCGTCTCGGGGCTCGGCTCCAGGCTCAGGAGCGGCGACTTCTCCTCGCTGGCGACCATCAGCGGGCTGGTCGGCACCATCACCGGCGCCATGTCGAGCAGCGGTCTCAAGGTCACCGAGACCCACCAGTAGCCCGGCCGCTGTTCCGCGGACCGGCGTGGAATGATCACGCCTCGTGGCGGAGCTGACCTTCTGGACCGGGACGATGGACGCGGGCAAGTCGACGCTCGCGCTGCAGACCAACCACAACCACGCGGCCCGGGGCCGGGCCGGCCGGATCTTCACCGCCCACGACCGGGGTGGCGAGGCCACCGTGACCTCCCGGCTGGGACTGGTCCACGACGCGATCGAGGTCGCGGCCGACTTCGACTTCTGGCGCTACACCGTGGACGCGCTGACGCACGGCGCGCGGATCGACTACTTCATCTGCGACGAGGCGCAGTTCTACACCCCCGAGCAGGTCGACCAGCTCGCCAAGATCGTCGACGAGCTGCAGATCGACGTCTTCTGCTTCGGCATCCTCACCGACTTCCGCACCCGGCTCTTCCCGGGCTCGGCGCGCCTCGTCGAGCTGGCGGACAAGACCGAGGTGCTCCAGGTCGAGGCGCTGTGCTGGTGCGGCAAGCGGGCGACCCACAACGCGCGCACCGAGGACGGGATCATGGTCACCGAGGGCGACGTCATCGTCGTCGGCGACGTCGAGGGCGAGCCGGCCGGGGAGGCCGGCGTCGTGGCGTACGAGGTGCTCTGCCGCCAGCACCACCGGCGGCGCCTCACCGCGGCCCGGGCGAAGGCGGTCTCGCTGGCGCCCGAGCCGCTGCCGTTCGGCTGAGCGGACCTACTCCGACTTGCCGCCGCCGAACATGATCTCGTCCCAGCTGGGCACCGATGCCCGCTTGCGACGAGACGTACGCCGCGGCTTGGCCGCCGCCGGCTCCTCGGCCACGGACTCCTCGGCCGGTGCTGCCTGCTCCGGCTGCTTCCGGTCGGCGACGGGGTCGTCGAAGAGGTAGGCCTCGACCGGGGTGTCGATCTCGAGGGGTGTCTCGACGGGCGAGACGTCGGCCGCGGGAGCCGCGGCGGGCGGCACCGCGCCGCTGGCGCGACCCTCCGACGGAGCGGTCGCCGGGGAGGCCGGCGGGGGAGGGGAAGGGACCTGCTGCCGGCGCTGGCGGGCGACCTCGAGGTCGTCGCGGACCGGTGTGACCTCGGACGTCACCTCGACCTTGTCGCCGACCAGCCAGCGCGCGTCGTCGTTGTCGAGGGCGACGTAGTTGCCCTGCACGTCGAAGGTGAGCTCGGCGATGCCGTCGTGCGCGGGCGTGGAGTACTCGGCCGTCAGCTTCCACCGGCCGTCGGGGCGCCGCCAGGAGTCCCAGGACACGATGTCGGGCTCGAGGTCGATGGACCGGAGGTGGGCGACGACGGCCTCCCCGAGGGTGCGGGCTGTCCCGGCCGGGTCACCGGCCCGGCGGCGTACGGACGCCTTCTGGGCACGCTCGGCCATGTGCTCGCGCTCGGCGAGCACGGGGCCGGCGAAGGCCATGATCTTGTCGACGGTGGTGCCCGCTGCCGCGGCCACGTCCTCGGCACTCTCGCCGGCCCGGATGCGGTTCTGGATGTCGCGGGGACGCAGGCTGCTGCTCGGTGGGTTGGTCACAGGAGGCTCCGATCGGCGAGGTGAGTCAGCCGGGAGGGCCGCTCGGAGACGGTCGTCGATGTCGACGGTGAACTCGCGTCCCGCCTCGTCGACGAAGAGCATTCGGCGTCCGTCGCGACTCACCGACACGAGCGTCAGGCCCTGGGGCTGCGCGTCCGTCTCGGCGCCCGGCTCGGCGAGCGGGGCGGGGTTCGCGGGTAGTTCTTCGGCCGACATCCTCGTCTTCGTCTCATCCTTCGAGTGGTTGTGACGACCCTACGCCACAACCGGTCCGCAACCCGGCTGCCGCCCCGGCGTGCCTCCGACGTGTCGTACGCCGCCGGACCGGCGGTCCCGGAATGTGATCGGACCCCGGTCATGCGCTAAAGTCTGCGACCGCGGCGCACGCCGTACGAGGGTGATTGGCGCAGTGGTAGCGCGCTTCGTTCACACCGAAGAGGTCACTGGTTCGAACCCAGTATCACCCACCCTCTCGAAAAGGCCCTCTGACCTGCATGGATAAACAGGTCGAGGGCCTTGCCTATCGTCGGCGTGCAGTTGATGTG
The DNA here is from genome assembly GCF_040049175.1 of Nocardioides asiaticus. NCBI lineage: Bacteria > Bacillati > Actinomycetota > Actinomycetes > Propionibacteriales > Nocardioidaceae > Nocardioides > Nocardioides asiaticus. Next base: position 69,409 of record NZ_JBDZDM010000001.1, on the reverse strand, counting down.
CAGTTGGGTTCCGCGAAAGGGTCACTTCCGGAGTGCTTGGCTCGGCGTCGTGCGTCCGCGCTCATTGGGTCGGTACTCGAACCGGGCAGCTCTCGTGGGGACTCCCGGCCCTGCCGTGCCGCCGGCGACGGTGCAAGCGTCCCTCCATGGATGACATCTCAACGGCAGACGTAAAGACCTGCCTCAGCGAGTGGAACCGGGCGAGGGCGGCGACCGATCGGGAGATCCAGCGTCTCGGGGGCTTCCCGCTCAACGAGGCTGGATTCGACAAGCTCCGGTCCTTCCTCGAGCGGGAGCAGGCCGCGGGGGCCGCGTACGAGGCAGCCAAGGTTGCCGCTCGGGGCGCGTGACCAAGGGGAGTGTCTACTGGGGTGGGCCGCCGAGCACGTCCGGGTAGATCAGCGGCAACACGTACTGCCGACTGTTCGACACCACCTCCTCAAGCGACACGCCGGCACTGTGCGCCTCGCGCAACAGGAAGAACGTCAGCAGCTCGACAGCGGCCGCGAGAGTGGCGGCCAGGTCGGCATCGCTGGTCAGGTCCAGGCCGAGCGGCTCGAGCGCGAGCAGGCTTCGACGGTCGCCGTCCTCAGTGCCGGCGTCGGCAAGGTCCAGGGCCGCCACCGCATCGAGCAGGGTCCGCGCCGCAGCGGCGCGCTTGTGGGGGTCGATGTCCATGCTGCCGAACCTACGGATCCCCGGCGTTCGGACGCAGGAGAACCCGGCTCAGGTCTAGCCCGCACCGCGGCCGATGCGCCGTTCCCGAGACGCCACCGACACACCGCTTTACTTTGCTGGGATGCGAAGGGACCTAGCAGCGGCAGTCTTAGCGGTCCTAGCCCTCGGTGTCAGCGGCTGCGGCTCCAGCGCATCGGAGTCGGACGCGGCGGCGCGCGACGAGCCCAGCGGCGCTGCGTCGGCAAGCCCCGTGGCTTCATTGACCTTGCGCGACGCGTGCCCGCTGATTGAACAGGCGCTCCCGAAGAACGAGCCCGTCCTCATGAGCGACCCTCAGCTTCATGCCGCGGTGAAGCGGCTGCGGGGCATCGGCGACACTGCGGACATCGAGACACAGAACCTCGTCCGGATCCTCGTCGCGCCGCTCGAGGCCGCGATGGACGCTGGGCAGGGGGATGCGTCTGTCGATGCGTTCGACCTGTATACCAACGCGCTCACGACGGCGAAGCGGCGGTGCGAGATCGCTGGATCGTCGGCGTTCGCCGGGTGAGTCCCCCAACACTGGATATGCCGTGATGGTCAAGGTCGCCCGCGGTGAGCCGCTGGGTACGGTGGCCGACGGGGCGCACGGCGCACGCGACGGCACGAGGGTGACGGCGTGCCCACACGACGCCGACGGCAAGCCGGTGGAGCGGCTACGGGCGGCGGCGTGGCTACGCGGCTACGCCGGTGAGCGCCGACGCGCCAGGCGGGCCCACCTGACCGTCGTCAGATAAGCGCCCATCAAGTCCCGGCGAGCCGCCCCAAGGCAACCGACAGACCACAGGCGTCGTCACCGATGACACCGTGCGCCCACGCCCGCCAGTGCAACTGCCACCAGCGTAGATAGCTCTCACGCAACGCGTGATTGATCCGGTCGCGGACCTGGTCGTATCGCTCGACAGTTCCGAGCATGGCTGCGAGCTCGGTGTCACGCTCGGCCACCTGGTTCTCGAGTGCCTGCCACATTGCCTGCGCCGTCTCGCCCGGCTGCGGCTTGCCGGCGAGTTCATCGAGGCGATGGAATCGTCCGCGGTCCGCCCAGTGCTCCAGCGCGTCGAGCATGCCAGTCAGCACGTTGCCGGCTTCACAGTCGGCGAGCAGTTCAGTCAGGTAGGGAGGGGCGGCCGCTCTGTCGAGTTGGTTGCTGTAGATCCTGCGGGCGTCGCGGTCGAGCCGGGTGATGTGGTGCCCGTAGTCCTTCATTACCTTGACAGTCGGCCAGGAACGGCCTGCATCGAGCTCGGCGAGCCCGATGACGGTCTTGAGGAGCTTCTCTGAGGCGATGGACAACAACGTGAGGACCGCCGCGTACTCCTCGTCGATGTGATGCAACTCGGCGAGTGACCGGAGTCCGCAGTTCGCGAGAGCGACGGCCTCGTCGACCTCCATGATGAGCGTGAACGTCTGACGTTGGTCCAGGCCCTTGAATGGCACGCTGCGCACGGTACCGCCGCGACGCGCGGCTGTATCGCTGCCGACCGGCCCCCTTCTCCTGGGGCCGTACGTACGGGGCCGAGTGAGGCGCTCAGCGGCTCCACAGGGCACGGGAGGCGGTCGCGAGGATCGCAGCGAGCTCGTCGAGCCGGCGCTCGGCCTGCGCGATCCTCCCGGTGAGGGTGTCGGCCGGGTCGAGGCGACGCAGGTCGATGATCGTGCCGAGCAGGTCGGCGCGGTCGGCATAGACGGCCAGGTCGGCGGCGGTCTGGGCGAGCCGGTCGACGTGGGCCTCGAGCCGTGTCACGGTGTCGGCATGTTCGCTCGTGAGAGTGCGGGTCGCGGTGGTCATGGTGGTTCTCCCTCCACGCTGGTTGGGCGTGTCTCAAGGAAGATCGTTCCGGGCCTTGGGGCGGTCCGGTAGGCCGTCAAGCGACTCTCCCCGGTGAGGTTGACAGGTGGAGCGTGGGATTGGCCGTCAACGGCCTGTCAGCCGTCACGGTGGACGGTTGACGGGTCCACGCCGGGCGCGCGGTCGGAGGCATTCAGGTGTTCCACCAACTGGCGTACCTGCTCGCGAAGCGCCACGACCTCGGCGCGCAGGTCCTCGGCGTCCTCGGCCTCTCGTTCCTCGGCTTCGGTGACGCTCTGCACCAGCCATGACGCCAGTGTCGCTGTGACTGCGCCGAGAAGGGCGATGCCGCAGATCATGAGGCCGGCGGCGATGAATCGTCCCGTGGTCGTGACCGGGAAGGTGTCGCCGTAGCCGACCGTGGTCATCGTTGTGATCGACCACCAGATGGCGTCGCCGAAACTGGTGATGTTGGCGTCGGGGTTTCCGCGTTCGGCCTTGAGGATCGTCAGGGCACCGACGAAGGCCAGCAGTGACGACCCGCCGGCGACGTACGTGGTGACCTGGCCGCGCAGTCCGGAGGCGGCTCGACGGTTCAGGATGCGCAACAGCGCGATCAGCCGCAGCAACCGCAGCGGGCGCAGCAGCGGCAGTACGACCACCAGTAGGTCGAGCAGGTTCCGCTTGAGGAAACGCCACCGGTCGGCCGCCAGTGCCAGCCGAACGAAGAAGTCCAGGGCGAACGCCGCCCAGGTGATCCAGACGACGCTCGTGCACGCACCGAGCCACGGATCGGGGAGGTCCGGCTGCAGGATTGGCCACGCATATGCCGCGAGGAACAGAACCGCAGCGACCGTCAACGGCCATTCGGTCAGCCGCTGCCATCGGGTCACGGACAGTGAGTGTAGGAGTCCGTTCAGCACAGCGCCGTCCTGTTCGCCACGAGGGCAGCACTCAGAGAAGTCGGACAGATGGCCGGGGCGGGGTAGAGCCGGCTATGGCGACGAGCGCGGAGGGCGGCTCGTTGGTGGCGGCCTGGGCGCATGCCCTGAGCCTCCGAGCTCGCCCGGAACCTCGTCAGGACAGCAGGCGCGCCTTGGCTGCGGTGAACTCGTCGTCGGTGAGGATCCCAGCGGCATGGAGGTCGGCGAGCTTCGCCAACTGGTCGGCGAGTCCACGCTCGACCGCCGACACCGCGTCCGGCCGCGATGCCGAGACAGCGCCCGTCGGGGTTGCATCGTCCTCGTCGGGCCACGACGCGATCTCGATACCGACGGCGGAGAACAGCTTGGTGCGCTCGTCCTCGATGCGCCTCTGCGCCCCGATGTTGCTCTGCGAGAACACACCCATGCGGCCACTGAACGAGACCCGACATCCAGCCTGCTCAGGCTGGACGGCGACGGTAGCGATGACGCTGCCAGTGAACGCCGTCATGCCGAGGTTGACCTCGGCCCGCATGAGTCGGTCGTCACGGCTGCGAAAACGAGCGCGACGCCCCTCGAGGTAGCCCACCACGACCTCCCACACGTGCGGGGCATGTGCAGGGAAGAACTGGGCATCGCTCGCCCCCAGGTTGGTGTATCCGGCCACGCCGGGAGCGTAGATACGAATCTCCCCCGCCGTCCTGCGAATCGGCAAAGACGAATCGGGCTAGACCGACAGCCCGGGTTTGAGCTGCGCCACGGGCACCGGCCGCTGCGTGACGCACAACCTCGACGCCCAGGTCCTACTCGCCAACTGATCCGTTCCCGAGACACGACCCTGCCGTCGGGCTACCGTGCGCGAACGTGGACCTGACAGAGACGGAGCGAGCCCGCATCGCGGGACTGGCGCAGGCGCTCGTCGGCAGCCCTCGCAGCACCCACGCACTGCGGGCGTTCATCATCGAGCAACAGGTGAGGATCGAATACGCAGTCAACGAAGTGCTCTCGGCACAGCTCGCCGTGGACAGCCGCGCCGCGAGCCAACTCACTCTCCAAGTGTTCAGTCGAATCTCAATAAGCGACCGGCTCGCAATGCTCAAAGACACGCTCGACGCCGGCGACAGCGCTCGGCGGGACCGCTGGCCGTTCCTCCTACCAGTGCTTCGCAAGCTCGTTGCTCTTCGCAACGCACTCGCACACGGACTCGCCGAGGACGAAGGCGATCGGACAATCATCACGACTTGGAACCGCGGGAAGATCCAGGGGAGCACCTACGAGCGCTCACAGCTCGAATGGCTTGCATGGCAAGCGGAGGTTGCCCACCAGGAACTCGCCCAACTCTGGGCGACGCTCATACCGAATCGCGACGACTGGTTCGTCGACGACCGATTCAACGACTAAGAGCCAGAGCGTCGCTCCCGTTCGCCGACCGTGGCGCCCGCCTGTATCGGGCGAAGCGTGCACGTTCGAGGACTACTGCAGACGACAGGTAGGGACGCACCGACGGTCATACGCCCCACCCTTGGCGGCGTTCTGGTCGGTCAGGTGGTACAGAGTCGGCTGGTGTCGGCCGGGTCGAGGTCACATCCGCAGATCTCGCACCACACCGCCGCCGAGGGGGCGGGGAGGTAGGCGAGCTCGTTATGCGGGCAGGGCGGCGGACCTGACCAGTGCGAGGCCCGGCGTGAAGGGCGGGTGGTCACATCGGCTCCGGAGTGGAGAGGCTGGGGGACTCGAGGATCCGTTTCACGGTCGCGGCCTGCCAGCGCCCTCCGCGGGCGGTAGGAACGCCGTCGGCGGTTAGCCCGTCGGCGATCGCACGCAGCGACCGACCTGCTGCGCGCTCGTTAGCGATGCGGCGGCGTACGTCGTCGGGCAGCAGGGGCCGGGGGCCCTCGTCGACTCCCCACACAATGCCGCGGGCGCGGCGGGCCTCGTGCTGCCGGGCGACGCGCTTGGAGGTCATGGCGCGCTCGTACTCGCCGGCGGCGGCGATCATCGTTGCGGCCATCCGGCCCTCGGGGGTGCTGGTGTCGATCGCACCCAACCCGAGGACGGTCAGGGTCCATCCGCGTTTCGCGGCCCGGTCGAGGATCAGGGCGAAGTCGCCGACCGACCTGGTGAGCCGGTCCAAGTCGAGCACGAACAGCGCCCTCGCGGGGTCCTTCCGGTTGTCGAGCCGCTCGAGCGCGGCGCGCAGCCCCGGCCGGTTGGTGAGCTCCGCAGCCGGAGACGACGAACGCCAGAGAAGAGCGGCATCGGTCGGCATCGGGATACAGAGTCCGATCACCCCGGCTGCATCGCGCCGAGGGAGTCTCACCGAGATTGATCACCAGCCAGTTGCCCTAGACAGACCCTCAGTGTTTTCACTCACACTCAACGGCATGGACACCACCGAACAGTCCGTCGCCGATGACTTCAGCGGCTTGTGGCGACGGATCGGAGAGCTCGCGGGGCAGGAGTTCTGCACCAAGACCGGGAAGCCGTTCAGCTACCAGTTCTCAACCGGTGGGGTGATGCTGCGCAACACCAACCGGATGCTCGGTCGAGGGCAGTTCGAGCAGGCGCTAAGGCGTATGCCCCTCTCGGGTCCGGGGGCGCTTCAGGACCTGCAGGGCCCCTCCTACCTCTATGCGATCCTGACCGACTCCCGCATCACGGGCGACCAGCCCAGAGGGCGGAGTGAGGCGCCGCTGCGGGTCGCATCTGTTGGGGTGCCTCGGCGTACGCCACAACGGCCTGCCCTCGCCACCTCGCCACCGGATGCCCGAGCGGCCGACCTGGCACGACCGGGCAGGAGGATGACCGCTACCGAGCTCCGCGACCATGGCTTCGACGCCTACGAGCTCTTGTTCCACGACCGCAGCCAGGCCGGGTACTGCAACTGGGACACCCTCGGCTCTGTCCCGGATGCTCCGGGACTGTACGCGTTCACCCTCAGCCAGGAACCGAGTGCTGAGGAGATCACCGTCATGTACGTCGGCATGACGACCCACCTGTGGATGGTCACCAAGGGCCAGGTGCCCGGCGGGATAGTTCGACCTGGTCAACGGTACGGCCGACCGCAGTGGGCCGGAGTGACCAGAGTGCGGGTCAATGCGAACGTCGCGCTGGCGCACGACCTCGGGCTCCATGTCCAACACTGGCTCAGACCGATTCGTGCCTCGATGTCGGCTGCTGAGATTCGCTACGTGCTCCGAGATGAGGAGGAGCAGCTCATCACCCGATGGGGCCTGCGAGAGGTTGGGTGGAATCGAGGATGAGCCAAGGCAGATCGTCGGGGCGTTCCCTCGGGTCCCTCGTATCTGGACTCGGTCTGGTCGCGTCCAGGACTAGTGCGGGGTGGTTGCAGGACCGGGAGAAACCGGCGAGCGCGGAGCCTCCCGATCCTGAAACTTCGTGCTTCTTCGGCGTCGGCCGGGATGCAGGGTGCGGGCGCGCTTCTTCCCTCCGGGTGGGCCCGGGGTACAAGGATGACCACAACGTCGCCTCCGAGCGGACCCACCTGCACACCCTCGGGATGTCCGGCCACACAACACCTCCGGCCTCATCGACCGGCCGTCGTTCGCCGCGGCGGCGACGGGCGAGCTCGTCCTCGCTGACCTCACCCAGAGCTTCGAGGGGAACCTCCGAGTGCCTCTAAGGCTGAATGGGCGTGTGCGAGCGCTGCGGTGGCGTCTTGGTTACGCCGATTTAACGGACCTGAGCATCTCGGTGGCACAACCGCTGGAGAGCATTTCAATAATGCATTGAAACTGACCCTCGGTCTTGCGTTCGCCTCGGGGAGCCGTGTCGTCTCCAGGGGCACGCAGCCATCGGACAAGGAGCACCATGACCACCACCGACCTGATCGACAACGAGCGAGCCAGCGCAGCCGACCCGGCGAAACAGGTCTCGACGGTCGTCGCCGAGTTGCACAGTCGCGGAATCCGGTACGCGATGGTCAGCTTCGTCGATGCTCACGGCAAGTCGAAGTCGAAGGTCGTCCCCGTGGACCACCTCCCCGACGCCGTGGGTGGGAGTGAGCTGTTCACCGGGGCCGCACTCGACGGCGTGCCGCAAGAGGTCAGCGACGAGGAGGTCGCAGCGGTCCCTGACATCAGCCGCTACTTCGTGCTCCCGACCCGTCCGGACATGGCGTGGTTCCCCAGCACGCTGCACTACAAGGGCAGCGTGTTCGAGGCGTGCAGCCGCGGGATCCTGCAGCGGACGATGGCCGCGGCTGCAGAGCTGGGCTACACGTTCAACCTCGGCGTGGAGACGGAGTTCTTCGTGCTTCGTCGCACCAGCGACGGCGACCTGGTCCCGCTGTCTGACGCCGACGACCTCGCCAAGCCCTGCTACGACAGCCGCGGCCTCCTGCGGAACTTCGACTTCATCGACGAGCTGGTCTCCGCGATGAACGACGCCGGGTTCGAGGTGTACTCGTTCGACCATGAGGACGGCAACGGCCAGTTCGAGACCGACTTCGGCTATGCGGACGCGGTCACCACCGCCGATCGGCTGACCTACTTCCGCCTGATGCTCACCGAGATGGCCCACCAACACGGGGGGATCGCGACGTTCATGCCCAAGCCGTTCGACCACCAGACCGGCAGCGGCGGCCACATGAACATGTCCCTGGCGGACGCGGACGGAAAGAACCTCTTCGCCACTGACAGCGACCGCCGCGGCCTCGGACTGAGCGAACTCGGCTACCAGTTCATCGCCGGCGTGCTCAGGCACGCACCGGCGATCTGTGCGGTCGTCGCGCCCACGGTCAACAGCTATAAGCGGCTCATCCGCCGTACGAACAACTCAGGGTTCACCTGGGCGCCGATCTTCGGCTGCTACGGCGGCAACAACCGGACCAACATGCTCCGCATCCCGTTGGCCGGGGGACGGGTGGAGTGCCGTGCCGCCGACTCGGCCAACAACCCGTACCTGGCTGCCGCGTTGATGCTCGCGGCGGGCCTCGAGGGCATCAGGGACGCCGCGGACCCGGGAGCTCCGAACATGGAGAACATGTATCTCCTCAGCGAGGAGGAGCTCGCCGCCCGCGGCATCTCCCACCTGCCCGTCAGCCTCGAGGCCGCGCTCGACGCGTTCGACGCCGACCCGCTGACCCTTGAGGTCTTCGGCGCCGACATGCACGCGTCCTTCCTGGAGCTCAAGCGCGCGGAGGTCGACGCGTACAACGCCCACGTCAGCCAGTGGGAGATCGACCGCTACCTCGAGTTCTTCTGACCAGCGCGCGGGAGGCGCCAGTGCACCACGGTCACGACGCCTGGGCTCCTTCGACGTCCAGAAGGATCTCCATCGCCTCAATCCGCACGTCCGCGACGCGGTGACGGTCACGCAGCAGCGCCGACAGCGTCGTCGTCGCGCTCTGGTGCGCGGCCGTCACCGCATCGTCGAGGTCAGGCACCGGCGCCGGAAGACCGAGGGCACCCCCAGGTCCGACACGGTGTCGATGGAACTTCTGCAGGCCCTCGTTGAGGCTCAGCGCGACCGCCGCAGCAAGGGAAGGATCACCGGGATGGAAGTCGCCTGTCTGCATCCCGTCCTCGATGAGGTCGACGATGCCGTCGTACAGGGCGCGGTAGTCGGTCCAGAACTCGTCGAATTCATCGGGCCTCGCGTACGCCACGCTCTCGACCTCCCGATAGTCGAGCGGGCCGAGCACGCAGATCTGCCTGGTGTCCTCGTACAGCAACCGGTACAAGCGCGCCGAGACGCTCGCCTCGGACTTCTCCACACCGACCACCACGCTGGCCGAGTACCGGTTGATCGAGGCGGTGGCGTGCAGGAGCTCTTCCTTGTTGCGGAACCAGTAGTACACCGACGGCTGGCGCAGGCCGGCGGCCTCCGCGATGCCCTTCATCGTGGTCGCCGCGTAGCCCTGTTCGGCGAACAGCCGGGTCGCGACCCGGATGATCTCGTCACGTGGACTCTCCGAGCGAGATCCGTCTGCGCGGCGTCGGCCGCCGGACCCGCCCGCGGTGCCCTTACGCGAAGCCACGGTGCCTCCCTGATGCGGCTCATGAAGTCGAAGCGGACCTCAATCTATACGTGCTCGGTACGGATCGCGGGGACGAGGCTCGCGGACACGAGGTCGGCCGCCGCGGTGCCGCCGGTCGAAAGGCCGCGATGACGGGTCACAGGCTCCACCTGTCCGGCGTTCCAATCGGCGCCGCGCAGACCCCGGCGGACATCGACCTCGCCTATGCGACACACGGCGAGCTCGCCCCCGACGGACGCAACTGCGTCGTCCTGCCGACCTACTACACCGGCACCCACGACAGCTACCTGCCCTGGATCGGGCCGGGCCAAGTCTTCGACACGGAGCGGTGGTACGTCGTCGTCCCGGACATGATCGGCAACGGACTCTCGACCATCCGGCACCCCGGCACCGGAGAGCCGTGGGACCCGCGGACCGACCCCGTCGTGCGGGTCCGCGACAACGTGTCCGTCCAGCGGTCGCTGCTGGAGCGACTCGGCATACGGCACGTCGCGCTGGTCGCAGGCTGGTCCATGGGCGGGCTGCATGCGTACCAATGGGGGGTCTCGTATCCGGAGCTCGTCGATGCGATCCTGCCCGTCTGCGCCAGCTCCCGGTGCTGGCCCATGAACGAGATGTTCCTCGCGGGCCTCGCGCCGTATCTGGAACACGCCCTCGATCACCCCGAGGCGAGCGACTTCGCGCTTGCCGGCTTCGGGCGTGCGTACGCCGGATGGGCCTACTCGGCCGCCTACTTCCGCGACGAGCTGTGGAGGGGCGACGGGTACTCTTCGCTCGGGCACCTCCGCGAGTCGTGGGCGACGGACCACCTGACCTGGGACCCGGCCGACCTGCTGATGATGCTGCGCACCTGGGAGTACGCCGACCCCGCCGGTCCGAACGGCTCATGGAGCCAGGCGCTGGGGACGATCGCCGCCCGGGCGATCCTGATGCCGTCGACCTCCGACATGTACTTCACCGTCGCGGAGAACGAGCGCGAGGCCGCGCAGCTGCGGTCGTGCGAACTGCGTCCGATCGTGTCGGACCACGGCCACATCGCCGGCAGGCCCGGACACCTCCCGGACGTCACCGAGCAGATCGCCAGGGCGGTGAGGGACCTCCTGTCGGGCCGTTCATGACGACTTAACAAGCGAGTGATGCGAAAGCAACGCCCGGGGGAGGACGCTTTCTATGTCGTATTGAAATGCGTCCGGCCGGGAGTCGCCATGACCATTGCTGAGACCAGGACCATCACCGCGCCGAGCGTCGCCGACGACATCGTCGCCCAGATCGCCCGACAGGCCGGGGCAAGCCTCGACGAGGCCACGACGCTGCCGCCGGCGGCGTACGTCGACCCGGGGTACTACGAGCTCGAGGTGGAGCGTGTGTTCCACCGCGACTGGCTCGTGGTCGCACGCCTCGAGCAGGTCCCCGACGCGGGCGACTCCCTCGCGGTCGAGCTGCCGGGCGAACCTGTCGTCGTGGTCCGGGGCGAGGACGGCGACGTGCACGTCTCCACCGTCGGCGGGCGAGGAGTGAGGGCCGAGCTGTGGCAGGGCTTCGTCTTCGTCAACCTCGACGAGAGATCGACGCGGCCGCTCGGCATGGACGCCCTGACCGAGGTCGTCGGGAACTTCGACTTCACCAACTACCGCATCGTGCGGAGCCTTCAGTGGGGCGGCGGAGAGATCGACGCCGACTGGAAGGCGGCGCTGGAGAACTTCCTTGAGTACTACCACCACATCGGTGCCCACCGGCATACGCTCGAGGCCTCCCGTCCGGGTCTCGGTACGGTCATGGCCGACGGGAGCGCCGGAAACGCGGTCTACCACGCCTACTGTCCGGCGTCTGCGGAATCGGCCGTCGACGAGGTCGACGGATACCTGATCGCCGCGACCACTGCTCCCGTCCCGCCCGAGCTCACGCCGTACGAGCGCAGCGGTGGCGGCATCCTGGTGCGCTTCCCGTTGTTCCTGGCGACGCGCGGGCAGAGCTACAACTTCTGGCTCCAGCTCATCCCCACCGGTCCGGGGACCCATCGGCTCACCCTGCACGCGCTCGCTCCGCTGTCCACCATCGACCAGCTCACCGAGGAGCACCACGATGCGGCGATGGCCAAGTTCGACGAGATCCAGGCCGAGGACGCGGCCGTCAACGGCAGGGTGCAGCGCCTCATGCACTCGCAGTACGCCGGCGGCGGGATCTTCCACGAGCAGGAGTTCCCGCTGCTGCTCCTCCAGCGCTACCTGGCGGAGATGCTGACCGTCGACCAGGCGTAATCGGAGGCTCCCGCCGGTCTCCAACGCCTTGATTAACGAAGGCTTAGCAATCGGGTGATACCGGCGACACCGACGGCCGGGACGATTTCTAAACCATATTGAAACGGTGTGCACCGTCGCCACCCGACACCTGTGAGTCCTTGACCTTGGAGGCGAAATGGCCACGAACGTTCCCGGTGCCGGCAGCACACCGCCCACCAACCGCAGCGGCCCCGTTCGCCGAGCCGCGAGACCGGGACTGCGGCGCTCGCTGCTGGCACTGGGCGCGGTGCTCACCGTCGGGCTCGCGGCCTGCGGCACGGGTGCGAGCAGCGCCGGCTCGGATGGAGACACGATCACGATGGGGACCGTGCCGTGGCTGGGCTATGCACCCTGGGCCATCGCCGACGAGAAGGGCTGCTTCGACAAGGCCGGTATCGACGTCAAGCTCGTGAACTTCAACACCGACATGGAGTCGGCCTTCATCGCCGGCAAGATCGACGTGGAGAACACCGCCACCCACATGGTGCCGAACGTGCTCAAGGGCGGCATGAAGGCCAAGGCGGTACTCCTCGAAGACGCCTCCCTGGACGCCGATGCCATTCTCGGCGGACCTGACGTCACCTCGATCGCCGACCTCAAGGGCAAGAAGGTCGCCTACGAGAAGGGGAGCACCAGCGACCTTCTCCTGCAGTGGAAGCTGCAGCAGGAGGGCATGAGCATCGACGACATCGACCCCGTACCGATGACCGCGCAGGCGTCCATGACCGCGCTGGCCGCCGGCAAGGTCGACGCCGCGGTCTCCTACGAGCCGTACATCGCCGACACGAAGGCCTCGGGAGCGGAGTTCCACACGCTCGGCACTGCCGGCGAAGACGAAGGTCTCATCAGCGACGTCCTCGTGGTTCCCCAGACGATGATCGACGACCACCCCGATCAGGTCCAGGGCCTGGTCGACGCCTGGGGCTGCGCGATGGACTACGAGAAGGCCCACCCCGACGAGAGCATGCAGATCATGGCGGATGCCCTCGGGTCCAAGGTCGAGGACATCGAGCCGACCTACAAGGGCGTCCGACTCTACGACGCCTCCGAGCAGAGCCTGCTCGGCGGACAGTTCAGCAGCAAGGTCCTGCCCAGCGTGGTGAAGGCCAGCATGGAGGCCGGCCTGATGGACAAGGACTACACCGCGGGCGAGCTGATCGACCCGCAGTTCGCCAACACCGTCGCCGAGAAGTAGCTCCCGCCTTCTCGCCCGAGGTCCCGCCACACCTTCTTCCAGAGGACACGACATGGCGATTCAAGAGACTGCGCTTCCCGAGGTTGCGGGGCAAGCGCTCCCACCGACGAAGAAGCGGTACCGCTCACCCGCGGGCCGTCCACTGACCCGCAGCAGGTTCCGCCTGCTGGCGGTGTGCTCCTTCGTGGCGATCCTGGCCGCCTGGGCCATCGTGACCATGGGAGGAATGGTCAAGCCGATCATCCTTCCCTCGCCGATGGCGGTCCTGCAGAGCCTGGGGGATCAGATCCAGAACGGAGAGCTCTGGGCCGACGCGAAGGTGAGCACCTACCGGGTGATGGTCGGTTTCCTCCTCTCCGTCGTCGTGGCGATCCCGGTCGGTGTCCTGGCCGGCGCCTCGAGCTGGGTGGAGGCGCTCGTCGAGCCGGTCGTCGACTTCATCCGCTACTTGCCGATCGTCGCCTTCGTGCCGCTGACCATCATCTGGGTCGGCACCAACGACGCGCAGAAGTTCCTGATCATCTGGCTCGGCACCGTGTTCCAGCAGATCCTGATGATCGCCGCCAGCACCAGGACCGTCCCGGTCGACTTCGTCAATCTCGGCGCGACACTCGGCCTGGGTCGGGTCGCCATCCTGTTCAAGATCGTGCTACCGAGCGTGATGCCGCGCATCTGGGACACGCTGCGCATCACCCTGGGCTGGGCGTGGACCTGGCTGATGATCGCCGAGCTCGTCGCGGCGACCACCGGGATGGGCTACCGCATCACGCAGGCCCAGCGCTTCCTCGCCACCGATCTCATCATCGGCTACGTCATCGTCCTCGGGATCATCGGGCTGGTCTTCGACCAGATCATGCGCGCGGTCGGTCACAAGCTCTTCGCCTACGAGAGGATCAGCCGATGACGCAGGTACTCCAGACCGTCAGCCCCGTCAACAAGCTGGAGATCTCCGACCTGACGATGCGCTTCGGCGACGTGACGGCACTGCGCGACGTCACCTTGGAGTTCAAGGACAAGGAGTTTGTCTCCGTCGTCGGGACCTCGGGCTGCGGGAAGTCGACGCTGCTCAACATCATCGCGGGACTCCAGGAGCCGACCGAGGGCTCGGTCGTCGTCGACGGTGAGGAGGTACGACGTGCCGGCCGTGACCGCGGCGTCGTGTTCCAGCGGGCCACGCTACTGCCGTGGAAGACCGCCGCGCAGAACATCGAGTTCGCGCTCGAGCCCGGCGGATACTCCAAAGCCGAACGACGCGAGCTGGCGCGGAAATACCTCGCGGACGTGGGTCTAGAGGGCTTCGAGGACAAGTTCCCGGGGCAGCTCTCAGGCGGCATGCAGCAGCGGGTGGCACTGGCCCGCTCGCTCTCCTATCAACCGAAGCTGCTGCTCATGGACGAGCCGTTCGGTGCGCTCGATGCTCTGACCCGCCACACGATGCAGCAGCTGCTGATGGACATCTGGGAGGAGCACAAGCTCACGGTCATGCTCATCACCCACGACATCGAGGAGGCTGTCTTCGCCTCCGACCGCGTCGTCGTGATGAGCCACCGGCCAGGCACGATCCGGAAGGAAGTGCCTATCGACCTTCCGCGTCCTCGCAACAAGCAGTCGTTCGCGATGCCCGAGTTCCGTCGCTACTACGACGAGATCCTCGCCGAGATCAACGTCGGCGCCCTCTGAGAGCGACGGCCGCCACACGCCACCTTCGACTCCATCCCGACCGACGACCGGCTTCCGGAGAGCAGGCCGTCGGCTCCCTTCCACCACACCGGAGGACCCGATGACCATCCAAGAAGCGCGGCGCCCCGACACCCGCCCGCGGACGAAGGCGCAGCCCTCGGCCACTGCTCTCGCGATCGCACAGCAGATCCGCCGCCAGGCGAAGGCGAGGAGCCTCGACGAAGCCACCACACTGCCCGCCGGCGCCTACACCGACCCCGGGTTCTACGAGCTCGAGGTCGAGCGGATCTTCCGCCGCGACTGGATCCCGGTGGCCCGGCTCGAGCAGGTGCCGACCCCGGGCGACTTCCTCACCCTGGATCTGCCCGGGGAGCCCATCGTCGTCGTGCGCGGCCAGGACGACCAGGTGCGGGTCTTCTCGCGGGTATGCCGCCATCGGTTCGCCGACATCCTCTCCGACGTGTACGGCAACGTGCCCGTGTCAGGATGCGTGAAGTACTTCGAATGCCCCTACCACCTGTGGAGCTACGACCTCGATGGCGCCCTCATCCGGGCCGTCGACTTCGAGCGACGCCAGATGAACGGCAAGTTCGACCCAAGCAGGTTCGGCCTGCACGAGATCCGCACCGAGATCTGGCAGGGCTACGTCTTCATCAACTTCGACGAGAACACAACCCGGCCACTCGACATGGACGCCCTGGCCCGGGTCACCGGCAACATGGACGGGAGCAAGTACCGGATCGTACGCAGCATGGTGTGGGCGGACGGCGCGGAGATCGACTCCGGCTGGAAGGCCATGCTCGAGAACTACCTCGAGTTCTACCACCACATCGGAGCCCACCAGGCCACGCTCGAGAAGGGCACCCCCGGCCTGAACACGACCGTCGCCGACGGCAGCGACGGCAACAACGTCTACTGGGCCACCGGCCACCACTCCGCCGAGACCGCGGCCGAGGAGATCGACGGCTACCTCATCCCGGCCTCGAAGCTGCCCCACCTGCCCGAGGCCACGCCGTACGAGCGCAGCATCGCCCTCATCCTGGCGCGGTTCCCGCTCTTCGCCACCATGCCCGGTGCGACCTTCACGACCTGGCTCCAGATCCTCCCCACCGGTCCGGGGACGCATCGCCTCATCGCCCACCTCATGGCCCCCGAGATCCTCCTGGACCAGCTCACCGAGAAGGACTTCGACGAGTACCTCGCCTTCTTCGCCTCCTTCAACACCGAGGACGTCGCGGTGAACGGCCGCGTCCAGAAGGACATGCACTCCAAGTACGCCAAGGAAGGGGTCCTGCACGAGCAGGAGCTCCCGCTGCTGATCTTCCAGCGCTACCTCGCCGAGATGCTGGAGGAGCCGGCCGATGCCTGACCACGGCAGCAGCACCAGGGTACTGCGCTGGCCCGACCTGGTCGGCGGCGTCCTCACCGTCACGCCCGAGAGCCCCGAGGATCTCGAGGCCTACCTCACGGCGGGCGGCTACCGGCTGCCCGACGAGCAACCCACCCCGGCGCTTCTACGCCAACACCTGGAGGCGATCCCTGCCGTCACGGCCCTGCGCGGCCGCGGCGGGGCCGGCTTCCCGCTCTGGACCAAGATGGAGACCGTCCTCGACGAGGCAGCGGCGTCCGGACAGACGCCGGTCGTCGTCGCCAACGGCGCCGAGGGCGAGCCGCTCAGCGTCAAGGACCGTTACCTCATGCGGTACCGGCCGCACCTGATCCTCAACGGCGCCGCCCTAGCCGCACGAGCGCTGGGCGCGAAGACCATCCACGTCTACGCCCACGACCAGGAGAGCCTGGACGCGCTCAAGACGGCAGCCGACGACCTGGTTGCCATGGGCGTCCCGGTCCCGAAGGTCCAGATCCACGCCGCCCAGGACACCTTCGTCGCCGGGGAGGCGACTGCGGCCGTACGCGCGATCAACACCAAGGTGGCTCGGCCGCTGGACCACCCGCCGCGCATGGCCAAGAGCGGGGTCGGTGGCGCGCCCACCCTGGTCTCCAACGTGGAGACGCTCGCTCGCCTCGCACGCGCCACGATGCCGGACGCGGCCGAGGAGCAGAGTCCACTGCTCGTGACGCTCTCGGGCGACGGCGTCTCGCCGACGCTGATCGAGGTCCCGTACGGGCTCCCGGTGTTGACCCTGCTCGCGAGCCCTGAGGTCGACGCCGCCGGTGCGGGCAGCGTCCTCGCCGGCGGATTCTTCGGGGGAGTGGTGCCGATCTCGTACGACCTCGGACTGTCCCTGGAATCGCGCGCCGAGCATGGGGGAGCGCTCGGGTGTGCGAGTCTCTACCTCATCGGGGAGGGTACGGATCCGATCACCGTCGCGAGTGCCGTCGCCGACTACTTTGACGGGAACAACGCGCGACAGTGCCGCAGCTGCGTGCTCTCGACCGAGGACACAGCGCTGGCCCTGCGAGGCATCGGTGCGACTCCGGACGTACTCCTGTCCAGGCTGACGCGGTGGAGCGCCCAGATCGTCGGCCGAGGGGCGTGCGCCGTGCCCGACGGCGTCGCGCTCCTGCTGCGATCGCTCCTGCGGCACTACCCCGAGCAGCTCAAGGCGCACCTGGCCGCGCCCCCACCAACCCGACTGGACTGGGCAGGCCTGACCGTCGAGGTCCCGAGCGCCCGCGTCCTCACCACCACCGGAGGTGTCCTATGACCATCCGGGTCGATCCGACCAAGTGCCGAGGCTACGGGCTCTGCGAGGTGCTCGCGCCCGGTCATCTCGAGGCCGACGACTGGGGGCTGGCGCAGTCACGTGGGCTGCCAGTCGACCAGCAGGACGTCGCCTCGGTGCAAGCGGCGATCGACGTCTGCCCGTTCGACGCCATCCGTTGGCTCGAAGAGCCGCCGACAGAGCGGTCCTTCTGATGGCCGCGAGGAGCTGAGCCGTGGACGTACGCATCTTCACCGAGCCCCAGCAGGGCGCCACCTACGACGACCTGATCGCGGTCGCGCTCGAAGCCGAGAACCTCGGCTTCAGCGCGTTCTTCCGCTCCGATCACTACCTGAAGATGGGCTCGGTCAGCGGCCTGCCCGGACCGACCGACGCCTGGACGACACTCGCCGGCCTCGCCCGCGACACCACCACGATTCGGCTGGGCACGCTGATGACCAGCGCGACGTTCAGGTATCCCGGCGTGCTCGCGATCCAGGTCGCAGGGGTCGACCAGATGAGCGGAGGTCGAGTGGAGCTCGGCCTGGGCGCGGGATGGTTCGCCGAGGAGCACGCGGCCTACGGCATCCCCTTCCCGACGTCGGTCGGCGAGCGGTTCGATCGGTTCGAGGAGCAGCTCGAGATCATCACCGGGATGTGGTCGGACACCACCGGCTCGTACTCCTTCGCCGGCAGGCACTACCAGATCGAGGACAGCCCGGCGCTGCCAAAGCCGACCCAGCGCAAGCTCCCGCTGCTCATCGGAGGCTCCGGCAGACGTCGCACGCCCGCGCTCGCGGTGAAGTACGCCGACGAGTTCAACACCGTCTTCGTCAGCCTGGAGGATGCAACGAGGCAGTACGCCACGGTCCGGGAGTTTGCCGAGAAGGCCGAACGCGAGGAGCCGGTGGTCCTCTCCATCGGCCTCGTCCTCTGCCTCGGCGCCAGTGAGGCGGAGACCGACTGGCGGGCGGCCGCCATCGGTCGCAACAAGGCGGAGCTCCGCGAGCACGGACTCGCCGGTACGCCCACCGAGGTGATCGAGAAGATCGAGGCGTACGAGGCCGCCGGCGCGAGTCGTCTCTACCTCCAGGTGCTCGACCTCTCCGATCTCGACCAGCTGCGCCTGTTCGCCTCGGAGGTCATGCCGCAGCTGTAGGCGGCCACCCAGACGTCAACCAGACCGCGACCAAGGGGAGTCCACGTGGACGTGTGGCAGGCGATCGGCTTCACCGAGACCAGCGAGCTCGTCGCACTCGCCCAGGAGGCCGAGCTCTGCGGGTACGCCGGTGTGGCCCTGCCGGACCATCTCGTGACGCCGGGAGCGATCGAGTCGCCCTATCCGTACACCCGTGACGGCCGGATCTGGTGGGATCCGCGCACGCATATGCCCGATCCTCTGGTGATGGCGGGCGTGATCGCGTCGCACACGACGACGCTGCGGCTCCTGACCGCGGTCTACGTGCTGCCGCTGCACGAGCTCTTCGGCGTGGCCAAGGCGGTATCGACCGTTGCCTACCTCGCCGAGGACAGGCTGGTGCTCGGAGCCGGCGTCGGCTGGATGGCCGAGGAGTTCGCCCTGACCGGTCAGCCGTTCGCCAACCGTGGACGCCGTACCGACGAGATGCTCGAGATCCTCTCGGGACTCATGCGGGGCGGTCCCCTGAGCCACGACGGCGAGTTCTATCGGTTCGACGCCCTCTCGCTCGCCCCGGTGCCGGAACGTCCGGTGCCCGTCTACGTCGGCGGGAACAGCGATGCGGCCCTGCGCCGTGCCGCCCGCCACGACGGCTGGCTCGGTGCCGGTCACGACCCGGCCGAGCTTCCCGCCGTGGTGGACCGCCTCCTGCGCTACCGCCGTGCCGAGGGGCTTGGGGAGGAGGACTTCGACGTGGTCACCTACCTCACCGAGGTGCCACAGGACCTGGATGTGCTCCGTCGCCTCGCAGACGCCGGTGTCACCGGCATCGTGACGCCGTGGTTCGACTGGGACCAGGCGCACGCGCCGCTCACCCAGAAGCTGGACGCGATCCGGCGGTTCGCCGACGACTACGCCCGGCCGCTGCGGGAGATCGGCTCCACCGCGCCCTCGCTGCGGTAACAGTCAATTAACGCCGCCACGGCTGGCGGTGTAACAGCGGCCCGACATCGTTTCTATAACGTATTGAACCTGCCGTCGGGCTCCGTCCCCGACCATCCGCTCAGCCTCGTGAAGGGAGCGAACGATGACCGACATCCTGCCCGAGAGCGACACGCGCGTGGCGCCTTCGCGCCGCACGACCGCCTCGTCTGCGCGAGCGGACTGGGTTCCGGTGGGCGACTTGGTGGAACGGATCCGCGAGCAGGCCGCCCTGCCGCTCGAGTACGCCACCACCCTGCCGGCCCAGACGTACGTCGATCCGAAGTTCTACGAGCTCGAGGTCGAGAAGATCCTGACGAGGGACTGGCACGCCGTCGCCCGTGTGGAGCAGGTCCCGAACGTCGGCGACTTCGTCAACGTCGACCTCGTCGGCGAGCCGCTGGTGATCGTCCGCGGCGACGACGACAAGATCCGGGTGCTGTCGCGCCTGTGCCGGCACCGGTACGCCGACGTGACCGCGGACAAGCTCGGCAACCTGCCCGCCTGCGGCAACCTCGCCCGGTTCGAGTGCCCGTACCACATGTGGACCTACCGGTTGGACGGCGAGCTGATCAACGCCGTCGACATGCAGCGCCGCACCGACTTCGACCAGGCCGACTATCCGCTGTTCGAGATCCGCAGCGAGATCTGGCAGGGGTTCATCTTCGTGAACCTCGACGACAAGACCGAGATCCCTCTCGACATGGACTCCATCGCGGAGTACTGCGGGCAGTACGACATGTCCGAGTGGGAGGTCGTCGTCACCTCCGACTGGGGCGTCCTCGAGGCCGGCTGGAAGATCGTGGTCGAGAACTTCCTGGAGTTCTACCACCATGTCGGCGCCCACCTCGCCACGCTCGAGCACATGATCCCCGGGCTGAACGCGATCGTGGGCGACGGCTCCGGCAGCCCACGTTGCTACACCGGCCGCGTGCCGCTGAGCTCTGAAGGGGCCGTCGCAGAGGTCGACGGACACCTCCAAGGACCCACATTGGTGCCGCCGCCCCCGCACTTCGACGCCTTCCACCGCGGCGCGTACATCATCTACACGCGATTCCCCACCATGATGGTGGCGCCGTGTCCCGACCTGACGGTCTGGCTCCAGCTGCTCCCGCTCAGTGCCACGTCGCACCGACTGCTGGTGCACACGCTCATGCACAAGAGCAACATCCCCGAGGGAGGCGTGACCGAGGAGCTGAAGGCAAAGGCCCAAGGCTTCTTCGATCCGGTGCAGGCCGAGGACTGCGCGATCAACAACAGGATCCAGGCGAACATGAGTTCCGGACGCGTCGGTGGCGGACTGTTCCACGACCAGGAGTTCCCCCTGCTGCACATGCAGCGCTATCTCGCGATGATGCTCGCCGACGTCAAGAGCTCCGCACAATGACGGAGTCGGCCACGATCGCCCCAACTATCCGCCTCGGCAGCGTGGATACGACCCGGGTCCAGGCGTGGCCCGGCATCGTTGGCGGCGTCCTCGCCGACGACCCTGATCGGTTCGAGGACTTTGAGACCTACCGCGGCCGTGGTGGGTACGACGCTCTAAGCTCGCCCGACCTGATCTGCCAGAGACTGTCAGCGAACCCGTCGGTCCATGCCCTGCACGGACGCGGCGGCGCCTCGTACCCCTACTGGCGGAAGGTCGTGGCTGCCCGCGCCGCGGGCATCGAACAGCGCCTCGCCCCCGTTGTCGCGGCGAACGGCGCCGAGGGGGAGCCGCTGAGCGTCAAGGATCGCTACCTGATGCGGCATCGTCCGCACCTGGTCCTCGATGGTCTCGCGCTCTCGGCCGCCGCCGTTGGTGCCGAGCACGCGTACGTCTACGTCGCCGACGAGCTGTCCCGCCGCGCGATGGAGAAGGCGATCTACGAGGCCAGTGGTCTGCTTGGCTGCAACGTGAAGATCGCGATCGCCCAGGACACCTACGTAGCCGGCGAGTCGAGCGCACTGGTCCGCTCCGTGCAGACCGGGACGGCACGCCCGGTCGACGGCCCGCCACGACCGCACCACGTCGGGATCGGCAGCGTGCCTACGGTCGTCTCGAACGTGGAGACCCTCGCCCGTGTCGCCAGGTCCCTCCAGCCGGCACCGGCTGCGGATGACGAGGTCTTCCTTGTCACGATCTCCGGTCCGGCGGCGGAGAGCGCCGTCGTGGAGGTGCCTCAGGGGTTGTCCGTCGCCGAGCTGCTGCGCAGCGTCGGGCATCTTGCGGCGCCGCCCGAGAAAGCAGCGTCGACCGCGGTGCTCGCCGGAGGCTTCTTCGGAGGTGTCCTTCCGGTAGCTACGGATCTCGTCGTCTCCTGGGACTCCTTCGCTCAGCACGGAGGTGGCCTTGGCTGTGCCTCGCTGTACGTGATCCCCGACGTCGACGATGTGATGCCGGTTGCGGCGCAGGTGGCCACGTACTACGCCCACAACACGGCTGGCCAGTGCCGCACATGCCTCAACGCCACCCGCGACGTCGCCCACCACCTCACCAACGAGGCGCCCCCGACCGGGCACATCAAGAGCCTGGGCGGTGATGCGATGGAGGAGATCACCCGCTGGGGCACCCAACTCGTCGGACGAGGAGCCTGCGCAGTTCCCGACGGCGTCGCGCTCCTGCTCTCTTCCCTGCTGCTGCACTATCCGGACCAGCTCGCGGCCCACGTCGAGCTGATGGCGGCAACCCGGCGTACGAGCGCCCTGCTGCCGGTCAGACAAGCGGAGTGGAAGTCACACACCAAGGCGATGGCCGAGGCGATTCCCCCGGTGCCGGTCCCCGTTGCGGCCGGCGCCGACGGACTGCCCTCCGCGGATCCTGTCCAGGAGTTCGAGACGATGGAGGTGCCGAGTTGAAGGTCCGCGTCGACCCTGCCCAATGCCGCGGTTACGGCATCTGCCACGAGCTCGCTGAACGCCACTTCAACCCCGACGACTGGGGGCTCGTCCAGTCGACCGGCGAGGAGGTCGAGTCACACGAAGTAGCTGCAGTCCAGAACGCGATCGCATCGTGTCCGTACGGCGCGATTCGCTGGGTCCGCCCCAACGAGCTCGTCACCCACTGATCCGGCGAATCGCCGCTCGCCGGCCCTGCACATTGTGAGGCGACGAAGGTGGTCGATCGTCCATGAGCAGCCGGGTGCATCGATTTGGGGGCCGTCTTCGCCTCCGACCTGGAGCGGTGCCTGATGCATGCGATGAGCCGGGTGGCGGTTGCCGGTGGCATTCGGCCTTCCGCCTGGCGACGCGACCGATGGATCCTGCCTCCGCCAGGTGCTCGACGAGCCGGTCCTGCGTGAGCGCGGGCGTCGTCAAGCGATTGCAGCATGCTACCGGATCAGGCAGGCCCAGCGGAAAAAGGACGACGTCGTGCACGTCGGCGTTGCCGCAATCGTGCCGGAAGTGATCGCCGCCGCCGAACTACTGGACACGCACGGAATCTGGGCCGGTGTCGTCTGCTTGACGAGCCGGGACCTAGTCTTCCGCTCCCTCCTGTCCCTCCAACAGCGCGACACGTGGGACGAGGGTGGGGGGGTGGCGCTATCGTCCACGAGCACATGCCACGGCACTTCTCCGCCCCGGTCGTCACCGTGCGCGACGGCCACCCGCAAACTTTTCCTTTCTGAGTGGTGCTCGTCGTGACCGCAGCCGCTGCCTCCGCGTGACCGAGTTCGGACAGTCCAGCAGTGTGGAAGAGGCCTACGAGATCCACGGGATCGACACCGCCTCGATCGTCGACGCCGCGTTGACCCTGACCAGCCGCTGACGCGGGCGGCGGCCTGGCCCGGCTGGGGCAATCCTGGTTGGCTTGCGGGAGAGGGGCTGCTGCAGAGCGGAGGACTTGGCCGCCCCGCTTCAGCAGCCAAATCTGATTGCTCGGCTCACGGACTTTAGCCGAGTCCGTCGCCTGTGCGGCCCACGATCGCGCGCGACGCCATTGGCCTTCTCATCGACTGCGCCCAGCGCTGCGAGTGCGCTCCCAGATCCTGAGGCACTTCGCCATCTCGGCGATCGATTGCGGACGCATGGGCATGGCGGTAGGTCCGATCCGCCGTCAGGCCTCTCTGGGCTGCCCTTGTTGGCTGCGGTTTGGAGTCTCCGCTCGAGCGTGACCCGGGCGGCCCAAGGACTATCAACGGCCGCCTCGATGCGCCGGGAGCCATGTCTGCGGATGCCCGCCGCGAGAAGAGGTAGAGGGATGTGATCTGCCACACCTATGGTCAGGATGGCCATGACCTGTTATCGTGTTAACAGAACGAGTGTTCCGCAATAGCGAACATCAATGGAAGATTCAGGCGGTGAAATTGCGACATGGCTGACTACAGCAGGGGCGACGCCAGAGACTGGGCACGGGAGAACATGAAGGGCATCTGTGGCTGCCTGCTTCCCACGCTCTCCACCTCGCTGCGAGCTGTGAACGAGGCGGCGGTTCGGCACGATGTCCGCCTTTCGGCGGGCTTCGGATATTGGGGCACCCTGCTGGTCCCGGAGTGCGGCACGACGGACGACGAGATGCGGGAGGTCATGGACATCGCCGTCGACGAAGCCGAGAAGAGCGGCATCCGCACCATGCTCCTGGCTTCGTTCCCGACGCTTGAGGTGACGAAGGAGATGATCGGGTACGCCGAGTCGGTCGGCGTGGACATGGTTATGACGTCGTACCCCGCAACCTTCCGGCCGCGCTCCGAGCGCGACGTTTACGACTTCACGCGGGAGCTGTGCGGGGCCAGCGACCTCGGGGTGATGCTGTTCGCTATCCACCACTGGGATTTCGAGCGCCTGCACCCGAGCGGCTTCTCGTCCCAACTTATCGAGGACCTCGTCAACGACTGCGAGACGGTTGTCGCGATCAAGAACGAGGTCGGCCGTCCGGGCGTCGGAGGCCAGGCCGAGGTCTTCGCGCGCTTCAACGACCGAGTCGTGGTCAGTGACCCATTCGAGGAGAACGCGCCGGCCTGGACCTCTACCTACGGCATGGAGTTCATGGGGACCGCCAACTATGAGTACTTCGGGCGCGAGCTCGTGGACTACTTCGACCTGCTGCAGGACGGCGACCTGGACGGGGCGATGAAGCTGTACTGGAAGCTTCAGCCCGCCCGCCTCGCCTCGAAGAACCTGACGGTTCAGACCATGGCGGGCACCAACCTTGTGCACCGCCTGATGTGGAAGTACAAGGGCTGGCTCAACGGCTTCAACGGCGGGCCGACCCGCGGCCCTCAGGCTCGGCTCCTCCAGTCGCAGATGAACACGCTCCGTGGGGCCCTGGTGCAGTCCGGCATCGCTCCCGCGCCGGGTGAGGACGACGACTTCTTCATCGGCCGCAACCCGATGGAGTAGTGATGACCGTCATACTCGACCAGGCCCTGGTGCCGGGCCTCATCTCCATGCCGGAAGCGATCGACGCGCTCGAGTCCGCGTACCGCTCCCTTGCCCGTGGCCGGGCCGTCGAGGCGGAGCGCAGCAATCTAGTGCTCCCGAACGGCTGGCTGCGCACCATGTCAGCCGCGCTACTCGACGAGGGCATCGCCGGCTACAAGGAGTTCCATCGCTTCCGGGGCGTCTCCCGGTACGCCTATCACCTCTTCGACCTGGAGACCGGCGAGCAACTCGCCGTCATGGACGGGAGACACCTGACGGCACTGCGCACGGGGGCGTGCGGAGGGCTGGCGGCGCGCGAGATGGCTCCGGAGTCCGCGCCCGTCGTTGGCGTCATCGGCTCGGGTCTGGAGGCCCGAGCCCAAGTGGACGCGCTTGTCGCCGTCCGGGATGTCCGGCGAATTCAGGTCTTCAGCCCGACGCCCCGACGCCGAGAGGAGTTCTGCGCGCACGTGGCCGACTCGACGAAAGGCGCCGTCTCGGCGGTGCCAATCGACGCCGCGGAGCAGGCGGTCGAGGGAGCCGACGTCCTCATCGTGGCGACCAACACGGCCGGCCGTGGCCCGGCGATGAGCGGCCTGTGGCTGACCGGTGGGCGCCTCCACATCAACTCCGTCGGGTCGACACTCCCGGACCAGCGCGAGCTGGACGAGGACGTCTGGCCGCGCGTCGACCGTGTGGTGATCGACAGTCCGGATGTCCTCGTCGAGTCGGGTGACGTGATCGCCGCAAGGGCCGCCGGAACGTTCGACCCCGAGAGAGTCGTGCCCCTCGGCGACGTGCTCATCGGCGACGTGCTCATCGGCGAGGTGGGCAGTCGCGCCGCGACAGGCGTCACGCTGTACAAGTCCGTCGGCTCTGCCGTACAGGATATCGCCATCGCTGCCCGCATCTACCGGAGGGCAATAAGCGCCGGACTCGACCTGCCCGAGGTCGCACCTTTCCAGTCCGTCCGGACCGTCGCCGTTCCACCGGCGCAGATGGCGGTGCGATGAGCCAGATCGAGGAGGTCGCGTCCGGCGTCGTCCGTAGGGAGCCGACGTCCGCGGCCGCGGTGCTTATGGATGCTCATAAGGCCGCCGAATTGGCGAGTCAGTACGGAATCCCGGTTCCAGCCCAGCGCGAGTGCGGCTCGGCGGAGGAGGCCTGTCGCGCCGCCGACGAGCTCGGCTATCCGGTGGTGTTGAAGGCCCTAGGGAAGGAGATCGTCCACAAGAGCGATGTCGGCGGCGTCGCGCTGAACGTCCGAGATCGGCGGTCGGTCGGGGAACAGGCGAGGAAGGTCCTCGAGGAAGTCCCGGGAACCGAGCAGATTCTGGTTCAGCGGATGGAGCCCGCCGGCACGGTGGAGATGATCGTCGGCGCTCGGCGGGACCCGATCTTCGGACCCGTCGTCATGCTCGGACTCGGCGGGCTCTGGACAGAAGCGTTTGACGACATCGCCGTCCGGCTGGCGCCGGTCGCCGGCGGCTCGGTGGCCCAGATGATCGAGGACCTGCGTTCCCGTGCGGTGCTCCGTGGGGCGCGAGGCGTACCGGGCATCAATCTGGAGGGCATCGGCGCAGTTGTAGCCAGCGTGAGCCGATTGATCGCCGACGAGTCGACCGTGGCAGAGATCGACCTGAACCCGGTGATATGCGACGCCGATCGCGTGGTAGCGGTCGACATCCGGATCCTGCAGCAGCCGGATCCCGGCGTCCCGGCCGAACACTCCCCGAGGTCCCCGCAGCAGCTCGATGCGCTCCTCGCCCCGAGGAGCGTCGTCGTCGTAGGCGCGTCCCGGAATCCGGCGAAGCAGGGTGGCCGCCTGCTGCGCTATCTCATCCGGCACGAGTTCCAGGGCGAGATCGTGGTCGTGAACCCGCACGCCACCGAGGTAATGGGGTGTCGCGCAGTCCCAAGCGTCGACAAGATCGAGTTCGTGCCCGACCTGGCGTGTATCTGCGTGCCAGCCGAGACGGCCATCGACGTGCTCGAGGAGTGTGGGCGCGCCGGGGTCAAGGCGGCGATCATCTTTGGTGCCGGGTTCTCAGAGGTGGGCGGCTTCGAGGCTCAGATGCGCCAGCAGCAGCTGACGAAGGTGGCTCGCTCGTACGGCATGGTGGTCTGCGGGCCGAACACCGCCGGCCTGGCCAGCCGGCCCGTGGGGCTGTGCGCGAGCATGGGCGCCTCCTTCGAGATGGGCGACGGTCCGCTCCCGCACGGGTCGGTGGCGGTGGTCTCGCAGTCGGGTGCGATCGGAGGCTCGCTGCTCAGCCGGCTCCGCGAGTCGGAGATCGGCTTCAGTCATTGGATCTCGACCGGCAACGAGTCCGACCTGACGATCGGCGACTACCTGGGATGGCTCGCCCGCGATCCCGAGACGGCGACCATCCTGCTTTTCGTGGAGGCCATCCGCGACGCCGAGGCGTTCCGGGCGGGCTGCGAGGCGGCCCGTGCCAACGGCAAGGCGGTCATCGCCTACAAGACCGGCCGCTCCGAAGTGGGCCGGGCCGCGGTGCAGTCGCATACCGCCGCCCTCGCGGGCGACGAGCGTGTGTACGACGCCTTCTTCAAGGAGCTGGGCGTCATCGAGGTCGAGAACCTCCAGCAGCTCATCGACGCCGCGATCGTCCTAGAGTGGCAGCCGGCGCCTATTGGCGCGCGAGTCGGCGTCGTGTCCGCCTCTGGGGGCGCCTGCAGCGTCGTCGCGGACGAGTGCGCGCGACGCGGACTGGAGCTTCCGCGTCTGTCGACGGCAGCACGGACCGCCATCGAGGCGGCGATCCCGTCCTTCGGGCATGCCGAGAATCCGGTCGACGTCACCATGCAGATCAATGTCGAGCCGGGCATGATCGGCATCGCGACGGAGGCGATGCTGCAGGACGATGGCATCGACGCGGTCCTCGTAATGCTCACCAGCAACGCCGACCCGCCGGCGATCGAGGTAGCCCGCGGTGTCGTGCGTGCAGCGCAGGGCTCCCACAAGCCGGTCGTCGTCGCCCGGATGGGGGCCGAGGTGCTGGCTCCCGGGTCACTGCGGCTGTATCGAGAGGCTCGCGTGCCGGTCTTCTCGATGCCGGAGCGTGCCATCGCTGCGATGGCGGCCGTCGCCTCCGTCGGGCTGCGATCGCTCCGCGCCGACGAGACTGACACATCAACCACGTCCGCCCAGGAGGAAGCTCGATGACCAAGCTCAAGCTAACGATCGCGACCGCCGACGGCGACCGGGTCCGCCCCATCGTGGACGGTCGGGTCCAGGTCGAGGGCTGCGACGTCAACTACATCCTCAACACGCCGGAGGAGCTCTTCGCCCGGGTGGCGTACGGCGGCGCCCCCGAGGTGTCGGAGATCGGACTGCTGACGTGCCTCGTCGGTACGTCCCGCGGCTCGTTCCCGTATGTCCCGCTCCCGGTCTTCCTCTCGCGCACCTTCCGACACTCCGCGATCTACATCCGCACCGACCGCGGCATCGGGAGCCCCGAGGACCTGCGTGGCAAGGTTGTCGGCGTACCCGAGTGGCAGATGGGCGCCGCGATGTGGGCCCGCGGCCTCATAGTCGACGAGTACGGCGTCAAGCTGGACGAGATGCAGTGGAAGCAGGGCGGGCTGATCCACCCCGGTCGTCACGAGAAGTACCAGACGAACTTCCCCGACGGCTTTCCCATCGAGGCGATCGGCTCCGAGCAGACCCTCGACGACATGATCCGTGCGGGCGAGCTCGACGCGATCTTCACGGCGCGCACGCCCCCGACCTACTTCGACGACGAGGTCCCGGTCCGCCGGCTCTTCGAGAACTACCCGGAGGAGGAGCGCGCCTACTACCAGCGCACCGGCATCTACCCGATCATGCACTGCCTGGGCGTGCGGGCCGACGTCCATGAGCGCTACCCGTGGGTCGCGCCGGCGCTCTACAAGGCCTACCTGCACGCGAACCGGATGAGCCAGGAGTCGTTGTTCGACACCTCCTCGCTCAAGGTCTCCCTGCCGTGGGTCGTGGAGGCGGCGGAGGAGGCGCGCGCGCTGTTCGGCGACGACATCTGGCCGTACGGCGTCGAGGCGAACCGGGTCACCCTCGACGCCCTGACCAGGTACTCGGTCGACCAGCACATGGCCGTGCGGCGCGTGGAGCCCGAGGAGCTGTTCCCGCGCAGCGTGCTGGAGGAGGCGAAGCATTGAGGTGCCTCGTGCTCACGGCGGGTGGGAGGGCACGATGACCTCCCAGGGCCCGCGGGAGGTGGCCGAGCGCGTGTACGTCGTGCCACCGAACCAGTTCGGCAGCTCCAACTGCGGCTTCGTCGCGGGAGCCGACGAGACCCTCGTCGTGGACACGCGGATGGCGCCCATGCTCGGCCGTCAGCTGTTCGACGGCATCCGCGCCGTCACCGGCAGCCCGGTGACCACGGTGGTCAACACCCACTTCCACGGCGACCACGTCTTCGGCAACGAGGTCTTCGGGCCGGACGTCGCCGTCGTCTCCCATCGTCTGGCGCGCGAGGAGATCCTAGAGCGCGGCGATGCCATGGTCGAGGAGTTCCTCGACCACTACAACATCGCGGCGCGCTATCCCGCGGACGTGGTCGCGGACATCCGCTCGGTGCAGGTCCGGACCGCGACGGTCGTGTTCGACGAGGGGTACACCCACAAGGTCGGGGACCTCACCGTCGAGCTCGACTATGTCGGGCCGGCCCACTCGAAGGGGGACATCGTCGCCTACCTTCCCGACGCCGGTGTGCTGTTCGCGGGAGATCTCGTCTTCCAGGACATCCATCCGTACTGGCTCGACGGCTACCTCCCCGGGACCATCGCCTCGCTGCGCCGGCTCGTCGACTGGCCGATCGAGGTCGTGGTGCCGGGGCACGGTCCGGTCACCGACCGTACGGCGCTCGCCGAGATGCTCCGGTACTTCGAGACGATCGAGGCCGTTCTCCATCAGGCCGTGGCCGCCGGCAGCGGCGGGGCCGACGCCCTCCACAGCCTGGAAGCAACCCTCGGCGACTATGGCGCGCAGCCGCAACGGCTCGCCTCGACCGTGCACCGATTCTGGACGCAGATGACAGCCTCAGGACTGGAGGAGAGGGCATGACCCGATTGATCACCGGACTGCGACACGTGGGCATCGCGGTCGAGAACTTCGATCAAGCCAAGGAGTTCTACGAGAAGTCCTGGGGCTTGACGTGCGCCGAGACCGACTCCGGGGTGGCGTTCTTCTCCGCCGAGGGCAGCCCGGAGAACTACGTCCTGCGCCTGCGCCAGGGCGAGAAGCGGATGGACCTGCTCGCGTTCGCCGTCGCCTCCGCCGCCGACGTCGACACCCTGGCGGCACAGCTGGCCACCAGCGGCATCCAGCTCGTCTCTGAGCCGGGGACGCTCGACACCCCGGGCGGCGGGTACGGCTTCCGTTTCTTCGACGTGGACGGCCGTATCGTCGAGGTCTCGGCGGACGTCGCCCCTCGCCCGTACCGCGCCCTCGAGGAGCGGGAGTGGATCCCGGAGAAGCTGAGCCACGTCGTCTTGAACTCCACCGACGTTGCCAAGACGAAGGCCTTCTACGAGTCCTTCCTCGGCTTCCGGCTCTCGGACTGGATCGGCGACGTGATGTGCTTCCTGCGCACCAACGAGTTCCACCACACGATCGCCATCGCCCGCGGTCCGCACGCCTCGCTCAACCACGTCGCCTTCAACCTGCGGGGCATCGACGAGTACATGAGGGCCACCGGCCGGCTCCTGCGAGCCGGCGGCGAGCTGCTGTGCGGGCCGGGCCGGCACATGCCGGGTGACAACACCTTCTCCTACTTCATGGACCCAAGCCGCAACGTCGTCGAGTACACCACCCAACTCGAGCTCGTCGAGGACGAGGACACCTGGCAGGTCAGGCGGTTTAAGCGGTCGGATCCCGAGTCCCGTGACCAGTGGGGCACCTCGGGCTCGCCGGAGAGGCTGTACCCGGCCATGATGAACGATCTCGATACGGGGCTGTGGACGCCATGTCCGCTGTGACGGACCAGCCGGGCGCGGAGAGGACGAGCCGGCTGAGGCTGGAGGTCGCCGACCGGGTCGCGACGGTGACGATCAGCTGTCCCGAGCGCAGGAACGCCCTCGATCACGCGACTATGGAGGCGCTGCCCTTCCTCTTCGACGAGCTGGACCGCCGCGACGACGTATGGGTTGTCATGGTCACTGGGGAGGGTGACGAGGCGTTCAGCGCCGGACGCGATCTCAAGTCGGCTGGGCCGGACCGCCCGGTACGCCGGATGCCAACGGTCGGTCCCATCCGCTACCCCTTCGAGGCGGTGCGCGAGTGCTCCAAGCCCGTGATCGCCGCCATCAACGGATGGGCGCTCGGGGGCGGCTTCGAGCTGGCCCTCGCCTGTGACCTGCGCATCGCCGCGGAACGTGCTCGCCTCGGCATGCCGGAGTCAAAGCTGGGACTCGGCGGCCAGTTCGCGGCCGTGATGCTTCCTCGCCTGGTGCCCGCCGCCGTCGCCAACGAGTTCCTCTTCTTCGGCGAGAGCCTGACCGCGCACGAGGCGCAGGCCCACGGCCTGGTCGCGCGCGTCTTTCCCGACGCGACCTTCCGTGCCGAGGCGGCGACGTACGCCGCCCGGCTGGCGAGCAGGGCCCCGCTGAGCGTGCGGCGATTCAAGGCGATCGCGGCACTCAGCCACGATCTCTCGGTTGAGGCGTGCCTGCGGGCGGACCCCTATCCGAACCCCTATCTCAGCACCGACGCCGAGGAGGGCGTGGCCGCTTGGCGGGCCAAGCGCCCGCCCGTCTGGCGCGCTGAGTGAGTCGTGCCGACCGGCGCATCGAGGAGACCATAATGAGTGAGACGTTGTTTGACGACCTCTATGTCGGAGGCAAGTGGATCGCCGCCGGCGACGGCGAGCGCTTCGCTGTCGCCGACCCCGCCACTGGAGGGACGGTGGCGATGGTGGCCTCGGGTACAACGGAGGACGCGATCGCGGCCGTGGCCGCCGCTGCGGAGGCCGGCCCGCTGTGGGCATCTGCCCCGCCCCGGGCGCGAGGCGACGTGCTTCGTCGAGCCTACGAGGCGATGATCGCGCGCCGCGGCGAGATCGCTCGCCTGATCGTCCTCGAGAGTGGCAAGAGCTGGGCCGATGCAATCGGCGAGGCCGACTACGCGGCCGGCTTCTTCCGCTGGTATGCCGAGGAGGCCGTGCGTATTCGGGGGCAGGTCGGCGCGAGCCCGGCCGCCGACAAGCAGATCCTGGCGCTGCAGGAGCCCGTCGGCGTCTCGGTCTTGGTCACTCCATGGAACTTCCCGGCGGCCATGGCCACCCGGAAGATCGGGCCAGCCCTCGCCGCGGGCTGCACGGTGGTGCTCAAGCCCGCCTCCGACACGCCCCTGACGGCGCTCCTGCTGGCCGACCTCCTCGCGCAGGCCGGTGCCCCTGCTGGTGTGGTCAACGTCGTCCCGAGCAGGCGATCGGGACCGACCGTGGCGGCGATGCTGGGCGACCCGCGCGTCCGCAAGCTGTCCTTCACTGGCTCAACCGAGGTCGGCCAGATGCTGCTCCGTCTTGCGTCGGATCAGGTTCTGAACTGCTCGATGGAGCTCGGCGGGAACGCGCCCTTCCTCGTCTTCGACGACGCCGACCTGGAGACGGCGGTCGAGGGTGCGCTAGTTGCGAAGATGCGCAACGGCGGCGAGTCGTGCATCGCGGCGAACCGCTTCCTCGTCCACGAGTCGATCGCAGCGGACTTCGGCGAACGGTTCGCGGAGCGAATGTCACGTCTCCGTGTCGGGCCCGGGATGGACCCCCACAACGAGGTCGGGCCCCTGATCAACGAGCCGGCGCGCGCCGAGATCGCGGCGCTCGTCCGGCAGAGCATCGCGGGGGGCGCGCGCCTCCTA
Source organism: Nocardioides asiaticus (assembly GCF_040049175.1). NCBI lineage: Bacteria > Bacillati > Actinomycetota > Actinomycetes > Propionibacteriales > Nocardioidaceae > Nocardioides > Nocardioides asiaticus. The sequence continues at coordinate 36,824 of NZ_JBDZDM010000001.1, read as the reverse complement.
ACCGGTGGAGCCGAGCTGGACGGGCCCGGCTGGTTCTTCGCGCCGACGGTCCTGGCCGACGTACCTCCGCAGGATCCGATCCTGCGGACCGAGATCTTCGGCCCGGTGGCGCCGATCTGCACCTTCGGCGACGAGGCGGAGGCCATCGCGCGCGCCAATAACACGGAGTTCGGCCTTGCGTCGTACGTCTTCAGCCGAGATGTCGGCCGCGCTCTGCGCGTCGCATATCGGATCGAAGCGGGGGTTGTCGGCATCAATCGCGGCTTCGTGTCGGATCCCGCGGCGCCGTTCGGAGGCATGAAGCAGAGCGGGCTCGGCCGCGAGGGCGGGGCGGCAGGGATCACCGAATTCCTCGAGACCAAGTACGTGGCGGTGAACTGGTGAGCCCACTGTCGTCCGGAAGCGAGAGGTGGGAGGCCATCCGTCTCGACGCCGAGGACGGACTGGCGGTGCTGCGACTCGACAGGCCGCGCTTGCTCAATGCGGTCGACGACCAGATGCGCGCCGAGCTGAAGACCGCGGTCGACATCCTCGGCTCGGACGACTCACTCCGCGGGTTGATCGTGACGGGCACGGGCCGCGCCTTTTGCGCGGGCGGCGACATCCGGAGCATGGAAGAGCGTGCCGCACAGGGAAACCGCGCCTCCGAGATCGGCTGGAGGCGCCAGGTTCCTCTCCACGAGACGTTGCAGAAGCTCTACGGGCTTGGCTTCCCAACCCTTGCCGCCCTCAATGGATCGGCGCACGGCCTCGGGCTCGATCTTGCCCTGAACTGCGACTTCATATGGGCCGTGCCCGAGGCGAGTCTGTCCTCTGCCTTCATCAAACGTGGCCTCATCCCGGACGGCGGTGGGCTTTTTCATCTGCCCCGGCGCATCGGCCCGGCGCGTGCGAAGGAACTCGTCTTCTCCGGCCGGAGCGTCACGGCCCAGCAGGCCCTCGCCTGGGGCCTCGTAGATCGAATCGTCGCCGCCGATGCGCTCATGGGCGAGGCGCGCGGCTGGTTGGGTGAACTTGGCGGCCATCCTCTGCTCGCCCAGGCGCTCGCCAAGGGTCTGCTCAACCGGTCGCTGGAGACCGGCCTTGAGGCCCTCAACCAGCAAGGACGTCAGGCGCAGGCCATCTGCTTCGGATCCGCGGCTCATCGTGAGCAGGTCGACAGTTTCCTCGCCTCCCGGCGGGGATCATCGCAGTGACCACGGCCCGGTCGGACCCCAGCGGTACATCGCCGGAGTGCGGCTCAGGGGACGATTGGGTAGCGTCGAGCCCACATGTGGAGGACCTGTGCGATCAACGCCGCGACGGTCCCCGGTAGAGGAGGCGCCCGCAGTGACGGACACCAGCACGCGTCGGCGTTCTGCGACCGGCCCTCGTGATCCGGTCGAGAAGGCCTTCGAAGCGCTCCGATGGATGTTGGACAGTCCGGAAGGCTCGTGGGGCGTTCGTGAGATCGCCCGGGGCCTCGGCCGGCCGCCCAGCACGGTCCACCGCACGCTCGCCAGTCTGGAGGAACAGGGCCTCGTCGTCGGCGACAGCGAGACCGGTCGATACTCGCTCGGTCTCGAGATGTTCCGACTGGCCGCCAAGATTTCCTCGCACTTCTCCCTGCGGCGCCTCGCCATTCCGACGCTGGAACAGCTCCAGGGGCGGTTCAACGAGACCGCCTTCCTCGGCCTGCTGGACCCGAAGGGCAAGCAGATGATGATGGCTGCCCTCGTCGAGACCACCCGTCCGCTGCGCTACGTCGTCGACGCCAACGAGTGGCGCCCGTTGTATCTGGGTGCGAGCGGGCTGGCCATCCTTGCCTTCCTCGATGCCGACGATCGCGAACAGGTGTTGAAGGATCTCGACGATCCGACCGTCATCGGCGGCAAGCTCGTCCCGATCGCGTCCGTACGTCAGACGATTGAGGAGGTGCGCGCTCAGGGATTCGCGCGCACGGTGGGTCAACGTGTCCCGGACGCACTGGGCGTGGCTGCTCCTGTGTTCCGGCCCCGCGGCACTGTCATCGGATCGATCGGACTGACGCTGCCGTCTTCCCGCTACGACGAGTCGCTCGGCATGGAGCAAGTGGTCGTGGAGGCCGCGGAAGCGTTCACCTCTTTCATCGCCTGACCGCGTGGACGCGGCCGCCGCTCTCACCTTGCCCTTCACGCTCGCTCCATCGGTGGTCCGGCACGCCGACCGACGCTTGCCGAAACCGATCAGCTCCTCCCCCCGATCCGCTATTTCCTGAACCGCACCGTTCTGTTAATCTCGTTGAGAAGAACGAACGTTCCGTTTAAAAGAACGGACTCAGGAGGACGCAGCGCGTGACCGAGGCGACTACCGAACTGACGCTCTCGCGACTGCGGGCCCTGCGGAGCGACCTCTGTCCGGAGATGACAGGGCACGACGCCGACGCAGTGGCAGCCGACGCCGGGAGACCCGGCACCGGGACCCAGGCCCACCTCATCTACATCGGCAGCGAGGAGCCAACAGCCCGGCTCGCCACTGCGGGATCCGTCGCGCGCCTGGGCCTGGTGTCCGTACGTCACGTCTCAGCTCGCCGACCCGGGTCCGCTATCGATCTCGCTGAGATGCTCGGGGGCTTCGCTGCCGTCGATCATCTGATGATCCACGGCGGAGACCCTGCGAGGCCCCTGGGCCCCTTTCGCGAGGCGTTCGAGGTCAGCGTGTCGAGCGTCCTGAGTCGGCGCGGCGTCCTAAGCGTGGGCGTCGCTGGCTATCCGCAGGGATACACGGACATCGCAGACGAGCTCTTGTGGGAGGCGCTGACCGCAAAGATCAGCGCCTTGGATGAGGAGGGTATCGATGCCCCCATCGTGACCCCGTTCAACTTCGCCGCGGACCGGGAGTGCGACTGGATCGGCGAGCTCTGGAACCGGGACCTCGGCAATCCCGTCGCGGCGTTCCCGGGCCCGTCGGCGTCCGACGCCTCCTATCCCATTAGCGCCTGTTCGGGGTCAGCACGACGACCTCCATCGCTAGCAAGATGCAGGTTCCTGAACCGCCTCCTGCGGACCGCGGGCGGAGGCATTCGTCGCCTCGTCGGCTGGCCGGCTCGTCGAGGATCCGGCCGGCCCGCCTGCATCTCTACGCGCTCGGCGGACTCACTTAGGGCTCGGCCTGGCTTGCTGCCGCCCTACGCGACTCCTGACGTCGTGCCAAGAGTGGCGACGTACGTGCACACCATGAAGAACTGGAGTCTAAACGCATGAAGAACGAATCGCTTGAGTCTGCCATCGCCCGCGCCGGCAGCGCACTGGATCTACTCAGGAACTGGCCCGCGCGGCCGTTCACGCTGCCGATCGTCGCGGAGCACACCGATTGGCAGTCCGAGCAACGCGCCTGGCGAGAGTCGGTGGTCTTGATGGACCAGTCGCACCACATGAACGATCTCTTCCTTCGCGGCGACCGGGCGGTCGACCTCCTCCGCGACCTCGGTGTCAACAGCTTCCGCAACTTCGGCCCAGGCCACGCCAAGCAGTACGTGGTCACCAACCACGACGGCTTCTATATCGCAGACGTCGTGCTAACCCATCTCCCGGACGGCACGCTCAACATGGTGGGGGCGAAGGTCGCCATGGACTGGGTGCGCTACCACGGTAAGGTTGGCGGCTACGGCGTTGAGTTCGAGTTCGATCCGAACTCCGCCGCCCGCGAGCCCGGCCGGCCGCCGAAGCAGTATCGCTACGAGGTCCAGGGCCCGTTCGCGAAGGACCTCATGTCCAAGGTGCTCGGCCAGCCGGTGCCGGATGTGAAGTTCTTCCATATGGTCGAGATCGAAATCGCGGGCCACGCGGTCCAGGTGCTGCGTCATGGCATGGCCGGCCAGCCCGGGTTTGAGTTGTTCGGCCCGTGGGAGCAGGGCGAGCAGGTGCGCCAGGCGCTGCTGGATGCGGGACGCGAGTTCGAACTCCGGCAGGTGGGTTCGAAGGCCTACTCGACCGCGAACCTCGAGTCGGGCTGGATCCCGCCCACGGTCCCGGCGATCTTCACCGGCGAGCAGAGTCGAGGCTTCCGCGAGTGGCTGGTTCCCACGGGCCTCGGTGCGCTCGGAGGCAGCCTCAGTCGCGACACGATCGAGGATCATTACCTGACGCCGTACGACCTGGGCTACGACAAGATCGTCTCCTTCGACCACGACTTCGTCGGCCATGAGGCTCTTGAGAAGATGGCCGCCGAGCCTCCGCGACGTCGGGTCTCCCTCATTTGGGAGTCGGAGGACGTGACGGGCACTATCATGGGCTCGCTGTTCAACAGCCGGCAGCTTCCGGCCAAACTGGTCAACCTGCCCAAGGCCCGCTATGCCACCTACCAGCAGGACGCCGTGCTGAACTCGGGCGAGCTGGTCGGTGTGTCGATGGACGCGGGCTATGTCGCCAACGAGCGCGTCTTCCTATCGCTTGCCTCTGTCGACAACGCGCACGCCGAGCCGGGAACCCAGGTAACCGTCGTCTGGGGTGAGCGCCCCGTGAGTTCAAAGCCGGGGGTGGAGCCGCATCGGCAGGTCGAGGTCCGAGCCACCGTCGCGCCGGCGCCATTGGATGCCTTCGCCCGTGATCAGTACCGACTCAACAGACGGGCGTGACTGCGCGGTCGGGGGCTCGTGCGACTGAAACCCGCGGAGCGGAGTCACATGGAGAGCGGCCGCACGAATCTCCGCAGCGCGCTGCCCATGCCAGTTGAGAGGAACGGCGGGACATGATCCCCGCCCGCTGAGCGTCGGCATCACCCCCACTGCCGAGGGAATTCTTGGTCATGTCGCACCGTGCAGTGAGGGCCGTCGCCGGGAAGTAGAGCGGGCGACGGGCGGCGTCGGACCGATGATCCTTGCCATGCTCTTGACAAACTTCGTTCAAACGGCCAAGCCGCGCCCGGCCAGAGAACGGTCGCCACCGGTCTGAGGGGGTCGACTCCCCGCCACCGCGCAAACACGCCCAGGCACGCCCCGGTTCCCGCCGCTTTCAAGGCCCGGCGCCGCGTGATGGATCTTGTCGCCGTAGTTCCCCGACTCTCCTTCTACGGTGAGGGACTGCCTTCTACGCGCAGGGTCGCCGTAAGCCACCGTCACTGCCTCGTCCGCACTGGGGTCGGCGACGTTTAAAAGGGCGTCGTCGACAACCGGCGCCAGCACGGGTCGATCGGCTGGCCGGTTTCGGTGAAAGCGTCGCCGCGAGTCGTCTGCCTGCGCTCCAATGGCGAGGGACGACGACCCTCGTACCGGCGTCGGTGGGTACTTGGGCCACGGCATGGATGCGGGTGACGTTCCCTTGGTCGACTGCATCCATCCGGAACCGACGGCTCCTTCACTCCGAATAACCCAGAAGTGTGGCGCTTGACACAGTCCTGACCGCATCTTTAGTCTTATTACGGAATAGATGTTCTCTTGAACGGAACAATCGCCTTCGAGGCAGGCACTGGGCATCTGGGGAATTGCGAACCGCATGCAGGCCTTTGTCTCGCCGGCAGTGAGACCGCATCTAGGAGCTCATCGTTCCTCTCTCGGGTCGGCGCCTTCATCCTGGACGTCCGTATCTCAGGCGCCCTGGTGTGCGGGTACACAGTGAAAGGAAATCAGCAGATGGCACCACGTCAACACCTGAGAGCGCTTGTCGCCGTGCTCGCGGCCGTCCTTGCAACAGTCACGGCGTGTGGGTCCAGCGGTTCGGACTCGGGTGACGCTCTTAGCACCATCAAGTATGCGGCACTGCCTCCCGGGGGTGGCAGTTGGCCTTTGATGGCGGCCGTCGAGCAGGGCTACTTCACAGCCGAGGGGATCAAATTGGACATCACATACGGCGACCCGTCGCTGATGACCAGGGCGTTGGCAACCGGCTCGGCTGATATGGCCCAGGACGGCAGCGACTTCGTCCTCTACCCTCGTGGCGACACCAACTTGGTTGCTGTGGCAGCCGGTGTTGCCGTGGCACCGGCCATGCTGTACGCGAACAAGGACATCAAGTCGCCCGCCGACCTCGCTGGTAAGAAGGTCGCAGTGCCCATGGAGACGGACGCCAATCTGACCGTCTTCAAACGGTTCCTCTCCGAGAACGGCGTGGACGCCAAAGCCGTTGATATGCAGTACATGGCGGCATCCTCTCAGCGTCGCGACGCCCTTCAGAACGGCGTGGTCGACGCTGCCATGATCCTGCCGCCTGACGACGTCCCGCTGAAGGAGGCGGGCGATCATGAGTTGTACTTCCTCCCGGATCTCGGCAGCGGGTTGCCCCAGCTCACGGCGATCACGGTTCGCCAGGACTGGGCTCAGGACCATGCCTCCCTTGTCGAGGCCTTCATCCGCGCCTATGCCAAGGGCATCGCCTGGGTCAATGACCCGGCGAACAAGGCAGGCGCTATCAAGTTGCTCGAGGACAAGGCCAAGGTCAGCGAGGCTGCTGCGAACAGCGCGTACGACGCCTACGTCGTCCGAGTGAAGGCCTACCCCGAGGGCGGCTGCATCGCGCAGCAGGGTCTTGACAATCTAGTCAAGATCGACCAAGAGAACGGCACGCTTAAGGACATGAGCCTGACCGGCGCCGATTTCATGGACACGAGCTACTGCGTCAAGAACTGAGCACGCCGTGATGGGGGCTCGCGTCAATGACGCGAGCCCCCATCCGTCCGTCTCCGACATGCTGAGGGCGTTCCTGGCTTGCACTGAACTGACAGTCCCCGGTCGGCGAGCCCCGCACCGGGCTCGCCGTGACCGAGCCGGCATCGCTGTTCTGCCCTTCCGCCGGCCGGGTCAACCGCCCCGCTTCGCTGGTGACGTCCGGCCCTCGCCGTAGATGCGGTCGGCGACGGCCAGCACGGCCCGAAGCGCCGGAGACTCGTTGTCGGCCCGCCATGCAAGAGCGGTCTCGAGCCTCGGCGCGCTCATGAGCCCGAGTAGCGTCACACCCGGCTGGTGGATCCTCCGCCAGGACGAGAGGGTCACGGCGACACCGACCCCCGTCGCCACCAGCGCCAACTGGGTAAGTGAGTCGGGCGCAACCTGAACGATCTTGGGGTCGAATCCCGCCGCGATGCATGCCCGGGTGGTCGCGGCGTGGATCGAAGACCCAACATCCGGCGGAAGGCTCACGAAATCCTCTGAAGACAGGTCGGCCATTCGCACCGTGCCCGCTTGGGCTAGCCGATGTCCCGCCGAGACAGCGACGCAGAGCTCATCGACTGCAACGCCACGCGTCGCCAATCCGTCCGACCGTGCGGGCATGTGGACGAACCCGAGGTCGAGGCTGCCGTCGAGAATCCGCCGACTCGCGATCTCCGAATAGACCCGCCCTTCTAGAACCATCTCGACTCCTGGTAGCTCTCTCCTGACGGCCAAGGCGAGCGGCGGGAGGTTCTCGTGGCTCGACGCTCCCGCGAATCCAACGCGCACTCGTCCCACTTCACCTCGACCGGCAGCACGGGCCGCACGCTCTGCCGCTCGCAGGCTGTCCAGTGCCGCCCGTGCGGGTTCGACGAGCGCCTCGCCCGCGCTGGTTAGCCTCACTGCTCGGGTGCTCCGTTCGAAGAGCCGAGTTCCCAACTCCTGCTCGAGTCTTCGGATCTGCTGGCTCAGGGGAGGCTGTGCCATGTGAAGCCGCTTGGCCGCGCGCCCGAAGTGGAGCTCCTCGGCGACCGCTAGGAAGCTGATGAGTTGCCGTATCTCCATACTTCCCACGTAGCGTCCTCCCTCGTGCTATTCCGGGAGAGAGGCCGCGCATGCAGCGGCACCCGGTGTAGCCGATCGCGTGTTACCGGGTGCTGCCGTAGCGGCTCATGCCGACGAGGTGTAACCCGTAGCGGCCGTCGAGGCTTGCGTGCGACATGAGGCCTCCGTGGCGATGACGTTCATCGGCCCTCAATACTACCTTCTGCGATGCTCCCATCGCACATGTAGTACGGGCTTTCACAACCTCAATGGTAGGCGGACGACGGCTCTGGTGATGACCTCGGTCCAGCCCGGGGAACGGTGTCGGTGGCGCCTTCGCCGACGGAGGAACCAGCCAGCCAGCTGCTAGCGAGCAGGTTGCGCGCTCCGCCATCCGCGCTGGTAGGTGTTGCGCGCCGTGTCCGCGAAGGGCACGGCACTGACCGTTGCTCGGACCGCGACTTGGCGGTGTGGTTCGACCGTCGTCTTCGCGGTGAGCGGATCCTCACCCCAGACGACTCGCACTTCGGCACCGATCGGCACATCGCGGTCGATGGTCGCCAGGGAGAGGCCCCTGCGCTCGTTCGCGGTGACGCCCGTCGACAACGAGACACCCACCACTGATCCGTCCGCATCGACGACCGAGTCGTATTTTGAGGATCCAAAGTTCGCGTTCGGCAAGTCGAAGAACTGGTACGGCAACTGCTGGCGGTCCAGGAACGACGTCCAGATGGCTGCGAGATCTGCGTCGTTCCAGGCGAGAGTGACCTTCCTGCGCTGGCTTTCAGGATCGATCTTCGCAAGCGCGTCGCGACCGATGAAGTCGTGGTCGAACTTGACGAACGAGCCGTAACCGAGCTCCCACGGATTGAGGTAGTAGTCCTCGATGTCCGTGGAGAGGTAGGAGCCAGCGAGCGCGTTATTGGCCTCGTAGGAACTCCCCGGAAGCCACTCGCGGTAGGCCCGCTCGGCGTCGCTGGAGTAGATCGCCGGCAGAGGGGAGGGGATCCAGCCCGACTCCAAGGCGTTCGTGGAGTAGGCGCGGGACCCACATGGCTCGATGCCGAAGTCTGCGCCGGCCGTGAGGATGGCGTCGCGGATCTTGCCGTGCTGCTCGAAGGGCCCCCACATCTCTAGGCCCGGAGCGCCGGCCATTCCGTGGCGGAGGGTGCGGACCTGTTCGCCCTCGATCTCCATGTGACTCATGTGGAAGAACTTCACCGTCGGCATCGGCCCGCCATTGAGCTTCTCGATGATTTCCCAGGCGTTGGGTCCCTGGATCTGGAACCGATACAGCTCGCGATGCACGGGCTGGCCGTATGGACGCGAGGGTGAGCGGTCGTCGTAGCGGAACTCGACGTCGTAACTGCCGGTCTCTGCGTGGAACTGCAGCCAGTTGGCCGTCGGCGCACGGCCGACGAATACGAAGTCCAGCTCATCTAGATGAAACAAGATGCCGTCGCCGATCACGCCGCCGTTCGAAGCGGTCGGCACGAACTGCTTCGCGGTGTCGACTGGGAAGTTCGCGAACGAGTTGATGCCAGTCTCCGACAGGAGTCTCAGTGCGTCCGGTCCCGAGAGGAAGAAGTTCACCATGTGATGCGATTGGTCGTACAGGACGGCCGTCTCGCGCCATGCCTTCTGTTCGCGTTGCCAATTTGAGAATTCGGCTGGCACTACCGGAAAGACGTAGAGCCCGATCTGGGAGTTGCGCAAGAATTCTACGGTGTTCCCGCTTATGTCGAGGAGGCGCTGGAGGTTCTGGAGGTTCTGTGGCATGGGTGTTCCTTTATGGTGCGTGTTGGAATGGCTAGGACATGCGTATCCGGCCGCTTCCCACTCTCTGCCGTACACGCGAGGCCGTCCAATACCGATTCGCCCACGATTGACTTCCTTTGCCTCTCAATCATCGAAGCCGCCAGCACCAGTGGTGTGTGGGGCTTCTAGAGTGGCGGCATCGAAAGCACTGTGCGACCGCGCTGGCACCCGATTGGTGCACCTCGGTCGTCTGGCCCAGTGGGTCGAAACTCGCGGTGGCGGGTGATATCTCGGATGGCTGCGATTGAGACGGAGTTGAGCGCAATCGCCGAGGTTGTTCCCCCCACGAGAGCACGAGGCATAACGTTCGGGTCCCGGATGCCCGTTTACGCGAGGCCCTTAGCCCCGTCGACCTTCCGCGTCCTCCTCACACGGAACTCGAAAGAATATGACATGCCCACCTCAGTACCGGAGTTGAAGTCTTTGTTGTCCGACTTCTCGTTAGAGATGACGGCCCGGGATGTGCCGCATCTGGAGGAGGCGCGGAACGTAATTCCGCGGCGGACGCGGATCAATGTGACCTTCTTGGAGCACGAGACGCTGGAACTGCGCCTCGGTGCGGCGCGGCGGGTGCGGGAGTTGGGGTTCGTGCCGGTTCCGCATATTTCGGCGCGCCGGTTGGAGTCGCGGGCTCGGCTGGAGGAGTTCCTGGCTGCGCTGGCCGCCGACGGTGCGGCGGAGAGGGTGTTTGTGGTGGGTGGGGATCCGGTGGTGCCCCATGGTCCGTTTGCGAGTGCGCTGTCCCTCATCGAGTCCGGTGCGCTGCCGGAGTACGGGGTGTGGCATGTGAGTGTGGCGGGTTACCCGGAGGGCCATCCCGACATCGACGACGCGGAGCTGTGGCGGGCACTGGAGGCCAAGGCGACCGAGCTGGCGAGGCACGACCTCGCGGGCGACGTGATCACGCAGTTCGGCTTCGACGTCGACGCGGTGATCGGCTGGATCGAGCAGGTGCGCGAGCGCGGCATCGGGCTCCCGATCCGCGTCGGGGTCGCCGGCCCGGCCGGCATCCGGCGGCTGGTCCGCTACGCCTCGCGGTTCGGGATCGGCACCAGCGCCGGCATCGCCCGGAAGTACGGCTTCTCGCTCACGAACCTGATGGGCACAGCCGGGCCCGACCGGTTCCTGCACGAGTTCGCCGCGCGCTACCGGCCGGAGGTGCACGGTGAGGTGAGGCTGCACTTCTACACGTTCGGCGGGCTGCGCGCCACCTCGGAGTGGCTCACCGACTTCACCGAAGGAGTACGACGATGACCCTGACCCAGGCTCGGCCCGCGCAGTCGGCCGGCGTACCGGGGACCGACCACGCCTCCCTCATCGTGCGAGGACGGGACCGGACCGGGATCGTCGGCACGATCGGGGGCGTGCTCAGCGGGCACGGCGCCAACATCGTCTCGCTCGACCAGTACTCCGACGACCCGGAGGGCGGTGCGTTCTTCCAGCGGACGGTCTTCGGGATGCGGGACCTCAAGGCCGCGCTGCCGCGGATCGAGGAGGACCTGCGCTCGGCGCTGGGAGAGTTCGGGTTGGAGTTCAGGCTGCGGGACCTCTCGGTGCCCAAGCGGGTGGCGATCTTCGCCTCGAAGTCCGACCACTGCCTGCTGGACCTGCTGTGGCGGCATCGGCGTGGTGAGCTGGCGGTCAACGTCGCGATGGTGGTCTCGAACCATCCCGACACCGCCGAGGAGGTGCGGTCCTTCGGGATCCCGTTCTTCCACGTGCCCTCCTCGGGTCCGGACAAGTCCGCCGCCGAGGCCGAGCACCTGCGGCTGCTGAAGGGGAACGTGGACTTCATCGTGCTGGCCCGCTACATGCAGATCCTCTCCGGGGACTTCATCCGCGAGGTCGCGGTGCCGATCATCAACATCCACCACTCCTTCCTGCCCGCCTTCATCGGCGCGGGGCCCTATGCGAAGGCGAAGGAGCGCGGGGTCAAGCTCATCGGGGCGACCGCGCACTACGTCACCGAGGAGCTCGACGAGGGCCCGATCATCGAGCAGGACGTCGTCCGGGTGACCCACGCGGACACGGTCGCCGACCTGCAGCGCCGGGGCGCCGACGTCGAGCGGGCGGTGCTGTCCCGGGCCGTGGCCTGGCATGCCGAGGACCGCGTGATCCGCCACCGCAACCACACCATCGTCTTCGCCTGAGAGCCGTATCCGCCGCGTCGTTGTGCGTCAGCGCACCGGACACCGTGCCCGGAATCGATCGCAGCGACCGGGCACAGGCATGTGAAGGCGGAGCGCATCGACAAGGTGTGATGGTTGACACTCCGAGGTGGGCCTTATAGCCTGTTCTACGGAATACCCGTTCGTGATAACGGAACGCTTTCGGCAAGATAAGGCCATGAAAGTGGTTCCCACATCGAAGCGCAGTTCGAACCCGGAGTGAAGAGGACATGGCCAGCCTTGAGGCGAGAAATGTGGGAGTCGAGTACACCAGCGCGAGTACGGGCAGGCGCGTGGTGGCGCTGGAAGGCGTCGAGCTGCACATTCCTGACGGTGCCTTCGTCTGCATCGTCGGAATGAGCGGTTGCGGGAAGTCCACGTTGCTCAACGCGATCGACGGCTTGGTCAAGGTCACCTCGGGCGAGCTCCTTCTAAATGGCAAGCCCATCTCCGGTCCGGGTCCGGAGCGGGCGATGGTCTTTCAGCATGCGGCGCTGCTGCCGTGGAGGAACGTCGAAGACAACGTGAAGTACGGCCTGGAGCTTCAGCGGCGCCACAAGAACCCGAGCGACGTCGAGCGGGTACGCCGGCTGGTCAGCCTTGTCGGCCTGGCGGGGTTCGAGAAGGCGTACCCGGGAGAGCTGTCGGGCGGGATGGCGCAGCGCGCCAACATCGCTCGGGCACTGGCCGTCGATCCCGATGTGCTGCTACTCGACGAGCCCACTAGCGGCCTGGACGCGCAGATGCGGGAGCGAATGCAGGAGGAACTCATGAGGATCTGGGAGCAGTCCCACAAGACCTCGGTGTTCGTGACCCACCAGATCGATGAGGCCATCTATCTGGCGGACCTGGTCGTCGTCATGTCGGCACGACCCGGCCGAGTGCGTGAGGTGATCGAGATCGACCTCCCGCGTCCACGCCCTCTCTCGATCAAGCGTGACAGCCGGTTCATCGACTATATGGACCACGTCGCGGGCCTCATCGAGGAGGAGCACCGGCGTTCCGGTGCCGCATCGGTTGGAGCGACGGCATGACCACCGCGGACATGGCGAAGTCGAGCGCGCCGTCTGTCGACACGGCCGAGGTTGTGCGCGCAGGCGATACCCGATCCAAGGACCGGCGGGCGGCTGCGAGGATCCGGAGGCGTCGTCAGTTGCGCCGCACCCTGCTCAGTTCCCTCACGGGTCTGGCCTTCCTCGCGTGCTGGCAGGGCGCCGTCGCGATTAGGCTGCTGAAGCCGATCCAGGTGAGCAGCCCATCGCGCATCATTCAGACGCTGGGCGACATGCTTTCTGACGGCTCGCTAATGTCGAACCTCGGCATCAGCGCCCGTGAGTTCGCAGTCGGGTACGTGATCGCCTTGGTTGTGGCCGTGCCGCTCGGCGTCGCGATTGGATGGTACGGCGTACTTCGCGACATGTTCGAGCCACTGTTGGCCTTCTTCAACGCGGTTCCCTACGTGACGCTGCTGCCGGTGTTCGTCATCTGGTTCGGCCTGGGCGCGCACTCAACTATGGCGTGTGTTGCGATGGGGGCGTTCTTCCCGATCGTCACGAACACCATGGCCGGGATCTCCAGCGTCGACTCGACCCTGGTCAAGTGTGCCCGTGCCTTCGGAGCCCGCGATCTCCAGTTCTTCAGGACGGTCGCCCTCCCTAGCGCTATTCCATTCATCGCGAGCGGCGTCAGGCTCAGCGTCGCGACGGCGCTCATCGCCACAATCGTGGGTGAGCTGTACGCCTCAAACTCCGGCTTGGGCTACATGATCGCGAACGCCGGTATCGCCTTCCAGACCGACAAGGTCATGGCTGGCATCGTCGTGGTCGCCACGATCGGTGTGATCCTGACCGGCATCACCCGGCGCATCGAGCGTCACTTCCAGAAGTGGCGGCCCGCCGCCGATTGATCGACGCAAATGCTCCTGTGGTGCTCTCCCCACCCGTCATACGAGCGTGCGTATGACACGGAGAACACCTGGCCACTCAAGAGACCTGGCCATTCACGCACATAAGCATGCCCCGGCGGTGTACCGAGCCTGAGGTGTAAAGGTGGGACGACGCATGGATTCGACACAGGTGCTGATCGTCGGTGGGGGCCCGGTCGGTATGGGACTGGCGCTCGACCTGGGGCGCCGGGGCATCGCATGCATCTTGGTGGAGAAGAGGCGTGAGCCGATGTTCCTGCCGAAGATGGAGCAGTGCCGGCCCCGGACGATGGAGATCTACCGGCGTCTCGGGATAGCGGACCGCGTGCGGCGGGCCGGTTATCCGGCCGAGCTCCCAATGGATGCCTACATTGTTGCGTCGCTCGCCGATCGCGAACCGGTGGTTCGCTGGACGGCGCCGTCCGTTCAGGAGCAGTTCGCGGCGTTCCGGGGGAGGGACGACGGCGCCCATCCCGTCGAGCCCTATCAGCTCATCTCCCAGTACACGCTCGAGCCCCTCCTAAAGGAGGCGATCGAAGAGATCGCGTGTGTCGACGTTCGCTTCGGCGTCGAGCTGGTGTCGCTCGACGCGTCCGACGATGGGGTCGTGGCCATGCTGGAGAGTCCCGAGGGCGAGGCGAAGGTAGGCGCCTCCTATCTCGTTGGCTGTGATGGAGGCTCGAGCACCGTGCGCCGCGAACTCGACATCCGCCTGCGCGGCGAGCCCGACCTCGGCCAGCTGCGCCAGGCGCTCTTTCGCTGCGACGGTCTCTACGAGCGCATCCCGGTGGGACAAGGACGGCACTACCATGTCGCGGACGACCGGTCGACCTTCCTCATCGTCCAGGACGACTGCAGGCACTTCTCGCTCCACGCCGACGTACCCAGCGACGACGACATGGTGGAACTCTTCCGGAGCATCGTACGAAGCGTCGACCCGCGACTGATGTTCGAGACGTTGTACGTCGGGGAGTGGACGATGCGCCTCATGGTCGCCGAGAGCTATGGCGCAGGCCGAGTCTTCCTCGCGGGCGACGCGGCGCATCTCACCACGCCCACCCTCGGGCTCGGCATGAACACAGGCGTGGGAGATGCCACCGACCTGGCGTGGAAGCTGGCCGGCACGCTCGAGGGCTGGGGCGGCACGGCTCTCCTGGAGTCCTACGAGCGCGAGCGCCGCCCCGTGGCGCTGAGGAACGTCGAGGCGTCCGGCCGGGCGCTTCAGGCGAGGCGGGCGTGGCGCGCGGCGTACCGGCCGAACGTGCGCGAGGCATCCCCGGATGGCAGTGTCACCCGACAGCGCATCGCCGAACTCTCCCAGGGGGAGAAGGCGGTGCGCGCCGAGACCTTTGATGACTACGTCTACGCTGAGTCGCCGATTGTTGCATCAGGGAGCCGCGGCTCGGCGTGCGACGGGGAGCGTCCGGCAGAGGATTGTCATCTCGGGCGCCGGCTCCCGAGCGTCTGGATGGACGACGGGTCACCGCTGCAGGACCGGCTCGGGCTCGGCTACTCGCTCCTTCGGCTCGGTGCGGCCCCGGCCGACGGTCGGCCGCTCGTGGGCGCGCTCGAGCGGCGGGGTGCACCCGTCGAGGTGGTCGACGTGTCCTCTCTTGGCGCCCGCCGAATATGCGGCGCGGACCTCGTTCTTGTGCGTCCCGACCTGCACGTGGCGTGGCAAGGCTCCGCACCCGCCGACGTGGAGCAGGTCGCCGACGTCGTCACCGGCCATGGCCGGGCGCGCTGATCGTCGTCTGAACGGGATGCTGCTCGGCCTGACCGGCGTCGGCCTGCGCCTTGCGGCCGCCTCGACCGCCCGGGGGTGTCCATGCCTCGGGCTTTCGTTAGTCGTTAGGTTGCGGATTTGACCGATGCGCCCCACCGATCACACTTCTCACCGGCGTCGCCATGGGTTCGGGCATCGGCAGGCCGGCCGCGGGGCCTTCGCACATGGCCTCAATGTGGTGTGGCCGCGTTGAGGCGATGGCGGACAGCGACCCAGAGATCCATGAGGTCGGGGGAACGCAATGTGCTCCCGGGACTCGGCGAGACCGTCACGACATGAGGCGCCGGCCACGCACGTGGCCTAAGTCCGAGACGCCTGGAATGTGGAGTGCGACACAACGGTGCACGGACTCGGTGGGAGCGACCCGGAGCCTACTTCCCGGGCACTTCCCGGGCAGCGTGTCGCGGATGTTGTCCGGCTGGACCGCGACAGCTGGCGTGCCGTGTAGGCGTCGGAGCGTGGACCAGTTTCCCCGGCTTTTCGATTCCACGCTCCAGGCAGGCGGCCGACAAGCCGGTCGGGATCGTCGAGACCGGATCCGCCGAGGGCGCGGCGATCAGGGTGCCCGACTGCGGGACATGCTCGCCACCGCCACCTGCGATCAGAGCGCATCTCCTGCTGTTCGGCACCTACGTGATCGCCGACACCAAGTCGCCCCTGGTCTCCACCACGAGCACCAGCCCGGTTGTGGTGAACAGTTCCCCAGTCGGCGCCCACCCCGTCGCGCATCCGTGATTGGCGCAGGGGTGTGATGGCGGGCCGCAGTGCGAGCGCCCCTACGTCGCCTATATCGGTCCGTCGGCGCCGTCGAGCAGGCCCACATGCCGCAGGATCGCGTCGACGACAGCCGCCAGCGGCCGAGTCGCATCGATCACGACACCGTTCCCAGGGATGTCTTCCTTGGTTCGGTGCAGTCGGATGATGAGCTCGCGCTCCGACTGCTTCGAGCCCCACTCGTCTGGCGGTCGATGGTCGAGGCGATGGAGCAAGGTGTCGAGATCGACGTCGAGGACGAAGACCTCATCGAAGAGATCGAGGAAGTTCGAGAAGTTGCGTGAGCCTCCGCAGAAGAAGGTGACGTCGTCGCTCCGGTCGGCGATCAGTGCCCGTACTCGGCTGACGTCCCAGATGTGGTGCTCGTGCGAGGCGCCGTCGGTGGGTTCCCCGGTCTCGGGGTCGCCTTGGTAGGCCAGCTCCCTGTCGCCGTTGATCGCGTGGTGCCCACGTCGGGTCAACTCGTTGCAGACCGAGGTCTTCCCGGTGCCCGAGACACCCTCGACCAGGTAGTTGCGTACGCCCACCGAGGCAGTATCGGCCCTGCGCCGCGTCGCGGTCAGAGATCGGGCAGGTCCCGGGCGATGTTGGCATCAGCGGCGGGGTGCTCGACGAGCGCGAGGATCCGGTTGGCCATGAACCGCGCCGTGCGCACAGGCGTCCCGCCGCGAGTGACCTCGGTGACGGTCACCATTCCGCGCCCAGTCTCGATCTCGACCCGGCGCCCGTTTCGCGTCGCCTCGATCTCGTAGGTGCGCACCTCGTCACCCGCGTCGATGACGATCTCCACGCGGTCACCCCGCACATCTGCACCGTACCCGCTCCGGTCGGCACCAGCCCATAGCCGGCCTTCGCCGGCCGCGCAGGCCACGACATCTCCGCGTCCGCCGCGAATGCGTACCCGGTGACGCGCAGGCCCGCACCCGCCGCCGCGGTCCCCGGTACCCGCGGTCAGGAGGCGGCGGCCGGGACGACGCGTGTCGTCGTACCCGCCGCGGGAGGAGCCAGCATGGGACGCAGCGAGCTCGGCTGCGCGTGGTACTTCGCCTCGTACGCCGCCGCGACGGCGTCGTTGGTGGCCTGATCTGCGGCCGGCTCGAGGGCGATGTCGACCTCCTCACCGCCGGCGCGCAGGCGGGCGGCGCTGCTGCGGGTGGCGTAGCGGTACCAGCCGCCCTCGGTGCCGTAGGCCGACCGGATGTAGAGCTCATCGCCCGCGCGGACGATCCAGATCGGCGTCCAGCGCCGCAACGTCCCGTCCCGGCGGTAGCTGCTGATCTCGACGGTGTCGGTGCGGCCGATCCGGTCAAGCTGTGCCTCAGTCCATGCCATGGTGCTGCCTCTCATGGGTTCGCCGCTGTCATGACGCCGACGCTACGGCCGGTGCCGGCTTGGTGGAATCGCGGAAAAGGGCGGGTCAGCATGGGGGCATGGACCCAGACGGGGTGACCTTCGTCGTACCGCCTCCGCTGCAGTTCTTCCTCCCAGCCAAGAAGAGGTACGCCGAGCGGGAGATGCCGGTGGACGGCACCTCGACGGTCGGACACCTGTTGGCTGCCGTCGGCGTACCGAAGACCGAGGTCGGTGAGCTGCTCCTGGATGGCCGGCCGGTCGACCCCGCATACCGTCCGCGGCCCGGTGACCGCATCGTGGTCACAGAGGTTTGCCAGCCACAGCCAGCTCCGACCTCGCCCCCGCGGTTCGTGCTCGACGTCCATCTGGGCACGTTGGCCCGCCGGATGCGGCTGCTCGGCCTGGACACGACCTACGACCAGCGGGCCGACGACGACACCTTGCTCGAGGCCTCACTGGCCGAGCAACGGATCCTGCTCACCCGCGACCGCGGCTTGCTGCACCGCCGTGCCCTGCGCTGGGGCGCGCACATCAACCATCAGGCACCGGACGAGCAGGTGCGCGAGGTGCTCGAGCGTTTCGCACCGCCGCTGCATCCTTGGACGCGGTGCCCGGCCTGCAACGGGACACTTCTCGACGTGCCCAAGCGCGAAGTCGAAGCGCTGCTGCCCGCTGGCACGCGGCGCTGCTACGAGACGTTCCGTCGCTGCTCAGCCTGCGGGAAGCTCTACTGGCGCGGCGCTCACGGGGACCGGCTGCAAGGCATCGTCGATGCCGCGACCGGGTGACGACCGCTAACAGTATGCGCATGGGGAGCAGTTGGTGCAGCGTAGTCGGGCGGCTACAGGAGGCTGTGGTAGCCCCGTGAAGGTCCGGTGCGAGCCCGGGGGCGTCTCGACACGGAGGCGTCTCGACGCCGGTCGCTGGACGGAACCGCTCGGCGCCTTGTCAGCCGGCCGTGGTGATCGAGTCGTTCGCGACGCCGGCCGCCCGTCGGGCAGCGAGTCGACGTCGCTGGGGCTCGATCGTGTAGCGAGGGTCCTTGGCGGAGTGGATCCCGGCATGGAACACGCCGAACCGCGTGAGCGCCGAGGCGGCGAGCAGAGCAGTCCCAGCGATCGCCGCGACGCTGCGCCGATGCCCTCCGAGGAGGGCGCCGAGCCCGCCCGCGATCGCCAGTGCCTCGCTCCAGCGCAGCATGGCCCCCGCCCTGCCAGTGTGCAGCGGTTCGGCCGCGACGGGGTCCATCCGGCGACGCATGACCCGCGTTGCGGCTAGGTCACCGGCGACCCCCAGCGCGGCCAACGTGCGTGCGGGTCCGGTCTCGCTGACTGGGGTGGTGACCATCGCGAGCCCGGCTGAAGCCAGGCTTGCGGAGCTGACGAACACGAACGGGAGCTCGCCCTGCGAGGCGTTCCAAGTGGGCGTGGCCGTGTCGGCGAGAAGGACCGCGGTGTAGACCGCCAGCGGCGCGCCGAGCGCAGCGGCTTCGAACCCGGCAGGGGCCTCGAGGGCGCGGAGCAGGGAGCGGAACGGTCCCAGTGGGAGCCTCTCGCCACTCATCCGATCGATCTCGTTCGCGGCCGCGACGCCCGCGCCGGCGCTGAAGGCGCTGAGGATCCAGGAACCGAGGCTCATCGGAGAGGTCAGCTTGATGGTGCGCAGCATGTTGAGGAAACGTTCTGGCCGGCCCAGGTCCCGGACGAGCGCCGCACCTCCGAGTCCGACGGCGCTCAGGGCGGCCAGTCGGCAGTTCCGACGCAGCGCCGCGAGACCGGCGACCTGGGCGCCGGCAGCGAGGAGCGCGGAGCCGCCGGCGACGCCACCGAGGAACAGGTACGCCGCGACATCGTCGCCCCAGGGAGCCGGCTTGACGACCGGGTGGCCGTAGTACGAGGTGAACTCGGCCTCGGGCACCATCGGCATCTCGCGCGAGCCGTCGGCTCCATGCGCTCCGGGCCGTCGGCGCCGCCTGCCCCGAGACCGCTTGCCGGGCGGCTCGGGCGGACGCAGGCTGTCGAACTCGGAGGTGCTCATGCGCGCTCCTTCGCGAAGGCGATGGCGACGGCTGCGAGCATCCCGGCGGCAGCGAGACCGGCACGCTTGAACATCCGCGGCAGGTCGGCGGTCGGCACCCTCGGATCGGGCGGGAGACCGTAGACCTCGGGCTCGTCGAGCAGGAGGAAGATCGAGCCGGTGCCGCCGACACCGTCGTCGTCGTTGGCGCCGTACAGACGTGCCTCGGTCATCCCTTGGGCGTGGAGCTCGGCGACGCGCCCCTTGGCCTGGGCGACCATCTCGTCGCGGTCGCCGTACTTGATCGACGTGGTCGGGCAGGTCTGGGCACAGGCAGGCGTCTGTCCCTCGACCATCCGGTCGTAGCAGAGCGTGCACTTCTGCGCGACGCCGACATTCGTCACCTCAGGGTCTGCGGCGCGCTGCACCCCGCGCTTCGTGTTCGGGGCGGCCGTGCCGTCATCACGGCGCTCGACGACGCCGAACGGGCAGCCGGCCACGCAGGTGCCGCAGCCGTTGCAGACGTCCGCCTGTACGACGACGGTGCCGTACTCGGTGCGGAACAGCGCGCCAGTGGGGCACACGTCGAGGCAACCGGCGTGCGTGCAGTGCTTGCATACGTCCGACGACATCAGCCAGCGGAACTCCGGTGTGTCCGGGGGTGCGGTCTCCGCAGCCGTCGCTGGTGCGGCGGGTGCGCCCAGACCGGGCATGCCGAGATCGATCAGTGCGCGTCCGCTCTCGCGCGCCTGCCCGATGCGCTCGTGGTCCTGCTCGATGAAGGCCACATGGCGCCAGGTGCTGGCACCGAGCGCGCCGGTGTTGTCGTAGGAGGACCCGAGGAGCTGCAGGTCGCCGTCGCGAGGGTTGTGGTTCCACTCCTTGCAGGCGACCTCGCATGCCTTGCACCCGATACAGATCGAGGTGTCGGTGAAGAAGCCCTTCCTGGGCTTGATGCTGGCCCACCTTGCGTCGGCGGCGGGATCGGTGCGTCCTGCTAGCTGACCCATCAGCGTTCCCTCCTGGACCTGTCCGGTAGGCATGCTCGCGCGGCGATCACCATCGGCTCCAGCCCTCCGATCCGGGGTCGTCGCGGGTTGCGGGCGGTTGGACGGACTCGTGTGCCGGATCGGTGATCAGGACGTTGTCGGTCTCGATCGTGGCACCGGATCGGGTCTGGTACTCGGCGATGAGCCTCAGGAGTTCTTCGCCGCGTGGACGCCGGCCCGGTCGGATGTCGCACGAACCGGCCTTGGACTCCTGGATCTGCACGTTGGGGTCGAGTGTGATGCCGAGAAGATCGTTGGCGGCGTCGCCGCTCACGACGGCATCCGTGCCC
The DNA here is from genome assembly GCF_040049175.1 of Nocardioides asiaticus. Lineage (NCBI taxonomy): Bacteria > Bacillati > Actinomycetota > Actinomycetes > Propionibacteriales > Nocardioidaceae > Nocardioides > Nocardioides asiaticus. The sequence continues at coordinate 16,001 of NZ_JBDZDM010000001.1, read as the reverse complement.
ACGCCCCAGTGGTAGGGGAGACCGATCTGGTGGACGGTGCGACCGCCGATCGTCAGGGGTCGTACGCGGTCGGTGACCAGCACCCGTGCCTCGATGGCCGCCCGTGGGGACACGATCGTGGCCCACCCGTAGCTCTCCAGTCCGCGCTCGGCGGCGAGCTCGGGGGAGACCTCGCAGAACATTTCGGGCTGCAGCTCGGAGAGGTACGGCAGCCAGCGACTCATCCCGCCCGCCGTGTGGTGCTCGGTGAGCCGATAGGTCGTGAACACGTAGGGGTACACCTCCGAACCCGGCGCGCCGGCGCTGGGAGCGCTGAGGTTGTCGGTGCGCGGGAAGGTGATCCGGGTGGGGCTCTGCTGCTGCGGATAGAGCGCGTTCGTGACCGGTGACTCCTGTGGCTCGTAGTGGGTGGGCAGGGGCCCGTCGACCAGGCCCTTGGGAGCGAACAGCCAGCCCTTTCCGTCGGCCTGCATCACGAAGGGGTCGTCGCCGGCCAGTGCGTCCGGGCCGCCGAGGTGAGTGTCCGGCCGTGTCCCGGGTGCCCGGTCGACGACGAAGTCCGGGACGTCGTCGCCGACCCAGCGGCCTTGTGCCTCGTCCCACCAGATCCACCGCTTGCGCTCGCTCCAAGGCTTGCCCTCGGGGTCGGCCGAGGCGCGGTTGTAGAGGATCCGCCGGTTGGCCGGCCATGCCCAGCCCCACTCCGGCTGGCTGGGTGAGGAGCCGCCTTGCGGGACCCGGTTGGCCGCCTGGTTGACGCCGTCGGCGTACACGCCCGTATAGATCCAGCACCCTGCAGTCGTGGAGCCGTCCGCGCGCAGCTCCGTGTAGGCAGAGAGCGGTCTCCCGGCGTCCGGCCCGGTGTGCTGGTGCCCGTTGATCTCCGCCAGGACGGCTTCGGGGTCGGGGTCGCCGTGCTGATCGAGGGGGTAGTCCCAGGTGAGGTCGAGGAGCGGGCGGTCGCGTGCGTCGGTAGACCCGGCCAAGCGCTGCCGGATCCGTCGTCCGAGCTCGTAGAAGAAGTCGAGGTCGCTCTGGCAGTCGCCGGGAGGTGCGACGGCCTTGTGGCGCCACTGGAGCAGGCGCTGGGTCTGGGTGAAGGAGCCTGCCTTCTCGACGTGGCTCGCGGCCGGCAGGAAGAAGACCTCGGTGGCGATGTCCTCGGTGCGCAGCTCGCCGGAGGCGATCTCGGGGCCGTCCTTCCACCAGGTGGCCGACTCGATCATGTTGAGATCGCGTACGACGAGCCACTTCAGGTGGGACATCCCGAGTCGCTGCATGCGGCCGTTCGCAGAGCCGACGGCAGGGTTCTGGCCGAGGAGGAAGTAGCCCTCCACCTTGTCGGCGAGCATGTCGGTCACCGTCTGGTAGGTGCCGTGCGGTCCGCTCAGCCGGGGCAGATAGTCGTAGGCCCAGTCGGTCTCCGCCGTCGCCGCCTCACCCCACCACGCCTTGAGCAGGCTCACCGTGTAGGCGTCGGCGTCGGCCCAGAAGCCCTTCTGCTTCTTGGATGCGATCGCCTCGAGGTAGTCGCTGAGCGTGTCGTGGCGTCCGACCATCGGCATCGGCAGGTAGCCGGGCAGCAGGTTGAACAGGGTCGGGATGTCGGTGGATCCCTGGATGCTGGCGTGCCCGCGCAGCGCCATGATGCCGCTGCCCGGGCGGCCGACGTTGCCCAGCAGGAGCTGCAGGATCGAGGCGGTGCGGATGAACTGGGCGCCGAGCGTGTGCTGGGTCCACCCGACGGCGTACGCGAAGCACGTGGTCCGGTCGCGGCCGGAGTTGCTGGTGAGCGCCTGCGCCAGATAGGCAAAGTCGTCGGGGTCGATGCCACAGACGTCGCGGACCATCCCGGGGGTGTAGCGGGCGTAGTGCCGCTTGAGGATCTGGAACACCGATCGTGGGTGCTCGAGGGTCTCGTCGCGCAATACCTGGGAGTCGCGCAGCGGTGGACCGCCGCTACCGTGCTCGTCGCCCGCGGCCCGGGCCGAGGCGGACGCACCCGGTTCGGGCTCGTTGGCCGAGGCGTCCGCGCTCTCGGCGTACGCCCAGGTCGAGGGGTCGTAGTGCCCCGTGTCGGGGTCGTACCCGGAGAAGAGGCCGCCGAGGTCCTCGGTGTCGCGGAAGCCGTCGTTCACGACGGTCGCGGCGTTGGTGTAGGCCACGACGTACTCCTTGAACCAGAGGTCGTGGGTGAGCACGTGATTGATCAACGCCCCCAGGAGGACCACGTCGGAGCCCGCGCGGATGGGGATGTGCTTGTGCGCGATTGCGGAGGTCCGGGTGAAGCGGGGGTCGATGTGGATGACCTTCGCCCCCCGGGACTTGGCCTCCTCGACCCACTGGAAGCCGACCGGGTGACATTCGGCCATGTTGGAGCCCTGGATGATGATGCAGTCGGCGTTCGCCATGTCCTGGAGGAACTGCGTGGCGCCGCCACGTCCGAACGAAGCTCCCAGACCGGGAACCGTGGCGGAGTGTCAAATGCGGGCTTGGTTCTCGATCTGGATCGCGCCGGCAGCGGTGAAGAGCTTCTTGATCAGGTAGTTCTCTTCGTTGTCGAGCGTGGCGCCTCCGAGGGCGGCTATGCCCATCGTGCGGCGCAGCAGACGACCCTTGTCGTCGAGTTGCTGCCAGGTGTTGCGTCGGGACTCGATGAAGCGGTCGGCGATCATGTCGATCGCGGTGTCGCGGTCGAGTCGCTGCCACTCGGTCGCGCGAGGTGCGCGATACAGCACAGCCGTCTGTCGGCCCGGAGAGTTGACGAGCTGCTCGCTCGCCGCGCCCTTCGGGCAGAGCCGTCCTCGCGAGATGGGGGAGTCCGGGTCGCCCTCGATCTGGACGACACGCTCGTCCTTGACGAAGATGCGTTGGCCGCAGCCGACAGCGCAGTACGGGCAGACGCTCTGCACGACGCGGTCGGCCGTGGAGGTTCGTGGCGCGATCTCGCGGGTACGGGCCGACGTGACCGCCGGACCGCGGCCGAGCAGGTCTCCGCTGAGAACCTGCCGGACCACCGGCCATTCCAGTGGGCTCCACCTCGCCATGACCACACGCTAGCCCCGATGAGGGCGCAGCAGCAGGGGGCCTGTTCCCGGCGACATGGCTCGGTGTGGTGACGCCCAGCGGCTCTGGCTAGCAGCGGGTAGGGCGCCTCGGTCAGCGTCGAGGGCTGGTCGCGTCCGGATCGGAGAGCTCGCCGCGCTGGGTGAGGAGCAGCAGCCACGCCAGTGGCGGAACCACAAAGACCGCGGCCAGGCCGGCGACCACGATCAGGGAGTCCATCGTCTGCGGCGGCGCGGCGGCGTCGGAGATCGTCAGGTGGTCGCCCAGGAGGTAGGGGTACTGGCCGACGCCCCATCCGGCGAGGATGGCCGCCACCGCGAGTGCACCGAGCCCGCGCACCGGGCGCCACCGCCACCGGTCCGCGAGAGACATGGTGGCGGCGAGGGCAGCCAGGCCCGCGACCGCGGATACCAGGACCAGGGGCAGGGCCGGAGCCGTGAGCCGGTCGAACAGTCGCCGCGCATCTTCGTGAAGCACGAAAAGGCCCGCCAGCGCCACGATGCCGGCTGCCCCGGCTGCGAGGATCGCGCGCCGGTGCGCCCAGGCCACCAGATCGGGTGCGCCCGCGTGTCGGCCCTCCTCGGTCAAGAAGAGCGCGGCGAGATAGCTGCAGGTCATCACGGCGAGGACTCCGCCGAGGAGCGAGGTCGGGTTCAGCCAGCTGGTGACGGGATCGCCGTAGCCGTCGCTGGGGACTCTGCCCGAGGCGATGCCACCGGCGACGGTGCCGAACCCGAAGGGGGTGATCACCGAGGGCATGGCGAAGGCGACGCTGTTGATCTGACGGCCCAAGGAACCGGTGAGAACCTTGCGGAAGGCGAAGCCCGATCCGCGCAGCACGATACCGAGGACCGAGATGCCCAGGGGGATGTACAGGGTCGTCACGATGGCGGCGAATGCGGTGGGGAAGCCCGACCACAGGATGACCAGACAGAAGATCAACCAGGTGTGGTTCGCCTCCCACACGGGACCGATGGCGTGGTCGATCAGATCCCGGGCCCGCTTCCCGCGGTGCGCGCCGCCGGCGGTGAGGTCCCACAGGCCGGCACCGAAGTCGGCGCCGCCGAAGACGCCGTAGAGCACGATGCCGACCAGGAGGACGCATCCGACCGCGATCGTCATGTCTGCTCCGTACAGCGCGCGCCGCCGACCGCTCTCCCCGGTTCGTAGGGTCCGGAGATCGCTTCTCCGCGTGCCCAGCTGCGCCGCAGGGCGCGCAATGCGTAGACGGCGCCGACGGTGATGCCGACATAGATCGCCAGGGCGCCCGCGAAGAGTGGCCAGACGTTGCCCGAGCGCTGCACCGCATCGCGGGTCAGCAACAGCCCGACGACCGTCCATGGCTGCCGCCCGACCTCGGTGACGACCCAGCCCGCCTCCAAGGAGACCACCGCGACCAGGCCGCTGACGGCCACGGCACGCAGGAACCACCGGCCAGGGCGCCGGGCGCGCGTACGCCACCACGACACCGCGAACCACAGTGCGAGGGCAGCCAGGGCGAAGCCGGTGCCCACCATCACGTCGAAGGCGAGATGGACGATCGCGACGAGGTGGTCGGGCGGGCGTACTGAGGCCGGGATGGCGTCCAGGCCCTGCACGGTGGTCGACGGCTTGAACCCCGACAGCAGGGATGCGCCCGACGGGATGGGGAGCCCGAACCGCACGTCGCCGTTGACGAAGATGCCCCCGAGCACCTCAGGCGCCTGGTCCTGGGTGTGTGGGAGCGCCTCGATCGCGGCGAACTTCGCTGGCTCGGAGTCGAAGACGTAGCGGGCGATGAAGTCGCCCATCACGATCTGCAGCACCGACGCGATGCCGCCCACGGTGAGAGGCATGAGCAGCCCCAGTCGGTGGTAGCCGCCGCGGCGGCCGCGCAGCATCCCGACGGCGTACACGCCCGCGACAGCGAAGCCGGCGACCACATATGCGGCCAACAGCATGTGGAGCGCCTCGTACCAGAAGGACTGGTTGAAGAACACCTTCCACATGTCGACGGAGACGACCTTGCCGTCCTGCAACGTGATGCCGCCGGGGGTGTTCATCCAGCTGTTCGCGGCGACGACGGAGAAGGTTCCTCCTACACCGGCGAGCACGACAGGTAGACCGCACCAGAAGTGCAGCCACGGCCGCATCCGGTTCCACCCGTAGATGTAGATCGCGACGAAGATCGCCTCTAGGAAGAAGAAGATCCCCTCGACCGCGAACGGGACGCCGTACGCCGCGCCGTACGTGCTCATCAGCCCCGGCCAGAGCAGGCCCATCTCGAAGGAGAGCACCGTGCCCGAGACAGCGCCGACCGCGAACAACACCGCCGCCACCTTCGACCAGCGCTCCGCCAGAAGCCGCGCGTTGGCGTCGCCATGTCGGATGGCCCGATAGTTCGCGAGCATCGTGATGAACGTGAAGGCGACACCGAACGGCACGAGGATGATGTGGAAACCGAGCGTGAAGGCCATCTGCTCGCGTGCCGGCAGCAACTGGGACGGCTCTGCTTGGGCCATGGCCAACAAGCTCGGCGACATCTGGCTTGTCCCCTCCTGCCGTTCCGATCTCCTGCTGGTCGCACATCCCGGCGGTCCGCCGCCCTGGTGACGCGCTCGGCCAGCAGACCGGGGCTCCTGCCCTGGGAGCTGCTGTGACGCCGCTCCGGACGCCACGCTCACAACCGTCGACGATCTCTCTCGCCGCCGCCGTTGGCTACCCCTGCCGGGGAGGCCTTGCGCGGTCCGGTGACCGGCGACAGGCGGCTCTGTAGAACCCTCCAACCTTTCGATGCCCGTGGACCGGTGCCCACTGAATCGGGATAGAACGCCCTCGAGGTCGGCCAGAAGGAGTTGACGGGGTCATGGACATTGCGCGCCTCGCGGAGCGTCTGACCATCGGCGGGTTGTTCATCGGGCACGGCACGCAGAAGCTCTTCGGCTGGTTCGGCGGACCGGGCCTGGACGGGACCGAGCAGATGATGAGGTCGCTCAAGCTGTACCCACCACGCCAGCAGGCGGTGGTGGCCGGCGTGGTCGAGGCGGGGGCAGGCGCCCTGGTCGTGGCTGGTCTCGGCACCCCGCTCGCGACATCCGCCCTGATCGGTGTCATGACCACTGCGATCAAGGACGCTCATTGGTCCGATGGCCTGTGGAACACCAAGGGCGGCTACGAGTACAACCTCGCGCTCATCGCCGCCCTCGCGACGCTGGCGCAGGACGGGCCGGGCGCGTTCTCACTCGACCGCGCGTTGGGCACAGAGCGTCGTGGTCCCTGGTGGGCCGTCGGGGCCGTGGCAGTGGGGGCGGCCGGGGCATTCGTCACGACGAAGGTCGGCAGGCGCCTAGCGGCAAAGGCGGAGGCGGAGGCCCGTCGCGGATGAGACTCAGCGGGCTCGTCACCGAGCTTCGTGATCCTCGAACCGGGCGATCTACGAAGGTCGGCGATCGCGCTGCCAGGCTCATGGAAGAGTGGGCCTGGTGGGAGAAGGCCGGATACATGGACAGCGCAGTGGCCGGGCCCAGCTGGCCAGCTGGGCCGCTGGCAACCTGCCCGGCCTCATCGAGAAGGCGTGCGCGGACATCGCGGCCCGCGTGCCCGCCTACTACGGCGACCGAGCCGAGCAGATCGTGTCGCTGGCCGAGCTCAAGAGATCGGTCGCGCGCAACCTGCGCTCGATGGTCACCGCACTCGGGAATCCGCAGGCGCCTCTCGACCTGACGGCACCGCAGAAGACCGGGCGGAGGCGGGCGCAGCAGAACGTTCCACTCCCGGAGGTCCTTCGCGCCTACCGCCTCAGCTTCGGGGCGCTGTGGAACGGGATGGTCGACTACGTCCATCACACCAGGCAACCCGCGCTGACGGACTCTCTGATCCGGACGGCGAGCCTGCTGTGGGAGCTGACCGATGAGCATGCGGTGGCGCTCACTGAGGCCTACCGCGCCATGACTGCGGAGCTGCTCTTGGCCGAGCAGAGGCGCCGTGGCGCCGTGGTCGAAGCCCTGCTGCACGGCCGGCCGGGTCCGGAGTCCGGTCCGTGGGAGGCGGCCGCGCTGCTCGGCTTCGCGCCTGATTCGAGCCTCATGGTCATCGTCGCCGAGACCCGCGGCCTGGCCGAGGAGAGCATGCCGAACGTCGAGCAGCGGCTGGCGGAGCGTCGGATCGTATCCGCGTGGCGACTCACGCCGGCCCAGCAGATGGGCATCGTGTCCTTCCAGCCCGAGGACGTCGAGACTGTGCTGCAGGCCCTGCGTGACCTGGCCACCGCGCGTACCGGAGTGAGCCCGGCCTATCGTGCCTTGCCCGACACCCCGCGTGCGCTGCGGCTGGCCCAGGCCGCGCTTGCGGGGATGCGCCCGGGGCAGGTCGGCGTCCACACGTTCGAGCAGAGCCCGCTGGCCGCGCTCATGGTGTCGGAGCCGACCGAGGGGCGCCGGCTGGCACAGCAGGTGCTGGGCGGTGTGCTACAGCAGCCGTCGGAGGACCGGGACCTGCTCCTGCAGACCCTCGCGGCGTACCTCGACCACGCGGGCTCGGCAGAGCGTTCGGCAGATGTCCTCTACTGCCACCCGAATACGGTCCGCAACCGGTTGCGGCGCATCCAGGAGCTGACCGGGCGGTCGTTCAGCGACCCCATCGACATCGCCGAGCTGACCACGGCCTCCTATGCGCTTCGGCTCGAGCCGGTCACGGCGCTCGTGTCCGGCTCACCGGGAACGGTGCCGCGCAACCGGGCGATGATCCATCGCCCCACGGACTCCCGAGACGCGTGAGAACGCTCCAGGAGACCCAGAGGGTCAGCCGGACGCGATGCCCGCGACGAGGTTGATGGTGCTCGCCAGGACGACGGCACCGAAGACGTACGACAACAGGGTGTGCCTGAGCACCACGGCGCGGATGATCGGGCTCGACACCGTGGTGTCGGAGACCTGGTATGTCATGCCCAGGTTGTAGCTGAAGTAGAGGAAGTCGCGGTAGGCCGGCGCCTCCTGCGAGTTGAAGTCGATCCCCGAGCCGTCCCCGGTGACGTAGTAGAGGTAGGCATAGCGCGACGCGTACATCAGGTGCAGGCTCGCCCACGCGGCGAACACTCCGCACAGCGCGATCGCCGCCGCGACCCGCTCCGTGCTCGAACCGCCGCGAATGATCAACATGGCGATGCCGAAGAGGCCGCACAGCGAGATGGCGACGACCACGAGCTCCTCGACGGCCGGCCGGAAGTCCTCACGTCGGGCGTTCGCCTGTGTCCCGGGTGCGTCCAGGGGCCACAGCACCGCCCAGCCGGTGACCACGAATGCAACGTGCAGGGAGGCGATCCCCAGCAGGATCGCCAACGGCGCGTCGACGAAGAAGACCGCGATCACCGTCCCCGCGACGCCGGTCCCGCCCGCCCAGGACAACCGGGTCCATGCGGCCATCGGTAGCCGGTCGCCGCCGGTCACGAGGCACCAGCTGTCCGTACGGGAGACTCGGAACCGGTCGGTCCGGCGACGTCGACAGTGCTCACACTGACCTGCCTGAGTGGACGATGGGCGGTTCACGCTCGCGCACGTGCACCTGTGGTCGCAAGACGAACACCGGACGGCGAGCGTGTCCGTGGCGACGATCTGCAGTCCGCGTGTACGCCGCACAACCTGTGCTGTCCGCGCCGACAACGGTTCGGGCGGCTCGTGGTCGGCGTCCTGCGACGGCGGTAGAAACGCCAGACAGAGGCCCTGCAGCGGACGCGGAGCAGGCCTTCGCCAACGAGCCCATCCGTCATCGGAAGAAGAGAGAAGCGCCATGGCCAAGGCAGTCGGCATCGACCTCGGGACCACGAACTCGGCGGTGGCCGCCACGATGGAGGGGGGCCGTGCAGAGGTCATCCCGAACGCCGAAGGCGGGCGTACGACGCCGTCGGTCGTGGCGTTCACCCAGGACGGCGAACGCCTTGTCGGCCAGGTGGCACGGCGGCAGGCGATCCTGAACCCGGAGGCCACGATCTACTCTGCGAAGCGGTTCATCGGCAGGAAGTGGGGAGAGGTCGACGAGGAGGCGAAGATCGTCTCCTACCCGGTGGTCAAGGGTCCCAACGACGCGGTGAGGTTCGACATCCGGGGCCGCGAATACGCGCCGGAGGAGATCTCGGGGCTGATCCTGCGCAAGCTCGCCGACGATGCGGCGAAGTTCCTGGGGGAGCGGGTGACCGAGGCGGTCATCACCGTGCCGGCGTACTTCAACGACGCGCAGCGGCAGGCGACCAAGGACGCAGGTCGGATCGCAGGCCTGGAGGTCCTGCGCATCATCAACGAGCCGACGGCGGCGGCGCTCGCCTACGGTCTCGACAAGGCCGGGTCGGAGACGGTGCTCGTCTTCGACCTGGGCGGCGGCACCTTCGACGTCTCGATCCTGGAGGTCGGCGACGGGGTCGTGGAGGTGCGCTCCACCAGCGGCGACGGGCACCTCGGCGGAGACGACTTCGACAAGCGGATCGTGGACTGGCTGGCCGAGGAGTTCCAGCGGGACCAGGGCATCGATCTGCGGAGCGATGCGCAGGCGCTGCAGCGGCTCTACGAGGCGGCGGAGAAGGCGAAGGTCGAGCTCTCGACGACCACGACCACCACGGTGAATCTGCCGTTCATCACGGCCGACGCGGCCGGCCCCAAGCACCTCAACATCGCCCTGAGCCGAGCCAAGTTCGATCAGCTGACCAAGGATCTGGTGGAACGCACCCGGGGGCCGGTCGAGCAGTCCCTGAACGATGCCAAGCTCACCGCCGACGACATCGATGAGGTGATCCTGGTCGGTGGCTCCACGCGCATTCCAGCCGTCCAGGCGCTCGTGCGGCGCTTGACCGGCGGCAAGGAGCCGAACATGTCGGTCAACCCCGACGAGGTCGTCGCCATCGGCGCCGCCCTTCAGGCGGGCGTGCTCAAGGGTGAGGTCGAGGACGTGGTGCTGCTCGACGTCACGCCGCTGTCTCTCGGTCTGGAGACGATGGGCGGGGTCATGACCAAGGTGATCGAGCGCAACACGACCATCCCGGCCCGACGCACCGAGGTCTTCTCCACTGCTGACGACAACCAGACGGCTGTCGACGTCGTGGTGCTGCAGGGGGAGCGGGAGCTGGCGGCGGACAACCGGCAGCTGGCGCGCTTCCGCCTCGAGGGCATCCGCCCGGCCCCGCGGGGTACGCCGCAGATCGAGGTCACCTTCGACACCGATGCCAACGGCATCCTCAGTGTGTCCGCCCGCGACAAGGACACCGGCACCGAGCAGCGGGTGGAGATCCAGGAGTCGACGAACCTCATGCAGGAGGACATCGACCGGATGGTCGCCGACGCCCAGGAGCACGCCGCCGAGGACAAGCGACGGCGCGAGGAGGTCGACGCCCGCAACGAGCTGGACTCCCTCGCCTACCAGGCCGATCAGCTGGTCACCGAGCTCCAGGACCGTCTCCCGGTGCACGAGAAGGCTCGCGCCGAGCAGCTGGTCTCCGACGCGCGCGCTGCCGTCGATCAGCAGGCCGGTCTGGATCGGGTGCGCCCGCTCGTCGCCGACCTCCAGCAGGTGATCCACAGCCTTCCGGGGGCGGCCTCGACCGGTGCCGGAGGTCCCGGCTCCGGTTCAACCGGCGCGAACGAGGATGAGGACGTCGTCGATGCCGACTTCACCCGAGAGTGACGGCAGCTCGACCGACCCCCGACCCGAGCCCGGACAGGGTGCGCCTGAGCACGAGGCGGCCGACGGCGGCGACACCGGTGTGGTCGACGAGCTCATGCAGCTGCGCGCCCAGCTGGCGGTCCTCGAGGATCGGCACCGCAGAGCGCGCGCCGACCTCGACAACTACCGCAAGAGGGTCGAGCGGGAGGGGGACCGGCGCGCAGCGACGGCGCGGCACGGCCTGCTTCGCGAGTGGCTGGAGGTACGCGACAGCGTCGAGCGCGCACTCCACCACCGCCCTGGCGATGCCGGACTGAGCGCGGTTCTCGGACAGATCGACAGCATTCTGGCGCGACACGGTGTTGAGCAGATGGACCCGGTGGGCAGGCCGTTCGATCCCACTCGCTACGAGGCAGTCGGCGTACAGGCCGACAGCGATGCACCCGACCACACCGTTCTCGCTGTCGCGAGGTCCGGTTTCGAGCTGTCCGACGGCGCGGTGCTTCGCCCCGCCGAGGTCGTGGTCTCGCGCCGGGAGCCGGCACCGGCCGGGGGGCTCTGATGGCAGTCGGCTACCACGACTACTACGAGACGCTTGCCGTTCCCCGCACGGCGACCTCGGACGAGATCAGGCGCGCCTACCGGAAGCTGGCGCGCAAGTACCACCCCGACATCAACAAGGAGCCGGGGGCCGAGGACCGCTTCAAGCAGATCGCGGAGGCCTACGAGGTGCTGCGCGACCCCGAGAAGCGGGAGAAGTACGACCGACTCGGGTCGAGCTGGCGCGCCGGCGACCCGGTGCCGGACTCGGAGGGCTTCGGGGGTGGCGACTTCGGCGGCGTCCACTTCACCACCGGTGACGACTTCAGCGACTTCTTCGAGAACCTCTTCGGCGGCCGCCGCCCGGGCGCGGGGCCGCGGCGCGCGGGCGAGGGCTTCGGGGGAACGGTGCCGATGAGGGGAGCCGACCACGAGGCCACCATCGACCTCACGCTGGAGGAGGCGGCGGTGGGCGGGACGCGGCGACTCTCCCTCGGCGATGGACGCAGCTACGAGGTGAAGATCCCCGTCGGCACGCGCGCCGGTCAGCGCATCCGGCTGGCGGGCGAGGGAGGCCCCGGAGCGGACGGCGGCCCGCGCGGGGATCTGTTCTTGAAGGTCCGGATCAAGCCCCACCCCCGCTTCAGGCTCGACGGCAACGACCTGTACGTCGACGTACCGGTCTCGCCGTCCGAGGCGGCGCTGGGTGCTCAGGTGCCCGTGCCCACGCTCACCGGCACCGCGCGGGTAAGGGTGCCCGCGGGGTCGTCGACGGGACGGCGACTACGGCTCCGCGACGAGGGAATGCCCACGCGCGACGGCAGGCACGGCGATCTCTACGCCCAGGTCCAGATCGTCGTGCCCAAGCATCTCGACGGCCGCGAGCGGGAGCTCTACGAGGAGCTGGCGGCTGCCTCCTCCTTCGATCCGAGGAAGGTGAACTGATGACCCCCACCACACGGACCGTGCTGGCGGTCCGAAGCTCGGGACCCGATGGCGCCCCGCTGGTTGCCGTCGAGGTGCTCGCCCGGGAGGCCGACCTCCATCCCGATCTGGTCCGGCGCCTGATCCGACTCGGTGTCCTGGAGCCACGTGGAGGAACCTCCCGCGCACCTCTGTTCCCCCGCGATGCCGCTGCGCGCCTGGCCCGGGTGGCGCGGCTGCGACGCGACCTCGGCCTCAACTATCTCGGCGCACTGCTCGCCGTCGACCTGCTCGCCCGGATCGAGGCCCTCGAGAGCGAGCTCGCCCGCACCCACGTCGACCCCGGAGGTGACTAGCCATGGACCTCAACCGACTCACCGAGAAGTCCCAGGAGGCTCTGCACGACGCACAGACGCTGGCGTTGCGCTACGGCAACACCGAGATCACTGTCGAGCATCTCCTGCTCGCCCTCCTCGAGCAGCGGGACGGTCTGGTCGCGCGCCTCCTGGAGCGCTCCGGCATCGACGTCACGTCCCTGCGCGGCCAGGTCGAGAGCCGCCTGTCCAGCCTGCCGCGCGTCAGCGGCACCGGAGGAACCGGGCAGATCCACGCGTCGCGGAGCCTCAACGAGGTGTTGGTCGCGGCCGCCGGCATCGCGGAGCACTTGAAGGACGAGTACGTCTCGGTCGAGCACCTGCTCTTGGCGATCGTCGACACGGGCTCGAGCACGGCGGCGGGTCGCACCCTCAAGGAGGCAGGCGTCACCCGCGAGGGGGTCCTGGAGGCGCTCGCCGACGTACGGGGGAGTCAGCGGGTGACCAGCACGACGCCGGAATCCTCCTACGAGGCACTCGAGAAGTACGGACGCGACCTGGTGGCCGCCGCCCGCGCCGGCGCACTGGAGCCGGTGATCGGGCGCGATGAGGAGATCAGGCGCGTCGTCCAGATCCTCTCGCGCAAGACGAAGAACAACCCCGTCCTCATCGGCGAGCCCGGCGTGGGCAAGACGGCGATCGTCGAGGGACTGGCCCAACGCATCGTGAACCGCGACGTCCCCGAGGGCCTGCAGGACAAGACGATCTTCGCCCTGGACCTCGGATCGCTCGTCGCGGGGGCGAAGTACCGCGGCGAGTTTGAGGAGCGGCTGAAGGCGGTTCTGAGCGAGGTCACCGAGGCGGACGGACGCATCCTGCTGTTCATCGACGAGCTGCACACGGTCGTGGGAGCCGGCGCGGCCGAGGGGTCCATGGACGCCGGGAACATGCTCAAGCCGATGCTGGCGCGCGGCGAGCTGCACTGCATCGGCGCCACCACGCTCAACGAGTACCGCCAGTCCATCGAGAAGGACGCCGCGCTGGAGCGCCGCTTCCAGCCCGTGTACGTCGGCCAGCCCAGCGTCGAGGACACGATCTCGATCCTGAGGGGGCTCCGTGACCGGTTGGAGGTGCACCACGGCGTACGCATCCAGGACGCGGCACTCGTGGCCGCCGCGACGCTGTCGGACCGCTACATCAGCGACCGGTTCCTTCCCGACAAGGCGATCGACCTCGTGGACGAGGCATGTGCCGTGGTGAGGACGGAGATCGACTCGATGCCCACCGAGCTCGACGCGATCACCCGTAAGGTGATGCGGCTCGAGATCGAGGAGGCGGCCCTCGACAAGGAGTCGGACACCGCGAGCCGGGAGCGACTCGACGTCCTACGCCGGGAGCTCGCCGATCTTCGCGCCGAGGCCGACGCCCTGACTGCCCGGTGGGAGGCGGAGCGCCGGGCGATCCGCAAGCTGCAGACGGTCCGCTCCGAGCTCGAGCAGGTGCGGCACCAGGTCGAGGAGGCCGAGCGCGCCTACGACCTCAACCGTGCCGCTGAGCTGCGTCACGGCAAGCTCCCCGAGCTCGAGCGACGCCTGCACGCGGAAGAGGAGCATCTGCTGGCCAAGCAGGGGAGCGACCGCGTCCTCCGCGAGGAGGTGACGCCCGACGAGATCGCCGAAGTCGTCGCGCGGTGGACCGCGATCCCGGTGAGCAGGCTCCTGGAAGGCGAGAGGATGAAGCTCCTCCGTCTCGACGACCTCCTCCACGAGAAGGTGATCGGTCAGGACGAGGCGGTCGACCTCGTCGCCGACGCGATCATCCGCGCGAGGTCCGGCGTCAAGGATCCGCGTCGACCGATCGGGTCGTTCATCTTCCTGGGCCCGACGGGCGTCGGCAAGACCGAGCTCGCCCGCGCGCTCGCGGCGTCACTCTTCGACTCCGAGGACAACCTGATCCGGTTGGACATGAGCGAGTACCAGGAGCGACACACGGTGAGCCGCCTGGTCGGGGCCCCGCCCGGCTACGTGGGCTACGAGGAGGGCGGTCAGCTCACCGAGAAGGTCCGGCGCAAGCCCTACTCCGTCGTGCTCTTCGACGAGATCGAGAAGGCACACGTCGACGTGTTCAACATGCTGCTCCAGATACTCGACGACGGGCGCCTCACCGATGCCCAGGGTCGGACCGTCAGCTTCCGCAACACCGTCGTGATCATGACGTCCAACATCGGCTCCGTCTACCTGCTCGAAGGCGTGGACGACCACGGGCAGATCAGCGAGGAGGCGCGGGACAGCGTCATGCAGGACCTGCGCGCCCACTTCCGTCCCGAGTTCCTCAACCGCGTCGAGGACATCGTGATGTTCAAGCCGCTCACCCTCGCCGAGACCGAAGAGATCGTCGACCTCCAGATCTCCGATCTGAAGCGGCGCCTCTCGGACCGTCGGCTCACGCTCGAGCTCACCTCGTCTGCCCGCGAGCTGATCGCCGAGAAGGGCTACGACCCCGTCTACGGTGCGCGCCCGCTGCGGCGCTACATCTCCCACGAGGTCGAGACGCGCATCGGACGTGCGCTGCTCTCGGGCGACATCCACGACGGCGCCACCATCGTCCTCGACGCCAAGGACGGCGACCTCCTCGTCGACTGGATCAACCACCCGTCCGAGGACGGGACGGAGGAGACCTCGCAGGCGTCCGCCGGGGTCGGTGCCGAGGCTTCCGGAGCCTCCGGGAGGCCGATGTCGTGACCATGAGGATCACCGAGGTCATCACACCGAGTGAGGGAGGCATCGGCCGGGTCGCCCGGGTGATCGGTCCGGTGGTCGACGTGGAGTTCCCCGTCGACGCGATGCCCGAGATCTACAACAAGCTCGAGGTCGAGGTCGTCCTCGGCGGCGAGTCGACGACGCTGCCGCTGGAGGTGGCCCAGCACATCGGTGACGGCATGGTGCGGGCGATCTCGCTGAAGCCGACCGACGGGCTGGTCCGCGGTGCACAGGTCACCGACACCGGAGACTCCATCAAGGTACCTGTCGGATCGGGAACCCTCGGCCACGTCTTCAACGTGCTCGGAGAGCGCCTCGACGTGGGTCAGGACGGCGACGTGCAGTACGACGACCTCTGGGGCATCCACCGCAAGGCGCCCGCCTTCGACCAGCTGGAGTCGAAGACCCAGATGTTCGAGACCGGCATCAAGGTGATCGACCTGCTCACGCCGTACGTGCAGGGCGGGAAGATCGGCCTGTTCGGTGGTGCGGGTGTGGGCAAGACGGTGCTGATCCAGGAGATGATCGCCCGGGTGGCCCGCGACCACGGTGGTGTCTCGGTGTTCGCCGGTGTGGGTGAGCGCACCCGTGAGGGCAACGACCTGATCGTGGAGATGGAGGAGGCCGGGGTGCTGGGGCAGACCGCGCTGGTCTTCGGTCAGATGGACGAGCCGCCGGGCACCCGGCTGCGGGTGGCGCTCTCGGCGCTGACGATGGCGGAGTACTTCCGCGACGTGCAGAGCCAGGACGTGCTGTTGTTCATCGACAACATCTT